>JBFWZH010000012.1:0-116856 GCA_050185585.1 Sphingomonadales bacterium | reverse complement strand
CGTCGGCTTCCCCAGACAGTGCGGCTCCATCTTCGCCCATTGGGCGTCCGTCAGTACGTAGCGTTCCATCCAAAGCTTGAATCACATTCAAGCCTCAGGGGGAATCCTGAATCTCAACAGGCCCTAGGGCGAAGACCGCATCGGCATGGGGGTCATTCCAGGGCCGCGTCAGATTGCAGAGCTTCCAGAGCGCCACAGTGTCGGGGATTTCGGCCTCTGACAGCGTTTCGATGGCAATTTCCTCGGACATCTTGCCTACCAAAATCCTATCATCGCGGCTTTTGCCGGGGCGGCAACGAAATGAGGGATCGTCACAGCAGTCCCAGCGTCTTGAAGCTCGAATGCGTGCCCCGCCCGATGATCAGGTGGTCGTGCACCACGATGCCCAGCGCCGCCGCCGCCGACACCACCTTCTTGGTCATCTCGATGTCGGCTCGGCTGGGGTTGGGGTCGCCGGACGGATGGTTGTGCACCAGGATCACGGCGGTCGCGTCCAGCTCCAGCGCCCGCTTGGCGACCTCGCGCGGATAGACCGGCGTGTGGTCGATGGTGCCGGTCTGCTGCACCTCGTCGGCGATCAGCGTGTTCTTGCGGTCGAGGAACAGGATGCGGAACTGTTCGCGGTTCTCGTAGGCCATCGCCGCCTGGCAGTATTCCAGCACGGCGGCCCAGGAACCGAGCACCGGCCGGCCCAGCGCCTGCGCCCGCGTCAGGCGCAGGCCCGCCTCGCGCACCAGCTTCAGGGTCGCGACGATGCCGTCGCCGACGCCCTTCACCTCCATCAGCCGCTCGGGCGGCGCGCTCAGCACGTCGGCGAGACTGCCGAAACGGTCGATCAGGGCTTTCGCCAGCGGTTTGGTATCGCCGCGCGAGAGGGCCGAGAACAACAGCATCTCCAGCACTTCGTAGTCGGGCATGGATGACGCGCCGCCATTCATGAAGCGCTCGCGCAGGCGCTGTCGGTGTCCGAGATGATGCGGCTTTTCGTCCGTCACGGCCCCCAACCCGACGGCAGGCGGGTCAGACGTCGTAGGGCGGCTTGTCCAGGCCGCGGGGCGAGGCGGTGAACACCTCGTAGCCGGTGTCGGTCACGGCGATGGAATGCTCGAACTGGGCCGACAGCGACCGGTCGCGGGTCACCGCGGTCCAGCCGTCCGAGAGGATCTTCACGTCGTAGCGGCCCAGATTGACCATGGGCTCGATGGTGAAGAACATGCCGGGCCGCAGGATCACGCCCGAATGCGGATCGCCGTAATGCAGCACGTTGGGCGCGTCGTGGAAGATCTTGCCCAGGCCGTGGCCGCAGAAGTCGCGGACGACGGAACAGCGTTCGCCTTCCACATAGCTCTGGATGGCGTGGCCGATGTCGCCCAGGGTCGCGCCGGGCCTCACCTGGCGGATGCCGCGCCACAGCGCCTCGAAGGTGATGTCGCACAGGCGCTTCGCCTTCAACGACACCTCGCCGACCAGGTACATGCGGCTGCTGTCGCCGTGCCAGCCGTCCACGGTGGGCGTGACGTCGATGTTGACGATGTCGCCGTCGCGCAGCTGCTTGTCGCCCGGAATGCCGTGGCAGACCACGTGGTTGATCGAGGTGCAGATGCTCTTGGGGAAGCCGCGGTAGCCCAGCGGCGCCGGAATGCCGCCGCGGTCGACGATGAACTCGTGGCACAGCCTGTCGAGCTCGCCGGTGGTCACGCCCGGCTGGACGTGCGGCGCGATGAAGTCGAGCGTGTCGGCGGCGAGGCGGCCGGCCGCCCGCATGCCCTCGAAGCCCTCGCGCCCGTGGATCTTGATGCCACCGGCGCGCATCTCGCCAACTCTCTGGTCGTTCATTTGGTACCCTTCAAACCCGGCGCTTAGATAGCGAGCGCGAGCGCCCGGTCAACGGTAATTTCTTCCGTGGTCAGTCTACAGGCGTAGCACAGGACTTCAACGCCGCGCCCGCGTGCTGCCGTCAAGCCTGCATCATACGCCGGGTCGACGTCCGCGGCGATTGCAAATCGGTCGCAGTCCATCCGCTGGACCAGGTAGACCATCACCGCACGGTGGCCGGCCTCGACCATGTCGCCAAGTTCGACCAGGTGCTTGGCGCCGCGTGCGGTGACGGCGTCGGGGAACTCGGCCAGCGTGCCGTCGCGCCGCAGATGCACGTTCTTGACTTCCACATAGCAGGGCGGCCGCGCCGGATCCTCCAGCAGGATGTCGATGCGCGAGTTCTTTCCGTACTTCACTTCCTGGCGCAGCGAGGCGTAGCCGGCAAGCGGCTCGACCACACCCATTCCGATCGCCTCGGCGACGATGTGGTTGGGATAGGCGGTGTTGATGCCCACCAATCCTCCCTCGGCCTCGATCAGTTCCCAGGTGTATTTCAGCTTGCGGTCCGGGTTGGCGGCGGGCGACAGCCAGACCGTGGAGCCCGGCGTCTTCAGACCGGCCATGGCGCCCGAATTGGCGCAGTGCGCGGTGATGGTCTCGCCGGTGCCCAGCACCACGTCGGCCATGAACCTTTTGTAACGTTGGACCAGGGTGCCGCGCACCAGGGGAGCATGAAAGCGCATCGCCGGACCCTATAAGTGCCTGCGGTGCAAGGCAATCCCGGCATGAACGCGAATTAATCCGCAGACGGCCTCCATGAACCCGAGTTAACGGGAAATCGGCGCCCACAGGCGTAACATTTTCAATATGTTACCTCGCAATGGCTCCTGGGGAGGAAGTCCGGTGCAGAGAAATTCGACAGCATGTGAAACGACCCGGTCCGCGGCCATGGCCGCCCGTTTTCGGGAAAGCTGGAACCTTCAAACACACGACAGGCTGCGCGGCGGCAACGCATGTTCCGTCGCCGCGAAGACCGGTGAGGCGGGCGCGGTATTCGATCACCCGCCAGGTGGCGTCTTTGGACAGGCACGCCGTCACGCCGAACCGGGCGCAGGCAGGCGGGGCGGCGAGGGACGGGGGTGCGAATACCCCTCCATCGCCGCCCGGCAGGCCCTGGCCGGAGTGCTCGGCCTGCTGACGATCCTTTTGCTGATGGGCTGGCCCGTGCTGGTGATCGGCCTCGCCATCGCCAACCCGCCGCCGGCCGGGGTGTTCGCCTATCTCACTCGCCCCGACGATCTGACCCGAACTCCAGTGCTCAACTTGCCGGATGTCGGGTCCTGGGGGATCGCGCAATGAATCCCCTGGCGATGATCTGGTCCGCAGCAATTCAAGTTGGTATGGCCGGTATGATGTTCAGCGCGCCCTACAGCGGGGCCGGCGCGCTCGAAGATTGCAGTCGGCCCGTTCAACACTCCGATTTCGATTCCGAGGCAACAACAGTTGTCCTGCACGTGCCCGCGCCCGACGGCTCCTCGGAAATCGTTTCGATACCCACTGGAAAAGGACCACCCCGATGACACATCCATCTCGGGGGATTGAGCGGTATCACGCCACCATTGCGTGGCTGGGGAGTATTGCCATGAGCCATCGCCATCCTTACGTCCGCCTTTCGCTTGCCTTCGCCCTTTCCCTCGCCGTCGCCAGCCTTGTGGCCTGCGCCCAGAAGAACGAGGCTGCCACCGACGCGCAGCCGCCTGTCCGGCAGGAGGCCGGCCGGGACGACCGGCCCATGCCGGCCGAACCCGAGCTGCTGGCCTATGACGCACTGGCGGACGAAGTTCGCCGCGCGCCGCCGCCTCCGCCCCCGCCCATGGTGGGACAAGCGGCGCAGGAGACGGTGACGGCGTCCGCCGCACGAAAACCCGGCAACGTCCATGGCGCCCCCGTGATGTTCGACAAGCGCGCCAGGATCGCCTCGACCGCGCCCGCCGCGGCGATCGCGGGCAGCATGGGCGACTTCTATCGCTACCAGCCGATGCACACCAACACCGAGAACTACGCCCATATGGAGGGCAACCCGGTGAAGCAGGCGGCGGCCGAACCGGTATCGACCTTCAGCGTCGACGTGGACACGGGCGCCTATTCCAACGTACGCCGCTACCTGAACCAGGGCTCGCTGCCACCCGCCGACGCGGTTCGGGTCGAAGAGCTGGTTAACTATTTCGACTACGCCTACCAGCCGCCCGCCGACAAGACGCGGCCCTTCGCGGTCTCGACCGAGGTGGCACGCACGCCGTGGAATCCCGACACCTACCTGCTGAAGGTGGGCCTGAAGGGCTACGAGGCGCCGAAATCAGCCCGCCCGCCGGCCAATCTGGTGTTCCTGATCGACGTATCGGGCTCCATGAACTCGCCCGACAAGCTGCCGCTGCTGGTGTCGTCGCTGAAGATGCTGACGGGCCAGCTGCGCGACGACGACCGCATCTCCATGGTCGTCTATGCGGGCGCGGCCGGCGTGGTGCTGGAGCCGACGAAGGGCAGCGACCGGGCCGCCGTCATCGCGGCGCTGGAGCAGCTGCAGGCCGGTGGCTCGACGGCGGGCGGGCAGGGCATCAGCCTCGCCTATGCCACCGCCCAGAAAGCGTTCATCAAGGGCGGCATCAACCGGATCATCCTGGCGACCGACGGCGATTTCAACGTCGGCGACACCCGCGTCGAGACGCTGAAGGACTACGTCGCCCGCCAGCGGTCCACCGGCGTGTCGCTGTCGGTGCTGGGCTTCGGCACCGGCAACCTCAACGACGAGATGACCGAGCAGCTCTCGAACGTCGGCAATGGCAGCTACGCCTATATCGACAACATCCAGGAAGCGCGCAAGGTGCTGGTCGAGCAGGTCGGCTCGACCCTCTTCACCATCGCCAGGGACACCAAGATCCAGATCGAGTTCAACCCGGCGGTGGTCGCCGAGTACCGGCTGATCGGCTACGAGAACCGGATGCTGCGGACCGAGGACTTCAACAACGACAGGATCGACGCCGGCGATATCGGCGCCGGCCACAAGGTGACCGCGCTCTACGAGGTCGCGCTGGTGGGCGGCAAGGGCCTGAAGATGGATCCGCTGCGCTACTCGTCACCCGCCGCCGCAGCCTCGGCGCCCGTGGCCAGCGAGTTCGCCTTCGTCAAGCTGCGCTACAAGCTGCCCGGCGAGGACGCCTCGAAGCTGATCGAGATCCCGCTGGCCCGCGCCATGCTCGACAAGGCGGGTCCGGCCTCGGCCGACTTCAAGTTCGCCGCCGCCGTCGCCGCCTTCGGCCAGAAGCTGCGCCACGGCGACTATCTCGGCGACTTCGGCTACGACCGCATCGCCCGGCTGGCCCAGGAAGGCCGGGGCAGCGACACGCAGGGGTACCGCGTCGAGTTCGTCAACCTGGTCAAGACCGCCGCCGCGCTCGACGGCGGCGTCAGGACCAGTGAGGCGCCGCCCGCAGACTAGTTCAGCGCGCTTCGGCATCCCCCTCCCTCCGGGGCGCGCGGCGAAGCGGCCGGATTGATTTCCGGCCGTTTTGTCGTGCCAGCGTCACGGCCGCGTTGCTATAGTCTCGACCATGACAGAAGCGAAAAAAGTCACCGCCTGCCTCGTGATCATCGGCAACGAGATCCTGTCCGGGCGCACCCAGGACGCCAACCTGGCGTATCTGGCCAAATGGCTTAACGACCAGTGCGGCATCCAGCTTGCCGAAACCCGGGTGATCCCCGACATCGAGGACACCATCGTCGGCACCGTGAACGAGGTGCGCGCCAGGTTCGATTACGTGTTCACCACCGGCGGCATCGGGCCGACCCATGACGACATCACCGCCGAATCCATCGCCAAGGCGTTCGGCGTGCCGTGGGAGCTGCATCCCGAGGCCCACGAGATACTGAAGGAATATTACGGCCCAGAGGGGCTGACCTCGGCCCGCGCGCGCATGGCCTGCACCCCGCGCGGCGCCAGGCTGGTCGACAACCCGATCTCCAAGGCGCCCGGCTTCCAGATGGAGAATGTCTTTGTCCTCGCCGGTATCCCGCTGATCATGCAGGCCATGCTGGAGAGCCTGAAGCACCGCCTCACTGGCGGTCTGCCGGTGCGCTCGCGCTCGGTGCTGCTGCATCTGCCCGAGAGCATGATCGCGGCGGGGCTGAGGGACATGCAGAACCGCAACCCGTCCGCCGATATCGGCTCCTATCCGTTCTACCGGCAGGGCAGGGGCGGCACGAGCATCGTCATCCGCTCCACCGACGATACCCTCAACGGCCGGCTTGCCCAGGAGGTGTTCGACCTGGCGGTCTCGCTCGGCGGAACGCCCCAGTTCGAGGAATCCGCCTAGGCGGCGCGCCGCCCACTCGCGGCGGGTTCCGAATCGTCGCTCTCGCGCCATGCTTGCAGGAACGAGGCCGCTGGTTCAACTGGAGCGAGAGGGTAAATCTGCCATATTTACGACATAATATCGCCGCAAAGCGGCGATTCTCCATCTTGGGTTGTGTTTTTAACATAATGACACTAATGGGGAATTTCCAAATATTGCCCAAATTGGGGAATGTGGCTGAATTCGGACACAATTTCAAGTTGCATCAAATTTGAAGCAAAGGTACATCTGTCTTCACGGAGCCACCACGGCCAACACCATCGGGGTTCCAAAAGGGGTGCCGGGCCCTCCTTATGGGGGCAGGGCCAGGTAGCCTCCCGAGTTTCAGACCCGCTTCGGGCTTGGGCCGGTGCAGCAGCGCCGGACTGGGGCAGGGGATGAAATCCAGCTGAAAATGCCCGCCGGACAGCCGGCGGCATGTTGGTCGCAAAGCCGGTGGCGCCGGTCCGCGAAACGCGGACCACGGCGGGAGGCCGACCATACCCGCCCTGACGCTACCGAACGACCAACACCCGGGCAGGCATGACGCCTTCCCGCAACAGACGAGGATTGCCAACATGAACAAGATCATCATCCCGGCCGTCGCGGCCTTCTGCATGCTCGCCGCCTGCGCCGAGACCCCCGCCTCCAGCCACATCGCCGAGATGCAGGCGCTGACCACCAAGGTCACCGGCCTGCAGTGCCCGAGCGCCCAGCCGGTCGTCGTTTACGGCAACCGCGAAGGCGCCGCCTGGACCCCCGCCGGCCCGAACAAGGGCGGCACGATCGTCATGCCGACCCGTTACGACCCGAAGACCGCCGAAGGCCGCAAGTGGCAGTCGGGCCCGCAGGGCCATTGGCGCATGGCCGAGGAAGTCGCGCACACCTGCGGCGCCAACGAGACCCAGGCCCGCGCCGTGAAGTGCGCCTGGTGGATCTGCGGCTGATCGAAACCGCCGTCGAAAAGTAAGCCTCGCCTGAGGGGAGCCGGCGCTCGCGCCGGTTCCCTGGGCAGCCCGCCCGGTCTCGATCGATCTCCCGAGCCTGCCGCGGACTGGCCTGAACATGCCGCGTGGATCGCGCCGGCGGGAGCCCGACCAGCTTTCTCCCCGACCGCGCGCGGCACCGTTCAGGACAGTCCCCGGCAGGCCGTTCCGCCAAAGCAGCATCGCTTTACGCAACCGCTCCGCTCGCATAGGTTTGCCCTGCGCGAGCGTGGTGGAACTGGCAGACACAGCAGACTTAAAATTTGCCGCCCGTCAGGGCTTGCGGGTTCGACTCCCGCCGCTCGCACCAGACACCCGGCATGGCTGCCCGGCGAAACTCGCCATGGCGGCGGCGGACCGCGGCCCTAGACTCAAAGCCCTGAGGCAATCTCCACGAGGTGGCCATGAAGGTGATCCTGTTCGGCGCGAGCGGCATGGTGGGGCAAGGTGTCCTGCGCGAGTGCCTGGCCGATCCCGGCGTGACCGAAGTCGTCGCCGTGGTGCGCTCGCCGCTGGGCGCGGACAGCCCCAAGCTTCGCCAGGTCGCGCACCGGGACTTCACCGACTTCTCGGCCATCGAGGGTGATCTGGCCGGAGCGCAAGCCTGCTTCTTCTGCCTGGGCGTCTCGTCGGCCGGCATGAGCGAACAGCGCTACTCGCGCGTCACCTACGACTACACCATGGCGGCCGCCTATGCGCTGACCCGGCTCAACCCCGACATGACCTTCATCTACGTATCCGGCGCTGGCACGGACCCCAGCGAGCAGGGCCGCATCATGTGGGCGCGGGTGAAGGGACGCACCGAGAACGCGCTGCTGAAGCTGCCGCTCAGGGCGTTCATGTTCCGGCCGGGCCTGATCCGGCCGCTGCACGGCATCCGCTCGAAGACGCGCCTTTACCAGGCGCTGTATACGGCGGCGCGGCCCGCGCTCGGGCTGGTCGGGCGGCTCTGGCCCGATGCCGTGACCTCCACCGAGCAACTCGGCCGCGCGATGATCCGCGTCGCCGCCGGCGGCTATCCGCGCCGCATTCTCGAGACCCGCGACATCAACGCCGCCGCGTAGGCCGCCGGCGCCGCTCGCCGCAGCCCTGGCACACCGCGTGGCAGGCGCCGTGCTTCAGCCCGGCCCGGTCCGGCGCACCCGCTGGTATCGGCTGGCCCGGAATGCTCACCAGCCCGTCGCGGGTGCAGATCACGATGGCGGACAGGGGAGCCCGCGCCGCGACCGCCGCCGGGAGCCATAGTTGCTGGACGAGCGCCGCCGCCGCCAGCCAGCCTGTCAATCGCCGCGCCATTTCCCGTCCGATGCCCGTCGCACTCCTTCCCCGACAATGCCGCTTTGGCGACCATTCTCCCATGATCCAGATCAACCGGCGTCTTTTATGCAGTTGCGCTGGAAAGGGGCTTTTATCCGATCCCCGAGGCAGTAATCTGGCGGCGGACCAGAAAACGGGAGACGGCACATGGATCTGGGCATCAAGGGCCTGAAGGCGATCATCCTGGGCGGCAGCCGCGGCATGGGCCGCTACACGGCGGGCCTGATGCGCGAGGAGGGTGCGTCGGTCGCCATCTGCGCGCGCGGTGCCGAGGGCGTCGACAAGGCGGTCGGCGAGCTGAAGGCCGCGGGCAGCGGCGGCACCGTTTTCGGCGCGCCCTGCAATCTCGAGGACGGCCAGGCGACGCGGGAGTTCTGCAGGACGGCGCTCGACGCGCTCGGCGGCGTCGACATGCTGATCCACAACGCCAGCGGCTTCGACCTCACCGGCGGCGAGGATGGCTGGCTGCGGAGCTTCCAGGTCGACATGATGGCGGGCGTGCGCGCCGTCGAGGAATGCGAGAAGGCGCTGATCGAGAGCAACGCGGCCAGCATCACCTTCATCGGCTCCATGGCCTCGAAATACTATTTCGGCCGCAGTTCGTCCTACGGCCCCGCCAAGGGCGCCATGCGCGTCTATGCCAACGAGCTGGCGCAGAAATACGGCAAGCAGCGCATCCGCGCCAACGCGATCTCGCCCGGCGCGGTCTGGTTCCCCGGCGGCTCGTGGGACAAGCGCAAGAAGGAGATGCCCGACTTCTACGCCAGCGTCGAGAAGTCGATCCCGCTCGGCCGCCTCGGCACCGCCGAGGAACTGGCCCGGGTGATCACCTTCGTCGCCAGCCCGGCCGGCAGCTGGATCAACGCCGCCCACATCGTCGTCGACGGCGGCCAGGTCGCGGCGGTCGACTAGGTTCCTGGGACAGGGCGAACTCATCCGTGCTTCGCGACGGGCCTGCGGCCCTCCTCAGCACTCTCGGTTGTAGGGCTTTCCTCAGCCGAGAGCCCTGAGGAGCGGCGCAGCCGCGTCGCGAAGGGCGGGTCCAGCCAGAACCGGCCCGACTAGCGCGCCGGCGGAAACCCTGCCGGAAAGCCCTCCTTCACCTCCCGGTTGGGCCAGAAGAAATAGAGGCTGCTGCGCACCACCTTCCAGGCGCCGGCGACCTTGCGGTACTCCTCGTCATAGAGGCCCAGATAGTTGATCGGCGCCTCGTCCGCGGCCTTGAAGCTGGCGCCGTTCAGCAGGTAGCGGCGGCCCACGGCGGTGTCGGGACCGGTCAGTTCGACCCAGTGGTTGGTGTTGGCGCGCAGCACCTTCATGGGCATCCAGCCATTGCCCTCGGCGCGGGCACGGAAGCCTTCGTGGATGGCCGGCTTGCCGTCCCAGACGCCGTAGTGGCCGAACTCGCAGCGCGCGCCGTCGGCGAAGAACTCCATCAGTTCGTCGAGCTGGTTGGCGTCCATCCGCTGGGTGAACATCACCATCAGCTTCCTGATCGCCTCGACCTCGAGCAATTCCCGCACCAGGCCGATCTCCTCGGCCGTCAGTTCCGCCATGCCAACCTCCCCGTTGATGGACGGGGCGCATCATAGCATCAGGCCATGACCTTGCCGTGGGCGATGTCGAGATCCTCGCGGTAGTAGCGGCCCGCCATGTAATAGTGCCACGCGCCCCACAGGCCCAGCAGCGATACGATCAGCAACGAATAGCGCAGCGCGTCCGAGCCGAAGGTGGGCGTGAGCTGGTCGCTGAGCATGCCGACGCACAACGGCCCCAGGCCCAGGCCGATCAGGTTGATGATGAACAGAAGGATCGCCGACGCCTGCGAACGCATGCCGAGGGGCGACAGCGTCTGGACCATGGCGAAGGTCGAGCCCTGATAGGTGGCGGCCAGCGCGATCAGCGGCACGAACGCGATCATGGCGATCCAGAGGCTGTCCGGCAGGTAGAACAGGAATACCAGCGGAATGGTGATCACCTTGGAGGCGGCGACCACCCACGGCGTCCAGCGCGGGTCCTTGATGCTGAGCCGGTCGGCCACCTTGCCGGCGGTAATCGCGCCGATGATGCCCATGATGCCGCCGATGACGCCGGTCAGGGTGCCGACTTCGCCCGGCTGCAGGCCGTGCGAGCGCATCAGGAACGCTGCTCCCCAGGCGGCGATGCCGTAACCGACGAAGGCGACGAGGGTGCAGCCGGCGATGGTGTGGCGCAGGCTCGGCGTCGCCCACAGATGGCGGAAGCTCGCCTTCAGGTCATGGGCCGATACGTCATGCCTGGTGCGCTCCACCCCGCCGCGCGGTGGCTCCTTCAGGGTGAAGCGCACCAGCAGAGCCAGGACGATGCCGGGCAATCCCACCACGTAGAACGCTACCCGCCAGCCGAAGAACTGGGCGATCCAGCCGCCGGCGAGCGCGCCGAACATCAGGCCCAGGTGGATGCCCCAGGAATAGATCGCCATCGCCGAGGTGCGCTCCTCGAGCGGGTACATGTCGGCGATCATCGAATGGGAAGGCGGCCCGGCGCCCGCTTCGCCGACGCCCACGCCGATGCGCGCGGCGGCGAGCTGCCAGAAGTTCTGCGCCACGCCGCACAGCGCCGTCATGCCCGACCAGATAGCGACGGCCCAGGCGATGATATTCCGCCGGTTCGAGCGGTCGGCGAGCATGGCGACGGGCAGGCCGAGCGTGGCGTAGAAGATGGCGAAGGCGAAGCCGGTCAGGAAGCCCATGGCGGTGTCGGACACGCCGAACTCGGCCTTGATGGGCTCCACCAGGATATTGATGATGCTGCGGTCGATGAAGCTCGACGTATAGACCACCACCAGCAGGAACAGCGTGTAGCGCCGCGCCGACGCGTCGATGGTTCCCCCCTGGACTCCCGCTTGAGCCATGCATCCCCTCCCGTTTTCCCGGCTTGTTTGTTCTGCCCAGAAAAGCATCAGGCGTGTCGCCGCGCCATCGTTTTCGTGCGTAAATTCTTGGCAGGTACGAAAAATTCGCTATGGCGCCGGGCAAGTCCCACCCATATAACCGCGCCTTCACAAATCCCGGATAGAACTATCCCATGACCGATACCATCCGCCGCCTGCGCAACATTGCCATCATCGCCCATGTGGACCATGGCAAGACGACGCTCGTCGACAAGCTGCTGCGCCAGTCGGGCACGCTCGACACCCGCGGCGAGCAGGAAGAGCGGGTCATGGATTCCAACGACATCGAAAAAGAGCGCGGCATCACCATCCTGGCAAAGAATACGGCCATCACCTGGGAAGGCTGGCGCATCAACATCGTCGACACGCCCGGCCACGCCGATTTCGGCGGCGAGGTCGAGCGCGTGCTGTCCATGGTGGATTCAGTGCTGCTGCTGGTCGACGCGGTCGACGGCCCCATGCCGCAGACCCGGTTCGTGACCAACAAGGCGCTGCAGCGCGGCCTGCGCCCGATCGTCGTCGTCAACAAGGTGGATCGTCCCGGCGCGCGTCCCGACTGGGTCGTCGACCAGACCTTCGAGCTGTTCGATCGGCTCGGCGCGACCGACGAGCAGCTCGACTTCCCGGTGATCTACGCTTCGGCGCTGGAAGGCTTCGCGACCAAGGACCTGGACCAGCCCGCCGACGACATGCGCGCCCTGTTCGAGACCATCGTCGAGCATGTGCCCGAGCCGGACGTCCAGATCGACGGTCCGCTGCAGCTGCAGGTCAGCGCGCTCAGCTATTCGTCCTATGTGGGCGTCATCGGCATCGGCCGCATCCAGCGCGGCAAGATCAAGCGCAACACCCGTGTCAGCGTTATCGACGCCGACGGCAAGGTGCGCAGCGGCCGCGTGCTGCAGATCCTGGGCTTCCACGGCCTGGAGAAGATCGAGGTGGAGGAGGCGGAAGCGGGCGCCATCATTGCCTTCACCGGCCTCGAGGAACTGCACATCTCCGACACCATCTGTGATCCGGACAACGTCGAGGCGCTGCCGGCGCTGGTCGTCGACGAGCCGACCATCACCATGACCTTCCAGGTCAACGATTCGCCCTTCGCCGGCCGCGAGGGCAAGTACGTCACCAGTCGCAATATCGCCGCCCGGCTGCAGGAAGAGCTGATCCACAACGTGGCGCTGCGGGTGGAGCAGACCGAGGATTCGAACCGCTTCCAGGTGTCGGGCCGCGGCGAGCTGCATCTGTCGATCCTGATCGAGAACATGCGCCGCGAGGGCTACGAACTGGCCATCTCGCGTCCCGAGGTGATCCTCAAGACCATCGACGGCGAGGTGTGCGAGCCGTGGGAAAATCTCACCATCGACGTCGAGGAAGAGTTCCAGGGCGCGGTGATGGAGAAAATTGGCGAGCGCCGGGGCGAGCTGCGCGACATGGTGCCCGACGGGCGCGGCCGCGTGCGTCTCGACTACAACATCCCCAGCCGCGGCCTGATCGGCTTCCGCTCGGAATTCATGGCGACCACCTCGGGCAACGGCCTGATCTATCACACCTTCGACCGCTACGCGCCGCGGGTGAACGCCACCATCGGCGGCCGCCACAACGGCGTGCTGGTGTCGATGGCCTCGGGCAAGGCGCTGGCCTACGCCATCTTCAACCTGCAGGAGCGCGGCCGCATGTTCATCGGCCACGCCACCGAGGTCTATGAGGGCATGGTCGTCGGCATTCATGTGCGCGACAACGACCTGGTCGTGAATCCGCTGAAGGCCAAGCAGCTCACCAACATCCGCGCCGCCGGCGCCGACGAGGCGCTGATTCTCACCCCGCCGATCGAGACCACGCTGGAATACGCGCTGGAATTCATCAACGACGACGAGCTGGTCGAGGTGACCCCGAAGTCAGTGCGCATCCGCAAGAAGCTGCTGCTCGAGCACGAGCGCAAGAAGGCGTCCAGGGCAGCCTGATCGGCAATCATCGCCATCGTTCTGTTGCAAGTTTATAAACGTTCTAAAAAGCGTTTGCCCTGAGCGTCGGGCTGGGTCTAACCTTTGCGTCGGGATAGCGACTGCAAACGGAGAGGACTCATGTCGACCGAATCCAAATGCCCCATGGGGGGCGGCAAGCGTGGCCATACCAACCGCGACTGGTGGCCGGATACGCTCAATATCCAGGTTCTGCATCGGAATCATCCTGAGTCCGATCCGATGGGCGCGGACTTCGACTATGCCAAGGCGTTCAAGAGCCTCGACCTCGATGCGGTGATCAAGGACCTGCATGCCCTGATGACCGACTCGCAGGACTGGTGGCCGGCGGATTTCGGCCATTATGGCGGCCTCTTCATCCGGCTGGCGTGGCACGCCGCCGGTACCTACCGCATCGCGGACGGCCGCGGCGGCGCCGGAGCGGGCCAGCAGCGCTTCGCGCCGCTCAACAGCTGGCCGGACAACACCAATCTGGACAAGGCGCGCCGCCTGCTGTGGCCGATCAAGCAGAAATACGGCAGCAAGCTGTCCTGGGCCGATTTGTTCGTGCTCGTCGGCAACGTCGCCCTCGAGGACATGGGCTTCAAGACCTTCGGCTTCGCCGGCGGCCGCGCCGACGTGTGGGAACCGGAAGAGCTCTACTGGGGCCCCGAGGGCACCTGGCTGGGCGACTCGCGCTACAGCGGCGAGCGCCAACTCGACAACCCGCTCGGCGCGGTGCAGATGGGTCTGATCTACGTCAACCCGGAAGGACCGAACGGCAATCCCGACCCGGTCGCCGCGGCCCGTGACATCCGCGAGACCTTCGCCCGCATGGCCATGAACGACGAGGAGACCGTCGCGCTCATCGCCGGCGGCCACACCTTCGGCAAGACCCACGGCGCCGGCGATCCGTCGTTCATGGGTCCCGAGCCGGAAGCGGCGCTGATCGAGGACCAGGGCCTCGGCTGGCGCAGCGGGCACGGCACCGGAATCGGCGCCGACGCCATTACCGGCGGTCCCGAGGTCATCTGGACCAAGTCGCCCACAAGGTGGAGCAACAATTTCTTCGAGAACCTGTTCGGCTTCGAATGGGAACTGGAGAAGAGCCCGGCGGGTGCCCAGCAATGGCGGGCGAAGAACGCCGACCCGATCATCCCGGATCCGTTCGATCCGTCGAAGAAGCGGGTGCCGACGATGCTCACGACAGACCTGTCGCTGCGCTTCGACCCGGCCTACGAGAAGATCTCGCGGCGCTTCCTCGAGAATCCGGACCAGTTCGCCGATGCGTTCGCCCGGGCCTGGTTCAAGCTGACCCACCGCGACATGGGCCCGATCCAGCGCTATCTGGGCCCGCAGGTCCCCAAGGAGACGCTGATCTGGCAGGATCCGATTCCGGCCGTCGATCATCCGCTGATCGGCGAGCAGGACATCGCCGCCCTGAAGTCGAAGATCCTGGGTTCGGGCCTGTCGGTCTCGGCGCTGGTCTCGACGGCTTGGGCCTCGGCCTCGACCTTCCGCGGCTCGGACAAGCGAGGCGGTGCCAACGGCGCGCGCATCCGTCTCGCGCCGCAGAAGGACTGGGAGGCCAACGAGCCCGCGCAACTCGCGAGCGTTCTGGGCAAGCTCGAGGCGATCCAGCAGGAGTTCAACGCTTCGGCTTCGGGCGGCAAGAAAGTGTCGCTCGCCGACCTGATCGTCCTCGGCGGCAGCGCCGCGGTCGAGAAGGCCGCCAAGGATGCCGGCGTCGACGTCAAGGTGCGCTTCACACCGGGCCGTATGGACGCCACGGCCGAACAGACCGACGCGGACTCGTTCGCCGCGTTGGAGCCGCGCGCCGACGGCTTCCGCAACTACCTCAGCGGCAAGCAGTTCATGGCTCCCGAGGAAGCGCTGGTCGACCGGGCGCAGCTCCTCACCCTGTCGGCGCCGGAGATGACCGTGCTCGTCGGCGGCCTGCGCGTGCTGGGCGGCAATGTGGGCCAGTCGACCCATGGCGTCTTCACCGACCGGCCGGAGACCCTGACCAACGACTTCTTCGTCAACCTGCTCAGCATGGCGACCGTGTGGTCGCCGTCGGGCGGCATGGAAGGGGTCTATGAGGGCCGCGACCGCAAGTCCGGCGACCTGCGCTGGACGGGCACCCGCGTCGACCTGATCTTCGGCTCGCACGCCCAGCTGCGCGCGCTCGCCGAGGTCTATGGCAGCGCCGACGCGAAGCAGAAGTTCGCACAGGACTTCGCCGACGCCTGGTCCAAGGTCATGGAGCTGGACCGCTACGACCTGCACGGCTGAGGCGTTCGCCAAAGCCGGCTCGAGAAACGGAGCCGCCCGGTCGCGATGCCGGGCGGCTTCTTCTTTGGTTAATCACAGATTGGTGAGAATCAGGATTTGATGCAGATCGCTCGGTGAAAGTTATGTCCTGCCCCACGAAAGGTGCTGAGCAACCAGACCGATCACCAGATCAACCCCTTGTTCCGCAATGAACCTCTTCTTTCCGGGGAAGTGTCACGTCCGCCTGGGCTCGGGCTCGTAGAGCCGCCGGATCGACAGCCATACCGCGAACAGCGCGATCGAGATGCCGGCGAATTCCTGCGGCGTCGGCACCTCGCCGATGGCGATGAACACGTAGAGCATGCCGAACACCGCCTCGAAGATGATCATCTGGCCCAGGATGGTCAGGTCGAGCACCTTCGAGGCCATGTTGAACAGCACCGTGCCGAGCCATGTCGAGCCGCCGCCCAGCAGCACGCTCCACAGTGCCAGCATGGCCAGCTCGCCGCCCTCGATCTCCTCCGGCGTGCGCGCCAGGCCCGCGCCCCAGGCGACCGGCAGGGCGACGACGGCGGCGGCCAGCGACACCAGTCCCACCACCGAGCTCCACTCCTGCGGCGTCACCAGATGGGTCTCCTGCAGGAAGCGGGCGTTGACCACCGCGTACCAGGTCCACATCACCAGGGCGAGGAAGATGGCGGCCATGCCCAGCGGCGCCAGGTCCGAGGAGGCGCCGGAGAAGTCGGTCTTCGCCGTATTCGCCAGCACCAGCCCGACGCAGAACAGCGCCAGCGGGAACGCGATGGGCCTGAGTGCGCCGATCCCCCGCTGCAGCCGCCCGGCCACGGTCACGGTGACCGGCGCCATGCCGATGATCAGCACGCCCATGGACGCGCCGGCCCACTGCATGCCGATCACCAGCAGGAAGTAATAGAGCACATTGCCGGCGAGCGCGTAGACCACCGCCCGGCCGAGCACCCCGGGCGGCAGCCGGATCGCCCGGCGCAGGTCGAACAGCATCAGCGAGATCAGTCCGTAGGCGACGGTGCGCCCCAGCGTCACCTCGATGGCCGAAGCGTTCGGCAGCGCGATCGGCGCCACGAACGCCAGCCCCCACACGGCACAGGTCGCGATCATCAGCAGGATGCCGAGCAGGAACGGGTTCATGGCGCCGGTTCAGACGGATTTTCTTCCGTCGGAACCCGTCTGAGACTTTGCCGAACCCGCATCCAGATGTCGGCCATGACGACGCCGGGGATCGTCTGGCTGTCTTTTCGCACCCGGTGGGTCAGCGGCCTGTCGCCCGTTGCTTCCAGGGCCTGCCGTGCTTCTGCATTCTGCAGGAACTTCGCCCGGCATGCGCGAGCCATCAAACGCCAATGACGATGGCGCCCCACGTCGATGGTCTCGCCTTCATAGATGAATTGCATCTCGGCCGGTGCGCTCCATCCCGCGGCCTTTGCTTGCTGTCCCCAGAGCGCCGCGATGCGTTCGCGATCCTGCGCCGACGCGAATTTGAGCCCCTGCCAGAAGCCCTCGATGCTGGCGTAGAGGCGTCCGTCCAGCTCGAATGGCGTGTGAGCGAGATTGCTGATCGGCTGCCAGCGATCATTTTTGTCGTAGACCACATTGATCGGTTCGGCGCAGGCATCCTCGCGCGGGCCGAGATCGCGCAGCACCAGCCCTCGCTCTCCGCCGTCCGAAAGATGGAAGACGTGGCCGGTGGCGTTGGGCAGCCAATTGGCCAGCATTGCCCTGTCGTCTTCGGTTTCAGCAGAGAGGGCGATCAGTCCCGACTTCAGTATGACTCGCACGCAACGCCCCGTTCATCGTTGTCCCGGTCCTGTGACAAGGCTGCTTCGTGGCCCATGCCTCAGCTCGCCGCGCGCCAGGCGCCCGGGCTGATGCCCATTGTGCGTTTGAAGGCGCGGCTGAACGAGGCCTCGCTGTCGTAGCCGATGAACTCGGCGACCTGGGCGAGCGACTCGCCGGTGCTGCGAAGACGGTCGGCGGCGGTCTGGATGCGCCAGCCGGTGACGTATTCGATGGGCGGCTTGCCGAGCAGGGCGTTGAAGCGCTCGGCGATCACCGTCCTGGAGCTGCCCGCCTCCCGCGCCAGTTCGTCGACGGTCCAGTGGCGGGCCGGATCGGCGTGCAGGTGCTTGAGCGCGCGCGCCACCAGCGGATCGCGCAGCGCCGCCAGCATGCCGACTGTGCCGCTGGGCAGGCTGGCCGCATGGCGCCGCAGCACCTCGACGAACAGCATTTCCATCAAGCGGCCCAGCAGCAGCTCGGCGCCGGGACGCGCCTCGTCGAGCTGGCGCAGGATTTCGCCCGCCGTCGAGGCCAGCATGCCGGCCACCGGATTGTCGCGGGTCCGTTCGATCAGCGTCGATGGCAGGGTCCGGAACAGGGGCGCCGCCACCAGCTCGGCGGATTCGAGGAATCCGCAGACGATCCGCGTGTCCGGCCCGTCGCCGCCGTGACGGACCATCGACACGCCCTTGATCGGCCCCTCGCTGATCAGTTCCGGGCCTGGGACAAACCGGTCGGGAAGGCCGCGCCACAGCGTGTGCTCGATGGCGTTGGGCATCAGCACGATGTCGCCGGCGCTGGTTTCCCAGCTGGTGCCGTCCTCTCCGGTGATGGTGCAGTCTCCCGCCACGATCAGGTGGAACAGGCTCATGTGCCGCAGATGCGCCAGCGGCGCGCTGGCGTCCCACCGCCTGGGGCTGACCACGCCGAAGGGCTCGGAAAAGTGTCCGTTCAGGAACACCGAGCCCGTCAGGCGCAGCACCCGCAGCATCTCGGAAAGCACCTCCGCCGGCACTTCCGGCGGATCGGCAAATGAATCCGGCGGCCCGGTCATGGTGGCGGGCCCGAGGCCGAAGCTATGGTCCCTCGCATCGTCAGGCAGCGTCTCCGAACGGCGGGCAGGGCGAAAACGGGAAAAAGATACCACAGGAGATCATCATGACGTTCCAGTTCAACTTCAAGGACACGCTGGCTGCGTCCGAGCGTGTTCACTGGCGGGTCGAGGACCTGATCGGCGGCGACAAGGCGCTCGATTTCTCCCGTCCCTTCCTGCCGGAAACCTTCGCCCGCACCGACGGGCTGGACTTCCTGTCGCCTCACGAGCGGCTGGTGCTCAACCAGCTGCGCGGCCACAACTATCTTTACCTCTTCGGCCTGGTCGAGGAGTTCATCCTGCCCTTCGTGCTGGACCATGCCCGGCCGCAGCTGGTCGGCGACATGTACCGCCTGCGCGCCTTCCTCCAGTTCGCCACCGAGGAGGCCAAGCACATCCATCTGTTCCAGCGCTTCCGTGAGGATTTCCTCCAGCGCTTCGGGACGCCGGTGGAGGTGATCGGTCCGCCCGAGCAGATCGCCCAGGCGGTGCTGGCGAACGACCCGCTGTCGGTGGCGCTGGTCATCCTGCAGCTCGAATGGATGACCCAGGCTCATTACGTCGGCAGCGTCAAGGACGACCGCGACCTTTGTCCCCAGTTCAAGAGCCTGCTGAAGCACCACTGGATGGAAGAGGCGCAGCACGCCAAGCTCGACACGCTGATGGTCGAGGCGCTGGCCGAGGGCCGCGACGCGGTGTCGCTGAGTCAGGCCGTCGACGGCTACCTCGCCATCGGCGCCATGCTCGACGGCGGTCTCAGGCAGCAGGTCGAGTTCGACCTCGACGCCCTGCAGAAGGCCACCGGCTGCCTGATGTCGGGCGACGAGCGCGCCCGTGCCCTCGAGGTGCAGCACCAGGCCATGCGCTGGACCTTCCTCGGCAGCGGCATGACCCACCCCAACTTCCTCGCGTCGCTCGAGGCCATGGACCCGGCCCTGCGCACCCGCGTGGAGACCGTCGCCCCGGCCTTTTGCTGAAATCCGGCACGACAACCGAAGCACACAGGAGAGAGAAATGCAGAACGCAGCACTGAAGCAGAACACCGTGATCAACGGCATCGACGTGGACGCCCTGGGCGGCGTCGTCGCCGAAGTGACCAGGGATCCGGCCAAGGGCATTGTCGCCTTCAACGTCAAGTCGGCCTGGAAGGGCCAGACGCTGAGCGAGTCCGTCGTCGAATCCTACTCCATCGGCGGCCAGACGGTGCCGCGCCGGTTCGCCATGCGGGTCGACGAGCCGCTGGAGCTGCTCGGCACCAACACCGCCCCCAATCCGCAGGAGATGCTGATGGCGGCGCTCAACGCCTGCATGATGGTGGGCTATGCGGCCGGCGCCTCGGTTCACGGACTCCGGCTCGACAGCGTCGAGATCGAAACCGACGGCCAGCTCGACCTGCGCGGCTTCCTCGGCATCGACCCGGACGTGCCGGCCGGCTACGAGACCATCCGCTACACCGTCCGCATCAAGGGCGACGGCACGCCGGAGCAGTTCCAGGCGATCCACGAGACCGTGATGAAGACCTCGCCCAACTACTTCAACCTGTCCCGTCCGATCCGCATGGACGCGGTGCTGGAAGTCGGCTGACAAGGGGAAGGGGAGTTTCGGCTCCCCTTCCGGCTCGCCGTTCCACCCTATGGCGCCACGCGCCATCCGCCCAGCGGCTTTAGCGTGGCGCAGGCAGGCCCGCCATCCTTGGCGCGGCCCGGCAGCCGGCATTCCAGCACCTTGCCGGCAAGCGCCTCTTCGAGGAGCGCGGCAGGCAGGTCGTGAATGTCGACCTTCACCCGCCGGCTCCACACCGACGCAAGGTCGCCCGCTTGCCCGCCGATCGCGATGTAGACGAAGCGCCGTTCCGGACCTGCGCGGCGGACGAAGTCGCCCAGGAACCGGGGACCGGACGCGACCCGGATGGGCACGTCGAACGTCAGTGGCGCGTCGCTGGCGACCACGGGTCCCACTGGCTTGCTCTTCGCGTCCTGGAGGCTGTAGGTGACGCCGGGGACCGGGTCGCCGATGGTCAGCCGGAGCGTGATCGTGGTGTCGGGCATCCGCATCTGCTGGTTTCTCGGGGCCGTTCCGGTCAGGCCGCGACCGTCTGCGCCTGCCGCGCCAGCACCGGCATTACCTCGGCGGCGAACAGCTCGACCGAGGCGCGCACACGGTCGGCGGGCATGCCGCCCTGGTCGGACTGGATGATCAGCCGGTCGACACCGCCCGCTGCCTCGATCCAGCGGCTCATGTCGTCGATCACCTGAGCGGGGCTGCCGGCGATGGCGATGCAGTCCGGATTGCCGAGTGTCATGTGGGTCGGCGGGAACTGCCGGCCGGCGACGCCGATCTCGCTCAACACCCAATTCAGGTAGCCGAACTGATGCGGCCCGAAATAGTCGCGCGCCCTGGCGCCGTCGCGGTCCACATGGCAGTGGAAGCTGATCGCCACCTTCATGTTTCGCGTATCGTTCCCCGAGGCACGGTACTGTTCACGATAGCGGGCGATCAGGTCGCGCATATTGGCGAAACCGGTCGAGACCACGGCGATGGCGATGGGCAGTCCCTTCGCCGCCGCCATGTCGACCGCATCGGGCGAACTGCCCGACAGGTAGATGTCCGGATGCGGCTGCTGCACCGGTCGCGGATGCTGGGTGACGTTCTCCAGCGGCGCGCGGAAATTGCCGCGCCACGAGATATTCTCCCCGGTCCACAACAGGCGCAGCAGGTCGAGGCCCTCGTCGGTCATGGCGCGGGACTGCTCGATGTCCTGGCCCATGTGCCGGTAGGTGTGCGGGAACACGCCGCGGCCGATCACCACTTCGGCGCGGCCGTTCGACAGCACGTCGAGCGTCGCGAAATCCTCGGCGATGCGGACGGCGTCGTGGTGGGGCAGCAGGGTCACGCCCGTCGACAGCTTCACCTTCTTGGTATGCTCGGCCACCGCCGCCAGCACCATCTGCGGCGCCGAGACGACGTAGTGGCTGAAATGATGCTCGCCGAGATGGACGGCATGGAAACCAAGCTGCTCCGCCATCACCAGGTAGTCGACGATCTCGCGGAACCGCTCGGCCTGGGTGGTCATGCGCCGTCCGGTCGCCGGGGTCGGCAAATGGTCGCCCAGCGACATCAGCCCGAATTCCATGACGTTCTCCCGTTTTTCTTCGCCGAGAGTGTCATGGCCGGATCGGGGCTGCCAGCCCTTTCCGCCCCGATCGGCCTCAGGCCGCCACGTTCTCCCGCCGTTCGGCCGAGACGAGATCGCAGGCCAGCGCGAGCAGCTCCTCCGGCAGGGATCCCAGCTTGCCGGTGCGGCTGACGCGGTAGTGCTTGCCGGTGTCGTAATTGACGCCGAGGGCGCCGAGCCTGATGTCGCCCGCCGCCTCGATCGCCCCGATCACCGTCGCCAGATGCCGATCCAGATAGGCCTTGCCGTTGTGCATCACCGTGGTGTCGTCGACCGCCGGGCCGTCGGAGACCAACAGCAGAACGCGGGTCCGCGCGGCGACGGCGCGCAGCCGGCCGGCGGCCCACTCCAGCGCCTCGCCGTCGATGTTCTCGCGCAGGATGTCCGGGTGCAGCATCGCTTCGCGCGAGGCGCGCTTCCAGTCGGCCTCGGCGTGGTCCTTGTAGACGATGTGGAGCAGGGCGGAGAGCCGTCCCGGGCGCGGCGGCCGCCCGTCGGCCAGCCACTTCTTGCGGGCGAAGCCGCCGTCCCATCCCGCGGTCGAGAAACCGAGCACCTCCACCCGCGCGCCGGCCCGGCTCATCGCCGCCTCCACCCCCGCGACCGCGGCGAACACGGCGGACATGGGATCGCCCTTCATGGACGCCGACTGGTCGACCAGGATGGTGACCGCGACCTCGGCGGGATCGGCGATGCCGCCCGCCCTCAGCGCCGCCGCGAAACGGTGCGGCATGTCCCCGGCCTGCGGATGATCGGCCAGCCAGCGCTTGGCGTTCTCGACGCGCTGCTGCCAGCCCTTGCCGCCCCAGTCGAACCTGCCCTTGAAGACGTCGTCGCTCGCGTCCTGCAGCCGCTGGCCCACCTCCTCGCCGCGCAGCTCCAGGTCGAATGCCCGCGTATAGATGTTGTACGGCCCGGTGTCCGCCGCGTCCTCGACCGGCTGTTCCGCCCGCTGCTTGCGGCGGCGGTTGAAGTGATCCCACAGGGCGACCAGCACGATCAGGGCGATGGCGCCCAGAAAGATCGCTTCCTTGGTCGTCGCGCTCAGGTCCATTCTCTCGTTCTCCTTGTGGCCGCGCGCATTATGGGCAGGCGGGCCCGGCCGATCCAGCGCCGTCCTCGGTCTTTGTCTCGGACTGACCATTATGTTAGCGTTCGCCTTGACCGGCGCGCCCTGGGGTTGGGCGCCTGCCGCTGACACCATCACGGGGAAGACCGATGAACATCTATGATCCGCAGCCGAACATGAAGCCGGGCGAGGCCCGCTGCCCGGGCCCGAGCACCAGGGAGCTGGTGCTGTCCGACGGCTGGGAGCTGCCGGCGCAGCTGCTCGCCGAGAACTACGTCTACATGGGCGACGAGGACATCGACTTCGACCGCTACGTGTCGCAGGACTTCTTCGACCTCGAGATGAGGAAGATGTGGCCGAAGGTCTGGCAGTGGGCCTGCCGCGACGAGCACATCCCCGAGGTGGGCGACTATTACACCTACGACATCGGCCCGTATTCCATCCTCGTGACCCGCGTCGCGCCGGACGAGGTGAAGGCCTATGTCAATTCCTGCCTGCACCGCGGCACCCAGCTGCGGCCGTCCGACAGCGTCGGCAACGTGCCCCATTTCCGTTGCCCGTTCCACGGCTGGACCTGGAACCTCGACGGTTCGCTGAAGGAGATCCCCTGCCGCTGGGACTTCCCCAAGGTCACCGACGAGGAGTTCCGGCTGCCCGAGGTGAAGATCGCCAAATGGGGCGGCTTCTATTTCATCAACATGGACCCGGACGCCATGCCGCTCGAGGAGTGGCTTGGGCCGCTCGCCGAGCACTTCGCCAACTGGCCGCTCGACAACCGCTACGTCCGGCTGCACATCCAGAAGATCCTGCCGGCCAACTGGAAGGCGTCGCAGGAGGCGTTCGTCGAGGCCTATCACAGCCTGGAGACGCACCATCACGCCATGCCGTTCTCGGCCAACCTCAACGCCCAGTACGACATCTTCAGCGAGCGGGTGACCCGGTTCTTCCACACCTTCGGCTATCCCGACCCGAGCTTCACCAAGCCGCAGACCCAGCAGGAAATCCTCGACACGATGGGCATGCTCCCCGAAGGCACCAGGGTGCCTGACGGCATGACCGCCCGCGCGTTCCTCGCCGCCCACTTCCGCAAGACCCTGGGCGAGGACCGCGGCATCGACCTGTCGAAGCGCTCGGACAGCGAGATGCTGGACTCGATCGAGTACCACCTGTTCCCCAACATGTTCCTGTTCCCCGGCGTCTCGCTGCCCATGGTCTACCGGTTCCGGCCCAACGGCATGGACCCGGACAGCGCCATCTTCGACCTCCTCTTCCTCGAGGAACTGGCGCCCGGCCAGGAGCGTCCCGAGGCGCCCGAGCCCTACAAGATCGACATCGGCACGTCGTACGAGACCGTGCCGGGCATCGGCCCCTTCCTCGGCCATGTCTACGACCAGGACACCGGCAACCTCGAGATGCAGCAGAAGGGCTTCAAGGCGGCCACCAAGCGCGGCCAGACCCTGGGCAACTACCAGGAAATCCGCGTCCGCCGGCTGCACAAGACGCTCGACAGCTACCTGAAGGCGTAGGCCTTGTCTGACCGTTCCGGTCAGTAACAAGCACTGGCAATCCCCCTCGCGCCCGGCGTACAGTCGGGCGCGACTTTATTGGGGAAACGGCGGTGTCCGACGGCGGACGCCCTCAGGGAGAAGACCAGATGGCATGGGAATTTGAGACCGATCCGGCATTCCAGAAGGAACTCGACTGGATCGCCGACTTCGTGAAGAACGAGGTCGAGCCGCTCGAGCACGTGATCAAGCATCCGAACGACATGAAGGATCCGCTGCGCAACAAGCTGATCAAGCCGCTGCAAGCCGAGGTCAAGAAGCGCAAGCTGTGGGCCTGCCATCTCGGCCCGGACCTTGGCGGTCCCGGCTACGGCCAGGTGAAGCTGGGCGTGATGAACGAGATCCTCGGCCGCGCCAAGTTCGCGCCGATCGTCTTCGGCGCGCAGGCGCCCGATACCGGCAATTCGGAGATCCTCGCCCATTTCGGCACGCCCGAGCAGAAGAAGAGGTACCTGGAGCCGCTGCTCAACAACGACATCGTCTCCTGCTATTCCATGACCGAGCCGCAGGGCGGCGCCGATCCCAAGGTGTTCCAGACCAAGGCGGTGCTGGACGGCAACGAGTGGGTGATCAACGGCGAGAAATGGTTCTCGTCCAACGCCCGCTACGCCGAGTTCCTGATCGTCATGGTGGTGACCGATCCCGAGGCGAAGCCCTACGAGCGGATGTCCATGATCCTGGTGCCCAAGGACACGCCCGGCGTCAACATCATCCGCAATGTCGGCATCGGCGGCGAGGAGGAGGGCACCCACGCCTATATCCGCTACGAGAATGTGCGTGTGCCGAAGGAGAATCTCCTCGGTGAGCGCGGCCAGGCCTTCGCGGTGGCGCAGACCCGTCTCGGCGGCGGCCGCATCCACCATGCCATGCGCACCATCGGCAAGGCCCAGCTCGCCTTCGACATGATGTGCGAGCGCGCCCTGTCGCGCGAGACCCAGGGCGAGCTGCTGGCCAGCAAGCAGATGGTGCAGGAGAAGATCTCGGACTCCTGGACCGACATCCAGACCTTCCGCCTGCTGGTGCTGCAGACCGCCTGGAAGATCGACCGGTACAAGGACTACATGAAGGTCCGCAAGGACATCGCCGCCGTGAAGGCGATGATGCCGCGCGTCCTGCACGACGTCGCCGCCCGCGCCCTGCAGGTGCACGGCTCGCTCGGCGTGTCGGGCGAGATGCCGTTCTCGTACCTGATCACCGAGAGCTTCCACATGGGGCTCGCCGACGGCCCGACCGAGGTGCACAAGGTCACCGTCGCCCGCCAGGTGCTGCGCGAGTACAACGGCATCAACGGCATGTTCCCGACCCAGCACATCCCGGCCAAGCGCGCCGAGGCGCTGTCGCGCTATGCCGACGTGATCGAGCGGGAAGTGGAGCACGTCTGAGCCTGAGGGGCGGAGAGAACGCCCCTCACCCTCCCGCTTCGCGGGGCCCTCCCTCTCCCAAGGGGACAGGGCTCTGGCGGCGTCCCCTCTCCCCTTGGGAGAGGGTTAGGGTGAGGGGCGTTGTAGCCGCTCCGTCAAAACGGGGGAGAGTTTCATGACCCAGATGCCGGCGATCACGCTCGTCGCCACGCCGGGGCGGCGCGGCAAGATGATCGAACTGTGCCGGGAGGCCGAGAAGCGCGGCTTCTCGGGCATCTACGTGCCCAGCCTCGCCGCCGCGCTGCAGTTCTGCCAGTCGGTGCTGGAGGCGACCTCGACCATCGAGGTGGCGACCTCGATCCAGCCGATCTACTACATCAACCCGCGCGAGATGGCCCGTATCGGCAACTACCTGCACGAGATCGGCAATGGCCGCTTCCGGCTCGGCATCGGCGTCAGCCACGAGGTGTCGCGGGTGCAGTACGGCGTCGAGAACCGCAACCAGCCGGTCTCCGACATGCGCGACTACGTGGCGGCCATGCGCGCCGCCGAGAAGGATTCGGGGCCGCTGCCGCCGGTTATCCTTGCCACCCTGCGCTCGAAGATGCTGGCGCTCGCGGCCGAGGTGGCGCAGGGCGCCGTCTGGGCCAATGCGGCGCGCAGCTATACGCCCACACAGCTCGCGGAAATTCCCCCATCCGCGAAGGCGGCGGGCTTCACCACGGCGGTGATGATCCCGACCGTCATTTCCGAGGACAAGGAAGCGGCCAGGGAAATCCACCGCCGCACCCTGCGCATGTACCTGACCCTGCCCAACTACCGGAACTACTGGAAGGCGGCGGGATACGAGGCCGAGATGGCGGCCGTTGAGAAGGCGCTGGCCGACGGCAGGGGCGAGGAGATCGCGAAGATCGCCGGCGACCGATGGCTGGCCGACGTCACCCTGTTCGGCAGCGCGGCCGAGGTGAGGGAAGGCGTGCAGGCGTGGCGCGAAGCGGGTATTACAACCCCCATCCTGGTGCCGTCCTCGGTATCGGGCGGCATGGTCAAGGCCGCCGAGGAACTGTTCGCGGCATTCGCCTGAACTGGAGATTGAGACGATGAGCGAAATGAAGGTGTCCCAGGGCGAGACCGTCGACGTCGCCGAGCGCCACCGCTTCGATGCGAAGAAGCTGGAGCGCTACATGGAGGAGCATGTCGAGGGCTTCCGTGGCCCGCTGACCGTGGGCCAGTTCGCCGGTGGCCAGTCCAATCCGACCTACCGGCTCGACGCGCCGTCCGGCTCCTACGTCATGCGCCGCAAGCCGCCGGGAAAGCTGCTGCCGTCGGCCCATGCGGTCGACCGCGAGTTCCGGGTGATCAAGGCGCTCAACCAGACCGACTTCCCGGTGCCGCGCGCCTATGTGCTGTGCGAGGACGAGACGGTCACCGGCACGCCATTCTACATCATGAGCTTCATGCCCGGCCGCGTGTTCTGGGATCCGAGCATGCCCGACGTCGGCAAGTCGGACCGTTCGAAGATGTTCGACAGCATGAACGAGACCCTGGCCAGGCTGCATTCCTACGACCCGGTGAAGCTGGGCCTCGAGGATTACGGCCGCCCCGGCAACTACTTCGCCCGGCAGATCTCGCGCTGGTCGAAACAGTACGTGGCCTCGGAGACCGAGACCATCGAGTCCATGAACAAGCTGATGGAGTGGCTGCCGAACAACATCCCGCCGGGCGACGAGACCACCATCGTCCACGGCGACTACGCGCCCCACAACATCATGTTCCACCCGACAGAGCCCAGGGTCATGGCCGTGCTCGACTGGGAGATCAGCACGCTGGGCCATCCGCTGGGCGACCTGACCTACAACACGCTGGGATGGTACGCGCCCAGGCCGCAGTCGGGCCGTCCGAACCTGGCCGGCGTCGACCTCGCGGCGCTGGGCATCCCGTCCTTCGACGAATACGTCGCGCGCTATTGCGAGCGGGCAGGGCGCCCGCCGCTGGAGAACGTGCACTTCTACAAGGCCTACAATTTGTTCCGGCTGGCGGCGATCGTGCAGGGCATCGTCGGCCGCGCCCGCGACGGCACGGCCAACGACCCGAACGCCGCCGCCAACGCCGCCCGCGTCCGCCCCATGGGCGACGCCGGCTGGGAAGAGGCAAAGAAGGCCGGCGCGGCCGGTTAGGGACTGGCCGGCGCTTCGGCCATCTCCTCCGGCCGACGCTGGGGGCCGACGTGGAAGTCGCGGGTGATTTCCCTGATCTTCATGGCGCTTCCTCGTTGCGGTCAGAGGGCGTCGAGCGGGATTTTCAGATAGCGGACGCCGTTTTCCTCGGCGGCCGGCAAGTGGCCGCCGCGCATGTTCACCTGGACAGAGGGCAGGATCAGGCGGGGCATGTCGAGCGTCGCGTCGCGTGAGGTCCGCATGGCGACGAATTCGTCCTCGGAGATGCCGTCATGGGCGTGGACGTTGCCCCGGCGTTCCTCGCCTACCGTGGTTTCCCAGGCGAAGTGCTCGCGCCCGGGCGCCTTGTAGTCGTGGCACATGAACAGCCTCGTGTCCTCGGGCAGCGACAGCAGCCGCCGGATCGACCGGAAGAGCTGGCGGGCGTCGCCGCCTGGGAAGTCGGCCCGCGCGGTGCCGTAGTCCGGCATGAACAGGGTGTCGCCCACGAAGGCCGCATTGCCGATCACATAGGCCATGTCGGCCGGCGTATGACCGGGGACGTGCAGGGCGATCGCTTCCAGGTTGCCGATCCTGAACCGGTCGCCGTCGGCGAACAGGTGGTCGAAATCCGAGCCGTCTCGCGCGAACTCCGTGCCGGCGTTGAACACCTTGCCGAAGGTGTTCTGCACGGTGACGATCTCCGCGCCGATGGCCAGCTTCCCGCCCAGCTTTCGCTGCAGGTAGGGCGCGGCCGAGAGATGGTCGGCATGGGCGTGGGTTTCCAGCAGCCACTGCACCGTCAGCCCGCGCTGTTTCACATAGTCGACGACCGCCTCGGCGGACGCATGGGACAGGCGGCCCGCATGCGGGTCGTAGTCGAGCACGCTGTCGATGATCGCGGCCTGCATGGTCCGGCTGTCATGAACGACGTAGGTGACCGTGAAGGTGGCCGGATCGAAGAACGCCTTGATGATCGGCGTCGAGGCCTGCGCATTGCGGATCTGAGTGGTGGCCAGTTCCAGGGAGCTGTCGGACATGGAGGTCGAGCCTTGTTCGTTTTCAAAATTACATAATATATGTAAATATGAAACCGAGTTGAGTCAAGTTTTGGGATGTGGCACCGGAATCCGATGGAGGAAGGCAGCGAAATGGACGTGAAGACAAGTTTGGCCGGCGGCGTTCGCCCGCTGCGGATCGGCGAGCGGGCGCCCCTGTTCCAGGCCCGCAGCACCATGGGCGACATCGATCTCGAGACGTATCGGGGACGCTGGCTGCTGTTCTTCTCCCATCCGGCGGACTTCACACCGGTCTGCACCACGGAGTTCGTCGCGCTGGCGAAGGCACAGCCGGATTTCGAGGCGCTCGGGTTTTCCCTGCTGGGCCTGTCCGTCGACAGCCTCTATTCCCACATGGCCTGGGCGCGGGCGATCCGGGAGCTGTTCGGAACCGAGATTGCCTTCCCCATCGTCGAGGATCCGAGCATGGCCGTCGGCCGGGCCTACGGCATGATCGACGAGACCACCGGCGACAGCGCCGCGATCCGCGCCAGCTACTTCATCGACCCGGAGGGCATCATCCGCGCGATGACCTGGTACCCGCACAATGTCGGCCGCTCGGTGGACGAGATGCTGCGGATGGCCGCCGCGCTGCGCCTTGCCCGGGACGAAGCCTGCCTGACGCCCGAAGGCTGGCGCCCGGGGCAACCGGTGCTCGCCCCGCCGAGCGCGGATGCCTCGGCGGGACCCGACTGGTTCTGCCGTCTGGTGGAGAAGAAATGATGGCGATTTACGAACATCGCGCTCTTGCAGACGCCGCGGCCGAAAGGCTGCGCATCTATGCCCAGCCGCAGCGGCTGATGATCCTGTCCTGCCTGTTGCGTGGCGAGCGGACGGTGGGCGAGATCGACGCGGCGACCGGCATCGGGCAGCCGGCGCTCAGCCAGCAGCTCGCCGAGCTGCGCCGGGCCGAGCTGGTCCGCACCCGGCGCGAGGCCAAGCAGGTGTTCTACGACCTCGCCGACGAGAAGGTGGGGCTCTGCGTCCGCAGCATGGAGGCGATGTTCGGCGGCAGCGGCGATCCGGTTGGCGCCATGCGGGAAGTGCTGCGGCGGGAAGGCGAGCCTTCCCCTTCGACGACGCCTCCCGGCGTGGCCCGCTTCGCGCGCATCGGCTAGGCGTCTCCGTTGCCACAATCGGCTTTTCATCCCGTTCCATTCGTGGCATCCAGCCGCCATGAAAGCCGATGACCTGATCGAAAAACTGCGCGCCGGCGAGCGCCGGGCGCTCGCCCGGGCGATCACGCTGGTGGAGTCGACCCGCGCCGACCACCGCGCCGAAGCGCAGAAGCTGCTCGATGCGATCATGCCGGACACAGGCAGGGCGATCCGGCTCGGCCTGTCGGGCGCGCCGGGCGTCGGCAAGTCGACCTTCATCGAGGCGCTGGGCAAGCATGTCACCGGCCTTGGCCACAAGGTGGCGGTGCTGGCGGTCGATCCGTCCTCGGCCCGTTCGGGCGGCTCGATCCTGGGCGACAAGACCCGCATGGAAGAGCTCTCCCGCGACCCCAACGCCTTCATCCGCCCATCGCCCGCCGGGGTTACCCTGGGCGGCGTCGCCCGCCGCACCCGCGAGGCCATGCTGCTGGTGGAAGCGGCCGGCTTCGACGTGGTGCTGATCGAGACCGTGGGCGTCGGCCAGTCGGAGACGGCGGTCGCCGACATGGTCGACATGTTCGTGCTGCTGCAGTCGCCCGGCGGCGGCGACGACCTGCAGGGCATAAAGCGCGGCATCATGGAACTGGCCGACCTCATCGTGGTCAACAAGGCCGACGGCGCGCTCGAGCAGCCGGCGAAGATGGCCCGGACCCAGCTGATCTCGGCGCTGCACCTGATGCGGCCACGCAGCGCCAACTGGAAGCCCCATGTGTTGCTCACCTCGGCGCTCAATGGCAAGGGTATCGGCGAGGTCTGGGACGCGGTGACCAATTTCGAGACCATCATGCTCGACACCGGCGAGCTGGAGGCCAGCCGCGCCGACCAGGCCCGCGCCTGGATGTGGAACGAGATCCGCGAGGGCTTGATCGAGGCGTTCCGCGCCGAGCCCGCTATCGCCGCGCGGCTCGACAAATTCGAGACCGACGTCGCGGAAGGCGTCATCACGCCGGGCGCCGCCGCCGACAAGCTGCTGAAGCGGTTCCGGCAGGGTTCAGATTGAGATTTTGGCGGCTTTCCCGCCTTGACGGCATGGAAGCGCTGTCCTATACACCACGCCCTGTCCGGCGCGCGGAAGTGCGCCGCAATCGTTTCTAGAGGATAGACCGATGTCGCGAGTATGCGAACTCACCGGTAAGGGCGTCCAGACGGGCAACAACGTCAGCCACGCCAACAACAAGAGCCGCCGCCGGTTCCTGCCGAACCTGCGCCACGTCTCGCTGATCAGCGACGGCCTCAACGAGACCGTGCGCCTGCGCATCTCGGCCAACGCCCTGCGCACCGTCGAGCACCGCGGTGGCCTGGACTCGTTCCTGCTGAAGGCCAGCAACGACGAGCTGTCGGAAGGCGCGCAGCTGCTGAAGCGTCGCCTGCGCAAGAAGCTCGAAAGCGCCTAAGCACTCCGCTTCCATAGGAATCATTCTATCGGGGCCCGCGTGTGAACGCGGGCCCCGATTGTTTTGTGGATCGTCCGCGCGGCGGCTTCTAGGTTCAGGGTCGGAACCGGGGAGACTGCCATGAGCGTGCACGACGATCTTTGCTTTGCCGGCGGAGCCGAACTCGCGCGCCTCCTGCGTGCCCGCGCCATCTCTTCCGTCGAGCTCGCCCACGCGTTCCTTGCTCGGATCGAGGCGCTCGACGGCACGTGCCGCGCCTATGTCCGGCTGATGGCCGACAGCGCGCTGGCGGAGGCGGCGCGGGCCGACCTGGAGCTGGAGACCGGCCTCGACCGTGGTCCGCTCCACGGCATTCCCGTCGCGGTGAAGGACCTGATCGATTCCAGGGGCGTGGTCACCGCGGCCGGCATGGCGATCCGGGCGGATCACGTGCCGCGGGCGGACGGCACCGTGCTGCGCCGCCTGCGCCAGGCCGGCGCGGTGGTGCTGGGCAAGCTGAAGACCACCGAGGGCGCGACGAATTCGCATCATCCCAGCATTCCGGCGCCGCTCAATCCCTGGAACCCGGACCGTTCGGCCGGCTTCTCCTCGAGCGGGTCCGGGGTTGCCGTGGCCGCCGGCCTGTGCGTCGCCGCGCTGGGCTCCGACACAGGCGGCTCCATCCGCATTCCATCCGCCTTCAACGGCGTCACCGGGCTGAAGCCGACCTGGGGCCGGGTGAGCCGAGCCGGCGTCTTCCCGCTGGTGGAGTTCCTCGACACCATCGGTCCGATGGCGCGTAGTGCCGCCGACGCTGCCGCCGTGCTGGGCGTGATCGCCGGCGCCGACCCGGCCGACGAAACCGCGTCCACCTTGCCGGTGCCGGACTACGCCGCGCTGCTCGGCTCCAGCCTCAGCGGCGTCACCATCGGCGTCGACTGGGCCAGGATCGAGGCCGACGCCGACCTGCACCTGGTCAGGTCGCTTCACGCCGCGGCCGACGTGCTGCGCGACCGGGGCGCGCGCATCCGCCGGATCACCTATCCCGATACCGACTGGAGCCGGCTGTTCACGCTGGTGTCCGCCGGCATCGGCGACGCGCACCGCGACACCTATCCGTCCCGCGCGGCCGAGTACGGCCCAGGTCTGGGCGGGCTGGTGAAGGTCGGCCAGGCGACGACCGGCATCGACGTGGCGGCCGCGCTCAACGTGGCCGATCTGGTCAGGGCGCGGGTGCGGGCGATGTTCGACGACATCGATCTGCTGCTGGTGCCGGCCCTGCCCATGCTGGTGCCGCGGGCGGGCGAGATCGAGGAACTGATGGGGCACGATCTCGCGGCCGCGATCCGCGCCTTTTCCTACACCGTGCCGTTCAACGTCACGGGCAGTCCCAGCATCACCATGCCTGCCGGCATCCATGACGGCCTGCCCCTGGCCATGCAGCTGGTGGGCCGGCACTTCGACGAGGCCCTGTTGCTTCGGGCCGGCAGCGCCTTCCAGTCGGCGACCGACTGGCACCGGCGCCGCCCGCCCGGCGCCTAGGGACCCGGCGTCTCCGGCTCCAGCCGGAACACCAGCAGCACCGTGCGCTGGATGCGCGAGAAATTGTCGTCCGAGATGATGTAGACGATGGTCTCGCCCTTCTCGTTGCGCCGCACCGCCAGGCCCTCCATGTTGTCGATGGATTGCGGCGGCGCCATCTCGGCGACGGTCCTGCATTCCAGCTTGGCGCCGGGCGTCAGGTCGGCGGCGGATATCGCGCACAGCCGGGCGCCGAGGCCGCCGAGCATGCTGAAGCGGCGCTCCAGCACCAGCAGGTCGCCATTCGGCAGCAGCGCGGCGTCGGTCGGGTCGAACGGCTCGGTGCGGCGATAGGCGAACGGCTCCCACTTGCCGCCCCGGATCAACCAGCCCCGGTTGTAGCCGGGCTCGGCCGGCAGGCTTTCTGTCAGCGCGAACAGCGTGCCGTCCTTCAGGAAGGCGATCGCCTCCAGCCCGGCATTGTTGGGCGCCTGTGTCAGTTCCGGCGGCGAGGGCAGGGGCTCCGGCCGGGATTGGTGCCAGGTGTTCGGATTGGCAGGATCCGGCGGCACGAAGCGGACGATGCGGTGGTCGCGCTCGAACGACACGTAGACCGACCCGTCGGCGCCCGTCGCCAGGCCCTCGGAATCGGCCTCGCCGTGCTCCAGCGCCTGGCCATGGGCGTCGGGCATGTCGTGAAAGGCGCTCTCGCCGATGCCGACCGGTATGCCGTCGTTCAGCACCAGCGCGGCGCTCCACCAGGTCGCCCGGTCGCTGGCGCTGATCAGAGACGCGCCGTCCGGGCTGATCTCCAGGGCCGAGAAGCCGCCGAACAGCCAGTGCTTCGACCAGAGCCGCAAACCGCCCAGCCATGTCAGGCGGCCGACCCGGGTTTGCGACGGCTTGTCCGGATTGAACACCAGCGCCTCGGCCTGCACCTCGGGCGTCCTGGTCTTGGCGTCCTTGGCGGCGGCGGGAAGGGCGGTGCATGCCGCGGCGAGGGCGGCAGCGAGGAACGCGCGTCGCATGGGGGTCACTGGAAGGTCTCGTTTGTGGCCGGCATCAAGCGGCGGCTATTATGGAGCCGCTTGGGGAAAAGGGAAGGAGCTTCCAATGGGTGCAGACCAGAGGACCGGGCCGCGCCGGCGCGACCTGCTGAAGACCGCCGCCGCGCTGCCGCTCGCGGCGGTGCTCGCCAATCCCGCGCTGGCGGAGATGGCCGCCGCGACCACGTCGGAGCAGACCATCGCCACGGCGTCGGGCAGGACCGTGAATGCGAGCCTCGCCGTTCCGGCGGTGACGCCCGCGCCGGCGCTGATCCTGATTCATGAGTTCTGGGGCCTCAACGACCAGATCAGGACCATGGCCGCCGAGTTCGCCAGGCTGGGCTTCCTGTCGCTCGCCGTCGACCTCTATGACGGCAAGCTGGGCAAGACCCAGGAGGAGGCGCGGGGCTACATGAGCCAGGTGAAGCCCGAGGAGGCGACCGATACGCTGGTGAGCTGGGCGAATTGGCTGAGGGAACACAAGCAGGGCACGGGCAAGCTGGGCTCGGTCGGCTGGTGCTTCGGCGGCGGCTGGTCCATGGAAACCGGCATCGAGGCCGGCACCGATGCAACGGTGGTCTATTACGGCAAGGTCGACCACTCCGTCGAGCGCCTGAAGCAGCTGAAAGGGCCGGTGATGGGCCATTTCGCCACCAGGGACGGCTTCATCGACAAGCCCATGGTCGACAGCTTCGAGGCGAACATGAAGGAGGCCGGCAAGCAGGCCACGGTCCATTGGTACGAGGCCGATCACGCCTTCGCCAATCCCACCAGCGCCCGCTACGACGCCGAAGACGCGAAGTTGTCGTGGGAGCGCACGACCGCCTTTCTCGACAACATCCTAAAGGCATAGCCGGCTAGGGCAGGCGCGTCGCCGGCGAGCACGTCGCGGCCTTGGCCTCGTCGGCGCCGTGCCGGCACACCACTACCCGCCCGTCGTCGCGGTTGTAGAACCAGGCGACGCTGGGCACGGCCGGGTCGCCGGTGGTGTTCATGCCGACGGGAATCCAGCCGTTGGAGAACGCCAGACCGGCATTCGGCGAGCCCGGTGACTGGGCGTTGCCCGGAGACAGCAGTGCCGCCGCGCCGATGGCGGCGGCCACGGCCAGTCCGCCGGCCGTCAGTTTCAAATGCTTGTTGAGCATCATCGTCCTCCCGAGGTTGGCCGGAGACCATAGCCCGTTTCGCCTGACCCCGCGAGGTGGCGTCATGCCCGTCTGACGGATATGGGCCGCCAGACTCGGGGCTTGCCCGGGTCGGGGCTAGACGATAGGCTCGATCGGGAGAGCAATCCTGGGTTGTGGGGAGCAAGCCCCTTGAGTATCTGCTCTAATCGGACCGTGTTTCAGAAGTGATTGATGACACCGCCGGACACGGTGGTGTCATGGGCCAGTGCCTGTTGGCGGATCCATCCGCCGGGCACTTTTTATCGGGGGAGAGTTCGATGCGTATCAGTTATCTCGTGTCCGTTCTGTGTCTGCTGGCCGTGGCCGTTGTTCCGGGTGCGGCAGTCGCCGATCATCATCTCAAGCCGGCGCAGACGGATACCGTCCAGAAGGCGACGGAGGGCTTCTATGCCGCCCTCAACAAGATGTTCGTCGGCGAGGTCGCGCCGATGGAGGCGGTGTGGTCCCATCGGGACGACGTGGTTTATGTCGGACCTTCGGGCGGCATCCATGTGGGTTGGGACAAGGTGAAGCCGATCTGGCAGGAACAGGCCGCCCTGAAGCTCGGCGGCGAGATCAAGGTCAAGGACATGCATGTCCTCTCCAGTGGCGACATGGCGATCGTGGTCAACTACGAGGTCGGCGAAAACACCATCAACGGCGAGACCCAGCAGGTGGAGCTGCGCGCCACGAACGTCTTCCGCATGGAGGACGGCGCGTGGAAAATGATCGGCCACCATACCGATCTGTTGCCCTGGCTGGTAAAGAAATAGGTCTGTCGGCCTGGGCCGGCTGAAATCCTGCTCAGGCCGATTTCCGCAGCGTTCCCGCACCTTTCGCGGCCTTGGCGTCTTCCTCGAACAGGGCGGCCAACTGGTCGGTCATCGCGCCGCCGAGCTGCTCGGCGTCGGTGATGGTGACGGCGCGCTTGTAGTAGCGGGTCACGTCGTGGCCGATGCCGATGGCGATCAGTTCCACCGGCGACTTGGTCTCGATCCAGTTCACCACGTGGCGCAGGTGCTGCTCCAGATAGTTGGCCGGGTTTGCCGACAGGGTGCAGTCGTCGACCGGCGCGCCGTCCGAGATCACCATCAGCACGCGGCGGTTCTCGGTCCGGCCGAGCAGGCGGTTGTGCGCCCACAGCAGCGCCTCGCCGTCGATGTTCTCCTTCAGCAGGCCTTCCTTCAGCATCAGGCCCAGATTCTTGCGCGCCCGGCGCCACGGCGCGTCGGCGTTCTTGTAGACCACGTGGCGCAAATCGTTGAGACGGCCCGGATTGGCGGGCTTGCCGCCGGCCAGCCACTTCTCGCGGGACTGGCCGCCCTTCCACGCGCGGGTGGTGAAGCCCAGGATCTCGACCTTCACGTGGCAGCGCTCCAGGGTGCGCGCCAGGATGTCGGCGCAAATCGCCGCGATGGTGATCGGCCGGCCGCGCATGGAGCCCGAATTGTCGAGCAGCAGCGTCACCACCGTGTCGCGGAAGTCCATATCCTTCTCGCGCTTGAACGACAGCGGGTAGTACGGGTCGATGATGATGCGCGGCAGCCGCGAGGTGTCGAGGATGCCTTCCTCGATGTCGAACTCCCACGACCGGTTCTGCTGCGCCATCAGCCGCCGCTGCAGCCGGTTGGCGAGCTTGGCGACGGCGCCCTGCAGCGCGTCGAGCTGGCGGTCCAGCTGGGTGCGCAGGCGGTGCAGTTCCTCGGGATCGGCAAGTTCCTCGGCCGAGATGACCTCGTCGAATTCCTCGGTGAAGGTCGAGTAGGCGCGGTCGCGCTTGTCGTTGCGGCCGTGCTCGGGGCGATAGGGCGCCTCGCCCTGGTTCTCCTGGTCGCCCTGCTCGCCGTCCATCTGCTGTTCGGTCTCGATGGTGACCGTCTCCAGCGATTCATCGTCGGTGAGCTGCTCGCGCATCTCCACGTCCGACACCGACTTGCCGTCGGGGCTGGAATCCTCCGAGTTGTCGGCGTCCCCGTCCTTCTGCATCTGCTGGGATTCGGTCTGCTCCTCGCCGTCGACGTCCTGCTCCCGGTCGTCGCCCAGTTCGTCGCCCAGGTCGAGATCGGCGATGATCTGCCGGGTGATGCGGGCGAAGCGCTTCTGGTCCTCGAACGATCCATCCAGCTCGTCCAGGTCCTTGCCCGCCTTGGACTCGATCATGCCGCGCAGCAGGTCGACCATCTCGCGAGCCCCTTCGGGCGGCTCCGCGCCGGTCAGACGCTCGCGAACCATGAAGCCCACCACGTCGGCGAGCGGCACGTCGTCGGTGGTGTGAATCTGGTCGTAGCCCTTGACGCGCGACCGCTCGACCAGCGCCGCTTCCAGGTTCAGGGCGACGCCGTCCATGGTCTTGGTGCCGATCGCCTCGATTCGTGCCTGCTCGGCGGCGTCGAAGATGGCGCGTGCCGTACCGCCCACGGGCAGCAGGGTGGAATGCACGCCCTTGTCGTGGTGCTTGATGCGCAGCGCGATGGCGTCGGCGGCGCCGCGCACCAGCGCCGCGTCGCGGGCCGTCAGGTCGCGCGACGGTGTCGGGAGGCGGCCGGGGCCGGGCGCGTTCTGGGCGCTGAAGGTGAGGTCGAGCTCGCGGTCCTCGGATATGGCCCGCGCCGCGCCGACCACGGCCCGCTTGAACGGTTCAACGGGGCTTTCGGGAGCGGCCATCGGATTCCCTTAGGCGTTGACCACCTTCTTGGCGGAACCGGCGGCCTGGGCCACGGCGGATTCCGGCAGCTCGACGCCGAACACGCGCTGGTAGTACTCGGCCACCAGCGGCCGTTCCAGCTCGTCGCACTTGTTGAGGAACGACACGCGGAACGAGAAGGCGAGGTCCTTGAAGATCTCGTTGTTCTGGGCCCAGGTGATGACGGTACGCGGCGACATCACGGTCGACAGGTCGCCGGCCATGAAGCCCGCCCGGGTCAGGTCGGCGATGCGGACCATGCGGTTGACGATGTCGCGGCCCTCGGCGGTGGAATAGGTCGGCGCCTTGGCCAGCACGATGCCCACCTCGGCGTCGTGCGCCAGGTAATTCAGCGTGGTGACGATGTTCCAGCGGTCCATCTGGCCCTGGTTGATCTGCTGGGTGCCGTGATAGAGGCCGGTGGTGTCGCCGAGGCCGATGGTGTTGGTGGTCGAGAACAGCCGGAACGACGGGTGCGGGTGGATCACCTTGTTCTGGTCGAGCAGGGTCAGCCGGCCTTCCACCTCAAGCACGCGCTGGATCACGAACATCACGTCGGGGCGTCCGGCGTCGTACTCGTCGAACACCAGTGCGACCGGGTTCTGGATCGCCCAGGGCAGGATGCCCTCGCGGAACTCGGTGACCTGCTTGCCGTCCTTCAGCACGATGGCGTCCTTGCCGATCAGGTCGATGCGGCTGATGTGGCTGTCCAAATTGACGCGCACGCACGGCCAGTTCAGCCGCGAGGCGACCTGCTCGATGTGCGTCGACTTGCCGGTGCCGTGATAGCCCTGCACCATGACGCGGCGGTTGAAGGCGAAGCCGGCGAGGATCACGCGGGTGGTGTCCGGATCGAACAGGTAGGCGTCGTCGTGCGGCGGCACGTATTCGTTGCCGCTCGAGAACGCGGGCACGGTCATGTCGCTGTCGATCCCGAAGACCTCCCGAACAGAAACCTTGGTATCCGGCATCCCGTTATGTCCGGGCATGTTGTTTTCCGACGTCATCGACTTTCTTCCACACTGTCCTTGTACAGGCTGCTGTCCACCAGGTGGGAATAGGCCTGTATCACATTACGGAGACGCTCTTCGATGGCGCGGCTGGGCTTGCTGGCCGGGCCCGTGGCGTCAGGATGGTATCGCTTCACCAACTGCTTAAAGCGTTTCTTGATGTCTTGCAACGACGCTGTCTCCGGCAGTTCCAGGGTCGCCAAAGCCTGCCGGTCCGCGCGTTTCAGCCGCGACCGGGTAGTGATCCGCTCCGGTTCGTGCAGGGTCCGCGCGCCCAGATCGGGATCGTCCATGAACGCCTCTACCGCTTCCTTCGCGGCCATGAACGCCCAGGCGTCGCGGTCGCTGCCGCGCGCGCCGAGCGGCCAGGTGGGACGCTCCCAGGTGGCGCTCGATCGCACCATGGTGTCGTACTCGTTCTGCTTCATGCCGGCGAAATAGTCCCAGGACCGGTTGTACTCGCGGGCATGCGGCAGGCAGAACCAGAAGAACTCCTCCAGCCTGTCGCGTCCCTTCGGTGCCCGGTGCTCCGCATGCTCCTCGCAGCCGGGCCAGTCGCAGGTGCGGCCTTCGGTGCCCGTACGGGCGGCATAGCTATGGAGATGCGCGTCGGTCATCACCGGATTATGGTGGCGGCCAGTCGGATAGGAAAGGGCAAGGCGGAAAGAATGAGCGTAGCCGAACGTATCAGGACGAAGCTGACCGAGGCGCTGGCGCCGACGGCGCTGGAGGTGATCGACGAATCCCACAAGCACAAGGGCCATCGCGGCGCCCGGCCGGAGGGCGAGACCCACTTCCATGTGGTCGTCTCGTCGGAAAAGTTCGCGGGCATGATGCGCGTCGCGAGGCAACGGCTGGTCTACAACATCCTGGCCGAGGAGCTGGCCGGCCCGGTCCACGCCCTGTCGCTCGACATCAGCGCGCCGGGGGATCGTAGGAACTGACGCCGCCTCCCGGCGGGCGCCGTAGGGGAAGCAGCGCCCAAACCAACAAGATCAGGCCACCGACGATCGTCCACGAGAAGATACTCAGGAAGAAAATCCACGTCGTGTGGCGGTGTTCGCGAACGGCGGCAATCAGGGGCGGAAGCACAATCGCCACTATCATGCTGATAGCGAGGGCACTGATCCACCACCCGGGTACCGGCAGGCCCAAACGACCCAGCCCTGGTTACGGTCCGGCTGTGCCGGTCGGCGTCACCTCTTCGCCCGCATCCACACGAACCGCTCATGCACCGGCCGATCGAAGCCCAGGCGCTTCATCTCGGCGGGCAGGCGGCCGGTGACCAGAAGGATGCACATGTGGACGTCGCCGACGGCGCTCCACAGCGGATTCTTGGCGATGGTGGGATGGTTGCCCTCGATCAGGTAATGGCTCGAGAAGGCGATGCTCAGTCCGAGCAGGATGCCGGCCGGCGCCAGCAGCGGCTCGCCGAGACCGATCGCGCTGAAGACCCCGATGGCCCCCACGGTGGACGCGATCAGGTGGATTCGCTGCGTCCACACACCGCGGTGCGCGGCAAGATATATGGGCCAGAAGTCGCGGTACGGTCCCATCGGATACTCCTCGTTTCGTTTGGCTGTCGGTCGGCTCCCCAAATGCCCGGCCGAGGCCGATGTTAGCGGTCGGATTACCGCCCGGATACCTCTTTCCTTGCCGAAAACTGCATTTGTGGCCTTTTTCCGGCGGATTTGGGTACCTCACCCCAGCGCGTAGGCCAGGAGCAGCGGCATCGTGGCGAAGGAGAGCGCGGTGGAGATGATGACCGTTCCAGCCACTTCCTCGGCGTGATCGCCGTAACGGGCGGCGAACAGGTAGTTGAAGACCGCCGGCGGCATGCTGCACATGATGACGACCACGCCGGCCGCGGCGCCCGAGAGCGAAAACGCCCAAACGATGCCGACGCCGGTGGCGAAGCCGATGCCGAGGCGCAGCAGCGAGACGATGATGCTGTTGCGCAGGCTGACGACCTTCAGCCGCGCCAGCGAAACGCCCAGGGTGATCAGCATCATGGGGATCGAGATGTCGCCCAGCAGCCGTGTCGTGTTGTAGAGCCACTCGGGCAGCGGCAGCCAGCCGGCGAGAAACACCAGCGAGGCGAGCGAGGCGTAGATCACCGGCGAGCGCAGCATCTGCCGCGCCGAAAACCGGCCCGAGGCGATCCAGGGCGCCAGGGTGAATTGCGAGGTGGCGGCGACGATGAAGTAGCCGATGCCCAACCCCACGCCGACTTCGCCGAACGCGAACAGGCACAGTGCCAGGCCCATATTGCCGTTATTGGGGAACATGATCGGGGCGACCGTCGCCGTCACCGGCAGCTTCAGGATCTTCGCCGCGGCATAGCCGCTAGCGCCGAAGATGGCGATGGACAGCGCCCCGAAACCGGCGATGGCGCCGAAGGTGGCGATCGGCTCGGTCAGCGACGCGACGCGGCTGAAGATCAGGCAGGGCGAGGTGACATTGACCAGCAGGGCCGTCACCAGCAGCGTGTCGAAGGGCTGTTCCAGCTTGGCCCAGACGAAGCCCAGCGCGGCGATCAGGAAGACCGGCGCGATGATCGAGAACACTTCGGCGATCATGGCGGCGCGGTCATATCAGTCGGCCTCGACTGGTTCGGGCGCGGTAATCCGCAGCAGCGTGATCTGGTTGCGGCGCTTCTGCAGCACCTCGAACTTGAAGCCGCCGAACTTGAAGGCCTGGCCGGCCTCGGGAATGGTCTGGGCCGCGTGGATGACGTAGCCGGCGATGGTGGTCGCATGCGCGTCCGACAGGTCCCAGTCCATGGCGCGGTTGAGGTCGCGGATCGAGGTGGTGCCGTCCACCACCAGCCTGCCGTCGGCCTGTGGGCGCATGGCGATTTCGGCGAGGTCGTGCTCGTCGGCTATGTCGCCGACGATCTCCTCCAGGATGTCCTCGAGGGTGATCAGTCCCTTGAGCACGCCGTACTCGTCGATCACCAGCGCGAAGTGGGAGCGGCGGGCGCGGAAGGCGTTGAGCTGCTCGCGCAGGCTCGCGGTCTCGGGCACGAACCAGGTCGGTAGCAAGGTCGCCTCGATCTGCTCCATGGCGAGGGGCGCTTTCTGATGCCGCAGCGCCCGCATCAGGTTCTTGGCGTGGAGGATGCCGACGATGTTCTCCGGATTGTCGCGCCACAGCGGGATGCGCGTGTAGGGGCTGGCGACGACCTCCTCGACGATGGCATCGGGGCCGATGGCCGCGTCGATCATCTTCATGTTGCGGCGATGAACCATGACTTCCCCAACCTCCAGCTCGTCGAGGTCGAGCACGCTGCCCAGCATGTCGCGGTGGGTCTTGATGTCCTTGCGGTCCTGCTGGTCGATGGCGCCGCGCACCATGTCGTTGACCGACAGCACCGGCTGGCTCGCTTCCATCCGCAGGCCGAACAGCCGCAACATGCCGCGCATCAGCTTCTGGCAGAAAACGGTGGCTGGCGACAGCAGCCGGACCAGCCATTCCATGGAGGGCGCCAGCGCGAGGGCCGCGCGGTCGGCGTGGCGCACGACCAGCGTCTTGGGCACCACCTCGGCCAGCAGGATCACCATCACCGCGATCAGCGGCGCCGAGATCAGCAGCGCGTAGGGACCCCAGAAGCTGGCGAACAGGCCGGTCGCCAGCGCCGTCGCCATGATGATCACCAGCGTGTCGCCCAGCAGGATGGCGCCGGCGAGACGTTCGGTGTTCTTCTGCAGGCGCTCGACGCACTGCGCCCGCCGGTTGCCGTCGCGGGCCAGCTTCTGGATGCGGCGGCGCGAGGCGGCGTTGAGCGCGGTCTCGGTGGCGGAGAAATAGGCCGACACCACCAGCAGCACGAGAATGGCCAGCACGGTGATGACTGCGGCCGGAGACATCGGCTCAGGCGGCTTGCAGCGCGTCGTTCAGCATGGCCTCGACGTCGCCGGTCTCGACCTCGCTGGTCAGGAACGCCTCGCCGATGCCGCGGGCGAGCACGAAGGTGATCCTGCCGTCCTTCACCTTCTTGTCCTGGGCCATGTGGCCGATCAGGGTGCGCGCGTCCATCCGCGCGCCGGGAATGTCGGCGGGCGAGGATGGAAGTCCCAGGCGCCGCAGGTGATTGCGCACCATCACCGGCGCCTGCCGGTCGCACAGGCCCAGCCGCGCCGACAGCTCGAACGCCAGCACCATGCCGATGGCGACGCCTTCGCCGTGCAGCAGCCGGTCCGAATAGCCGGTCTCGGCCTCGAGCGCGTGGCCGAAGGTGTGGCCCAGATTGAGCAGGGCGCGGTCGCCGGTCTCGAATTCGTCGGCGGCGACCACCTCGGCCTTGGCGCGGCAGCTGGTGGCGACCGCATAGGCGCGCGCGTCCGGATCGCCTTCCATTACCTCGGCGCCATGCTCCTCGAGCCAGTCGAAGAACGCGACGTCGCGGATCAGGCCGTATTTCAGCACCTCGGCATAGCCGGCGCCCAGCTCGCGGCGGGGCAGGGTGTCCAGCACGCCGGTGTCCGCCAGCACCAGGCTGGGCTGGTGGAAGGTACCGACCAGGTTCTTGCCGTGGCGGGTGTTGATGCCGGTCTTGCCGCCCACCGAGCTGTCGACCTGCGACAGCAGCGTGGTCGGCGCCTGGATGAAGCCGATGCCCCGGCGCAGGATGCTGGCGGCGAAGCCGGTGAGGTCGCCGATGACGCCGCCGCCCAGCGCGATCACCTTGTCGCGGCGCTCAAGCCGGGCGTCGAGCATGGCGCCGATCAGCGCCTCCAGATGGGCGAAGCTCTTGGTCTTCTCGCCGGCGGGCAGCACATGCGCGCCCGCCTCGATGCCGCCGGCGTCGAGCGCTCCCAGCAGCGTGTCGAGATGCAGGCCGGCGACGTTCTCGTCGGTGACGACGAAGGTGCGGGGCCGCTGCAGGAACGGGCCGACCAGGTCGCCGGCGGCCTCGATCAGGCCGGTGCCGACAATGATGTCATAGGACCTGTCGCCCAGGCCGACGGTGACGCTTTCATGGATCATTGCTATGCGGCCCGGCGGTTTTTGAGCGCCTCGACGACCGCCTCCACCACCGCCTCGTGCGGACCGTCGTGACTCTCCACATGGATGTCGGCCTCTGCATAGAACGGATTCCGCTTCTCCGCCAGATCGCGCAGGATGGTTTCCGGGTCGCCCTTCGACAGCAGCGGGCGGGTGTCGCGCTTGCTGACCCGGGCGACCAGCGTCTTGATGTCGGCTTTCAGCCACACCGAAACGCCGCCTTCCTTGACCCGCTTTCGGGTTTCCTCGTTCATGAACGCGCCGCCGCCGGTGGCGACCACCTGCGGTGGGCCGGCCATCAGCCGGCAGATTACCCGGCGCTCGCCCTCGCGGAACGCCGCCTCGCCGTAGCACTCGAAGATATCCTTGATCGAGCAGCCTGCGGCTTTCTCGATTTCAGCGTCGGCGTCGACGAAATCCACGCCCAGGCGCTTTGCCAGGCGCCGGCCGATGGTGGTCTTGCCGGCGCCCATCAAACCCACGAGGACGATGGATTTTTCCAGTTGGAGGGGCGGCGGAACGTCCGGCGCTCCCTCGTCGTTAACCTTGTCCATGTGCTTCAATGCATCTCGTTTCGGCGTATGTTATATGCATTCGCCTCGAAAATCAGCCTTGCAGGCAACGAAGGGAGACAGCCGCTCTTGAACAAGATTCGCAGCCTCGTTATCGCGCTCGTCATCCTTGTGGTGCTGGCCGGCGCCGGCCTCGCCTTCCTGCAGTTCTGGGACCCTCCCGCGCCTTCGGCCGAGGTGGAAAAAGAGCTGCCCAATGAGACCCTCCAGAAGTAGGCCGGCGTTCATGCGGCGGATCGCCGTGCTGGCCGTGGCGATGATTGCGTCGGCGGCTCCCGCCTTGGCGCAGTTCGATCCCGATGTGATCAGCGACGAGCCGGCACGCCCCGCGCCGCCGTCAGGACCCGAGGTGCGTGAGTTGCCGCTCGGCTCGCAGGTTCCCGCATCCGGCGACGATGCCCCGTCGCAGGGCATTTACCAGCAAGGGCTCGATACGCTGGATCCCTCGTCTCCCGGCATCCTCAACGAGGCCAATGGCGGCTTTCCGGGGAGCATGTGGCAGGGCAGCGACCGCCGCGCGCTGGTGGCGCTGCTGCCGCGCATGCCCATCGGCCAGGGCTCGCCCGCCATGCGGTCGCTGGCCGAACGGCTGCTGCTCAGCGAGGCGCGGGTGCCGCAAGGCGCATCGAAGGATGTCTACGACGTGTTCAGGGCGCGCATCGACCGCCTTGTCGCGGCGGGATACGGCGTCGAAGTCGCGGATCTTTTCAGCCGCGTGCCGGACAAGATCGCGGACGCCAGGCTGGCGCATGCGCGGGTCGATGCGCTGCTGCTGACCGGCGACACCGCCGCCGCCTGCGACGAGGCGCTCAGCGCCAACCAGCGCAGCGAGGAGGCGTCGTGGCTCGAGGCCGTCGCCTACTGCAAACTCGTGGGCGGCGACCCGGCCGGTGCCGGCTTCACCGCCGACTTGCTGCGCGAGACCGGCGCCGGCGATGGCGATTTCTTCGCGCTGCTCTCCTGGCTGAGCCAGCCGGAAGAGGCGCGCGGCGACAGGCCCGCGCTGGCGAACGACGTGCCGCTCACGCCGCTGCGTCTCGTGATGCTGAAGGAGGCAGGGGCCGAACTGATGCCCCAGGTCCTGGATCAGGCCGGTCCCATGGTCCTGGTCTCGGTCGCCAACGACGCGGACCTGCCTGCCGAAATCCGGCTCGAGGCCGCCGAGCGCGCGGCCCGCGCCGGCGCCATCAGCGCCAGGGACCTGGCCTCGGCCTATGCCGGCGCGACTTTCGACGAAACCGTGATGGCGGACCCGCTGGCGTCTGCGGCGTCGCTCCAGGGCGGCCGGGCCAATGCGCTGCTCTACCAGGCGGCCATGCAGGCGCCCGATCCCGTCGCCAGGCTTAAGGTGCTCCAGACCATCTGGGAGAAGGCCCGCGCCGACGGAACTTTCCTGCTGGCCGCCCGGGTCAATGCCGAGGCCGCCAAGGCCCTGATGCCGCCGCCTCCGGCCGCGCCCGAGCCCCCGTCCCTGCCCGAGGAGCCGTTGCCCCCGTCGCCCGACAACGCGCCCGCACCGCTGGTGCCCGATGCGGCGATGGCGGAGCCCGCGCCTCCGTCCATGCCGGAGGGGGTCGTGATCCCTCCCGAACTGACCGCCGCCGCGCGCGACATCGTCCGGGCGCTGCTGGCTGCGGACGAGATGGAGAGCGCCAGCGACTGGTACGAGGTCGTGCGGGAAGAAGCCGCGGGCGGCGATCCGGACGCCACAATTGTCCAGGCGCAGATCTGGCCGCTCATGGTGGTGGCGGATGCCGGCGCGGCGGTCTCCGATGGCGACCTGGACTCCTGGTGGAGAACCCAGGCGCTGCTTTCCGCCGGCGACCTGCCAGCGCGAGGCCCGCTGCTGCTGTCCGTGCTGGAGGGTCTTGGCCGGCCGGTGGAGGCGGGCCGTTGGATCGACCTCTACGGCGCCGAGGCCGTCGAGGCGCGCATGCCGTCACTGCCGGTTTGGCGCGGCCTTAATGCAGCGGCGGCGGCGAATCGGCTGGGCGAGACCGTGCTGCTGTCGCTGGTCATCCTGGGCGAGCCGGGTCCGGGCAAGGCGAGCCCCGCCGTACTGGCCGACGTGCTGAAGGCGCTGACCACGGTCGGACTCGAGAAGGATGCGCGGGCGCTGGCGCTCGAAGCCCTGATCGCCTCCGGTTTCTGACGGCGAGGCGGGAATGGCGGGCGATCCCTATCTGATCGAGGCCTTCCTGGAGATGATGGCCGCCGAGCGCGGCGCGGCCTTCAACACGCTCGAAGCCTACCGCCGGGACATATCCGGCTTTGCCGAATTCGCAGCGCGGCGCGGCGGCCTCAAGGGCGCCGACACCGAGGCGATCCGCGCCTATCTCGCCCGTCTCGACGACGCCGGCTTCGCGCCGCGCACAGCGGCGCGGCGGCTTTCCGCGCTGAAGCAGTTCTTCCGCTTCCTCTACGCCGACGGCATTCGTACCGACGATCCCGCCGCCTCGCTGGAAGGCCCCAAGCGCGGGCGATCCCTGCCCAAGGTGCTGACCGTGTCCGAGGTGGACCGGCTGATGGAGGCGGCGCAGGCACGGCTGGTCAAGGACCGGTCCCCCCGCCATGTGCGACTGGCGGCGCTGCTCGAGGTGATCTACGCCACCGGCTTGCGCGTCTCCGAACTGGTCAAGCTGCCGGTGTCGGCCGCACGCGGCGACGTTCGCGTGCTGCTGGTCAAGGGCAAGGGCGGCCGCGAGCGGCTGGTGCCGCTCAGCCCGCCCGCCAAGGCGTCGCTGGCCGATTATCTGAAGGTGCGCCCGGTGTTCCTGGAGCAGGCGGGCCAGCGCGGCGCGCCCTTCCTGTTCCCGTCGCGCGGCAAGGCGGGCCATCTCACCCGCGTGCGCTTCTTCCAGCTGCTCGACGCGCTGGCGGTCGAGGCGGGCATCGATCCGCAGCGGGTCAGCCCGCACGTGCTGCGCCACGCCTTCGCCAGTCACCTGCTGAACAACGGCGCCGACCTCAGGTCGGTACAGCAGATGCTCGGCCACGCCGACATCAGCACCACCCAGATCTACACCCATGTGCTCGAGGAGCGGCTCCAGGCGCTGGTCCGCGACGGACACCCGCTGGCGAAGGCCCCCTGACTTCAGACTGAGCGAACTGGAACCGCCCTTCGCGACGGGCCTTTGGCCCTCCTCAGGGCTCTCGGTATGCAATTGCGCCCAGCCAAAAATGCCGAGAGCCCTGAGGAGCGCGAAGCGCGTCGCGAAGGGCGGGTCCAGCGCGCACCGGCGCTGCCCTCACGAACCGAAGGTCAGGGTTGACGCCCCGACCGATTGACTTGCCCCCATGCGCTGGATAGCGTGCCCGGAATCTCCAGGCAGAAGAGGCGACCATGTCCATCCACAACGTCGAACAGGCTCCCGCGCGCATCAACCGCAGCGAGCTGGCCGTGCCCGGCTCCAACGCGCGGTTTCTGGAAAAGGCGGCGCAGTCCGACGCCGACGTGGTGTTCCTCGACCTCGAGGACGCGGTCGCCCCGGACGACAAGGAGCGCGCCCGCAAGCTGGTGATCGACGCCATCAACGACCTGGACTGGGGCCGCAAGACAGTCTCGGTGCGCATCAACGCCACCGACACCCACTACATGTACCGCGACGTGGTCGACCTGATGGAGAACGCGGGCGAGCGGCTCGACCTCATCATGCTGCCCAAGGTCGACGTGGCCGAGGACGTCTATGCCCTCGACCTGCTTTGCTCCCAGATCGAGGCCGCCAAGGGCCGCAGGAAGCGGATCGGCTTCGAGCTGATCATCGAGACCGCCCGCGGCCTGATGAACATCGACGCCATCGCCGGCGCGTCGAAGCGCAACGAATCGCTGCATTTCGGCGTCGCCGACTTCGCCGCCTCCATGAAGATGCGCACCACCCAGATTGGCGGCCCGCACCCGGATTATGTCGTGCTGTCCAACCCGGACGAGGTCGGCAAGCGCGACACCTATTGGGGCGACATGTGGCACTACGCCATCGTCCGCATGGTGGTCGCTGCCCGCTCGCACGGCCTGCGTCCCGTCGACGGCCCATTCGGCGACTTCTCCGATCCCGACGGCTACCGCGCCCAGGCCAACCGCGCCGGCGTGCTCGGCTGCGAGGGCAAGTGGGCGATCCACCCGTCGCAGGTGGCGCTGGCCAACGAGCTGTTCAGCCCGTCCGAGGCCGAGGTGACCAAGGCCAAGCGTATCCTCGAGGCCATGGAAGTGGCCCAGAAGGAAGGCCGCGGCGCCGTGGCGCTCGACGGCAAGCTGATCGACCTGGCCTCGATCCGCCAGGCCGAGGTGCTGATCAAGACCGTCGAGAAGCTGAAGGCACTCTGATCAGGCGGCCTGTTCGGCGGCGCCGGTCATCACGCCGGCCAAAGTCGTGTAGGCCTCTGTCCACGCGGTCTTGACGTCGTCGGTGAACGCATCGCCCAGACCCTGTTCCAGCGTCCACAGCAGGGCGGCGCCCACCGGTGCGTAATGCTCGGCCTTGACGCCGTAGGACACGTGGTCGCGGCCGAGGCGCTGCGCCGCGGGCACGATGATCTCGAGCCGGTGCAGGTTCGACACCACTGTGCCGAGCATGGCCATCAGCTTCTTCTTCTGCTCGCGCATGTCCTCGGGGAACATGGCGCGCACTTCCGGCGCGGTCTGGAACAGCCGGTCGTAGAACAGATCCGCCGCGGTGTCGGCGATGGGCGCGACCTTCTGGAAGCTGGCCTGTACCAGCGTGACGGTTTCGGGGGTCATGGGGCATCTCCTGTCTTGCTGTTGGCGACCATGAAGCCGATCGCCAGCCTCAGGTCGTCGTCGGTGAGGGCCTCGTTGCCGCCGCGCGGCGGCATCATGGTGCCGGAAGGGCCGTAATGGCCGTTGATGGCGTGCTGCAGCAGCACATCCGTGCCTTGGGCGATGCGCGGCGCCCAGGCTTTGGTGTCGGTGATGCGCGGTGCGCCCATGTTGGTGCTGCCATGACAGGGCTGGCAGGTGCCGGCCCAGATCTCCCGGCCCTTCACCAGATCGGGATCCGTGGGCATCGGCAGGTCGGCCGCCGTGATCAACGGCTTGTCCAGCAGCGACGCCGGCGCGGCGGCGGGCGGGGCCATCTCGTCGCCACCCTCGCCGCACGCCTGCAGGGTCAGGACGACGCCAAGCAGGCCCGCCATGCGCGCCACGCGGTCGGATATCCATCCCGCGCGCGCCATGGCTACATCACCGGGATGCGGATCACGACGCCGCCCATGACGTCGTTCAGCTTGAAGTCGGTCTTGGGCGAGTCCTTGTGCTCGTTGTGGCAGCTGACGCAGGCCGGCGCGACGGCGATGTCGGCATAGACGGCGGTGAAGTATTTCTTCCCGCCCAACTCCTCGTCGGCGTAGTAGTTCTGTCCGGCGTTCTCGGCGACGAATTTGAGGCCCGCCTTCTCCACGTCGGTGCGTGGCTCGTTCTGCTTGTTGACCGGCCACAGCGACAGCAGCTGGTACGAGAACGCGTCGGTCTTCTCGGCCACCATCTCCGAGCCGAAGCGGAACATCTGCGCGGGCAGGGGCAGCGCCTTCTCGTCCTGGAAGTGCTCCGAGGCAGTGATCACCTTTTCCTGGTTGGCGAGCCGGTTGACGACAAGCCGGGTATAGACCGTGCGGTCCGACGACATCACGGCATGCAGCGAATCGGCCATGGTCTTGGGCTCGATGCCCTTTGGACCGGCGGCCTCCTTTTCGCCGCAGCCGGTCAGGATCGCGGCCGACGCCGCGAGGACGGTAAGTGTCACAAGTCTCATTGGGGCGCTCCTGTTGGTTTGGTTGGCTCTGTTTCGGGGTTGTCCGCGGGCCGTTCCGGCAGCGCGCCGCGGTCGCGCATGCGCTTGCGCACCCAGTCGAGGCTTTCCACGTGGAAATCGCCCCGTTGGGTGAAGTTCTCGCCGACGGTTTTGGCGTCGGCGAGGGCGTCGAGGGTGAAGCCGAGGCCATGGCAGTCGAGGCAGACGCTCCGCACCATCTTCTCGGACGGACGGAGGTTGGCGTTCTGGTTGTGGGTCACGCGCCAGATCTCCTGGCCTTCCGGGTCCCTGGTGGACTCGGCCGGCATATGGCACGTGGCGCAGGAAACGCCGCTGCCGGCCGGCGCTGTGCCTGCGAGTTCGGCCTGCCAAAGACGGTAATGCGGCGACTGGAAATAGGCCCTGCTGTGGCCGTCGTCGTGGCAGGTGGCGCACGCCTCGACGGCGGCGCGCTTCCGGTCGAAGCCGTGCGCCGCGTGGCAGGTGTTGCAGGTCAGCGCCGTGTCGTGGACACCGTCCTTCATGGGCAGCCGGGCCTGGCCGGGCGTCATCGGCGACATCGGCCAGACCTCCATGAACCAGGCGTCGCCCGAGCCCGCTTCCAGCCGCGGGTCCTGGCGCATGCCGTGCTTGCCCTGGACGAAGGTCTGGGCTTCGCCGGCATGACAGGTGGCGCATTGCTGCATGCCGGGCTTCTCGATCCAGGCCGCCTCGCCCTTGCCCGCCGTATGGCAGCCGCCGCAATTGACCCCGGCCTTCGCATGCGACGAGGCCTGCCAGTCGTCCATCACTGCCTTGTCGGCCGACCACTTGGCGGGCGCGTTGGCATGAACCAGCGCCAGCGGCTCGCCGATCGCGGCGATCTTCCGCTCCACCGCGCGGCGCAGCATGGTGCCCTTGAAGTCCGGGTCGCCCTGATGCTCCTCGAGGAAATCCTCGTAGAGGGCGCGGTTGTCGTGGAAGTTGTGGCAGCCCGCCGACGCGCAGGTGTCGAACGCCAGGCCTTCATGCGACGGCCGGTCGTCGCCGATGTCCTCGTGGCAGGCGACGCAGAAGTCGTCGGGAAGCGTCACCGCCATCTTGCGGGTGATCTCCGGATGATGCTCGCGGTGGCAGGTGACGCACTTCATGGCGTCGAGCGCCGCCAGCCGGTCGGCGTTGCGCGGGTCGCGGAATTTCTTCACCGGATGGGAATCATGGCCCGCTGCCAGGTCCTCGGCATGGCAGCTCAGGCAGCCCTTCTGCAGCGCCTCGGCGCCGCCGAACCAACTGGTGTGGCAGGACTCGCAGGCCAGCTCCATCTGATGGTGCGCGCCGGTGGTCTTGCCGATCAGGAACATGCGCCTCGCCTCACCGCCGTGGAACATGATCGCCGTGAGCACCAGCGCCGCCGCCACGGCCAGCGACAGCCAGAGCGCCCACAGCCATCTGGTCCTCGATCTGCTGCTCATTGTGGGGCGTGGTCATCGCGAGTTGCTGTCATGCTCAGAAGGCGTAGACGGACAGGATGTGGAAGGTCAGCAGCACCGGCAGCGGCCAGCTCGCCAGGATGTGGAGCCAGAGCGACATGGAACGGACGTCGGCGCCGCGCCCCAGCCGGTGCTGGAGCGAGGTGGCGGCGCCCGCGGCGAAGCCCAGCAGCGCCATGACCGCGAAGGAGGCGACCAGCCACAAATTGAGGTTGTCGCCGAGATCGAACCCGGTATGCGCCGCCAGGACGACGAGCGTCGTCGCGCCGAGCGCCGCATGCGCCGCCCGCCAGCCGCCATAGCCGCCCAGCGTGAATCGCCGCCAGCGCTTGCGGATCGACAGCAGCGCGGCGATGGCGCCGAGGCCGAGAAGGGTGAAGCCGCTGATCTGCTTGTAGAGGCCGTCGACCCACAGCTGCTCGACGCGGAACGCGGTAGAGAACGAGGCGGGCACCGCCAGCGGCGGCATCCACGCCATCGCCGAGGCGAGGACCAGGGTCAGCAGGGAAAGCGCCAGCAGGGTCCGGCGCCACGGCACCGGCTCGGCCTTTGCGGGCTGACCCAGCAGCTCCTGCAGCAGCGGCGTGCAGGTGCCGCAGACGGTCGAGGCGCTGGTCCGCTGGCGCAGGGATTCGAGCGTGACGCAGCCGCCCGCCACGGCGCCGGACAGCTGTCCCTTGGTGACGCCGGTGCAGTTGCACACGGTGGTCGCCGCGGGCCACTGGTGAATGGTCGCGCCCTCGTCCACCGGCCAGGGGTTGCCGTCGGCGCGGAACCGCCGGACGTGCCAGGGATAAAGCCGCGCCCGGCGGGCCAGCGCCTCCTGCAGCCGGTTCAGCCCGGGCCACTCGCCGATCCCGATGGCGCCGACCAGCACGCCCTTGGCGAGGACGATGCGGCGATAGCCGCCGTCCTGGGCGTAGATGGCGGTCTCGACATCCGTCCGGGTCTCGAGCTGGTCCACGTCGCCCATGCTGAACACGGGGACGCCGACGGCCTTCAGCTTGGTGGTGGGCACCGAGCCGGCATAGCTGCCCTGGCCGGTGGCGATATGGCGTGCGGCCACGCCCGCCTGCTCCAGGCCGGGCCCGACCAGGCCGTAGATCGTTCCCTCATGCTCGGCGCATTCGCCGATGGCGTAGATGTGCGGATCGCTGGTGCGGAGCGCGTCGTCGATCACGACGCCCTTGCCGACCTTCAGGCCGGCCTGCTGCGCGAGTTCCGCATTGGCGCGGATGCCGGTGCAGACGATGATGGTGTCGCAGGCGATCTCGCGGCCGCCGGCAAGGCGGATGCCGGCGACGCCATTCTCGCCCGGCATGATCGCCGCGAGGGTGGCGCTGGCCTCCACACGGATGCCCAGCGCCTCGATCTCCCGCTGCAGCATCCCGGCGCCCCGTTCGTCGAGCTGACGTGCCATCAGCCGGTTCTCGTGCTCGATGATCGTCGTCGGCACGCCTCGGCGCGACATGCCGCGCGCGGCCTCGAGGCCGAGCAGCCCGCCGCCGATGACGACGGTGGAACGGCTGCGGAAGGAGCGGGCGATCAGCGCCTCGGTGCTGTCCAGTCCGCGGAAGGTGAACACGCCGGGCAGGTCGATCCCCGGCACCGGCAGCGTGCGGGGCCGTGATCCCGTGGCGAGCACGAGCCTGTCATAGGGCCAGACGCGGCCATGGTGATCGGTGACGGTCCGGCAATCGCGGTCGATGGCGACAACCCGGTGCGACCGGTACTGGCGGATCGGCGCGTCCGGCGCGGCGATGAGCGGCTGATAGACCTGGCCGACCTGGATGTCGCCGGCCAGCAACGGCGTCAGCTTGATCCGGTTGTAGCTCTGCCACCGCTCGTCGGAAAGCACGACCACCTCGTGCGTGCCCAGCCGCAGCAGGTCCTGGGCGACGCGGACGCCGGCGGGTCCGCCGCCCACCACGACGACGCGCGGCCGTGGGCTCGCCTGGTCGGCGGAGGGTGGCGATGGGAGCTGGATGCGTGCGGTCTCGAACATGTCCTCGACGCTGATGGGTGTGGAAGGCTCGGGGAGCCTGGGGCCACGCGCGTCGTTGCGGCGGGATGTTCGAGCGGCTTTGCTCTGCGGATAGCGGAATCCGATGTGTTAATGCTAGCACGGTTGTGCGCCGCGGCAATTCGAACCGAAAATATTGTTGCAACGCACCAATGCGTCTGTTGCAAAACGATGAATTAAGCACCTGTGATGAAATTGCCCCTTGAAACTCTTGCGCGGGCTGTTCCCAATACGCGCCTGGACAATGGGAGACGCCCGATGAAACAGCTGCAGGACAAGGTCTGCATCGTCACCGGCGCCGGCCGCGGCATCGGCCGCGCCACCGCCATCGCCTACGGCCGCGAGGGCGCCAGGGTCGTCGTCGCCTCGCGCAGCCAGGGCACCGTCGACGAGGTGGCCGGTATCATCCGCGGCGAGGGCGGCACCGCGCTGGGCGTCACCGTCGACGTGAGCCACAAGGACCAGGTGTTCGCCATGGTGGACAGGACCGTCAAGGAATTCGGCACCGTCGACGTCATCGTCAACAACGCCCAGGGCTTCGGCACCGAGGCCAAGCCGCAGCCCTCGACCGTCTACGTCGCCATCGAGGACACCAACGACGAGGAGCTCTACTACACCTTCAAGAGCGGCTGCATGGGAACGCTCTGGGGCATGCAGGCGGTGTTCCCCTACATGAAGGAGAAGGGCGGCCGGATCATCAACTTCGCCTCGGGCGCGGGCATGATCGGCAATCCGGGTAATACCTCCTACAACGCCACCAAGGAGGCGATCCGGGCGATCAGCAAGACCGCCGCCAACGAATGGGGCAAGTACCAGATCATCGTCTCGATCGTGAACCCGGCGCTGCGCACGGATGCGTTCGAAGCCTGGGAGAAGGCGCGTCCCGAATATGTGAAAACCGTCCGTGACTCGATCCCGCTGAAGCGCCTGGGCGATCCGCTAGAGGACGGCGGCCCGACCATGGTGTTCCTCGCCAGCGACGGCAACCGGTTCATGACCGGCATGACCTATCATCTGGTCGGCGGCCGCTACATGCCGTGAGGCGATCAGCGCGGGTCGATATCGGCCAGCGTCCTTCGTGCGTCGTCCAGTGTGATCATGAGGGTCATGGGATTGGAAGGTGAGGGCTGGAATCCGCAGCGTTCATAGAAGCGCCGGGCGTCGTCCGATATTGCGTGCACCAACAACGCTCTGATGCCTGCTATGTCCGCCGCCTGCATGGTGCGGAGAATGGCATCGCGCAACAAAGCCCGGCCAAGGCCATATCCCTGGAAATCGACATCGACGGCAAGCCGGGCCAACACCATGACCGGAACCGGATCGGGCATGTTCCGCCGCGTCCTGCCCGTTGCGTCCGCCGTGTCGATGGCGCCGACCGCCAGGGCGTAATACCCGGCCACCCTGCCACCTGTCAGAATCACGTAGGTCCTTGTAGCGCCGCTGTCCTGGTTCGTGAAAGCCCGTCGGCGAAGCCATTCGTCGAGCGCGGCGGTTCCGCAACTGAAGCTCGAAAGATCGTGATCGGGAGACAGGCGCTCGGGCGGGCGGAATTCGCCGTTGCTCATTTCTCCCAGGGCGCCTTCTCGGCAAGCAGGCGGCGCAGCCTCGGGTTATCGGCGGGCGGAGCGTCCAGGATCGCCATGAATTCGTCGAACGCGGCGGAATCCAGAGAGAAATATCGTTGATCGAGCAGCACTGATTCAGCCTCGCGGCACGACGCTTCGAGCATGAATTCCGATCGGCTCTTGCCGGTTGCTTCCGCTGCACGATCGATGAGCGCCCGTTGCCTGCCGCTGGTGCGCAGGTTGATGGTGACGTTCCGCCCGGATGTGTCCTTGGTCAGTGTCTTCGACACCTGATCACTCCCGATTGTCCACACAATGTGCATACATTTCGGTGTGTACATTGTCAACGTGACAGACAATTGGGATGCATAAGTAAGAAGATGGGGCCGCTATTCCGCCGCCTGGCCGGCCTGTTCGGCCGCGTGGTCGATGGCGCGCAGCAGCATGTCGGTCTCCTGCGCGCCCACCATCACCAGCCGCTGGTCGATGATGAAGCAGGGGACGCCGGTCACGCCCATGCGGCGGGCGACGGCTTCCTCGCGCAGGATCAGTTCCCGGTCGGCGTCGCCCGAGAGCAGCTTGGCCACCACGCCCGCGTCCATGCCGGCATCGCGCGCCACCTTCACCAGCACGGCCGGGTCGCCGATGTCCTCGCCGTCCATGAAATAGGCGCGGAACAGTCCCTCGACCACGGCATCCTGGACGCCGGCGGTATGGGCCCAGTGGTTGAGACGATGGGAATCCAGGGTGTTGGGAAGCCGCTTCTGTTTCTCCAGCGCGAATTCCAGCCCTTCGTCCCGCGCGTTGGCCTGCACCACCTTGTAGACGCCCTTGGCCTGGTCGGTGCCGCCGAACTTGGCCTGCATGTAGGCCTTGCGGTCGTAGCCTTCCCGGGGCGTGTCCGGATTGAGCTGGTAGGGCCGCCAGATGACGCTGAACGTCATGTGCGGGCGCGCCTCGATCGCCTTTTCGAGGCGCCGCTTGCCGATGAAGCACCAGGGGCAGATGGAATCCGAGATCACGTCGATTTGCATGAAATCACCATACGCCCGGCGTGCGGGCCGTGTGAGTCAAAATTCGCCACATGGGCGGTGCACCGGCGCACCGAACCCGATCCGGGTTAGCAAGTCCGGGCGGTTTCGGGTACAACACGTGCTCCGGCCGCCACCCGGTCAACGCCGTGGCACGTGCGGCGTTCCTTTGAAACGAACAGGGTTCGTAACGATATCCTCATCATGGAAGCAGTCCTCGAATTCGAAAAGCCCATCGCCGAGCTCGAAAGCAAGATCCGCGAGCTCAAGCGCCTCTCCGACAGCGGCGACGTCAACGTGGTCGACGAGGTGGTCCGCCTAGAGGGCAAGCTGGAGCAGCTGCTGCGCCAGACCTACCGGGATCTCAATCCCTGGCAGAAGACCCAGGTGGCGCGGCATGCGCGCCGGCCCCATTTCGGCGACTACCTGGACGCGCTGTTCACCGACTACACGCCGCTGGCCGGCGACCGGGGGTTCGGCGACGACCAGGCGATCCTGGGCGGCCTGGCGCGTTTCCGCGGCGAGGCGGTGGTGGTGATTGGCCATGAGAAGGGCCGCGATACCGAGACCAGGCTCAGGCACAATTTCGGCATGGCGCGTCCCGAGGGATACCGCAAGGCGGTGCGCCTGATGGAGCTGGCCGACCGGTTCCGGCTGCCGCTCATCACCCTCGTCGACACCGCGGGCGCCTATCCGGGCGTCGGCGCCGAGGAGCGCGGTCAGGCCGAGGCCATCGCCCGTTCCACCGAGGCCTGCCTCAACCTGGGCGTGCCGCTCATCGCCTGCATCGTCGGCGAAGGCGGGTCGGGCGGCGCGGTGGCGCTCGCCACCGGCAACCGGGTGCTGATGTTCGAGCATGCGATCTATTCGGTCATCTCGCCCGAAGGCTGCGCGTCGATCCTTTGGCGCAGCCCGGATTTCGCCGAGGAGGCGGCGACCGCGCTCAAGCTCACCGCCCAGGACCTGAAGCGGCTCAAGGTGATCGACGACATCGTCGCCGAGCCGCTCGGTGGCGCGCACCGGGAGCCGGCCAAGGCCATCGACCGGCTCGGCGCCGCCATCGGCGGCGCACTCGATTCCCTCGCGGGAAAGAGCGCCGAGGCGCTGCGCGACGAGCGCCGGCGCAAGTTTCTGGCATTGGGGACCGCCGGTGTCGCCTAGTCGTATCCTTGTTCTCGGGGCGCTGCTGTTCGCGCCCGTCCCCTCGCTGGCGCAGGTCGACCTGACGGCGCCGCCGTCGGATGCCCCCGCGGAACAGAACGACGGAATCAAGCGCGATCCGCTGACCACCATGTTCGACAACTTCGCCATCTCGGGCGTGGTCGCCGGCATGTGCAAGCCGCCCGACGAGGCGCTGATGAGCCGCTTCGTGGGTAATTTCGGGGTCGTCCAGCAGATGATGATCAGGCGCATCCGCCAGCAGATGCCGGACAAGCCGGCCAAGGAGATCGGCGAGATGCTCGAGAGCCGCATGCAGAATCTCAACATGCTGGCCACCAACGCGGTCCAGTCCAAGGGCTGCACCAGCCCCGAGATCACGCCGTTGATCGATCAGTTCGCGGTCAACGCGTCCATGGACTTCAACAAGAGGCCGTGACCGCGCCATTCGCCATCGTCGGGCTGGACCATGTCGTCCTGCGCGTGCGTGACGTCGCCGCGATGGTGCGGTTCTATCGCGACGTGCTCGGCTGCGCCCTCGAGAGAGAACAGCTTCCGTTGGGTCTCATCCAGCTTCGGGCGGGCGCGTCGCTGATCGACCTCGTGGACGTGGATGGCCCCCTCGGCCGACAGGGCGGCGCCGCGCCGGCTGGCGGCGGCCGCAACATGGACCACTTCTGCGTGCGGATCGATCCATGGGACGAGGCAGCCATCCTCGCACATCTGAAGTCGGCCGGCGTCAGGGCAGGCGACAAGGGCATGCGCTACGGCGCGGAAGGCTATGGACCGTCGATCTATATCGGCGATCCCGAAGGCAATGTGGTGGAGCTGAAGGGACCGCCGTCGGGCTGACCGCCTCAGGCGGTCTCGAGGGCGCCGTGGCAGCGCTTGTACTTCAGGCCGGAACCGCAGGGGCACGGCGCGTTGCGCGGCACCCGGCCCCAGGTGTCCGGATCGCTCTTGTTGGCCTCGCGCCTGGTGCGCAGCAGATCGAGCGCCATCTCGTTCTCGCCGGTGACCGGATCCAGATGGGTCGCTTCGCCGCGGGGCGGCTCGCGGTAGTCCTCCGGCGGCGGCTCGTCGAAACGCAGCTCCACATGGGACATCAGCAGGGTGGTCTCGGTGCGGACGCGGCCCATCATGGACTCGAACATCTCGAACGCCTCGCTCTTGTACTCGTTGAGCGGGTCGCGCTGGCCGTACGCGCGCAGGGTCACCGTCTGCCGCAGATGGTCGAGCTGCAGCAAATGGTCCTTCCACTGGGTGTCGACGGTCTGGAGCAGCATGTTCTTCTCCAGCCAGTTCATGGCCTGCGGACCGTAGCGTTCGGCACGTTCCGCCATGTAGTCGTTGGCCAGCTTCAGCAGCCGGTCGCCGATCTCCACCTCGCTGATGCCGTCCTCCGTCATCCATTCGGCGATTGGCGGCTCGATGTTGAACACCCGGTGGAACTCTACTCTCAGGCCTTCCGTATCCCACTGCTCGATGAACGAACGCGGCGGGATGTGCTGGTGCAGCACCTGCAGCACCACGTCCTCGCGCATGTCGGCGATGGTCTCCGACACGTCCGCGGCCTCCATCAGCTCGCGGCGCTGCTCGTAGATCGCCTTGCGCTGGTCGTTCATCACGTCGTCGTATTTGAGCAGGTTCTTGCGGATGTCGAAGTTGCGCGCCTCGACCTTCATCTGCGCCTTCTCGAGCGCCTTGTTGATCCACGGATGGGTGATCGCCTCGCCTTCCTCCAGGCCCAGGCGCTGGAGCATGCCGTCCATGCGCTCCGACCCGAAGATGCGCATCAGGTCGTCTTCCAGCGACAGGTAGAACTTGGAGTGGCCGGGGTCGCCCTGGCGGCCCGACCGGCCGCGCAGCTGGTTGTCGATGCGGCGGCTCTCGTGCCGCTCGGTGCCGATCACGTAGAGGCCGCCGGAGGCCTTCACCTTGGCGCGCTCTTCCATGATCTCGGCGGTGATCGCCTCGGTCTTGCGCTTGCGCTCGGCCTCGTCGGCGATGCCCTCGGCTTCGTCGGCGACCCGCATGTCGATGTTGCCGCCCAACTGGATGTCGGTGCCGCGGCCCGCCATGTTGGTGGCGATGGTGACCGCGCCGGCCCGCCCCGCCTGGGCGATGATGTGCGCCTCCTGCTCGTGATAGCGCGCGTTCAGCACGTTGTGCTTGACCTTGCGCTTCTTGAGCAGCTCGGACAGGTATTCCGACTTCTCGATGGAAACCGTGCCGACCAGTACGGGCTGGCCGCGCTTCGAGCAGTCCTCGATCTGGGTGATGATCGCGTCGTACTTCTCCCGCGCGGTGCGATAGACCTCGTCGTTCTCGTCGACGCGCTGGACCGGCAGGTTGGTGGGGATCTCCACCACGTTGAGCTTGTAGATGTCGGCGAACTCGGCCGCTTCGGTCGAGGCGGTGCCGGTCATGCCCGACAGGGTCGGATAGAGGCGGAAATAGTTCTGGAAGGTGATCGAGGCCAGGGTCTGGTTCTCGTTCTGGATGCGGACGTGCTCCTTCGCCTCCAGCGCCTGGTGCAGGCCTTCCGAATAGCGGCGGCCTTCCATCATGCGGCCGGTGAACTCGTCGATGATGACGACCTTGTCGTCCTTGACGATGTAGTCCACGTCGCGGGTGAACATCTTGTGGGCGCGCAGCGCCTGGTTCACATGGTGGACGATCGAGACGTTCTCGATGTCGTAGAGGCTGCCGCCCTCGGTGAGGCCGGCCTGCTTCAGGATCTGCTCCATCCGCTCGGTGCCCTTCTCTGTGAGCACGACGGTCTTGGCCTTCTCGTCCTTCTCGATGTCGTCTTCCTCGAGCTCGCCGATATATTTGTCGACGGTACGGTAGAGCTCGGAATTGTCCTCGGTCGGGCCCGAGATGATCAGCGGCGTGCGCGCCTCGTCGACCAGGATGCTGTCTACCTCGTCGACGATGGCGAAGTTGAACGGCCGCTGCACCATCGAGTCGAGCGAGAACTTCATGTTGTCGCGCAGATAGTCGAAGCCGAACTCGTTGTTGGTGCCGTAGGTGATGTCGCAGGCATAGGCCCAGCGCCGTTCCTCGTCGTCGAGGCCGTGCACGACGCAGCCCACGTCGAGCCCGAGAAACTTGAAGATCTGCCCCATCCAGCGGGAGTCTCGGGTCGCCAGGTAGTCGTTGACGGTGACCACATGCACGCCCTTGCCTTCGATGGCGTTCAGGTAGGTGGCCAGGGTCGACACCAGGGTCTTGCCCTCGCCGGTGCGCATCTCGGCGATGCCGCCCTCATGCAGCACCATGCCGCCGATCAGCTGCACGTCGAAGTGCCGCTGGCCCAGCACGCGCCACGCGGCCTCGCGCACCACCGCGAAGGCCTCCACCAGGATGCTGTCCAGGGTGGCGCCGTCCTTCAGGCGCTCGCGGAACTCGGCGGTTTTCGCGCTCAATTGCTCGTCGCTGAGCGCCTTGATCTGGGGCTCGAGGGCGTTGATCGCCGCCACGCGGGGCGCGTAGCCCTTGACCACGCGGTCGTTGGCCGAGCCGAAGAGACGCTTGGCGAGATTGCCTATTCCGAGCATGCAAAACCCTGCTTTCTCGCCCAGGAACCGGGCGACCCACTCACCGGGGACACATAAGACCGGCATGGGGTGATGTCAATGAACCCTGGGACCGGCCGCCGATCTGGATTTGAAGGCAACGACGGATACGGGCACAATGTTCGAGTCCCAACAACGGGCTAAGGGAGATCCCAATGAGCGACAACCAGATTGCGCCGCAGGCCGGTTCGACCGATATGGGCATCATCGCCTATATCTGTTTCGCCATCGGTGCCTTCACCGGCGTGGGTGCCATCGCCGGTGTCATCATTGCCTACATGCAGCGGGAACAGGACGCCGGGACCTGGCGCGAAAGCCACGATACCTGGCTGACGCGGACATTCTGGATCGCCACGGCGGGGTTCGTGATCGCCTGGGTGTTCAATCTGACCCTCATCGGGATCATCATCGGCTTCCCGCTCATGGGCCTGGTGTGGATCTGGTATGTCATCCGGCTGGTGAAAGGCTGGATGGCCTATGATAAGAAGCAGCCCATCGCCAAGCCCGACGATCTGCTTTTCGGCTGAGAGCCGGGCGTCCGGCCCTTAAACGGAACACAGTCCTGGAGTCGATGATGGTCGAGACGACCCTGTCGCCGCTCGCGCCCGAGCGCTTTCCGACGCTGCCGCCGATCGCGGGCGTGAGCCTGGGCGCCGTCGCGGCCGGCGTGAAGTATAAGGACCGGTCTGATGTCGCCTTCATGGCGTTTCCGGAAGGCACGGTGGTCGCCGGCGTGTTCACCCGGTCGCTCACGCCGGGCGCGCCGATCCTGTGGTGCCGCGACGCGCTGAAGGCCTCGGAAGGTCAGTGCCGGTCGCTGGTGGTGAATGCGGGCAACTCCAACGTGTTCACCGGCGAGGAAGGCTACAATGCCTCGGCCGAGACGGCACGGGCGGCGGCAAGGCTGCTGAAGTGCCGGGCCGAGGACGTGATGGTGTCCTCGACCGGCGTGATCGGGGTCCCGCTGCCCTACGAGAAGATCGTCGCCGCGCTGCCGTCGGTCGCGCTGTCGGAAGACGGCTGGGAGGCTGCGGCGCGCGCCATCATGACCACCGACACCTTTCCCAAGGGCGCGACGGCGACGGCCGCGATCGGCGGCGTGACGGTCACCATCAACGGCATCGCCAAGGGCTCGGGCATGATCGAGCCCAACATGGCGACCATGCTGGCCTATGTGGCGACGGACGCCGCCATCGGCCGGGAGGCGCTGGATGCGATCCTGCGCGACGTCAACGAGCGCAGCTTCAATGCCATCACCGTCGACAGCGACACGTCGACATCCGACACGCTGCTGCTGTTCGCCACCGGCACGGCCGGCAACGCGCCCGCGACCGACGCCGCCGATCCGGCGCTGGCGGATTTCAGGGCCAGGCTCGAGGACGTCATGGGCGACTTGGCCCGGCAAGTGGTCAGGGACGGCGAGGGCGCGCAGAAGTTCATCACCGTCACGGTGTCCGGCGCCGAGGACGACGCCGCGGCAAAGCGGGTCGGCAAGACGATCGCCAACTCGCCGCTGGTCAAGACCGCCATCGCCGGCGAGGACGCCAACTGGGGCCGCATCGTCGCGGCCGTCGGCAAGTCGTACGAGAAGGTCGATCCGAAAGCCCTGACGGTGACCTTCGGCGGCCAGCTGCTGACGCGCGACGGCCGGGTGAGCCCGTCCTATGACGAAGACGCCCTGACCCTGCACCTGAAGGGCAGGGAGATCGACATCGCGGTCGATCTGGGTGTGGGCGGCGGCAAGGCGACCGTGTGGACCTGCGACCTGACGCATGGCTACATCGCCATCAACGCCGACTACCGCAGTTGATCGCGATACGCCGCCGCATCGAGACGCCCCGCCTGCTGTTGCGGCCCTATGCCCGCGCCGACCTGCCGTCGATCCCGTCGCTGATCGGCGACTGGGAGGTGGCGCGCTGGCTGTCACGCGCGCCTTTTCCCTACACCGACAAGGATGCGCGGGACTGGCTCGGCATCTCCCGGCGGATCCGCTGGTGGCGGCGCGGCCTGCCCTATGTGGTGATCCGCCGCGACGACGGCGCGGTGCTCGGCGGCGTGGGCGTCAGCTTCGACGACAACGAGGTGGGCTACTGGCTGGGCCGCACCTTCTGGGGAAACGGCTATGCCACCGAAGCCGTCAGGGGCATCTCCGAATGTGCCTTCGCACATTACGGCCTCGATCACCTCTGGGCCGGGGTGATGCTGGGCAACGACCGATCCTGCCGGGTGCTCGAGAAGGCCGGCTTCGAGTGGAAGGGCAGCCGCCGCTACCGCCTGCGTGACGGCGAGGGCGATGTGCACTACTACCGGCGCGAACGCGATGCATGGAACTGAGACCGTGACCGACAACAAGCCCATCGTCCTCGTCGCCGCCGTCGCCCTCGTCGACACAGACTCCCGGGTGCTGATCGCCCAGCGGCCCGAGGGCAAGTCCATGGCAGGTCTGTGGGAGTTTCCCGGCGGCAAGGTCGAGCCGGGCGAGACGCCCGAGGCCGCGCTGATCCGGGAACTGGAGGAAGAACTGGGCATCGGCACCTGGGCAAGCTGCCTCGCCCCGTTCACCTTCGCCTCGCACACCTACGAGACCTTCCACCTGCTGATGCCGCTTTTCGTCTGCCGCAAGTGGCAGGGCACGCCGGTCGCCCGGGAACACGCGGCGCTGAAGTGGGTGAGGGCGGCGCGCCTCGCCGACTATCCCATGCCTCCGGCCGACGTGCCGCTGGTGGCCATGCTGCGGGATCTGCTGTGACCGCCCGGCGCTGGCTGGTCCGCCTGCTCGGCGGCATCGCCGGCGCCGTGTTGCTCTACTGGGCCGTGGCCGCGGTGGCGATGTTCGTTCCGACCAACAGGGATTTCGTCCAGACTACGGACGGCATTGAGGTTTTCCTGTCGTCCACCGGTGTACATGTTGATCTCGCGGTGCCCGTGAGCAACCAGGTGAAGGACTGGCGCGCGGAAGGTCTCGTGACCCGGCCGGACACCGCCTATCTGGCGTTCGGCTGGGGCGAGCGGGATTTCTATCTGAAGACGCCGACCTGGGCGGACTTCCGCGCCACCGTGGGCATGAATTCGTTGCTCTGGCGGCCGACGCTGATGCATGTCGCCGAATGGCCCGCGCCGCGCAGGGACGCGGTGCGGCTAAGCCTGTCCCGCCTCCAATACGCCCGGCTGGTGCAGGCCATCCGGTCCGGCTTCGCTCCCGGACCGGTGCGCCTGCTGCCGGGCAAGGGCTACGGCGATCGTGATAATTTCTATGCCGGATCAGGTCGTTACAGCATGTTCATGACATGTAACCAGTGGACCAACCGCGTGCTCGCCGACGCCGGGATCGCCGCCGTGCTCTGGTCTCCGCTGCCTCATGGCGTGATGCGCCGCTAGTTGAGCCCCGGCTTGCCGATGTCCAGCGTCGCCAGGTGCTTGGGCAGCTCGGGCTCGGGCACGTTGGTCAGGTCCTTGCCCAGCTCCGCCTTCAGGCGCGAGGTGATGTGCCCGTTCGAGAGCTTGCGGATTTCACCCAGGGTCCTCGGCGCGGCGACGAGGAACAGTTCGTCGAACTTTCCGCGCAATGCGGCCGCATCAAGATAACCAACCAGATCCTTGACGAACTTGTGCTTTTCCACATCCTGCGGATCGCTGTGCGGCTCCATGCCGGCGCGCCGCGGGCTGGCGCTGGAGAAGCTCCGTCCCGGCTTGTCGGTCACCAGATCCTGCGTCAGACGGCGCGCCGCCTCCGAATCCAGTTCATTCACCAGCTTGAGCTTCAGACCCTGGCCGGTGGTGGAATAGATACGCGCCTTGGCGCTGTCCGCGACGGCGATCCAGGATTTGATCTTTTTTCCATGCATGTCGCACCTAACCCTCTGTCATTGTTACTCAAATGTACATCGGTGCCGTTAGGGGCGTTTCCATGGCCGAGGTGAGGTTTTTTCCCCGGTCGATTGTTCTCGGGTGCCCAGGACCTGGGCGAGACGCATTGTAGCACTGCCGGGCGCGAGAGGCTTCTGTTGACTCTCATGCGGCGCCCAGCCGGTGAGGAAGATGATGTCGAACGTCGCTGGAACCCGGCCGTCGCGCCGTCCGTAGAGATCGTGATAGGCTTCCATCGCCGCGATCACCGTCCGGCGCTTCAACGGCGCCTTGTGGCGCTCGAACACCGCGTTGGCCTCCGCCATCCCCTGGAGATCCCGCATCAGGGAAAACGCGTCGGCATAGTCCACGGTGATTCTTTCCACGTCGGTCACGGGCAGGGCGAAGCCGGCCCGCTGCAGCAGGCCGCCGGCGTCGCGGATGTCGGCGAAGGGTGAAACCCGCGGCGCGACGCCCGGTTCCACGGCGAGCTCGGCCTGCATCATGGCCTGGCGCAGCTCGGTCAGCGTGTCGCCGCCCAGCATGGCCGCGAGCAACAGGCCGTCCGGCTTCAGCGCGCGGTTCAGCTGGATCAGCGCGCCGGGCAGGTCGTTGACCCAGTGCAGCGACAGGGCCGACACCGCCAGGTCGAAGCACTCCTCGGCGAAGGGCAGCAGTTCCTCGTCGGCGGCCACGCGCAGGCCCGGTGCCAGCGCCGCCATGCGCGGCGACAGATCGGCCGACACCAGCGTCTCCAGGTCGGGCCGCGCCGCCAGCAGGCGGCCCATCGCCCCGGTGTGGCAGCCCAGGTCGAGCGCAGTCTTGAACTGCCGGTTGATGTCCAGCAGCCGGTCGGCGAGGCGGTCGGCCACTTCGGTCTTGAGGAACTCGAAATCGTCGAACGTGGACGCCTTGCGGTCGCGGCGTTGCCGGACGAGGCGTCGGTCGAAGATCTCCATGGCGGTGCTCATGGGCGCTATATGGCACGCCTGCCGCGACCCGGAAAGTCTGCCGGAGCGCTTTCAGGCAAGGCGGAGTCGCCTTGCTGTCCGAAAGCCGCGGCGAAAGACCTAATGCGGTTTCAGTCCCTGCTGAAACCGCATTAGGATACGGGCATGTTGGGAGCGGCTTCGCAGATCGGACGTCATGTGCTCGATGCGGTGTTTCCGCCGCAGTGCCCGGTCTGCGCCGCCATCGTCCAGGAGCACGCCCAACTCTGCCCCGCCTGCTGGGGCCAGGTCCGCTTCATCGGCGCGCCGCACTGCGCCTGTTGCGGCGTGCCGCTGGAGTTCGACGTGGGCGAGGGCGCGCTCTGCCTGCAATGCCTTGCCGATCGCCCTGCCTTCGACCGCGCCCGCGCCGTGATGCTCTACGACGCGTTCAGCCGCGGGCTGGTGCTGAAGTTCAAGCATGGCGACCGCCTCGATCCGGCGCCGGTGTTTTCCCGCTGGATGGCCCGTGCCGGCCGCGACCTGCTCGACGGCGCCGACATGATCGCGCCCGTTCCCCTGCACTGGTCCCGGCTGCTCGCCCGCCGCTACAACCAGTCGGCCATTCTCGCCCGCCACATCGCCAAGGAGGGCGGACCGGCCTTTATTGCCGACCTGCTCATCCGCACGCGCCGCACGCCCAGCCAAGGCTCCATGGGCCGCAAGGAGCGCGCCGCGAACATGCGCGGCGCCTTCGCGGTCACGCCGCGCCACGCCGACATGCTGAAGGGGCGGCGCGTCGTGCTGGTCGACGACGTGCTGACCAGCGGCGCGACCGCCGGACACTGCGCCCGGGCGCTGCGCAAGGCCGGCGCCGCCCAGGTCGACGTGCTGACGCTGGCGCGTGTTGCGTTGCCGGACCAGGCCGCTATATAGGACGGATGACCCAGGAGAATCCCATGGCGGACGTCGACATCTACACCTCGGCATTCTGCGGCTACTGTTCGCGGGCGAAACGGTTGCTGAAGGAAAAAGGCATCGAATTCAACGAGATCGGCGTCGACATGAACCCATCGCTTCGCGAGGAGATGACCCGGAAGGCCGGCGGCCGCTACACCGTGCCGCAGATCTTCATCAATGGCCGGCATGTGGGCGGCTGCGACGATCTCCACGAACTCGACGCGCGCGGCGAGCTCGACAAGCTGCTGGCCGCCTGATGAGCACGCCCTTCAACCTAGCCCTGATCCAGACCAACTCCGGCAACCAGGTCGCGCCGAACGTCGCCATCGTGAGCGATATGATCCGCGAGGCCCATTCGGGCGGCGCGGACCTGGTGATGCTGCCCGAGACCGTCTCGCTGATGGAAACCCGTTCGAAGCTGATCTTCGAGCAGGTCCGGCCCCAGGCAGAAGACGAAGCCCTCAAGGCTTTCAGTGCCTTGGCGGGTGAACTTGGCATCTGGCTTCACACCGGGTCGTTGCCGATCAAGCTGTCGGACACCAAGATCGCCAACCGTTCCTTCCTGATCGACCCGTCGGGCGCCATCAAGGCGACCTACGACAAGATCCACATGTTCGACGTCGACCTCCCTGGCGGCGAGACCTACCGTGAATCGAAGAACTACCAGCCGGGCGAGTGCGCGGTGACGGCGGACCTGCCCTGGGGCAGGCTCGGCATGACCATCTGCTACGATCTGCGCTTCCCGCATCTCTACCGGACGCTGGCCAAGGCTGGGGCCGATTTCATCTGCGTGCCCGCCGCGTTCACCAAGGTGACCGGCGCGGCCCACTGGCACGTGCTGTTGCGCGCCCGCGCCATCGAGACCGGCTGCTTCGTCTTCGCCGCCGCCCAGACCGGCACCCACCAGAACGGCCGCCAGACCTATGGCCATTCGCTGGTGATCGCGCCGTGGGGCGAGGTGATCGCCGATGGCGGCGAGGAAGTGGGCATCGTCACCGCCCGCATCGACCCTGCCGCCGTCGCCGAAGCCCGAGGCCGCGTGCCGTCGCTGACCCACGATCGGGATTATGCACCGATTTCGTGATATGCTGCCTCGCAAGAGGTGATGCATGAACGCGAAGAACAAGGCTTACGTGCAGAAGAAGGTCCGCTCGGGCGAATACGAGTCCGAGGATGCGGTCTATCAGGCGGGCATCGAGGCGCTTCGGCAATTGGAAGCCTGGGAGGACGAGCTACGCGAGGAGATCGAGCGTGGCTACGCCCAGGCCCGGGCAGGTCGGTTCTCTAGTCGCACCGCTACGGAAATTGGTGAAGCTGTAAAGCGCGAGATGCTCGGCGAGTGAGCGCCGGCTATAAACTTACTCCTCTTGCTGATGCCGATTTGGCCGCGATATACCGTTACACGGCCGAGCGCTGGGGCTTCTTCCAGGCGGACGCATACCAAGCCGAACTGGAGGAGCATCTGTCTCACATCGTCGATCATCCGATGATCGGCGTAGCCCGGGACAAGCTGTTGCGGGGACTGCGCAGCCATCGAGCGGGCAGCCACGTCATCTACTACGAAATTGTCGACGGTTGGATAGAGGTTTTGCGGGTGCTTCACGGGCGTCAGGACGCCGGGCTAGCATTCAACCGTAATTGATCAGCCCGGTTTCACCGCGCAGATGTGCTGGATGATCGCCGGCTTGTGGATCTCGGTATAGGTCTGCTCGAAACCCACCACGTCCCAATCGTTGAACCAGTCCATCAGCTCGCCCTCGCGCAGCAGGAAGTCCGGGTTGCTGGGCTTGCCGTATTGCTCGTTGCCGACCGCGAATGTCTCGTAGATCAGCACGCCGCTCGGCGCGACCGCCTCTCGGATGCGCGGGAACAGCGGCCGCCACAGGTAGTTGGTGACGATCACGCCGCCGAACTCGGCGTTGCCCAGCGGCCAGGGACCGTTTTCCAGGTCCGCCTCCAGCACCGCGAGGCCGGGATGGCCGGTCAAATCGTCGAGGCCCGAAATGTTGATGTCGACGGCCATCACCCGGAAGCCGCGCTCCAGCAGCCAGCGCGCATGACGACCGCCGCCGCACGCCAGGTCGAGCACGTCGGCGCCTTCGGCGATGCGCCCGGCATGCCGCACCACCCAGGGACTGGGCTGTGTCGGCTTCTGGTGACTGGCGGTGCTCATGCGGTCTCCTCGTTAGCCGCTCGCGGCGGGCATGCATAGAGAAACCGCAACAAATCATTGAATTCGAGCGTTTTCATCAACATGTTGGAGGCAAGGACGAGCCGACACAAGAAGCCGATGATCAAGTACGAACTCAAATGCCGCGGGTGCGACCACCAGTTCGAAGGCTGGTTCGCCGACAGCGCGGCCTACGACGTGCAGGCCGAGGCCGGCGACATCCAGTGCCCGGTCTGCGCCGGCGCCGACGTGGGCAAGGCGATCATGGCGCCCAACATCGCCGTCCGCCGCGATGCCGCGCTCAGCAAGGCACAGATGGCCGCCGAAGTCCGGCGCATGTTCATGGAAATCCGCCGCAAGGTGGAGGACAACTGCGACTATGTGGGCGCCGAGTTCGCCGAGGAAGCCCGCCGCATCCACCACGGCGAGGCCGACGATCGCGGCATCTACGGCGAGGCCAGTTCCGAGGAGGCCGAGGAACTGCGCGACGAAGGCATCGACATCGTCGCGATTCCCTGGCTGCCCCGAAGCGACGCCTGACCGGCTCAGCTCGCGGGCCTGACGGCCACCATCATGTAATTCACCGACGTGTCGCCGCTCAGGGCCCAGTCATCCTTGAACGGCAGGTAGCTCACGCCCTGCAGCGCGGTGACCGACAGGCCGGCGCGGCGGACGGAGCGAGCCAGTTCCGCGGGCGTGAGGAACTTCTTCCAGTCATGGGTGCCGCGCGGCAGCCAGCGCAGCACGTATTCGGCGCCGATCTTCGCCATGGCGAGGCTCTTGAGCGTGCGGTTCAGCGTGGCGCAGATCATCAGCCCGCCGGGTTTGAGCAGGCTGCCCGAGGCGGCGAGGAACAGGTCGACATCGGCCACGTGCTCGACCACCTCCAGGTTCATCACCATGTCGAAGCGCGCGCCGGTGGCGGCGAGGTCCTCGGCGGTCGTTGCCCGGTAGTCGATGTCGAGGCCGCTCTGGGCGGCGTGGATGCGGGCGGTGCCGACGTTCTTCTCCGATGGATCGATGCCGGTCACCGAGGCGCCCATGCGCGCCAGCGGTTCGCTGATGAGGCCGCCGCCGCAGCCGATGTCGACCACGGCGAGGCCATCCAGCGGCTTGAGCGTCGCGGCGTCGCGGCCCCAATGGGCGATGGCCTGGTCGCGGATGAAGCGCAGCCGCGCCGGGTTGAAGCGGTGCAGCGGCCGGAACGGACCGGCCGGGTCCCACCAGGATTCGGCCATGGCCGAGAAGCGGGCGACCTCGTCCGCGTCGACCGTCGATGGATTGCTTTCCGCCAAGGATTCCGCTCCCTGCGCTGCTTGCGCTGCCGTTGGTGACCGAGTATGTAAGGGCCGCTTTTCCGAGGGCAAGCGGCATCGCCGTTATGCGGCGCGCCGCCCTCGAAGACAACGGACTCACCTGGCGCGGGGAATGATGGCGCGGATCGTCAAGAAATTCGGTGGCACGTCGGTGGCGGATCTGGACAGGATCCGCAACGTCGCCACCAAGGTGAAAAAAGCCGTGGACGACGGCAATCAGGTCGTCGTGGTCGTGTCGGCCATGGCGGGCGTCACCAATCAGCTGGTGGCGTGGGTTTCCGAGTCCTCCAGGCTGTATGATGCCCGCGAATACGATTCCGTGGTCGCGACCGGCGAGCAGGTGACCAGCGGATTGCTGGCGCTGACCTTGCAGAACATGGGCGTCGAGGCGCGTTCGTGGCACGGCTGGCAGGTGCCGGTGAAGACCACGTCGGCCCATGGCTCGGCACGCATCCTCGAGATCGAGACCGGGGAACTGGAGAAGCGGCTCGCCGCCGGCCAGGTCGCGGTCATCGCCGGCTTCCAGGGCATCGGCGACGACGGCCGCGTGACCACGCTCGGCCGCGGCGGCTCGGACACCACGGCGGTGGCGTTCGCGGCGGCGCTGAACGCCGACCGCTGCGACATCTACACCGACGTGGACGGCGTCTACACCACCGATCCCCGGATCGTTGCGAAGGCCCGCAAGCTCGATAAAATCACCTATGAAGAGATGCTGGAAATGGCCTCGCTGGGCGCCAAGGTCTTGCAGACCCGCTCGGTCGAGCTTGCCATGCGCTACAAGGTTCCGGTGCATGTGTGCTCCAGCTTTTCGGACGAACCCGGCACGATGGTTGTCGACGAGGATCAGATCGTGGAACAAGCAGATATCAGCGGCATTGCCTACACCAGCGACGAAGCCAAGATCACCGTACAGGGCGTGGCCGACCGGCCCGGCGTGTCGGCTTCGATCTTCGGTCCGCTGGCCGAGGCGAGCATCAACGTCGACATGATCGTCCAGAACGTGGCGGCCGACGGCCAGACCACCGACCTGACCTTCACGGTGCCGCGCGCGGAGTTGGCGCGCTCGGTGAAGGTGATCGACGGCCTCAAGGACCAGCTCGGCTACGCGGCGGTCAGCACCGACAGCGACGTGGTCAAGGTCTCGGTCATCGGCGTCGGCATGCGCAGCCACGCCGGCATTGCCAGCCGCATGTTCGCGGCGCTGGCCGCCGAGGGCATCAACATCCAGGTGATCACCACCTCCGAGATCAAGATCAGCGTTCTGATCGCCTCGAAATACACCGAACTGGCCCTGCGCGCGCTCCACTCGGCCTACCAGCTCGACGCGACCTGAGGCATGTCGGCGCGGGGGAGGGCACGTCTCGACGAGCTGTGGCGCCGGGGGTGTGAGTTCCTCGGCACGTCGCACGCCATCATGGGCGGGGCGATGACATGGGTGTCCGAGCGCAACCTCGTCTCCGCCATCTCCAACGCGGGCGGCTTCGGCGTCATCGCCTGCGGCTCCATGACCCCTCAGCTTCTGGAGCGGGAGATACGCGAAACCCGCGCTTTGACCGCCAGGCCCTTCGGTGTGAACCTGATCACCATGCATCCGGCGCTGGAGGATCTGATCGGGGTCTGCCGCGAACAGAATGTCGGACATGTGGTCCTCGCGGGCGGCGTCCCGCCGGGCAAGGCGATCGACGCGGTCAAGGCGTATGGTGCGCGTCTCGTATGCTTCGCGCCGGCGCTGGTGATGGCAAAGAAGCTGGTGCGCTCCGGCGTCGACGCGCTGGTCATCGAGGGCAGCGAGGCCGGCGGGCATATCGGCCCGGTCAGCACCGCCGTTCTCGCCCAGGAGATCTTGCCGCACATCCGCGACGTCCCGGTGTTCGTCGCCGGCGGCATCGGCCGCGGCGAGGCCATGGCCATGTATCTGGAGATGGGCGCGAGCGGCGTGCAGCTCGGCACCCGCTTCGTCTGCGCCACCGAATGCGTCGCCCATCCCGCTTTCAAGAAGGCGTTCATCCGCGCCAATGCCCGCGACGCCATGCCGTCGATCCAGCTCGACAAGCGCTTCCCGGTGATCCCGGTGCGCGCGCTGGCCAACGCGGCGACAGAGGAGTTCCTGGAGACCCAGCGCTCGGTCATCGAGCGCTTCCAGTCCGGCGAGCTCGACCAGCAGGCGGCCCAGCTCGAGATCGAGCACTACTGGGCGGGCGCCCTGCGGCGCGCCGTGATCGACGGCGACGTGGAGGGCGGCTCGCTGATGGCCGGGCAGAGCGTCGGCATGGTCACCGCCGAGCAGCCGACCGCCGAGATCATCGCCGAGCTGGTCGAACAGGCGGCCACAGCGCTGGCGGTCAGGTAATCATGCCCACCAGCCCGCTCAATCCCGCAGGCCCCCGGCTGTTGCTGAGGCGCATGCGCGAGGTCATGGCCTCGCCGCAGCCGCCGCAGCAGAAGCTGGACCAGATGGTGCGGGTGATCGCCAACAACATGGTCGCCGAGGTGTGCTCCATCTACCTGGTGCGCGCGGGTGACATCCTCGAACTGTTCGCCACCGTCGGCCTCAACCCCGAGGCGGTTCACAAGACCAATCTTCGCGTCGGCGAGGGCTTGATCGGCGAGATCGCGGCGCGCGGGGTGCCGCTCAACCTGGCGGACGCCCAGTCCCATCCCAACTTCGCCTATCGGCCGGAAACCGGCGAGGACATCTACCACTCGCTGATGGGCGTGCCGGTGATCCGCGCCGGCCGCGTGCTCGGCGTGCTCGCGGTGCAGAACGTCACCCAGCGGCTCTACACCGAGGAAGAAGTCGAGGCGATGCAGACCGTCGCCATGGTGCTGGCCGAACTGGTCGGCTCCGGCGAGCTGATCGACCCCAGCGAGGTCCATGAGGGCACCTTCGCCCAAGGCCATCCGCCCAAGATCGACGGCGTCGCGCTGGCCGAGGGCATCGCCATCGGCCAGGTGGTGCTGCACGAGCCCCGGGTGCAGGTGACTCGGCTGATCGCGGAGGACGAGGCCGAGGAGCAGAGGCGGCTCGACGAGGCGCTGGGCAGCCTGCGCTCATCGCTCGACGACATGATGCAGGACAAGGATCTGGGCCTCGAGGGCGACCACTTCGAGGTGCTGGAGACCTATCGCATGTTCGCGCATGACCGCGGCTGGATCGAGAAGATCCGCGACGCGATCCGCGGCGGCCTCACCGCCGAGGCGGCGGTGCAGCGCGTCCAGGTCGACAACCGGGTCCGCATGGCGAAGATCACCGACGCCTATCTGCGCGAGCGTCTTTCGGACCTGGACGACCTGGCCAACCGGCTGATCCGCCACCTGATGGGGCTGGACCAGGGTGCCGTCGCCGAACTCTACGAAAACACCGTCGTCGTCGCGCGCAACCTGGGACCCACCGAGCTGCTGGACTACGACCGCTCGAAGCTGCGCGGCCTGATCCTGGCCGAGGGTGCACCCAGTTCGCACGTGGCGATCATCGCCAAGGCCCTGGGCATTCCGGTGATCGGCCAGATCGAGGGCATCGTCGGCCTCGTCGATCCGGGCGACCAGATCATCGTCGACGCCATGACCGAGCAGGTGTTCCTGCTGCCCACCCAGGATGTTGTCGACGTCTACGAGGAAGCCATCGCGCTGCGCGAGCAGCGGCGGCAGGCCTACGCCGAGCACCGCGACCTGCCGGCGATCACGAAGGACGGCATCGAGATCGGGCTGCACCTCAATGCCGGCCTCGTCGTCGACCTGCCGCACCTGGACGATACCGGGGCGCACGGCATCGGGCTGTTCCGTACCGAATTCCAGTTCATGGTGGGTGCCACGTTCCCGCGCCACGAGGCGCAGCGCGAGCTTTACAGCCGCGTGCTCGACGCCGCCGGCGACCGGCCGGTGATCTTCCGCACCCTCGACATCGGCAGCGACAAGGTCGTGCCCTTCCTCGACCGGCCGAAGGAGGAGAATCCGGCGCTGGGCTGGCGGGCGATCCGCATGGGGCTCGACCGGCCTGCGCTGCTGCGCTACCAGCTCCGCGCGCTGCTCGCGGCGACGGCGGGACGGGAACTGCGGGTGATGTTCCCGCTGGTCAGCGACGTGTCGGAATTTCTCGCGGCGAAGGTGATCCTCGACCGGGAGATGGGTCGTCACCTGCGGCTCAGGTACGCGCCGCCGGCGCGGCTGCTGGTGGGCACCATGCTCGAGGTTCCGGCGCTTGCCTTTCAGCTCGATGCGCTGATTCCGCACGTTGATTTCGTGTCGATCGGCAGCAACGACCTGATGCAATACCTGTTCGCCTCGGACCGAGGCAACACCATGCTGACCGACCGTTACGACGTCCTGTCGCCTGCGGCGCTGTCGTTCCTCGGCGCCATCATCGACAAGCTGACCGCCGGCGGCGTCAGCGTCTCGCTGTGCGGCGAGGCGGCGGGAAAGCCGATCGAGGCCATGGCCCTGATCGGCCTCGGCCTGCGCAACCTGTCCATGACCCCGGCGTCGGTCGGTCCGGTCAAGGAGATGATCCGCAGCCTCGACGCCGGCAAGCTGCGCGCCTATCTGATGACGCTGCTCCAGCTGCCCGATCACAGCTTGCGCAGCAAATTGACCAACTTCGCGCGCGATCATGGTGTGGAATTGTAAGTTCCTGCACCTAGGTCGTTGAATCCGCTTGCCGGACTCGGTACGCTTTCGACTAACGAATCTTCTTGACTGTGATTTCCCGGAAACAGCGCGAACAAGTGGACACACGCTCGGTGCTCAATCTGATACGACCCGCCTCCAAGGCGGGCACAGAGCCGGAGATCGAAGTCGAAGAGTCGGGGCGGGGGCTGCTGATCATTGACGAGAACGGCGATGCCCTGCCGGCTGTTCGGCATCAGCGCAGCAATGTGGTCTCGATCAAGGGCCGCACGCACGGCGCTGTTGACGCGGCCGTCGAACTGGGCGAGCGCCTGCGCCGGAGCCGCGAGGCGCGCGGCCTGTCGATCGAGAACGTGGCCGAGGTCCTGAAGTTTCGCGCCGACTACGTCGAGGCGCTCGAGTACGGCCAGATCAAGGAACTGCCCGCCACCTATGCCATCGGCTTCCTGCGCTCCTATGCCGAGTTCCTCGGCGGCACGGCGCTCGGGATCGACATCCCCGCCGTCGTCGCCCAGGTGAAGCAGGCCTACGAGGACCCGAGCCACCGCGGCGGCATGTGGCGCGCCGCTCAGGAAAACGCCATGCCCAAGCTGTCGCTGGTGATCGTGGCGGTGCTGCTGGCGATCGGCATCTGCGTGGCTTGGGAACTGTCGCAGGACCCGTCCTTCGGCAAGGACGAGGCGCCGGCGACCTATCAGGGCCAGCTCTCGGCGATCACCCAGGAAGAGCGCTAGCATTCACGGCGGATCGCCCCAACTGTCAGGCTGACATCAACGGGGCCTTGGGGTATAAGCCCCGCAACAGCCACGGGATCGCCGATCAACATGACCGTCCGCGCCTACCGACACATCGAACGCCGCAAGTCCCGCCAGATCCACGTCGGCAACGTGCCGATCGGCGGCGACGCGCCCATCGCCGTCCAGTCGATGACCAACACCCGCACCACCGACGTCAAGGGCACCATCGAGCAGGTGCTGTCGCTGGAGCAGGCGGGCGCCGACATCGTGCGCATCTCCTGCCCGGACGAGGAATCGACCGCGGCGCTCAAGCACGTCATCAAGGAAGTCCACGTCCCGATCGTCGCGGATATCCATTTCCACTACAAGCGGGCGATCGAGGCGGCCGAGGCCGGCGCGTCGTGCCTGCGCATCAACCCGGGCAACATCGGCTCCATGGACCGCGTGCGGGAAGTCGTGAAGGCCGCCAAGGACCATAACTGCTCCATGCGTATCGGCGTCAACGCCGGCTCGCTGGAGCGCGAGCTGCTGGAGCGCTACGGCGAGCCCTGTCCCGAGGCCATGGTGGAAAGCGCCCTCAATCACGCCAGGGTGCTCGAGGACGCCGATTTCCGCGAGTTCAAGATCTCGGTGAAGGCGTCCGACGTGTTCCTCGCCGTCGCCGCCTATCAGGGCCTCGCCGAGGCGTGCGATTATCCGCTGCACCTCGGCATCACCGAGGCCGGCGGCCTGATGACCGGCACGGTGAAGTCGTCGATCGGCATGGGCATGCTGCTTTGGGCCGGCATCGGCGACACCATTCGCGTGTCCCTCTCGGCCGATCCCGTCGAGGAGGTGAAGGTCGGCTTCGAGATGCTGAAGTCGCTGAACCTGCGTCACCGCGGCGTGTCGATCGTCTCGTGCCCGTCCTGCGCCCGCCAGGCGTTCCAGGTGATCAAGACCGTCGAGACGCTCGAGAAGCGGCTCGCCCATATCGACACCCACCTGACCCTGTCGATCATCGGCTGCGTGGTGAACGGACCGGGTGAGGCCCGCGAGACCGACATCGGCCTGACCGGCGGCGGCAACGGCAACCACATGGTCTATCTGTCGGGCGTCACCGACCACAAGATCACCGACGACAAGATGGTCGACCATATCGTCGACCTGGTCGAGAAGAAGGCCGCGCAGCTGAAGGCGGAACGCGCCGCCGCGGCCCTCGCCAAGGCCTCTTAGCGACCCTTATCCGGAGCCCCCAAAGTGGCAAAGCTGCAACCCGTCCGCGGGACCCATGACCTGTTGCCCGAAGAGGCGCGCCGGCACCAGCACGTCATCGCCACCTTCCGCGACCTGGCCGAGCGCTACGGCTACGGACAGATCGACACGCCCATCTTCGAGTTCACCGAGGTGTTCGACCGCTCGCTGGGCGAGACCACCGACGTGGTCACCAAGGAGATGTACACCTTCCAGGACCGCGGCGGCGACAGCCTGTCACTGCGTCCCGAACCCACCGCCGGCATCGCCCGTGCGTTCATCTCGGGCGGGCTGGCGCAGCACCTGCCGCTGAAGTTCTACGCCTACGGCCCCATGTTCCGCCACGAGCGGCCGCAGAAGGGCCGCCTGCGCCAGTTCCATCAGCTCGACATCGAGGTGCTGGGCGTGCCCGAGCCCCAGGCCGACATCGAGGTGATCGCCCTCGGCGCGCATCTGCTCGAGGTGCTGGGCGTGCGCCAGAAGGTGACCCTTGAGCTCAATACCTTGGGCGACACCGAAAGCCGCACCGCCTACCGCGACGTGCTGGTCGAGTATTTCTCCGGCTTCGAGGCGAGCCTCAGCGACGACAGCCGCATGCGCCTCATGCGCAATCCGCTGCGCATCCTCGATTCCAAGGACGAGGGCGACCGGAAGATCATCGCCGATGCGCCGCAGATGGGCGACTACCTCAACCCGCTGTCGCAGGATTTCTTCGGCAAGGTGAAGGCGGGGCTCGACGCGCTCGGCCAGGATTACACCGTCAACGACCGCCTGGTGCGCGGCTTCGACTACTACACCCACACCGCGTTCGAGTTCACCACCACCCTGCTGGGCGCCCAGAGCGCCGTGATCGGCGGCGGCCGTTACGACCACCTGATCGAGTATATGGGCGGCCCGTCCACCGCCGGCATCGGCTGGGGCTGCGGCATCGAGCGGCTGGTCATGCTGCTGGACGAGCCGCCTGCGCCCGAGCGTCCGGTCGCGGTCATCCCCGTCGGCACTGACGGCGAGACCGAAGCGCTGGTGCTGACCCAGCAGTTGCGCCGCGCTGGCGTGAAGGCCGACCTTGGGTTCCGCGGCAATGTGGGCAAGCGCATGAAGCAGGCCAACAAGGTGAACGCGCGCACCGCCGTGCTGGTCGGCGGCGACGAGCTCGCCCGCGGCGTGGTCGCGGTACGCGACCTGGACACGGGCGAGCAGACCGAAGTGGCCCGTGAACGGGTCGTCGCCCATCTGGGCGGGAACTGATGGCCGGGTTCTCCCAGCAGCGCATCAAGCAGCTCATCGACCGCTTCGAGGGTATCGAGGCGCAGATGGCCGACGCCGCCAAACTGTCGGGCGAGGAATACGCCAGGCTGTCCCGCGAATATTCCGAGCTCACCGACGTGGTGGTGGGCGCGCGCGAGCTGCGCCGTATTCGCGGCGAGATCGACTCCCTCGCGGAGATCATCGCCGATCCCGCCGGCGACGCCGAGATGAAGGCGCTGGCCGAGGAGGAGTTGCGCGAGCTGAACGCCAGGCTGCCCGAGGTGGAGCGCGACCTGCAGCTGCGCCTGCTGCCCAAGGATTCCGACGACGACAAGGACATCATCCTGGAAATCCGCGCCGGTACCGGCGGCGACGAGGCGGCGCTGTTCGCCGGCGACCTGTTCCGCATGTACCAGCGGCACGGCGACGCACATGGCTGGAAGATCGAGGTCATGTCGGCCAACGAGTCGAGCGTCGGCGGCTACAAGGAAATCATCGCCTCGATCACGGGCCGCAACATCTTCGCCCGGATGAAGTTCGAGTCCGGCGTGCACCGGGTCCAGCGTGTGCCGGTCACGGAAGCCGGCGGCCGCATCCACACCTCGGCGGCGACCGTCGCGGTGCTGCCAGAAGCCGAGGAGGTCGACATCGTCGTCGAGGACAAGGACCTGCGCATCGACGTGTTCCGCGCCTCGGGCGCCGGCGGCCAGCACGTCAACACGACGGAGTCCGCGGTGCGCATCACCCACCTGCCCACCGGCATCGTCGTCTCGCAGCAGGACGAGAAGTCGCAGCACAAGAACAAGGCGAAGGCGCTGAAGATCCTTCGCGCCCGCCTCTACGAGCACGAACGCGCCCAGCGCGACGCCGAGCGCTCCGACGCGCGCCGCACCCAGGTGGGCAGCGGCGACCGCTCGGAGCGTATCCGCACCTACAACTTTCCGCAGAACCGCATCACCGACCACCGCATCAACCTGACGCTCTACAAGCTGGACCTGATCATGCAGGGCCAGGGTCTCGACGAGCTGATCGATGCGCTGGTGTCCGAGGACCAGGCCGAGCGCCTCGCGGCGATGGAGACAGCCGGAGATTTCTGAGTGAGCGACACGCCCGTGACCCTCGGCGACCTGCAACGGTCGGGACGGGCGCGCCTTGCGGCGGCGGGCGTCGGCTCGGCCGCGCTCGACGCCACCCTGCTGCTGTGCGCGGCGACGGGCGAGCGCCGCGAGGCGGTGATGGCCTATCCCGAGCGCTTCGCGCCGGCAGCCGCGGCCGAGACCTACCGCGCCATGATCGACCGCCGGGCGGCCCGCGAACCGGTGTCGCGCATCCTTGGCAGGCGCGAGTTCTGGGGCCTGGATTTCGCCGTCGCGCCGCCGGTGCTCGACCCGCGTCCGGACACCGAGACCCTCGTGCGCGCCGCGCTGGACTGGCTGGAATACCGGCCGGCGAGCCGCATCGTCGATCTCGGCACCGGCAGCGGCTGCATCCTGCTCTCGCTGCTGCACGAGCGCCCGGACGATACCGGGATCGGCGTCGACGCCAGCCAGGCGGCGCTCGCCGTGGCCCGCGGCAATGCGGGCGTGCTGGGGCTGTCCAGGCGCGCCGCCTTCGTCCAGGGCGACTGGACGGCGGGACTGCGCGACGCGGCTGCGGACCTCGTGGTCTCCAATCCGCCCTACATACCCAGCGGCGACATCACCGCCCTCGAACCCGAGGTGCGGGAATTCGATCCCATGGGCGCGCTCGACGGCGGTCCCGACGGTCTCGCCGCCTACCGCGCCATCGCCGCCAGCCTCGGCCGCGTGCTGGCGCCCGGCGGCGGCGCCTTCCTCGAGATCGGCGCCGGCCAGGAGGATGCCGTCACCGCGCTGTTCGAGGCGGCGGGCGCCTCGGTGCAGCGGTTTCGCGACCTGTCCGGCCGGGTTCGCTGCCTCGGCGTGTTTTTTGCCGGTCCGTGAACGAAAGATCAATTTTGCAGTTGGAAAATGCTTCCGGGATGAGTAGGGTCGCCGGTGAGAGATGCGCGGGCGTCTTTGGGCCTGCCCTCTCGAAGTCATCCAGAACCGGAACCGCTGGATGCAGTCTCGGAAGGCTGCACAACCTACGCTCTAGGACCTTGTATTGGTCTGTCGGGATGATGATCGGTGGCAAGAGCCGCGAGACCGAAACGAGTTAACAACATAGTGACGCGATGAGACACAGCAACGGCAAGCGTTCCCGGGGCCGCTCGGGCAGGAGACCCGCGCCCCAGCAGAACATCAATCGGGCTTACGACAGCAACGGACCGGCCGGCAAGCTGCGCGGCACCGCGGCCCAGCTGGTCGAGAAATATGTCAGCCTGGCCCGCGACGCGCGGGTGGGGCGCGACAGGGTGCTGGTGGAGAACTTCCTCCAGCATGCCGAGCATTACCAGCGGATCATGAACGAGATCATGATCGCCCAGGGCATCGAGCCCGAGGCCATCGACGACGACGAGCAGGGCGGCTACGACGAACAGCCGGACGGCAATGTCAACCCGGGCTACGACGCGTCCGGCAATGGCGGCGGCAGCAACGGCGCCAATGGCGGGCAGGGCGGCCACGGCCATCAGGGCAACGGCGGCCAGCAAGGCGGCGGCTATAATGGCGGCCAGCGCCAGAACAATGGCGGTCAGCAGGGCTTCAACCAGCAGCGCCGCGACAGCGGCGGCCAGCAGGCCGCACCGGCCCAACCGCAGCCGGTCATCGCCGGCGCCGACGATCAGCCCGACATTTCTCCCGACGTGGCCGTCGAGGTGCCGCCTGTGTCGCTGACGCCGCCGGACGTGCCGTCCGCGCCGCGCGCCATCCGCGGCCGCCGCCGCCGCCCGCAGGGCGCGCGCTCGGAAGAGCCGCAGGGCGAAGCCGCTGTTGCAGACGAGCCGGCGGCCGAGGAATAGGCTGCAGCCGCTCAATTGATCGCGTAACGGGCGGCCGGTGACGGCCGCCCGTTTTCGTTTGCGCCGGCGCAAGGAATAGCGCCCCGGCACAAGCTATTTTTCACACCGGGATGCCTCTTGTGTTGCGAATGTGCAACACCATATGCAGGCCATGCTCGCGGTTCCGGCCGTGAAATCCAAGCATCCCGGAAAAGGGAGGACCCCACATGGATATCGAAAAGTACACCGACCGCCTCAAGGGCTTCATCCAGTCTGCCCAGTTCATGGCGCAGCGGATGAGCCACCAGCAGTTCACGCCCGAGCATCTGCTGAAGGTGATCGTCGAGGACGAGGAAGGCCTGGCCGCCAATCTCATCAATGCCGCCGGCGGCGACGCCAGGCAGGTCATGCTGCAGGTCGACGCCGAGCTGAACAAGCTGCCCAAGGTCGAGGGCGCCGGCGCCGGCCAGCTCTACATGGCCCAGCCGCTCGCCAAGCTGTTCCAGGGCGCCGAGGAGCTGGCCAAGAAGGCGGGCGACAGCTTCGTCACCGTCGAGCGCCTGCTGCAGGCGCTGACCCTCGCCACCGGCACCCGCGCCGCCGAGATCCTGAAGAATGCCGGCGTCACCGCGCAGGGCCTCAACAAGGTGATCAACGACGTGCGCAAGGGCCGCACGGCGGATTCCGCCTCGGCTGAGAACACCTATGACGCGCTGAAGAAATACGCCCACGACCTGACCCAGTCGGCGCGCGACGGCAAGCTCGACCCGGTGATCGGCCGCGACGAGGAGATCCGCCGCACCATCCAGGTGCTGGCGCGCCGCACCAAGAACAACCCCGTGCTGATCGGCGAGCCCGGCGTCGGCAAGACCGCCATCGTCGAGGGCCTCGCGTTGCGCGTCGCCAATGGCGACGTGCCGGAAGGCCTGAAGGACAAGCGCGTGCTCGCCCTCGACATGGGCAGCCTGATCGCCGGCGCCAAGTACCGCGGCGAGTTCGAGGAGCGCCTGAAAAGCGTGCTGGAGGAAGTCCAGTCCGCCGAGGGCGAGATCATCCTGTTCATCGACGAGATGCACACCATCGTCGGCGCCGGCGCGGCGGAAGGCTCCATGGACGCCTCCAACCTGCTCAAGCCGGCGCTGGCCCGCGGCAAGCTGCACTGCATCGGCGCCACCACGCTCAACGAGTACCGCAAATATGTCGAGAAGGACGCCGCGCTGGAGCGGCGCTTCCAGCCCGTCTTCGTCGGCGAGCCCAGCGTCGAGGACACCATCTCCATCCTGCGCGGCCTGAAGGAGAAGTACGAGCTGCACCACGGCGTGCGCATCACCGACAGCGCGCTGGTCGCGGCCGCGACCCTGTCGAACCGCTACATCTCCGACCGGTTCCTGCCGGACAAGGCCATCGACCTGATGGACGAGGCGGCCAGCCGGCTGCGCATGGAGGTCGAGTCCAAGCCCGAGGAGATCGAGCAGCTCGACCGGCGCATCATCCAGCTCAAGATCGAGCGCGAGGCGCTGAAGAAGGAGACCGACGAGGCCTCCCGTGACCGGCTGAAGAAGATCGAGCAGGACCTTGCCGGCCTCGAGGAGCAGTCGGGCGCTCTCACCGCCCAGTGGCAGGGCGAGAAGGACAAGCTCAATGCCGAGCAGCGCCTGAAGGAAGAGCTCGACAACGCCCGCATCGACCTCGAGCGCGCCCAGCGCGGCGGCAACCTGGCGCGCGCGGGCGAGCTGGCCTATGGCGTGATCCCGGACCTCGAGCGCAAGCTCGAGGAGGCCGCCGCCACATCGAGCGAGCGCATGCTGAAGGAAGAGGTCACCGACCAGGACATCGCCTTCGTGGTGTCCCGCTGGACCGGCGTGCCCGTCGACAAGCTGATGGCGGGCGAGCGCGAGAAGCTGCTCCACATGGAGGAGGAACTGGGCAAGCGGGTGATCGGCCAGCGCGAGGCGGTCGACGCCGTCTCCAAGTCGGTGCGGCGCGCCCGCGCCGGCCTGCAGGACGCGGCCCGGCCGATCGGCTCGTTCCTGTTCCTCGGCCCGACGGGCGTCGGCAAGACCGAGCTGACCAAGGCGCTCGCCGCCTATCTGTTCGACGACGAGCACGCCATGGTGCGCCTCGACATGTCCGAATACATGGAGAAGCACTCGGTCGCCCGGCTGATCGGCGCGCCTCCCGGCTATGTGGGTTACGAGGAAGGCGGCGCGCTGACCGAGGCGGTGCGGCGCCGGCCGTACCAGATCGTGCTGTTCGACGAGGTGGAAAAGGCCCATCCGGACGTCTTCAACGTGCTGCTCCAGGTGCTCGACGACGGGCGCCTGACCGACGGGCAGGGCCGGACGGTGGACTTCACCAACACCATGATCATCCTCACCTCCAATCTGGGCAGCGAGTTCCTCGCCGCCCTGCCGGAGGGCGCCGACGTGGACGCGGCGCGCGACCAGGTGATGGGCGTGGTGCGCAGCGCCTTCCGCCCCGAGTTCCTCAACCGGCTCGACGAGATCATCCTGTTCCACCGGCTGGGCCGCGAGGACATGACCGGCATCGTCGAGGTGCAGCTCAAGCGGCTGGAGAAGCTGCTGGCCGACCGCAAGATCGTCATCGAACTAGACGAGGCGGCGAAGACCTGGCTGGCCGATGCCGGCTACGACCCGGTCTATGGCGCCCGGCCGCTGAAGCGGACGATCCAGCGCAACCTGCAGGACCCGCTCGCCGAGCTGATCCTGAAGGGCGAGGTGCATGACGGCGACACCGTCCAGGTCACCGCGCGCGACGGCCACCTGATCGTCAACGGCCAGGATGTCGACGACAAGGCCTACGGCGCGTTCCGCGGCAGCTCGGGCGGCCCGAGCGTGTCGCCGGGCAGCAGCGCGATCAACTGATCGTCGGGGATGACGGGGAAGGGCGGCGCTTCATGGCGCCGCCCCTTTCTCCTCCCCCACCTTGTCTTCATCCCGGCGAAAGCCCATGGACGTCCATTCGAGAGTGGCTTGTTGCGGTCGCCCGGATGAACGGCACCAACGCCCCTCACCCTAACCCTTCCAAGGGGAGAGGGAATTTGCGGCGCGCTCTACCGAACCCTCTCCCCTTGGGAGAGGGCAGGGTGAGGGGCGTTCTATCAGCCTCTTCACCACCTCGGAAGCAGGCGATCAACCACGCCGATTGTCGAGTTTGAGCCTACGGGCTTTCACCGGGACGGTAACCGGGGAACAGGGAAAGCCCTACTCCGCGCTGGCGACCAGCCGGGTGGTCACGGGCAGGGCGGCCATGCTGGCGTTCACGCTCGCCATGGCGGTCCGGAACGAGTCCATCTCCTTGCCCGCGAGCTTGCGGCCCGACGGCATCTTGATGCCGCGCGGATCGACCTGCCTGGCTTCCTTCAGCACCTCGTAGTGCAGGTGCGGGCCGGTCGAGCGGCCGGTGCTGCCCACATAGCCGATCACCTCGCCCTGGCGCACCCGCGCGCCCTTCCTGATGCCCTTGCCGAAGGCGCTCATATGGGCGTAGGCGGTGGCGTAGGTTCCGTTGTGGCGGATGCGGACATAGTTGCCGTAGCCGCCGTTGACGCCCGCCATCTCGACGGTGCCGTCGCCGGCGGCGTGGATCGGCGTGCCCTTGGAGGCGCCGAAATCCAGGCCCTTGTGCATCTTGGTATAGCCCAGGATCGGGTGCCTGCGGCTGCCGAAGCCCGAGGTCAGGCGGGCGCCGTCGATCGGCGTCTTGAGCAGCGCCTTGCGCACGCTCTGGCCGGTCGCGTCGTAATAGTCGGCGTTGCCGTCGTCGGCCGCGGTGTAGAGGTAGAGCTGATGCGGCTTGCCGCTCAGGGTCAGGCCGGCATAGAGCAGCGGGCCGCTCTTGACCATCTCGCCCTTGCCGTTCTCGAACCGGTCGAAATAGATCTCGAAGCTGTCGCCCGGCTGGATCTCGCGCTGGAAGTCCACGTCCCACGAATAGATGCGGATGAACTCCGAGATCACGCTGTGCGGTACGCCGGCCTTGAGCATGGCGGCATAGAGGCTCTCGTCGATGGTGCCGCCGGCGCGGGTGGCGTGGGTGTCGAGCTTGATCGCCTCGACGGCGCTGACATAGGAGCCGTCGTTCTGGCGCGCCACGCGCACCGCGCTCTCCACTTCCGACTGCAGCCGCATCGCCTGCAGGGTCTGCTCCTCGGTGGTGGGATCGTCGTGGCCGAAGGTCAGCTCGATTTCCTGGCCCTCGCGCAGGCGCCGCACGTTGAGGTGCTCGGACAGGGCGGTGATGACCTCGTGCGCCTCGGCGAGCTCGACGCCGGCCTTCACCAGGACGCCCGCCAGCGTGTCGCCGCGCATGATCCGCGCCTGCTTCACCGGCGAGGTGTCGACCTCCTCCAGCAGCACGCTGGCGATCGGGCTGCCGTCGCTCATCGGCCCGGTCAGGCTGAGGCCGGGCTGGCCGCTGCGGGCGCTGGGGCCCATCGAGGCGATCATCGAGAAGGGAGAGGGAACCGAACCGGCGATGGCCGCGTTGTAGCTGTCATAGACGGAGAAATTGGCGTGGACACCGAAACCGACGGTCGCGCCCACCAGCATGACCAGCGCGGTGGTTCTGGCGAACCAGCCCGGCGAGCCTACATGTCGGTGCAGATCGAGCTGCTCCGACGGTTGGGTCTGGTCTAACCGGCTGGTTTCATTGAGCATTCAGCGTCCGATTTCTTCCGTTTCTCCGCGAAAAAGCAAAGCCACAGCGCCGGCTTCTCCAAAGAAGTCAGTGTGACTGTCCTAAAACATGCCGGTCGCGGGAATCCCTGTCAACACGCGACGACTCGGGCCGTCACTTTTTTGTGAGAAACCCTGTGGATAACTTCGCAGGCCGTAATTGACTTGGGACGGCATCAGCCGATATAGAGCGCCTTCCGTGGGGCCATAGCTCAGTTGGGAGAGCGCTAGCTTTGCAAGCTTGAGGTCGTCGGTTCGATCCCGTCTGGCTCCACCATAACTCCCCCTGCTCGACAAGAACTCGCGGCCGATCCGATTGCTGCGTCGTCGTTTGGACCGAAGCGCTGCCGCTCGGGCAGACCCCCGAACGGCTCCCTTGGCTCGCTGCCCGAAACGGCGCCCATCCCCGGTTGATCCTGGTCAATGCGACCGCGGCGCCTTCGCGCGACTCTGCCCGGGACTTCAACGATCGTTCAAATTCTGCATCGGGCGCCGTCCGGAAGGCAGAAGAGCGAAAGGGACCCGACGATGGACGACCAGAACGCCGTGCTCGACGACATCGCCCGCTGCCCGGGCACCAGCTGGGAGCAGCTGGTCGAGGCCGACACCAACGCGCCGCCCGCCTTCCTGGCCGAGGACAACTATCACTATGCCGGCTGCGAGCCGATCGCCGCGTCGCGCTACACCGATCCGGCCTTCCACGCCGCCGAGGTCGAGAAGATGTGGCCGAACGTCTGGCAGTTCGCCGCCCGCGAGGAGGAGTTCCCCGAGCCCGGCGACAACGTGGTCTACGAGAACGCCGGCCGCTCCTATCTGCTGGTGCGCCAGGCCGACGGCGGCATCCGCGCCTTCCACAATGTCTGCCTGCACCGCGGCCGCAAGCTGCGGCTCGAAAGCGGCTTCGCGTCCGAGTTCGAGTGCCCGTTCCACGGCTTCTCGTGGAAGATCGACGGCAGCCTGAAGAACATCCCCTGCCGCTGGGACTTCCCCCATCTGAGCGACGCGAAGATGCAGCTGCCCGAGGCCGAAATCGGCCGCTGGGGCGGCTACGTCTTCGTCCGCGACAATCCCGGCGGGCCGAGCCTCGAGGACTATCTCGCCCCGATCCCGGAGCACTTCAGCCGCTGGAAGCACGAGGAGTGCTACACCGCGGTCTGGGTGGCGAAGGTCGTCCACGCCAACTGGAAGGTGGCGATGGAGGCGTTCATGGAGTCCTACCATGCGCTCGTCACCCATCCCCAGCTGATGCCGTTCACCGGCGACGCCAACTCGGCCTACAACAACTGGGGCGACAACGTGAACGCCAACTACGTGCCGTTCGGCGTGATGTCGCCGCATGTCGATCCCGCCGGCAAGTCGCAGCAATGGATCGTCGACGAGTTCGTCCAGTACAACGGCCGTTCCGCCGACAACTACGATCCGGAGAAGGACAGCTTCAACGTCCGCGTGCCGGGCGACCAGACCGCCCGCGCCGCCCTCGGCAAGTCGCTGCGCGACAGCTCGAGGCGGGCCTTCGGGCGCGACTACAGCGACGTGTCCGACGTCGAGGTTCTGGACGCGCTGGTCTACAACGTGTTCCCGAACTTCGCCCCCTGGGGCGGCTTCATGCCCAACATCGTCTATCGCTGGCGGCCCTGGCCCGACCAGGACCATTGCCTGATGGAGGTGCGGGTGCTGATGCGGGTGAAGCCCGGCGAGGAGATGCCGCGCTCGGTGCCCATGCACCTGCTGGCCGAGGACGAGAAGTGGACGGCGGCGCCCGAGCTGGGCGTGCTGGGCGCCGTGTTCGAACAGGACATGGAGAACATGGCCTATGTCCAGGACGGGCTGAAAGTGTCCAAGAACGGGCTCGTGGAGCTGGGCAACTACCAGGAAATCCGCATCCGCCAGTTCCACCAGACCATCGACAAATATCTGGCGCGCTGAGCGGAGGGCGGGATGGATCTGGATCTCTACAAGGACTATGGCGACATCGCCGAGGCCCTGCTGGACTCCGTCGAGCACCGCACCACCGACCAGGCCGAGGCGCCGATGGCGGTGCCCGTCGCCAGCTACCTCGACCCGGCGCGGTTCGAGCGCGAGATCGCGCTGATCTTCAGGAAGCTCCCGCTGATGCTGGCGCTCGGCATCGAGCTGCCGAAGCCGGGCGACTACAAGGCGATGGACGTGATGGGCCTGCCGGTGCTGATCGCCCGCGGCAAGGAAGGCACGGTGCGCGCCTTCCTCAACGTCTGCAAGCACCGCGCCATGCATATCGCGCCGGAAGGCAAGGGCAACTGCTCCCGCTTTGCCTGCCCGTACCATGGCTGGACCTACGCCAATGACGGCCGTCTCGTCGGCATCGCCGAGGGCCACACCTTCGGCGACGTGGACAAGGCGGCGCTGGCGCTGACCGCGCTGCCCTGCCAGGAACTGGCCGGCATGATCTTCGTGGTGCTGACGCCGGGCGAGCCGATCGACGTGCCGGCGTTCCTCGGTCCCATGCTCGAGGACCTGGCGGCGCTGAAGCTGGAGACCTGGTACTACCACAAGTCCCGGCCGATGAAGGGCGCCAATTGGAAGGTGTCCTATGACGGCTACCTGGAAGGCTACCATTTCGCCGCCGCCCATCCGGACACGGTGACGCCGCGCAGCCCGTCGAACCGGGCCTGCTACACCGGCCTGGGGCCGCATGTCCGCATCGCCTTCCCGCAGATTTCCATTCCCCGGCTGCGCGATCTGCCGCGCGAGGACTGGGGCCGGCAGGAGAACCGCGGCTACGACTTCATCCGCCTCTTGTTCCCCAATGTCAGCCTGTTCGTGGCGCCCGAGATGACCCAGCTCGCCCAGCTGTTCCCGGGCCCGAGCCCCGGCGAGAACACCACGGTCCTCAACTACATCGCGCCGAGGAAGCCGGAGACCGAAGCAGAGCTGAGGGCCTTCGACGAGATGTGCGACTTCTTCTACGACGTGGTGCTGGAGGAGGACTACGCGCTCGGCCTCGAGGTCCAGAACGGGCTGGAATCCGGCGCCATGGACCACGTCGTCTTCGGCCGCAACGAACGCGGCAACCAGTACTTCCACAAATGGCTCGACTACTACCTGGCCGATCCCGCGACGCCGACCGTGCCCACCCTTTGAACGACCGTGCAATCCGAGGAGCGATGAGATGACCGTCGAGACCTTCCTGGGCCGCAAGCTGGCCGAATACGATCCGCCGGTGCGCGGCGACGCCATCACCGGCGACCGCTACTACTCGAGGGAGTGGGCGGACAAGGAGTGGGACAAGGTGTGGACCCGCGTCTGGCACATCGGCGGCATGGCCGCCGACCTGGTCGAGCCGGGCGACTACCTCACCCACAACCTGGTGCGCGAATCCGTGGTGATGCTGAAGCAGCGCGACGGCTCGGTGCGCGCCTTCTACAATGCCTGCAAGCATCGCGGCTACCGGCTGGCCTGGAACGAGGTCGGCGGCGGCGAGGCGTTGACCTGCGGCTATCACGGCTGGAAATGGGCGCCCGACGGCATGCTGGTCGAGGTGCAGGACCCGGAAGATTTCGCCGGCGGCAATCCCTGCGGCAAGACCAGGCTGGAGGAGCTGCGCTGCGAGGTCTGGGGCGGCTTCGTCTGGTACAACATGGACAAGGACGCCGCCCCGGTGCGCGACTGGCTCGGCATCGTCGCCGACCAGCTGGACGCCTGGCAGATGGACGGGATGACCCGGGTCATGGCCGTCACCTCCGACGTGCCGTGCAACTGGAAGATCATCCGCGACAACTTCAACGAGTCCTACCACATCCCGACCTTGCACCCGCAGATCGCCTCGAGCATCGACGACGACTACACCGACACGGTGTTCGAGATGTTCCCCAACGCCCACAACCGGATGGTGATGAAGGGGCTGCGGCCGTCCGGCCGCTACGCCAGCTTCGACATCGTCGAGGCGCCGGTCGCCGAGGCCCTGGAATACTGGGATCTCGACCCGCGGCAGTTCGAAGGCAGGGCGTCGGCGGCGCGCAACGCGATCCAGGCGCAGAAGCGCAAGCTCTACCGCGAGAAGGGCTATCCGCACTACGCGACCCTGAACGACAGCCAGCTGACCGACTACCACCACTACACCCTGTTTCCCAACGTCACCCTCACCATGTGGCCCGACGGCGCGCAGCTGCTGCGCTCCGAGCCGCATCCGACCGACCCCGAGCGGTGCATCTTCGACCATTGGTTCATGGCCCATCCGGTCGAGGGCAGCGACATGGTCGTGGGCCCGTCGGGGCCGACGAAATTCGAGGCCGTCGACCGGAGCTTCATCCCCTATGGCAGCGCGTCGCTGGGCGAGGTGGCCGACCAGGACCTCAGCGTCGCCGTCGGCCAGCAGGAGGGCCTGCACTCGCGCGGCTACACCGGCGGCCTGCTGCCGATCCAGGAAAAGCGGGTGCAGCGGTTCCACGAAATCCTCGACGACCGCATCGCCGGCCGCTGAACGAGCTTCGACGCCGCGGCCGAGAGGACGCGGTGGTGAGGGGGAAGAGGGGGCGCCGAGCCGGGCTTGGCGACCCCTCGGCCCTCGGCGGGATCCGTGCTTCCGCCGAAGCACCATCCCGGTGGCAAGCGCCCGCCTGCATCGTTACGCTCTCGCGGAGCGGCTCCGGAGCGGGCGCCGCGCCGGCGAGCAGCGCGGGGATACGGTCATGAACCCGAAAGAGATGCAGCGTTTTGACGAGCGCCTTCGCCGCCGCCTCGCCGAGCGAGCCAAGCTGCCGGTCGGCCTGGCGGCTGCGATGGGCTGGCTGCATGGTTGATGAACTCATGAAGGTTGCCGCCGCGCTCGCACTCCGCTTCGGGTGTCTCCGGGCCGAACGGAAGCATCGGGTGACCCGCCATGTCCGGTAGCGCCGGCATGGGGGAACAGCCGCCGCAGCGGCTGGTTCGATCGCTCAACCTGACGCATGCCGTGCTCTACGGGCTGGGCGTCACCATCGGCGCCGGCATCTACGTCCTCGTCGGGATTGCCGCGGGCCGAAGCGGCATGCATGCGCCGCTGGCCTTCCTGGCCGCGGCTCTGGTCATGGGGCTGAGCGCCGCCTCGTTCGCCGAGCTGGGCACCCGCATGCCGGTGAGCGCCAGCGAGGCGGCCTATGCGCAGGCGGCGTTCGGGCGGAAGTGGTTCAGCCTGGCGGTCGGTCTGCTGGTGCTGGTCACCGCCGTCATATCCGCGGCGACCATCAGCGTCGGCAGCGCGGGCTATATCGCCGTGTTCGTGCCCCTCGAGGCACCCGCGATCGTCGTGCTGGTGATCCTTCTCATGGGCGTCATCGCCAGCCTTGCGACAGTGCAGTCGGTGACCTTCGCCGGGCTCCTGACGCTCGTCGAGGTGGGCGGGTTGCTGTTGATCATCGTCGCCGGGTTCAGCATCGCGCCCGAGGCCGTGGCGCGTCTTCCGGAGGCATGGCCAGGCTCCGGAGACCTGTCGGTCTGGATCGGCCTGTCGGGAACCACGCTGATCGCCGTGTTCGCCTTCATCGGATTCGAACACCTCGTCAACGTCGCCGAGGAACTGAAGGACCCCAGCCGCACATTGCCGCGCGCATTGTTCCTGACGCTCGGCATTACCGCGCTCATCTACGCCACCGTCGTCTGGATCGCCCTGGTTGCGGTACCCCCGGCCGAACTCGCCGCTTCCCCGGCGCCTCTCGCCCTGGTGTTCGAGCGCCTGACGGGCATGCCGCTGTTCGCCATGAGCGCGATCGCCGTGGTCGCGACCTTGAACGGCGTCATCGTTCACATGATCATGATCGCCCGGGTGACGTACGGCCTGGCGGTGCAGGGCAATCTGCCGGCCGCGCTGGCCGCGCTGAATGCCCGGACCAGGACGCCGCTTCGTGCGACCGCGATCGGCGTCGGCGCGATCCTGCTGTTCGCGCTGTTGGTGCCGATCGAAGGCCTCGCGGACTGGACGGCCCGGCTCACCCTGGTGGTGTTCGTGATCGTCAACCTGGCGCTCGTCCGCCTCAAGCGGATCGAAGCGGCGCCGCCGCGGGGCGTCTTCGTTTGCCCGGGATGTGTCCCCGTCGCCGGACTGGTGACGAGCGCGCTCCTGCTGTTGCTGGACCTGGTGTCGCGGTGAGCGCCAATTCCCTTGTCCCGATCTTCTTCATGGTCGCGGCGGTTCCCCTCGCGGCGATAGGTGGCGACCTTTTCCTCAAGGGCGTGCTCGGCATCGCCGCCTGGTCGCGCGTTCCGCGGGTTCTGGTGGGGACCACGCTGGCCGCGTTCGCCACGTCCAGCCCCGAGCTGACCCTGTCGACCGTGGCGGCGTTGTCTGGCCAGCCGGAGATCGGCCTCGGCGACGCGCTGGGCAGCAACGTCGTCAATATCGCCCTGATACTGGGACTGTCGCTGTTGTTCGGGGCGTTGCCCGCGAGCCTTCGGGGTTTGAGGCGCGAATATCTGATGGCGGCCGCCGCGCCCGTCGCAACCCTGGCGCTGTGCCTTGACGGGACCGTGTCGCGCCTGGACGGCGCGATCCTGCTCGTTCTGTTCTTCGTGTGGCTGTCCCTGTCGATCCGTCACGGGCTGGAGTTCCGCCGCGGCGCCGGCACCGAGACGCAAGACGGCGTCGTTCTGCTGCCGGCGCTGGCGCGGGGCGCCATCGGACTGGCAATCCTGATCCTGGCCGGCAAGCTCTTCGTCGACGGGGCGTCCGGTGTCGCGGCGGCACTGGGCCTCCATGCCTATGTGGTCGGCGCCACCATCGTCGCGATCGGCACGTCGATGCCGGAACTGGTCGCGACCCTGCTGACGCGGCTCCGGGGCCAGCACGACCTCAGCCTCGGCATCCTGCTCGGCAGCAGCCTCTTCAATGGCCTCGCGATCGTCGGCATTGCGTCCGGCATCCAGCCGATCCACGCGCCTCGCGCCGAGGTCGCAGCCGCGCTCCTGTTCGGTCTCGCCGCGCTGTTGCTCGTCGTTCCGCGCCGCGACGTGATCCCGCGAGGCCGGAGCCTGCTGCTCCTGGCCCTCTATGCGTCCTATGCGATCGTCATGGCATCCGTCTGAGCCGGACCGGGCGCCTATCCCATCGGATAGAGGATTTCCTTCGACACCTTGTCGATGGCCTTCATCACGTCGTCGCTCAGGGTCATGTCGGCGGCGGCCAGTACGTCGGGAACCTGTTCCACGGTGGTCACGCCGACGATGGTCGAGGCGACGAAGTCGTGCTGCTTGCTCCAGGCCACCGCCATGGTCACCGGCGACATGCCCGCCTCGGCGGCGATGTCCATGTAGCGGGCGGTGGATTCGAGGCTCCGGTCGTTGACGAAGCGGCGCGCCATGGCGGCCTGCCGGCCGCCCATGCCCAGATAGTTGGTGAAGCGGGCGCCCTCGGGCCGTGCGCCATTGTTGTACTTGCCCGACAGCACCCCGCCGCCCAGCGGCGAATAGGGGATCAGGCTGACCCCCTCGTGGCGGCATGCGGCCGCGAGCTCGTCCTCGAACCGCCGGTTGTTCAGGCTGAAATTGTTCTGGATGGTCTGGTAGCGGGCATAGCCGCCGCGCTCCGAGGCGGCGAGCGACTTCATCAGGCCCCAGGTGGTCTCGTTGGAGCAGCCGACGATGCGGGTCTTGCCGGCGCGGATCAGGTCGTCGAGCACCTCCATGGTCTCGTCATAGGCCGTGCCGTGGTCGGGCCAGTGGGTCTGGTAGAGGTCGACATAGTCGGTGCCCAGGCGCTTCAGGCTGGCCTCGAGCGCGCGGATGATGTTGTGGCGGTCGAGCGCGGTCATGCCGGCCCGCATGGCGCCCTTGATCCAGCCGTGGCTGGGGCCGCACACCTTGGTGGCGAGGATGATCGCATCCCGGTCCTTGCCCTTCAGCCACTTGCCGAAGAATTCCTCGGTGCGGCCGGCATATTTGGGATCGGGCGGCACCGGATAGTTCTCGGCGGTGTCGTAGAAATTGATGCCGGCGTCGAGCGACATGTCGAGCACGCGCAGCGACGTCTTCTCGTCGGCCTGGTTGCCGAAGGTCATGGTGCCCATGCAGATGTCGGACACGGTGATCGGGCTCTTGCCCAGGCGGCGGTACTGCATCCTCGTCCCTCCCCGGATATGGTTCGGGCGGCAGATTAAGGGCGCACGCCGCGGATGGCCAGCCCCCGGTTCCGGATGGTAACCTCACCGCGAGCGGCGGCGGTGAAACCGGCCGCCATGTCCAATGCGTGCCGAGTGCCGGCAGGGGATCGTGGAGGAACGCGGGAATGAAGCCTGAAGCGGAATTCGTTGCCGCCTCCGACGGCGGGCACGGGCACGGGCATGGCAAGCACGGCAAGCATGCCAAGCACAAGAAGCACGGCCTGCTGCGGCTGATCCGCCATCACACCAAGTCGGTGGACCAGCCGGCCGGCACCATCGCGACCGATGCCGAAGCCTCGCCCACCCATGTCCGGACCGTGTCCTACGATGCCGAGACGCTGCACGAGCACGAGGGCGTGGCGCCCGCCGACCTTGCGCGCCTGCGCAACAGCAGCGACGTGCTGTGGATCGACGTCACCGGCCTCAAGGACACCGCCACCATCGAGGCGATCGGCGGCGCCTTCGGCATCCACAAGCTGACGCTCGAGGACATTATCAACACCCACCAGCGGCCCAAGGTCGAGACCTTCGACCACTACGTGTTCATCGTCATGAAGATGCTGGACCACTCGGACGCGGGGCTGACCGAGCAGATGTCCATCGTCGTCGGCGACGACTACCTGATCACCTTCCAGCAGCATCCCGGCGACTGCTTCGACCCCACCCGCGCCCGGCTCAAGCGCGCCAGCGGGCAGCTCCGCTCCGAGGGTCCGGACCGGCTGGCCCATGCGCTGATCGACGCGGTGATCGACAACTTCTTCCCGCTGCTCGAGCACTATGGCGAGGTGATCGAGGACCTGGAGGATCTGGTGGTTTCGGCGCCGGAGCCGTCGCATGTCGAGCGGCTGCACTCCATCAAGCGCGACCTGCTGGAAATCCGGCGCGCGGTGTGGCCCACCCGCGAGCTGGTCAACGCCCTGATCCGCGACGAGCACCACCTGTTCCGCGACAACACGCGCATCTACCTGCGCGACTGCTACGACCATGCGATCCAGCTGATGGACATCGTCGAGACCTACCGCGAGATCGCCTCGGGCCTGCTCGATGTCTACCTGTCGAGCATGAGCGCGCGGATGAACGAGATCATGAAGGTGCTGACCATCATCGCCACGATCTTCATCCCGCTCAGCTTCTTCGCCGGCATCTGGGGCATGAACTTCGAGCTCATGCCCGAGTTGAAGAAGCCGTGGGGCTATCCGGCGGCGCTGTCGCTGATGGCGGTCATCGCCGGCGGCCTGCTGGTGTTCTTCCGGCGCAAGGGCTGGCTGGGCGAACGGAAGAAGGGTTAGTCGCCGGCAGCGATCAGCCGCGGCCGGCCTGCGGCCAGTGATCCTGGCTGACGATCACGCCGGTGAGCGCCTTGGCCAGGTCCTGCAGACCTGCGGCATGGGCCTCGCGCACCAGATATTCCAGGCCGCCCAGGATCGCATCGGCAGCTTCCTCGGCGGTCTCGTCCGCCATCAGGGGGCGGCGGTCGCTGTCGAAACCATCGTTGCTGCCGGCGAGGTGGTGCACGTGTCGTTCTCCATGAGGTCCGGGGCGCCGGACGCATTTCCGATGCCGCCATTGAACAGCATGGTTGGCCAGGACGAAACCTAGCCACTCCAGTAGGTTTTTACAGTCACGGATGATCGTTCAGGGGACGATGAGGCCGAGCCGGATCGCCTTGACGACCGCGGCGACACGCGAATTTACCCCCAGCTTCTTGCACACGTTCTGCAGGTGGAACTTCACGCTGTGCTCGGAAATGCCGAGGCGTTCGGCGGCCTGTGCGTTGTTCAGGCCCTCGACGAGCCGCAGCAGCACGTCGCGCTCGCGCGCGGTCAGCGGCGATCCGGCGGCAGGGTTGCCGTCGTCCTCGAGCGCCGTATAGGCCTGGTGGAACTGCATCGCCAGGACACGGCCGACATGCAGGTCGCTGGGTGTTATGCCGGACGGCCTGCTGCGCATGAAGGTGACGCCGTTGACCTGACCGAAGGGACCATGGATCGGCACGGTGACGCCGTCGAACAGCGACGCGTCCCGAATCTCGGCGAGCAGCCGCTTCTGCCGCCGCGTCAGGGCCAGCGTGCCCAGCACCTTGTCCCATTCGAACGGCAGGCGATTGTGCACCATCCACTCGCCGATCGGATCGATTTCCTCGTACCGCTCGGCGTCATAGCGGACGAACCATTCGGGCGGCACCGTGGTGAACACCACCACGTCGCCGGACGGACCGCGGGTCATGGGATTGGGATAGCCGCAATAGTGTATGCCATCGAATTCGAGCGCCAGCATGGTCTGCCGGAGGCAGCGGATCAGTTCCTGCTGGGTCGTCGCCTGCGCCGTGGCCTGGAAGAACTCGTCGACCAGCATTACCGCGCCCGCCTGTCGGCGAAGGCCGAATCGCGCCGGCTGGGCCGCGATTGTCGGCCCTGCGGAGCAAGACCACCCCCATCCACAAATGTCGTTCCGCCGGCCAAGCCGATCATCGCCGCTGTTCCGCGTCCGCCACCGCCGCCCGCGCGCGAGCCGCCGGGATGCTCTGGAATCCCAAAGGTTTGAACTGATGGCGTTGTTGTCCTCGGCGATCATTCTAGCGGACAACGGACCCGTCGGCGCAAGACAAAAGATGCAACCTTTTGGTGTATCTGTTCCAACCTCGCAACGAACCGCCCGCTGCGTCCTACAAGCCCTGTTCGCGGCGGGCGGGCGTCATGTATAAGCAAACCAGCGGTCACCTTGAGAGCCAGCGGTCACCTTGAGAGAATGAGGGTCGTTTGATGTTCGGACAGATGCAGGACGTTCCCCTGCTTGTTTCCTCCCTGATCGAATACGCTGAGAAATTCCACGCCGAGCAGGAAATCGTCACCCGGACGCTGCAGGGGCCCATCCACCGCTACACCTACGCCGATGCCGGCCGCCGCGCCCGCCGGCTCGCCAAGGCGCTGCTGGCGCTGGGCGTGAGGGAGGGCGACCGGGTCGGCACGCTGGCCTGGAACACCTACCGGCATTTCGAGGCCTGGTACGGCATCACCGGCATGGGCGCCGTCACCCATACGCTGAATCCGCGGCTGTTCGCCGAGCAGCTCGCCTACATCATCCATCATGCCGAGAACCGGTTCGTCATCCTCGATCCCGGCTTCACCGGCATGCTCGAGGGCATCCTCGACCAGATCCCGACGGTCGAGGGCTTCATCATCCTGGCCGACCGGGCCGACATGCCCGAGACCAGCCTGCCCAACGTGATGTGCTACGAGGACCTGCTGGCCGCCCAGGATGCCGACTACGCCTGGCCCCAGCTCGACGAGCGGGCGGCGGCGGCCATGTGCTACACCTCCGGCACGACCGGCAATCCCAAGGGCGTGCTCTATTCCAACCGCTCCTGCGTGCTGCACGCCATGGCGGCCGCGCTGCCCGACGTCATGGGCTGCGGCTCGCGCACCACCATCATGCCCGTCGTGCCGCTGTTCCACGCCAATGGCTGGGGCATCGCCCATTTCGCGCCGATGACCGGGGCCAAGATGGTGCTGCCGGGCAAGGAGATGGACGGCGCCAGCATCTATCAGCTGCTCGACGAGGAGAAGGTCAACCTCACCGCCGCCGTGCCCACGGTCTGGCTCATGCTGCTGCGGCACCTTCAGGACAACGATCTGGACCTGCCGCATCTGGAGCGGGTGGTGATCGGCGGCTCGGCCGCGCCGCGCTCCATGATCGAGACCTTCGAGAGCAAGTTCGGCGTCTCGGTCGGCCATATCTGGGGCATGACCGAGATCAATCCCATCGGCTCCATGGGCACCATCAAGGGGTCGATGGTGGACATGCCCTATCAGGACCAGCTCGACCAGAAGATGAAGCAGGGCCGCGCCATGTGGGGCGTCGACCTGAAGATCACCGACGACGAGGGCAACAAGCAGCCCTGGGACGGCGAGACCGCCGGCCATCTGATGGTGCGCGGGCCCTGGGTGGTCAGCGAATACTACAAGGGCGAGGGCGGCCGCATCCTCGACGACGAGGGCTTCTTCGACACCGGCGACATCGCCAACATCGACCAGTACGGCTATGTCCAGCTTACCGACCGGGCCAAGGACGTGATCAAGTCGGGCGGCGAATGGATCAGCTCCATCGACCTGGAAAATACCGCCGTCGCCCATCCCGAGATCGCCGAGGCCGCGGTGATCGGCGTCTACCACCCGAAATGGGACGAGCGCCCGCTGCTGGTCTGCGTCCGCGCGGCCGGCTCCACCGTCTGCAAGGAGGACATGCTCGCCTTCATGACCGGCAAGGTCGCCAAATGGTGGATGCCCGACGACGTGGTCTTCGTCGAGGAACTGCCGCACACCGCGACAGGCAAGCTCCAGAAGCTGAAGCTGCGCGAACAGTTCAAGGGGTATAAGCTGCCGGGAATTTGAGGGGATGCTGATAGTCTTTGCGAAAGCTATACTGACCCGTTCGGAGATGACGCATGAGCGAGACCCATCGGATCACCGTTGATCCCGAACAATGCGGCGGCAGGCCTTGCCTGCGCGGCCTGCGTATCCGCGTTCGCGATGTGCTCGATCTGCTGGCAGCCGGCGCCAGCCGCGATGAAATTCTCGAGGATTATCCGCTGCTCGAGGACGGCGACATCACCGCCGCGCTGGAATACGCGACGCGGCAAAACGACCACCCGGTGTTGCATGTGGCGTGATGCGCTTCCTTGTCGACGCACAGTTTCCTCCGGCGCTCGCACGGTGGATCGCTGAAACGGCTCATGTAGGCGACCTGGGGATGCAAGCTGCGTCCGACGCCGCGATATGGGACTATGCGCTGGCTTCGTCCTCGGCGATCATCACGAAGGACGAGGACTTCGCTCAACGCAAGGTGCTGAGTGCCAGCGGGCCGGTTGTCGTCTGGATCAGGCTGCCGAACACGCGACGGCGCGATCTGCTCGGCTGGTTCGGACTGGCGTTACCCGATATTCTTGCCGCATTGGCGCGCGGCGATACCTTGGTGGAAGTCATATGATGATCGCTAAGTCGATGACTCGCGACGGAGAGCCCCACACGGCGACGGGCAAGCTCCAGAAGCTGAAGCTGCGCGAGCAGTTCAAGGAGTATAAGCTGCCGGGAATTTGAAAGGCGGTTGCTGCGGTCTGCGCATGCGACGGCAGATGTCGAGCATGCACACCGCCGAGGCGTGGATTGGTGGGGCTATGGGGGACAACGCATGGATATTCGGACATGCGTCTGGGTGCTGGCCGCGTTCTGTCTGCTGACGGATCACGCGGCCGCGGGTTCCACGGAACTGCACTACGCTCCCGTCGGCGACTGGGTCATTGCATCTCCGGAGCCGACGAGCACGCCCGCGCCATCCGGGGCGCCTTTTCGATATGTCTACAACGATGTCCAGATACGTCTCGGCACGGACGCGGACGAAACCTATGCCGGCCAGCTTGTGAAGGTCCTGACACCCGACGGTCTCACCTTGGGAAACGTCGCGCTTACATGGGATCCCGGTTCCGACGACCTCACCATCCACCGCCTGAAGGTCCGGCGCGGCGCCGAGGTGATCGACGTACTGGACGCGACGAAGTTTCAGATCATCCAGCGCGAGAACCGCCTGGAATACGCGATGTTCGACGGCAATCTCACCGCCACGCTGCAGATTCCAGGTATCCAGGTAGGCGACGAGATCGAGTTTGCTATGACGACCCGTCGCAGCCAGCCGGTTTTTGTCAACCGGTCGTTTGGCATCCTCCAGATGCCGGTGATAACTATGCAGGGTGCGCACCGCGTCCGATTCGACCAGCCCGTCGACAAGGCCGTCACCTGGAAGGTCACGCCGGATTTTCCGGTCGCCACGGAACAGGTGCGGAACGGGCGGCGCTTCCTCACCTATGAGCTTCGGGATCCGGCCTCGTCGGTCCTGACCGAAGGTGCGCCCGCCCGGTTCAATGTGCGGCGGCAGATCGAGTATTCGACCCTACCGGCCTGGGCGGACATCTCCGGCGTCCTGAAGCCGCTGTTCGACCAGGCCTCGACGCTGGCCCCTGACTCTCCGGTTCGCCGGGAGGTCGAGGGGATCGCCTCGGCCTTGACCGACCCGGTGGCGCGCGCGGAGGCCGTGCTGTCGCTGGTCCAGGAACAGGTCCGCTACGTGTATGTCGGGCTGGACGGCGGCAACTACCGGCCGGAAAGCGCTGACGATACGTGGCAGCGTCGGTTCGGAGACTGCAAGGCCAAGACCGCGCTTCTGCTGGCGATGCTGCGGGAGTTGGACATCGCCGCCGAGGCGGCTCTGGTCGACGTCAACGGCGGCGACGGCATGGACCAGCGGCTGCCCAATCCGATCCTGTTCAACCATGTGGTCGTCAAGGCCGTCATCGACGGCAAGGTCTATTGGCTGGACGGGACACGTCTCGGCGACCGGAGCCTGGGCATGCTGCCGCCGCCGCCGTTCCGCTGGGCGCTGGCGCTCGGAGACCACGGGGCCGGCCTGGAGCCGGTGGCGCGGGAAGCGCCGTTGCTGCCCGAGTTTATCGACGTGCTCCATGTCGACGCCTCGGCCGGTTACGAGGTGCCGGCCAAGGTGAGCGCCGAACGCATCTATCGCGGCGACGGCGTGTTCAGGCTCCGCACGGCGCTTGACGGCATGGCGTCCGACGATGCTCGCCGCGCCCAGGATGCGATGTGGCGCGATGCGCTGACCTGGGTCGTGCCCTCGACGGTCGACTGGCGCTATGACCAGGCGCGGGGCGTCGTCGTCATGCGCATGAGCGGCGAGGGCAAGCTGGAATGGCTCGGAGAAGGCCAGTCGGACCGCGCCCTAGATCTGTTCAATGCCGGCTTTTCCCCGCCCACGCCCCTTCGCCGGCCCAGCGAACAGGATCAGGCGGTTCCGTGGGCCACCAACTTTCCGGCATTCAGGTGCTGGGCGACGACCATCAGACTTCCCGAACCGCAAGCCGGCTGGCGCTGGGACCACGATGCCGGGGACGTGAACCGCAAGGCCGGCGGCGTCGCCTATTGGCGGCGGGCGACGGTCGACGGGAGCGTCATCCGCACCGTGCTGAGCACCCGGACGTACCTTCCCGAATTGAGCCAGCAGCAGGCCCAGGAGCTCAACGACCAGATCCCGAGTTTCGAGAAATACGTCAATCGCGCCTTCCAGGTGAAGGGTAGCGCGCCCGACCGGGCCGCCCCCGGGCAGCCGCCGGCAGAGGACTGGTCGAGTGCCTTGTCACCCTGTCTGGCACGTGAGGAGCAAGCCGATGGACAACCGGCCGCCGGTCCCGCGCCCGAGGCCTCGGCGCCTGCCGTTGTCGCGCAGCCTACCGTCCCCGAAAGCGACGTCGACACCGAGCCGCGTCAGGATCCGGCATATCCCGTCTCCCAGCCCCCCTATCCGCCTCGATCGGTCTGGGCCCGCGAGGAAGGCGCCGTGATCCTCGACTTCGTCGTGAGGAAGGACGGATCGGTCGACGCGGCCAGCATCGGGATAAGCCAGAGCAGCGGTTTCCCCGCGCTCGATCTGGCGGCCATCGACGAGGCCGCACGCTGGCGGTTCGTCCCTGCGACGAAAGGCGGCAAGCCCGTCGCCGCGTCGCATCAGTTCCGGGTCGTGTTCGAGCTCATGCGCTCGTGGCACGATCTCGCCAACGAGTTCCCCGAGATGCCGGCCATACTCAGGAGCGGCGTCGAGGGAAATAGAGCGCCGGAGTCGGATCCGGACCGCCCCATCACTCAGCCGCCTTATCCAGAGGACGCGCTCGCCGCCGGGAACGAGGGAGACGTCATCCTGCAGTTCACGGTCGAGGCCGACGGCTTCGTTGCTCCGGACAGCATCGTCGTCAAGAAGAGCAGCGGGTTTCCGTCACTTGACCAGGCCGCCGTCAACGAGGCCGCGGTCAACTGGAGGTTCCGTCCCGCGATATTGAACGGCGCTCCCGTCGCTGCGCCTCACCGCTTCCGTGTCGTGTTCGCCCTGGAACAACCCGCGCAGCCTACGGAATAGACGGCCGGATTGCCGCACCACCGGTCGGCTACGAAACCGACCGGTCGATCACGCCGCTGTCGAGCAGCGGCGCGGCGTCGATCTCGCCCGCGTCGAGCAGGAGCGCGATCTTTTCCAGCGCGGCCAGCAGCATGGCCTGCTCCCAGGCGGGCAGCCTCTCGAACCTGTCGCGGAACTGGTCGTGCAGCATGTCGGGCGCGCGCTCCACCAGGGCGCGTGCGGCCTCGGTCGGCCGCAGCAGCATCTGGCGCCTGTCTCGTTCGCCGCGGCTGCGGGTCACCAGCCCGTCGGCCTCCAGCCGGTCGACGATGTTGGTCACCGTCGCCTGGCCGAAATGCAGCGTGGCGGCCACCACGCTCGGGGTAGTCTCGCCGGTCCGCTCGATCTGCTGCAGCACCAGCAGCTGCGACGGCGTCAGGCCGGTCGCGGCCGCGAGGCGCCGGCCACCCTGATCGGTGGCGCGCAGGATGCGGCGTATCGCCCGCAGCGCGGCATTCGTGATCGGCTGGTCCATGCCTAACCACTAGCCATTTCCCCGACACCGAGAAAGCGGAAAAAAATTACTTCGGATAACGAAATAACAACGGGGGTTGTATCGATACCGGAATGATAAATCCGGGTGCCGAGGTTGATTTTCCGGGGGAAATTGGCCATATAGGCGTCCGAGAGAAGGCGCTGACTTGAGTGATCGCGCCAATAAACTTCGGGAGAAGAAGTAATTTGTACCGTAGAAAAAGGTCGTGACGCCGCCCCGGCGACGTCACGCCCCGTTCGTGCCCGCGCCGCCCAGGCGCTGCGCGAGCCGACGGGAGAAGATGGCCCAGCCATATCCGCGTTGATCCGGCGCTGTCCGCCGCTGGACGTGAACTCCGACTACTGCAATCTGCTGCAATGCACGCACTTCGCCGAGACCTGTGTGGTCGCGGAAGATGACAGCGGCCCGGTCGGCTGGATCTCCGGCTACAGGCCGCCCTCCGAGCCCGGCACGTTCTTCGTGTGGCAGGTCGCGGTCGATCCCCGCGCCAGGGGAACCGGATTGGGCGGCCGGATGTTGATGGCGCTGTTGCGCCGTCCGGCGAACAAGGGCGTCACCACGCTCACGACCACCATCACCGAAGCCAACGAGGCTTCCTGGGCGCTGTTCGGCGCCCTCGCGCGCCGCCTTGGCGCACCGATCCATCGGCGCCCCCATTTCGAGCGGGCAACCCATTTCGCCGGCCAGCACGAGACAGAGCATCTGGTCTCGATCGGGCCCTTCGATCAGCCGGCGGCCAACGCAGAGGAGACACCATGACCACGCAACCGCGACCGACGCACAAAACGCCGGACATCGGGCTCTATGAGCGCATGGAATCCAGCGTCAGAAGCTATTCCCGATCCATGCCACGCCACTTCCACCGCGCGGAAGGAGTATGGATGTACGACGAGGCCGGCGGCCGCTACCTGGACTTCCTGTCCGGCTGCTCGACCCTGAACTACGGCCACAACCATCCGATCCTGAAGCAGGCGCTGCTCGACTACATCGCGGAGGACGGCATCACCCATGGCCTCGATCTGCACACCAAGGCCAAGGCCGAATTCCTGTCCGCGCTCGAGGACGTCATCCTGAAGCCCGGCGGCCTCGAATACCGGGCCATGTTCACGGGCCCGACTGGCACGAACGCCGTCGAGGCGGCGCTGAAGCTGGCCCGCAAGGTCACCGGCCGGCAGAACGTGATCGCCTTCACCAACGGCTTCCACGGCATGACGCTGGGCGCGCTGGCATGCACCGGCAACGCCCGCAAGCGCGGCGGCGCCGGCGTGCCGCTGACCAGCGTCAGCCACGAGCCCTTCGACGGCTATTACGGTGACGGCATCGACACCGCCGCGCTGCTCGACCAGAAGCTGTCGAACCCGTCGAGCGGTCTCGACGCGCCGGCCGCCATCCTGGTCGAGACGGTCCAGGGCGAGGGCGGGCTTAACGTCGCGTCCGCGGCGTGGCTGCGGCGCATCGCCACCATCGCCCGCCGTCACGGCGCGCTGCTGATCGTCGACGACATCCAGGCCGGCTGCGGCCGCGTCGGCGGCTTCTTCAGCTTCGAGGAAGCGGGGATCAAACCGGATATTGTCACCCTCGCCAAGTCGCTGTCGGGCATGGGCCTGCCGATGGCGCTCACCCTGTTCCGCCCGGAGCTGGACCAGTGGATGCCGGGCGAGCACAACGGCACCTTCCGCGGCAACAACCACGCCTTCGTCACTGCCGCGGCGGCGATCCGGCATTTCTGGAGCGACGGCCAGTTCGCCGCCGACGTCCAGCGCCGTGGCGACCAGTTGGCCGTCCGCCTGCGGGAGATCGCCGATCGCCACGGGCTGGCGGTGCGCGGGAAGGGCATGATGCGCGGCATCGACATGGGCTCGGGCGAGGTCGCCGAGCGGGTGACGTCGGCGGCGTTCGATCGCGGCCTGATCATCGAGACCAGCGGCGCCTTCGACGAGGTGGTCAAGGTGCTCGCGCCGCTGGTCATTCCCGACGACGTCCTCGCCGCGGGCCTCGACATCCTCGAGGACTGCGTCGACCAGACCCTCGCGGCGGACCTCGTCGCGGCCGCGGAATAGGAGGCGCCCTTGATCGTTCGCCATCTCGACGACATCCGCGACACCGATCGCCACGTCTTCTCGAAGGGCTGGGACAGCGCGCGGGTGCTGCTCAGGGACGACGGCATGGGTTTCTCGTTCCATATCACCACGCTCTACGCCGGCGAGGAGCTCCGGATGCACTACCAGAACCATCTGGAGTCCGTGTACGTGCTCAGCGGCGAGGGCACCATCGAGGAACTCGACAACGGCAAGGTGCACGAGCTGCGCCCCGGCTCGCTCTACGCCCTCGACGCCCACGACCGGCATGTGCTGCGCCCCAGGACCCAGATGGTCACGGCCTGCGTCTTCAATCCGCCGGTCACCGGCCGCGAGGTCCACGACGAGACCGGCGCCTATCCCGCGGCCGACCTGGTACCGGCGGGAGACTGACGGGCCAGAACTGACAGGCCAGAACCGAGAGGCCAGAACCGACAGGACAAAAATGCACGACGACTATCCATCGAGAAACGCGCCCCGCCCCCGGCTCATGCCGCGGCTCGACCCGGTGCTGCACGGCGACTGGAAACCGGGCGCCCCGCTGACCCTGGAGCAGGCCAAGCAGTTCGAGTCCCAGGGATACCTGGTCCTCGAGAACGTGTTCAGCCCTGCCGAGGTGTCGCACCTCCAGTCGGCGGCGCTGGGCATCCTGTCCGATCCGGCCACGCTCGAGCCCGAGACCGTGGTGCGCGAGCCGGGCAGCGACGAGGTCCGCTCGGTGTTCCGCATCCATGCCCAGTCGCCGGTGATGAGCCGTCTGGCCGCCGATCGCCGGCTTGCCGGCGTGGCGCGGTTCCTGCTCGACGACGAGGTCTACGTCCACCAGTCGCGGCTCAACTACAAGCCCGGCTTCCAGGGCCGCGAGTTCTACTGGCACTCGGATTTCGAGACCTGGCATGTCGAGGACGGCATGCCCAGGATGCGGGCGGTGTCCATGTCCATCCTGCTGGCGCGCAACACGCCGGACAACGGGCCGCTGATGCTGATCCCCGGCTCGCACCGGCGGTTTCTGACCTGCGTCGGCGAGACGCCGGAGAACCATTACCAGTCCTCGCTCAAGAAGCAGGAGTTCGGCGTGCCGGACGAGCAGAGCCTGGCCGAGATGGCCCATGAGCAGGGCATCGTCGCGCCGATCGGCCAACCGGGCACGGTGATCGTGTTCGACTGCAACACCATGCACGGCTCGAACAGCAACATCACGCCGTGGCCGCGCGCCAACGCCTTCATCGTCTACAACGCCGTCTCCAACTGCCTCGTCGACCCGTTCGGCGTGCCGACGCCACGGCCGGATTTCCTCGCATCGAGGCAGGCGGCGCCGCTGCGGCTCGCCGACGGGCCGATCACGCCCGACGCCCATGAATGAGGACCAGGCGTCCGCCGTCGCCGAGCCGTCCCCCGCCGTCGTCCGCCGGGCCATGGCCGCATCGGCCATGGGCAACGCCACCGAGTGGTTCGACTACGGCATCTACGCCTACGGCGTGAGCTACATCTCGGCCGCGCTGTTTCCGGGCAGCGCCGCCGAGGCGACCCTGTTCGCCCTCGCGACCTTCGCGATCTCGTTCCTCGTGCGTCCCTTCGGCGGAATGTTCTGGGGACCGCTGGGCGACCGCTACGGGCGCAAGGCGGTGCTGGCCCTCACCATCATGCTGATGGCGGGCGCGACGACGGCGATCGCGTTCATCCCGTCCCACGCCTCGATCGGCGGCTGGGCGCCCTTCCTGCTGGTCGTGCTGCGCATGATCCAGGGCTTCTCCACCGGCGGCGAGTATGGCGGCGCGGCGACCTTCATGGCCGAATACGCGCCCGACAACCGCCGCGGCTTCTTCGGCAGCTTCCTCGAGGTCGGCACCTTGGGCGGCTTCTCGTTCGGCGCGCTGCTGATGCTGGGCTTTTCCCTGTCGCTCGGCGACGCCGCCATGCACGACTGGGGCTGGCGCCTGCCGTTCCTCCTCGCCGGCCCGATGGGCCTGATCGGCCTCTATCTCCGCTCGCGCATGGACGAGACGCCGGTGTTCCGCGAATCCCTGCGCGAGGGCAAGCGGGCACCGTCCCCGCTCTCCGAGCTGTCGGTGCTGTTCCAGGGCTACCGGCGGCAGCTGTTCGCCCTCGGCGGCCTAGTCGTCGCCCTGAACGTGGTGAACTACACGCTGCTCAGCTACATGCCGACCTATCTGGTGCGGCGCATCGGCCTGTCGGCCGAGGCGGCGCTGGTGGTGCCGATCATCGGCATGCTGTTCATGATGGTGCTGCTGCCGCTGGCGGGCGGCATCTCCGACCGGGTGGGCCGCAAGCCCATGTGGTGGGTGTCGCTGGCGGGACTGTTCCTGCTGTCGATCCCGCTGTTCCACCTGATGGCGCTGGGTCCGGCGGCGGCGGCGCTGGCGTTCGCCCTGCTCGGCGTGCTCTACGTGCCCCAGCTCGCCACCATCTCGGCGACATTCCCCGCCATGTTCCCGACCCAGGTGCGGTTCGCGGGGTTCGCCATCGCCTACAACGTCTCGACCTCGCTGTTCGGCGGCACCGCGCCGGCCGTGAACGCCTGGCTGATCGATCTCACCGGCGACGTGCTGGTCCCCGCCTACATGACCATGGCCGCCTGCGCGGTCGGCGCCGTAGCGCTGCTGTTCGTGGTCGAGACGGCGGGCCGCTCGCTGCGCGGCTCCAAGCTCCCGGGAATCGGCGAGGACGAGCCGGCGGAGTCCGCCGTGCTGGCACGAGGAGCGGGGCCCGGGCGGGGATGATGCTGGGCTCGCTCCTCCCTGTCCGGAGCCTGCTCGTTGCCATGTTCATCATCATGGCGGGCAGCGGCTTCATGGCGACCTTGGTTGCCCTGCAGCTCGAGGCCACGGGCACCTCGCCCATGCTGATCGGCCCGGTCGCCACGCTCTACTTCGTCGGCCTGACGGTCGGCTCCCTGCGGGTGCCGCGCATCGTCGACCGGATCGGCCACATCCGCGCCTTCGCCGCGTTCGTGTCGCTCTATTCGGCGAGCTCGCTGGCCTACGCCATTCATCAGGACCCTATATTCTGGGGTGCGCTGCGGCTCGTCGATGGCTTCTGCATGGCCGGCGTGTTCGTCTGCATCGAAAGCTGGCTCAACGACCAGTCGGAGCCGGAAACCCGCGGTGGCGTGCTCGCCGCCTACATGATCTTTCTCTATTCGGGCCAGGCGGCGGGACAGTTCCTGCTGACCCTCAGCCAGGAGAAGCCGTCCATGCCGTTCCTGGCGGCCTCGATCCTGCTCTCGCTGGCCGTTCTGCCGGTGGCGATGACGCGCCGGGCCGGGCCGCCGATCGAGGCGCGGCCGTCGCTGGACGTGCGGCGCCTCTACCGGGCCTCGCCGCTCGGCATCGTCGGGGCGGCGGTCACCGGCGTGATGCTGGGCGCGTTCTATGCGCTGGGCGCGGTGCATGTCAGGCGCCTGGGCCTCGACATGGCGGGCGCGGCAACCTTCATGAGCGCGGTGATCATCGGCGGGGTGCTGCTGCAGTGGCCGATCGGCCGGCTCTCCGACATGTTCGATCGCCGCCGCGTCATCGTCGGCACCTTGGTCGCGGTGGTCGCGGTCAGCCTGACCATGGCGTTCGTGCCCGCCTCGGGGGCGGCGATGCTGCTGCTCGGCGGCCTGTTCGGCGGGCTGACCTTCGCTCTCTATCCGCTCTGCGTGGCGCACACCAATGACCGCCTCGCGGCGCAGGAGAGGGTCGCGGCGAGCGGCGGACTGGTGCTGGCCTACTCGCTGGGCGCCGCCGCCGGACCGATTCCCGGCGCGGCGATGATGGAGCTGATGGGGCCGGCCGGCCTCTACGGGTTCATCGCGCTGTGCGGCATTGGCGGCCTCGCCTTCGCCGCATGGCGGGCGCGGGCCGCTCTGCCCGTGCCCCGCGCGCTGCAGCAGCGTTTCCAAACCCTGCCGCGCACGACGTCGCTGTCGGCGTCGCCCGTTACCGTGCCGGAGGACGAAGGCCCGATCGGGGCCGGAAAGGAAACATGATGGACAATCTCAACGACTTCTGGCTCATCGTGCAGGATGTCTGGAACCGGGTGGTGTTCGGCTCCACGGTCGGCGACCTGCTGATCGCGCTGGGGATTTTCGCCGTCGCGCTGGTGCTGCGCGGATTGTTCGCCAGGATCGTCATCGGCAATCTCCGCATGCTGACGCGGCGCACCCGCGGCACCTTCGACGATCTCGTGCTCGAGGCCATCGCGCCGCCGCTGCGGCTCGTACCGGTGATCCTGGGCGTCTACCTGTCGCTGCGCGTTCTGGAGCTGGCGCCCGAATACTGGGAGACCGCGCTCACCTTTGTCCGCTCGCTCGTGGCGTTCGCGATCTTCTGGGCGATCTTCCGGGCGCTGACGCCGATTAGCGCGGCATTCTCGGGCCTCAACGGCATGCTGGGCGAAGCGACTTTCCAGTGGCTTGTCAAGGCGCTCAAGGCCATCGTCGCCTTCATCGGCGGCGCCGCCATCCTGCAGATGTGGGGGATCGAGGTCGGACCTCTGCTCGCGGGTCTCGGCCTGTTCGGCGTCGCGGTGGCGCTGGGGGCGCAGGATCTGTTCAAGAATCTCATCGCTGGCGTGCTGATCCTGATCGAGAAGCGTTTCGCGCCGGGCGAATGGGTGCTGGTCGACGGCGTCGTCGAGGGAACCGTGGAGTCGATCGGCTTCCGCTCCACCTTCATCCGCCGCTTCGACAAGTCGCCGGTGTTCGTGCCCAACGCCAAGCTGTCCGACAATGCGGTCACCAATTTCAGCCGGATGACCCACCGCCGCATCTACTGGGTCATCGGCGTCGAATACGGCACCACGGCCGAGCAGCTGGCCGAGATCTGCGGCTCGCTGCGGGAATACCTCGCGTCCTGCGACGATTTCGCCAGCGGCGACGAGGTCTCCACCTTCGTCCATGTGGACAGCTTCAACGATTCCAGCATCGACCTGATGCTGTACTGCTTCACCAGGACAACGGTCTGGGCGGAATGGCTGAAGATCAAGGAGGAGCTGGCCTACAAGGTGAAGCAGGTGGTCGAGGACGCGGGCACCGGTTTCGCGTTCCCCAGCCAGTCGCTTTATGTGGAAAAGGTGCCGCAGGACGGTCCGGAGGCGTTCGATCCGCCAGGCGAGCGCGACGAGCTCCAATCCGGACGCCGGGAAGCGGCCTGACTTCACGCGCGCTTGATCCCGCAGGATGCCGCGGTCCAAATAGCGCCATGACCCTGACGCCCCTCGTTCTGCTTCCCGGACTGCTGTGCGATGCCGCGCTCTGGCGGGCTCAGGTCGAGGCGCTGAAGGACGTGGCGGCCGCCGCGGTGGCCGACCTCACCCTCGACGACTCGGTTGCCGCGATGGCGGCGCGGGTGCTGGCGTCTGCGCCGCCGCGTTTCGCGCTGGCCGGGCTGTCCATGGGCGGATATGTGGCGTTTGAGATCATGCGTCAGGCGCCCGAACGGGTCACCCGGCTCGCGCTGTTCGACACCGGCGCCGGCCCTGACAGCGAGCGGCGCGCCGACCAGCGACGTAGGCTGATCGCGACCCTGGAAGTGGGGCGCTTCAGGGGCGTTACCCGCCACATCCTGCCGCAACTGGTCCATGCCTCCCACGTCGAGGGGCCGGTCGGCGAGACGGTGATGGCAATGGCGAGGAGGGTCGGCGCCGACGCCTACAGGCGCCAGCAGCAGGCGATCCTCTCCCGGCCGGACAGCCGACCGCTGCTCGAAACCATCAACGTCCCGACCCTCGTCGCGGTCGGCGACGATGACCGGGTCACGCCGCCCGACACCGCGCGCGACATCAGCCGCGGTATCGCCGGATCAGAACTGCACGTCCTGCGCGACTGCGGCCACCTGCCGGCGCTGGAACGGCCGGACGAGACGAGCGCGCTGCTGCGCGGCTGGCTCGCCCGGCAATTCCGCTAGTTCTTCTTGGCGGCCTTGGCGGCGTCGTATTCGGCCTGCGAGATCGCACCGTCGCCGTCGCTGTCGGCCTTCTTGAACCAGGCCTCCTTCTTGGCGGTATATTCGGCCGCCGAGATCGAGCCGTCCTTGTCGGTGTCGGCATCGGCCATCTTGCCCGCCTTGTCGCCCTGTTCGGCCTTCGACAGCATGCCGTCGCCGTCCGCGTCCTTCTCGGTCCAGCCGGCCTTCACGGCCGCGTCGTGCTCCGCCTTGCTGATCGAGCCGTTGCCGTCGGCATCCTTGTCCTTCATGTCGCCGGCCGCGAACGCGGCGGAACCGAGCGCGAAACTGGCCGCCAGCATGATGATCGTGCGTTTCATGGTTCTCTCCTCGCTTCCGTCCGCATCCATACGGACAGGGATCGAACCCCCAGGTTACCAATAGGTTCCTGAAATATTACATGGGTGACGCTGCGCGAATCAGCTCCAGACGTCGGTTCCGTCCCGTTCCGCCTTGAACAGCCGGGTCAGGTCGTGGGTCAGAACCTTCTCGACATGCAGTTGCATCATGTGCCGGTCGGGCGCGTCGAACTTGCCGATCTCCTCGGCCAGCCGCTCTTCGCCCGGCGGTTTGCCGCCCATGCGCTGGCTGAGGAAGGTCTCGGTGAAGCGCCGCAGCAACTCCGGGCTCTGGGTAATTTCCACCCGGCCCCTCAGCGTCACCTGGCGGCCAATATTGTCCGGGTCCCAGATGCAGAAGCAGGCGGCGGGATTGCGCCGCCAGGCGTGATACTTGGCCCGGTTGGTCGTCGAAGTGATGGTGATGACGCCGTCGACCAGGACATAGACCACCACGGCGGACACCGGCTTGCTGTCCTTCGTCACCCAGGAGACGACGGCATGCGTGGCCTTGCCGATGATCTCGTCGACTTCCGAATCCTCCAGCACGAACGGGCTGATCTCGCGCCGGGCGAACCAGGCGGGGCGGGCGGGCTTTTCATTCATGGGCGGCTCCTCCGGCATAAGGCGATTGACGGGGCAGGGTAGTGCACTGTCAGCATTAAGCACTGATTATTTTATATCCCTGGCCTTCGGCCGGTCTGTTGTCCGCAGAAGTGGCCGGATAGACTGAACATACGGGATATGAACGGGAGGAGCACATGAGAGTCGACCCCACCAAAACCTGGGCCGTCGTCGAGGCCGCCTACGAGGCCGAGACCAATCCGCGCCACAAGACGCTGCTGAAGGAGGTGCGCGACCACATGAAGACCGAAGTCTGCGGCGAGATCGACGCCCTCATGGCCACCCTGACCGCCGAGCCCCGCTATCACATCTGGGGAACGGGGCCGGATCGGGGTCCGAAAGGCCGCCAGGCGGTGCGCGCCTTCTACGAGACGCTGATCGCTTCGGGCGGCAACCTGTTCGAGTTCAACGTCGAGAAGGTGATCGTCAACGACGACGCGGTGGTGACCGAGGGCCGGCTGCGCAACACCCATCCCGGCTCGGCCCTGCTGGCGGCCGGCGTCAAGGAGGTCGGCGGCGAGCCGGTCGATGCCGACGCCCGTTACGTGTCGAACGCCCAGCTGTTGACGGTCTGGCCGGCTGATCCGGACGGCAAGCTGATCGGCGAAGACATCTATTTCGGCAGCAACCCCTTCGACATGCTCGAAAAGCTGGCGCCGGAAGACGTGCCGCGCCCGGTCGCGTTCGCCAACGCCTGAGCGGCACTGCGGGCAGCATCCGTCGCTTTGCGCGGCGGATCGCCTCTGGCACACTGCGGCGGTGAAAGAGCCTGCCCAGACAAAGCCCGAAGCGGCGCTGTTCGTCACCTGCCTCGTCGACCTGATGCGGCCCGAGGTGGGTTTCGCCGCGGCCGCGCTGGTCGAGCAGGCGGGCTTCGACATCGTGGTGCCGCGCGGACAGACCTGCTGCGGCCAGCCCAACTACAATGCCGGCGACCGGCGCGCCGCACGCAGCATGGCCGAGCGCACCATCGAGGTGCTCGAGGACTACAAGCACGTCGTGGTGCCGTCGGGCTCCTGCGCCGGCATGATCAAGGTCCACTATCCGCGCCTGTTCGACGAAGCCGACGCCCTGTTCGGCAAGGCGACGGCGCTCGCCGACAAGACCGAGGAGCTGACCGTGTTCCTGGCGCGCCACGGCTACACGCCGTCGATCCCGCTTACGGCGACACGCGTCGCCTACCATGATTCCTGCTCAGGCCTGCGCGAGCTGGGCATAAGCGAGCAGCCGCGCGCGCTGCTGCGGAAGATTCCGGCGTTGAAGGTGCTGGAGCTGTCTGAGCCCGAGGTGTGTTGCGGCTTCGGCGGCACGTTCTGCGTGAAATATCCCGACATATCGGGCCGCATGGCGGGCAACAAGGCGGCCGACATCGCCGCGACCGGCGCCGACACCGTCGCCATGGGCGACGTCGGCTGCCTGCTCAACATCGAGGGACGGCTGCGGCGTGAGGGCAGCGGCATCCGCGTCTGCCACGTGGCCGAGCTGCTGGCCGGAACCCTGGAGCCGCCTAATGGAGGTTGAGAGCGGCGCATTCGTCGAGAAGGCGCGCGCCGCACTGGGCGACGCCACGTTGCAGCACGCCCTGAAGCACATCAAGCACGGCTTCGTCGAGGCGAGGGCCGCCGCCGCCGCGCGCCTGCCCGGGTTCGAGGCAATGCGCGACCGGGCCCGCGACGTGAAGGCGCACACCATCGCCCACCTCGCCGACTATCTGGAGCAGTTCGAGGCCAGGGTGACGGCCCTGGGCGGCCATGTGCACTGGGCGGCGGACGCGGCCGAGGCGCGCGAGATCGTGCTCGGCATCTGCCGCGACAAGGGCGCGCGCACGGTCACCAAGAGCAAGAGCATGGTGACCGAGGAGATCGAGCTCAACCCGTATCTGGAAGCGAACGGCATCGAGCCGGTCGAGACCGACCTGGGCGAATACATCATCCAGCTGCGCAAGGAGAAACCCAGCCACATCATCGCGCCGGTCATCCACCTGTCGAAGGACCAGGTGGCCGACACCTTCCACGAGCATCATCCGAAATACGGCTTCCACCAGCGGCTGACGGTGCGCGCCGACATGGTGCGCGAGGCCCGCGCCATCCTGCGCGACCGGTTCGTCAACGCCAATGTGGGCATCACCGGCGCCAATTTCCTTGTGGCCGAGACCGGCTCGGCCGTCGTCGTCACCAACGAGGGCAATGCCGACCTGACGGCCTCGCTTCCGGACACGCACATCGTCGTCACCGGTATCGAGAAGCTGGTGCCGACGCTTGAGGACTGCCATCTGATGCTGCGGCTGCTGCCGCGCTCGGCGACCGGGCAGGACGTGACCGCCTATATGAGCTTCTTTACCGGTCCGAAGCGGGACGGCGATCTCTCCGGACCATCGTCGTTCCATGTGGTGCTGCTCGACAACGGCCGCTCGGGAATGATGGGCACCGATTTCGAGGAGATGCTCCGCTGCATCCGCTGCGGCGCCTGCCTCAACCACTGCCCGGTCTACGCCAATATCGGCGGCCACGCCTACGGCTCGGTCTATCCGGGCCCGATGGGCGCGGTGCTGACGCCCAGCCTCGCCGGCATCGACAAGGCCGGGCACCTGCCCAACGCGTCCAGCTTCTGCGGCCGCTGCGAGGCGGTCTGCCCGGTGCGCATCCCGCTGCCCAGGATGATGCGCCACTGGCGCGAGCGGGAGTTCGAGCGGCATCTGAGCCCCAGGGGCATGCGCTGGGGCCTCGGTGCCTGGGCGGTCGCCGCCGCGAGCCCGCGCCTCTACCGGGCGGTCCAGTGGGCCGGCGCGCGGCTGCTGCGCCTTCTCGCCAGACGCGGCTGGATCGGCCGCCTGCCGCTGGCCGGCGCGGGCTGGACCGCCGGGCGCGACATGCGGGCGCCCGCCGGCGACAGCTTCCAGCGGCAATGGAGGAAAAACGGTGGCAGGCGATAGCCGCGCGCAAATTCTCGGCCGGCTGCGCCGCGCGGTGCCGCGCCACGCCGCCGCGCAGGCGCGGCCGCCATCGGACCGGATCGGTCCGGCGACTTCGGCCGAGGACAACCGTGCCCGCTTCGTCGAACGCCTGGAGGCGGCGCGTTCCACGGTCGATCGGCTATCTTCGCTGGCCGAGGTGCCCGCGGCGGTGGCGCGCTACCTGGCCGGGCAGAATCTCCCGGCGCGGCTCTATGTCGCGCCCGAACTTCGCGACCGTCTGGATTTCGGCACGGTCTCGGTGTCCGTCAGCGACTCGCTGCCGGTCGACGACGGCTGGGCCGTGCTGACCGGCTGCGCCGCCGCGGTCTCCGAGACCGGCACCTTCGTGGCCGCCAGCGGCCCGGACCGGGACCAGCGACTCACCTACCTGGCCGAGACCCTGATCGTCGTCGTTGGGGCGAACCAGATTCTCGGTGCCTATGAGGAAGTCTGGGACCGACTTGGAGTTCGCGCCGGCCACGGGGCGCCGCGCCTGGTCAGCTTCATCACCGGCCCCTCGCGCACCGCCGACATCGAACAGACCATCGAATGGGGCGCCCACGGCCCGAGGCGGCTGCATGTGCTGATTTCGGACGAGATGCCGTGAGCGGTGCTAGGTGCAACATAAGCGCATCCTTACACACCCTCTCCCTGTGGGAGACGAAGGGGCCCGCGCGCGGAGCGCGTGGGAAGGTGAGGGGCGTTGTGCGGGAAGGGCCGGGTTCCCTGTCCTTGGTGGACAACGCCTCTCACCCTGACCCTCTCCCAGGGGGAGAGGGAAGCGGTAGCTGGTTGAAGGACAAAGCGGCATGACCAGACGCGCAATCTGGGTCGCGGCCGCGCTCGCCCCCGTCCTCGCCGCCGTTCCCGCCCATGGCGACGTGGTCATCAAGCTGAAGAACGGCGTCGAGATCAGGGTGCCGGTGAACAATGCCGACATCACCTCGATCACCATGGAGGAGGGCGGCAAGGCGGCCGAGCCCGCGCCGGCCAAGCCTGTCCAGCCGCCCGCACCCGTCGAACCGGCGGAAGCCGCCAGGCCGAAGGAATACAGCCAGGCGCCCGTGTCGCCGGAGGAAGCCGCCAAGGCGAAGGGACCGGAGCTGCCCGAGGCCTCGTCGTTCCGCCAGGGCGCGTTCGGCAAGGGCGCCGCGGCGGGCGGCGGCGGCCGCATCATCCGCATCGGTCCGGGCAAGGATTACGAGCGCCTGGGCGACGTGGCCGGCAGCCTGCGGAACGGCGACGTGGTCGAGATCGAGGCCGGGCTCTACCTCAACGATTTCGCCGAGATCGGCGCCAGCGACATCACCCTGCGCGGCGTGAACGGCCGCCCCCACTTCCGCGCCACCGTCGGACCGCCCAATGGCAAGGGCATCTGGGTGCTGAGCGGCGACAATGTGAGCGTCGACAACATCGAGTTCTCGGGCGCCGAGGTGCCGGACCTGAACGGCGCCGGCATCCGCTTCGAAGGCGGCAAGCTCGACGTGCGCAATGCCAGCTTTCACCACAACCAGAGCGGCATCCTCACCGTCAACCGGGACGACATGGTGGTGGAAATCCGCAATTCGGAATTCGGCTACCGGATCAACGCCGGCAGCGGCCAGGCCCACGGCATCTATATCGGCACGGCGCGGCGGGTGGTGGTGATGAACTCCTACTTCCACCACAACGATATCGGCCATCACATCAAGGTGCGCGGCGCCGAGAACTGGATTCTCTACAACAAGGTCACCGACCAGAATGGCGGCTCCAGCTACCTGGTCGAGGCGCCCAATTGCGGCGCCACCTACGTCATCGGCAACGTGTTGCAGCAGGGCGCCAACGCCCAGAATTCGAACGCCGTCTCCTATGGCGCCGAAGGCTGCGAGGGCAAGCCGCTCGGCCTTTATGTCACCAGCAACACCTTCGTCAACGACCGCCATGCCGGCAACTTCGTGCTCAACCGCTCCGGCACAACCGCGTTCGTCGCCAACAATCTGCTCGTCGGCAACAACACCCTGTCCGAAGGCCCGGTCAAGGACGTGAACAACCTGCTGAAATCCAGCGAGAAGTTCGCCGACCGGGCGAAGTACGACTTCCACCTGGCGCCCGGCGCCGCCGCCATCGACAGGGGCGTCAAGGTAGGCAACGCCGGCAAGACCTCGCTGATGCCAGCCAACGAGTACGGCTTCCCCAGGCCCATGACCCCCAGAAAGGCCGCCGGCGATCTGGACGTAGGCGCCTTCGAGTACGGCGGGAAATAGCGCTGGACCGAAACCTCTTTGGGTTGAACCGCGCCGCTCGATGTGCCGCTTGCGCGGCGAACCCTCATCCGGCGCCCTTCGGCAAGCTCAGGACGCCACCTTCTCGCACAAGGGGAGAAGGGTTGGGAAACAACCGCTTGGTCCCCTCTCCCCTTGGGCTACGACATTCACACATGTGATTTGAGAATGTATTGAAGGGAGTGGTGAAGTCTGATTCGCTGTCCTGGTCATTGAGAGGAGATCGGGATGGACGTGACGCTTGGGCGCTTTGGCGATCTGCGGCTGCAAAAAGGGGGGCCTTT
>JBFWZH010000011.1:0-130708 GCA_050185585.1 Sphingomonadales bacterium | reverse complement strand
ATACCGTCGTAACGACGCCAGCGCCCTCGGGTTCCGGAAGACCCTGACCTGCCAGTGTCTGAGTTACGGTCCGCCCGGGGGCGGACCGAATGAAGCTCAGTACTCGTAATAGGGTTCGGATGCCGGCGTATAGTAACGCGTCGGCGCGGGCTGCGCCGGATAGGGCTGGGTCTCGTAGGTCCGGTAGGTCTGCGCCGGGGGAGGCGGAGCCGGATATGGCTGGCTATAGGTGGTCTCTTCCACCCAGGCCGTCGGATAGGGCGCCGCCCAGGGCGGCGGCTGCACCCAGGCCGACCCCCGCGGCACGGCATTCGCCTCGATGGTGCCGACCCGCTTCATGGTGTCCCGCACCGCCTGGTCGCGGCACGACGGCACGACGCCGGAGGAGTGGTTGGTCTCACCCAGTTTTTCGCACAGGTACCGGGCGGTCAGTCGCACCCGCTTGCGCAACTCGTCCCGGCCCCAGTCGGTGCTGAGGTCGAGGTCCGAATAGCTGACGACCGTGGCGGCCCGCTTCACATGGTCGGGCAGCTTGCCCTGATAGCCTTCGACGGTGATCTCCTCGACGACACGCTGGGCGTTGGCGGGGACGGCGGCAGCCGCGGCCGCGATGCCGGCGGCGGCGCAGAGCGCCTTCAGTGACGTGGTGTTCTTCATGGATCGCATCCTTCTCGCAAGGGCGTTATGCCGATCCAAACGCGGCCGGAGCTGGCCCAGTTCCTGTTGGTTTCCGGCCGCACGAGGCACTAACATCGGCACCGAGCCGCCCGGAAGGCCCGCCGGGACAAGCCTGCGGGAAGCCAACCACCGACAACCAAAGGGAGAATCAAGTGCGCCAGACCATGCCGCTCGAAGTGGGAATACCGGTGGTCGACCTCGACCGCATGTATGCATTTTACACCCAGGTGCTGTCCTGCACCGAGGCGCGCCGCGCCGACATCCCCGCCGAGCTCAGCCGCGGTCTCGGCGTCGCCCCCGACGGCTACGTCAACATCTGGCTGAAGACGCCGAACGACGAGGTCATCAAGCTGGTGCGCACGCCGGTTCCCTCGGAAATCCCGCCCGCGCCCCAATGGATGGCCGCCCGCACCGGCATCGCCTACCTGACCTTCTACTGCAGCGACCTCGACGCAACCCTCACCGCCGCCGAAGCCGCCGGCGCCGTCCTGAAATCCGACCGCGCCCTGATCGCCAGCGACCGTCCGCTGCGCCTCTGCTTCTTCGCCGACCCGGAGGGCAACATCATCGAACTGGTGGAGGTGGCCGGCGCCTGAGGAAGCTGCACACGCTCCGGGCCAGCGACAGGCCCTGCGGCGCCTAACTTTCGGCTCGCTTCCGCAGCTGCCAGTCCTCGTTGGGCTGCTCTACGAAGCCAGGCTTCTGCCCCTTCAGAAGGGCGATGAGTCCGGTGGTCATGTTGGCCAGCGCCACTTCCAGCGCCCGTCCGATCTCGCCTTCGTTTAGGCTGCCGTCCGCGGTCATTTTCCCCGCCCAGCGGATCGTGCACCCATGGTCGTCGATCGGCGTCACCGTGGCGACGACCACGTAATCCTGCATGCCGATGGGATTGCCCGCCGTGAGCTCGTAGGAAAGCATCCGCTTCTCATCGTCGAAAGCGACCAGTCGGTGCTGGACATAGCCCTGTGTCGACAACTGGATGTCCCGGATCGCGCCCACCCCGTCACCCTCGACGCGGATCGTGCTCTGGGCGCCGCCGGGGATCCAGTTGAGTACCCGGTCGAAGTGGCGCAGTTCCGCCCAGACCGTGTCGGCCGAAAGATCGGCATCACGCTTGTGTTCGATCTCGATCATGCCGGTATGTCCATCAGCTGTGGCGCGGTCCGATGCCGCATCGGGTCGGTCGCTGGACAGGTCATGCCTGAACGACATGCTTGCGATGGAAATCCTGCCAGTGCGCCAGCGACTCCGGATAGTCGGCCGGCAGGCGCTCCCCGCCGACAAACAGGCGATTCCTGCTGCTCAGGCCGTCGCCATACTCGGCGAACGGAACATAGTAGAGGAAGCTGATCTCGCGCTTCGAGATCCGCCACCGCCCACCTTCCCGTCGATACGCATCCCGATATTTCATCGCCGCCAGGCTCACCACGCCGTTGGGCGTGGTTTCCGCATGGCTGTAGACCAGGCCCGTCGCCCTGTCCGGACTTTCCGGGTCGATCTCCACCGAAACGTCGTGGGTCCAGTGGAACGCCGGGCCTCTGACCTTCAGCATCTCGATGAACATGCTGGCGATGGCCGCGCGGCCATTCGCGGTCATCGTGCCGCTGGACGAACTGAAGATCGCATCCTCGGTGAACAGATCGGCAAGCCTCGGCAGGTCATGTTCGTCGCAGGCGATCGCATAGGCCGTCACGAGGCCTCGGATGGCGTCCTTGGATTCGAGCCGGTCCAGGCGGTCCACTACCTCGTCCAGCTGAGCCATTGTTGCGTTTCCCCGCCCGTTGCGCCGCCGCTCCGAACGGACCGGACACCCGAGCCCCCGACTGGCGCCTCGGTCCTCTAGCTGTGCGACGGCACTCTTCCTAGAGGCTCCAGGCCGGCCATGCCATCCGGACGCCCCTCGGTTCCCGCGGTCTTCAGGCACCGTTCCTTGATCCGCCAGCCGTCCGAAGTCTTCACCCAGCGGTCGTGATACTGGGCGTAGAGCACGAAATCGTCGCTGCCGTCGACCGGGCGGTGCCAGGCGTGCAGGTAGCACTGCGACCGGGCCTCGGTGGCGCTGTCGAATTCGATATGAATGTTGGTGATGTAGTGGTGGGTCGCGGCATAGACCTGGACCAGCGGCGTGATCAGCGCCTCGATGTTGTCCCGCCCCTCGGTCCACGCATCGCCGCCGAACTTGATCCGCCCGTCCTCGGTGAAGATCTCGACTTGCTTGTCGACGCGGTTGAGATCGACCCACCGGGTGTACCAGTGAAGTCCGTCTGTGATCGCCTGGCGATCGAGCATCTGCGTGAGCACGTCATCGTTCATGCCGAAATACTCCCACGGATTTCCTGCGGGAGTCGAGCACATCCGCAGACGGCCCGTGCCGACAGCCGAGCTCGTCGAAACCAGACATATCGCGTGAAGCCACCTTCCCGCCTTGCCATCCTCGGCAAGCTCCCCCAATCTCCTGATCGGCCGACCAACAGACGGCCGGGAAGACCATCGAAGGGGAAGTCACATGGCAATCATCATCGCGGGCTGGATCGATCTCGACGTGGAGGACGTGACCGAGGTCATCGCCACGGCGAAGGAGCACATCGAGGGCGCCTACACCGAGAACGGCTGCATCCATTACATCTGGACCAAGGATGTCTTCGTCCCGGGCCGCGTCCACGTCTACGAGGAATGGTCCGAGACCGCCGACCTGCAGTATCACTTCGATAATCACTGGTACAAGGACATGGGCGGCCACCTGCGGAAGTACCCGCGCAAGGGCTCGCAGATCCGCAAGTTCCGCGTCGACCTGATCGAGCCGGTCTACGATCCTTCGGGCACCCCCCGCGCCGACTTCTTCACCGCGAAATGACGGAGGCCGGCATGGCCCTTCCGCAATATCAGGTGATCCAGAATGCGTATCTGGTGAACGACATCGACGAGGCGGTCCGCCGCCTCAATCGTCAGGCCGGCTACGGCCCATGGATGATGCTCCGTCACGTGGATCTGCCCAGGGTCTGGTACCGCGGCCAGCCCGCCGTCATCGACATGTCGGGCGCCTTCACCCAGGCCGGCGACGTGCAGATCGAGCTCATCCAGGTCCACAGCGGCGGACCGTCCTGCTACCGCGACATCTACCCCGTGGGCAAGCAGGGCTTCCATCACACCGCCATGTTCGTGCCGGACTACGAGGAGGCCTATGCGGCCTTCGAGGCCGCCGGCTGCCCCTGCGCCCAGCTGTTCGAGCTGCCGGACGGCGGCGTCGCCGCCTACATGGATACCAGCGCCGTCAACGGTCACATGATCGAGATCTACAAGGAATCCAGTGGAATTCGCGCGCTCTACAGCACCGTCCGCGAATTCTGCGCCGGCCACCCGCGCGATGCCGTCATGGACGGAGGTTCGGTGACCGGCATCATGGTCTGATCGGCTGTAGACCGCGCCTACCGGTTCTCGGGCGCCCGGCTAACCTTGGCGGCGCAGGCCGGACCCGGCCCGCGCATGTAGTGCTTCTCGGGCTGATAACGCGGCGCCATCTGGAACCGGGCTTGCAGCGTCTTGAGGGCCTTTAGGAGGGCTTCTTTCATCTTCCTGGTCTTCAGTGGTTGAAACGGATCAGGGTCCTGCCCCTGGTCCGGCCGGCGATCATCTCTTCCATGACCTCCGGCAATTGCTTGATGTCTATGATATTTAGCAGGTCATTTATGAACCTTGGCTTAAGGTCCGTTGACAATCGCTGCCAAAGCCGGGGACGCAGCGGCGGGCGCGTGTCCGCGTTGATCCCGATGAGCCGCACCCCTCTCAGGATAAAAGGCAGCACGGAGGTATTCAGTTCCAGCCCGGCCGCATTTCCGAACGCCGCGACCACCCCGCTCTGCTTCATCGACGGGATCAGCCACTCCAGCGGTGCGCCGCCGGTCGTGTCGATGGCGCCGGCGAATCGTGCCGATTCCAGCGGCTTGCGCCGGCCGTCGGGCACCGGCATCACCTCGGCCGCGCCCAGGCCCCGCAGGAACCCGTAGTCGGGCTTGCGCGACAGCGCCGTCACCTCGTGCCCCAGCCCGGCCAGCATGGCGACGGCCAGGCTGCCCGTACCGCCGGTCGCGCCGGTCACCGCCACCGGTCCGTTACCCGGCGTCAGCCCGTTCAGTTCCATCAGGTCGATGGACAGGGCGACCGTGTGCCCCGCGACGCCGATCGCGGCCGCTTCGAGCGCCGTCAGCCCTTCGGGCAACAGGGTCGCGAACGAACCCGGCACCCGCACCCAGGGCGAAAAGCCGCCGTCCCGTTCCACGCCCAGCCCGTAGCCGTGCAGGATCACCGTCGAGCCCACCGGCAAGCCGTCGGTGCCGGATTCCTCGACCGTGCCCACCGCCTCGATGCCGCCGATGCACGGATAGCGCCGCAGGATCTTGCCCTTGCCGGTCGCCGCCAGCGCGTCCTTGTAGTTGACGCCCGCATAGTGCACCCGCACCAGTAGGTCGCCCTGGCTCAGCGCGTCCACCGTCAGGTCGCGGAAATGGCCCCGGCCGACGTCGCCGTCCTCCTCGACCCTGTATGCCTCGAACGCCTCCATCAGGCGGTCTCGGCGGCGCGCTTCATGGTCATGCGCGCGATCGTCACCTGGTGGATCTGGCTGGCGCCCTCATAGAGCCGGAACGGCCGCACGTCGCGGTAGAACCGCTCGATGCAGCTGTAGTCGGCGATGTAGCCCGAGCCGCCGAAGATCTGCACCGCCCGGTCGGCCACCCGGCCGCACATCTCGGTGGCAAAGTACTTGCTCATGGACGCTTCCATGCTGGTGTCCTCGCCACGATCCCGTTTGCGAGCGGTCTCCAGGATCAGCGCCTTGGCCGCATGGATCTCGGTCTGGCAATCGGCGATCAGGCCCTGCACCAGCTGGAACTCGCCGATCGGCTGGCCGAACTGCCTGCGGGTCATGGCATGCTTCACCGCCTCGTCCAGCATGCGGATCGCCGGCCCGGTCGACAGCGCCGACAGGTGCAGCCGCTGCTTGTTCAGGATCTTCATGGTGGTCTTGAAGCCCACATTCTCCACGCCGCCGATCAGCGAGTCGGCCGGAATGCGGCAGTCCTCGAAATAGATCTCCGAGACCGGCGCGCCTTCCTGTCCCATCTTCTTGTAGGGCGCCCCCGTCCGCAGACCGGGCGAATCCCGCTCGACGATGAAAGCGCTCACGCCGCCCGCGCCCGGGACGCTCTCGTCGGTGCGCGCCATCACGGTGAACAGGTCGGCGACCGGCGCATTGGTGATGAACGCCTTCATGCCGTTCAGCACATAGCCGTTGCCGTCGCGCCGCGCCGTCGTCTTCAGCGCCGTCAGGTCCGAGCCCGCGTCGGGCTCCGTCGCCGCCAGGCAGCCGATCAGCTCGCCCTTCGCCATCTTCGGCAGGTATTTGCGCTTCTGCTCGTCCGTGCCGTCGACCACCAGCGCTTCCGAGCCGATGCCCGTATTGGTGCCCACATGGGCGCGGAACGCCACCGACGCCTGCGACAGCTCCATGGCGCCTAGCACCAGTTCTTCAGCGGTCAGCCCCGCGCCGCCGAATTCCTCCGGGATGCTCCAGCCGAAATAGCCTTGCCGCGCCATCTCTTCCGAGATGTCCTTCGGCATGTATTCGCCGGAGGCGACGCGCGTCTCGTTGGGGATCGCATAGCGGCGCACCCAGTCATGTACGTCCGCCAGGAAGCGCTCGAACTGTTCCGGGTTCCTGATCACGCCGTTTCTCCCAATACCGTCTCTACTCTGGCGGGCGGCACCTCGCTCGAGGCCATCTCGTCGGGCAGCCGCAATTGTCCCAGGTGCTTCACCAGCACCTTCCCCAGATGCGGCATCCGTTCGCGCGCGTTGCGGAACGCCGGCATCATCAGTCCCAGCACGCCGCGTGCCCGGCCGCTCTCGTCCCGGATCGGCGCCGCCACCGCCGCGCCGCCTTCCAGCCGCTCGCCGAACGAGGTTGCATAACCGGCCTCCCGGATGCGGGCGATGTCCGCCGCCAGCCTGCGCCGCTCGGCGTCTCCGGCGCGGTAATGGTCAAGCAGGGCGCTGATCTCGGCATCGTCCATCGCCGCCAGCGCCGCCTTGCCCGCCGCGCCCTTGTGCAGGTCGAACGCCCGGCCGATCTCCAGTTCGTAGCGCAGCGGCTGGCGGCTCGCGGCCACGTCCACCACCACCTGCTGTGTGCCCGACAGCACGAACAGTGTCGCTGTCTCGCCGCTCTCGTCGCGCAGCCGCTCCATCAGCGGCCGCACCGCCGACCGCAGCGTGCCCCGCAGCATCGGCCGCGCCAGCTCCAGCAGGCCGAAGCCCGGCGTCCACGCACCGTTGCCGCCATTGGCGAGCTGGCGGTTGGACAGCACCGCCAGCGCCTCCTCGACCCGCGCCGGCTCGGCGCCGAGCCGGGCGGCCAGCGCCGTGCTGCTCATGCCCGCGGGACCGGCGCCCGACAGCAGCCTCAGGATGTCCAGCGGCAGGCCCAGCCCGTCCGGCTCGGACGCGCCGCGCGGCGTGTAGCGCTTGTCGGGCCGGCGGTTGACGAAGCCGTGTCCTTCCAGCGTGTGCAGGATTCGGAACACCACCGGCACCGGCTCGCCCAGCGCCTCGGCGATTTCTGTTTGCGAAAGTGCCGACCCCGATCCCTCCAGCAGGCGCATGGTTTCCAGCGCCCGTGAGACGGTCTGCAACTGATAGGAAGTCTGCGATGCGGTTGCCATGCGGCTAGAAAAACCACGCGACGACCGACGTCAATGACTGTTTTTCGCACAGCAGAAATGCCCGCTGCTTACTTTCTCAAATAGTAATTTCTTCCATGGACCAGCCTGTAGAGCGCAGGCAGCACCAGCAGAGTCAATATGGTCGACGACACGATGCCGCCGATCACCACCGTTGCCAGCGGCCTTTGCACCTCGCTGCCGGCACCCACATTGATCGCCATAGGCACGAATCCCAGGCTGGCCACCAGCGCGGTCATCAGCACCGGCCGCAGCCGGGTGAGCGCGCCGTCCCGGATCGCCTCGTCCAGTTCGCGCCCCTCCTCGATCAGCTTGCGGATGAACGACACCATCACCACGCCGTTCAGCACCGCGACTCCCGACAGTGCGATGAACCCCACCGCCGCCGAGATCGACAGCGGGATGTCCCGCAGCCACAGCGCCGCCACCCCGCCGGTCAGCGCCAGCGGCACACCGGAAAAGACGATCGCGGCGTCCCGTGCGGATCCGAACAGGGTGAACAGCAGGCCGAAGATGAGCAGCAGCGCCAGCGGCACCACCACCTGCAGCCGGTTTGCCGCCGACACCAGTTGCTCGAAAGTACCGCCATAATCCACCCAGTAGCCCGCGGGCAGGGTCACGCGGGCCTCCACCGCCTGCCGCACCTCATCGACGAACGAGCCCAGGTCCCGGCCGCGCACATTGGCCGTCACCACCACCCGGCGCTTGCCGTTCTCGCGGCTGATCTGGTTGGGGCCTTCGACCAGCTCCAGCGACGCCACCTCGGACAGGGGAACGAAGCCCGGTCCATCGTCGGCCTGCCCGGAACGGTGCAGCGGCACCGGCAGGCGCCCGATGGCGTCCAGATCGGTTCGCAGCGCCTCCGGCAGCCTGACGACGATGTCGAACCGCCTGTCGCCCTCGAACATCTGCCCCGCGGACTGGCCGCCAAGGGCACCCGACACCACGCCCTGTACCTCGGCCACGGTCAGCCCGTAGCGTGATAGCGCTTCCCGGTCCGGCATCACTTGCAACAGAGGCAGACCCGTCACCTGTTCGGTCTTGACGTCGCGCGCGCCCGGTACGCCGCGCAGCACGGTCTCCACCCGCTCGCCGGCCTCGACGAGCTCACCGAGATCGTCCCCGTACACCTTCACCGCCATGTCGGAGCGAACCCCGGCGATCAATTCGTTGAAGCGCATCTGGATCGGTTGGGTGAACTCGTAATTGTTCCCCGGCACCTGTCTCGCCGCTTGCTCCAGTTCGGCTACCAGTTCCGCTTTCGTCTTTCGCGGGTTCGGCCACTCCTTGCGGTCCTTCATGATCACGAAGGTATCCGCCACGCTTGGGGGCATGGGATCGGTCGCCACCTCGGCGGTGCCGATCTTGGCGAAGGTCATGGCCACCTCCGGAAACTGTCGCAACCGCTTCTCCAGCGCCGCTTGCATGTCCACTGCCTGGCTCAGGCTCGTGCCCGGGATTCGCAGCGCATGGAGGGCAACATCCCCCTCATCCAGTTGCGGGATGAATTCGGACCCCATGCGGGACGCCAGCACCCCGCTCAGCACCACCAGCACGATGGCCGCCGCAACGAATGCGACCCTGAAGCGCAACGCCAGATCGAGCGCTGGACCATACGCATGGCCCGCCAGGCTCATCACCCGGCTTTCCTTCTCGTCCACGCGCCCTGTGACGAACGCCGCCACCGCTGCCGGCACGAAGGTCACCGAAAGCATCAGGGCGGCCAGCAGCGCCATCACCACGGTCGTCGCCATGGGGTGGAACATTTTTCCCTCGACGCCGCTGAGCGCGAAGATCGGGATATACACCACGGTGATGATCACCACGCCGTAGAGGCTAGGTTTGGCCACCTCACGGGTCGCCACCGCCGCCAGCAGCGTCCGCTCCTCCCTCGTCAGCAGCCGGCCGAGCCGGCGCTGTTCCTCGCCGAACCGGCGCAGGCAGTTTTCGATGATGATCACGGCGCCGTCGACGATCAGCCCGAAATCCAGCGCGCCCAGGCTCATCAGATTGCCCGACACCCGGGCCTGTACCATGCCGGTAACCGCCAGCAGCATGGAGAGGGGAATGACTGCCGCCGTGATCAAGGCGGCGCGGGCATTGCCGAGCAGCAGGAACAGCACCACGATGACCAACAGAGCGCCTTCCAGCAGGTTTTTTTCCACGGTGGCGATCGTCCGGTCGACCAGTGTCGTCCGGTCGTAGACCGGCTTCACCTCCAGGCCCCGCGGCAGGCTGCGATTCACCTCGGCGAGACGCGCCGAGACGGCCTTCGCCACGGTCCGGCTGTTCTCGCCCATCAGCATGAACACGGTGCCCAACACCACTTCCTCGCCGTCCAGCGTCGCCGCGCCGGTGCGAAGCTCGCGCCCCACCGCCACCTCCGCCAAGTCCGACACCCGGATCGGCACCCCGTCGCGCAGGGTCACGACCATGCGGCCGATATCGGCCTCGCCGTCCGCTTGGCCCGGCACGCGGATCAGCACCTGCTCGCCATTGCGCTCGATGTATCCCGCGCCCGCATTGGCGTTGTTGCGCTCGATCGCCTCGGCCACCGCCGAGGCCGGGATTCCATAGGCCGCCAGCCGGTCTGGCCAGGGCGTCACATGGATTTCCTTCTTGTAGCCGCCGATGGTGTTGATCTCGGTGACGCCGGGGATATTGCGCAGCTGCGGCCGCACCACCCAGTCCTGCACCGTCCGCAGGTCCGTCGGCGTCCATGCCGAACCGTCGGGCTTGCGTGCGCCCGGCTTCGGCTCGACAACGAACATGCTGATCTCGCCCAGGCCCGTGGAGATCGGCCCCATTTCCGGCTTGAGGCCCTGTGGCAGCTGTGACCGCGCCGCCTGCAGGCGTTCGTTCACCAGTTGCCGCGCGAAATAGATGTCGGTTCCGTCCTCGAACACCACGGTCACTTGCGACAGGCCGTACCGCGACAGGGACCGCGTGTAGTCCAGTCCCGGCAGGCCCGCGATTGCCGTCTCCACCGAATAGGTGATGCGTTGCTCCGCTTCCAGCGGCGAGAAGCCCGGCGCCTCGGTGTTGATCTGCACCTGAACGTTGGTGATGTCGGGCACCGCGTCGATCGGCAGGCGGGTGAAGTTCCAAACGCCCAGCCCGGCCAGTGCGGCGACGACCGCCAGCACCAGCAGGCGGTTTCGGATCGAGAACAGGATCACCCTGTCCAGCGCGTCGCGGACGTCACTGCGCCGGCACGGGAACTCCGCGTCTCCGGCCTCAGTGGTCATGGCTTGCTCCCGACTTCTCGATGTCCGCCTTGATCAGGAAGCTGTTCTCGGTGACGTAGTCGGTGCCGGGCTCCAGGCCGCCGAGCACCTCGACCCAGCCGCCCCCGCGACGGCCCAGTTCCAGCATCCGCACCTCGTAGATCTCGCCCACCTTCGCGAACACCACGTCGAAGTCCCGGAACCGCTGAAGACCGCTGTCGCGAACCGCCAACGGCACCGGCACCTGCTCGATGATGACCTCGCCCTTGACCGTCATGCCCGGCATCCAGCCCGGAGGTGCCTGGGAAAGCCGCGCGCGTGCCACCACGGTCTGCGAAACAGCCTCCGTCACGGGCACGAAGGTCTCGATCCGCGCGCGAACCGGCGCCCCGCCGCCCAGCGCGCTCACCTCCACCTCCTGGCCCGGCCGAACCCGGCCCATGTCCTTGTCGAATACATGGAAATCGACAATCACGCGCTTCGGATCGCCGATCCTATAGATCGGCTGGTCGCCCGTTACGTCGCCCGCGCTGCCGTTGCGCTCGATGATCACGCCGCCGATCGGTGCGGATACCGAATAGCTCTGGAGGCTCTCGTTGCTCTCGACGCGCGCCAGCGTCTCACCCGCGCGCACCGTATCACCCACCTCCCGCGACATGGATTGGACCTTGCCGGGAAATCGTGCCTTGACGCTCACATCCGCGCCCGGCGCGAATGCCAGCCGCCCGAGCAGCTCCACCGTCGTCGGAATGCTGGCAGGCCCGGCGGCCTCGGACTCGACACCGGACTGAGCGGCGGCGGCCGCGGTGATGCGCGTGCGGCCCTCATGGGACGGGTAGCTCCATCGGCGCCGCTTTCCGGCATGGGATGCCGTCACGGCCACGTCGAAGGAATGGGGCTCGGCGACGACGCCGTCGCCTGCCAGATAGTCCTGTTCCGGACGGAACGAAAAGCGGTCCACCTCGCCGCCAAGTCGGGACAGTGTGATGCTCGCCGACACCGACCCGGGCGCGAGCCTCTCGCCGTCCTCATAGGCATAGAGCCGGAATTGCGGCGGCACTCCCGTCTCGTGGATCGCGACCTCCAGGGCGAAGTCGCCGTCCCTCAGCAGCCGGCCGCCGTGAGGGCCCTTCTCGGTTTCCTCGTGTACCGCGCGGTCTTCCGCAATGCCAGGCTCCGGCGCATCTCCGCATCCTGCAACCGTGGCCACGACCATCGACGCCAGAAGATGTTCCAGCCTCATGCGCATGATCAGAACTCCCCCTTCGCGCTGGATCCGGTCCAACGCCCCGTGAAGCGGTCGATGACCGCCTGTGCCTCGTGAAATTTCTTCAGAGCCTCGATCTGGCGCGCTCGCAGGTCGACCAGCGCACGCTGGGTGTCGGCCACGTCCAGATACGAGAACGCGCCCCGGTCGTAGCCGTCCCGGGCGCTCCTCGCGGCCTCGGCGGCGCGCGGGATCATGTCGGCCCCGATGGCCTCGACTTCGGCCTTGGCAGCCGCCTGATCTGCCCGCGCCGTGCGCAGTGCCACCGCCTGCCTGCGCCGGTCCTCCTCCAGCATCCACTGGGCTTCCTGCCGCTCGGCCATGGCCCTGTCGATGTTGCCCCGGTTCTTGTCGAAGAAGGCGAGTGGCATGGAGATCGACAGGATTCCGGCCACGTCGCCGCCGTCCTCGAACCGCCGGACGCCGAGGCCGATCGTCGGATCGGATTTCGCGCGCACCTTCTCCAGCTCGTAGGATCGATCGGCCCGTTCGATCCGTGCCTCGCTCACCGCCAGTTCCGGTGCGCCACTGCCCGCCGGTGCCCCCACCATCTGGAAGAACCGCTCGGGATCGACCTCGACGTCTGCGGCCTCCTCGCCCCACAGGACCGCCAGCGCAGCGCGCGCCGCGTCCCGTCTCAGCCGGGCCTGCTCCAGCCCGGCCATGGCATCGGCCACCTGGTTCTCGGCCTTCAGTCCGGCCACCAGCGGATCGCGCGCCGCCTTGACCCGCCGCTGGGCAATGGCCGACATGTCCTCCGCCAGCTTCAGCCGCTCCGCCGCATTGGCCGTCTCGGCCTCGGCTGCCTGGACCTGGTTCCACGCCCGCTGGGTCTCGAAAGCCACGTCAGCCTCCGACTTCACCCGCTCCAGCCGGGCGATGCCGCGCTCGGCCTCGGCCAGCGCAACCCGCGCCCGGCGCTTGCCGCCGCGTTCCAGTTCCTGGCTGTAGGTGATCGTGGTCTCCGTCTGGCCGAAGCTCGAATAGGGCCCGCTGCCGGTAAAGTTCTCGATCTCGACCCCCAGTTCGGGATTGGGGCGGACCCGGGCCTGCTCGATGCCGCCGCCGGCAGCGCTGATGGCGGCGTCCTTGGCGTTCAGAAGCGGCGAGGCTTCCAGACCGCGCGCGATCGCCTCCGGCAGCGACAGCGGCGCGGCGCCGGCCGGGCTTGCCGCCCAGCCCATGGCGGCAACGGCCGCCAAAACGGTAACTCGCATGATCGGTGATCTCTCGTCGTGACAGGAAGACACGTCCGCTGGACGCGGACGCGCGGCGTCATCGTCGGGAGATCAGGCTAGCGGCGGACGGACGGGAGGGCTGAGGCTGCGACCGTCACGGAGCACGGTCCACGCCAGCGGTGCGAGGCGCGCCTCGTTGGCGCTGTGAGAAGGCGACATCGCGACCGCCCGTTGCATGGCGTCCGCCATATGGCTGGCGCAATGCGCGGCGGCGTGGAAATCGTTCTTGCTGCAATCGCCGTCCTGGTCGAGCAGCACCACGGCGGCCTGCGACGGCGTTTCGTGCTCATGCATGCTCGCGTGCGCCGCCCCGTCGACGAAGCGCAGGGTCAGCACGGCAAACAGCGCCAGGAATGCGATCGCGCGGCTCATGGCCAGAATATGGGCTGCGATGGTACCCAGGCGCAACCCCCACCCTTTACTTCCCTCCGATCGGTCATACTTCTGGGCTGACCCGCGCCGGATGCACAACGAATAGGCACTATCCGGTTGCGCCCGTCCGCCATTTGGCGCATCAACGCGCCTCGCCGTGACCCGGCCAGACAGATCGAGAGCTTCATGCCGTTCCCCGCCACCCATCCCGCCCTTGCCCGCGCGCTCGCCGCCCGCGACTACGCCGAACCGACGCCGGTGCAGAGCGCCGTGCTCGAGGCCGACGCCGGCGGCCGCGACCTGCTGGTGTCGGCGCAGACCGGCTCGGGCAAGACCGTGGCATTCGGCCTTGCGCTCGCCCCCACCCTGCTGGACGACGCGGAGGCGTTCGGCGAGCCCGGCGCGCCGCTGGCGCTGATCATCGCGCCGACCCGCGAGCTTGCGCTCCAGGTCCACCGCGAGCTGACATGGCTCTACGACGAGACCGGCGCCCGCATCGTCACCTGCGTCGGCGGCATGGATCCGCGCCAGGAGGCCCGCGCTCTCGGCCTCGGCGCGCAGATCGTCGTCGGCACGCCCGGCCGCCTGCGCGACCACATGGAGCGCGGCCGCCTCGACACCTCCGGCCTGCGCGCCGTCGTCCTCGACGAGGCCGACGAGATGCTCGACATGGGATTTCGCGAGGACCTGGAATTCATCCTCGACGCCACGCCCGGCGACCGCCGAACCCTCATGTTCTCGGCGACCATCGCCCGCGAGATCGCCGCGCTGGCGTCCTCCTATCAGCGCGATGCCCTGCGCATCGACACGCTTCAGCGCAACCGGCCTCATGCCGACATCGAATACCGCGCCATCCGCGTCGCCCCGACGGAGGTGGAGCTGGGCGTGGTCAACGTGCTGCGCCTCTATGATGCCGGTGCCGCGCTGGTGTTCTGCGCGACCCGCGAGGCCGTGCGTCATCTCCATGCCGGTCTGGTGGAGCGCGGCTTCGCCGCCGTCGCCCTGTCCGGCGAGATGACCCAGAACGAGCGCAACAATGCGCTGCAGTCGCTGCGCGACGGCCGAACGAAGATCTGTGTCGCCACCGACGTCGCCGCGCGCGGTCTCGACCTGCCCCAGCTCGACCTGGTCGTCCACGCTGAGCTGCCCAACAACAAGGAAACCCTGCTCCACCGCAGCGGCCGCACCGGCCGGGCCGGCCGCAAGGGCGTCTGCGTCCTGATCGTCCCTTACACCCGCGGCCGCCGCGCCACCCAGCTGTTGTCGTTCGCCGGCGTCCAGGCCCAGTGGTCAGGTCCGCCGACCGCCGAGGAAATCCATCAGCGCGACAACGAGCGCTTCCTCGCCGATCCGGTGTTCGAGGACGCCTCGCCCGAAGAGGACATGAGTCTGGTCGAGGCGCTGGTTGCGACCCGCAGTCCCGAGCAGCTGGCCCTGGCCCTTGCCCGCATCCACCGCGCCCGCCTTCCCGAGCCCGAGGATTTGATCGACAACCAGCGCGACGGACGCCGCGACGAGCGCGCCCCCCGCGAGCCGCGCCAGTTCAACGACCGCGGTCCGGCAGGCGAGACCGTCTGGTTCCGGCTCAACGTCGGCCGCCAGAAGAATGCCGACCCGCGGTGGATTCTGCCGCTGCTCTGCCGCCTCGGCCACGTCACCAAGCGCGACATCGGCGCCATCCGCATCTTCGACCGCGATACGAAGTTCGAAATCTCCAAGGATGTCGCCGAGCGTTTCCAGGCGGCCCTCGCCAGGTCCGACGAGCAGGAATTCTCCGTTTACCCGGCCGAGGCGCCGGCGCCGCGCGACCGCCGCGACCGCGAGGAGCGCGGACCGCGCCCCGAGCGCCGGGAGCAGCGGGAGCGTACCGAGCCCCTCGCCGAATCGCCCCGGGAGGCTTCGTCCGAAGCACCGGAACCGCCGCAGGCAGAAATGCCGCTCACGGCTCACGCACAAGAGCTCCGGCCTCGAGACACCGACAGGCCTGCCCGAAAGAAGGAACGCTGGGACGGCGCCAAGCGCCGCGAGGCCAGGGCCCGACGCGATCACGCGCCCGAGTCCGGTACCCCCAGTGCGCCGCCCGCATCTCAGGCCAACCGGGGTGAGACCGAGAAGCCGTTCCGCGAGAAATCCTTTCGCGGCGACAGCAGCGAGGAGCGCAAGGCTTCCTACAAGCCGAAGCCCTGGAAGCAGGGACCGAGACCCGACGCGCCAGTCGTCGCCGAACGGGACCCGTCCAAGCCGGCGCGCCGCCCGCAGTCCGAAGGCGCCCCGCCCGAGAAGTCGTTCCGAAACCGCGAAAAGGGCTTTGGCAAGCCGAAATTCGGCAAGGGAAAGCTCGGCGCCGAGCGGCCGAAGCGCTTCAACCCAAGGCGCGACGAGGGCCGCCCGGGCGACCGCCCGCTCCGGCGCAAGCCGCGGTAATCTGTCTGGATTTTCCGGAAGTTCGGCAGGGGCCCCGAATAAGCGTCGGGCCGCTGCATTCGGAATGGGCTTGGGGGCTACAGATCCGAGTGCGGCGGCCCGACTGACGAGGCCAACGCTCACAAGGTCGCTTCGGACTGTGGCGGGATTACGGCCGCTGAAAGGTATTGTTGCGGAGCAATCTTCGCGTTTTATCAGAATGACGCGGCAGTTCTTCCCACCGCGCAACCGGACGAGACGCCCGGTTCCCGGACCAGGTAGGCCCGGCGCAATTCCTCCTGTTTGCGCAAGTAGGCGTCGACCGTCGAGGGGTCGAGGGGCTGCCCGGCGATGTCCTCGGGCACTGGCTGCCCCGTCAGCTGGCGTGCGATCCCTTCGCCCACCGGACCCATGATGTGCCCCGGATCGCTGAAGTAGCGTGACTGCCACGCCGAGCCGACCACGGGCAGCGGCTCGGTCGTAACGGCGTTATAGCCCGAAAAGTCCCATGCCCTGACATGATCTGGCCTGCCGTTCTGACCGGTCATCCCGGTCAGCCCGGCCACCAGCCTGATCCACTCCATGGCCTTCGGCCTGTAGCCCGCCCGCCAGCCCGCTTCCATGGAGCAGGCGTGGACGGGGGGAATCCATACGTCCACCCGATATCCGCGATCGAGCGCATCCTGAATCAGCAGCCGCAATCCCAGGAGACTTTCGGCAAGGTCCGGAATCTCCTTGCTATGCATCCTCGCATGCCAGAACCGGCCTTCCCGGTCGAATTTGTCGGCATTCGCGGGGGTCAACACCTGCATCGGGAACCCGCGGCAGTCGGAGCGCATCCGCTCGCGCCCTTCCAGGCTCAGGAATTGTGTGAGCACGGGTCTGACATCGAGCAGCGCCACCGCCCGCGATTGGGGGGACGGCGGATCCACCCAGTGCTCGAGCCCATTCCGCCGCTCCATGCCGAAAGGCGCTTCGACGATCACGCGCGCACCGGCGGGCGCCGGCCAGTGCGACAACAGCACGCGCATGGTTTCGTAGGAGGCGCTCATCAGCGCCGCATTGGTCGTCGTACCCAATACGTGGCGCACCTCGGGTTTGAATCCGAACTTGGTTCGCGAAGTGCCCAGCAGCAGGACCTCCGTACCGCCGCGTGCGACGATGCTCGGCAACCGTGCATATTGCGTCGAGTTGTCGTCCGCCCTGGTGATCTCGCAGCCGGCCTTGCCCTTGGGCGCATTCATGTCGGCGGCGATCTCGTTCAGCCCGGCCAGCGCCGCGCCGCACGCCAGCGCCGCGACGACGAACCCGGCGATGAACGACCGCACCTTCATGTCAGAACCGGAAATAGAGGAAGCCGCCCGCGTCCGCGTTGGCGAGCAGGCCCAGAGCCATCATCGCCAGGGCGCCCATGACGATGCCCCAAGCCGGCCTCGGCTTCCATCGCAGTCTGGCCCAGAAGCCGCCCAGCGCCGGAACCTTTTCCAGGATCGGCCGGTGCGGCGCCATCCACCGGTATATGCTTGGCACGACATAGCCGATCAGCGTGCCCCCCAGCAGCACCATGAGGAAAGGCAGGTTGCTGAAGCCGTTGTTGATGCCGGAACCGGGGAACCAGCCTTCGAACACGATCCACGTTCCGAGCCATTCCTGCGACACCAGCGGGCCCAGCGGGACCGAAAGCGCCCCGGACAGCGACACGCCGTTCAGTCCTACCAGACCGCGCATCAGCTGCACGGCCTGCTCCAATGTCGGAGACATGAACAGGGAAGTGGTCGCCAGCATGAACAGGCCCACACCGATACCGGTTGCCATCTTGCCGATCAGCCCCTTCCCGGAAGTGCCCTCGCCCCCTCGGGTACGGCGAAGACCGACAACCTGGGCCATGCTGACCAGCATGCCCGTGGCCAGGCCCCAGGCGATGAAGGTCTCGCCGGTCCCGTGCCAGAGGCCCATGGCGAGGAAGGTCGTCATGGTCGCCGCCACGACCGGCACCTCCTCCCGAACGATGCCGCGCCTTTTAAGGAATCGCACCGTCATCGCGTTGATCGGCAGGAACACGTAGTCGCGCATGAACCGCGACAGGGTGATGTGCCAGCGGCGCCAGAACTCAGCCGGGTTGAACGCTTCGAGCGGCGACAGGAAGTTTACCGGCATCCGATAGCCCAGCAGGCACGCGGCTCCACAGGCCATGTCGGAATAGGCCGAGAAGTCGAAATAGATGAAAAGCGTCAGTGCGAGCAGGATCACCCCGGCCTCGGGGAAGACCGGTATGTAGAGGCCCGATGTATTGTCCAGCACCGGCGACATATATTCCCGGAGCGGCTGCGCCAGCATCATGTGCTTGGCGATTCCGACCGTGATCAGCGTCAATCCCATGGCGACGTTATCCGGCGGCGTTCGCTTCTCCCGCGGCGCCTCTATCTGCCCGACCATTTCCCTGTAGCGCACGATTGGACCCGCGAGAAGGTGCGGAAAGAAGACCGAGGCCAGCGTGAAGGTGGTCGGCCGGAAGTCCCGAATCACCCCTCGATGGCAGTCGAACAGGAAGGCGATCTGCTGCAGCGAATAGAACGAGACGCCGATCGAGACGAAGGTCAAGCCCGCCAGACCGGCCTGGTATCCGCCACCATGCGCGCCGAGCACCGGCTCGAACCCGCGGATCCACAGGATCAGGACTATGTTCGCCACGACTCCGCCGCCGAGGATGAGCCGCCGGACGGCCATGCTCGCGTCGCGGCGCAGCAGCAGCCGGCCCACCAGGCCGTTGCCTAGCACCGAGGCCGCCAGCACGAGCACCGAATGCCCTGCCACCATGCCGTAGAACACGAACGAGGCCGCGATCAGGAACAGCACGGACAGCCGCGCATCGCGCCGCGCCAGCACCTCGTGAACCACGCACGCGGCGGGCAGGAACAGAATCAGATACTGCCATGACGGAAACGTCATGGCCGCTGACCCGGGGACCCGACGCGTGCTGGCATGCCAATCCGCCTAGGCGTCGACTTCTGCAAGTTGCCCACTTAGTTCCGATATGGTGGGAAAGTTGAACAGCAGGTCGGGCGAAATCTCGCGGCCCAGCAGTTCCTCCAGGTCGGCAGAGATCAGCACCGCCTCCACGGAATCGATATCCAGTTCGAAGATCGGCACGTCGTCGGGAATGTCGGCGTCGTTGTCCTCGCGGCAGCGCGCGATGCGTTGCCTGAGCCATTCGGCGATGTCTGAAGCCTGCAAGTTGCCCCCGGTACCCAAAACCCCTCGATTTTCAAATTACCCTTGGCGGATAATTCTGTCCATTATGGTTGCAGCAATTTCGCTGCGGCGCGATATCGGCGCCGCGCAAGGGGGCATCGGAGTGGGGGCAGGCAGCTTTGTCGATGTAGTTCGCGGTCATGCGGAAAGGTTTCCGGAGCGCGTGACCCACTGCTGGCTCGACGGTGATTGTCGAGTCACCGGTAGCCTCACCTTCGGGGACGTCGACCTCCAGGCCCGCCGAATCGCTGTGGCCCTGCAGCGCTTTGCGGCTCCGGGAGACCGGATCCTGCTGGCGCTGCCACCTGGACTCTCCATCGTTGTCGGCTTCATGGGTGCGCTCTATGCCGGCTGCGTTGCCGTGCCGCTTCCGCCGGCCAACGGGCTGCGCGGGCGCGAGCGGCGCGTCGCCGTCCGCGACGACGCACGCCCGGCGGCAATTCTTGCCGTCTCACCCAAGGACGTCGCCGATCTTTGCGTGCGCGACAGGCCGCCCGTCCCCGTCCTGATGCTGGGCGACCTCGAGCCCGGCATGGAGGACAGCTGGCGTGCGCCGTCGACCCATGGGGACACCATCGCCTTCCTGCAGTACACCTCCGGTTCGACCGGCTCTCCCAAAGGCGTCATGGTCAGCCACGGCAACCTGACGGCGAACATAGGCATGATCACGGCGGCGTTCGGCACCGACAGTGCCACACGGCTCGTATCGTGGCTTCCCCCACACCACGACATGGGCCTGATCGGCGGCGTGCTTGGCCCGTTGATGGTGAACTGCCACGCGGCATTGATGGACCCGCTGGTCTTCATCCAGCGACCGCTCCGCTGGCTCACGGCGCTGTCGTCACAGCGCGCGACGACAACCGGCGGACCCAGCTTCGCCTATGGCCTGTGCGCCGCGGAAATCGCCCGGCGCGGTCTTCCCGAGGCCGACCTTTCCCATCTGCGGATCGCCTATTGCGGCGCCGAGCCCATCCAGGTCGCCGCGCTGCGCGATTTCGCGAGCGCCTGTGCGCCCCTCGGCTTCGACCCAACGGCATGGACGCCATGCTACGGCATGTCCGAGAGTACGCTCATGATCACCTCCGTGGCTGCGGGCGAAGGATTGCGGACGGCCCCGCGGTCAGGCGGCGCGCCATCCGTCGACTGCGGAACGGCGTGGGGCGAGGGGGTCGCGATCGTGGTCGACCCATCGACCCGAGCCCCCCGCCCTGATGGCGTCGAGGGTGAGATCTGGACTTCGGGACCCCACGTGGCGCAGGGCTATCTCGGCCGCGAGGATGAGACCGGGCGGACCTTCGGCGCTCGCACCGAGCCGGATGACGGCCGCCGCTACCTGCGCACCGGCGACCTCGGCGTGCTCGTTTCGGGCCGCTTGCATATCACCGGTCGGCTCAAGAACCTGATCATCCTCCATGGACGGAAGCACTGCCCCGAGGACATCGAGACCACCATTCTCTCGGGATCCGGCCTGCCGGTGAGCGCCGCCGCCGCCTTCGCCGTATCCGATGGCGGCCCGGAGAGCCTGATCCTCATGCTGGAGACCACCATGCACAGCGCGCCCGAAGCCGAACGCCGTCAGCTGGAGCTCGCGGCGCGCCGGTCCGTCAGCGCGGGCCACGGCCTGGTCGCGTCGTCGGTCCATCTCCTGCGGCCGGGGATGATCCCGCGCACCGGCAATGGCAAGCTGCGGCGAGAGCGCTTCGCCGCGCTTCACGAGGACATCATGCGACATGAAATTGCCGCGTCCGCGGAGCAGGATCGATGAGCTCGCCCTGGCAGCCGCCCCACTTCTTCCCGCGCTATCGCCGCTGGCTGGTCACGCGGTATGCGGATGTCTCCGACCTCCTCCGGCGGAGCGAGCTCGAGGTCGCGAACGTCGGCCGAGGCACCCGCGGACTCGGCGAACGATCGGGCTTCGACATGACGGGACTTGTCGACACCCTCGACCACATGCCGCTGTTCCTCAACCCGCCGCTCCACAGCCCTGAACGTCGCATCTTCGCCCGTACCCTGGGACTCGTCTCCAGCCAGGACATCGAAAGGATCGTCCACCGTCACCTGGGCCGCATCCGCGACCGCGCGCTTGCCGACGGCGGCTTGGACGGCGTGTCCGACCTTGCCGATGTGATCGCCATGGGCGTCTTCACCGATCTGCTCGGTCTGCCCGAGAGCGACATCGCCATGCTCTGCGAACTCACCGCGGGCGTGCTCGGCGTCACCAACCGCGACGCAACACTGTCGCTCTACCGCAAGCTCAGCGCCCGGGCGGACCAGTGCATCGACTATCTGGTCGAGGCGGTGCGGCGCCGCCGCGCCGACCCGGGCGAGGACGCCATCTCCCGCATGTTGTCCGTCGCCGGCGAGGAGGACGAACGCCATACCGCGGCGCGCCTCTACGGTTTGCTCGCGGCCGCGACCGAAACGTCGGCGACATTTCTGTCCCATTCCATCCTGCGGCTGATCGAGCATCCGGAAGAGCGCGCCATGCTGGCGGCCAATCCGGACAAGCTGGATCGGGGCGTCGAGGAACTGCTGCGACTCACGACACCCGCGCGCTACTCCCTCCGCCATGGCCTGGAGGACGTGATCATCGGCGACATCGTCATCCCGGCGGAAGTGCCCATCATGCTCGATCTGTACCTCGCCAATCGCGATCCTGCCGCGTTCCGGAACCCGGAGATAATCGATCTGGACAACAAGGTGCCCATTCTCACCTTCTCCGAAGGTTTGCACGGTTGCGTCGGCGCCCGCTTCGCGCGCATCGAAGGTCGGCTGATGCTCGAAGAGTTGCTGGCCCTGCCGTCGCTGGGCCAGAGTGGTCCGATCGTCGAGGGCGAGGTCGTCGATCTGCTGCCCAGGCTCAAGTCCATCCCGCTCGCCTTCGCATAGCAAAAGGGCCGGATCGCTCCGGCCCTTCGTGAAATCCACCGCTGCCCTACTTGCAGCTGCCGTAGCGGTCGGGCGACATGCCCGGCCCCCCGCGCGGACCGGGAGGGTTCTCCCAATTGGTGCCGGGGCCGCCAGCGGGACCCGGCGGGTTGTCGTCGCGATCCCACCAGCACTTCTTCGACTGGACCCAGTAGCCGCGGCCCGGATAGTAGTAGCCGTAGCGGTCGTTGTAATAGTAGCCGTTGTCATGCACCACGAAGTGGACGTCGTGGCCATGCACGCGGCGGACACGGTCGGGCGACGTACCGGGGCCGCCACGCGGACCGGGCGGGTTTTCCCAGTTGGTGCCGGGACCGCCGGCCGGACCCGGCGGATTGTCGTCACGATCCCGCGCCGAAGCCGGGAACGTCAGGGCCATGGACGCGAGCGTGCCCACCATCAGGCCATAAGCCAAACGCTTCATGCCAACCTCCTCGGTTGCTGTTTGAACGCAGGCCTCTCGCTGGCATGGAACGGAATCTGGGGGCAGCACCCTTCGCTGCCAGTTGAGGTCGCTCATATACGAGCGGCGCAGAGAAAGGTTTCCCTCCCGGAGAATGGAATTCTCGACAGCCTATTCGGCGGCCCGGACCGTGCCGTGCCGGCGCAGGGGTTCGCCCTCGAGCCACATGTCCAGCCAATCGTGGAAATGCTGCACCCGGGCCTCGTCCTCGTTCAGCCAGGCGCGCGAAAAGCCCCGCGAATGCATCCCCGCCTGCATGTCGCGCAGGTAGTGGATGTCCTGATCGATGGTGATCGTCATGCTGTGCCTGCCGGCGATCACGTCTTCCTGGGTGAACACCTCCCGATCGGGCCTCTCCGCCGGATCGAGCGCCGGCATCTTGGGATCCCCCACCAGGCTGAGCCCCCGCGCCGTGTCGGCCGGCACGTCGATCCGCAGCGTCCACTTGTCGAAGTAGCATTTGTCCGGATCGGTCGGGTGCGGGCGCGGCCGCATCACCCAAAGTTCCTCGGGCTTGATGGTCATGATGATGTTGGGGAACAGGTCGTATTGCAGGATGTCGGAGACCTGCTCGTCGGTGAACGGCGAGTAGTCGTATCCCAGCTCACGGCCCAGCTCGCGCTTGCGCCGTTGCACCGCCTCGCGGATGTCCGGCACACGACCCTTGAAGGAATCCGGATCCATGCCCAGCGCCCTGATCGCGGCCTGCAGGATCGGCGGCGCCTCGTCCGGCCTGCCGTAGCGCGGATTGGTGACATAGCCCTCGACCACCACCCGACGGTGGCCGAACGGCCACAGCTCGTTGCCGGCGTTGCAGCAGTCCACGAAGCTGGCGTGCTGCGGGTGGATGAAGTCCACGTGGTACTGCTCGTTGAAATTGTCGATGCAGGTCTTCCAGTTGGCGTCGAGGCACACGGTCTGGTCGCTCACCAGCACCATGCCCTCGAACCGGTACGGCGCCAGTTGGTCCATCACCGCGCCCAGGAATTCGCGGAGCGGCCCTGCCTCCAGGTCCATATTGATCCACACCAGGCCCGCCCAGCTGTCCACCTGGACCGGCTTCAGCGACAGCTGCTCGCAGGGCAGCCCCTGGGTGAACCGCTCGGCGTCGGGCACCGCCTTCAGCGTACCGTCGAGCTCGTAGGTCCAATGGTGATAGGGACAGGTTATGGCCGCGACCGCCCCTCGTTCATTGGTCATGATCCGGTTGCCGCGGTGCTGGCAGGCATTGTAGACCGCCGAAAGCCCGCCCGCGTCGTTGCGCGTGACGATGATCGACTCCCGGCCGATATCGAACACGAAGTAGTCGCCCGGCTCGCGCACGTCGCACTCGAGCCCCGCCAGCAGCCAGCTCCGCGTCCACATGCCGTCCCATTCCCGCGCCATGAAGTCGCGCGAGACGTAACGTTGCGTGTCCAGCCTCGCCTGCCGGCGCGGCCGGGCCGGCGGCCCTTCGGCGAAGTCGATATAGGTGTTGGTCTGCGGCATCTGACGTCGCCTCCCCGCTTCGTCACGCACTCCGGCAAGCCTAGCACGGAAGCCGCAAGGGTCGACAGGAACCAACCTGTCTCCTTCGCCGTTTCGGCGTTGCTTTTCGGAGACAGAAATTCATGAATGCCCTGCCGCCCGCCGCACATCCCGCCAGGCTCAAGCTCGTCTCGAGCGACGCCCTGCCGATTTTTCGTCGCCGGATCGGCAGGGGCTTCGGCTATTTCAGCGCTAACGGCGAGCGGATATCCGACCCGGCAACCCTCGACCGGATCCGCAAGCTGGCAATACCGCCCGCCTACGAAGAGGTGCGCATCGCCGCGCGGCCCAACGATCACCTCCAGGCCGTCGGCCGCGACCAGGCCGGCCGCATCCAGTACCGTTATCATGCCGATTGGGACCACGTCCGCGAGGCGCAGAAGGCCGACCAGCTCGCGGCGATCTGCAAGACGCTTCCACGCATAAGGCGACGGATTCGCCGCGATCTGGCGCGCCCCGGCCTGCCCTGCGAGAAGGCGCTCGCCGGCATCGTCATGCTCATCGACCGCACCCACATCCGCATCGGCTGCGAGAATTACGTTCATTCGGGCCGCAGCCGCGGCGCGTCCACACTGTTGAAACGCAATGTCACCTGTCAGGACGACGTTCTCGACCTGGTGTTCCGCGGCAAGGGCGGCAAACGGTTCGAGATCAGGGTTCGGGCCCCCTGCCTGGCCCGAACGGTACCCCAGTTGCTGGAGCTTCCCGGTACCCGCCTCTTCCAGTACCTTGATGACGACCGCCGGGTGTGCCGTGTCTCGGCCGCCGCGGCCAACGCCTATCTGCACGACATCGCCGGCGCGCCGATCACCGCCAAGACCTTCCGCACCATGGCCGCGAGCGCCATGGCCACCGAGCGCCTCGCGCTGATCGAACCGGCGGCGACGCCAACCGGCCGCCGACGCCAGATCAAGGCGGTCATGTCCGACATCGCCGACATGCTCGGCAACACGCCGGCCATCGTCCGCAAGAGCTATGTCCATGGCCGGGTGCTCGATGCGTTCGAGCGCGGCGACCTGGCGGCGATCTATGAGAAGGCCAAGCCTGCCCGCTTCATGTCCCGCCGCGAGGCCGCCCTGGCCCGGCTGTTCTCCGGCTAGCTAGGCCGCCGCCCGCTTCTCGACCTTGGGCATGGCGCGGAAGCCGATGGCCAGTCGGTTCCAGGTGTTGATGACGCCGATCGCCACCGACAGGTCGACCAGTTCCTTCTCGGTGAACTGCGCCTTCACCGCCTCCCACACATGGTCCGGGGCGTGGTTCTCGCTGATTAGGGTCAGCGTCTCGGTCCACAGCAGCGCCGCGCGCTCGCGGTCCGTGTAGACAGGCGCCTCTTCCCAGGCGTCCAGCAGGTAGATGCGCTGCTCGGTTTCGCCCGCCGCCCGCGCGTCGCGGGTGTGCATGTCGATGCAGAATGCGCAGCCGTTGATCTGCGACGCCCGGATCTTGACCAGCTCCAGCAGCGAGTGCTCCAGCCCGCAATCGTTGACGTAGTTCTGCACCGCCAGGACGGCGGCGATGGCGTCGGGAGCGGCGAGGTATTGGTTGAGTCGTGTTTTCATGACGGAAACTCCATTGCGGCCGGATGCCGTTCACCCGGCTCTCGCCTGCATGACGAGGCCGCCGCCCTTGTTGTGACATCCCGTTTGCGTGCACAGTGCTCTCGGTCTGAGGGGAGGACACAACATGGCGCACCGGAAACCGTTCCGCTTTTCGTGGCAGGCATTCAACGCGACCTCCGCGCGCGAGTGGCGCGAGAAGGCCCGCCGCGCCGAGGCGCTCGGCTACTCCACGTTCCACGTTGCCGATCACTATCTGGGCCCTGGACCGGCGCTCGCCGCCACCAACCATCCGGTACAGGACATCGCCGCCGTCCCCGCCCTTGCCATGGCCGCCGAGGCCACCAGCACCATCAATATCGGCGCCCGCGTATTCTGCACCGGATACCGTCCTGCCGGCATCCTGGTGAAGGAAGCCATGACCCTGGATTTCCTGTCCGACGGCCGTTTCGAGCTGGGTCTCGGCGCCGGCTGGATCAGGAACGAGTACGAAGCCATGGGCATCCCCTTCCCCGGCCCCGGCACGCGGATCAAACGGCTGGAAGAGACCATCCGCCTCGCCAAGGCCGCCATGCGCGGCGAGATGCTGGCCGTCGAGGGCGAGCACGTTCGCGCTGTCGGCTACGAGGCATTACCCCTGCCGCCTCGCGGCCGCGTCCCGCTGATCGTCGGCGGCGGCGCGCCCAAGGTGCTGGGAATCGCAGGCCGTGAGGCCGATATCGTTTCCATCAACTTCAACAACCACACCGGCCGCATCGGCCCCGAATCCCTCGCCAATTCCACCTACGCCGAGACGCGGAAGAAGCTGGGCTGGATCAGGGACGGCGCCGGCAGCCGCTTCGACGGCATCGAGCTGGAGATCGGCATGATCTTCGTCGCTCTCGACGACAGCCAGCGTGCCGCCGCCGAGATTTGGGCGCGCATGTTCGACATCACCCTCGATGACCTGAAGGACTGCCCGCACGCACTGATCGGCTCGGTCGACAGCGTGTGCGACGACCTCCAGCGACTGCGCGAAGAGTTCGGCATCAGCTACGTCAACGTGCAGGACCAGTACGGCGAAGCCTTCGCGCCGGTGGTGGCGCGGTTGACCGGGAAGTAGCGCCGCCCGCCATCCACACGCCGCATTGCCCCCCTATGGCGGCAATCCCTTCCGCAGCCATGAGGCGCCCGATGCTCACCCGCCGCGACACACTTGCCCTCGGCTCCGCCGCGTCGTTCCTCGCATTGCTTCCGGCCAGGCTGCTCGCGGCCCCGGCGGAGCGCCTGAAGCCCGCCGTCGCCGTCATCGAGAAGCGTGTCGCCGGCCGCCTCGGCGTCGCGGTGCTGGACACGGCGACCGGCCAGGTCGATGGCCACCGCGCCGACGAGCGCTTCGCCATGTGCAGCACCTTCAAGTTCCTCGCCGCCGCCCATGTCCTCGGCCGCGCCGACAAGGGTGCCGAAGACCTGTCGCGCCGGATCGACATTCCGTCCGCTCCGCTGATCGCCCACTCGCCGGTCACCGGAAGTCGCGCAGGCCGCACCATGAACGTCCTCGCCCTCTGCGAGGCCGCCATGACCATCAGCGACAACACCGCCGCCAACCTGCTGCTGGACAGTTTCGGTGGCCCGGCCGGCCTGACCGCCTGGCTGCGCTCGCTGGGCGACGGCGTAACCCGTCTCGACCGTACCGAGCCCGATCTCAACGAGGCCGCTCCCGGGGACCCGCGGGACACCACCTCGCCCGCCGCGATGACCGCCACCATGCGGCGCCTGCTGCTCGGCGACGTGCTGACGCCGGACTCCCGCGCCCGCCTCACAGGCTGGCTGATCGGCAATCAGACCGGCAGCAAGCGCATCCGCGCCGGTCTGCCCGGCGTCTGGCGTGTCGGCGACAAGACCGGCAGCGGCGCCAACGGCGCCACCAACGATATCGCCATCCTGTGGCCTCCCGGCCGCGCGCCGCTTCTTGTTGCGGTCTATCTCACGGAAACGACCGCTCCGGCGGCGGCGCGTGACGCCGTGCATGCCGATGTGGCACGGTTGATCGGCCAGTAAAAAAGAGGTGTGCCGTCGCCGGCACACCTCCAGTCTTCCAGACCCGAAAAGACTGACTCAGAACTCCGCGCCCAGCTCGATGCCCCAGCTCCAGCCCGGCCCGACGGTGCCGGACGCGAACAGCGGCGCGATGATCGACGGGAACTCGTTGCGCTCGTTGGTCAGGTTTCGCCCGAATATCGTGACGCGGTACTTCTCCCAGAAATAGGTGATCGACGCGCTGAGATCGTCGCGCGGCGGGATCTGGGACAGCGTCTCGTTCAGCAGGCCGCCCTGCACCTTGTCGATGTAGCTGTACTTGACGTTCATCGACAGGTCGCCCGGCCCGATCGTGACCGTGTACGTGCCGCCGATGCCGAACGTCAGTTTGGGCGCGTTCCGAGGCGTGAGGAAGTTGGCGTCGCCCAGGTTGGGAATGCCATCATTCGGCGTGATGTCGGTCTCGAACTTCTTGTAGGTGGCGTCCAGCAAGCCGACCGAGGCGAACACGTTGAACCCGTCGGTCACCGCGGCCTGCAATTCGGCTTCGATACCCTTGTAGATCACGTTAGCCACGTTCGAGAAGATCGTCGCGACGGTATTGGTCGACGGATCGAACTGCACCGACTGCTCCTGCTTGTCGCGGAACGTATTGTGGAACAGCGCGATGTTGGTCTGCAGCCGGTTGTCGAACCACTGGGCCTTCACGCCCAGTTCGAACGACCGCGAATGCTCGGGATCGTACTGGTCGCGCTCGAAGTCGGCCACGTTCTGGTTGACGCCGAAGAAGCCGCCGGAGTGCCAGCCCTCGGCGTAGGAGCCATAGATCAGGATGTCGTCGTTGGGCTTCCACGACAGGCCGATCTTGGGCGAGATATCCTTCCAGCTGTTCTTCAGGTCGGCGAATTCCGGGAAGTTGAACTCGTCAACCCGCGACAGTGGCGCCAGATAGGCCTGGGCCGCGACGAAGTGCTTCTTCTCGTAGGTCCAGCGGATGCCGGCTTCGAGAGTGAGGCCGGGCAGGAACTCCCAGTCCGCATGGGCATAGATCGCCTGCGAGGTGGTCTTCTGGTCCTCGAACAGCTTCTGCACCAGCTTCGGGCCATAGGCCACGTCGCCGGCGCCGGTGTCGCAGCGGGTGTTGCCGAACTTGTTGGCAAGGCAGGCGCCGACCGGCGTCAGGCCGGGGAACACCGAGTTGGCAAACACTGGATCGAACCAAGTGTTGGTGGCGAGCGAATAACCGCCGCCCAGCGCGGGGCCGTTGAGCGCGCCGATGAAGGTCCAGAAATCACCGCCGGTCACCCAGTTCTGGTTGAAGTCGCTGTACCAGTAATAGCCGCCGATCAGGGCGTTGATCTTGCCCATGCCCGTGTCCCAGCTGCCCTCCAGCCGGACCTCGCCGCTGAACTGCTCGTAGTCGTTGTCCCGCTCGATGGTGATGTGGTCGGCCGTCGAGCCGTCGAAATCGTACTTGCGGTACTCCTTCATGTCCCGGTAGCCGAACAGGCCCACCGCCTTCAGCTCGTCCGTCAGCTCGTAGGATAGATCCAGCGTGTAGGCGTTGGTGTGGACCTTGCCGGGATTCGGCAGGTCGGTCGCGATGGTCTTCTTCGGGAAGGGGATCGTCGTCCGGCACGGCACCGTGTCGATCGGCAGGCCCAGGATGCCCGGCAGGAAGCACGAGAGGAAGCCACCCGCGTAGTTCGGGTCCTGCGGCCGGCCGGTCGGCGGCAGCACGCCCGGGGCGAAGTTCCAATTGGTCAGATAGGCCGCGCCCTGACTGTCGTCCTCGAACCGCTCGACGGTCAACTTGGCCTCGAACGCTTCCGTCGGGGTGAACAGGAACGTCGCACCGTAGTTCTTGTATTCCTTCTTCGGCTGCCGCGCGTTCCTGAACTCGTTGTAGTACCAGCCGTCGCTGTTCAGCGACGAGAAGAAACCCTTGACCGCCAGCTTGTCCTTGACGATCGGCGCATTGAACACGCCGCGGAATTCATGAGTGTTCCAGCGTCCATAGGTGTACTGCACCTTGGCGCCGAACTCGCCGGTCGGCCGGCTACGAATCGCGTTTACCACGCCGCCGACGGTGTTGCGGCCGTAGAGGGTACCTTGCGGGCCACGCAGGATTTCGACCCGCTCGAGGTCGAAGTTCTCGATCACCTGGCCGGACAGCGAGCCCAGATAGATGCCGTCGATCATCACCGCGATGGGGGAATCGAAGGAGTTGTCGTCCGTCCGGGTCGGGCTGATGCCGCGGATGGTGATGGCGGCGGCGCCGGCGCGCGATGGATCGCTGTCGATACGCACGTTGGCCGAATAGCCGTTGAGGTCCTTCAGATCGCGTACCGTCGATAATGCCAGCTCGGCGCTGATCGCTGTCATCGCCACCGGAACGTCTTGGGCGGATTCCTCGGTCTTGCGCGCGGTCACCAGAACCGAGTCCACACGCGGCGAGTGGCGCCCGGCCTGGGCGAGCTGTTCCGAACTGATAGCGGTAACAGGCGCCGGCGTATCGCGGATTGCCTCCGCGGCCTGGGCCGTCCCGAACGGAACCAACAATACCGGAAGCGTATACGCGGCCGTCCTGACGGCGCGCGCGACTGTGCAAGGCATGGAATGCCGGTGGTTCATGGTGATTTCCTCCCCAAAAGCGGCCGTCGGATCGGCACGCGGGAGAATCGGATTCCGCATTCAGCGGCGAAATCTCGTGCCCGTCGCGTACCTGGCGGCTAGCATTGGAAGCGTGCCCGCAGTCCGTGTATTAATCAACGATTATTTTTTTCGACACTTTGTTACAATATGTGACAAGTGTCTGATATAGATTGGACTTTGTAACCTCATCCAGAATTGTTCATGACAACCTGACGGTTTTGGTGTGGTTTTTCGATGCCGCACAATATGCCGGCCGCATGGACTTCGCGATATGCGCGCGCTGGAACCGATGCTGCCGGAGATGATTGTTTCCAGACAAGCCCTTGCCTCGGCGCCGCCCGCCGTCGCACTCTTCCGGCTCCGGGCAGCCAGAGGCCTTGCCGTCATGCGTTTTATTCCCCTGATCGCCACCATCGTCCTCGCGTTGATCGCCGCGGGGCTTTGCCTGTTCAGCCTCTGGTGGCTGTTCGCCGCCGTCCCGCTGCTGGTGATGGCCGTCGTTGGCCTCGCCGATTTTCTCCACGCCACCGACCCGCTCCGCCGCAACTATCCTCTCACCGTCCGCTTCCGCTATCTGCTCGAATGGATCGGGCCGTTCATGCGCAGCTACATTGTCGAGGGCGACGAGAAGACGCTGCCGTTCTCGCGCGACATCCGCGGCATGATCTACAGCCGTTCGCTCGGCGAGGGCGAGCCGAAGGCTTTCGGCAGCGAGCTGGATTTCGACGAATCGGGCTACACCTGGATTCATCACTCCATCGCCGCCCGGCCGCCGGCCGATCCCGACTTCCGCATCACCATCGGCGGCCCGCGCTGCACCCGGCCCTATTCATCCTCGGTCTTCAATATCTCCGCCATGAGCTTCGGCTCGATCGGCGCCAACGCCGTCGAGGCGCTGAATCTGGGCGCGAGGCTGGGCGGCTTCTCGCACGACACCGGGGAAGGCGGCCTCTCCGAATACCACCTGAAGCATGGCGGCGACATCGTCTGGGAGGTCGCCTCGGGCTATTTCGGCTGCCGCGACGCGGCCGGCCGGTTCGACCCCGAGCGCTTTCGCGCCCAGGCCGCGCACGACCAGGTGAAGATGATCAACATCAAGCTCAGCCAGGGCGCCAAGCCAGGCCATGGCGGCATGCTGCCCGGCCCCAAGGTCACCCCCGAGATCGCCGCCGCCCGCGGCATCGAGCCCTGGAAGGACTGCATCTCGCCCCCGGCGCACGCAACCTTCTCGACCCCTGTCGGGTTGCTCGAGTTCACCGCCCAGCTCCGCGACCTGTCGGGCGGCAAGCCCGCCGGCTTCAAGCTGGCCATCGGCCATCCCTGGGAATTCCTCGCCATCTGCAAGGCCATGCTGAAGACCGGCCTCTATCCCGACTTCATCATCATCGACGGCGGCGAAGGCGGCACCGGCGCCGCGCCGCATGAGCTGCCCGACCATGTCGGCATGCCGCTGGTCGATGCCCTCGCCTTCGCCCACGCCGCGCTTTGCGGCAGTGGCCTGCGCGATCATGTCCTCCTGGGCGCCAGCGGCAAGATCGTCAGCGGCTTCTCGCTCGCCCGCGCCATGGCGCTGGGCGCCGATTTCTGCAACGCGGCGCGCGGCTTCATGTTCTCGCTGGGCTGCGTCCAGTCCATGCGCTGCCACACCGGCACCTGTCCCACCGGCATCACCACCCAGGATCCGATCCGCCAGCGCGCCATCGTCGTTCCTGTCCATGCCCGGCGGGTTCGGAATTTCCATGCCGCCACCGTCGCCAAGCTGGCAGAGATCGTCGGCGGCGCCGGGCTCGACCATCCCGACGAGCTCCGGGCGGAGCACCTCTACATGCGGCTCACCCCCAACGAGATTCGCTCGTCGGCCGACCTCTATCCGCAATTGAAGCCCGGCGCCCTGCTGGACGCGCCGGAGGACACGCCTTTCGCCGCGCTTTGGGAACTGGCCGATCCGGAGCGTTTCGCCCCCAAGTCGATCGCCGAGCGGCCCGACATTTCGGAGCGTCCGGTTCGCGCCACCGTCCGATCGCAGGCCCGAGACTGACGAGCGGCGCCCCAAAAAAAGGAGCGACCGGGGAAGCTGCGTGACTTCCCCGGCCGAGTTCTAGGCTGCTGGGTAAACTCGAACGCGCCGACCGCCATGACCGACACATGGTCCCGTGACCGGCGCTTGGAAAATCATTCAACTATGCCTGGGACGCCGGCGGCGTTCGCGCCGCATCGCGGACAGCGAGCGACCGTATTGGCGCCTCGCCACTCAACTTCAGGTTGACAACACCGAAGCCTAATGCAGGCGATCGGTCGGGATCGCCCATTTCATACCCAAAACGGGCAGGCAGAACCTACTCCAGCTCCACCAGCTTGGCGTCGAGGCAGGCCTCGAATATCACCATCATGGCCTTGAAGCTCGCGTAGTAGGTTGCCTGCAACTCGTCGGTCTGGATCGCGCCGGGCTTGATCCGGTATCCGCCCCGCGCATCCTCGATCACCAGGCCGCCGGCTACCAGCTCCTTCAGCTTGCGCCGGACGGTCTCCCTCGGCAGCCCGGTTGAATCGGCGATGGACAGCGCGTTGGCGGGCACCTGCAACTCGCCCGGTATGCGGTCGTCCATCGACTCGTAGACATTCCGCTGCGACGTTGCCATCAGCCGTTGGACGTTCGCCGCCCCGAGCGCATGGACGATCAGCAGCTTTGCAAGGTCGTCCTGGACGTGCTGGCTGTAGGCGGGCAGCACGCGGCAGAAGCATTCGGACAATTCGTAGACGAACAGGCGTGACTTCTCGCGAAACTCCGACGGCGTGGCGATCTTCAGGCGCCGCTTTCCGCGCCTCGCCATTTCACCATGCGAACCGGGGAGCGCCGCCTTGCCGTCCTGCAAGCGATCCATGTCGTGAAACCTCTCGTCGCGCCCCCGCCGTAACAATGCCTGATTGCGCCTACGTCCGTCATGTCAAATGCACCGCCTCTCCCTGCGATATTTAACGGTTTGTAACAATTGCTCGGGTTTCTTGCGGGATTTCGCATTGGGCCGCCGGAATATGATGTATATAATATGCATGTTTCAGGAGAGCGTTCGATGAGCATCCCCGTACGAAGCCGCCGTGCCCAGGCGGTCGATGAGACAATCCGCCAGACCGGTATCGACGAGGACATGATCGGCCGGCTGGTCGACGCCTTTTACAGCCGCGTCCGCTCGGACGCAGTCCTTGCCCCGATCTTCAAGGCCCGTGTCAGCGACTGGGACGAGCACCTTGCGACCATGCGTCGCTTCTGGTCGGCCGTCGCGCTGATGACCGGCGCCTATCATGGCGAGCCCATGGCCAAACACGCGCCCCTGCCCGTGAGCGGCGCCCACTTCGACCGCTGGCTTGCCTTGTTCCGCGAAACCACCCGCGCGGTCTGTCCGCCCGAAGCCGCCGACTTTTTCGATGACCGTGCCGGCCGCATTGCCCGCAGTCTGGAGATGGGCGTCGCCGTCTCGCGCGGCCATTTGCTACGCACCGGCGAGCGACTGTCGCCCCTCTAGCGGCCCAGAACTCGCTAAAGCAGGCTGTTGACCCGCGTCTGATGTAACCTGACGAAACTCAGCGTCTCCGACGCGTAGGACTTCAGCATCTTGTCGCCTCCGCTGTGGGCGTAGTCGCCGAGCAGCTTGGTGCTAAAGTCGTGCGACCGCTTCTGGGCCGCCAGGAACGCGGCGTCGAACGCCTCCGCCTTCACCTGCTTGAGCTGGTCGAGCCGGGCCGTGTAGTCGGCATCCAGTTTGGTCCGGGCGTGCTTAGGCGCAAACGCCAGCAGGCGCGAATTGGCGAGCGTCTGCTCCTCGACGATCTCGCGCGCGAGTTTGCGCACGTCGGCGTTCTGCGCACGGTCGAGCGCCAGCTCGGCCGCCGCCACGTCGAACAGACCTGCCAGGCTCGCGTCACGCGCGAACGTCTCGGCCGCTGCCTCCTCGGCCGGCGTGATGGATTGCGATACCGCCGCGACCTTCTCCCCGGCGTTGGCCACGCCGCCTGCGAGAAGGACCGCGACCGCCGCGGCGCACACGATTGAACGCATGGAGTCCTCCTGATGCGATGCGGCACGAAAACGCCGGCAGATGCCGCCTTGTTCCGCAATCCTCCTTGCCCCCGCTGCAGCTCGGTATAATTAACAATATCGTTAACTATTTCTAAAATGGTGAAGGAGCTCAGTATGTCAAATCCCTTCAACCGGCCATCCTTCGGCTCTGCCCTGTTCTACAAGGATCCTTTCGCCGCCCTCGATTTCCTCGAGACGGCGTTCGGCTTCGAGCACACCATGGTGATCACCGACGCCGACGGCAACCTGGGCCATGCCGAGATGAAGTTCGGCGACGGCTACATCATGGTCGGCGCCGAATGGGCCGACTACGTCGCCAGCCCCGCCTCGACCGGCGGGCGCAACACCCAGTCGATCCACGTCCATCTCGACGGCGGTGTCGACGAGCACTGCGCCCGGGCGGTGGCGGCCGGCGCGGTGATCGTCCGCCCACTGGAGAACCAGTTCTACGGCGACCGGACCTATTCGGCGCGCGACCCGGAAGGCCATGTCTGGAGCTTCGCGCAGAACATGCGGTATGTGAGCCGAGAGGAGGCGGAGCAGGCCAGCGGCCTGAAGATCGAGGGCTGGGTTTGAGGCCCGGCAGGAGCACTGCTTCGGCGCCGCTGCCGCGCACGCCGCTCGACGACACCCTCGCCGCGCTCGCCGATCCGCACCGCCGGCGGGTCGTCGACCTGCTGCGCTATGGTCCGCTGCGCGCCGGCGAACTGGCAAAGGCGACCGGGCTCAGCGCCCCCGCCATGAGCCGGCACCTCCGCACCCTGCGCGAAGCGGGCATCGTCGACGAATCCCATCCCGAGTTCGATGCGCGGGTCCGCATCTACCGGCTCCGCCCCGGCTCCATGGCCGACATCAAGGAATGGCTCGACGAGACGGAACGGCTGTGGACCGGCCAGCTCGCGGCGTTCAAGAGCCACCTGGAGAACGGCGCGTGACCTCGAAGGTTATTGTGTCGCTGCGCGTGGCCGCCACGCCGGACCGAGCCTTCCAGGTGTTCACCCGCGACATCGGCCTGTGGTGGCGCCACGACGGCCTGTTCGCCTTCGACGTTGACCGGTCAGGCACGCTTCGCTTCGAGCCGGGTCCGCAGGGCCGGCTGGTGGAGATCTACGACGACGGCGGCAGTTTCGAGATCAGCCGCGTCACGGCCTGGGAGCCGGGACGGCGGCTTGCCCTGACCTGGCGGCAGGCCAGCTTCGCCCCCGATCAGTCGACCCGTGTGGAAGTTCGTTTCGACCCGGTGGGCGCCGAAACCCGCATCACCGTCGGGCACAGCGGCTGGGATGCGATCCCCCGGCCACACGCGGCGCGGCACGGCTTCCCGCTGGTTCCGTTCCAGCAGCGGCAGGCCGAGCACTGGCAGGTCCTGCTCGCCTCCCTCGCCCGCTATTCGACCAGGCCTCCGCCCAGCGCCACGTAGAGCGTCACAAGATTGTCGAGCTCGCTGCGCCGCGTGGCGACCAGCGATTGCTCGGCGTCGAACAGGCTGCGCTCGGCGTCGAGCACCTCCAGGTAGCTGGCGACGCCGTTGCGGTAGCGCAGCTGGGCCAGCTCGGCGCTGTTGCGCTGCGCGACCAGCGCGCGCTCCTGCGCCTCCACCTGGTCGGCCAGATAGCGCCGCGCCGCCAATGCGTCCGCCACCTCGCGGAACGCGGTCTGGACCGTCTTCTCGTAGGTGGCGACGGCAATGTTCCTGCGCGCCTTCGTCAGGTCGAGATTGCCCTGGTTGCGGCCGAAGTCGAAGATCGGCAGCGTCAGCGACGCCGGCCCGAGGCTCCAGCTGAGACCGTCCTGGCCGACTCCGTTCTTCAGTTCGACGGACTCGTAGCCGCCTGAGCCGGTCAGCGTGATTCGCGGGAAGAACGCCGCCCGCGCCGCGCCGATGTTGGCGTTGGCCGCCCGAAGTTGCTGCTCCGCCTGCAGGATGTCGGGCCGGTTGAGCAACAGCTCCGAGGGTAGTCCCGCGCCCAACTGCTGCCGCATGCCCTGCTCGGACAATGGCAGCGGCTCGGGCAGCTCACCGACCAGGGGCCCGCCCACCAATACCTCCAGCTGGTTGCGAGACTGCGCCCGCGCCCGCCGCAGCGTCGCGAGCTCGGTCTGCGCCTGGGTGAGCAGCGTCTCCGCCTGCCGGTAGTCGAGCGCCGAGGTCACGCCCGCATCGAGGCGAAGCCGGGCGATTTCGAGGCCCTCCTGTCGGCTTTGCACGGTGGCCTCGGCCAGTGCGATGCGCTCGTCGGCCTCGCGCACCGCCAGATAGGCGCCGGCGACGTCGGCGATCAGGCCGAGACGGAACGCCCGCTCGGCCTCGACCGTGGCGAGATACTCCGCCCGCGCCGCATTGCTCAGGCTGCGCACCCGGCCCCAGAAATCCAGCTCGAAGCTGGTAATCCCCAGACCGGCCTGATAGCTCGTCGTCGTCCTCGCGCCGGAGGCGCCCGTGCCGGTGCCCAGAGCCGACTGGCTCTTCGCCCGGACCGCCGACCCCTGCCCCTCGATCGTCGGCAGCAGGTCGGCACGCTGGATGCGGTACTGGCCCCGCGCCTCCTCGATCCGTTCCACGGCGATGCGCAGGTCGCGGTTGTTCGCAAGCGCCGCCCCGATCAGGCGATGCAACCTCGCATCGGCGAAGAAGTCGCGCCAGCCCACCGCCTGCGCCCGTGTTCCCTCCATCTCGGGCCGTCCCTCGGCGGGATAGACCGGCGCCGTCGGCAAGGGCGGCTGCTTGTAGGACGGCGCCATGGTGCAGCCGGCCAGCAACGCGGCTGTCAGCGCCAGCCCGGCTATCGAGGCCTTCATGGCGCGGTCTCCCGCGGCGCACCGGGCTTGGTCGGCCCGCGTCGCATCAGCCAGCGCCGTGTCGCCAGGTAGAACACCGGCACGAAGAAGATGCCGAACGCCGTCGCCGCGATCATGCCGCCCACCACGCCCGTGCCCACCGCGATGCGGCTGGCCGAGCCCGCGCCCGACGACAGCGCCAGCGGCAGCACGCCCAGGATGAATGCCATCGACGTCATCACGATCGGCCGCAGGCGCAGGCGGACGGCTTCCAGCGTGGCCTCGACCGGCCCCTTGCCTTCCAGTTCCAGATCCTTGGCGTATTCGACGATCAGGATCGCGTTCTTGGCCGCCAGGCCGATGATGGTGATCATGCCCACGTTGAAATAGATATCGAGCGAGAGTCCGCGCAGCCAGGTCAGCGCCAGCGCGCCCAGCACGCCCAGCGGCACGATCAGCAGCACCGCCACCGGGATCGCCCAGCTTTCGTAGAGCGCTGCCAGCACCAGGAACACCACCAGTACCGACAGCATGAGCAGCGACGCCACCTGTCCCTGCGCCTCCTGCTCTTCGAACGAGATGCCGGTCCAGGCGAAGCCGTAGCCGTCGGGAAGCTGGCCGGTGAGCCGCGCCATTTCCGCCATGGCCTCGCCGGTCGAATAGCCGGCCGCGGGCGAGCCGGAGATGCTCATGGACGGATAGCCGTTGTAGCGTTGCAGCTGCGGCGGTCCCGCCGTCCATTCCGCCGTCGTGAACGCGGAGAACGGCACCATCTGGCCGTCGCCGTTGCGTACGCGCAGCGACAGCACGTCCTGCGGCGTCATCCGCGCCTCGGCCTCGGCCTGGAGCAGCACGCGCAGCACCCTGCCCTGGTAGTTGAAGTCGTTGGCGTAGGCCGAGCCGAAGGCGATCGACAGGGTCTGGTTGATGTCGGCGATCTGCAGGCCCAGCGCCCGCGCCTTCACGCGGTCGATGTTCACCTTCAGCTGCGGCGCGTCCTCCATGCCCTCGGGCCGCACCCCGGCCAGAATCTTGCTCTGCGACGCCATGCCCAGCATCTGGTTGCGCGCCGCCAACAGGCCCTCATAGGTCCCGCCGCCCCTGTCCTGCAACCGGTAGCTGAAGCCGCTGGCGTTGCCCAGCTCGCGGATCGGCGGCGGGTTGAGCACGAACACCTGCGCACCCTTCACCTGCTGCAGTTCCATGAACAGGGTCGGGATCAGCACGTCCGCCTTGTTCTTGGCCTTGGTGCGTTCGCTCCAGGGATGCAGCGAGATGAACATCATCGCCGCGTTCTGGCCGTTGCCGAAGAAGCTGAAGCCGCGGATCACCGCCACGCTCTTCACCTCGGGGTGCGAGCGCACGATCTTCTCGGCCTGGGCCGTCGCCTCGTTGAGCCGCTCGAACGTTGCGCCCGGCGGCGCCTGGACGATGCCGGCGGCGAAACCCTGGTCCTCGTCGGGCAGGAAGCTCGACGGCATGTTGAGGAAGATCACCACCACCAGCCCCACCAGGACCGCGAACACCGCCAGCCAGCGCAGCGGCGCGCTGATCATCTTCTCGACCCGGCTCTCGTAGCGGCGGGTCGACCGGTCGAACAAGGTGTTGAAGCGGTGGAAGAATGGACCGAGCACCTTGATGTTGCGGCGCGCGCCCTCCTTGTGCGGCCTCAGCAGGGTCGCGCAGAGCGCCGGGGTCAGGGTCAGCGCCATCAGCGCCGAGAACGCCATGGAAACCGCCAGCGTCACCGAGAATTGGCGGTAGATGCCGCCCGTCGAGCCGGGGAAGAACGCCATCGGGATGAACACCGCCACCAGTACCAGCGTGATGCCCATCAAAGCGCCGGTGATCTGGCCCATGGCCTTGATGGTCGCGTCGCGCGGCGACAGCTTCTCCTCGCGCATCAGCCGCTCGACGTTCTCGATCACCACGATCGCGTCGTCGACCAGGATGCCGATGGCCAGCACCATGGCGAACAGGGTTAGCACGTTTATCGAGAAGCCGAACAGTGCCAGGCCCAGGCACGCGCCCGCCAGCGCCACCGGCACCACCACCGTCGGGATGACCGTCGCCCGCAGGTTCTGCAGGAACAGGTAGATCACCAGGAACACCAGCACGATGGCCTCGACCAGCGTCTTGGCCACCTCCTCCACCGAGATCTGGATGAAGGGCGTGGTGTCGTAGGGCACGCTCCAGGTCACGTCACCCGGGAAGTCCTTGGCCAGCTCCGCCATGCGCGCCTTGACCGCCTGGCCGGTCGCCAGCGCGTTCGCCCCGGTCTGGGTCAGCACGGCCATGCCGGCCATTTCCTTGCCGTTCAGCGTCGCGTGATTGACGTAGTTCTGAGCTCCCAGTTCCACCCGAGCCACATCGCGCAGCCGGATCGTCGAGCCGTCCGGATTGGCGCGCAGGATGATGGCCGCGAACTGGTCCGGGTTGGTGAACCGGTTCTGGGTGATGATCACTGCGTTGAGCTGGGTGCCCGGCACCGTCGGCTGATCGCCGATCTGGCCGCCGGCGGTCTGGCTGTTCTGCTCGCGCACCGCCGCCAGCGCCTCGGCCGCCGACATGTTGTAGCCGGCCAGCTTCACCGGATCGAGCCAGATGCGCATGGCGTAGGGCGAGCCGAACAGCCGGATGTCGCCCACGCCCGGCAGCCGCTTCAGCTCGTCGATGATCCGGTTCGATGCGTAGTTGCTCATGTCGAGCTGGCTCATCGAGTCGCTCGGCGAGGTGAGCGCCAGCACCATCAGGAAACCGCTGTTCGCCTGGTTCACTTGCACGCCCTGCTGGCGAACTTCCTCCGGCAGGCGCGGCTCCACCCGGCTCAGGCGGTTCTGCACTTCCATCTGCGCCACGTCGATGTCGGTGCCCGACCGGAAGGTGACCGTGATCTGCGCCGTGCCGTCCGACTGGCTGGTCGACGACATGTAGAGGAATCCCTCGACGCCGTTCAGTTCCTGCTCGATCACCGAGGTGACGTTCTTCTCCAGGGTCGATGCATCGGCGCCCGGATAGGTCGTCGAGATGGTGAGCGATGGCGGCGCGATCGACGGGTACTGCTCGATCGGCAGCGAGCGAAGCGCCAGCAGGCCCGCCAGCACGATGCTGAAGGCGATCACCCAGGCGAAGATGGGCCGGTCGATGAAAAAGCGGGGCATGGCGTAAGTCCTGCGTCCGCCGTTATTTCGGCTTCTTGGCGGCGGGCACCGGCGGAATGCCCGCCTCGCCCTCGATCCGCACCGGCGCGCCGACCCGCGCATGCTGGATCCCGTCGGTCACGACCTTGTCGCCCGCCTTCAGGCCCGACTCGATTACCCAAAGGGTGCCGTGCAGCGTGCCCAGCCTGACCGCGCGGGCCTCGAGCACGTTGTCCTTGCCGACGACGAGGACCGATGCGCCTTCAGGCTTCACCTGGACTGCGCGCTGCGGCACGACGATGCCCATCTCGATGGCGGCGCCCTCGATCCTGGCGCGCACGAACTGCCCCGGCAGCAGCAGCCGCTGCTCGTTCTGGAATTCCGCGCGCACCGATACCGAGCCCGTCGATGCGTCCACGGACATGTCGAGGAAGTTGAGATGCCCCTCCTGGTCATAGAGGCTGCCGTCCTCCAGGGTCAGGATCACCCGCACCCGGTCGAGCGGCACGCCCTGCACCTTGCCCTGCTGGATATCCCGCCGCAACTTGAGCAGCTCGGTCGAGGACTGGGTGAAGTTGACGTAGATCGGGTCGAGCTGCTCGATGGTGGTGAGCAGGGTCGCTTCGGAAGCCTTCACCAGTGCGCCCTCGGTGACCTGGGCACGTCCCGCGCGGCCTGAAAGCGGTGCGGTCACGGTGGTGTAGTCCAGGTTGAGGTTGGCCCTCTCGATCGCGGCCTGGGCCGACACGACGTCCGCCTCGGCCTGCGCCGCGGCGGCGACCGCCGCATCGTACTCCTGCCGGCTGATCGCCTGCTTGTCCACCAGCGGCTGGTAACGATCGACCACCTGGGCGGCGTTGCGCGCCGTCGCCTGTGCCCGGCTGAGCGCGCCGCTGGCCTGGTCGTAGGCCGCCTGCATCTCGCGCGGATCGATGCGGAAGAGCGGCGCGCCCTCCTTGACGTCGGTGCCTTCCTGGTAGAGCCGGCGCTCGACGATTCCGTCGACCCGCGCGCGCACCTCGGCGGTACGGACAGCCTGAACGCGCCCAGGCAATTCCACCACGCGCGGCACTTGCACCGGCTGAACGGTGTAGATCTTCACTTCCGGTGCCGGTGGCGCCTGCTGCCCATCCTTGCCGCACGCGGCGAGAGTTGCGGCGCACAACAGCCCCAACAGCACGACGCGGCTTCCTGCCTGCTTCAACACGCAACTCTCCCGAAACATCCGAGCCGAGGCCCGCCGAGCCCATCGCTAGATGGATCGGACGGAAACCGGTTCAACGGCAGGCATGTCCCTGATTTTATTTGAACGGCGAAACGATTCCGGTGTTTCTTCGCATGTGCAGCATATGTAATATGTGTTACACTAGCCGTCAAGTCGGACGCCGATGAAGGGCAGCCATGACGAAACGCGAGGACGAGCCGAGGCTGGATCCGCGCCGCGAACGTCGCCGCGGCGCCATGCTCGATGCCGCCCGCGCCCTCTTTCTCGAACAGGGTTACGACGCCGTCAGTCTGCAGGACGTGGTCGCGCGCTCCGGCGGATCGCTCAGCACTCTGTACGCCCTGTTCGGCAACAAGCGCGGCCTGCTCAAGGCGGTGATGCGGACCCAGTTCGAACGCGACATGCGCGAGTTCGAGGGCATCGCCGGCCGCGGCGCGTCACCGGCCGAGACCCTGGTCGACATCGCCCTCGGCTCCCAGGAATACCTGGCAGCGCCGGACATGATCCGATTCATGCGCTTCGTCATCGGCGAAAGTCTTCGCTCGCCCGAGTTCGGCCAGAAATTCTTCGAGAATGTTCACCTTCGCTTCCTCGACCGTTACGTGGCGATGTTCACCCGCTGGAACGACGAGGGTCTGCTGCGCATCACCGACCCGGATCTTGCCGCCCGCCAGTTTGTCAGCCTGGTGCTGCACGACCTGCACGTCCGCGCCATCTACACCGGCGGCGACGGCCTCGCCGTCAGCCGGCACGAAGCCGAGCAGGCGGTGGCGCTGTTTCTGTCCTACTACCGGCGCTGAGCCACAAAGCAGAACGGGCGGCCAGGCCGCCCGTTCGCCGGTCTCCCCAAATTGGCCTCGGCGATTACCTGCCCATGTATTTGTCGAGCGTGTCGTGGAAGGCGCGGATGCGGGATTCCTGGTAGATCGACAGGGTCTCGGCGCCCTTGGCGCTGGCCAGCATGCCTTCGTGCTGGGCGCGCAGATTGCCGGTGTCCTGGTCGAAGGTGATCTGGGACAGCGGGAACGCCGCCAGTTCCTTCACGTCGACATAGTTCATGTCTTCCGGAATCTTCACCATCTGCGCCGGCTCGGGCCGTTCCTGGCCCTTGGGGACCGGGCGCATCATCAGCACCTCGAAGGTGCAGCGGTGCGGATCGTTCTTGATCGGCTTGATCCGGTGGATGGAGCGCAGCGCCATGCCGGTATAGAGGAAGATGTTCGGGAACAGGTTGTACTTGATGGAATCGATCATCTCGGCGTCGCTGTAGCTCGAGGTGTCCATCCCGAACCCTTCGCTCAGCGCCTTGCGCACCTGCTTGGCCATGGCATTGCGCGCCGACTGGCCCGGCTCCAGCGTGACCGACTTGCCGTCCGGCGAGCGGCCGCCCAGCAGCACCCGGTCGATTCGCTCCTGCTCGCTGATCGTCTTTTTGGCCGCCGGACTGGGGACCGCGAGCGCGCACAGGTCGCGGGTCACGTGGTCGTCGAACACGTCGTGCTGCATGTTCCAGTCGCCGACCACCTGGGTCAGTTCCGGATGCACAAGCGGCGTGTGATAGGCCTCCATGAAGGCCTCCTGCGCCGTCTTCCAGTTGCAGTTCAGCTCCTTCTCCAGGTGCATGAACAGGTACCAGTCGGTCCACGGCCAGTCCTTGAAGTGCTCCGGCAGCACGCCGAGATACTCGAGCAGCGACGGCCCGTTCAGGTCCAGGTTGACGAACACCAGGCCGTTCCAGGCGTCGACCTGCGCTTCCGGCAGACGGTTCTTCTCGTAGTCCAGATGCGGGAATTCCCAGGCGCACGGCACCTCGTTCAGCGTGCCGTCAAGATTCCACGTCCAGCCGTGATAGGGGCACTGCAGCGCCGCCGACCAGCCCGCGCTCTCCGACGGCTTCAGCTTGGTGCCGCGGTGCAGGCAGGAATTGTGGTAGGCCTTCAGGCCGCCGTCGTCCTGGCGCACCACGATGACCGAGTGGTGGCCGATGTCGTAGGTCAGGTAGTCGCCCGGCTCGGCGACCTGGTCCTCGCGGCACACATACTGCCAGACCTTCTCCCACATCCGCTTCATCTCGGCGTTGAAGAAGTCCTGGCTGATGTATTTCTCGAACGGAATGTCGTCGCGGCTCTGCGGCGGGTTCGACTGGGCGGCGAGCACGTCTTTGATGACGCCGCCGTCCGAGCGCATGATCTCCTGGAACGTGGGCGCACCGGGGCAACGCGGGATTTCGGTTTTCACCTGGACGTTCATCGCACCATCTCCCCATGGCTGGAATCATGAGGGGCCGGCCGCACCGGCTCCCGAGCATGACATCAAGGTATCACCGGGGCAGGCCGGCCACAAGCGTAGAATTATATCGTGATATATTTACTATTCAGTCCGCCACGGCCACCTGCGGCGCCGGCAACTCGCTCTTCGGCTTGCGCGGAATCCACAGCATCACCATCAAGGCCAGGCTGGCCCAGCCGGAGAACCAGGCCAGGTCCGTGCTCGACAGAAGATAGGCCTGCGCCACCATCTCCCGGGTCAGCGCCGCGATGGCCTGGACGTCCGACAATCCCAGGTCGCGCAGCGTCGCCATGGCATGGCGCAGCGCCGGGTCGTAGGCGCTCGAGCTTTCCGCCAGCCGGCTCTGGTGCAGGATCTCCCGGCGGTCCCAAAACGTCACGGCGATCGAGGCGGCGATACCGCCGCCGGTGATGCGGGCGAAGTTCATGATGCCCGAGCCCGACGGGATCTTTTCCGGCGGCAGTCCCTGCACCGTGATCGTCACGATCGACACCATGAACGTGCTGAGCGCCACGCCCTGCACCAGCAGCGGCGCGGCGAAGTCGAAGAAGCTGGCGTCTGCCGTGTAGTTCGCTCGCATGAAGAACGAGATCGCGAACATCAGGAACGCGAACGACGCGCCCCAGCGCATGTCCGCCCGCGCCATCAGCTTGCTGGCGAACGGCGACAGCACCAGCGCCACCAGCCCGCTCGGCGCGGCGATGAGCCCGGCCCAGGTCGCGGTGTAGTGCTCCTGGGTCTGCAGCCACAGCGGCAGGATGACAAGGTTCGAGAAGAACAGCATGTAGCCCAGGCAGAACGCCGCCGTGCCCACCGAGAAGCTGCTGATCCTGAACAGATGCAGGTCGACGATGGGGTGCGCGTCGGTCCATTCCCACACGATCCATGTGGCGAATCCGACCGCGGCGATCACGGCGAGCACGGTTATGGTCGTCGACGAGAACCAGTCCGCGTTCTTGCCGGTGTCCAGCATGATCTGCAGGCAGCCGACCCAGACGATCAGCAGCAGCAGGCCGATCACGTCGATCGGCAGCTTGCGGGTCGGCGTCTTGAAGTCCCACAGATTGCGCCAGACAATGAACGCGCTGATCAGCCCGACCGGGATGTTGATCAGGAATATCCATGACCAGTGGTAGTTGTCCGATATGAGCCCGCCCAGCACCGGCCCGCAGATCGGCGCGATCAGCGTGGTCATGGACCAGATGATAAGGGCGGTGCCGCGCCGGTGCGGGGGAAAGATCAGCAGCAGCAGCGCCTGCGAGCCCGGCACCAACGGCCCCGACACCGCACCCTGGATCACGCGGAAAACCACCAGCCCGCTAAGGCTCCAGGCGATGCCGCACAGGAGTGACGCCGCGGTGAACAGCAGCATCGACCAGATGAACACTTTCACCGCGCCATAGCGGCCCATCAGCCAGCCGGTCAGCGGCAGCGCGATGCCGCTGGCGATGGCGAACGAGGTCAGGATCCAGGTGCCCTGATCGGCGCTCGCGCCCAGATCGCCGGCGATGGTCGGGATCGACACGTTGGCGATGGTGATGTCGAGCACCTGCATGAAGGTGCCCATGGCGAGCGCGATCGAGGTGACCCCCAGCTTGAGACCCGTCAGCGCCTGCGGTTGAGCCGCCTTGGGCTGTTCCGGCGGCTGCGAGCTCACAGCTTCTTTCCGTCCCTGCCTGAATTGGCCTCGATGGTCTCGGCGATCAGCGCCTCGACGTCAGGACCAGCATCGTCGACCGGCTTGGCCGGGATCGGCGCGTGCCGCACCTCCGTCGCCATCACCGGCCCCGACGTATCCTTGATGTCGACGGTCGCCTGCATGGACAGGCCGATGCGCAGCGGATGCTTCTTCACCTCCTCGGGATCGAGCAGGATGCGCACCGGCACCCGCTGGACGATCTTGATCCAGTTGCCCGAGGCGTTCTGCGGCGGCAGCAGCGCGAAGGCGCTGCCGCTGCCCGCCGAGAACCCCGCCACCTTGCCGTGATAGGTCACGTCGCCGCCATAGATGTCGGCTTCGAGCTCCACCGGCTGGCCCACGCGCATGTCGTTGAGCTGGACTTCCTTGAAATTGGCGTCCACCCACACGTCCGAAAGCGGCACCACGGCCATCAGCGCCTCGCCCTGCCGCACGTGCTGACCGACCTGCACCGTGCGCTGGGCGATGGTGCCGTCCACAGGCGCGATGATGCGCATGTGCGACAGGAACAGCGCCGCCTGCCGCACCTTGCCGGCGGCCGCCAGGACCAAGGGATTGTCCGCGACGCCAGTGCCGCCCAGCATGGCCAGCGTCGAGTTGAGCTGCTCGCGGGCCACCGAGACCTGAGCGCGCAACTCGGCGGCCTCGTCGCGAGCGTTCTCGATATCCTCGCGCGCCACGGCGCCGTCGGCGCCAAGATCGGCCCGCCGCCGATAGCTCGACTCCGCCCGCTGCGCCTCGGCCTCGCGCTGACGGATCAGCGCCCGCAGCTCCTCGGCTCGGGAGAACAGCGCCCTCACGTCGCGCACCGTCCGCGCCAACTCGGCTCGGGCATTGGCCATCTCGATATTGGCGCGGGCCGGGTCGAGCTCCACCAGCAGGTCGCCGCGCCTGACCGCCTGGGTGCTGTCCGCATGGATGGCGAGCACCGTGGCGTTCTCCAGCGAGGTCACAGCCACCACGTCGCCCGACACATAGGCGTCTTCCGTACTCTCGTAATGGGACAAATAGGCCAGCCAGTAAGCGCCATAGGCGATCAGGCCCACGACCACGATGAAGGCAATGGCCGTCAGGCCTCTGCGGCGGTTGATTTCAGGGGAAGCCATGTCGTCACTCCCTCGGCCCGGCCGGGTTCAGCCCCGCCGCTTTAGTTTCAGGACTTTGCGGCGGCGTGAAATCGCCGCCACCGCCGGCGGCTTTGGCCGCCGGATCCTCACTGGTAGTCGTGGGGGGCGAGAAATCGCCGCCACCACCGGCGGCTTCAGCCGCCGGGCCCCGACCTGATGTGGTTGGCGGCGTGAAACCGCCGCCAACCGCCACCAGCAGTTTTACCCGCTCGGCGGCCTGCTGGGCGCGCAGCACCGCGAGTGTCCGCCGCGCGTCGAGCAGCTGGGTTTCGGCGGTCAGCACTGCCAGATAGGTCGACAGCCCACCGCCATAGCGACGCTCGGCGAGCGAAAACGCCTGCTCCGCTGCGTCGAGCGCCTTGGCCTGCTCGACCAGTTCCAGCTTGAGCGAGTCGATGCCCGACAGGCGGTCGGCAACCTGCTGCACCGCCGACACCACGGCCCCGTTATATCCAGCGATGGCGATATCGATTTCCGCCGTCGCGCCTTCATAGTTCGGCTTCAGCCGCGCGTCGAACAGCGGCAGATGCACCGCCGGACCGGCGCCATAGACGCCGGCGCCGCCGCTGAGCAGATGGCTCAGTCCGATCGCCTGGAAGCCCGCGAAGGCCGCCAGGTTGACGTTGGGATAGAACGCCGCGCGCGCGGCCTCCCTTCCGGAAAGCGTCGCGTCCACCCGCAGGCGCGCCGCCAGGATGTCCGGACGCCGCGACAGCAGATCGGCCGGCAGCGCCTCGGGCAACGGCAGGACCGCGGACGCGTCGATACCGGGACGCACGATGCCCGCATAGGCGTTGGCGCCCTGCCCGCTCAACGCCGCGAGGGCATGCACCGCATTGTCGCGCTCGTTGATCGCCTGCTGGCGTGCGACCCGCGCGGCGGCCAGCTGACCCTCGGCCTGCTTCTCCTCGATCCGGCTGTCGAGCCCGGCCGCGACCCTCTTGCGCGCGAGATCGAACAGCCGCTGGCGCTGTTCCACGGTCCGGTCGGCGATGTCGAGCAGCGCCCAGGCACGATCGAGGCCCACATAGGTTTCCGCCATCGCGCCCGTCAGCGCGAGCCGCGCCGCCGACAGGTCCAGTTCGGCCGCATGCGCACCCGCCCGCGCCTGCTCGATCAGCGCCCGCTGGCGGCCCCAGAAATCCAGATCCCACGACAGGTTGCTCTGCACAGATCCCAACCAGTAGTGCCCGCCGCCATAGGGTGGCGGATAGATGAATCTCTCGCTGAACCGCTGGAACTGCTCGTTGCCGTCGAGCGTCACGCGAGGCAGCGCATCACCGCGCACCGCCGCGGCCGAGGCCTGTGCCGCGCTCACCCGCGCCATCGCCTCGGCAAGCCGTGGATTGCCCGCCAGCGCCTTCTCCACCAGCGCCTCGAACTGCGGATCGGCCCAGTCACGCCACCAGGCGCCGGCCGTGGGCGCGGCGGGACCATCCAGTCCCATCTCCGGCGCGGTCGCCATCTTCTGCCCGGGCTGTCCCCCCGGCACGCAACCCGCCAGCGCAAGGGCGAGCGCCGGCGCCGCAAGAATCCACCTCATGGCTGATCCTCCGCCTCACCGTCCTGCAGCTTGCCGATGATCCTGTTGAGCAGTCCCACCAGGGTTTCGATTTCCTCCCGGCTGAAATCGGCGAACAGGTCATTGACCTGATCGACCACCAGGGGGATGAGGCCCTCGAGCGCGTCTCGTCCCCGCTCCGTCAGCGCGAGCTCGACAATGCGGCGGTCCTCCTGGCTTCGTGCGCGCTCCAGCATGCCGCGCGCTTCGAGCTGGTCGATGATCCGCGTCAGCGCGCCGCTGTCGTGGTTGAGATTGCGCGAGATGTCCGCCGCCCGGTCAGCCAATCCGTCGCGCAGCTGCATCAGCACGCACCACTGCACAAAGGTGAATTCGTGGTCGACGAACAGCGCTTCCATGCGCGGCTGAAGAAGATTGAGCGTGCGGCGGAGCAGGTAGCCGACCGCAGTCCGCGCGCTGAAACTCTCGGGGGTATAATGGACTGTCTTCATAACTGCCCACGCAACAACTGCCTAAGCAGCTATATAGCGGGACATCGAACCGTGCGCAAGCCGTCGCGGGGCGCCTGCGCTAGGCAAATGCTTCGAACAGCGTTGGGTAGCCTAGTCGCCTGGATAGGGCGCGTTCTTCAATATCCCGGCCAGGTGCGCCGCGTTGCGCGCCAGCGTGTCGATCGTCTGCTGCACCTTGGCCGGCGTCAACTTCAGATCCTTGTAGTCGACGCTCCCCATCGCTTCGCCTACCCAATACGCCAGTCCGCTTGCCGGCACGCTGAAACCGACGTCGTTGAGCGCCTGGAACGTCTCGGCCGACACATGATGCGCGCCGTCCTCGTTGCCAACGACGCACACGCACGCCACCTTGCCGAAGGTGACCATGCGGCCCTCGTTGTCGGTCTCGTCCAGGAATGCGTTCATGCGCTCGAGCACCCGTTTGCATATGCTGCTCGGCTGGCCGAGCCATATTGGCGTGCCGAGCAGCAGGATGTCGGAAGCCATCAGCTTGTCGCGGATGGCAGGCCAGTCGTCGCCCTCGCCTTCGTCGGCCTTGACCCCGGGCTTGATGTCGTGGTCGACCGCCCGGACCTTCTGCCCCTTGACCCCGTGCCTGGCGAACGCCTTCAACAGCTGGTCGATCAGTGCATCCGTCGAGGACTCATCCTTACCGGATTTTAGGGTGCAGTTGATGGCTAGCAGCTTGAGGGTCATGGCGCGCATTTCCTTCCTGAACGGGTGAGAACCGACAACCCCCTTCCATGGCGAAGGTTCCTGCGCCCCAGCACCCTGTGAGGCAGCTGAGGGAAGTTCGATCACGGGCTGGTGTTCAGGCATGAACACGTCACGTTTCGGCAACCCTCTGGCAACCGGAGACACCCGTGAACACCATCAGTCCAGGCATCACGGGTCAGGCGCTGCGTCTTGCCCGTATCGCGGTGCGCTTCGGGCGCATGCCGCGCGGCCAAGGCGAGTTCCGGCCCGGGCTGCTGGGCCGTCTCGGCAGGTTCGCCAGCGAGTTCCTGGTCCGTCACCGAGCCTGGGAACGGCGCTTCGTCAGCGAGCAATTGCGGCGTTGGCGCAAGACGCGCTCGATCAGATGCGTCGGTCGGCTGCGCCGGGGTCTCAACATCCAGATGCATGATCGGGAGCTGGACCACATCCTGTCGGTGCTCGAGGTGAAGCGACCGTGCGCCATGCTGGTCTTCGGCATGGGCAACGACAGCATCCTCTGGTTCGAGGCCAATCGGGGCGGCCAGACCCTGTTCGTCGAGGACGATGGCTACTGGGACCGGGTGATCCGCGAACGCCACCCGTCGCTCAGGTCGATCCGCGTTCTGTACGGCACCCGCGCCGCCGACTGGCGCGACGACATCGGACGGGCGCCGGCGCTGCTACTGCCGGCCCCCGTCGGCAACCAGTGCTGGGACATCGTCCTGGTCGACGGCCCCGCCGCCTACAAGGCGGACAAGCCCGGCAGGGTCCAGAGCGTGCATGCGGCTCGCCGCCTGGTGGCGCAGAATGGCGCTATTCTCGTACACGACTGCGACCGTGAGGCCGAGCGGGCGATCTGCGGCTCGGTTCTCGGACATATGGCGCTGGCGGGCCAGGTCCACAGCCTGCGCCACTATATCCGGCGGCCCGAAGCACCTCGAATGGCGGAAGCCACCACACGGGACGGCGCCGGTAGCCGCGACGCAGGCGCTTGGCCTGCGGCGGCATTCGACGGCCTGACGTCCGATCCGCGGCCGTAATATCCCCAGCCAGGTGGCGGCGCCCCTGCAATTCCACGCAGACGCCAAAATCGGGCCGCGATCTGGAGCGATGTTCCGACCGTTGGCCTCGTCGTCCCGGCCGCGCGAAGCGACACTGTAGCCCCCAAGCCCAATCGCTTCGAACGGCCGGGACACTCAGCCCGACGGTTTCTCAGTCGATCGCATGGCTGCCGGAGAGACAGGCTAATGCCTTTCGAGATCGTCGAGCCGCACGTCGAGGGCGTCTGCGATGCGCCGACGCGCATCCAGCGTCTCCTCCATCTCGCCCCGCTCCAGCGCCAGGATGTAGTCGTGGGGCAATCCGGTCGTCTCGGCCAGTCGGTCGGTGGTGAACCCCCGGTATTCCCGATAGACGCGGTGCGGCGTCTCGCCCCGTGTCAGCCGCTGCGCCAGCGTGATCGGCAGTTCGTTCCGGTTCTGCGAGGAATTTACCCAGCCCTCGAGACCATCCGGGAACAGGTGTCTCTCGGCCGCGTCCATCAGCCGGTCGAAGAGTTCCTCGGAAACGATTACGAGGCGCTCATCCCCGGCGATCGCCCGGATCAGCGTGTAACCTTCGGTATCCATATGTCGACCTCCCGTCAGTGGAGGCAGGCGACGCTGCCACGGTTACGCCATTATTTCAATTCACCCACAAGAGGTAACCACACTCCTACGGCATGCACTCCGGGAATTGCCTTCCACGAGCCCACAACGCGGCTTCCGTCCGGTTCGTGGCCCGGATTTTCCGGAATATTTTCTTCACCTCGAACTTCACCATGCTCTCGGCCATGTTGAGTTCCCGCGCGATCCGCTTGTTCGGATAACCCTCCGCGAGGTATCGGAGGATGTGCGTCTCCCGCTGGGACAGCGCCGCGCCTGAAGCCATCGCCGGTTCCAGCCGCACGTTGCGGCCATCGAGCAGCAGGTCGACCAGTTCGGTCGGCATCACTTTCTCGCCGGATAGGACGAGGTGCAGCGACTGGATAAGGGCCGCGGGCGAAATGTCCTTCATCAGGTAGCCCTGCGCCCCGGCTTTCATCGCCATCACCAGCTGCGGCAGGGAAAGCCTGTCCGACAGCACCACGACCGGCGCACCGAAACCGCAAACGCGCTCGAGCTCGCGACGCTCCTCGCCGCCCGGCTCGAGGTCGGTCTCCAGCGAGACGATGACCAGCGCCGGCGGAGGGTCTTCCGGGGCGAGCGCGACGGACCCGACATGCTGCAATTCGCGTGTCACCTGCATGTCGGTGCCGGTCACGAGCAGGGCGAGTCCCTGCCTGAAGAGCCGGCTGCGTTCGATGACCCAGAGATGATTGGCCATGGTCGTGGCCTCCAAGCGACGTCAAGTCCAAATAAACGCCTGGTCTCGGGCTCTCGTTCCGCGCCGGCAACTGTCGCGCATTCACGAACCGGTGACCAACGAAACTGGTTCGCACCCGGTAACCACACCTGATGATCGTATAAGATACTGAAAGCCACGGAGCATAAATCAGGCCCAGATAGGTCTGCCTTAATGGCCGTTACATTGGCTTAACGGCATATTACTTCAAACGAAAAGCCGCGGCGCAAGCGCCGCGGCTTCCGGGATTTGGTCTCGATTATTCCGCTGCTTGCCTGACCGGCGAGAACAGGTCGTTCAGGTCGTCATTGGCCGTATCCAGGATCTTCTGGACCCAGCCGTGGAACACCTGCCCGCCGCCCTCGTTGCGGCCGAAGTAGACATATTCGGTCATGCCGGCGTCGAGCGCCTTCTGCTGCCTCAGGCCGGTGCCGTAGTCCTCATGCTGCACCACATATTCCAGCAGCTTGAACTGGTCGGCGAGGCCCTGGCGGGTCTCCTCGGTCAGCGGCTTCTCCGACAGGTACATCTGGGTGGTGAAGCTCTCACCCACCTTGTCGCCCGGGAACAGCTGCGAGATCATCACGCCGCGCTGGCCGCCATAGAAGGTGGCGATGGAGATGTGCGGGAAGATGGTCCAGACGCCGTTCATCAGCGCCTCGGTCGGCCACTTGCTGCTGTCCTCCTCGCCCATCTCGTGCAGGTCGAGCCCGTCGGGCATCGGCAGCACGGTCGACGGCGCGGTCACGCGGGTGTGCGGGCCGAACGAATAGAACAGCGCCTTGTTGGGGATGTTGCGGCCGAAGGTGTCGGCGTGCAGCACCGGCAGGTGATAGAAGTCCAGATAGCCGTCATAGGCGATCTTCCAGTTCGGACCCACCAGCGTGCGCGACTGGAAGAAGTTCCAGGTCTCGAATCCGAAGCCCGCGAGCAACTCGTCATAGCCCGACAGGAAGGCGTTGATGTCCAGGTCGGAGTTCGGGTCCAGGATCGCCCAGATCAGGCCGGCCTTCTCCAGGCTGGGGAATTCCTTCAGCCCCAGTTCCTCCTCGCAGACCTCGCCGAAATCCTCGCGCGAAGCGACGCCGATCAGCTTGCCCTCGCGGTTGAAGGTCCAGCCGTGATAGCCGCAGATGAAGCGCGAGGCGGTCCCCGAGCCTTGCGCCACGGCGGTGCCGCGATGGGTGCACGAGTTCAGGAACACACGTGCCTTGCCGTCCTTGCCGCGGGTGATCAGCACCGGCACGCCCACCGCATCCATCGCCTTGTAGTCGCCCGGATTGGGCACCTCGGCGGTGGGTGCCAGCATCAGCGGCATGCGGCGGAAGATCAGCTTCTTCTCGCGCTCGAACCGCTCGGCGTCGGTATAGATGTCGGCCTTGACCTTCATGACCTCGGGCGCCTGCTTGATGGTGCCGGCCTTGCCGTGCGCCATGGTATCCTTGGCCATCTCTTCCAGCTGCACTCTGTCCATCAGCGTCTCCTGAAATTCCATCCGGCGTTCCCCGCGAAGGCCAGATCATCGTTTTTGGCGGTCGCATTGTCAATGTAACGCACGTTTGATTTAGGATGATGGGAGCCGATACCAAATCGCTCGCAACCGGCGGGATAGGAGGCTAGTCTAGATCGATCGATCAAATACCTGACTCGTTGCGGGGAGACAACGGCCATGCTCTCAGAAGGACCCGTCGAGGACCGCGTCGCCATCCGCGAGCTGGCTGAACGGTACTGCGACGGCATCAACCGATTCGACGCCGAGATCTGGGGCTCCACCTGGATCGAGGACGGCGCCTGGTTCCACGCCAATGTGCGGACCGAGGGCAGGGCGAAAATCGTCGCCTCATGGCTCGCGTCCATGGAGCCGTTCGAGGCGATCGGCTTCTTCTGCCAGATGGGCGGCGTCCAGGTCGACGGCGACCGCGCCACCGGCCGGGTGTACAATCACCAGATCGCCCGCCGCAAGGACGGCCAGATCGCCCAGGGCGTGTTCATCTACGACGACACCTATGTGAAGCGGGACGGCCGCTGGTATTTCAAGGAACGGTTGCTGACGGTGCCACTATACGTTTGACGCGCCTTCCGTGGGGACGGAACGGCGCTTCGCTCAGGACGGAACGGGAGACGGACATGACGGAAATCATCACCCACCCCCTTGCGATCGACGGCAAGGATCCGCGCAACGCGCGCGGCGACAGGATTTCGCAGGACCGCTACTACTCGCGCGAGTGGATGCAGCGGGAATGGGAGCATCTCTGGACGAGGATCTGGCACATCGCCGGGCGCGAGAACGAGCTGCCGGAGCCGGGCGACTACATCGTTCATGACTTCATGCACGAATCCGTCATCATCGCGCGCCAGCAGGACGGCAGTCTGAAAGGCTTCTACAACGCCTGCGCCCATCGCGCCCAGAAGCTGGTTCGCGGCAACGGCTCGCAGGACAACTGGAGCTGCCCCTATCACGGCTGGGTGTTCAGCACTGATGGCAGCCTGATCGACGCCTGTGACCGCGACGACTTCCCGCAGGGCGACCCCGTCGGCAAGCGCAACCTGATCGAGGTGCGCGTGGACACCTGGGGCGGCTTCGTCTGGTACACCATGGACACCGAGGCGCCGCCGCTGCTGAAGTACCTGGAGCCGATCCCGGACATCCACAGGAATTTCCCGCTCGAGAAGCTGGTGCGCATCCTGCGCGTCCGCGTCGAGCTTCCGTGCAACTGGAAGTTCTCGTCTGACAATTTCAACGAGTCCTACCACACCCGCACCGCCCACCCGCAGGTGCCGCCGATCATCGACCAGGACCACTTCACCTCGCGCTACGAGATCTTCCCCAACGGCCACGCCCGGATCATCCAGATGGGTCGTCCGTCGCTCAGGGATCGCCTGCCCGAGGGCGTGCCGCATCCGTTCGACGACCAGCTCCGCGCCTGGGACATCGACCCGGACAGCTATGCGACCTTCGAGGACAAGGTGATGCAGGGCTGGAACGACCTGAAGGAAGCCAAGCGGCGCCTCGGCCCGGAGCGGGGCTACGACCATTTCGCCCAGCTCACCGACGAGGAGATGACCGAAAGCCCGTTCGGCGTCGTGTTCCCCAACATTGCCTTCGGCGCCAATGCCGAGGGCATGGGCTTCTTCCGCTGGGAGCCGCACCCCAGCGATCCCGAGAAATGCTTCTTCGACCTGTGGGAGTTCGCCTATCCGGCCAAGAATACCTATCGCGGCAAGCTCACCAGCACCACGCTGGAGATGAAGGAAGCCGAGCTCGACTGCCGGGTCTACACCGGCCCCGAGGCGGTCATGGATCTGAGCGACCGCGTGGTGTTCCAGGATTGGGGTCTTGCTCCGGGGCAGCAGGCCGGCTGGCGCTCGCGCGGCTATCAGGAGCCCTATCTCGCCGCCCAGGAGACCCGTGTCCGCCGCTTCCACGAAGTGCTGCACGACTATCTGGACGGCAAGCCGCCCGGACGCTGAGAGGCAAGGCATACCCGATATTCTGCACACGCGCTTGAATCCCCTCTTCTCTTGTGGGAGAGGGGATGTCGACAAGCATACGCAGCAATGAAACCCGGCTCTGCCGGCGAGGGTACGAGGCCATGCAGGAATTCGAAACCGCCACCTACGAGATCATCGCGCCCGGCATCGCGCGGATCATGATGAACCGCCCGGCCATCCGGAACGCACAGAACGTCCAGATGACCTACGATCTCAACGCGTGCTTCGACCTCGCCGCCCGAGACGAGGAGGTGAAGGTGGTCATCCTCGGCGGCGCCGATCCGCACTTCTCGTCCGGCCACGACCTGTCCGGCTTCGGCGGCAAGGTGCCGGGGCGCGATTTCGAGCTGGTCGGCACCTGGGGCATGCCGTCCGAGTGGAACATCCACGCCCACTATTCCTTCGAGAAGGAAGTGTTCGTCGAGATGTGCCGCCGCTGGCGCGACTTCCCCAAGCCGACCATCGCCATGGTGCAGGGCAAGTGCATCGCCGGCGGCCTGATGCTCGCCTGGGTCTGCGATATCATCCTCGCCAGCGACGACGCCATGTTCGTCGATCCGGTGGTCGCCATGGGCGTCTGCGGCGTCGAATATTTCGCCCACCCCTATGAGCTGGGCATCCGCAAAGCCAAGGAGCTGCTGTTCACCTCCGACTGGTGGAGCGCCGAGGAAGCCCACCGCCTCGGCATGGTCAACCACGTGGTGCCGCGCGCCGAGCTGCAGGACTTCACCCTGTCCATGGCCAAGCGCATCGCCGAGAAGCCGGCCTTCGCCCTCAAGCTGACCAAGCAGGCGGTCAACACTGCCCAGAACAACATGGGCCAGCGCGAGACCCAGGACACAGTGTTCGCCCTGCACCATCTGACCCACGCGCACAGCAACGAGATGCAGCGTGCGTCCGGCGAGAAGATGAACTTCAAGGACACCATGAAGGGCAAGATCGCCTCCAGCGCCTGAGCGAACGAACCGCCTATTCGATTGACGACCGCCTGTGGAGCCGTTCCATGAGCGGCGTCACCGTGATGCCGTGCACCATGATCGACGTCAGTACCACGAATCCGGCGAGCGCCCACAGCAGGTGCGGGTTCTCGAAGGTGCCGTGGTTCAGGGCGTATGCGAGATAATAGAACGACCCGATTCCGCGAATACCGAAGAAGGCGATCATCCACTTCTCGGTCCAGGGCTGGTCCAGGCCGGCCAGGGCGATTGTCCCGCATAGCGGCCGAATGACGAAGATGAACGCCAGCCCGGCCAGGGCGGCGCGCCACGTCAGGGCGTCGAGCAACCCGGCAGCCAGCATGCCGCCGAAAATGACCAGCACGAGCAGCATCATCAATCGCTCGATCTGCTCGGCGAAGTCATGCAGCTGCACGTGATAGGCGTGATCGGCGTCGGTTCGCCGCAAGGTAATGGCCGCGACGAAGACGGCGAGGAACCCGTATCCGTGGGCGAGTTCGGTCACTCCGTAGGCGACCAGCGTGGCGCCGACGGCGGCAAAGCCGTCGCCGCCCGCCGCAAGCCGGGCACGTCCAGGCAGCCTGAACATCACGCGGGCAAACAGCCGGCCGGACATGTATCCCAGCACGACGCCGACCGCCACCTTCCAGACAACGTCACTGGAGAACCACTGCGACAGTTCCGACGCGGCGCTGGCGCCGGCAGCGATGGCGGCGACGGTGAGCGCCAGATGGATGAACGGAAACGCAAGCCCGTCATTCAGGCCGGCCTCGGACGTCAGCGCAAAGCGCATCTCGTCCTCCTCCTCCGACCCGGGCCGCCCCAACTGCACATCGGAGGCCAGCACCGGATCCGTCGGCGCTAGTACGGCGCCGATCAGGATGGCGGCCGCCGGCCCGAGGCCCAGCAGTGACCATCCGGTGAGCGCCATTCCTGCGATGCAGAGCGGCATGGTCACGGCTAGCAGCCGCCAGGTCGGCAGCCAGCGCCGCCAGCCGATCGGCCGTCGGATTTTCAGCCCCGCGCCCATCAGCGAGACGATGACGACGAGTTCGGTAAGGCGCTCGGTGGCCTCCGGATAGGACGTCGGGTGCATGTCCTTGCCCGGCGAGAACAGGCTGAACACACCGTAGCCGAGCAACACGCACAGGATCGGCAGCGACAGCGGCAGGCGGCGCAAGGCCAGGGGCAACCAGGCGGCGGCAAGGATGATCATCCCGACGAAGGCCAGGAACAGGGCATAAAGGTTCATGTTCGGCAAATGACGCCGACGGACTTCGGGTTCCGTAGTACCGTCAAAAGATGCGGGTCGGCGCCCGTATCGCCGCGGCCTGGGAGAACGGCGACTGCCTCAGGCTCCGATCTTCCGGAACGTCATCGGCAGGCTCACGATCGTCCGCTGCAGCAGGCTGGGCAGGTAGGTCACGCCCCCGAACCCCGCCGGATAGCGGAAATCCTCCATGCGCTGCAGCACCGCCGAGAACGACGAGGCCATCTCCACCCGGGCCAGCGTGGCGCCGAGGCAGTGGTGAATGCCCTGGCCGAATGTCATGTGCAGTCCCGCGTTCTTGCGCGCCAGGTCGATGTCCCCGGCATTGGGGAACGTGGCCTGGTCCCGATTGCCCGCCGCCCAGCGCATGTTGATCGGCGTGCCCTTGTGCAGCGCCACGCCGCCCAGCACCACATCCTTGGTGGTCACGCGGTAAAGACCCTGGATCGGCGTCTCCAGCCGCAGCACCTCCTCGACGAAGTTCTTCATCAGCGCCGGATTGGCGCGGAGCTCGGCGACAATGTCGGGCCGGTCCAGCATGATCTTCATGCCGGCGCCGATGGCGCTGGTGGTGGTCTCGTTGCCGCCCACCAGGATCTCGCTCAGCATCGACAGGATCTCGGCGTCGTCCAGATGGCGTCCCTCCGGCAGCTTCGTGAAGATCAGTCCGGAGATGATGTCGTCCTCGGGCGCCGCGCGCCGCTTGTCGACGATGGCTTTCAGGTAGTGCTGGGCATTCAGCAGCAGCTTGGCCGCCTCGTAATCCTGCTCGTCGGTCAGCATGTTGGAGATGCGCGACATGGACGCGTCGGACCATTCCTTGAACAGGTGGATATCCTCGCGCGGCACGCCGATCTGGCCGGCGATGACGATGCACGGCAGCGGGAACGCGAACTCGCGCATGAACTCGCATTCGCCCCGGTCCACGAACGCATCGATCAGGTCGTGCGCGATGGCGTCGATGTCGGGTGTCATCTTCTTGATCCGCGAGCCGGCGAACACCGCGTCGACCAGCGACCGCTTCGACTTGTGGATCGGGTCGTCCATGCGCGACAGCGACGGATATTGCTTGAATCCCTCCTCGCGCAGCAGCTTCTCGCTCTTCTCCGGCACCCCGCCCGGCCGCAGCGAGATCCAGTCCAGGTCGCTCGAATAGGTGACGGGATCGCGCACGATCTCGCGCAGCAGATCATATCCGGTCACCATCACCATGCCGGTATTCGGGTCCCGGTAGACCGGCGCGTTCTCCAGCAGCCAGTCGTAGGCCTGGTAGGGGCACTGCTGCACGTCCCGGTCCATCAGGTTGAACGGCATGGTCGGCTGCTGGTTCATGAATAACTCTCCCCGGGATTCAGGGCACATGATAGCGAGTCCGCGATACTGCGCCAGCGGAGCTTTGTGCGGTCCATCGCCTAGATTCCCCCGAACCGCTTCTTCAGCTGGATGCCCCAGACCCGCGGTTCGCCAACCACGCCCACCACGTGGCCGATCGGCGTGCTGGTGAAGTCGACAAAGTCGACGAAGTATTTCTCGTTGGCCAGGTTGCGTCCGAACACGGCCACCTCCAGGTCCCAGGCCTCCACGTAAAAGTCCAGCCGGGCGTTGAGCAGGCCGTAAGCCTTCTGCACGCCCACCGAAGCAGGCACTCCAGGGCCGCTCGACGGGGAGAAGTCCACCTTGGACTGCCAATACCAGTCCAGTTGCAGACCCAGCGTGTTCTCGCCCACCGGCAGGTCGTAGCGGGCCGACGCGCTGTACGTCCATTTCGGGATCGCGAACAGTTCGTCGCTCCGGTCCCGAGGCAGGCGCGTCACCGGATCGATGTCCATGAATTCGTCATACTCCGCGTCGGTCAGCGACGCCGAGGCCTTGAGGGTGAGCCCATCGACAGGGATGGCCGTCGCCTCGGCTTCGAAACCGCTGATCGTCGCCTTTGCCGCATTGGTCAGGATCGTCACCACGTTGCCCTGCGGCGTGGGGAAGATGACCGAGCGCTGGATCTCCTTGTACTTGGTCACGTAGCCCGCAAGGTTCAGCCGCAGCCTCTGGTCGAGCATGTCGGCCTTGATGCCGAGCTCGAAATCCGTCGCGGTTTCCGGCGCGAACGGCATGAACGAGACCGGATCGGACGAGCCGCGCAGGTTCTGGCCGCCGCCGCGGAAACCGCGCGAGGACTTGGCGTAGGCGAGCACCGTGTCGGTCAGCCGGTAATCCAGGCTGAACAGCCAGGAGACCGCATCGAACGTGTCGCTGAAATAGGCCTCGCAGACGTTGGGGTCGGGGCGGATGTCCGGGTCTGTCGGCAGCGAGCACTGATAGAACGGTCCCTCGCCCGAGAAATTGCGTGAGGTCAGCTTCTTGGTCTCTTCCGTGTAGCGAACGCCCGCCGTGAACCGCAGGGCGTCGGTGATCGCATAGGTCCCCTGGGCGAACGCGGCCCAGCTCGAATTGGAAACGTCGCCGTCATTGGTGGCGGGGTTCGCCGGATTGATGGCGTTCAGCGCATAGTTCGCATTGACCTCGTGGCCGCTCTCGCTGCTGTAGAAGGCGCCGAGCACCCATTCCAGCCGGTCGGAGAAAGAGTTGCCGACAAGCTGCACCTCCTCCGACACGAAGCTGGAGTGCGAGAACAACTCGCCGCGGAAGATATGAAGGGGCGAGCCGTCCAGGTCGATGATGCGGTTGTTGGTGAATTCGCGGTAGCCGGTGATCGACTTCAGGTCGGCCCAGCCCAGGTCGACCGTGATCGTCGCGGCAAGACCGTATGCCTCGAAAAACGCGAACTCCGGATCGCCGGCCGTGTTGGTGTAGATGTTACCGCCGACACCGCCGACCAGACCCTGCAGATAGTCGAAACCGGCGAACAGGCCCGGTACGAAGGTCGGGCCGCTGGGAATGTCGGCGGGGTTGAGGGCGCCGATTTCCACCGCCGTGGCGATCACGCCGGCCGGTACGATTCCGGCACCCAGGTTGAACGCTGTCGGATAGGCCAGCTGGTGGATCGCGCCCTTGTTCTTGGCGCGCTGGTATTCACCGGTAATGGAGACGTTCACCTTGTCGTTCGGGTCGGCCATGATCCCGACCCGAGCCAGCACCTGATTGTCGTCGGCCCGCTCCTCGTCGAGGAACGCCGAGCGGCCGTAGCCGTCCCGATCCCTGAACTGTCCCGTGAGGCGCACCGCCAGCTTGTCCGCGACCAGCGGCAGGTTGACCGCGGCGCCCGCCTCCCAGGCGTCGAAGCGTCCGTAACCGGCCTCGGCGAAGCCGCCGAAGCCGTCATGGGATGGCTTGGCCGTTGTGATGCTGACCGCGCCGCCCGTCGTGTTGCGTCCGTAGAGCGTGCCCTGCGGCCCCTTCACCACTTCCACGTGCTCGATGTCGTAGAGGCTTGCGCGCAGCCCCAGTTGGCGCGGCACGTAGACCCCGTCCACATAAACGCCGACCGACGCGTCGGTGGTCAGCAGGCTGTCGGCCTGCGACTGCCCGCGCAGGATCAGGATCGTCGACGATGGCGAGCCCGCGACCGGCCTCAGGAACAGGCCGGGCGTCTGGTACTGGATGTCGAGCAGTTCCTCGACGCCCTGCTGCTCCAGGTCCGCGGCGCTCAGGGCGGTGATCGCCAGCGGCACGGTCTGCGCCGCTTCTTCCCGCTTTCGTGCCGACACGGTGACGCTTTCCAGCTTGGTCTGCGCCTGGGCCGCCATGGGCCCGGCGCCGATAACGGCGCATGCCGCCACCAGAACGATGCGCTTCATTCCGTTGCTCCCCCGGTTGTGCGCCTCCCAGACGCGGACGCAGGATCAATTGAAATGACGTATATGTCAATTTGATATTATTGTTCATTTCGGAGACGGCCCCTCGATTGACAATCCCGCCGGCCGGACGCGATAACAGGGCGGGCCAGCGAACAGGGCTTGGATGGTACGGATAGATCCGAAAAGACGCGCCGAGATCGGCGAGCAGAAACGACGCCGGACCAATGGCAGGATCGTTGATGCCGCGTTGCGCGTCATCGCGGCCAAGGGCCTCGACCAGTTCTCGATCGACGACGTCGTGACCGAGGCCGGCATCTCGCGCGGCTCGTTCTACAACTACTATCCCGACAAGCACGCCCTCGTCGCCGACATGGCCGACCGGATGCACGACATTCTGGCGAGCGACCGGTACTTCGTTCCCGACGACACGCTGGACATGCGGGACAACCTGCTGGCGTTCATGCGGCGACAGGCCCTCTTCCTGCGGCGCGCCCACGAGCATTCGGACTGGGGATGGCTGATCATGGAAGTGTTCGCGACCCAGCGCATGGCGCGGCCGTTCCTCGGCACGCAGGATCCCGAGATTTTCTTCGACTTCATGCGCCGGCTGGGCGCGAGCGGGCTGATCGCCTTCCGGTCCGTCGACGCGATCTATGATTTCTATATCGGCGCCATGTACCTGACGCTGGGCCGCATCATTCGCGTCGGCGACCCGGACGTGGAAACCGTGATCGGCAACTTCTTCTTCCACGTGCTGCTGGCGTTCGGCACACCGCGCGGCGAGGTCGAAGGCATGGTCCGCGAGGCGCTGGCGGAGCCGTCATCGGTGGGATGACGATCAGGCTACGGCCAATTCCGCGTCCTGCAGGCTCTTGCGGTACTTCTTCAGCCCCACCCACATCAGCAGCACCACCAGCGGCGGGAACACGCAGTTCACCACCGCCAGCGACACGTTGAGCATGGAATCGTCGTGGAACACGTGCGTGGTCAGGAAGCCGACCGAGGTCGCGCCCAGGCTGATGCCGACGATGTTGCTGACGAACAAATAGAACGACGAGATCTTGGCCCGCATCTGGTTGGGCGTGATCGACATCATCGCCGCGCCGGAAAGTCCAGACGGCACGCCGCCCAGGAACTGCCACGCGGCGAGGAAACCGGCCGCCCACCAGCCGTCGGGCGCAACGAGGAAGATGCACGCCGCGATCGGCGCCGCCGGAATGGTGCAGATCAGCGTCGCCCGAAACGGTCCGTCGCGGTAGCCGCGGCGGTCGAGCCAGCTGGCGAACCAGCCGCCGAAGAACGCGCCGCTGGTGCCGAAGGTCAGCGCGATCATGCCGTAGACGTAGCCCGATTGCGGCGCGTCCCAGCCGAAGCTGCGCGAGAAGAAAGCCACCATCCAGGCGAAGTTGCCGTAGGCGACAAGCACCAGCAGGCTGTAGCTGGCGAACAAGGTGAAGAACGTGCCCCGGTTGGCCGCCACGAAACGTCCGAACTCGGCCATCTGCTGCTTGCCGCCGGACGTTGCCGTCGCGGTGCGGCCGCGGCGGATCGGCTCGCGCACCGTCAGCATCAGCAGCGCCAGCAGCACGCCGGGCACCGCCGCAACGAAGAATGCCACGTGCCACGGCGCCATTTCGCCCAGCGGTCCCAGCGTGATCGTGCCCATCTCGCGCAGCACCGCGATCACCGCCCCGCCGAGCACCATGGCAAGCCCCACGCCCATCAAATTGCCCATGGTGAACACGGCCATGGCCATGGACAGCTTGTTCTTGGGGAAATAGTCGCTGATGATCGAGTAGGCCGACGGCCCCAGCGTCGCCTCGCCCACGCCCACGCCGATGCGGGCGAGGAACAGGTGCCAGAAATTGCCGGCAAGGCCGCACGCCGCCGTCGCCATGGTCCAGAAACTGACGCCCGCGATGATGATGTTGCGCCGGCTGCGCGAGTCCGCCAGCAGCGCGATCGGCACCGACATCAGGGCGTAGAAGATGCCGAAGGGCGGCCCCTGCAGCATGCCGATCTCGAAGTCGGACAGGCCAAGGTCGGCTTTGATGTCCGCCACCAGCAGGGCGATGATCTGGCGGTCGAGGAACGATACCACCGCGCCGAAAAACAGGATGATCACCACGTACCAGGCATAGGTCTGGTTCGGCCACGGCGCGTCCGCCGTCGGTGATCCTGGCTGCTGGTTCATGCCGATGCTTCCCCGTCGCGGCATCGCCGCTGGCGGCGAATGTAATCGTCTCGAAACCCCGCGCCAAACTAGATCAGGGCAGGTGCACCGGCAAGCGTGACTTTAGGCCGAGACGCTGACCACGGCGCGGCCGCGCACCTCGCCCTTCAGGATTTTCTGCGCCAGCGCCGGCACGTCCTCGAGCCGGGCCTCGAACGTGGTGCTCTCCAGCCTGTCGAGCGGCAGGTCGGTGCCCAGCCGGCGCCAGGCCTCCTGACGCGGCGCCATGGGCAGCATCACGGAATCGATGCCGTAGACCGCGATGCCGCGCAGCAGGAACGGCAGGATGCTGGCCGGCAGGGTCACGCCGCCGGCGAGGCCGCAAACCGCTGCCGCTCCGGCATATTTCAGCATCGACAGCGCATGGCCGATGGTCGGTCCGGCCACCGTGTCGACGATACCGGCGAAGCGCTCGGGCAGCAGCGGCCTGTCGGGCGCCTCGGAAATTTCCTTGCGCTCGATCACGTTCGTCGCGCCCAGCGCCTTCAGATAATCTGTCTCCGACAGCCGGCCGGTCGAGGCGGTCACCGTGTAGCCCAGCTTGTCGAGGATCGCGACGGCGACGCTGCCGACGCCGCCCGCGGCGCCCGTCACCAGGATCTCGCCCATGTCGGGCCGGATGCCGTGCCTCTCCAGCGCCAGCACGCACAGCATCGACGTGTAGCCCGCGGTACCGATCGCCGCCGCGTGCCGGATCGAGATGCTGTCCGGCAGCTTCACCAGGTGATCCGCCTTCACCCGCGCCCGCGTGGCGTAGCCGCCCCAGAACAGCTCGCCCAGCCGGTAGCCGTTCAGGGTCACCCGGTCGCCCGGCTTGAACCGCGCATCCTCGGAGGCTGCCACCGTGCCGGCGAGGTCGATGCCGCCCACATGCGGCCAGGTCTTCACCAGCCCGCCGCCCGTGGTCAGGATCATGCCGTCCTTGTAGTTGACGGTGGTGTATTCGACGTCGACGGTCACGTCGCCCTCGGGCAGCGCCGCCTCGTCCATCTCCACCACCTCGCTCGTCACCTGCTTGTCGTCGCCAAGCCGCGACAGCAGCGCGCGCATCATCGCCATTGCTCTTGCCTTCCTCAATTCCGTTCGGGGGCATAGGCTGGCCCAGGCGGACGGCAATGTCCATGGCGCCGCCGCCTCTCCGGGCTTTTGCGGCCCGGGCATTTCCCTATGCGAAAATGCGGCCGTTGGTTCTCACGGCCCGGTGTCGCTCACGTCCGACCGGAATTCCCGCGACGCAGCCGCCGCGGAGAAACCGAGTTTCCGGGCAACGGCGTCGTCCCAACCATAGGGGTCGGTCGTATAGCGGATCGTGCCGGCGTCGGTGACGAAAGCGGTCTGGTACAACAGCCGCACCGGGATCTCGCGGGGAAGCGGCACGAAGGTTTCACGGCTCTTCTCCCGCGCCTCGAGCCATTCGGCCTCGACGCCCTCGTCCGCCGCGACCCTGGCGGCGAACGCCTCCGCCTCGTGCACCCGCACGCAGCCATGGCTCAGTTGCCGCTGCTGCCTGCCGAACAGCGATTTCGACGGCGTGTCGTGCAGGTAGATCGCGTGGTTGTTGCGCATGTCGAACTTCACCAGGCCCAGCGAATTGCCGGGCCCGGACCGCTGCACCAGCCGGCCGCCGCGCCAGTAGAAGCCGTTATTGGCCATGTAGTCCTCGCCCTTGGCCGTGACCTCGCCCTGGATCGAGCGCGGCAGGGTCCACAGCGGATTGGCCACCAACCGGTAGAGCGGCGCCTCCATCTGGGGCGTCGCCGTGCGCGGCCGCCCGGTCACCACCCTGCGCCGGTCGACCACCTCGCCGTGGCGGACATAGCTGAGTTCGGCCGCCGCCGTGTTGACGTCGATCCGGTCAGACGCCGGATCGCGCGCCAGCCAGCGCAGGCGCTCCATGGCGACAGCCAGTGTGCGCGCCCGGTCCTCGGGGCCCGCGTTGAGCATCTCCAGCGTCGCCGGCCCGACGATGCCGTCCGGGTTGAGACCGAAATCCGCCTGCAGGGTCTTGACCGCGCGGACCATGTCGCCGTCATAGGTCTGGTCAGCCGCATCCGCCGAAGCCTCGGAGAGGTAGCCGATCTCCGCCAGAGCGGCTCTGATCTGCGGAACGCGCCCATCGACGGCGCCGGGCCTCACCAGTTCGCCGTCCGCGATGTCCCGCCCGGCCGGCCGCGCCTCGCTTTCGGTCAGATAGGCGCGGGACAGGGCGTCATAGGCTGCATCCTGCGGCGCCAGCGCCTCCAGCCAGTCCTTCAGCTCGTTCTTCCTGATCGCCTGCCTCAATCCGGCCTCCAGGTCCGTCTCTGGCCGCCTCAGTTCGAATATCTTGTGGAGCCTCGCCGGATCGAGCGCGCCGTCGGCCAGCGCGTCCGCAAAACGCAGCGCCGCCCTGGTCAGCAGGTCGCGCCGTTGCTCGCCCGTCTTGCCGTCCAGGTCCGGCCAGTACGCCAGGTGATCGAGACCGTGCCGTGCCCGTGCGTCGATGGCCGCCTTCAGGACCTTCTCGTTTCGATCCGACCATTCCAGCGGACCCTGTTCCTCGACCGCGGCTGCGGGCGCGGGCCGGCCGTCGGTTGCCGGAGACGGCCCGCTCGGCGCCGTCGACCGCCCGTCGCCGCCTTCGCACCCCGCGACGGCGAAGAAACCCGCGAGCAGTCCTGTGACGATGATCCTGTTCATGAGCCCCCTGCCTCGATCGAGGCGGCCAGGCGCCGCCCCGTATCGTCAACGCCCCGGTTTTCCATGGGGTTCCGTCACGGGGCGTAAAGGTCAGCGCAGCTGGCTGTCCTTGCTGCCCCGGCGGTTGAAGCCCGCGTTGACGGGGCGCTTGTCGCGCTCGGACTGGCAGCCGACGCAGGTCTTCACGCCCGGCAGCGCCGCGCGCCGCCTTTCGGGGATCTCGTCGCCGCACGAAACGCAATGCGTCTCGCTCTCGCCCGACGGCAGGCGCGAGCGCGCATGCAGCAGGCCGTCCTTCACCGTGTCGTCGATCTGGTCCTGTACCGCGCCGTCCCGCGCCCATCCTGTCGCCATGACCCTGTCCTTTGCCGTATTCCCCTGAGATGGCGCGTCACAGCGACCTTTCCAGGTCCTCGGCGGCGCGCTCCAGCACCGAGCGGGGCCGGTCGGCGATCACGTCGCCATGGCTTACCACCACCCGCGCCAGGCCGGGCTCCGCCGCCCAGTGCCGGAAGCCGAGGGCGAGCGCCTTCACGTCCTTCACCAGCAGCATCCGGGCGGTCCTTGGAACATTGGGGCGGTTCACCCCGAAGCCGAGCAGCCGGGCCATCAACTGCGCGCCGATGCCGCGCGGATGCCGCACATGGGCAAGGACGTCGTTCAGCACCACCGTCACCCGGCCGTTCCGCCGCACCAGCAGCGCCGCTTCCATGCCGTCGACTCCCGGAACCGTCTCCAGCCGCACCGCCGGGTCACCCAGCACGTTGCCGGTGGCATCGACCGCCACGGCCTTGGAGACCGCATCCCGCGCACCCGGCGCGCACACGACCCTCGCTTCCGGATACCGCGCCTTCCACGCCCTGACGTCGAGACGGTGCGCGATGCCCGGCACGATCAGGTACGCCGGCGCGCCGAGCGACTCGATCTCCGCCATCTCCGGCTCCCGCAGCGGCATCGCGCTCCAGATCGCGGTACGTCCACCGGCGAGCGCCGCCACGGTCATCCGGCGGGGGAAATTGCCCAGCTTCATGCGGATCTCGCCAGCGACCGTCAGCAGGCCGTCATCCAGCCGCTCGAGCGCCCCGTGGCGCGGCACTTTCCATGCGTCATTGAATTTCGCCATGTCCTTCCCGGCATTACCGATGCCTCTCCCGGTCAACGCCAGGGGCGCGGGTTTGCTCCACGGCGTTACATCCGCGCCGTGCCGCCCTATAGTGAATCAACCGTTGCAGTGAGAGACCCCAGGAGCAGACCCCATGTCGCAGTGCCCGTTCGATAAACCCCAGGACATCAACTTCATGGACCCGGTGGTCCAGGAGAACTGGTTCGAGGCCTACAAGGTGCTGCACCGGGACGCGCCGGTCTATCACATGGCCGAATTGGGCATGTACATCGTCACCAAGTACGACGACCTCGACCGCGTGCTGAAGGACCCGGTCACCTTCCCCAACGACTATAGCGACGAGGCCCAGGAGACGCTGATCCAGCATCCCGAGGCGCGCGCGCTCTACCACACCGAGGGCTGGCCCCGGCTGATGCCGCTGTCGACCAATTTGCCCGAGCACCGCTCGTTCCGCGACCTGGTCGACCCGTTCTTCACCGCCATCGCCGTGCGCAAGCGCGAGGCCCTGGTCAACGCCCGCATCCACGAGCTGATCGACGCCTGGATCGACCGCGGCGAGATCGAGTTCATCAAGGAGTTCGCCGAGCCGCTGCCCATGGCGATCATCGCCGAGGCGCTGGGCTTCCCGCGCGTCGACCTGCCGCTGCTCAAGCGTTGGTCGGCCGCGTGGGTGAAGCCGTGGACCCGCGGCCTGACGCTGGAGGAGGAAAAGGAGTGCGTCCGCACCCACATCGAGTTCCAGCACTACATCCACGAGACCGCCCAGAAGAAGCGCGCCGATCCCACCGACGACGTCATCAGCCATTTGGCCACCACCGACTATGACGACCCGCTCACCGGCAAGCGCCGCAAGCTGACCGACGCCGAGGTGATCGGCATCAGCGACCATTTGCTGACCGGCGGCAACGAGACCACCACCTTCGCGCTGGCCAGCGGCCTCTGGCTGCTGTTCCGCTATCCGGACGTCTATGCCGAGCTGAAGGCCGACCGCTCCAAGGTCCGCGTCTTCGTCGAGGAGGCGCTGCGCATCGAATCCCCGACGCAAGGCCTGATGCGCACCGCCGCCGAGGATGTCTGCCTGCGCGGCGTCGACATCCCCAAGGGCGCCATCGTCCATGTCCGCTACGGCGCCGGCAACCGCGACCCCGAGCGCTATCCCGAGCCCGACCGCCCGAACCTCGAGCGCAAGGCCGCCGCCGCTCACCTCGCCTTTGGCATCGGCGAGCACATCTGCCCCGGCGCCGCTCTCAGCCGCTTCGAGCAGAACCTGGCCTGGACCGCCCTGCTCGACCGCATCGACAACATCCGCCCGGTCCCCGAAAAGGACGACTACACCCACATCCACGGCTTCTGGCTGCGCGCCCTGAAGCAGATCCACATGAAGTTCGACAAGGTTCGCTGATGCCGGATCAGCCCGCCGGAACGCCCGTCGCCCTCGTCACCATGGCGACCGAGCATGCCGGACCCGCGGTGGCGAGGCGTCTGGCCGAAGCCGGTTTCAGCCTGATGCTGCAGGGCGCGGACTCGGACCTTATCGACAGCCTGAAGCGCTCCGGCGCCGCCGTTGCCCATAGCGACGAGGATCTCGAGACGCCCGACAGCGCGCGCCGTTTCGTCGAGGCGACCCTGACCACCTTCGGCGCCATCGATGCCGCCTGGATACGGACAGGCGTGGTTTCCCGCGACATCGGCGGCCCTTTCCTCACATCGAGCCAGGTTCTGCTGGAGACGGTTAATCTCCACAACTTCAACATGCTGGTCTACGTCCTCCAGGCGCTGCTGCCGTCGATGGTGGCCGCCGGACGCGGCAATGTGGTGGTCTCGACCAGCGCCATGGGACTTCAGCCGCAGCCGAACCTGTCGCTCTATTCGGCCACCCGGGCCGCGGCCATCGCCCTGGTCAGGTCGATCGGCCTGGAACTGGCGCCGAGCGGGGTCACGATCAATGCCGTGGCGACCAACTTCCTCGATGCCCCGTCGTTCAGGGCGGCTAACCGCGCCGATACGCCGGAAGGAAAGAGCAGGGTCGAGGCCCGCGTCCCGATGAAGCGCCTCGGCGATCCGGAAGAGCTCGCGGAATTCGTCGCGGTCCTGCTCGACGGAAGGACGCGCTTCCAGACCGGCCAATGCTTTTCCTTCAGCGGCGGCTGGAGCCCCTGAGGCATCTCGTCGCTCGGTGCCATCGTGTCCGCCGCCGCGTCCCTTCGCCTGGCGGCTTCAGGACGCCCGCCTGGCGTTCTGGTATCGGTCCCGCGCGACGGCAGCCGTTGTTCCTCCCGCCGCCGGCGCTATGTTGGTGGAACGTGAAACGACGGAGACGCCAGTGACCGACTGCCGCACCAGCCTGCGCCGGATGATCGAGGAAGCCCGCCGCGTCGTCGTGTTCACCGGCGCGGGCATCAGCACGGAATCCGGGATTCCCGACTTCCGCAGCCCCGGCGGCTACTGGACGAAGAACAAGCCGATCATGTTCGACGACTTCATGCGCTCGCCCGAGATTCGCCAGGAGGCCTGTCGGCGCAAGTTCGACAGCGACGGCACCTTCGAGAACGCCCGCCCCAACAAGGGCCACATGGCCATCGCCCGGCTTGTGCGCGAGGGCAAGGTCAGCCACGTCATCACCCAGAACGTCGACAATCTGCACCAGCACAGCGGCATCCCGGCCGACCGCGTCATCGAGCTGCACGGCAACGCCACCTACGCCCTGTGCCTCACCTGCCGCACCCGCTACGAGATCGAGCCGCTGCGCCAGGCCTACGTCCAGCGCGGCGAATACCCCGAATGCGGCTGCGGCGGCGTGGTGAAGACCGCCACCATCTCCTTCGGCCAGTCCATGCCGGAAGCCGAGATGTACCGGGCCCGCGAGGCCACCATGGACTGCGACCTGTTCATCTCCATCGGAAGTTCGCTGGTGGTCTACCCCGCCGCCGGCTTCCCCATCATGGCCAGCCAGAACGGCGCATCCCTCGTCATCCTCAACCGCGACCCCACCGACCTCGACGACATGGCCGACCTGGTCATCAACGACGAAATCGGCCCGGTGATGGCCGATGTGGTGGGGCTGACGAATGCGGACATGACGCCGCGAAACTGAAAAAATGGGATGCCGGGCGGCCTGGGCGTCACGCCCGAGTTCCGCCAGGCATCCCCAGGGGAGGAACCGGCTAGAGTTCCCAGGATAGTTCGATGCCCCAGCGGCGTGGTTCGCTCAGCCCATAGCTGGTCAGAAACGCGGCCACATGGGTCATGTTGTTGAGATAGATTTCGTTCGTCAGGTTCTTGCCGAACACCGACACGCTGTAGCGGCCGTCGATGTCCTTGTAGGTGACGCTCGCATCGAACAGGTTCACCTTGCCCCGCTCTCCCCTCGTACTGCCGTCGATGGCGACGTTGAGGTTGCTCACATAGGTGTAGCGGGCATTGAACTGCAGGGTTCCTGCGTTGCCGACCGGCACCTCATAGTTGGCGCCGAGCGAAAGCTGCCACTTCGGCGCGCGCTGCAGCGGCAGGCCGGTCAGGTCTACCGGTACCAGGTAGTTGCCGGCCCCTGTCGATCCGGGCGTCGTGACGTTGATTACCGTGCCGCATTCCGAGGTCGGCGCCGTCGCAAACATGGCCGGGCCATCCGTGTCGGCGCAAAAGTCCGAGTACTTTGCATCGAGGAAACCCAGGCTGCCGCTCAATTGCAGGCCTTCGACTGGAATCGCCGTGATTTCCAGTTCGACGCCCTTGATGTCGGCGGCGGCGGCATTTTCGGTCACAACTTCCTGCCCGACCGCAACGCCGGGGACAGGCCTGACGATCGACCGCTGCAACCCCTTGTACTTGTTCAGGAAGAAGGCGACGTTCGCACGCAGCTTGTTATCGAACCAGTCGCTCTTGAGGCCGAGTTCGAACGCATTGACCGTTTCCGGGTTATAGGGTCCAGCCGAGGTTGGCGTTGACAGCTGTGCGTTCCAGCCGCCGCTGCGGAAGCCCTTGGAATATGTGAAATATGCCAGGGCATTGTCCGTGAACTTGTAGTCGATGCCGGCTTTCGGACCGAAATCGTTCCAGCTTTCCGGATCGAAGATGAGCAGGGGGTTCGGCGACGCGAACGGTCCGGGCGTCATCGCCTCGAAGCTCTTGCGCTCCCATGTAAACCGGCCGCCCGCGGTGATCGTAAGGGCATCGGTCAGGTGATAGTTGCCCTCGGCGAAGACCGAGAAGACCTTGTGCGACTGCGCCGCGTAACCAATCTGGTGGTTTCGCGGCAGCGTGGGACGGCTCTGAATGAAGATTTCGTGCGTCAGCGAGAACTTCTGGTACATGCCGTAGATGCCCGCGACGAAGTCGAACTTGTCCCAGGCCGTCGACGCGAACCGCAATTCGCTGGATGCCTGCTTGTGCGGCTCGTCGCGCGGGGTCCACCACATCGGCACCACGCTCGGGTCGACTTCCAGGACGAAGAACGACTCCGTCTTGCGGTAATTGGACACCCAAGTGATCTCGCCTGGTCCAACATCCCAGATCAGCTCTCCAGTGATGCCCCAGATCTTGTTTTTCATCGTCGCCTCGTTGCCCAGAGTCGAACCGACGTTGAAATCATCCTTGGTGAACTTCGAACGCGGAATCCGGGGTTCGCCGCAATCGCCCCAGGCACTGCAGAGGGTCTGCGGCGGCAGCGAGCCATTCACGGCAGGGGTCTGTCCAGCGTCGTTGCGGATGTATTCACCGATCAGCGTCAACGTTAGGTCGTCATTGGGCCGAAAGCGCAGGATCGGGCGGATGGCGAAGTTGTCCTCCTTGCCGATCTTCTTCCCGTCCAGCGTGTTTCTGTAGTAGCCGCTGGACTGGGACGAGAGCACCGCGACCTTGGCGTCGAATTTGTCCTGGACGATCGGCACGTCGACCGAGGCGCGGACTTCGAGTTGGCCATATTGTCCGACGGTCAGGCTGCCCCGCGTGCCGAACTCGCCGCTCGGCCGCCGGGTTCTTACCTGCACCGCACCAGCCGACGTATTTCGGCCGAACAGCGTGCCTTGCGGGCCGCGAAGAATTTCCAGTGACTCCACATCGAACATGTCCAGAGCCGTATTGTTCGGCCTGGGGAAATAAACGCCGTCGACAAAAACGGCTACCGGTGGCGCCACGGTCGAGTCCGGGCGGTCGTCGCCGATGCCGCGAATGAAGAACGTGGCGTAGCTGGTGAACCCGCCTCCTCGCGTGATGTTCACGTTCGGGGCGCTGAAGTTCATATCCTTCAGATCGGTCGCGAACTCGACTCGAAGGGCTTCTCCGGACAGAACGGTCGAAGCCGCCGGCGTTTCCTGCAACGGCTCCTCGCGTTTGCGGGCTGTAGAGAACACAGTTTCCAGACTCGAAACAGGGCCGACCTGGCGCGAAGGCTGCTCCACCGGAGCCGGCGGGGCGGGCGCTGCCGGCAAGGCCTTGATCAGCACCACATTGGACGACGTAACCTCGAAGGTGAGACCGCTGCCCCTCAGCAGTACTTCCAGCGCCTCGGCCGGCGTGTACTGCCCCGAAACCGCCATGGCCTGTCGGCCGCGAACCAGATCGGCGCTGAACATCACCTGTTGGTCCGCGTCGACGCCGAACCTGGTGAGCGCGCTCTCCAGCGACTGCGCCGGGATATCGAACGTCTGCCGTGTCTGCTGTGCCGCCGCGGGCGACACCCACAAGGCGGCGGCGATGGCCACCGATAGAAGCAAGCGGTTGCTATTTAACCGGCTCGAAGAACTTTTCATCTTTTCCTCCCCAGACCACCGACCATGCTCCCCTGTGCTCACGGTTCGTCGTGGTACTGTAGGTAAAACGGGTCACGCGAAAATGCCCTCAGCAAAAAAAGCGACATTGTCGATATTTTATACCGGAACTGGCGGCATGGCCGCCCTGGCACGGCGAAGCGGTCAACCCTCGGGCGCCGACTTCAGAACCAGCGTCAGATCCTTTTGCCTGCTTACCCGGACCCCCAGATAGGTTCCCACCGCCTCGGCGAAGGCGTCGGCGTCACCGAGGTTGAAGACACCGCTGACCCGGATGTGCGCGGTCGCCGAATCCCCGATCACCAGCTTGTTCCGCGAATACCTGTTGATCTGCGCGGCGGCCTCGCCAAGCGGCTCGTTGCGGAAGACCAGCTTGCCTCGCCGCCACGCGGTTGCGGCAAGCACGTCCGCAAGGTGGCGCGTGGAGACGTTTCCTTCGCCGTCGATCTCCAGTTGCTCGCCGGGCGTCAGGGCATAGTACAGTTGCGCCCCTTCGGCTCGGGCCGGCCCCGATGTCTCGACGTTCACCCTGCCCTCGACCAGGGTGACGCTCACCGCCTTCGCATCGAGAGCCACGTTGAATTCCGTCCCGAGCGCGACGACCCTCCGGCCGGCCGCCCTGACGACGAAGGGCCGGGCTTCGTCCTTCGCCACCTCGAAATATGCCTGGCCTCGCAACACGTCGACGACACGCCCCGACGGCGCGACCGCTACCGCGGACTGGGTATCCAGGGAAAGACGGGAGTTGTCGGGCAGGGTCAGGTTCCGGCTTTCACCGAAGGCCGTCTGGTAGAGGACCTGGGATGCGGTCGCTGCGCCCACGTCCTCCGGTTCGATCGACCGGGGCATCATCGCAACGACGGCCAACACCACCGTGGCCGCGGCCAGGGCCATTCGGGATGTCCTTCCGGTCTCCCGCCACGGCGCGCGCGCATATCGGCGGCGCGCGACCTGGCCCGCGCGGGCCAGGGCGTCGCGACGGCCGATGATCAACTCGGGCTTCGCCGCATGCTGGCCCACCGCCGACCACGCCGCTTCCACGTCCCTGAACGCCACGGCATGGCGCTCGTCCGCCATCAACCACTCGTCGAATCCGTCGAACGCCGTCTCGTCGCCGGCCTCCAGCCGCAGGAACCACGCCGACGCCGCCTCGAGCATCGCATCGTCTGGTTCCATGTCCCGGCGTTCGGTCATCGGCTCCTGATCCGCTTCGCGAGGTGCGCGAGCGCCTTCATCATGTGCTTCTCGACTGCGCTGACCGAGACCCCGTAGAGATCGGCGATCTCCTGATACTTCATCTTCTCCAATCGGTGCAGGAGGAACATGTCTCTCGTGGTCTGATTCAGTTGTCCGAGGGCGTCCAGCACGACCCTGAGGGACTGCTTGCCCATTAGAACGCGCTCGGGAGAAATTTCCTCAGCGGCTTTTTGCAGTGCGGCATCCTTTGCATGGCTGGCCCGTACCTTTGCCGCCCGGTGCCGGTCCTTCAGCAGATTGACCGCCGTCCGGAACAGGAATGCCTCGACATATTCGACATCCGGCACGACCTCCCGGCGCAGGACGCGCAGGAAGACTTCCTGCGTCAGGTCCTCGGCCTCGGCCCTGCTGCCCACATGCCGCATGAAGTACCGGACGAACGGCATCTGGTAACGCTCGGCCAGCGCCGCGACCAGACGCTGGCGCGCTTGCTCGCCGACGACTGCCGGTGTGTCGTCGACCTTGGGCTCCCGTTTCATGGATCAGTCGTCCGATCCCGATGCACCTTCATCCACCCTGAACGTGACGGTGCCGATTTCGCCGGTAAAGGCGCTGTCGCGCACATCGTAATCTTTCGAGACCGATGTGCCCAGATCGATGCCGATGTCGAGCCCCTCGGTATGGGACAGCCATTTTCCCAGAGTGTGCGGGATTCGGCCCTCGGCGACCTCGACGCCGTCGACGAACAGCGAGACGGTGCCGCCCGCGCCCGGCCGGCCGCCATCATAGGCGAAGCGGGCCGACACCTTGCGCGCACCGGGCGGTACGACCCCGGGCGAGCGGATGGTCGCGGCGCGCGGATCGACCGCATTGTAGTGGAACGCCAGCCGGCCCTCGTGCAGATAGAGCGCATAGCCGCCGAAGCGGCCCCCCTGGGTGGCGATCACGCCGCGCGCGCCGCTTTCGGGAACGGTGATGTCCGCCTCGATGGTGAACGAGCGGTTGACCACCGGCGGCGCCGCGTCCTCGTTCACATGGACGATGCCGTCCGGGTAGGTGAATACGGTGCGGCCGGCCGCCATGGACGGCCGGTGCTTGGCGACCGTCGCCAGGCTGACGATCGGCAGGATGTTGTTCCGCTCGGCCTCGGCCCAGAACAGGTTCCGCAGTTCGGCCAGTTTCTCGGGATGGGCCGACGCGACGTTGCTGGCCTGGCTGAAATCGGCTGTGATCTCGTAGAGTTCCCAGTCGGGATTGTCCACTGCGGGCGGCGCCATGGGATTGAGCTCGAACGGCGCCGCCGCGACCCAGCCGTCCTTGTAGATGCCCCAGCTCGCCAGGTCCTCGAAAACCTGGCTGGTGCGGCGGGACGGCGCCGCCTTGTCGTCGATCGAATAGACCATGCTGATGCCGTCGACGGACATCTGCCTGGCGCCGTTCAGCACGTCCGGATGCTTGACGCCGGCCATTTCCAGCACGGTCGGCGCGATGTCGCTGACGTAGTGGAACTGGCTTCGGATGCCGCCCTTGTCCTTGACCCGCGACGGCCATGACACGACCATGCCATTGCGCGTCCCGCCGAAATGGGCCGAGGCCCGCTTGTACCACTGGAACGGCGTGTCCATCGCCCAGCCCCAGCCGGTCGGAATCATGCTGTAGACCGACGGCCCGCCCAGGTCGTCGATGCGGCTCAGCATGTAGGCGAAATCCTCCTTGAACCCGCTGATGCCGGACTGCTCGAACAGGCGGCCATTGTCGCTGCCCTCGCCGCTGCTGCCGTTGTCGCCCTCGATGAAGATGACGACCGTGTTGTCCCATTCGCCGCTCTGCCTCAACTCGGCGACGAGGCGGCCGACCTGCGCGTCCATGTAGGCGATCGAGGCCGCATAGACTTCCATCAGTCGCGTGTACAGCCGCTTCTGGTCCGGATTCAGGGAAGACCAGGCCGGAATGTTCGCAGGCCGCGGCGTCAACTGCGTGCCGTCCGGTACGATGCCAGCCGCCTTCTGCCGCGCGAAGCTCTCCTCCCGCACCGCGTCCCAGCCCTGGTCGAACTTGCCCCGGAACTTGTCGATCCAGTCCTTGGGTGCATGGTTGGGCGCGTGCGCCGTGCCTGGGGTGTAGTAGACGAAGAACGGCCGGTCCGGCGCCAGCGCCTGCTGCTGCCTGATCCAGCCGATGGCCTGGTCGGCGAGATCACGGTCGAGGTGGTAGGACGGATCGTCCGCCGGTGGTGCGACCGGCACCGTGTTCTCGACCAGGGTCGGCGCCCACTGGCTCGTATCCGCGCCGATGAAGCCATAGTAGTACTCGAATCCCTGGCCCGTCGGCCAGCGGTCGAACGGCCCGATGAAGCTCTGCTCCCACTGCGGGATCAGGTGCCACTTGCCGAAGGCCGCCGTGCTGTAGCCGTTCTGCCGCAGCACCTCGCTGATCATGCCGGCCGATTTCGGGATCACGCTGTTGTAACCGTCGAAGCCGAGCGGATGGTTCTCCGTGCGGGCCATGCCGACGCGGTGGGGATTGCGCCCGGTCAGCAGCGCCGCCCGCGTCGGCGAGCACAACGCCGAAGTATTGAACTGGTTGTAGCGCAGACCCTCGCGCGCCAGCGCATCCAGGGTTGGTGTCGGGATCGGGCCGCCGAAGGTGCTGCTGGCGGCGAAGCCGATATCGTCTGTCATGATGACGAGGATGTTGGGTGCGCCTTTCGGCGCCTGGCGGCGTTCCGGCCAGGCTTCCGGCGGCGCATCGGCGATGGTTCGCGCGGAAACAGGCGGCTGCCTGCTCTCCGGCTTCGGCAGAACCTCCAGAGCCGGTGCGCCAGATGCGACGGTGCAGGACAGCGCCGATACGGCCAACGCACGCCTCAATGCGGTTCCGCTGAGATGGCGCCAACGAATGATTTCAACGGCACGACCACGGCGGGTCGCCTCGAGCCCGGCAAACGGCAACATCACCTCCCCACGATGCGCCGCCGTTGCGGCGCGCTCTGGGAGGAAACGTGCCACCGCCGCAATCCCTCAGCGTAAAATGGCTATTTCAGCGTGATCGTCACGCTATCGATCCGCCCCGAGAATTTGCTGCCCTCGATCGTGTAGTCGTCGCTGACCGGCGTCACCGAATCCCGTCCCACGTCCAGACCCTCGGTCGGGTTGATGCGGCCACCGGTGATGGTCTTGTCCACCCGGCCCGTCGCCAGGGTCTTGCCGTCGACCCGCAAGGTAACCGTTCCGCCGGGGCCGCCTTGACCGCCGTCAGAGACGAAATCCGCGGCAATCGCATGTTCGCCCTGCGCCAACGGCACGGCCGTCTCGACCGTATAGCGATACGGATCGAGCGCGTTGTAGTGGAAGACCAGTTTGCCGTCCCGCATGTAGAGGCCATACCCGCCGAACCGGCCACCATGGGTGACGATCACGCCTTCGGCACCGCCTGGTGGCACCGTCAGCCTGGCTTCGATGCCGAACGACCGGCGCAGGGTGTCTGGCGCGGCCATCTCCGGCACGCGGATCACGCCCGGCCTGTAGGTGAAGACCGTCCGGTCTCCCGCCAGGGTCGGCATGCCTTGGGTGCCTTCGTTGAAGCGGTGGATCGGCAGGATGTGGCCCTTTTCCGCTTCCTGCCAGAACGCCGCCTGGAGCTCTTTCAGCTTGTCGGCACGGCTCGCCGCGAGGTCGCGGGACTGGGAGTAGTCCGTATTGAGGTCATAGAGTTCCCACCCGCGCTCGTCGACCGGCGGCTTGGCGCTCTTCTCCGGAGCCCACGGGATGGTCGTCGGCGTCGATACGGCCATCCAGCCATCCTGGTAGATGCCGAAATTCTCCATCATCTCGAACACCTGCAGGGTGCGGCGCGGCGGTGCCGAGGCCGAGCCGAAGCTGTAGCTCATGCTGACCCCGTCCAGTTGCTTCTGCTGGACGCCGTCCATGCTGGCCGGCGGCGTCACCCCTGCCGCCTCCAGGATGGTCGGCATGACGTCGTTGAGGTGATGGAACTGCGGCCGGACGCCGCCTTCGCCGTCCTTGATGCGGGCCGGCCAGGAAATAACCATGCCGTTCCTGATGCCGCCCAGATGGGACGCGACCCGCTTGTAGTATCGGAACGGCGTGTTCATTGCCCAGGTCCAGCCAACCGGATAGGTGTTGTAGAGTTCCGACCCGCCGATATCGTCGATCCGGGTCTTCTGATACGCCGGATCCTCGCTGGTGCCGTTGATCATGCTCTGCTCGAACAGCAGGCCGTTGATCCCGCCCTCGGCGCTGGCGCCGTTGTCGCCCTGGATGTAGACGATCAGAGTGTTGTCGAGTTCGCCGGTCTCGCGGATGGCGTCGATTACCCTGCCCATCTGGAAGTCGGCGTAGGACAGCGCCGCGGCATGGGCCTCCATCAGCCGGGCCGCGAAGCGCTTCTGGTCGTCGGGCAGGCTGGACCATGCCGGGATTTCCGGCGGACGGGGCGGCAGGACCGCGTTCGCGGGAATGATCCCCGCCGCCTTCTGCCGTTCGAACGTCCGCTGCCGGATGAGGTCCCATCCCTCGTCGAACCTGCCGCGGAACTTCTCCAGCCATTCCGGTGGGGCGTGATGCGGCGCATGCGCGGTGCCGGGCGCGTAGTAGGCGAGGAACGGCTTGTCCGGCGTCTCGGCCTGCTGCTGCCTGATCCAGGTGATGGCGTGATCCGCCATGTCGCGGTCGAAGTGGTAGTGGGCGTCGCCGGCCGGGCGCTCGCGCGGCGCGTTGTTCTCGACCAGCGCCGGCTCGAACATGCTCGAATCATGCCCGATGAACCCGTAGAAATATTCGAACCCCAGCCCGCTGGGCCAGCGATCGAACGGGCCGTTCATCCCCTGCTCCCACTCCGGCGTGAGATGCCACTTGCCGAAGGCGGCGGTGCTGTAGCCGTTCCGCACCAGCACCTGAGCCACCGTTCCCGCCGATCTGGGAATTACCGTCGTGTAGCCCTCGAACCCCGTGGCCAGGTTCGTCGCGTTGCCCATTCCCACGGCGTGCGGATTCCTGCCGGTCAGCAGCGCGGCGCGGGACGGCGAGCATATCGCCGTTGTATGGAACGCGTTGTAGCGCAGGCCGGTCGCGGCGAGCACGTCGAACGTCGCCGTGGGCACCGGGCCGCCGAACGTGCTGCTGGCGCCGAAGCCGACATCGTCGGTCATGATCACCAGCACGTTGGGCGCGCCGCCTCGCGCCTTGGGCCGGTCCGGCCAGGTGGGAGACGGCGCGCCTTCGATCCCGTGCGACGCGGCGGCAAGCGCGGATGGAGCCCACCCTGAGGGTGCCGCGAGCAGAAACGCTCCGCCGAGGCCAGCCAGCATGGCCAGCCTCGAGATCGAACAGCGCAATCCCCCGGTCCGCGCCGCGCCGGCGGCAGATCCCGCCCTTTCCCGGTCATGCATGGTTCCCCTCCCATGGCGTCCACCCCTATCGGGTAAACGCGCGGCAAGGAGATGCCCTCAGGGAAACATGCGACCCATTCGGAAGGCTCGTCGATCCATCCATGGCCCAGCTCGATTGGAATGCGCCGCAATGGGTCGGGTTCAGCCCGTGAGGCCCCTCACAGCCCCACGAAAACCTCGCCACCCTCCACCTTCACCGGATAGACCGGCAGCGGCCGCGTCTCCGGGCCCGAGATCATCGCGCCGGTGGTGATCTCGAACACCGCATAGTGCAGCGAGCACTCGACCGTGCCGTTCTCGACGAAGCCGCTGTCGAGGCACTGGCCCTCATGCGGGCAGAACCCGTCCGAGGCGAAGATGTCGGCGCCGATGCGGTAGAGCGCGATCAGCCGCCCGTCCGCAGTGACCATGTTGGCCGTGCCTTCCAGCACGCCCTCCGCCTTCGCCGCGAAGGTCCATGCCGTCATCGCCCGCCCTCCGGAAACTCCCGCGCCAGCAGGCCGCTCACCGCGCCGCGCAGGAAGTCGGCCCAGTCCGGATCGCCCACCAGTTCGGGCGCGATGATCTCGTGGAACGCCATGCCCGCCATCAGCAGATGGACGAGGCTCTGCGTGTACCCGACCGGCGCGTCCGCCGGGATCGCGCCGGTGCGCGCCGCCTCGCCCAGCTGGGCGCGCAGCCGCGCCGCCGCGCCCGCCACGAAGTCCCCGGCCAGCGCCGCCACGTCGGCCTCCAGCGCCGCCGCGGAATACATCTCGATGATCAGCCGGCGCAGCACCGCGCGGCCCGGATCGGTCATGTCGGCGACCGACGCCGGCGCCGTCTCCAGCACACTGCCCCCCGCCGCGTCCGACATGGTCAGGTGCGCCTCCTCGACCACCTGGCGGAACACCGCCGTCAGCAGGTCGGCCTTGCCCGGGAAATGCCGGTAGACCGCCGGCTCGGTCACGCCCACCCGCTCGGCCACCGCCTTCATGGTCATGTGACGATAGCCCCGCTCGGCGATCAAAGCCGTCGCCTCGCGCAGGATCTCCTCGCGGGTCTCGGCGCCGGTGCGGCGGCGTGCGGTGACTGTCGGCAACGGCTCCTCCATTCTCCACTTGTTAGTCATAACTAACATACCTATCCTGTCAACGCCGAAACGTGCTGCTGGGGAGACGCACCATGGACTGGAGCCACTACGCGCCGCATCTGCCGGAGCTCATCGACGACCCCTTCCCCGCCTATGTCTGGCTTCGCGAGCATTCGCCCGTCCACTATGTCGAGAGCGAGGACATCTGGTGCCTCTCCCGCTATGACGACATCGCCGCCGCCGTGCGCGACGACGCGGTGTTCTCCAACACCCAGGGCGTCGGCTACAGCCGCGACGAGGGCGGTCTCGCCCTCACCAACATCGACCGGCCGCATCACACCCGCCTGCGCCGCCAGATGCTGAACTATTTCTCCCGCGGCTCGGTCGGCCTGCACAAGGCGCGCGCCGAGCAGCTGATCAACCAGCTCATCGACGGCATCATCGAGCAGCCCGGCGCCAATCTGGCCCAGAGCATCTCCATGCCGTTCCTCGCCACCCTGGTCGCCGAATGGATGGGCATCCCGCCCACCGACATCAAGTTCGTCAATGACGGCGCCACCGCCTCGTCGCTGGTGATGGCCGGCGATTTCTCGGAAGGTCCGCTGAAGGCCCGCGCCTGCTTCGCCCGCTATTTCGACGCCATGGCCATCCAGGAGGAAGCGGCGAAGGAAGCCGGCGCCTTCTGCCCCGGCCAGCTGCGCACCCTGTCCGACGCGCTGTTCACCCCGACGCCCGACGGCTACGAGCTGACCCACGCCGAATCCACCCAGATGCTGGCGCTGCTCGCCGTCGGCGGCAACGAGACCACCGCCCAGTTCCTCTCGGCCGTCGCCCATTTCCTGTCCGAGCGCGAGGACGTGTTCGAGACCCTGCGCGCCGACCGCAGCCTTGTGCCCGCCGCCTGCGAGGAGCTGCTGCGCTACCTGTCGCCGGTGCAGGGCCTGTTCCGCAACACCAGGGAAGAGACCAGGATCCACGGCCGCACCATCCCGGCGAACAGCAAGATCCTGCTGCTCTACGCCTCGGGCAATCACGATCCGTCCCATTACGACGCGCCCGGCGAGTTCCGGCTCAACCGCTTCCCCCGCGGCGTCGGTGACGCCGACCACCTCAGCTTCACCGAGGGCGTGCACAAATGCCTGGGCGCCCACCTGGCCCGGCTGATGATCATCACTTTCATCAACGGCCTGTGCGACCGGGTGAAACGCATCGAAATGACCGGCCCCGTCGGCCGCTCCCACAACGCCCTGGTGAGATGCATCGAGGACCTGCCCGTGCATCTGCACGCGGCGTAACCCCATTTTTCTTTCCATGCTTCTGCAAGCAAGGCGAAGCAGCCCAGCCAGCGTGCGAGAACAACCCTATCCGAGTGCCTGAGCCTGTCGAAGGCCCCTTGCACAAGCACCGGTGCAAGGCCCTTCGACAGGCTCAGGGACACGGATAAGGTAAAGACTGGCCCCCCAACACCCCGGAGCCCTCCCCATGGAATTCTGGCCCAACTTCCCCGTATTTCACTAAACCACTGATTATATGTAAATTTTTATGTGATGATTGTTCTGACCCCACAAAATGCCCCACATTAATCGGTGCCTCCGAAGCTTGGATAGTTGATGTCGGCTTGCCAAAGTGCGCTTTCTGGTGGGAGTGCTGCCAATCGCGATTCTGATATTCCGAAATCTGCGGGCGGAATTGACCAGCAATCTGTGAGGCTCTCACCGGCGCCAACAATCCTGTCCGAGTTGAGGGAGGCGTCGTACACAGGAGAGGACCTGCCAGGCTCCTTCCCTCGAAGATTGAACCAAACTCCAACTAACGTTCTGCCAGACCCATTGTGGTAGGTGACTGCTATCGGATGGTCCTTGCCGCATGAGGCTTCATCATAGCGGGCAACCAACTGTACCCGATTGCGCTCCTGATCCCGTTTCTCGTCTTCGCGTACGGCATACCAGATCACAGCCCCGATTAGGATTATAGCGCCTAGGAGAAGCGCACCCATCTGACGAGGAAAAGCGAACAGCAAAAATAGGAACACCCCAATGCCAACTATCCAGGCCATTGCTCTCTCCTGGCGGCGCCGGTGGCTATGCTCGCACCTATTCCATGTCTAGAGTGCGATACTCTCCGGTGTCGTTGTCGTAAACATCGACAGTCGCGCCCGATCCGCTCGACCTGATGCTCTCGACCGTGACGTCGTGGTATTCGCCGGTTTCCTGATCGTAAATTTCGATGTCTTGCCCAGCGCGGACCAGATTCCCTTTTTCGATGGTAACGCCGCCTCCAGTCTCCTCGTCTTCGCCATCCCAAGCACTTACAGGAGAGGTCAAGAGGCAGCACGCACACAGGATGTTCACCATAAGGCGCATGATTGTGTCCTCAAATTTGGATAGAGGGCGGCCACCCGCTCGGGTAGCCGCCCGATAACTTCTTAATGGCAGTGGTAAGGTACGGAGCCGTTGTGGCAGCCATAGGCGTCTGTGCCCCCGCTGTGGGAGGGCGCTCCGTGAGTATCGCCATTTTCGTGCTGGTGACCGGGGAAATATTCCGTCGCCTGTCTTGGGTTAGTGCTTGTCAGTGAATAGGCAACGGACCCACCAACAACAATCGCAGCCACTACGGCTGTTCCGATAATCAGCTTCATAATCGCCCCCATTTGAAACCGCCTAACGAGTCGCGGCGCCAGCATGATACCACAAGTACTTGTGCCAAGTTACCTCTTGCACAGACCTGACTATTCGCAGCCGATCCCATCCCCATCTCGGTCAAGGTGGCGACCGTAGCCAGGAACACCCGCCCTCACTGGCGCCGCTCCGGACATTCGCGCCTCCGAACAATTGCGGAAAGCACCGCCATTGGGTGGAACTGCTCGCCGCGGTTCATTAAAAACAGGTTGAGGTGTGCTGCGGCCACGATGACAGTGGTATTCGCCGGTCTTTCGGTTGTTGTGGCAGCCCTCGGCGTTGAGGCCGCCGGGATGGGCCTGCGCGAACGCCGAGAACAGCAGCGCGCAAGATACGGTTATGAGGGCACGCATCGGGCGAACGGCTACGACTTGGCACCGCAGATGACCTTGTACTTGGTGCCCACCGACTGACAGATGAATTGCGCATCGAACACCATTGCATCGATGGCTGGGCGATCCGGATACATGATCACGAGGTTGTTCGATTCCGGCTTCGATACGTAGTACGTCTGGCCACCGTAAGTCGTAGTCGTGCCAGATCCCGAGAAGTGGTTACCGGTGACGGTGCCACTCACATTCGTGGTCGAAGTCGTAGGAGTTGTGTAGGTCGAAACGTTTGTGTTCGTCCTGCTGGCGGCTAGTACGAAGAATCTGTAGCCGTGCGCGATCGTCAGTTCTGCGCTCCGCAACAGCGCCATCTCCTCGGCGCGGCTGGCCGATGTAAAGCCGTTCCCGTTGAAGGTCACCCGGAAGACGTTGCGGTCGAGCTGCGTTTCCGTGAATCCACCGGTGAAGCCTTGCGACTGATATCCCGTTGCGCAGGCTCCCAGCCCCAGGACGCTGGCGACCACAACTAGTCGGCGGAGAATTTGCTGGTTAGCAAGTTGACTGAAATCCATGATGGCTTCCCCCAAGAAAGCGCGACTTGAATGCCTGGTAGCGTACCACCAACCGTTTCGAAGCCGAATGCAATTTGACGGAGACTGACTGCTAAACCAGCTAATCCTGCTAATTCAGGTTTTCCTCGGGGCGGGGGAACCATCTTTGATGATCCGCCATTCCAGTTGCTCAACAGAACTGGAGGTTGCCATGGCAAAGCGGGAGCTGATCGACACCGGAAAAGACAAGCGGTATGTCCGCCGGGATGAGAAGGGCCGCTTCAGCGAGGTTGACGACGTAGGGAAGTCCCTCGCGCAAGATCAGAAGCGCGACGCAAAGAACGTCTCCAAGAAGGGCGAGGGCGACAAGGGGGATCGCAAGACGTCGTGAAGTGGCGGCGGGAGCCGCCGGAGGAACGGGTTGCGAAAAAAGCGCACCAGCGCCGCGCCGGTTGGTCATTAGCCGCTGTAATTGCAGTGCTTGTGGCTCTGGCCGCTGGCTATGTTTGGCTGAATTGAAGCAGTCGGTTCGATCGTAGAAATGCGTGGCCGGGCTGCTACCGGGGCTTCGAAGCGTGCGCAGAGCGTTATGGGATGTCCAACTTTCGCGGGATACATAGCATCCGACCGCTGAGGACAACATGTTGCGAGTCCGTAATGTCGATCCTACATTCATCAACGGAGGATCCACCTCCGATTGGGGCACACCATGAAACAGGGATTGCTTACGCGGTCGGCCTTCGCCGCCGTACTCACGCTCGCCTTTGCCGGTCCCGTCATCGCCGCCGACGCCGACAAGTCCTCGCCCATCCTGGCTAAAAGCCCACCGGCCACCTCCGCGCCCGCAAGCACGGCCACGTGCACGGATGCATCGGGCAAGCCGGTCACCGATCCGTCGGTTTGCACCTCCGGCATGTGCAAGGATGCCAGCGGCAAGCCCGTTGCCGACGCCTCGGCCTGCGCGGCTTCCGTTTCGGAGAGTTCGCGCAGCACGGGCTACGATCTGAAGAAGGCCACCAAATAGCTCGGTAATTCCGACCAGTGCACCCCGCGATTGGTGCTGGCGCAGCCTCCATTCGGCGTTTACCACACAAGCACATCTTTGTGTGGTCAGAGCCCTACTCATTGCGTGAAGAAGCTGTGTCGCCGCTTGCCAGCGGTTGCCACAGCAACGACATTAGGGGCGGGTAATTTGGAAGTTACCGATGAGCGCCCAAGCTAAGGTGTTGGAAGGTTTCGCCGTCACCGAAGCCCCACCACCTCATGTAGTGCGGGCGAAGCAACTTCTCGCCGCCCATCCCGAAATCCGCGCCCTGTTCGGCCGCGACCTGGCCACCTTCGGCTGGACGATTACCCTCGTCGCCGTTCAGGTCGCGATTTCAATCGCGCTGGTCGTATGGAGCGCGCCCTGGTGGGCGATTCTGCTGGTGGCGTACGTCGTCGGCGCCTTCGCCAACCACGCCCTCTTCGTGCTGATCCACGACTACACCCACAACCTGGTGTTCCGCACCACCAACGCCAACCGGCTCGGCGCCATCTTCGCCAACATCCCCATCGTCTTCCCGGCAGCCATCGGCTTCCGCAATTTCCACCTGCTGCATCACCGCCATCTCGGCGTGCCCGGCCTCGACCCCGACGTACCGTCCGAGCGCGAGGCGCGCTGGATCGGCAACAGCCGCTGGAAGAAGGCGCTCTGGGTCGGCATGTTCTGGGTGGTCCAGGGAATCACCCGCCCCAACGGCGTGAAGTCCCAGCGCATGGTCGAGCCGTGGTCGGTCCTCAACGGCGTCTGCATGGCCGCCGCCATGGCGCCGCTCGTGTGGCTTTTCGGCTGGTGGCCGCCCGCCTATCTGTTCCTCAGCACCATGTTCGCGCTCGGCCTGCACCCTGTCGGCGCCCGCTGGTTCCAGGAGCACTACGTGTTCAGCCCAGGCCAGGAGACCTACTCCTATTACGGCCCGCTCAACCGCCTCAGCTTCAACATGGGCTACCACAACGAGCACCACGACTTCCCGTCCGTGCCCTGGAGGCACCTGCCGGCGATCCGAGCCGCCGCGCCCGAGGTCTATGACGGCCTCTACCACCACACATCATGGACCCGGCTGCTCGGCACCATCATCCTCGACCGCGGCTTTACCCCGTTTCGAAGGATTGTCCGGCGTGGAACGTGAGCGCTTCGACCTATTCGCCGCACAGTTTGCGGAGAATAGAGGCCCTATTCACCGCAAAACATGCGGAGATTGCGTCTTGGTGACACCGGCACAGGGCACGTGAATTTCCACGTCATGTGGAGCTAGCGCCTCAAGCAGAGCCAGCGTCTCCTGGAGACGTGACCGCAACCCGAGGAGAGCCGCAGCCGGCAACAGCCGCTCCCGCCCCGTAAGCTCTAGGACGACACGCAAAACAGCTTCAGAGTGCTTTATCAGCTCCAGGAGATGGAGGCCGCTGGGGCCTGTGGTGCCGGCAAGCCAATTTCTTGCCGATCTCTCGGATGCATGGGTCCAGGTGATCAAAGTCTTTACTGCCCTGTGCGAATCGCCGAGTTCCTGCCTCAAGGCTTTTGCAACAGCCTCCGCATAGATCGCGCTGGTTAGAGCTCGGCGTGGCGGCAAGAGATTTCCCCTTTTCGGCAAACTCATCCGAAAAGTAATCGGTAGGCTCTCCAAGAGGCCATTGTGTGCAACAGAACCTTGTCGGCGTCATGGCGCCGGCGGAGCGACCACATGCGAAAGGCCATGCTCATTGCGAAGAAGGCTGACCCAGCCTTGTCAAACCGCGCGGTCATGTACATCCGCATGTCGACCGAGCATCAACGGTACTCACCGGTCAACCAAGCACAAACGATCCAGAACTACGCAGACAGGCACCTGATCAAGGTCATGGCGACGTACGCGGACCTGGAGCGCAGTGGGCTATCGATCGAGCGGCGAGACTCACTCCAGAAGCTGATCGCGATAGTCGAAAGCGGGCAAGCCGACTTTGGCCGGATTCTGGTCTATGACGTGAGCCGGTGGGGCCGGTTTCAGGACATCGATGAAAGCGCCTACTACGAGCACCATTGCAGGCGGCATGGGATCGCCGTGGAGTACTGCGCGGACGAGTTCCTGAACGATGGAACGGCCTACGCCACGATGGCCAAATATATGAAGCGCATGGCCGCAGCGGACTACAGCCGCGAATTGTCCGTTAAGTCGTTTCAGGGTCAGCGCCTGCTTGCACAGATGGGCTATCGCATGGGGGGATACGCCGGGTACGGGCTTCGGCGTATGCGGGTGTCCGAGGATGGCGCACGAAGGGGCGTTCTACACTTCGGCGAGCGCAAGGCGATTCAGTCGGAACGCGTCATCCTGGTCCCGGGACCGTCCGATGAAGTGGGTACGGTCCAATGGATATATCACGCCTTCATAAACCTCAGGCTATCGACACCCGAAATCGCACGCCAGCTGAATGCATCGGGCCGCTTCCGCGCGGATCATCCTTGGCGGGAGGAAACCGTGCGCGAAGTACTCCGGAACGACAAATATGTCGGAAGCGCCACCTGGAATCGCACATCGCAGAAGCTGCAGAGTCGTCCGTCCCGGAATCCACGGGAGATGTGGGTCTCCAAGCCCTATGCATATCAGCAGCTCATCGAACCAGCCCTTCAAGAGGCGGCCAAGGCACGGTTGTTCCGCCGGCTGCCCTATACGGATGACGAAATGCTGGCCATGCTGGCGTCTTTTGCGAGAGAGGCCGGCAACCTGACGCGAACCATGATCGATGAGGCCCGCAGCCTTCCGTCAGCACATGCCTATACGCAGCGATTTGGCTCCTTGCTCGAGGCCTATGAGCGGATCGGATACAGGCCGCGATACAACTACCGCGCGGTTGGTATGAGGCGCTTTTGTCGAGCCGTCGCAGAGAAGCTGGCTAACGACATCTGTTCCATGGCCGAAAAGCTCGGTGCATCAGTCGTCCGGACTGATCAATGGTGGCTTCTCGATTGCCAAGGCGAGATGCGAGTTTCGGTCACCGCGGTTTGTTGCCTGCCGATAGAATCCGGTTCTCTGCGTTGGTACGTCTACTCGCCCAAGATCCTCGATGGCGATGTCACCGTGATCGTGCGTTTGACGGAGAAGGATCGCGACCGGCTGGACTACTACATCATTCCGAGAACTGGCATCGTCCGGTTTCCCTTCATAATCAAGGGTCGGAACGACACATGGGCTGAGCCCTACAGATCCGACAATCTTGATCCGTTGGCGTCACTCATTGCGCGTGTTCCGCTTATGAGGGCGGCGTGATGGAGCGAGTCGCTACCCTGATCCAGATCGATCGAATTGCGATCCTCAATCCACGGAGTCGCAGCAAGGACAGTTTTCTCGATCTGGTCGACAGCATTGCGAAGGTCGGGCTGAAGAAGCCCATTACCGTCAGCCGCAAGGACTGCACCGGGCCAGAGCGATATGACCTGGTTTGCGGTCAAGGAAGGATCGAGGCGTTCTCGGTCCTGGGGAAAACCGAGATACCCGCTTTCATTGTCGAATTGTCCGATGAGGAATGTCTGGTGCGGAGCCTGGTGGAAAACATCGCTCGGCGGCGGCCCGCGCCATTGGAGCTTATCAGGGAGCTGCAAGCCCTTCGCGCACGCGGAGACGACGATGCCGAAATCAGCGCCAAGACGGGCCTGAGCGCGGACTACGTGAATGATGTGCTCCACCTGCTTGAGAACGGCGAGCAGCGCCTGCTCCAGGGCGTCGAGACCGGCCGAATACCGCTTACCGTGGCGATGGCGATCGCCCGCACGGATGATGCCGGCGCCGCTGAGGTCTTGCGCCAGGCATACGAAAGCAATCTCCTCAGAGGCAAACGACTGATGAGCGCCAAAGCGCTCCTGGAAACGAGAGCGATCAAGGGCAAGATGCTTTCGGAGCGACGAAGGCAGGGCGTGAAAGCTGATCTGGATGCCCTGATGAAGGCCTACCGGGAGGATGTCGCCGAGAAGCAACGGGTCATAGAGCTATCGAGGTCAGCTGATACCGAGTGGACATTTCTGGTTGAAGCATTTCGGCTCCTCCTGGCTGACATCGCCTTCAGGAAACTGCTGGTCGCAGAAGGATTAGACTCTGTCCCGAAGTGCCTGGCAGACGAACTTGCCGAGACGACCGATGCCTGAGTCCGAAGCATTCGAACGGCAACTGGTCCGCCTGCCCTTGTCGCAGATTTTCTCCCATCGGAATGTCGGCACCAGAACCCGGCACGGTAGAAAATACTCGCAAATCGCAAACTCCCTCCGCACGGTCGGGCTCATAGAGCCCCTTGTCGTCGCTCGGCTGCCGACCGGCAAATTCCTGATCGTTGATGGACTGCTGAGGCTGGAAATCTTGCGTGAGGCAGGGGCCATTGAGGCCGACTGCCTCCTGGCAAAGGATGATGAGGCCTTCACCTACAACAAGCGTGTCAGCCGGCTTTCCGTTGTCCAGGAACACAACATGATCCTCAAGGCTCTGGAGCGCGGGGTTTCGGAGCCTCGTCTTGCCGAGAGCCTCAGCATCTCGCCATCGACGCTCCGACAGAAGAGCAATCTCCTAACCGGGATTTGCGGCGAGGTTGCCGAGATGCTGAAGGATCGGCATGTGCCGATAAACCTGTTCAAGGTCCTCAAGAAGATGGTCCCTACCCGTCAGATCGATGCTGTCCGACTTATGATTGCCGTGGACAAATTCACTGTCCCGTATGCGAGATCACTTCTCGCAGCCTCGCCACCCGCTGACCTTCGCGAACGGGCGAAAAGCAAGGGTTTGAAAGGGGTCCGCCCACACCAGATCAGGATGATTGAACGCGAAAGCGCCAATCTGGAACGAGAGCATCAAGCGGCACAGCGGTCATTCGCTCAAAGGACCCTCAACCTGGTCATCGCAAAAGGCTACACCGCAAGACTGATAGCCAACGGCAATGTCTACAGATACATCGCGCTACATCATCCTGACCTATCGGCACAATTGCAGGGCGCACAGCAACCATCGAACACGGTCTGAATCAGAGCTCTTCCCTCACCACCATTCGGTGCGGCTGGAAGCAGAAATCTGGATACTTCGTTCGAACGCACAGAATCAGTCGTCCGGCTTCTCCGGCGCCGTAACCTGTGCCGCGCCGTCCCGCCACATGCTGTTATCGGGATGGCCCAGAGTCTCGCCGAGTTTAAGCAGGGCGTCATTGGCCCGGCAGGCTGCCTGGTATTCCGGCTGCTCGAAGTAGTAGTTGAGCGTCACCTGGCCGATGGCCTGCCGGGCGGCTCCGATGGTCTTGACTACCTCGGCCTTCTGATCGTCGCGCAGACCCGTGCGCTTGAACCGCCTGCGGCTCATGCCCCACCCCGACTCAAATGTTCTTCGTTCGTTCAGGGTGGCGAGAGTGGTGGTCGAGAGTCAACTTTGATGGTCGCGAGCCCCCCTGGCAGAGGGTAGCGTTAGGTGACTATACCCCTTGATCGAGGATCTAGCCGTGTGGGAACCGCCTTTCCGTGTCCATGTGCCCCGAGATCAGCTTTTTGAAATCGCATGGTCTCGACCGATGGTAGAACTCGCTGAACTCGCAGGAATGTCAAGCAATGGACTAGCTAAGTTCTTTAGATCGAAGGGGATCGAGCCGCCCGAGAGAGGCTATTGGAATAAGGTCAGTGCGGGAAAGGCGCATCCCGTTCCAAGTCCCCCGCCAAGAAGCCCGGGTGATCGCCGAACGATCATAATTGAGGGTGGCTTGGCGCGGTATATTGCTGGCAATGGAGTCAGAGAGGTGCCTGTCGGCGGTCCATATGCGTCTGCCTTGGTGCCCGAGGACCTTGATGAGCTTTACTCGCAGACTCTCAAGGAAGTGGGGCCAATTGCCGTTCCCAAGGCGCTGAAGCAGCTTCACCCTTGTATTGCGGCGGTACTAAAAAAGGATCAAAGGATTGCAGACGAGGCGTCTCCACATCGACTTTTCACAAGGCTTCCTGTCTATTCGTCCCCTTTTGAAAAGCGGCGCTTTAGAATATTAAACACGCTATTTCTCAAATCCGCCCGCGTCGGCATCTCCTTCTCTACGAGAGGACATGAGGATTTAGAGATTCACGCGAGGGTCGGAGAGGTCCGATTCGATGTTGAGCTCGATGCTGCCGCCGAGGCGGCAAACAGGTCACGTTACGGGGGCGCTCCCGCCAACCTGCCGGCCAGCACTCCACTAAAGTTTGGCATCAAACAGGGTCGCGATCTGTCATCGAGAAAGACCACCTGGACTGAGAAAACGGACTTCTCTCTGGAGGATCAACTTCCAGAGGTCATCGCGGGAATGATCGTTTACGCAGAGGAGCGACTTCGAGAATGGGAAACTGAGATCCATCATTATCACATTGCTGAGCAAAAGCGTCGCGCCGAGGAGCGACTCGCGCTGGCAAGGAAGAGAGAGCAGGAGCGCCTTACCCTTTTGGAACTCTCCGCGCAAAAGTGGCGCCAAGCGAACGACATCAGGGCCTTAGTCGAAGCGGTCATGGCGGCCAGTTCCAAGGAGCGCTATGCGGCGGCTTCTCACCAACTCTCCGCCTGGAGAGAGTGGGCACTGAGCCACGCCGACCGGATTGATCCTGTCTTGTCAGGGGAGATGTATGACATGGTTGACGAGGACGACGCCGCCTCATAGGCAAGCGGCTATCGTCCGTTACCACCTTCAGCAATACCTACGTCCCGCATCCGGCCGGCAATCGAAGTGCCGCCGATCTTGCAGACGGCGACAACACGGTCATAGCTGCGGTGCTGGGCGACACACTCGGCGCGCTTGCCCATGGCGATTTGCTCAAGCGCTGCTTTCGCCTTCGGCCCTTCTGGTTCGGATATCTCGGGCGCATAGAAGTCGGCCAGCCGCACCTCCACCCAATTGTCCTGCCCCCGCCCTACAGCCACGCACAGGCTGTCCCCGTCGCCCACATAGACCACCGGGCCGCTGAAGGTCGAGCCCGGCGCCAGGTACGCCGGGAGCGGCCCTTTGTCGGGGATTGCCTTGCACGGATCTGCAAAAGCGGGGTGTGCCCCTGCTAAAGTTGCTAATCCTGCTAATCCGAGCGCGAGCCGCCTCACGGCTTACGCTCGATGCCGACACCCTCGATGCTGCCCACCGCGAGGAACACAACGCCAGCGGATTCTAGCGCCGCTCGCAACCGTTCCTGTGTGTCTTGGTAGGCGATGCGGTCGCCGCGCTCGAATGACGCGACGGTTCTCTCGGCGACGCTGGCCGCGCTTGCCAGGTCCTTCCGGGTCCAATCGATAAGCGCCCGGGCCGCCCTGCATGTGTCAGGGGAAATATAGCTCATGGGTTGCCTCTTTTCTGTTGCATGTTTGTTACACACTGCTTAATATATGCAGTGTTGGAGCATGAAACAACAGAAATGCGCCAGCGGCCCGGTCGGGAAGGTGGAAGCTCCCACAACCGGGCCTACCAACAGCAACCTTGTATGGAGGCCGCTATGGCTATCAACGAGATTACCACAACTCTCACCCTGACTGCCGCGCAGGTTCACCCGATCTTCGGTGCGTTCTCTGCGGCCATCTATCCGCATATCCCACCGTGCCGCGACGACTTCAGCATGATCGAGCATTCCCGGTGGGAAGATGCCGCCAGAGCGGCGTGCGCCACCCATGGTCATGATCTGCCGCTCAGCGTCACCCCTGCCGAGGCGTGGGTTGCCCTGCGCTCCATCAGTGTGGCGGTCGATGGGGATGTCATGGGTCCTGCCGACTATGAGATTGGCTGCTACCTAATCGGCCGTCTAGAGGACGCCATGACGGGCCAACACGGTCGGCATACCGCCGTGGATGTGTTGGCGCAGCTGGATTGGTCGATCCACGACTTGAAGCAGAACGGCATCAACCATGAGGCTGCCGTCGAAGTGCTGGAACGCGTTCGGCACTCGGTCTACCGGCTGCTTCCGCACCACTGCGCCATCCTGCGGGTCGAGCGCGCCGAACCTGCCGGCCCCACGGTCGGGGAGGTCAAGGCGGTCGAGGCGGCATTCGCCAAGGTAGGGCTGTCGATCGACGAAGCCTACAAGGCTGTCGGCCTGACGGTCGAGGTCGAGTGATGCGGATTGGCAAGGGAGGGGCTTCGGTCCCTCCCGACGCTGCGCCAGCCGTGAGCGGTGCGGTGTCGGCTTGGGCGCTGGCGCGGATCGTGGAAACCTCCGACATCATCACAGTTGACGGTCGCGAATACCTGCTCACGCCAGCCTCGCCCGATCTGGTCGATTGCCTTGCGGCCTTCGGCACCGAGGGCGAGGACATGGAGGACGAAGGCGTTGCGCTGGATTGGACGTGGATCGGCCAGTTCGCGAAGCGCCGGGTGCTGATACAGGACGGCGAGGCTGAGCCGCTCCAGGCGGATGGGGGCACACGATGAGTGCCGCCGTCATAGCCTTCCCCGGTTGCACTGCCGAGCGGCTCGTTGACCAGTGGCAGGCCAACATGCTGGTCCATGCCGTGCGCATGGTGGTCAGCGCCAAGCGGATAGATCGAGACGCCTACTACGCCAGCCTGTGCGGGCGCTACCGCGTTGCTGACCTTCGGCTGTTGCCGCGCGCTGACTTCGTGCCGCTGCTGCGTGAACTGCAAGCGGGTTGGTGGGAGGTGATCGAACAGAACTAGGGCGCATCAGCCACGCCCAACGAAGCCCTGCCGGAGCAATCTGGCGGGGTTTTTCGTGCGCTCTAAACGCGAACTTGCATTCGCATTCATTGCCAACACCCTTGCATCAGGGTAATATTGTTGCTGATGACGGACACAATCTTGCGCAGCCCTGGCCAGTCGAACAGAGGGACCCACCACCCCAAAAGCGGGACCCGGGGGGAGGGTTCGAGTGGACGCGCGCCGGTTTGCCTGGGTCCCCCCACGCAATACTCCCCAATTTCCAGCATTTCGGTTTTCGCCCTGCTGAAGCCGGTTTCGCTGCCGGTTTCCCTGTTCGTCATGGCCAAAAAATTTCTCCCCGGATTTTGGGCGATTTGGCCGCGTGCATCCTCAATCCAGTGGAGGTGAGCCATGTCCCTTCTGTGGGCTGATATTCCGAGCGGTTCCGAGGGTCTGTATGGGGGCGTCAAGGCCTACATGACGAACGGCATATGGGCCGAACTTCAAGGAAGTGCCGTTGAGCTGATCGAAGACCCTGACCCCAACATCACGGGTAAGGTGCTCAGCTTCGGATTGCTTGATGGTGGGGCGGGCGGAGCGACCCGCTACCTTCTTCCCGGCGCGGTTTCTACAGCCGGAATCGCCACCCGAATCTGGCTGAACAACATCCCCGCAAGCGCCGGCTCGGTGCCGTTCATCCATCAATACCGCAACTCGCTGAACGTCATCACGGTTTTCATCATCGTGAATACCGCTGGCGGCATCGGCGCCTATTCCTACGACGGCGCAACGTCAACGTTGCTGGGCCAGACGGCAGGCCCGGTCATCACTGCGAATGCCTGGCGGCATGTGGAGAGCAAGGTGTTCTTCGACAACTCCGCAGGGACCGTGGAAGTCAGGGTGGAGGGCGTCGTGGTGCTCGATCTGGACACCCTGGACACCGGATCGGCTCAATGTGCACAGGTGGCGATTGGGACGCAGCCGAATTTCGGGCCCTCTTTCATCATGCCCACGGGTATGAAGGACGTCATTTTCTGGGATGGCCTCGGCTCGCAGAACAACAATTTCTTCGGGCCTCTCGGGGTTTACTGCCTTCGCCCTAACGCGGACGTTTCCTCGGGCTGGTCCCGTACCTCCGGCAGCACGGATTGGGAGCTTTTGGATGAGGCGCCCCCAGATGACGCGGGCTACATCTATGCGGGCGATCCTCCTCCCGCTCCTGCCATCGTAGGCGTGACCAATCTTCCCGACGACATCGTGTCCGTGCGAGGCGTCATTTCAGTTGTCCGCGCCGAGAAGTCGGACGGCGGTGATGGGAACCTGCAGGTCAGCATGTCGCCCAACGGGACGGATTGGGATGACGGAGCGGACAACCCCATGTCGACGGCGTTCACCTACTACTATGACGTTTCGGAAGTGTCCCCGGATACGACCGATCCGTGGACGCCGGTCGAAGTCAATGCGATGGAAGTGAAGCTGAACCGGACCGTCTAGCGGCACTGGTGTCTTGACGAAAGTTACCCGTTTGGGTAATATTATTGCGCTTCCCCGCCCTAGCGCGCATTGCTGACACGGCCACCGGAAGCCATCGGGCCGAACCCAGTCAGGAACAGGTCATGGACCTAGAAGCGCGCGCCCTTCCCACGAACCATCCCAAGACCGCACCGAATGCGATTCATTCCCATAGGGGGAAGTGATGCTGTTCAACACACCAGCCTCCAACATTCTCGCCCAGCTCGCGCAGCGGCAGGACTACAGCACGCCTCCGTTCAATCCGGACATGCTGGGCGACGGTTCTCCGCTGCCCAACTTCATGCAGACGTTCAGGGTCCAGCCCGGCTCTGATGTCCCGCAGCCTACGGCAGACGATGCGGTGAGAGATATCGAGCGCCAGGTGTTTGCTCGGGAGGGCGTGCCCTACGGGCGGCGCACGTCTGCCCTCAACATCCTCGGCGGCATTGCCGACACGTTCGCGGAAATCGGGGGCGCAACCCCGATGTACCAGCGTACGCTCGATGCCCGCGCCGATCGGCAGCGCCAGGCGGAACAGGACGCCATCAACAACCAGTACAAGCAAAGCCTGATTAATCAGGCTCAGTTCAACCAGCGGCAACAGCGCTTGGAGCGTCTGCCGGGTCTGGCGGCCCGTTTGCAGCAAATCTACAAGGCGCAGGGGCCGCAGGGCTTGGCTGCGGCATGGAACTACGCCGGGACGAAACTGCTCGGCTTCTCCCCCGAGGAAACGCAAGCCTACGGGGCGCACCTCATGGCCGACCCCGAGGGCGTGCTGTCGCTGTTCGGGGCGCTCAATGGCCAGCCCGAAACCAAGTATCAGGAGGTGGGTGATGCTCTGGTTGCGCTTGGCCCCGATGGCGTGAAAGAGGTCTATCGCGCTCCCGCCAGGCCGGGGGTGGTGAAGCAGATCACCATGGATGGCCCGGAAGGTCCGGGCATTTACAACATTGACGCCAGCGGGCAACCCGTCGGCAAGGTCGGCGGTGTCGTCCGTACGCCCAGCACGCGCCAGCCGTCAGTGGCAGAACAGCGCTATGCCTACCTTCTCGGCCAGGGTGTGCCCCCTGCGGAAGCGAGGGCCATTGCGCTGGGCCTCGTAACCAACAAGACCGACGCGAACGGCGTCACGACGCGGACTAATCTCGCCACGGGTCAGACACAGACCATTGGCGGCAATGCTACCGGTGGCATCACGCCTCCGAAGCTGGCGCAGGACCGGGCTGCGCAGAATGACCGCATTGATACGACGCTGAAGCAGATCGACCAGACCCTTGCGGGTCCAGACTGGCAGAGCGGTAGCGGCGCCGGGAACGCGATTGACGACGCCATCAACGTGGTGACGGGCTTCTTTGGTGGTGAGGGTGTTCCGGAGCGCGCCCGGCAGAAACGCGACATCAAGCAGCTAAAACAGCTCGTCGCCACGGCAATGAAAACCGACAACCGCGTGTTCGTCTCGGACTTCCAGCGTGCCGAGGAACTGCTTCCGTCCGGGGGGTGGTTCGAGAGCGATGAACAGGCGCGGCAGGCCATGGCCGGGATTCGCGCCCTGCTGGAAGAAATCCGCAGCCGCCCCATCGCGGTCGATCCGCGCACCGGGGACAACCGCGAAGCGGCTCCCGCCTTTGAGGGCGATTCTGATCCGCTGGGGATTCTGAAATGAGCATGTTTGGCGACCGGGTAAGCGACAAGACACTTTCGGACCTGGTGACGGGTCAGCCTTCAGCCCCGCCGGCTGCCCCGTCGAAACTGGACGAGTTTCGGGCCAGGAATCCGGCTTACAGGGACGTTCCCGACAAGGAACTGGCGGAAGGTCTTTACAGGAACGTCTACGCCAAGACCGGCATGACACAGGCCGACTTCTACGCCCGGATTGGCATGGCTGCGGAAGCGCCCCGAGAGGCGACCGGCGGCAGCATTGCCCGGCAGATTGCGCCTGGTGTCTGGCGGGGTCTGGGCACTGTCAAGGATGCGGCACTAGAGGCGCCGCTCCGAGTTGCGGACATGTTCACAAATGCGCCCCGCGCCATTATCAACAAGGGCTTGGAACTGGCTGGCATCGAGCGGGAGATTCCGTTGGCTGATACTCCCGCTGCATGGCGCGATCTGACTGCGCCGCTGGAGCGGACTGCTGTCGGCAGAGCGGTCAATCAAGCCGATCAGACCGTGGGCGAGTATCTGGGCGGTGCGCCCGAGCCCGCCAATTCTGGCGAGCGTGTGGCGGCCTACGCTTCCGAATTGGTGGGAACGGCCCTGCCCTTCGCCGCGGCGCCCTATGTCGGCGCTGGCCGGGCGCTGACCGCGCCGCCTCCGCAAAACGTCCTGCAAGCCCTTTGGCAATCCATGCAGCGCAGCGCGGCTACGCGGCCCGGTCAGGTGGCGGCAACCGAAGCCATTTCGACCGTTGGTTCAGGTGTCGGGGGGGGCATGGCGGTCGAACAGTGGCCGGACAACAAGGCGGCGGAACTGGCTGGCCAGTTGGTTGGTGGCGGCCTGCCCGCTGTTGTCGCCGTGTCTCCGTTGGCGCAGGGCGGGGGTCTGGCGGTGAAGGGGTACAGAAAGGGCAAGGAGTACATTTCCCAGGATGCGAGGACGGCGCGCGCCAAGCAAAAAGTGGGCGAGGCCATTGGCGACATGAGCACGCTGGAGCCGGGCATTACCCGGTCACAGGCGGTCGAGCAGGCCATTAATGAGGCCGGTGGGGGCCTGAACCTGTCCCTTGCCGAGCGTACCGGCTCGCCATCGCTGTTGACCGCGCAGACCGACATGGAGAGCCGTCTGACCGGCGGGGCTCTCGACGAGGAAATTGCGCGCAGACAGGCCAATGAGGCGGCTATCTCGGCCTATGCGCGGCAGGCTGGGCCGACCTCGCCTGCTGATCCCGATTATGTGATGGCTGCTGCTGGCGACCGTGGGGCGGCCGTACGGGATCGGATCGAGCGGGCCATTGCCGAGGCGGCGCGGCGGCGTGCTGCTGTTGCTGAAGGCATTCCCGAGGCTGATCTTCCGCAGACCGGCGCGAACATGCGCGAGGCGCTCAACGAGACGCGCAAGCAGGTGCGGCGGGAGTTCGAGAACCGGGCCGCGGCTGAGGGACTGAACGATGTGGACCTGTCGCTGGACTTCTCGAATTTCCAGAACCGGGTGCGCGAGGCATACAAGCCCAAGACGTTCGACAATCCGGCGTATCGGCCGAAGGTGCTGGACGACATCCTGTCCTATAGCGGGTTTTCCGGCTCGCTGAGGCCTGGTGTCTCCCCCACCTCCCGCAACCCCCTCTCGGACCAGCTTCCGGGTCCCCGCTCCGTCATGACGGCCAAGGGGGGCACTGTCAGGGTATCCGAACCGCTCGACCTCGTTTCTTGGCTGCGGACACAGGGCGGCTTACAGGAATCGGCGGGCGAGTTGCGCACGATGGGCCTTAACAACACGACGCGGGGCAGCGGCGGCAAGGTGGACAAGGACCGCTTTCTCGGCCCCATCGTGTCCAAGGAGGGGCTGAGGCTCGACGATGCGGCTCTCCGTGCCTGGGAAGAGGGTTACTTCGTCGACCCCGAGCGGCCCACCATCGACGATTTCCTTACGGCGGTGAACGACACGTTCAACGGCCGCGCCCGGCTCTACAAGCCCGAGGACATGGACGAACTGGCGCTGCGCGACAGTATCGAACAGCTATACCGGGACGCCGAAGCGGCCGGCATCAACACCCGTGGTAAGACAGAGCGGGAACTGATGGACGCAGTAGAGCGCGCCACCGGCAAGAAGATGCGCCAGCCCGTCACCTTCCAGGACATCAGGAATTTGAGGGAGCGGATCGTTGACGATCTGGCCGTTGCACAGAAAGGCAGCCCGGTCGATCGCGCGCGGGCACCGACACTCTCGCGGCTGCTGAGGGACTTCGATTCCTTCATTGTCGATGCCGAGTTGAGGAATGCGGACCCTGGACTTGCCGAGCGGTGGCGCGGCTTCCGGAAGGATTACCGGGAAAAGTACGTCCTGCCGTTCAGAGAGCCAAACGTGCGCGCTTTCGGCGCCAAGGACAATGAAGGCTTCCTGAAAAGCACGCCCGAGGATATCGCAACCGATCTGTGGAAGCCGGGGAACGTCTCGGGGGTGCGGGCCTATACCAAAGCATTGCAGACGCTGGACCCGGCCAGCCCCGAATACATTCAGGGCATGGAAGCCCTTGAAGCCACGGCGCTGGATTCACTCCGCAAGGCGACGGTGCGGAACTTCGTGGTTGAGCCGCGCCTACTGGAAGCGTGGAGGCGGCAGTATGGATCTCTGGTGGACGAGAGCCCGTACCTAAAGGGGATGGTGGATAATATCCAGGCTGCCAATGATGCCGTTCTCACGCGGCAAGCCCAGCTCGAGGGTCGCCGGAAGGCAGTCGAGCGGTCGGTGATGGAAAAGCGCCTTGCCGCTGTCGAGATTGGCGCACGCTCTCCCGAATCCGTCATTGACGAGGCCGTTCGCAATCCCGGCATTGCTCGTCGGCTGGTGGGACGACTGCGGAACGACAAGGACGCCATGGCCGGTCTGAGACAGGCGGTGTGGGATCGGGTGCCGCTCGATGATCCCGCCGCAACGGTCAAATTCCTGTCGGACAACAGGCAATCGCTCTCCGCGATACTGTCGGAGCAGCACCTTGCGGACATCCAGCTGATCGCCGAGGCGCGGGCCATGGTGAATCGGGTTCCGGCGCCCTCCGGCCAGCCGTTCGACGCAAGCCCATTCGCCGCTTTCGAGGGTGCACTGGGCTCCACTCTGCCCTCCCTCGCGGCAAGCTGGCGCGCGGTCGAGCGTGGACGGAGCTCGGCGTTCTACGAAGTCCCGGCCAGGGGCCTGCAATGGCTGCGGGCGAAGGCAAACGAACAGGGAGACCGCGTGTGGCGGGAGGCGCTGTATGATCCCGAGGTTGCCCGCGACATCGTACGCTCTCAGTCCAATCCGGCGAACAAGGCCATGCGGGAACGGCTGCGCCGCCGTCTGTGGCACATCGGCCTGTCAATCGACCCGGAAGCGCCAAATGCGCGCCTCCCGGCCGGCGTCATCCAGTCACAAGACCGCGAAGAACGGCCCGTCCGAGACATGGCGCCGAACATGGAACCGGCATATGCCCGGTAAGTCAGTCCAGATCGTGCGCGCCGATCACGAAGGCCGCGAGCAGGCCAATCGGCAGGACGGCTATGGTCAGCAGGGAAAGCGCGACCGTTCGACCGAGGCCGCCGCCGATGTAGCCCTGGAGCAGAACAGCAACGATGCTGGGTCCATGTTCAGCGGCAAGTCTGCCTGCGCCGAACACCAGGCGGCCGGCGGTCCAGACCGCATGAACTGCCGCGACCAGCAGCCACAGGGCCACTACGACCACCACAGTTCCAATTATCACGTTGGCCGGGTCCATATCATTGCTCCCGTCTATGGCAGCATGATGCGCTCTCGGGCGACGACGTTCAATGCGGTATCAGCGTAAGGGAAGGCCATGCCCGTTCTTCACAATTCACGACATGAGAAGATGGCCCAGGAACTGTTCAAGGGCGCTCGGCCAATAGATGCCCATGAACGCGCCGGGTACGCCCGCAACTCAGGAAACGCTACTCGGATAAACGGTCTTGAAAGTGTGCAACAGCGGGTCCGCGAGCTTCACTCAGAAGCGGCCGCCGCGCTGGTGAGGGAAACAACGGTCATCGACAAGACATATGTGTTGCAGGAAACCCGGCTGATGTACGAGGCCAGCAAGCGTGCTGCGGTCGGCATTGGCGAGGATGGGAACGTGGTAGTTGATGTGAAAGCGGCCAATGTTGCTTCGCGCTTCATCGACCAGCTCGGCAAGCACGTCGATGTGCGCGCGTGGTCGGACCAGCAGGACATCAACCTTACCGTCACTGTAGACAGCGCCCTTTCCAGGCTGGGCAGCCTAACACTCGAGGGCGAGTACACGGTTGCTGACTAATGCACCTGTCGGGGGCCGTGCTCGTCGTGGCCCCTTATGAATGCCTCTACCGTTCCATCACAATCCCTGATGAGTTCCAAAAACCGGGCATTGCCGGTTCTGTGCATCCAGCGCAGGGCCTGCTCTCGCCATATGCTCACGTCTGAGCAGGCGTACATCATGGCAACGGGAACGCTGTCGATCCTCGGCTTTCCCATGAACTCCATGGCCGCCGTAACCAGATGCTCCCATGGGACGAAAGCACCCTCTGGCGGGTCGTTGGCGTAGCTCTCGAATAGCCTGGCGAACGTCCGGAATCTTTCCCAGCCGTCGACCATAGCCATTGCAAAGCCGATATCCAGCACGATGCCGAAATGGATCTTGTCCAAGCCCCACAGGGTTGGCGCGTGTGCTCTCGCGGCGTCGAAATCGAACTTCAGTTCAACCGGACCGTTGGGCGTCATGAGGATGCTTTTCTGCGGCTTGTCCATGATGAACCTCTTGCCTCGATTGTAGCACGATTACAGGGCATTGAGCCGCGTTCATTCGCTCTGAGCATGGGGAGACCTCCCTGTTAGGTTCATGACTTCCTCACCGTGCCGGGCCAGATCGAAGATGACCGGGAGGCCACTTTTGGCGGCGTGGGCGCGGGCTATCTGGTAGATAGTCCATACGTCGCCGGTTCCATCCAATGGCTCCGTCATGTTGCCCAGGACCAGATCGAGGCCCCAAATGGGCGTCGGTCCCGGCTCTCCAGGCATGAAGTCCACGATGAACGGTGACACCCGCAGGTAGGCTTTCGGCATCACACCCTCCCCAACTGCCACAGCAGCACACCGGACGGCGCTGAGTGCCTGTAGACGTAGGAGAGACGGCTTCGGCGGGACCGCACCGCTATGCGGCTCTCGGTCACTGCCACGACGCCGCGCCCGTCCAGCAACCAGCAGGCACCAGCGTTGTCGAAGCGTTGCTCCGGCGCATGGGGGTCGACGCCGAACAGTAGGATGTCGGACCAGCCCAATTGGCGGGCCGCTTCGCCCCACATCGCCATGAAGTCGGCCACGTCCTGCACTGCCCGGCGCCAGCGGTCGGCGTTGATGCCTGTCGGGCACGGCATGGCCTTCAGGATGACCAGTCCGTCGCGCCACTCGGGCGGGATCGGCCTTGATGGTGTGGGCGGGGTGATTTTAGCAGTTTTAGCAGTTTTAGCAGGATTAGCAGGGGGAGACTGCGATTTCAGATTTTCGAGCGTCGCCCATGGGTCGAACACGGCGTTCATCATATCGCCCCCACGGTCGGGCTTACCCTGCGCCTCGGCCTGATCTCGGAGCCGGGACCGGGATTGAACAGATAGCAATCCCCATCCTCGATGAAGTGCCTATGGTCCTTGAGGATGCCGACGATCCTGCGGGCGGTGGCTGCGTCTCTGACGGCTGCCGGTCCCTTTTGATACAGGTCGGGGAGCCTGAAGGCCTTACCCTGCTTCTGTGCCCACTGGCTCACCTTCTCAGCCAATAGGAGGTCCGGATTGGTCGCCCCGATGTCTATCAGGCGAAGGGCTTCGCTGGCGTAGTGTTCCGCCATCTCGATCCCGGCAGCCATCCAGTCACCGGTCAGGGCCGCGGCGTCCAGATCGTCGAACAGCGCAAGACATGCAGCCAGCCTTGCCGCGTGCTCCGGCAGCTTGTTTGCCAAGCCCTTGATTGCCCGATACGGGCAGCTCTCTCCCAATCTTTCCTCGACGGCATTGTAATAGGCCACCCACAGTGCTGCAGCTCTGTCATCCATCGGGATTGGTCTAGGATGGAGTTCATTCCTTGTGCCTTCCGCGAGCGGTGGCGGGGTTCTCAGGATATGCCGCATCCGAGCATTGAAGCGGTCGAGCATCGGGCCGGTGCCAGGGTCCACCTCTCTCCATGTCCGGGTGCCAGAGATAGGAGCCGGAGCGACCACCAACAGGCGGGACAGCAACCCCTGATCCTTCAGGACCGGATCGCTGAACACCTGGGCCGCGACTCCGGGCTGCACCATCAGGTGCAAGGCAAGCCGCCGGCCGTACAAGGTCGAGACACCATCTCCGGCTCGCACGCGTCGAACCGGGTCGCCGTCCCATAGTCCAGAAAGCCCCGCGGCGGTTTTCAGTCGGTTGTCAGCGCTCATGGCAACGCCTCCGATGAACTGGCCGCCCTCGGCGCTGAACACGCCCAAGGATGGGTGGCCATCCCGCATCTGCCGCCCTGTCAGCCCCTCCAGCGTTGGCTCGGTTGATGTCAGGTAAGGTGAAAGGGGTGCGGCCGGCGGGCTTCCAAGGGCCTGCAACTCCCTTACAGTGTCGTCCTGGCCCAGCTTCTTGTTTTTCTCGATCTGGTCGCGGGCCTTCTCGTAGGCAGCCAATCGATCCTTGTAACGGCGGTAATCGTCGTCATAGCTCGCCCGCAACTCGTCCTCGTGGTCGCGGACGGCTTTCAGGGCGTAGTGATCGACGGCACTTTTCCGCTCGCCAGTCTCGGCCACGGTCAGGAAAAAGCAGCTGCATGGTCTGCGCTGGCCAGTGGGCAGGATTACATCCGCGTGCCCCTGCACCGCCATGGAAATTGCAGCGAGAACGCTCTGCCCGGATATGGCGACGGGAGCCAGCGTGCGCGCGGTGACGGCGGCAATCATGTCGTCAACCATAGTGCCGAGGTGCCCCGTGGGGAATGAACGCTCGGGCTCGGCATCCCTGTAAAGTGGCTGCCGGGGGGGAAGGTCGAAGTCATCGACGGGGCGGAATCCTTCAGACATAGGCAGCCTCCGGCTGGGGCGGGACCAGCACTTGCGGAATTGTGATTTCGGGCGGAACTAGAAGATCCCGCAGTTCTCTGGCATGGGCCAGGTCCTGCCCAATGATGGCGTTGCACCAGCTGAGACGGGTTGCGAGTTCGTCGGGCTCGATGATGGCTATTCCCTGCCGTTCGGCCCTGAGCCAGCTGAAAGGTGTCCGGTGGACAGTCAGGGGCTCGCCGCTGTAGACGGCTCGCTCCACGTTTCCGCGTCCCAAACACCACGCAATGCCGCGCCGGGTGAAGGTCGCCAGCGGACTTGGAATGACCGCCACCAGGTCGATGACACGCCAATCTGGGTTTGCCCAATCGGCGCTGATGTTCATGGGTTCGGGGATGATGAACGCGGGGCGCCCGCCGGGGCATGGCTGGTAGAGTCCAGCATCCGCCTCGATGGTCGTCCAGCCTACTGGGAATGGGCCTTGGAGGGCCGCCAGCGGCGTACCGGCGCGCACAAGGCGCAGGCGGGCGTCGGTCACGGCAAGGGGTTGTGAGAGACAGGCGGCCTCCAGCTCGTCCTCGAGGTCGTCGCTGTTCATAGCGTCGGCCCTCCCTCGTCCTTCGCCTGCGCTTCCATCAGGTCGAGTGCGGACGAGATTTGGGGAAGAACCCGCTTCCAAGTGCCATGCCTTGCGGCGATCTCTTTCGACGTGGGGTGGATCACGAGTCCGTCGCGGCGGCCTGACTGAACCACCAGCAGCAGGCGGTCATCAAAGGTACGCAACAGCACCCTGACCACGTGCGTCTCATGCTGGCGGATGGACGCAACCTCGATGTCCTCGGGCTCCGTCATGCGCCGACTCCTTGGGCCATTGCCCCGAGGCGCGCTCGGCCGTCTAGGCTAAGGCTTCCATGGGCAGCCACAACTTGCAGGAACGCCCGGTTCTCGCGGGCTGCCGCGCCTCCTGCGGCCAGGATGGCGGTGGCTAGGGTCTGTGCTTCGGTGTCGGCGGGGAACTGAGGAATGTTGCCGCGTGAGCGGCTGCGGGGTATATTCGTCACCTCGAATGCTTTCCATCGTCGTGGATGAAAGTTCCGGAGCCCCGCCCTGACACGGCGGGGTTTTCCATTTGTGGGGTCAGGCTGCTTGCCTGGCTTCGTCCCGCTTGGCGCGGACTTCATCGACGGGGAAGCCAACAGCGCGTTTTCCGATAGGTACGGGGCGCGGGAACTCACCGCGACCGATCATCCTGTAGAGCGTTGCTCGGGAGAACGGGAACATTTTGCCCGGGCCTACTACGTCGTCGATCCGGACAAAGCCGGACTTGGGGAGGCCGTCGTCTTCATTCATTGGGATGCTCCATGGTTGAGACACCATGAAGCCTAGCGGGGCACTATGCGCTCAGTCTCTAAGCCGTTGGGAAATAGAGGAAATATCTCGGAAATAACTTTATTTCCGGGTTTTGGGACCTAGTAGCGTGGAGCCCGTCAGCCACGTTTTGAGAGTCTTGATGTCCACCTTTGCGCCACCTGGCTTCTCGGCAAGAATCTCGTTGTATGCAGTGCGAAGGATCGCTTCATTTTCAAACCATCCGGGGCCGTACTTTAAAATCATCAACCGCCCGATGATTGCACCCGCAGTGTCGCGCGCCCGTTTGTCCATAGCCTTGCGGTCGACATCGGGATCAACGTCGAACTCGGTTGGCGCTCGGTCCAAAAGCTCCACAATGCGAGCTTGCGCGCGAGCCAAGTCTTGCTTGGTGACAGCGAGGTCACGCTGCAAGTCCTCCACCTGGCGGATCGCGCCGTGAACCCTTTCAACAGCAGCCGTCAGCTCTGGTGGGACCTGAACGCCATAAGACTGAGCCCACTCAACGCACTTGACCGGCTTGTTTCTGAGGTAGTCAAGATCGCCCTCGGCACAAGACCGCCACACCCTGCTTCGCATCTTGTGCCAGCGCTGAGAAAAGGCTGACGATTTATAATAGTTGACTGCTTCAAGATTGGTTCTCCAGGGGTCGCGCCCTAAAATCAGGGACGTGAACTCGTCTGAGCTCCAATTAGGCATAGAGGCCCATTCCTCAAAGTCGGCAGCGGGAAACCAAGTTAAATCCGGTGACGACATCTGCGGGGGGATTTCCATATTCACGCCTCGGCCTTCTTAAATTCAATCACGTTGGCATTCGTGCCAGTGAGGAATTCTGCCCAAGCTGCCATCATTTCCCGGCGCTTCTCGAACAACGTGCCGCGCGCATAGGATCGCACCGTCCGGTCTTTCAGCTTGTGGGCCAGCGCTGCCTCGGCGAGCGCATCTTCGAACGTGCTGGCTTCGCGCACCCAATCTCGGAAGCTGCTGCGGCAGCCGTGCGAAGTGGCCTCATACCCGGCGCGCTTGATCGCCACCAGTAGGGCGTCACGGTGGATCGGAGCGGCCGGCTTCTGGCCGGGGAACAGGTACTCTCCCGTTCGATGAAGGTTCAGCGCTTCTCGGACGACTGCAAGGGCCTCGACGGACAACGGTATGCGGTGGGGCTTTCGGCTCTTCATCCGTTCTCCGGGGATTTCCCACGAAGCGTTTTGCAAGTCGATCTCGCTCACCTTGGCCAATCGCACTTCGGCGGGGCGGCTGGCGTTGAGGATCAAGCAGCGCAGCGCCAGCTTGACGGCCGGAGTCTCCTCAAGGTCATCTATCCTCTGGTAGAAGGCGGGGATCTCCGGAAACGGGATCGCCGGGTTGTGCTGAGTTTCGTGCAGTTGCTTCCCGAGCAGGATTCGGGCCTCGTTGACGGGGTTGTCGCCCGTGCGCCGGCCAGTCGCCTTCGCCCAGGACATGATCATGCCGATCCTTTCCAGCACCTTGGCGGCGGTCGGCCCTTGGCTTTGCCAGATCGGTTCGAGCGCGTTGTAAATGTCCGTGTGCGTCACGTAGCCGACCCGCTTGGCGCCGAGGGTTGGGCTCGCATGATCGAGGATGTTTTGAAGCCACTGCTTGGTGTGGCGCTCACCCCATGGCTTCTTCGCCTTCTCGGCGTCGGATTTCAGTTTGTCGCGGGTGGCGGTAGCGGCCTGGTCAAACGTCATCACCTCCAGCTTTGCGGTCCTGCGTTCTTCAAGCGGGTCACCCCCAGCTCGGGCTATGCGCCGCATCCTGGTCGCCTCCGCCCTTGCTTCAGCTAGGGTGACGAGCCGATTGCTTCCGAGGCCAATATCCTTGCGCGTTCCGAGAACGACTGTTCGAAGCACCCAGCGCCGCGCCCCACTCTCGTCAACCTCCAAGTAGAGGCCGCCGCCATCGGCATGGCGCCCCGGTCCCGCTGACTTTACAGTCATTGCGTTGAGTTTATTGACAGGGTGAGGCTGGGCCTTTTTGGGCATGGGGCAGGTCCACATTTTCCCCCACATTCTACATGCGATGTAGTGAGACACCAAGAAACGTTATGCGGCGTGCCTACTCCGACTCGAGCCAATTGCGCCGGACATGCTGAAACACCGCGAAACATTGCGAGGCACTAAATGGAATTTTGGCCCAACTTCCCTGTCTCCCTGAGCTCGTCGAAGGGCGGCCTCGACCCCGTCGCCTGGGCCCGCCAGATGGAGCAGGAAGGCTGGCACGGCATCTGCGCCAGCGACCACCTCTGGGTCGGACAAAGCACCTATCCCCACGTGTTCGTGACCCTCGCCGCCATGGCCGCGGCGACCACGCGCATCCGCCTCACCTCGTCCTTCGCCAACAATTTGTTCCGCCATCCGGTGGAGTTCGCCCAGGCGGCGCTGACCCTCGATGCCCTCTCCGGCGGCCGGTTCGAGCCCGGCCTGGGCGCCGGCTGGCTGGAGGACGAGATGACCCGCACCGGCCGCCCCTTCCCCGGTGGCGGCGACCGGGTGAGCATGTATCGCGAAGCCCTCACCATCGTCCGCCAGCTCCTGCGCACCGGCACCTGCCGCTTCCAGGGCGAGCACTACCAGGTCGACATGGAGGGCCCGCCCATGGCCAATGTCCCCGCCACCCCGCCCACCCTGATCGGCTCCGCCAGCGGCCCCAGGGCCCTGCGCGAGATCACTCCCCTGGTCGACCGCCTGGAAATCACCGCCAGCGGCCGGGCGCTGCGCGGCGGCACGCTGGACATGCAGGTCTACGCCAGCATCACCGAGGACGAGTTCAGGGACGCCGTGGCGCGGGCAAGGGCCGCGCGGCCGGACGTGCCGCTGGGGACGTACATCATGGTGGCGGCGGGGGATGAGCCGAGGGTGAGGGAGCTGAAGGCCGCGCTGGGGAGCGGTTTCTTCTCACGGTTCGTGGGGGAGTCGGGGAGCGTGGCGCAGGCGTTGCTGGATTTGGAGGGGCATGGCGTTGACCGGGTGCAGCTGACTTCTTTTGCGCTAGGAACGCTTGAAGAACTGAAGGTAAGGCTCGTATGAGGCGCCTTACAGACTCAAATCAACCGCATGGACTTGAGCGGCCATAGATGGCCGTAAGACGTCTGCATATCATTCATCTCGGCCATCCACTTGTCGGCTAGGCTGCACCAGCGCGCGAGTTAGTGATGAGGCAGTGAGCTCAAGAGGCGTTCGACAATAAAGGTCACGTCGAGCCGCAGCGCATGCTCCAGCCGATCGGCGACTGCCTGGAGAATACGATTCTATTCTACGTCTACTTGAACGGATGACGCGTCCACGATCTTTGGGAGATTCTCTGCTAAGGCCAGCACTGTGGAAGCCGCTCCCCGCGCAGCCATTCGGCGGAAATCGTCGGCATACTCTGCCAAGCCTTCCGCTTCGCTCCCCTTCGCTTTCTGGATGGATCGAAAGGCGTGCTCGTAGCCAAGCAGGACGATACGCATTCCGAGAATGTACTTCTCGGTGACGACCTCTCGGGCGACAGAGCCATGCTGCCCAAGCTTATACTTGAGGTGGTAGGCGTTGTCATAGTTGACCTTGTAGATCACCTCGCCGCCTCCGAGATCCTCAATCAAGCCTCCGTCCGCTTCCGAGAAATCTTCGGGCCACTGCTCCGTGACGTAGTTCTCGATCCCCCGACCATCCTTAGTGAGCAAGATGACCTTCGGCAATCCGTGGGTGGGAGCATCCTTGCCTTTGCCGGCATTGTCTCCTTCATCGCCGCTCTTTTTCTCCTTCTTCTCGCGCTTTCGCGTGTCTTCGGTCGCCTCTGCTTCCTCGGCAAAAATGATTGCGATCTCTTCGGTATAGACCGGCTCCGCCATGGCTTCGTCATGGAGTCCGACCCGGACGTGATAAGTCTGTCCGACTTTGGTTTTCGCTTCGGCGGGAGTGAAATACAGCGTGAGCTTGCCGTCCTTTAGATGCTCTCGGATGATGAAGTGATCACGCATCTCTTCTCCGAGCAAGACGCGTCCGGGATTGTCGGTGCGTTGCAGGTAGCCGTTCTCTACGTCCGTCCGTGCGATGAGAGGACGCGTGCGATTGATCGGAATCGTCAAATCACCCGCAAACTTCTCCTCGAACCGCACGAACGTCGGGCTGTACTCGCCATCATATTCTTCCTCCCCGCCGTCGTGGCCGGGGGCGCCGCCGCCGGACGATGGGAGACGGATAGTCGGGTCTCGGCTCGACAGGAGGCCAGCAAGCGTGCGGTCCCGGTCAACAAGCTTCTGGAACAGACTGTTGCTCTCGGCCTTCGACGCTCGCTCAAGCTCTTCCTGCGCGACCCTGTTTTGTACTTCCTTGAGCTCAGCCGACTCCCGAATCGTGCTCGTCACGAGCTCGCGGTAGCGCTCGCCGTCGATGGTGCTGCGGATGTGCTCGCGGTCGCCCTTCCACACTTCGTTGTGGGCGCTGAAGCTGAGATCGCTAGCGTCAACGACGAGGACAACTCGGTCCTTGAGAGCGGGGAAGCCGCACTGTGAGAGATACCCTCGGGTCTGCTTGAACTGGACTTGGCCGTTGGCAGCGTGGAAGACCCGGTGGTTCGAATAGTTGGGCTTGAGCCAGCCAGGCAGATCGCGCTTGAGAGCGATCGCGCTGATCGAAACCGTGCCAAGGTCGGGATCAGAGAACTTGCCTACGAAGATGCGGTTTGTGCCTGCAGCATCCTCCTCATCATCGGCATCGTCTTCTCGATGCGAGTTCAGCAGCAAGAACTCCATTCCATAGAATGCGCGCGGATCCACGCCGAGAGCACGATCTCCCGTGCGCTTTGGGTCCGGTGTCTGCCGAAGGTCCAAGATGCGGAAAGGAAGGATAGTCTCGACCAGATTCTCATTCAGCGCCTCGCGAGAACCGCGGAAGTTCAAAAACTTCGAGCCGACCTGGTAATCGTAAAGCTTCACGATCGTTCCGGTGGTCAGGTGGACGCCGTCGTACCGCTTCTTATTCCTTGTTTGGAATGGGAAGATGTCCTCTGCCTTGAAGCGCGGGATCTTGCCGTCCGGCCAGACGAAATACTCCGCTACGGGGAGGGCTTCCTTGTCGCCAGGGCGGCGGCGCATGATCGTCCAACCCCACTGACCTTGGGCGTCATAGCGCCGGGAGACGATCAGCTTCAGCCAGTGACGGCCGCAGTACCCGAGCACGCCGGACGAGCCCATGTTGAATTTGCCCTGGACGAAAGGGATGCTCTTCTTGTTGCCAGCACTCAGCGACAGGAAGGTATCCTCGAACGCATCTGGATTCTGGCCCTCTCCGTTGTCAACAAAGGTGTAGCAAGGAAGCCCTTCCCTCTTCGACCTCGCACCGGTCACGCCGATGACCAAGTTCTTCTGAGCGAAGTCCTTCAGCCAGGCGTCCTTGGGATCCAAATTGACGAGCTTGCCGCCGTGGAGGTTCTTAATGAATTTATCGACCGCCTCGTACATCGTCTTCGGCGCGGCAGGCGACTTCGGATCCACTCCGCGCTGCAACGCAGCCTTCAGGAGCACTGCGTCGACCATGTTGGTCATCAGCTCGGTCAGAGCTTTTCCGCCATCCGACGCCTGATTCGACGTCACGTTGAAGTTGGTCTCTCTGCCGTCGAGTGGCTTCCAGTTTGCAAGATCGCCCATCTCCGCCGAGCCCTGCATAATCTCAAGCGCCTCCTTCTCGGATTCCGCCTCAAGCAGCGCTAGGCACAGCTCCTTCGAGTTCATCGTCGCGCCCCCAATTTGAAGCCCGCCGAACCATTCTTCGGCTTGGACATCTCGAAGCGCTTCCGGCAGGCTGCCATTTCCTGCGACAGCGCCTTGAAGATCATCTCCACATCGGCGTCCGTGTAGTCGTAGTTCGACCGATTTGAGAGGTTCCCGATGAGCTGAAGGTCCTTGATAGCCTTATTTACCCTCGCTTCAGCGAGCTTTACGAACTTATCTCTGTCTGATTCCCGTACCATGATGCACTCCATTCCACCATCAGTACGTACATTTTACATATTTACGAAATATTTCAAGCCTCCTGTGCATCAAACAATGCGCTTCGGGTCCGGGTGCATGCGTAGAGCGGCAGCAAGCTTGCGGATTTCTGCCATTCGAGTATATTCAAATATATTCATCCGCGCTTGGGGAGCGCCATGGCTGAAAAACGGACCTTCTCAACTGAGGCGGCGGCGACCGAACTAGGGATATCGAAGTCGACCCTGCTTCGATGGATCAAGGAAAAGCGCATCAAGGATGTGCGCAGGGACAGGAACAACTGGCGGGTGTTCTCAGAGCGGGACATCCAGCTCATCAAGGCCAACATGTAATGACGAAACCGCGCTCGACCGGGGCGAAGGCACCTAGCGCCGAACCTCGCTTCCTGGCCGTCGATTTCTTTTGCGGCGCGGGCGGGACTACCCGAGGCCTAATTGACGCAGGCGGCTACGTCATTGCGGGGATCGACAAGGACAAGCGCTGCGCTGACACCTACAGCGAGAACAATCCGAACAACAGCATCGACTACTGCTGCTCGCGGTTCCTCGAGTATGACATTTTTCCGCGAACAGAGGATTACCCTTACGGCGACCAGGAGGCGCTGGTCGACGAGCTTGAGCACCTGATCCCGAGCTATAGAGCGAAGGCGCCAAGCGCTCCCCTCCTTTTCGCGATCTGCGCGCCGTGTCAGCCGTTTACTAAGCTGTCTCGCAAAGCGCTCACCGACGATCGGCGAGAAGGACGCGCGCGTGATCGAAATTTGCTCAGCGAAGCGGCGACCTTAGTAGAGCGCTTTAAGCCTGAACTTATCCTCTCCGAAAACGTGGCGGGGATTAAGGATCTGCGCTACGGCGGGATTTGGGACGCATTTCGAAACCGCCTAGAAGAGTTGGGCTATGCGACCGGGAGCAAAGTAGTCTGCACGTCGAAGTTCGGTGTCCCGCAGTTTCGGAAGCGCAGCATCCTGATCGCGGTCCGTCGAGACTTGGTAAGGAGCGAGCGGACCGCTGACTTGCTGCTCAGCGAACTGCTAGTCCCTGAGCGCGATCCCGACGCGACCTTGATGTCCGTCGCCGACGCAATCTCCCACTTCCCGCCGATCACCGCCGGCGAAACGCACGCGGATGTTCCGAACCATCGGGCCCGTACCCTGAGCGAGCTGAACCTAAAGCGGATCGCCGCCGCGAAGCCCGGAGAGTCGAACGCGTACCTTGAACGGACAGACCACGGCGACCTCTCGCTGGATTGCCATCGAAAGGTCAACAGCAAGCTTAATACGCGCTGCTTCACCGACGTCTACACGCGGATGCACCCATCACGGCCGTCCCCCACAATAACTACCAAATGCCACAGTATATCGAACGGCCGATATGGACATTTTGATACATCTCAGCAGCGAGGAATATCGCTGCGCGAAGCCGCTGCGCTACAGTCCTTTCCAGATGACTACGTCTTCTATCCTACTGAACAGATCGAGCCGGTAGCGCGGATGATCGGCAACGCCGTGCCTCCAAAACTGGCACAATACTTCGCTTCCTACCTGGTTAATTCGTTAGACCGTTGAGCTTCGAGTTGTCGGACTAGGCGAGAAACATCATCCTTCAGGCTGCACTGCCAGACCACGAATGTTGTCCATCCGGTCGCTTTAAGTTCATCTAGTTTTTCTCGGTCGCGCGCAATGTTTCGGTCGAGCTTCCAATTCCAGAAGTCAGTATTGGATGCTGGCCGCTTTCCTTTCTTGCAGTCATGACCATGCCAGAAGCACCCATGAACGAAAACCGCGGTGCGGTAGCGAGGTAAGACCAAGTCCGGCCTACCGGGCAGCTCTTTCGCATGCAGACGGTATCGGAACCCGGCTGCAAAGACCGATCGTCGGGCCTCTAGCTCCAGCTTAGTGTCTTTACCGCGCACGCGTACCATGTTTCGGCTGCGGGCTTCTGGAGTGACTCTATCCACTGACATTCCTTGATGCGACGCATTTGCATGCTCCGGCGAAGGATGGGATTCCACACCTATCCTTCTTCGCGTGGGAACACCCGACGCTTCGCGACATACAAAAGCGTCAGCCGATCATAGTGCTCGATACAGCCATCCTCGGCGGCCCACTTGGCTATCTCCGCGAAAGTGCGCTAATCCCCACCGCGAGATCTGTGGGCCATTGAATGCTGCTTACGTGCCGGTTTTACGCTTCCTGAACCCCAACTCCAGCCGCTTCATCCGCCGCAAAAACAGGTTCGGCTCGTACTCATACCCCTCCTGCCCCTCCAGCCAGAATTCCTCGAACCGCTCCACCACGGTGCGATAGCACCAGTACAGCTCCCGCCGGGCGAGCGCCGCGCCCAGGCAGTGGTGCACGCCGGAGCCGAAGGCCAAATGGGCGCCGGCGTTCTTGCGGTCGAGGTCGAACTTTTCCGGGGCCGGGAACCTCTCCGGATCGCGGTTGGCCGCCGCATACTGCACGCCCACCGTCGCGCCGGCCGGAATCATGACGCCTTCGATCTCCACGTCGCGGGCGGCGAAGCGGGTCAGGCCCTGCACCGGGCTTTCGAGGCGCAGCATCTCCTCGACGAAGCGGTTGAGGTGCCTGTCCGGGTCGGCCTTCAGCAGCGCCCACACGTCCGGGTTCTCGATCAGCAGGCGGATGCCGCCGCCGAAGGCGTTGCTGGTGGTCTCGCCGCCGCCCACGAAGGTGTCGCCCATCAAATGGGCGTGGATCTCGTTATCGGTCAGGGTGCGGCCCCAGCCCGGCACTTCCATGTTGACGAGGTCGCTGAAGAAACTGCCGTCCGGCTTGCCGCGCAGCGCCTCGATTTTCGGCTGGAAATAGTGCTGCGCCTCGATCTGCAGCTTCACCGTCTCCATCTCCTCGTCGGGCGGCAGCATCATGCCCAGCCGGCTCACCCACGCGTCGGTCCAGTGGCGGATCATGGCCAGGTCCTCGCGCGGCGCGCCCATTTGCGTCGCGAACACCATCATCGGCAGCGGGATCGCCACCTGGCTGATCCATTCCACATGGCCGGTGTCGATGAAGCCGTCGAACAGCTCGTTCAGCACGGCGCGGATGGTGTCGTCGAAATCCTTCATCTTGCCGGCGCGGAAGGTGTTGTCGAAGATCGAGCGCACGGCGCTGTGCTCGGGCTCGTCATACTGGCCCACGGACTTGCCGGGCACCCAGCCCTTCTCCTGGAACTCCTTGACGATGGTCTGCTGGTGCAGGCTGCCGATCTGGTCGCGGTTGTCGTGCCGGCGCGAGGCGATGAAATTGTCCGGGTCCATCAGCACCTGGCGCACCAGGTCGTAGCGCGTCACCACATACATGCCGGTCACCGGGTCCTTGTAGACCGGCGCCTCCTCGCGCAGCTTGTCATAGAGCATGTAGGGGCACTGCTGCACGGCGCCGTCGAACAGGGTTTCCTTCGGGGCGCCATTATCTTCCCCAGGGGTGTTTGGCGTGTTGGTCTGGTCGTTCATGGGTCAGCCCACCTTGCGAAGCGGCGCAGGGTCCAGCACGAAGCTATCGATACTGGCGTGGTGGTGCTGGTTGCCCCACTCGTTGCGCCCGAAGGTCATGGCTTCGTAGGCGCCGGATTCGAGGCCCTTCTGGATGCGGAAGCCCAGCTCGAAATCCTCGCGCGTCACCACCTCCTTGTAGAAATCGGCGATGCGCTCGCATTCGGCGAACTCGGCGTCGTTCGTTGGCGCCTTGGCGAAGATCAGGTGCTGGTAGGCCACCGTCTCCTCGGGCCGCGCGCCCGGGATGATCTGGGTGAAGGTGCCGCCGCCGCCCCGGCTCAGCGAGAACGCCACATTGGGGAACACGAAGCGCACGAAGCCGAAATGGGCGCCCTCGCTGGTCCACATCTCGTCCTCGGGCGTGCCTTTCATTTCCAGGATGTTCTGGCGCGCGAAACCGACCCGCTGGTGCGGCCCGAAGAAGTCGTAGGTCATCACGTTCGACTTGGTGCTGGTATGGATCGTGTCGGGATGCGCCGTGGCGAAGTGATAGCCCTCGAGGAAACCGTCGGTCACCACCTTCCAGCACGCGCCCTTGATCACGTTGGTGCGATGATGATACCAGCTCTCGAAGCCCAGCCAGGCGAGGTCGGGCAGGAAGCCGGCGAGGAATTTATCGAGGTCGAACGGCGCGTCGGGCGTCAGGGTCACGAACACCATGCCGGCCATTTCGGCGCAGGGGAGCGCCACCAGGTTCAAATCGGCCGTATCCACCTCGCCGAATTTCTGCTTGTCGGCGAGCCCCACCAGCCTGCCTTCGCCGTTGAAGGTCCAGCCATGATAGGGGCAGGTGAAGCGGCTGGCCTTGCCGCAGGCGGTCTCGACCACCAGCGCCTGACGGTGCGAGCACACGTTGAGGAACGCGCGAACCTGGCCGTCCTTGCCGCGGGTCATCAGCACCGGGCGGCCGGCCACCTCCATGGTCTTGTAGCTGCCGTTCTCGGGCAGCTCGATCGACAGCGCCAGCAGCAGCGGCTGGCGGCGGAAGATCTGCTCCATCTCCCTTTCCCAGCGCTCGGCGTTCAGGTAATCATCGACGGGCACCTTGCGCACGCTCGGGCCCCAGTCGGTGGTGCCGTTCTCTACATGCGCCAGCAGGCGGGCGCCGGCGCGGCTGTACTCTTCCTTGATCCCCATGATTTCTCTCCTAGGCCGGTAGCCGGGAAGGCCGGGTCGCCGGCGGCTGACGGCCGCGAAGCGCTTCGCGCTCACCCCTCATCCTAACCTTCTCCCCGGCGGGGAGAAGGGACTGCGCCGGAGCCTCGGCCGAAACCCTTCTCCCCGCCGGGGAGAAGGTGCCGTCCTGAGCTTGGCGAAGGGCGGCGGATGAGGGTGAGCCGCGCCAGCGGCTTGTTCCCCGTGATTCAATCTCATCGGCGCCCCTCCTAGACCTTCGGCCACCATGCTTCGCGCGTCAGCAAGGTGCGCGTCACGTAATAGCGCTCCCGTTCGGTGAGGTCGTCGCCCAGGTCCTGTTCGAGGGAAGGCTTCAAATCGTTCGAGCCCTGGATCGGGTCGAGCCATTCCAACACCACCTCGTCGAAGATGTTCTCCCAGTCCGGGCTCTCGTGGTACTCGGCGGTCTGGTGCCGGATGAAGCCGGCGAAATCCCTGAAGCCCAGGATGGCGTAGTACCGACCCTTCTCCTTGCCGCGATAGTGCTCGTAGCGCACCACGCCCGGCTCGTGCTTCCAGGTCTGCTCCCACAGGCCCTTCTGGATCGCCTCGAAATAATCTTCCTTCCCGTCCTTCACCTTCAGGTGCGCGAGCAGCACGGCCATCGGTTGTCGTCTCCCTTGTGCGGATCGCCAGTTTGCCCGATCGGCGCGCCGCCGCAACCGGTTTTCCAGCACGCGCGCCGAATCCGTTCCCTTTGCCCCGCGCGGCGGCGATGGCGTAAGGTTTCCCCGAACCGACAACGGGAGAGTCCCATGAGCCTCGACGACCAGCTGCAGCAGATCCGCGAGCGCGCCGCCGCGCTGCCCGCCGAGCGCCGCGCCATCATGGAGGCCGCGACCCGCGACCTGATCGCCTCCGGTATCGCCGAGCGCGCCCTGGGCGTGGGCGACACCGTGCCCGATTTCGAGCTGCCCAACCAGCGCGGCGAGACCGTCCGCTTTGCCGATCTGGTGAAGGACGGCCCGGTGGTGATCAATTTCTACCGCGGCGGCTGGTGCCCCTACTGCAACCTGGAAATGAAGGCGCTGCAGGACCGGCTGCCCGAGATCGTCGACCTGGGCGCCGGCCTGATCGCCGTCTCGCCCGAGCTGCCCGACACCGCCATGAGCACCGCCGAGAAGAACGCCATCAGCTACGACGTGCTCAGCGACACCGGCAACAGGGTCGCCGCCGCCTTCGGCCTGGCGTTCACCCTGGCCGGGCCGCTGCAGGCGCTCTACCGCGAGTTCGGCCTCGACCTGGAGAAGTTCAACGGCGATGCCAGCATGACCCTGCCAGTGCCGGCCACCTATGTGGTCGGTGCCGACCGCAAGGTGATCCACGCCCATGTGGACCCGGACTACACGAGGCGCATGGAGCCCGAGGACGTGCTCGCCGCCCTGCGGAAGCCGGCATGACCCTGTCGTTCGACGTCTTCTGGTCGTTCCGCAGTCCCTATTCCTACCTCGCCACCAGCCGGCTGGCGGAGATCGGCCGGGACTGGGACGTGGCCGTGGTGTTCCGCCCGGTCTATCCGCTCGCCGTGCGCAAGGCCGACTTCTTCACCGGCGTCAACCCGGCCTGGGTGAAATACGTCCAGCGCGACGCCCCGCGCCTCGCGGAATTCCTCGGCCTGCCGTTCCGCTGGCCCAAGCCCGATCCCATCGTGCAGGACATGGCGAGCCTCCGGATCGCCGCCGAGCAGCCTCATATCCGCCGCCTCACCCGCATGGGCCAGGCCGCCGCCGAGACCGGCGACGGCATCGGCTTCGCCCATCAGGTCTCGTCCATGCTGTGGAGCGGCACCCGCGGCTGGAACGAGGGCGACCACCTCCGCCAGGCGGTGGCGCGGGCCGGCTTCGACATCGACGCGCTCGACGCGCTGATCGAGGCCGATCCGGACGGCTACGACGCCCGCCTCGCCGCCAACCAGCAGGCGCTGGAGGATGCGGGCCACTGGGGCGTGCCGACCATGGTGTTCGGCGACGAGCCGTTCTTCGGCCAGGACCGCATCGACCTGCTGCTGTGGCGCATGAAACAGGCGGGCCTTCAGCCCCGTCGCTGAGCCTCAGCCGCCAAAGCCCTTCGCGCTGAAGAAGCGGTGCGCCCGCGCCGCCGTTTCGGCGGAAACCTCGTGCGGCTGGGCGTATAGCGAGCGCTCGACCACCACCGGCCCGTCGAACCGCGCCTCGTGGGCCGCCGCCACCAGCCCGTCGAAATCGACGATTCCGGTGCCGGGCTCGCAGAACAGACCGCCGAACACCGCGCCCCAGAAGTCCTTGTTGGTGGCGACGGCGTCGTCCCGCACCGCCGGGTCGAGGTCGCGCAGGTGCAGGTACTTCACCACGCCCGCATATTGCCGGTAGAACGCCACCGGGTCGTCGCCCGGATAGGCGAAGTGGCCCACGTCGAGACATAGACCAACATCGCCGCCCGTTTCGGCCACCAGCCGCTCGGTCTCGGCCGCGGTCTCGACGGCAAGGCCGATATGCGGGTGATAGACCGTGGTCAACCCGAACTCGCCGCGTGCGATCCGGTCGGCCTCGCGCACCCCGTCGACCATGCGGCGCCAGTCGTCGCCTTCCAGCGGATTGCGCCCCTTCGGCCCGCGCGAGGTGCGCGCCAGCAAGACCAGATATTCCGCGCCCGCCGCCGCGCTCAGCGCGCCCACCTCGCGCAGCTCCTTCCAAGCCTCGGCGCGGCCGTCCCGGTCATGCAGCATGCCGACGACATAACCACCGGTCAGGCTCAGCGACCGCTTGCCCAACTCGTCCCGCAGCCGCGCCGGATCGGCCGGCAGATAGCCGGGCGGCCCCATCTCGATGCTGGTGTAGCCGCCCGACGCGGCGGTATCGAGGAACCGGTCCCACGGAATGTCCCCCTCGCCGTTCGCCACCCACACGCCATAGGCGTCCGGGCTGGTCGCCAGGATGCCGACCAGCCGCTTGTCGTCGGTGCCCGATACCGGCGCCGGGTGGTTCATCGTCCATCTCCCCATGGAATTCTGCGGGCATGACTTTACCGACTTTGCCGCCGTGCGCCAGCCCCCGTTCCGCGCTGGCCACGCCCGGCGCGCGCGCCTATTGTGGCCGCCACTTCGATGCAACCGGGAAAGGCCATGTCCGGTCAACGCCACCTGCGCCTCGCCGCGCTCGTCATCGCCGCTCTGGGAATCATGCAGCTGCTCTGGCTGGTGATGGACTCGCTCCGCGCCGGCTGGGCTCCTGGCTGGTGGTTCGAGGCGGCGTTCTGGGGCCTGCTGATCGTCACCGGCATCCGTCTGATGAAGGGCTCGGACCTGGCCTGGTTCGGCGCCGTCGTCATCTATGCCTGCGCCACGGTGGTCGGCGTCCAGACCGCGCTCGACCTTGCCCTGTCCTCGGCCGCCGCCGAGCCTGTCGCCCTCGCCCAGGCGTCGCTGCTGCTCGGCGCGGGTGTCTACGGGTTGTGGGTGCTGCTGGTATCGCCCCGGGTGAAGGCCCTGCGCGCCGCAGCGTTCCACCGCGACCGCTTCGCCCTGCCGGTCGCCGTTGCCATCGCCGTCGCGGCCGCCGCCGGCGTCGGTTGGTACCTGGACCATCTGTCGCCGGCGATCCAGCGCAGCCTGGGCGCGCAGCTTGGCATCGCCGCCCTGTTCGCGGTGCTGGTCGCGTGGCTCGCCTCGCGCAACAGCAAGGCCCCGGTGCGCTGGGAATACCTGCCTCTGGTTGTCGCCGGTGTCGCGGTCGTCGCCAATCTGGACGCCATCGGCCAGTTGCGCGAGCTGCGCCCGGCCGCTGCCGCGCTCGCCGCCGAGCCGCCCGCCGACGACGCCGATCTGGCCGCCATGCTGCCCGGCGAGGCTTTCGCCATGACCGCCGAGCTGGAAGCCGTCCGCCGCAGCGCGCTGGAGCGGCTCGAGGCCCATACCGCCGCCCTCGGCCCCTGGCCGCAGATGGAGGCGCTGACGCCGCAGCGTATCGGCGACCCGGCCGCGGTCGACGCCGCCTCCGTCGCCCTGGCCGAGAAGTCCGTCGCCATCCACGATGCCGTGTCGACCTATGACGTCATCCTGGAGAAATTCGCCGAGCAGCGCCGCAGGATCGTCGCGCCCCTCTCCGAGCCGGTCCGCCGCCAGGTGACCGCCCGCCTCGGCCAGGACGAGGACGCCTTCCGCAGCCATTACGGCGCCCGCGTCAACCTGATCTCCCGCGCCGCTGGCGACCTGTCGGCCATGCTGCGCCTGCTGCGCGCCCACCGTGGCCGCTACCAGGCCGACTGGAACGGCGTCGTCAGCTTCGAGGATCCGGCCGCCACCGAAGACTTCAAGGCCCGAAAGGCCTCGTTCGAGGAATTGGTGGTCTGGAACGCCCGCCTGCGGGCCGAGGGCGCCGACCTGGCGGCCAGCAGGCCCGCATGGAGCTGGGTCACCGCCATCCGTTGACCTGCCAGGCATCTTCTTAACGCTTCGTTACGATTTCATAATTTTCCGCGGGCCGGGAACTTCCCCCCGAAGCCCGAGTTGTGTTTCCGAATGCAGCGCGATGATTTTTGTCAAGAACCAAATACAACCATCATCGCCGACAGTGTACGAGGGACACGGAAACATGACTGAGAACAGTGTGGTCTTTTCGGAACTCGATCCGGAGCTGCGGCGGGCCCGCACGACTTTACGTGTTCTGGGTGCGCTGGCCGCTGGTGCCGCCATCGCTGCCGTTTACCTGACTTCCTCTTCACCGGTGTTTGCCGCTTCGCCCGATGCCGCATCCCTCTGCCGCGAATACTTCCAGTCCGGCAAGTACGACCGCGCCAAGATGCACTGCGCCGCCGCGGCCGAGGATCGCGACAGCGGGTCGCAGGCCGCGCTTGGCTGGATGTACCTGCACGGCAAGGGCATGCCGAAGAATGACGGCGAGGCCGCGCGCCTGATCAAGGCCTCCGCCGAGCAGGGCAACATCGCCGCCGCCGCCGTCCTGGGCGGCATGTATCTCAACGGCGCCGCGGTCGAAAAGGATCCGGTGCTGGCCGAGAAGTGGATTTCGAAGGCGGCCGAGGGCGGGCACAAGGGCGCCCAGGTCACCATGGGCAACCTCTATATCGGCGAACTGACACCCGCCAAGGCGACCGCCGAGGGCGCCATGTCGCGCAGCGGCGCGGTGCTCGCCGAGCCCCGCGAGAAGTCCGACGCCGCCGCCGCGCCCGATCCGGAGGAAGCCGTGAAGTGGTACAGGAAAGCCGCGAAGAACGGCAGCCCCGCGGGCCAGGCCGCGCTCGGCGAGGCGTACCGCCTGGGCCTGGGCGTGAAGCAGGACGATGTGTCCGCCTACATGTGGTACACGCTCGCCGCCGAACAGGGCTCGCGCGCCGCCGCCGACGCACGCGAGGTGGTCGCCGGCCAGATGGAGCCGAAGCAGATCGCCAAGGCCGAGGAAAAGGCCCGCGACTGGAAGGACGACCACGGCGACCGCATCGCCCGCGCACGCGCCTCCCGCCGCTAAACGCACCGAGTAACGGGCCGGCTGTCCCGCTCACGGCCAACGCCCCCGCCCCGGATCTGCAGGACCCGGGGCGGGTTGGGCCAAACCTTTGTTTTATCCAGACAATCCGCTTTCTCCGAGGTCGCATCAAAAGCGCCCGGAACACCCTATTACCGAACCAATGCCAGATTCCCGCCGCAATTCGTGCGTTGGGACAGGTATCAACGACGCCGGTAAGGGAGCACCTGACCGGCAAAACAAATCGAGAGGAATCCCAGATGCTGAGCACCTCCAACGTCCAACCCGATCCGGCCTCTCTTGAGGAACACATCCCCGCCCTGCGCCGCTACGCCCAGAAGCTGGCACGCGATCCCGACGACGCCGCCGATGTCGTCCAGATGTGCCTCGAGCGCGCCCTGCGCAATTTCCACATGTTCCAGCCGGGCACCAATCTCCGGAGCTGGCTGTTCACCATCCTGCACAACGAATTCATCAGCGAAGTCCGTCGCCGGGCGCGGCGCGGTCACGCGGTGCCTCTCGAGGACTGGCTCGATCCGGGCGTGCGCGGTGGCCAGGAAGAGGCCGTGGAGATGCGCGAGTTCGATCGGGCGTTTACCGCCCTCGCCCCCAAGGACCGCGAGATCCTGCAGATGGTCGGCATCGACGGCACCTCCTACGCCACCGCCGGCAAGCGGCTGAAGCTGGAGATCGGCACCGTCAAGTCGCGCGTCTTCCGCGCCCGCGAGCGGCTGCGCGGCCTGATGGAGGGCGCGGACACCCGCGTCGCCGCCTGACGCTCGGGCATAACGATCGCAGGGGCGGGCTTCGGCCCGCCCTTTTTGTTGCCGCGAACGGGCGTATCATGGGCGGGCACAGCCAGGAGGCAGGCATGCAGGACGGCCAAGGCCCGGATCCCACCGCGGTGCGCGTCGCCCTGTGGCGCGCGCTCCATCTTCACGTCGATCCGCCGCCCCATGTGATCGAGGACGACATCGGCCATCTGCTCGCCGACCCGGGCGCGGACTGGCTCTCCCATCCCGACATGAACCCGGTGGCGCGGGCCCGCGTGCGCGCGAGCATGGTCGCGCGGGCCCGCTACGTCGAGGACCTGGCTCTTGAGCATGCCGGACGCGGCATCTCCCAATACGTGATCCTGGGCGCGGGCCTCGACAGCTTCGCCCAGCGCAGGCCGGACGCTAACCTGACCGTCTTCGAGATCGATCGCCCGGGGCCCCAGGCCTGGAAGCGGCGGCGGCTGACCGAGCTGGGCTTCGGGCTGCCGGACAGCCTGCGCCTGGTGCCTGTCGATTTCGAGGCGGGCGCGTCGTGGCGCGCGGGCCTCGAGGACGCCGGCTTCCGTCCGGACGAACCCGCGGTGATGGCGGCCACCGGCCTCACCATGTACCTGACGCGCCAGGCGGTCGCGGCCCTGCTCCGCGATGCAGCCGCGCTGGCGCCCGGCTCGTTCCTCGCCATGACCTTCCAGCTTCCCACCGAGCTGCTCGAGGCCGCCGAACAGCCCGCCCGCGTCAAGACGCTGGACGCGGCCCTCGCGATGGGGTCGCCGTTCATCAGCTTCTTCACCCCCGCCGAGATCATGGCCATGGCGCTCGATGCCGGCTTTCGCGACGTGGGGTGCCTGTCGGCCGCCGAGATGACCGACCGCTACTTCGACGGCAGGCCCGACGGGCTGCGGCCCTCCAGCGCCGAACACATGCTGGTCGCGGTCGTTTGAGGCCGGTGCTGCGCCGCGCGCCGCTACCGTGTCCGCCGCGCGATGTACCAGGCAATCACCACCAGCTGCACGGTCAGCAAGAGGTAGGAGACGGCGTCCAGCGCGCCGTCGCCGATCAGCGCGGCCACGAGTCCGACAAGGCCCAGCACGCCCAGCACAAGCGGCGCACCCCAGACCTTCCGAAATCTGCCGCGCGACTTGTCAGCCCCGCTCATTCGGCGGGCTCCGGGATCGGGCCGGGGAGGTCGCCGCCGCGCTCCAGCTCCTCGATCCGCGCCTCGATCGACGTCTTGCGCCGACCCAGCCACAGATAGAGGCCGCTGCCCAGCACCACGATCGTTGCGATGTCGAGCAGGCCCCAGACGATCTTCAGCCCCAGGCCGCCATAATCGCCGAAGTGCAGCGGCTGCGACAGCAGCAGCGCCTGGGCATACCAAGGCAGGTCGCGCATGGCCGTCAACTCGCCGGTCTGGGCGTCGATCAGCGCCGGCTTGAGCAGCTTCGAGGTCAGCGGCGTATCGCCCTGGATGAATGCCGCGTAGTGGTGCTTGCTGCTGAAGCCCGTCCCCGGCCAGGCGACGAACTGCAGCTTCATGCCGGGCGCGGCCTCGCGCGCCGTCTTGACAGCCTGGTCGATGGAAGCGAAGTCGGTAACCGGCGGCAACCCCTCATAGGGCTTGACGATCTGCGCCAGCTGGTCGACCTGCCAGAACTTGATGATCGGCGTCGCCAGCGTGTTGATCACGCCGGTGAAGCCGACGACGAATATCCAGGCCAGGGTCACGATGCCCAGCAGGTTGTGCAGGTCCAGCCATTTGAGCCGCGTGCTGCGGTGCGCCCGCACCGTGCCGAAGTCGAGCTTGCGCATGAACGGGCCGTAGAGCACCACGCCCGAGACGATGGCGACCACGAACAGCAGGCCCATGACGCCGAGGAACAGCGTGCCCCACAAACCCGCGAACAGGTCGATGTGGAGGTGCGCCATGATGTGCATGAAGCCCTCCTCGGGATTGCCGATGTCGATGCGCTCGCCGGTCCGTGCATCGAATCCCATGATCGAGAAATCGTCCTGGGCTTCGACGGTCGGCGCCGTGGTCGCATAGACGATGGGCTCGTGATCGTCCCAGCTCATGAAGGTCATCACCTCGCCCGGCTGGGCGGCCAGCGCGTTCCGCACCACCGTGTCCAGGCTCGCAAGCGGCGTGCCTTCCGGCATCTCGGCCACCGGCGGATGGGCGCCCGTGAGCTCGTCGATCTCCTCATGAAACACCAGCGGCAGGCCGGTGACGCACAGCAGCAGCATGAACGCCGTGCAGACGATGCTGGTCCATTTGTGCCAGAGATACCAGGTCCGGATGCCGCGGGTCGTCATCGGTTCTATCCTCTAGAAGTGGGCCTGCACGCCGGCGAGCACCGTGCGCGGCTGCTGCACGGTCGCCGTATCCTCGGCCAGGACCGCGCCCGGATAAAGCATGACCGGCTTGCGGCTGTCGAAGATATTCTTCACCGCCACGAAGACGCGCACGTTCTCGAAATTCCACGCCACCTGCGCGTTCACCATCCAGTAGGGGTCCACCTGGCCAAGCGGGTCGTTGACCACTTCGGTGAAGTAGGAATCGGTGTAGCGTGCGTCCGCGCTCACTTCCAGACCGATCGGATGGCTGTAGAACAAGCCGAAGTCCGTGCTGAACGACGGCGAGCGGGCGAGCTCGTTACCCTCGATGCCCGAGCCGGGATAATGGGTCACCTCGGTCTTCAGCAGGCCGAAATTGGCGAACAGTTCGAGACCCTCGATCACCTGCACCCGGGTGCTCAGTTCGGCGCCGTAGGTGACGGCCCGGTCGGCGTTGCGCACCACATAGGACCAGATATCCGGATCGGGATTGAGGTCGAACGGCAGCTGCATGTTCTTGTAGCGGTTGTAGAACACGTTGCCGACGATGCTCACCCGGTCGTCCCAGGCCTGGGCGCGCACGAAAGCCTCGAAATTCCAGACATATTCGGCGTCATAGGTATAGCTGACGAAGGGCGGGTCGTAGGTGAAGCCCGCCGCGCCGCCGTTGTAGCCGCGCGAGGCGACGACGCCCACGGTGAGGTCCTCGCTGGCGTTCCAGGCGAGACTGAATTTTGGCAGGAACTCGTCGTAGGTTTCGTCGAAGTCGATGACGAATGGGCCGACCGCGCCGGTGCGGCGGCGGTCCTCGCGCTCCCAGCGGCCGCCGAACGTCGCCTCGAACTGACCGAATTTGGCGGTCGCCTCGCCGAAGATGGCGTTGGTGTCGGTGTGGTCGTCGAACACGCCGCCGCCGAACAGGTCGATCACCTCGGTCTGGTCGTTGCGGAAGAAGTGGGCGCCGAGGAAGCCGGTCAGCCAGTCGCCCGCCTTGAACCGCAGCCGCGGCTCCACGACCCATTCCGTGCCGTCGATCTGGGCGATGCCGGCGCCGGGATCCGACCAGCGGTTGACGCGCAGGTCCGCCACCGACGCCAGAACGTCGAGGCTGATCGCATCGGAGAACTCGTAGCTGGTGTCGAGAATGCCGGTGGTCGCCCGCGTTCCGAAGCGGGGCATGCGGGGAAAGGCTGCCTGATCGTCTCCGAACGGCCGGTTCTGGTCGGCGCTTTGCGGCGCATAGGCGTCGAGATGCGAGACGGTCAGCACGGCGCGGAAGCCATCCAGCGCATCGGGCTCGAACAGCAGCTTCCCTCGTAGCGCGAGCGACCTGTAACGGCCGGGATCGTCAACGCCCGGGAACGGCTCGAATGCCACCTCGCTGTGGCTCGACCGCCAGTCGCCCGCAAGTCGGAAGGCAAGCTGGTTGTCGATGATCGGGCCGGAGATGGCCGCCGAGGTCTGGATGGTCTCGCGGCTGCCGCCCTGCACCCGCGCGGCGCCTTCCCAGCCATAGGTCGGCAGCTTGGTGCGCACAACGATGGCGCCGGCGATGGCGTTGCGGCCCTGCAGCGTGCTCTGCGGCCCGCGGAACACCTCGACCCGCTCCACGTCCCACAGGCTCTCGTCGGAAAAGATGGCTTCGTTGAAGCTGAGCGTGCGGCCGTCGGTCTGGTAGTTGAGGCGCGGCCGCGTCCCGGCGAAGAACGCATCGGCGCCCTGCGCCGGACCCGTGCCGTCGATGCCGCGCACCGCCGGCGCCAGGTTGGTCGGTTCCGTCGTGACCAGGTTGGGAATGCTGTCGAGAACGTCACCCGTGGTCTCCATGGCGGCGCGCCGACGCAACTCCCGCTCGTCGCTCACGGACACGCTCGACGACGTCTGACTGATCGACCGCTCGGTTTTCTCGCCATACACCGAGATGCTCTCCAGCCTCGTCGTCACCCTCGGCGACGCGGCCGCCGGTTCTTCCGCCGAGGCGCCCGCCGCCACCAGAACGGTCGCCAGACCGGCAACTCCGCACACACTCCTCCACATCGTCGCATTCTCCGTCGCGGGCACATTCGGCGGCCCGGTTGATAATGATACTTGTTATGAGTTGCATAGCATTGTTGCGAACGCGTCGCAATGACTGTGGGAAATAAAACCCGCCCTCCGTCTTCAATCGGGAACTTCCAGGCTACTGCCGGCTTTATCCAGCAGACCCCAAAACCCCCAGGAGGTATCGATGAACCGCAGCGACAAAGTCACGGTGCTCAACCGCTCCGGCTCCCAGCTTTCCGAGGATGCTGGCACCCTCTCGCAGGACGCCATCGGGCTGCTCGAGGACCTGTATGCGCAGGCACGCGACAGCGCCAAGGGCTACCGCGAGGCCGCCGAAGCGGCCACCAGCGGCGCCATGAAGGCGCGGCTCTACGGCATGGCGCGGCGCCGCAACGCCATGGCCGGCCAACTCGAGATCACCATGCGTTCGCTGGGGCTTCCGACCGAGCACGACGGCAGCGTCGCCGAGACCCTGCAGCGGTACTTCGACGAGTTGAAGAGCAAACTGGAGCTGGGCGACGTCCGCGGCGCGATCTCGGGCATCGTCCGCGGCGAAGGCGCGTTCATCGAGAATATCGAGACAACGCTGCGGGAAACCCTGCCCGACGCCATTCATGGATTCCTCGAACGCCAGCAGCGCCAGTTGCGTCACGCCATCGACCGGTTCTCGACCGACATGGCGTCCGAGGGCCGTCTGAAAACGATCAGGGACAAGGCCGTTCAGTACCGCAAGCCCGCGCTGATCGCCCTGGCGGCGGTGGGCATCGGCGCCGTCGCCGCGGCGCTGATCGTGCAGCAGCGGCGCAACGGCGCCGTGACGCGCTCGCTGTCCAGCGCGCGCCACGCCCTCGACCGGGCGATGGCCCAACTGCCCTCGGCGTCCCAGGTACGCAGCTCCCTCGGCGACATCCAGATGCCGTCCATGCGTCTGCCGGACGTCCGGATGCCGAGTTTCGGCCGGAGCAAGCCGACGTTCGACCTGTCCGGCTTCAAGCTGCCGTCACTGTCCCGGTTCCGCTAGGCTTTCCACCGCGAGCCGGGCTGACCCGAACAGCCCGGCATCGGGGTCTTTCGACACCCGGACCGGCATGGAACGAAGCAGACTCTCCATCCGCCCCTTGCCGGCCAGGGCACGCAGGAACGCGGGGTCCTGCAACATGGGCAGGATCGCCGGAGGAATGCCGCCCGCGAAGCACAGACCGCCAACCGAAAGGTAGCGGAGCGCCGCGTTGCCGCCTTCCCGCGCCAGCACTCCCGCGAACAGCGACAGAGCGGCGCGGCTGAGGCCGCAGGAGCCGTTCATCGCCCGGTCGGCGATGGCGGCGGGACGGGCATCGGCGGGCAAAGCGGCCAGCGCCGGCGGCCAGTCATGCCGTTCCGAGGCGACGAGAAAGGCGGCGATTGCCGCGAGCCCGGGCCCGCTGATCACCCGCTCCCAACTGACATGCCCGCCGCTGGGCCCGGCCAGGTAGGCCCGCAGCTCGTCCTCCAGCGGACTGGCGGCGGCGAAGTCGGCATGGCCCGCTTCCGACGGGGCGACGTGATGGCGCGTGCCGTCCCAGATCAGCCCCGCCTCGCCCAGTCCGGTCCCCGGCGCCACCACGGCCATCGTTCCCGCGCCCCATGGCTGCGCGCCCTCCTGCAGCACCACGAAGGCGTCGTCCGGCAGATGGGCGACGGCGACGGCGATCGCCGTCAGGTCGTTCACCACGCTGACACGGCCGACGCCGGCGGACCGGGTGAGCGCCCGGGAATCCAGGACCCAATCGAGATTGGTCATCCGGCACACGCCGTCCTCGACTGGCCCCGCGGCGCCGAAGCATGCCGCCTCGATGGTGATGTCCCGCAATCGGCCGCACCGGGCGACGACGTCCTCGATGCCCGCATAGTCGGCATTGAGCACGGTCTCCTTCCAGACCGGCGCGAGCGCTCCCCCCTCCCGCGCGAACAGCCCCAGGCGGGTGCGGGTGCCGCCGATGTCTCCGGCGAGGATCATGGCACATCCTCCCTCGACGGTTCGTTTCCGTGATGGAACATCCTATGCTGTAAACCAGAAGCACGGTGCGTCCGCGCCGCCGGAATGGGCAGAATGCAGTCCGATCCAAACCCGACATCGACCGCGTCGACCGAAGGCATCTCGGGCTGGATCGCGTTCCTTCGCTCGTTCTGGGCGTTCGCCGGTGGCTGGTGGAGTTCCCGCGAGCGCTGGAAGGCCATCACCATGATCGCCGGCCTGGTGGTGCTGACGATCATGCAGGTGGGCGTGGCCGTGGCGCTCAACCTCTGGAACCTCAGATTCTTCGATGCGCTGGAACAGAAGGCGCTGCGCAGTTTCTTTATCCTCATCGGCGTGTTCATCGTCATCATACTGGCGAATGTGGGCGTTACCATCGCCCATCTCCAGGTCAAGCGCCGCCTGCAGGTGAACTGGCGGCGATGGCTGACCCGCCGGGTCATGCAGGATTGGATCGCGGCCGGCCGCCATCACACCCTTTCCTACGCCTCCGGCCGCCACGACAATCCCGATGGCCGCATTGCCGAGGATATCCGCATCGCCACCGAGTATGCCGTCGACATCGGCCATTCCGGTCTCTACTCCACCATCCTGCTCGTCAGCTTCGTCAACATCCTCTGGGCGGTGTCCGGATCGGTTTCCGTCCTCGGCATCCCCATTCCCGGCCACCTCGTCTGGATCGCCATCGCCTATACGGTGGTCGCGACCTGGATCGCGCTGAAGCTGGGCCGGCCCATGACCCGCGCGGCCAACCGGCGCCAGGCCTCGGAGGCGGACTTCCGCTTCGGGCTGGCAAGGGCGCGCACCCACAGCCTGGGCATCGCGCTGATGCAGGGCGAGCCCGACGAGCGCCGGCGATCGTTCCGGCTGTTCCACAAGGTCTTCAGAGCCTGGAACCGGCAGACCGCCGCGTTGCGCCGGTTCTTCTACTACATGGCCACCTGGCCGCTGCTGAACCAGATCTTCCCGGTGCTGATCGCCGCGCCGCGCTACATCATGGGCAGCATCAGCCTCGGCACCCTGATGCAGGCAGCGCAGGCCTTCGGGCAGGTGGTCTCCGCCCTCTCCTGGCCGGTCGACAATCTGGCCAAGGCGGCCGAGTGGCGCGCCTCGGCCGAACGCGCCCGGCAGCTTCACGACGCGCTCGCCCAGCTTCGCCGCAACCGGGGCATCGCCGGACACCTGGCGCCCGCGGTCAGCAAGGCCGAGACGCTGGAGTTCCGCAAGCTGGTGCTGACCAATGGACAGGGCCAGCCGCTCGCCGCGCCCGTCGACCTCGTCATGCTGCCCGGCGACCAGGCGTCGGTTTCGGGCGATCCGGCGCTGACCGGCACCCTGTTCCACGCCGCCGCCGGCCTGTGGCCCTGGGGCGAAGGCCGCATCTTGCTGCCCTCCAGCGGCGCCGTCCACTTCATGCCCGAGCGGCCCTACGTGCCGCTGGGGCCGTTGCACGACGCCCTGTGCTATCCCGAGGCGAGGCACGTCTGCGGCGTGGTCGCGGTCATCGAGGCGCTCACCCGCGCCGGCCTTGTCACGTGGGCCGACGATCTTGAGCGGTCCGCCGCCTGGGATGAGGTGATGCCGCTGGCCGACCAGCAGCGGCTGGGCTTCGCGCGGTTGCTGCTGCACCGGCCGGCATGGGTGGTGATGCACGGCGCCACCTCGGCGCTCGACGCCGAGGCCGAGCAGGACATGATGCGCCTGATCCACGAGGCCCGCGCCGACACGTCCGTGCTGGTGATCGGCGACCGTCCGGCGCTCGGGCCAAGCAACAAGTCCATCCGGCTGGAGCGGGTCTAGCAGGCTGCTGAAGAAGTCGCGAGCCTGGCCCGAAGGATGGCCTCGTCGCCGTTGTGGTATGCGAACTCGATCTCGAGTGTGCCGTCGTCGAGCAGTTCGGCCGAACCCGAGCCGCTGACCTCG
>JBFWZH010000010.1:0-134054 GCA_050185585.1 Sphingomonadales bacterium | reverse complement strand
GCTCCATGCGCGAGATCACCCTGAGCCGCGACGAGATCGATGCGGTGCTGGCGTATATTTCGTCGTTGGAGCCGGCACGGTAGAGCCGTCTCGTCCGGTCAGGCGAGCGATCGGGCTGGAGCCGTGCTTCGCGACGCGCTTCGCGCTCCTCCGCACTCTCGGTTGAGGGAAAATCGCAACCACACCACCGAGAGTGCTGAGGAGCCGCGCCAGCGGCGTCGCGAAGCACGGCTCCAGTAGGCTCGACCTCAGAAAGCGCAGGTCTGCGCCGGATTGCTCAGAACGCCCGCGCCTGCGCCCTCGCCGCGAACTGATTGGCGATGGCGAAGAAGCCGTCGATGGTTTCTTCGATGATCTGCTTGACCGGCTTGACCTCGTGGATCAGGCCGGTGCCCTGGCCGGCAAGGCCGAGGCTGGCTTCCATGTCGCCGCCGAAATAGAGATCGAGGATCGAGCCGAACCCCTTGGAGCGCTCCATGATGCCGGCCTCGGCGATGGCCATCGAGCGTTCGGTCTTCAGCGCACGCACGCAGGGCGTCGACTTCTTGTTGAGCACCACCGTGCCGGTCTCGTCCCGCTCGACGATCGCCTGCTTGAAGTTCCGGTGCACCGGGCTTTCCAGCGAGCTCACGAATCTGGTGCCCATCTGGATGCCTTCGGCGCCCCCCGCGAACGCCGCCGCCATGCCGCGGCCGTCGACGATCGCGCCGGCGGCGACCATGGGGATGTCGGTCTTCTCGCGGATGGTCTGCAGCAGCACCGAGAGCGAGACCTCCTCGGGATTCTTGTATCCGCCGCCCTCGGCGCCCTCGACGACGAGCCCGTCGACGCCGGCGGCGACCGCCTTCATGGCCAGCGCCGTGGTCGGCACCGCGTGATAGACGGTGAGGCCGCCCTTCTTCAGCTTGTCGATGTATTTGGCCGGGCTGCCGGCCGAGGTGGTGACGAACTTCACGCCCTCGTCGATCACCATGTCGACCATGCGCTCGTCGCGCAGGAACAGCAGCGCCAGGTTCACCCCGAACGGCTTGTCGGTGAGATCGCGCATCTTGCGGATCTCCTCCATGCACTGCTCCATCTCGCCCGAGGATGTCTCGATGATGCCCAGGCCGCCGGCGTTGGAGACCGCCGAGGCCAGCTGCGAGCGGGCGATCCAGCCCATGGGAGACTGGATGATCGGATACTTGGTGCCGAGGTGTTCGAGAACGCGGTTCATGGCTTTGGCTTCCCAGAGAGTGAATTTCTAGAGGCTTTTTTTAGGGAGCCTATCGTGCATAGTGAGGTCCGGAAATCAACGGGGAACAGTCACGCATGAAGGCTCTATTCGACATCACCGGCAAGGTCGCGCTGGTCACCGGCGGCTCGAGCGGCATCGGCAAGATGATCGCCACCGGCTTCGCCGCCAACGGCGCCAAAACATACATCGCCTCGCGCAAGCTGCATGTCTGCGAGGAGGTGGCCGAGGAGTTGTCGAAGGTGGGCACCTGCATCCCGCTGCAGGCGGACCTCTCGACCCATGCCGGCGTCGTCGCCCTCGCCGACAGGATGAAGGAGCTGGAGCCCAGGCTCGACGTGTTGGTGAACAATTCGGGCGCGGCTTGGGGCGCGCCGTTCGACGACTTCCCGGAAGCCGGCTGGGACAAGGTCTACGCCATGAACGTCAAGGCGCCGTTCTTCCTTATTCAGCAACTGAAGAGTGCGCTAAAGGTGGCGGCCAGCTTCGAGCGCCCGTCCAAGGTCATCAACATCGCCTCGATCAACGGCCTCACCGTGCCCGACATGGAGACCTATTCCTATTCGTCGTCGAAGGCCGCGCTGATCCACCTGACCCGCGTGCTGGCGCGGGCGCTGGCCAGGGACCACATCCGGGTCAACGCCATCGCGCCCGGCCCCTTCCCCAGCAAGATGATGGCCGAGACCATCGAGAAGACCCGCGACAAGATCCTGGCCCGGGTGCCTGCACGGCGGCTGGGCGAGCCCGAGGACGCCGCCGGCGTCGCCATCTTCCTCGCCTCGCGGGCGAGCGACTTCGTCCACGGGGCCGTCATTCCCATGGACGGCGGCTCCTCGACCACGGTGTAGCCATGGATCTGGATTTCAGCCGCGAGGACATGGCCTTCCGCGACGAGGTGCGCCGCTTCATCGACGCCAACCTCACCGACGATTTGCGCCACGCGGCGAAGACCCAGACGGCGATCTTCGCCGAGTTCGAGCCCACCATGCGCTGGCACAAGGTGCTGCACGAAAAGGGCTGGATCGCGCCGTCATGGCCCAAGGAGCACGGCGGCACCGGCTGGACCGTCACCCAGCGCTACCTGTTCAACAGGGAGATGACCGAGGCGCACGCGCCAAAGCCGTTGCCCAACGGGCTCGGCATGGTCGGCCCGGTGATCATCAAATTCGGCACGCCCGAACAGCAGGCGAAATACCTGCCGCGCATCCTGTCGGGCGACGATTACTGGGCGCAGGGCTATTCCGAGCCGGGCTCGGGATCCGACCTCGCCTCGCTCAAGACCAAGGCGGTAGGCGACGGCGACCATTACGTCATCAACGGCTCGAAGATCTGGACCACCTATGCGCAATACGCCCAGCGCATGTTCTGCCTGGTGCGCACCAGCGACAAGGGCAAGCCGCAGGAAGGCATCAGCTTCCTGCTGTTCGACATGGACACGCCCGGCATCACGGTCGACCCGATCATCACCCTGGGCGGCGATCACGAGGTCAACCAGGTGTTCTTCGACGACGTGCGGGTGCCCAAATCCGGGCTGATCGGCGAGGAAAACAATGGCTGGACCTATGCCAAATACCTGCTGGAATGGGAGCGCGGCGCCGGCGCCTGGGCGCCGCGGCTGATCGCCGATCTGAGGCACCTGCGCCACATGGCGGCCAGCGAGCACTCGGACGGCCTGCGCCTCGCCGACGATCCGGCCTTCGCCGCCCGGATGGACGCGGCCGAGGTCGAGCTGATGGCGCTGGAGATGATCGAGCTGCGCATCATGTCGGCGCTGTCGAAGGGCGGCTCGCCCGGTCCGGAGGCTTCGATGATCAAGGTCCGCGGCTCCGAGGCGATGCAGACGGTGACGACCCTGACCATGGAAGCGGTCGCCTATTACGCGGCGCCGTTCACCATCCACGACGCCCGTCTGCATAACCAGGCGCCCATCGGTCCCGACTACGCGCCGCCCGCCGCCCCCCACTACCTGAACGCACGCGCCGGCTCGATCTACGCGGGCACCAACGAGGTTCAGCGCGACATCATGGCCAAGCTGGTGCTCGGGCTGTAACACGCGTCTCAAAAAATCATCCTTGCCGAAAATACCTATGCGGTCAGCGGGGTTTATGACTATGCTTGCCGCAATTGCAAACAACCGCGATCGAGCTGTGACCACTCAGGACAACGCACCCTCGGCCCGCGACGCGCGCCGCCACCAGACCAAGAAAAGCATCGCGACCCGGAACAGCATTCTGGACGCGACCATCCAGTGCTTCCTCGAATTGGGCTATCATCGCACCACCACCACCGAAATCGCCAAGCGCGCCCATGTGACCCGCGGCGCGGTGCAGTATTATTTCCCGACGACGCCCGACGTGCTGCGCGCCTCCATCGACCACATGATCGACCAGTGGATCGAGACCTATGCCGAGGAGCTGCGCAAGATGCCGGTCTCGGAAAAGCGGCTGCAGGGCGGCGTCGACATCTACTGGCGCTTCGTCCAGAACCCGCTGTTCGTCGCCTGGCAGGAACTGCAGGCCGCCGGCCGCACCGACCCGGAGCTGCGCGGCATCGTCAAGGAAGCCGGCAAGCGCTATGACGAGCGCCGGTTGGAACTGGGCCGCGAGGTCTATGGCGAGGTCGCCAGCGTCGAGGATCCCAACTTCGCCGTCGCCCGCGACCTGCTGAGGGTGTCGCTGGAAGGCCTCTCGGTCGCCGAGTTCGGCCACGACAAGGACAAGCGCCAGCAGGCGGTGATCGACCTGCTGAAGCGCATCATGGGCCGGATGATCGGCGGGAAGTAGGGGCTCTCCATTCCCTGATAGCTGTCATTCCGGCAAAAGCCGGAACCCAGGATGCAACGCGCTACCGTCACCGTGTCCCTGAGCCTGTCGAAGGGCCCTTGCAGCAGCGTTCGTGCAAGGGCCCTTCGACAGGCTCAGGGACACGGATATAGGGGTGTTCTCGCAGCAGCACTGGGTCTCGGCTTTCGCCGGGATGACAGTGAGGATTGGGTTGTCCCTACCCCTTCAGCCGCGCGTAAGCCGAATACTTCGGGTTGTCGACGCCCAGATTCTCCACCGCGACCTGACGCAAATGCTCCAGCAACGCAGGATCGTCGAGGCTCGTCTTGCCAGCGCGGATGTCCTCGCAGAGTTCCCGATTGAGCGCTTCCCAGTCGCCGTCATGGCCGAGCAGCTTCATCAGGCGCTCACGCTGATCCGCCTCGATCTCAGGCGACTGCGCGATCTCCCGGCGGACCGAGGCGATGACGTTGGCGGCGACGCGGGCGTGGAAGTTAAGATGGCCGCTGACCGCGGGCATCACCTTGTCGCGCAGGAACTCCTCGACGGCTTCCAGCATCTCGTCGGCGGTGGGACGGTCGGGACGCATCAGTTCCTCCCCAGCAGGATCATCAGGTCGGCCTCGCATTCGGACGAGCGGCGGCCGATGGCCGGGCGCTCGACCGAACGGTCGTGGCCGGTCAGGTGGGTGAAGGCCATGGAGCGGCAGGTGATGCCCCACCTGAGACTCCCGAAGATCTCCCAGAACTTCACCCGGTCCGGATCGACCTTCACGCCCGAGACCGTCTCGTAGCCCTCGAACAGCTGCTCGCGCCCCCCGAAGCCGCCGACCGGCCGGTCGATGTTGCCGAACCGCCACGAATTGACGCAGATCCAGGCCAGGTCTTCCATGGGGTCGCCGAAATGGGCGATCTCCCAGTCGAGCACGCAGCGCAGGCCTTCCGGCCCCCAGATGATGTTGCCGTTGCGGAAGTCGCCATGCACCAGGGTGACCCGGTCGCGCGCCGGCACCCGCTCCTTCAGCCAGCGCAGCGCATAGTCGAACACGGGCGACGGCGACCATTCGAGGAAATATTTCTCGTAGGCATTCCAGGTATTCTGCCACTGCTGTTGCGGCGTGATCTCCTCGAGGAAATCCAGCTCGCTCATCGGAATGTTGTGGATCGAGGCCGCCGCCTCGCCCGCCTGCCCGGCCAGCTTCGGCCGCGCTTCGGCATAGAGCTCGTCGCGCAGGATGCGCGGCGCCAGCGTCTCGCCGGCGACCCGGTCCATGACGAAGCCGACGCCGAGCCCGTCCTCGGGCTGGAGCACGTAGCGCACGCGCGGCGCCTTGACGCCGTGGGCATGGGCGATCTGGATCAGCCGGGCCTCGCGCACCTGGCCGATGGCCGTCGAGCGGGCCTCCGGTACGCCGCCGGGCGCACGCCGCAATATCAGTTGCTGCACACCCTCTGCCGTCGGCGCATCGAACGACCAGGTCTCCTGGGACGCGCCGGCAGACAGCCGCTTCAGGTCGGCGATCCCCGCCGCCGACAGATATTTCCGTGTCGCGGCCTCGAGCGCCGCCTCGATATCACCACCCGCCATCAGCCAGCCACTTCTCCGCCATCCAAAGCCTGTCCGAGCCCCAGAAGGGCTCGCCGTCGACGATGATGTAGGGCGAGCCGAACACGCCCCTTTCCATCGCCTCCTCCGTGAGGCGCTTGTAGCGCGCCTTCATCTCCGGGTCGTCGACGCCATTCAGATAGGCATCCGCGTCGAGGCCCAGCTTGCCGATCGCCGCCGCCAGCCACGCGGGCTCGCAGGCGTTGGTCGCCTCGCAATAGAGCGCATGGTAGACGTCGAGGGCAAGTTGCTTCGCCGCCGCCTGATCCCTGTCGTCCACCCAATAGAACGCACGCGCAGCCAAGGCCACGTTGGCGTTGCGCACGTCGGCGACATTCCACGGCTCGACGCCGTACAGTCGCGCCAGACGCGGCACATCGTGCTTGAAATAGTCGCCCTTGATGGGATAGGCGACCATGGGCCTGTCGAAGCCGGTCGCAACCGCGACCGTACGCAGGTTGAAGGGCCGCCAGCGGACCGTTCTGCCGTATTTCCCGGCCAGCCCCTCGATCTGCCGCGCCGCGAAGAAGCCGAACGGCGATATAAAGTCGAAATAGAAGTCGATGGGCGTGGTGATCGATGCCTCCCCTGGAGCATCATCCGTTCAGGTCGATCCGACCTGAACGGCAAATCATGCACTATCGCGTTGAGGCCAGGGCAAAAGCCCGTCAGGCGTTTCCGGCTGACGGGCTTTTGCCCTGGCCGGCGGCCATCCTGTAGCACGCTTGCATCAATGCAAGAATATTCTGCAACCGCTGCGTCCGCGCACCTTGTCACGGCCCCGGGCGGCACCTACAACAACGCCTGCTTGCTGCCGGGTCTCCGAAATTGTCGAAAATGGTCAGTGCCGTTGCGTCCGACGCGCCCGTGAAGGGCCGGACGGAACTGTATTCGCCGCGCTATCGCTGGTACGTACTTGGCCTGCTGACCGTGGTGTTCGCGTTCAGCCACATGGACCGCAACATCATCGCGATCCTGCTCAATTCCATCGCCGAGGACCTCAGGCTGACCGACGCCGAGGCCGGCGCCATCTCCGGGCTGGCGTTCGCCACAACCTATATCCTGCTGGGGATTCCGCTTGCCTGGGTCGCCGACCGGCACAAGCGCAAGGCCATCATCTCGGCATCGCTGGCGGTATGGAGCGTGATGACCGCGCTGTGCGGCACGACCCAGAATCTCTGGCAGCTGTTCCTCGCGCGGATGGGCGTCGGCATGGGCGAGGCCGGATGCGTTCCCGCCGCCCAGTCGATCATCGCCGACTATGTGCCCAAGGAGCGCCGCGCGCTGGCGCTTGCCATCTTCGGCCTCGGCGTGCCGATCGGCACCCTGGCCGGGTTCGCCATCGGCGGACTGATCAACGACGCCCATGGCTGGCGCGCCGCGCTGTTCGCGGTGGGCCTGCCGGGGCTGCTCGTCGCCGCGCTGGTGCACCGGACCCTGCGCGAGCCGCCGCGCGGGCTGTCGGACAAGGTCGAGCATGTCGGCAAGGAGGGCCTGCCGAGCTTCCTCCAGACCCTGCGGTTCCTGCTCGGGCGGCGGACCCTGGTGCACGTCACGATCGGCACCTCGCTGATCGTGTTCGGCGGCTACGGCTCGCAGACCTGGATCCCGGCGTTCTTCGAGCGCTCGCACGGACTCACCTCCGGCCAGATCGGGCTGTGGCTGGGTCCGTCGCTGGTGGTGGGCGGCGTCGGCGGCACGCTGCTGGGCGGCTGGCTGGCCGACCGGCTCGCCGTCCGTGACGCGCGCTGGTACGTCTGGATCCCGGCGATCGCCATGATCCCGGCGATCCCGATCTCGGCGCTGGTGCTGCTGCTGCCGGCAACGATCTACACCGTGTTCGGCCTGCCCGTGCACACCTACGTCATCTCCATCGCGCTGATGGCGCTGCCGGGCGCGGCCTACTCCTGCTATCTGGGGCCGGTCAATGCGGTGATCCAGCAGACCGTGGGCATCCGCATGCGCGCCACCGCCGTCGCCATCTTCCTCACCGTCACCAATTTGGTGGGCATGGGGCTGGGACCCTACGCGATGGGCGACGTCAGCGACTTCATGGCGGCCCGCTTCGGCCAGGAATCGCTGCGCTACACCATGCTGTCGTTCCTGTTCATCTATGCCTGGGCCGCGATCCACTTCTGGCGCGCCGGCAAGCATATCAGGGCCGACCTCGAGGCGCTGAACGGCTAGCGGCGGACCGTCCGGCGGTGCTATCACGGCACCCATGACCGAGGCTGAAACCCCATCCGGCAAGGGCGCGGCGGACGAGAACTTTCCCGTCGGCTCGTTGCTGCTGCCCAGGGCGCTGCGGCCGCATGTCGCGGTCTACTACGCCTTCGCCCGCGCCATCGACGACGTGGCCGACAATCCGGCGCTCGCGCCCGAAGACAAGATCGCGCGGCTCGAAGGCTTCGCCCGCGCCGTGCGCGGCGAGGACGACGACCCGGCCTACGCCAAGGCGCACGCCATGCGGCGCAGCAACCTCGAGACCGGCGTCAGCGAAAAGCACTGCCTCGACCTGATCTCGGCGTTCAAGCAGGACGCGGTCAAGTCGCGCTACGAGAGCTGGGACGAACTGATCGACTATTGCGACCGGTCGGCCTCGCCCGTCGGCCGATACCTGCTCGACCTGCACGGCGAGGACCGTTCCGGCTACGTCCAGTCGGATGCCCTGTGCAACGCGCTGCAGGTGATCAACCATTTGCAGGACTGCGCCGACGACTACGCCGATATGGACCGGGTCTACCTGCCGCAGCAATGGGTGCGCGAGGCGAGCGCCGCCACGGAAGACCTGTCGCGCCCCGCCGCCACGCCCGGCCTGCGGCGGGTGATGGACCAGTGCCTCGACGGCACCGATGCACTGCTGCGCGAGGCGCGTAGGCTTCCCGGCGCGCTGCGCAGCCGGCGGCTCGCCCTCGAATCCGCGGTGATCGTGCGCATCGCCGACCGGCTGACCTTGCGCCTGAGGCGCGAGGACCCGATCGCCGCCAGGGTCGCGCTCGGCAAGCCCGAAGCCATGCGCTGCGCCGCTTCCGGCGTGCTGGACGTGCTGCTGGGACGGCGTTGATGCTGGCGGCGCTCGCCCTGCTGACTCTCGCCGTCTGGACATATCTTCTCCTGTTTCACCACCGCTTCTGGCGCGCCGACCAGCGGCTGCCCAAGGCCGGGCCGCGCGCGGACTGGCCTGCCGTCGTCGCCATCGTGCCCGCGCGCGACGAGGCGGCGTCCATCGGCGCCTGCGTCGCCGCGCTGGCGGCCCAGGACTATGCCGGCGGGCTGACCATCATCGTGGTCGACGACGGCAGCAGCGACGGCACCGGCGACATCGCGCGCGGCGTGAAGGGGAACGTCGAGGTCGTCGACGGCAGGCCGCTGCCGGAGGGCTGGAGCGGCAAGCTGTGGGCGCTTGCAACCGGGCTCGAACACGCCGCCTCCGGCAGCCACGACTACGTCTGGTTCTCTGACGCGGACATCGTCCACGAGCCCGGCGTGCTGACCGACCTCGTCGGCCTGGCAGACTCCAGGCGGCTCGATCTGGTCTCGCTGATGGCCCGTCTCCACTGCGTCTATTTCTGGGAAAGTCTGATCGTCCCGGCCTTCGTGTTCTTCTTCCAGATGCTCTATCCCTTCCCCGCCGTGAACGATCCGCGCTCGCGGATCGCGGGCGCCGCGGGAGGCTGCGTGCTGCTGCGGCGGGAGGCGCTCGACCGGATCGGCGGCATCGGCGCCATCCGCGGCGACCTGATCGACGACTGCGCCCTGGCGGCGGCGGTGAAGCGGACGGGCGGTCCGATCTGGCTGGGGCTCGCCGATGCGACGGTCAGCCTTCGAGCCTCGCCCACCCTCGGCGAACTCTGGCGCATGGTGGCGCGGACCGCCTTTACGCAGCTGCGGTATTCAGGTGCCTTGCTCGCCGGCACCCTGGCCGGGCTGACCGTCACCTTCCTCGCGGCGCCGGTCATCGTGCTGACCTGGCCCGTTCACCAAAATATGATCGCCGGGATCGCGGCCGCGCTGGCCTGGACGGGTATGGCCGTGGCCTTCCGGCCGACCTTGCGGGACTACCGCCGGAGCCTGCCGGAGGCCCTGCTTCTGCCGGTCACCGCGGCGCTCTACGGTGCGATGACGCTGGATTCGGCGCTCGGCTACTGGGGCGGCACGGCGAGCAGCTGGAAGGGCCGACAGTATCAAAAAGGTCACACCTGACCGGCGATTCCTCTATGATCCGACAATGCGTTGGCGTGGGGCCGATGATGAACTACCATATATGGAAATAAGAACAGGGTTTCAGGCGTTCCGTGGCGCATATTGCTATGCAAAACGGCCGGGGCAGTGTAACCGTCCCTCCCCACGGACCATGGACCACCAACGACTTGGACATATGGCGTCAAAGACTCCGCTACTCGACAGGATCGTTACTCCCGACCACCTGCGCTCCCTGGAACCAGGCCAGCTTCGGCAGGTCGCCGATGAGTTGCGCGCCGAGATCATCGACGCGGCCGCGCAGACCGGCGGCCATTTCGGCGCGGGCCTCGGCGTCGTCGAGCTGACTGTTGCGCTGCACTATGTGTTCGACACCCCTGCCGACCGGATCATCTGGGACGTCAGCCACCAGGCCTATCCGCACAAGATCCTGACCGGCCGCCGCGACCGTATCCGCACGATTCGCCAGAAGGACGGCCTCTACGGCTTCACCAAGCGCACCGAGAGCGAATACGACCCGTTCGGCGCCGCGCACAGCTCCACCTCCATCTCCGCCGCGCTCGGCATGGCCGTGGCGCGCGACATGACGGGCCGGGGCAACGACGTGATCGCCGTGATCGGCGACGGCGCCATGAGCGCCGGCATGGCGTTCGAGGCGATCAACAACGCCGGTTCGCTGAACTCGAAACTGCTGGTGGTGCTGAACGACAACGCCATGTCCATCGCGCCCGCGGTCGGCGCCCTGAGCCACTACCTGGCCCGCATTGTCGCCGATAACCCGCTGCTGTCGTTGACGGAAATCAAGGCGCGGCTTCGGGCCGAGTTTCCGGCAGATTTCGCCGACGCCGAAACCCGCGCCCGCGGCTATGCCGGCAGCGAGCACGACCGGGGAACGTTCTTCGAGGACCTGGGCTTCACCTATCTGGGCCCTGTCGACGGCCATGACGTCGATCACCTGGTGACCGTGATGGAGCACCTGCGCGACACCGACCGCCAGGGCCCGGTGCTGCTGCACGTCGTGACGGAGAAGGGCCGCGGCCATCCGTTCAGCGCGCCGAACGCCGAGAAGTACCACGCGGTCGGCAAGTTCGACCCCGTCACGCTGGTGCAGGCCAAGTCCGCGCCCAAGGCGCCGAACTACACCAGCGTGTTCGCCCAGGGCCTGATCGAGGAAGCCGAACGCGACCCCAGCATCGTGGCGATCACCGCCGCCATGCCCTCGGGGACCGGCCTCGACGCCTTCGGCAAGCGGTTTCCCGAGCGCACCTACGACGTGGGCATCGCCGAGCAGCACGCGGTGACCTTCGCCGCCGGCCTCGCCACCGAGGGCATCCGTCCGGTCGTCGCCATCTATTCGACCTTCCTGCAGCGCGCCTATGACCAGGTCGTGCACGACGTGGCGATCCAGAAGCTGCCGGTCCGCTTCGCCATGGACCGCGCCGGGCTGGTCGGCCAGGACGGCGCGACCCATGCCGGCAGCTACGACCTCGCCTATCTGTGCTGCCTGCCCGATTTCGTGGTGATGGCGCCGGCCGACGAGGCCGAGTTGAAGCACATGCTGGTTACCTCCCTCGCCATCGACGACCGCCCGTCGGCGTTGCGCTATCCGCGCGGCGAAGGCGTCGGCGTGGCCCTGCCCGAGCGCGGACAGGTGCTGCCGGTCGGCAAGGGCCGCATCCTGCGCGAAGGCGGCCGCATCGCCCTCCTGTCGCTGGGCTCGCGCCTGCACGAATGTCTGCGCGCCGCCGACGAACTGGCCCATTACGGCCTGCGCCCCACGGTCGCCGACGCGCGATTCGCCAAGCCGCTCGACGCGTCCCTGATCCGCAGGCTGGCGCTCGAGCATGAGGTGCTGGTGACCATCGAGGACGGCGCGTCCGGCGGCTTCGGCGCCCATGTGCTGCAGCACATGGCGGCGAACGGCCTGCTCGACAGGGGCCTCAAGGTCCGCACCATGACCCTGCCCGATTTCTTCGTCGCTCACGGCACGCCCGAGCAGCAATATGCCGAAGCGGGCTTGACGTGGTCCGACGTGGTCACGACAGTGCTGGGAGCGCTCGGCCAGCCGCAACTCCTGCGGGAGGTCGGCGCCAACTGATTCCCGGTATCGACGTGGCGCTCGCTCAACTGTCCATATCCTCTACACCAGCCTCCGCCGCCGACATCGCGCGCGTGCGCGAGACCGTGACCGCGGCCGGCTCCTCGTTCTACTGGGCGATGCGCTTCCTGCCGCCCGAGAAGCGGGACGCCATCTTCGCCGTATACGCCTTCGCCCGCGAAGTGGACGACATCGCCGACGGCGACGATCCCGACGATGTGAAGCGCACCGGGCTCGAGGCCTGGCGGCGTGAGATCGAGGCGCTCTATGCAGGTGCGCCCGAGCATCCCATCAGCCGTGTGCTGGTGCCCGCCATCCACGCCTACCGGCTGGAGAGGAAGGATTTCCTCGCGCTGATCGACGGCATGGAGATGGACGGCATTGGTCCGATCCGCGCGCCGGCAATGGACGACCTCATCCTCTATTGCGACCGTGTCGCCAGCGCCGTGGGGCGGCTGTGCGTGTGCATCTTCGGCGAGCCCGGTCCGGCCGGACAGTCGGTCGCCGACCATCTGGGCCTTGCCCTGCAGCTGACCAATATCCTGCGCGACATCGAGGAAGACGCGGCCATGGGCCGGCTCTACCTGCCCCGCGAGCTGCTGGCCGAGGCGGGAATCGACTCCGCCGACCCGGCCGTGGTGGTCGCCGATCCGCGCGTGCGCCAGGCCTGCCGCGCTCTCGCCATGCGCGCCGAGGAGGAGTTCCGGCTGGCCGACGCGGCCATCGCACGATGCTCGCGCAAGGCCATGCGTCCCGCCATCATCATGATGATGGTCTACCGCAAGACCCTGGACCGCCTGCTGGCGGAGGACTGGAGTTACCTTCCGGACAGCCCCCGCAACGGCGTATCCAAGCTGGAAAAACTCTGGATCGCCGTGCGCTACGGCCTGTTCTGACCCCATGGCCCGGACCTATGTCATCGGCGCGGGCCTCGCGGGCCTGAGTGCGGCCCTTGCCCTTTCGGGCGGCGGGCGGGAGGTGACCCTCATCGAGGCCACGAAACGCGCGGGCGGCCGCTGCCGGTCGTTCCACGACACGGCGCTCGATGCCGTCATCGACAACGGCAATCACCTGGTGATGAGCGGCAACCGCGCCGCGATGAAATACCTGAAGGAAGTCGGCGCCCGGCACCGCATGGTCGGCCCGAAAGGCGCGGCCTTCCCGTTCGTCGACGTCTCGGACGGCCGACGCTGGACGGTGAGGCCGAACCGGGGACCGATTCCGTTCTGGATCCTGGCGCCATGGCGGCGGGTGCCGGGTTCGTTCGCATTCTCGTTCCTGCCGGCGCTGCGGCTGCTGACCGCGCGCACGCATCAGACCGTTGCCGACGTGATCCCGACCGGCGGAGCCCTCTACAGGGGCCTCTGGGAACCGCTGGTGGTGGCGGCGATCAACGCCAAACCGGCGGAAGCCGCCGCCGTGCTGATGAAGCCGGTGCTACTGGAGACTTTCGCGCGAGGCGCCGGCGCCTGCCGGCCGCTGATCGCCAGGGTCAGCCTGGCCGAGTCCTTCATCGACCCCGCGATCGAGGTGCTCGAAGCGCGCGGCGTGGACATCAGGTTCGGCGAACGGGCGCACTCGTTGGCCACGTTGGACGGCAAGGTCACCGGGTTCGGCCTGGGAGACGAGGCGATCACGCTCGAGGATGGCGACAACCTCATCCTCGCGGTGCCGCCGTGGGACGCGGCTTCGCTGCTGCCCGGGCTTCGGGTGCCGCCCGCGGGCGAACCCATCGTCAATGTGCATTTCCGGCTCTACCGGCCGCCGCGGGGCGAGAGCACGGTGGAACTGATGGGCGTCGTCGGCGGATTCGCGCAGTGGATCTTCATCCGCGACGACATCGTCTCGATCACCATCAGCGCCGCCCGCGACGAGGCGCAAATGGACGCCGAGGATATTGCCGCCCGCTGCTGGGCGGACGTCGAGGTCGCGCTTGGGATCGGCGGCCCGCTGCCGCCCTACCGCGTCATCAAGGAAAAGCGCGCCACCTTCGCGCAGGACCCCGACAGCGTCGCGACGCGGCCCGCCGCAGCAACCGAATTCCCCAACCTGTTTCTCGCTGGCGACTGGACGAATACCGGCCTGCCTGCCACCATCGAGGGGGCGATCAGGTCCGGCAGGAAGGCCGCCGGACTGGCATGGAGGCCCAAGAAAGGACGACGGGCATGACCCGGCTCGGCATCGTCACCGGCATGCGGTTCGAGGCGGACATCATCGCGGCCGAACTGGCCAGGGCAGGCATGCCGGACAGTGTCGCCGTCGCCTGCGCCGGTCCCAGCTATTCAGCCGCCAGGCGGACCGCCGCGAAACTGATCGACGGTGGCAGCGAGGCACTCGTCAGCTTTGGCGTCGCCGGTGCGCTGCAGGAGGGACTTCGATCCGGTACCCTGCTGATCGCCAATCAGGTCGTAAACTGGCACGAAGTCGTCGAGACCGACAAGGCGTGGGTGGGTCGGCTCAGGGAGGCGCTGGGCAAGCCGCCGTTCCCGATCCAGATCGGCGATCTGGCGCACAGCGACCCGCCAGCGGTGTCACCCGCCGACAAGCGGTCGCTGCACATCCAGACGCGGGCGTTGGGCGTCGACATGGAGAGCTTCGGCGTCGGCGAGATCGCCCGCGAGCGCGGCGTGCCGTTCCTGACCCTGCGCGTGGTCGCCGACGGGGCGACCCGCATCCTCCCGACCGCGGCGCTGGAAGCGGCCAATCCGGACGGCAGCGTCAACGCGGGTCGCGCGCTCGCGACCCTCGCCATGCGGCCGTGGGAAACCTTCGACATGGTTTGGCTGGGGATTCAGACCGGCGCGGCGCGCAGGACCCTGCGCAGCCTTGCCGTGCTCGGGGTGCCGCGGGGTTTCTTTCTGTAGGTCTAACGGACTGGATCGATGGCCGCTCGCCGCCGGCGCGGCGAAGCCCTCATCCGGTGCTTCGCACCACCTTCTCCCACAAGGGGAGAAGGTTAGGATGAGGAGTAACCGCGAAGCGGTTGCTGCGATGTAAGCCTGACGTGCTGGGCCCTTACGCGACTTCGCGCTTCTCGGGCTTCCGCGGCTTGTCCTCGTGAATGTCATGCATGAAGCTGTTGACCTGCTTCTCGAAGACGTAGGTCGCCGGCCGCTGGTTGTGCAGCGGGACGTCCTCGACCATGGGCCTTTCGGTCCCGACGCCCTTCAGCATCACCTTCAGGCCCTTCAGCGGATTGGCCACCGTGTCGACGACCGCGGTGGGCTCGTAGCCGCAATGGACCATGCAATTGGCGCACTTCTCGTACTTGCCGGTGCCGTAGCTGTCCCAGTCGGTGGTCTCCATCAGCTCCTTGAAGGTCGAGGTGTAGCCCTCGCCCACCAGGTAGCACGGCTTCTGCCAGCCGAAGACGTTGCGCGCCGGGCTGCCCCAGGGCGTGCATTCGTACTTCTGGTTGCCGGCAAGGAAATCGAGATAGAGGCTCGACTGGTTGAACACCCACTTGCTGCCACGGGACTTGCCCAGGCGGAACACCTTGCGGAACAGCTCCTTGGTGTCGCGGCGCGACAGGAAGTGGTCCTGCAGCGGCGCGCGCTCATAGGCATAGCCCGGCGATACGGTGACGCCCTCGACGCCAAGGGTACGGACATAGTCGAAGAAGTCGGCAACCCGCTCCGGCTCGGCGTTGTTGAACAGGGTGCAGTTGACGGTGACCCGGAAGCCGCGCCTCACCGCTTCCTCGATCGCCTCGACGGCGCGGTCGAACACGCCGTCCTGCGACACCGACTTGTCGTGCTCTTCCTTCAGACCGTCGAGGTGGACCGAGAAGGTCAGGTAGGGCGACGGCTTGAACAGGTCCATCTTCTTCTTGAGCAGCAGCGCGTTGGTGCAAAGATAGACGAACTTCTTGCGGGCGATGATGCCCTCGACGATCTTGTCGATCTCCTTGTGGAGCAGCGGTTCGCCACCCGGGATCGACACCATGGGCGCGCCGCACTCGTCGACGGCCTGCAGGCAGTCCTCGACCGAGAGGCGCTTGTTCAGGATCGCATCCGGATAGTCGATCTTGCCGCAGCCCGAGCAGGCCAGGTTGCAGCGGAACAGCGGCTCGAGCATCAGCACCAGCGGATAGCGGCTGTTGCCCTTCAGCTTCTGCTTCATGATGTAGCTGGCGACGCGAACCTGCTGGATCAGAGGAACAGCCAACGCATTATCCTTTCAAAAGACCCGGTACCGGACCGCTTCAGGCGGCCGGCCGCTGCACGTTGCGGACCTGGGACGGCAGCTTGAACTGCACGTTCTCGATCAGTCCGTCGAGCATCTCCACGCCCTCAGCCCCCAGGTCGTGAAGCCGCGCGATCAATTCCCGCACCAGTTCCTCGGGCGCCGAGGCGCCGGCGGTGATGCCGATGACGTCCTTGCCGTCGAGCCACGCGGGGTCGAGGCAGGTCGCATCGTCGATCAGATAGGACGGGATATTCATTTCGGCGCCGATCTCGCGGAGCCGGTTGGAATTCGAGCTGTTCTGCGCCCCCACCACCAGCAGCACGTCGCACCGTTCGACCAGGTGGCGAACCGCTTCCTGCCGGTTCTGCGTGGCGTAGCAGATGTCGCGTACGTCAGGGCCCTTGATCGCCGGATAGCGCTGCTTGAGCGCGGCGATGATGTCGCGGGTATCGTCGACCGAGAGCGTGGTCTGGGTCACATAGGCGAGCTTGCGCGGGTCGGCCACTTCGAGTTCGCCGACTTCCGCCACGCTGCCCACCAGATAGGTCGGCCCGTCGATCTGGCCGAGGGTGCCGATCACCTCCGGATGGCCGTGATGGCCGATCAGGATGATCTCATGGCCGCCCTGGGAATAGCGCTCGCCTTCCATGTGCACCTTGGCGACCAGTGGACAGGTTGCGTCGATCACCTCGAGACCGCGGTCCTCGGCGTCCTTCTCGACCACCTTGGCGACGCCGTGGGCCGAGAAGATGGTGATAGCGCCTGACGGCACCGCATCCAGCTCGTCGACGAACACGGCGCCCTTGGCGCGCAGGTCCTCGACGACCCGCTTGTTGTGGACGATCTCGTGCCGGACGTAGACGGGCGGGCCGTACTTGATCAGCGCCCGTTCGACGATATCGATCGCGCGCTCCACACCGGCACAGAAGCCGCGGGGTTGCGCCAGAAGTATCTTCATGTTCGTCCGTATCTCCCGGGACGCTTCCTTTGAGCCCGCCGTTTCCGACGCCGCCGGGCCGTTTCGTGTGCCCTATATAGTAGATTTCGGGCTGCGGCGCTGCAACCAATACGCAGGGCAGGCCCGATTCCGCTATTTCGCCCCGCCGCGCTTGACCGCCTGCAGGACGCCGATGGCGGTAACGGCGATGCCGGGCCAGAAAGTCACGCCGGCGAGCAGGCCGAGACCTGCCGGGCTGGGCTCTGGATCGGCGGTCAGCCCCAGTGCCGCGCCAAGCATGACGGCGACCAGCGGCCCGGTGCCGAACACCAGGATGGCCAGTCCGATCCAGAACAGCTTGGGCATTCCGTTACCTCGTCGTTGAACTCGGCCCGACCCTAGCAAAGGACGGCGCCGCTGGACAGCCGTGTGGAGTCCTGCCACCGTTCGGGGCTCATGCGGGGAAACGGGAGACCTGGGCCATGATGACGGGCGAGCAATACAGGGCGTCGCTGAACGACGGCCGCGCCACCTATTTCGAGGGCGAACGGATCGGGGACGTGGTGAACCACCCGATCCTGGGCAAGACCGTCTCCGACACCGCCGCCTCCTACGACCGCTTCTACAAGCCCGAGGCCGGCGCCATCAGCGACTACATGACCGTGCCCGGCTCGATCGAGGAATTGCGCGTCAAGGTCGACATGCACCACGAGGTCGACCTGCTGACCCATGTCACCTACGCCTCGATCATGACCCTGCTGACCGCCGCCGACCGCATCCGCGACGTGCGCCCGCAATCGGTCGAGGCGATCAATCGCTACGTCAGATACGTGCAGGAGAACGACCTGCGTGTGACCGAGTGCATCACCGACGCCAAGGGCGACCGCAGCCGCAAGCCGGGCCAGCAGGACGACGCCGACGCCTATGTGCATGTGGTCGCCCGCAAGCCCGGCGGCGTGGTGATCCGCGGCGCCAAGCTGCACATCTCCTGCGCCTCCATGGGCCACGAGCTGATGGTGATCCCGACCAAATCCATGCATGAGGGCGAGGAGGAATACGCCATCGCCTGCGCCGTCCCGGTGAACGCGCCGGGGGTGAAGATCGTCAACACCACCTATGCGCCGCGCCATGGCGATCCGCGCGACTTCCCCGTGTCCAGCAACCGAGTGGTGCCCGAAGGCTTCGTGATCTTCGATGACGTGTTCGTCCCCGAGGAACGAATTTTCCTTGACGGTGAATGGCGTTACGCGGCGGTCTTCGCCCATTCCCTCGGCTTGTGGGAGCGCCTCGGCGGCCTCGCCTCCATGGCCGACGGCGCCGACCTGCTGGTTGGCTTCGCCCAGCTCATCGCCGAGGCCAACGGCCTCGAAAAGGTCGGCCACATCAAGGAGAAGATCTCCGAGATGATCATCCACGCCACGCTGGTGCGCGCCTCGCTCGAGGCGGCGATCGCCCACAGCGAGGTCACCGCCGACGGCGCCGCCTTCCCCAACGAGCTGTTCACCAACGCCGGCAAGTATCACGGCGCGGCCAACTACAGCCTGATGGTGCGCCACCTGCACGACATCGCCGGCGGGTCGATCCTGACCGTGCCGTCCATGAGCGATCTCGACAATCCCGAGACCGGCCATCTGCTGCGGAAATATCTGGGCACCAAGCAGTCGGTGGACGGCGTCTACCGCGCCCAGCTGTTCCATGCGATCCGCGACCTGTCGGCCGACGCCTATGGCGGCTACCGGGCGGTGACCAACGTGCAGGCCGGCGGCGGCCTCTATGCCCAGCGCATCGTCACCCGCAACCACTACGACATGAAGCGCGCCAAGGCCCTGGCGCTGGAGGCGGCGGGCATGGGAGCTGCTCACGCCGACCTCAAGGCGGCGGAGTAGCGGCATGCTGGGGCTGATGCAGCAGCGGCCGCTGCTGATCTCGTCGTTGCTGGAGCACGCCGAACTCAACCACGGCGAGACCGAGATCGTCTCCTGCCCGGTCGAGGGCGGCGAGCACCACTACACCTACCGAGAGTGCGCCGCCCGCACAAGAACGCTGGCCAAGGCTCTGAAACGACTAGGTGTTCAGACCGGCGACCGGATCGGCACCCTGGCCTGGAACACCTGGCGGCACTTCGAGCTGTTCTACGCCATCCCCGGCATCGGCGCGGTGTGCCACACCATCAATCCCCGGCTGTTCGATGAGCAGATCACCTATATCGCCAACCACGCCGAGGACCGGTTCCTGTTCGTCGACCTGAGCTTCGTCGAGCTGGTCGAGCGGCTGATCGGCCGGATGCCCTCCGTCGAGGCGGTCATCATCCTCACCGACAGGGCGCACATGCCGGAAACCTCGCTGCCGGGCGTGCTGTGCTACGAGGACCTGCTGGCGGCCGAGGACGACGACTTCGCCTGGCCCCAGTTCGACGAGAACACCGCCTCGTCGCTGTGCTACACCTCGGGCACCACCGGCGATCCCAAGGGCGTGCTCTACGCCCACCGCTCGACCATCATCCACACCTACGCGGCCTCCCTGCCCGACGTGCATGCGTTCAGCGCCTGGGACGTGATCCTGCCGGTCGCCCCCATGTTCCACGCCAACTCATGGGGCATCCCGTATTGCGCCGCGGCCGTCGGCGCCAAGCTGGTGCTGCCGGGACGCGACGTCAGCGGCGCCACCATCCATGCGCTGATGCTGAAGGAGGGCGTGACCCATTCCGCTGCTGTACCAACGATCTGGCTCGACTTCCTCAACCAGGTCGAGAATTCGGACAAGGGCATCGGCAAGCTCAACCGGGTGTGCGTCGGCGGCACCGCCCCGCCCCGCAGCATGATCGAGCGCTTCCACAAGCTGGGCATCCAGGTGCGCCAGGGCTGGGGCATGACCGAGATGAGTCCCATGGGCACCTTCGCCACCCTGAAGCGCGACATGCTGGACTGGCCGGAGGAGAAGAAGCTCGACATTCTGGTGAAGCAGGGCCGCGGCGCCTACGGCGTGCAGATGCGCATCGTCGACGACGAGGGCACGGTGCTGCCGCGCGACGGCAAGACGTTCGGCAACCTGCAGGTGCGCGGTCCGTGGGTCACGTCCGGTTATTTCAAGCGCCACGACAGTCCCATCGACGCCGACGGCTGGTTCAACACCGGCGACGTGGCGACCATCGATCCGCGCGGCTTCATGCAGATCACCGACCGCGCCAAGGACGTCATCAAGTCCGGCGGCGAGTGGATCAGCTCGATCGAGCTCGAGAACGCCGCGATGGGGCACCCCGGCGTCGCCGAGGCGGCGGTGATCGGTGTCCATCATCCCAAATGGGACGAGCGGCCGCTGCTGATCGTGGTGCCGCGCGGCGAGCCGCCGGACAAGGGCGAACTCGTGGCTTTTCTGAGCGCTCATGTGGCGAAATGGTGGCTTCCGGATGACATCGCCTTCGTCGACGAGCTGCCTCACACCGCCACCGGCAAGGTCCAGAAGACCGCGCTGCGCGAGCGGTTCCGCGACTACAGGCTGCCGACCGCGTGACGCCATGTCGAATCGCCAGTTCATGCTCGCGCGCATTCCCGGCGGCCCGCTGACCCCGGATTGCTTTCATCTGCGAACCGGAAATATCCCTGCGCCCGGCGATGGCGAGGTGCTGCTCAAGGCACGCTACGTCTCGCTCGATGCGGCCAACCGCGCGTGGATGCAGGGCGCAACCTACCGCGACGCCATCGAGGAAGGCACGGTGATGGCGGGCGGCGCGCTGGCCGAGGTGGTCGAGTCCCGGCACCCGGATTTCAAGCCGGGCGATCTGGCGTCGGGCGATCTGGGATGGCAGGAATACGCCGTAAGGCATGGAAAGAACTTGCAGAAACAGCCACGCATGGAACCGCTGTCGCACCTGCTGAGCGTCTACGGCACCACTGGCCTCACCGCCTATTTCGGCTTGCTCGACGTGGGACAACCGAAGGCCGGCGAGACCGTGGTGGTGTCGGCGGCAGCCGGCGCCGTCGGCAATGTGGTCGGCCAGATTGCCAGGATCGTCGGCTGCCGCGTGGTCGGCATCGCCGGCTCGGACGACAAGTGCCGCTGGCTGACGGACGACCTGGGCTTCCACGCGGCGGTGAATTACAAGGCCGGCCCGGTCTACAAGGGCCTGAAGGCCGCCTGCCCCGACGGCATCGACGTCTTTTTCGACAATGTGGGCGGGGACATCTTCGAGGCGGCGCTTTTCCAGACGAACCTCAAGGGCCGCATCGCGTGCTGCGGCGCCGTCTCGGCCTATGACGGCTCGCCGCCCGCCCACGGTCCGCGCGGCGTACCCGGCCTGTTCGTGGTGAAGCGGCTGAACGTGCGCGGCTTCATCGTGTCGGATTTCTACGACAAGCGCATGGAGGCGCTGGAACAGCTCCGGTCATGGGTGACCAGCGGCCAACTGAAAGTGGTCGAGGACGTCATCGAAGGCTTCGAGAATCTGCCCGATGCGCTGATCGGCCTGCTCCACGGCGACAACCGCGGCAAGCGCATGGTGAAAATCGGCTGAGCCGCCGTTGAACCGAGACGCTCCAGCCACCAATTGTGTCCTTGCGGAAAACTTATGGAAAACAAGGACGGACCATGGACCCCACCAAGCTGCTCGACCAATTCCTCGGCGCGGACGCGAAGGCTGCCCTCGGCCAGGCCGGCGGTCTCGCGAAGGAGAAGATCGGCAACATGGGCCCGCTGGGCGGATTTGCCGGCGGCGCCGCCGCGGGCGGGCTGCTGGCGCTGCTGCTCGGCAGCAAGAAGGTGCGCAAGATGGCGGGCGGCGCGGTCGGCTATGGCGGCGCCGCGGCGCTGGGCGCTCTCGCCCTCAAGGCCTACCAGAACTGGCAGGCCGGCCAATCGCCCGCGACGGCCCCCGCCCCGTCGCAGACCGAGATCCAGCATCCACCGGCGCGCTACCTGCCTTCCGCGGCACCGGCCGCGACCGGCCAGCCCTTCGAGTTGTCGCTGGTGAGCGCCATGATCGGCGCGGCGAAGGCCGACGGCCACGTGGATGCCACGGAACAAAAGCTGCTGTTCGAGCAGGTCGAGAAGCTGGGCCTCGATGCGCAGGCCAAGGCCTTCGTGTTCGACGCGCTGGCCCGGCCGGTGGAAATGGGCGAGATCGCCCGCGCCGCCGGCAATCAGGAGCAGGCCAGCGAGCTCTATCTTGTCTCGCGCCTCGCCATCGACCCGGACCATCCCGCCGAGCGCGCCTATCTGGAAGCGCTCGGGCACCGGCTGAATCTGCCGGCGGACCTCGTCGCCCATCTGAACCGTCAGGCCGAAGCGGCGCTGCAGGCCGAAACCGCCTGACGGCTTTCATTTCCCGCAGAGGACCGTACTCTCCTTGTCGGAAACGACGGGAGGGAATCGTGTGGGGCATCCATGCAAACGGGCTGGCGGCGGCGCTCGCGGTCCTGCTGGCGACCTGCGGATCGGCCGCGGCGATCACGGCAATGAGCGCCGTAACGGGATCGGTGGTGGAAACGACCTCGGGACCGGTGAAGGGCGAGATGCAGGACGGCCTCATGGCGTTCAAGGGCATACCATTCGCAGCCCCGCCCGTCGGCGCACTGCGCTGGCGCCCGCCGCAGCCGGTAGAACCCTGGACTGAGATGCGCGACGCCGGCAAGTTCGGCGAGATGTGCGCCCAGCCGACCCTGCCCACAGGCCCGAACAAGGGCAGCGAGGACTGCCTTACCATCAACGTCTGGACCCAGCCCGGCGAATCCGTCGCCAAGCGGCCGGTGATGGTGTGGATCTATGGCGGCGCGTTCGTCGTCGGCAACAGCATGAGTTCGTTGGACCAGGCCGCGACCGAGTTGTCGAAGCGCGGCGTGGTGCTGGTGTCGTTCAACTACCGGGTCGGCCGCTTCGGCTTCTTCGCCCATCCGGAGATGCGCAAGGAGCACCCGGACGAGCCCGTCGCAAATTACTGGCTGATGGACCAGATCGCCGCGCTGAAATGGGTGCGCGACAATATCGCAGCCTTCGGCGGCGATCGGGGCAACGTCACCATATTCGGCATCTCGGCCGGCGGCACCAGCGTCAACGGCCTCGTCGCCTCGCCCGAAGCAAGGGGACTGTTCCACAAGGCCATCTCCATGTCGGGCGGCGGCCTGTTCCCCGCCAGCACACCGTTGGCCGACGCCGAGAAGATCGGTGTCGTGGTGGCCGAGCGTGCCGGTGCGAAAGGCGCAGGAGCGCTGGGCAAGATGCGCGCCATGACCGCCGACCAAATCCTGTCCAACGAGCAGGGCCCGCCCGCGTTCCTGCCGATGGTCGACGGCAAGCTGCTGCCCGAAGGCCTGTCCGTCATGTTCGCCAGGGGCAACATCGCGTCGGTGCCCTACATGGCCGGGACCACCAGCGACGAGTTCAGCATATTCGGCATGATGGGCTTCACCGGCGAGACGCTGAAGGAACGCTTCGGCGTCGATGTGGCGGCGGCGCGCTCGGCCTATGAGGACGGCGGCAAGCTGACCGATGCCGAGCTGGTGTCGCAGATCGGAACCGACTTCATCTTCACCTCCGGCTCGATGGGGCTTGCCAGCATGGCCGCGAAGGCCGGCCAGCCCGCCTACACCTACCGCCTAGCCTATTTGGCCGACGAATTCCGCCCCACGCTGAAGGGCGTGCCCCATGGTGGCGACGGCCAGTATATCTTCGGCCTCGACTACAAGCCCGAGACCGTCTTCGCGCCGGGAACCCATATCGAGAAGCCCACGGACAAGGACCGCCGTGTCTCGGCCATGATGGCGGACTACTGGGTAAACTTCGCCCGCACCGGCGATCCCAATGGCGAGGGGCTTCCGCGTTGGGGCCGGTTCAATGCGCCGTCGCGCGAAACCCTGGTGATCGACGACGACACTGTCTCGGTGCCGGACTTCCGCAAGGCCCAGCTCGGCCTTTGGTACCGGATGTGGGAACAGCAGAACGGCCTCGGGGTCGAATAGCCGGCAAACATCCAGTCGAGGGTGGCCCGATGGAAGCGACGGCGCTAGACTGGGTAGCTCGCTACCGGGCTGGGGGGCCCGATCTCGGAGGGAAAGATGCCGGGATACACGCTGGGACGGCTCAACTTCGACAAGCAGCGCCGCGGCAGCACGGAAAGCGCCGAACAGATCATCGCGGTCCACGACTGCGCACCGCCGCCCCGAGGCAGCCGGCTCAACGGCAATCCCGCCGCGCAGTGGCCGGCCGAAATCCAGCCGACCTTCCTGCAGCCGAGCGAGATCGGCCGGATCGTAGCCGGCGCGACGGCGCCCCCCGGACCCAGCGATTTCGGTGCGATCATGGCCTCGGTCATGGCCAATCTCGGCCTCAAGCCGCTCGCCATCGACCTGGCACTGGTGCCGAACGGCTGGCACCGCGTCACGCCCTGCATGCGCTCCACCATCGCCTATTTGGTCGAGGGCGACATCATAGACGTGGAGGTCACGACAACCGTCGAGGCCGTGTTCGGCGGCGAGACCTATCCGGCAGGCGACCGCATCGCCAGCTTCCGCGTGCTCAACCCGAGGCGCTACCGGTTCCTGCTCCGTCACGAGCATAATCCCGGCTGTTGCCAGGGCTATCACGTCGTGCCGCCTCCGGAGCAGTCCGACTGGTTCCCGGAGGGCGAACGCGACATCAAGATCGACTTCGGCGCCGGCTACGACTGGAACTGGAACTGGAAGGGAAAGTGGAGCCTGTCCCCTGGGCTCGAATACAATTTCCAGGGCGAGGATTCGGCTCGGCCGGATGACGACCTGCAGCGGCAGATCGAGGACTTGAAGCGCCGGATCCGGGAGATCGAGGAACGGCTTCACAAGGCGGCTGAAGGCAGCGGCAACTAGGCCCGGCCGCCGCGCCCGGACAGGAGTTCGATGCAGGTCATCAGCGCCCTGCCGTCGTGATAGGCGGACTTCCAGCCGTCGCCCTTGTCGCCCGTTGGCCTGCCGTTGGGCGCGATCTCGCAGTGCCATTCACCCCTGGTCCAGTCGGCCTGCACGTTGACGATCCAGTCGAGGGTCGCGAGATACCAGTCGGCATAGTCCGCCTCCCCGGTCTCGAGGTAGAGCCAAAGGGCGGAAACCAGAGCCTCGGCCTGAACCCAGGAGTTCTTGCCTCGATCCATCGCCGCCGCGCCCGGAGGACCGCTCCAGAAATAGCCGCCGTCCCGGTCGTCCCATCCCCATCTGTGCGCCGTTGACAACAGCGCCACGTGCCGAGCGATCCGGTCGGCGCCTACGGCACCGGTACGCCGCTCCGCGTCGCGCAGCAGCCATACCGCTTCCATGTCGTGGCCGTAGTTCACCGGGCCGGGAAGCGGCGACCAGTCGGTCATATGGGCGTCGGTGCAGACCGCATGATCATGCCGCACGACCCTGTCGGTCAGGATCGCCGAGAGTTCCGCGAGCCACGGTCTCGCTGCGTCGTCACCAAGCTGGTCAGCATATTCGATCAGCGCCTCGAACCAGTGCAGATGGGAATTGTAGCGTTTCGTGCCCGCCGGCACGTCAGACAGGTAGTTTCGCTCGTCAGCGGTCCACGGGCTCCAGTCGCGCCGGAAGAGCTCGAGATAGCCGCCATGGACGGCGTCGTGCGACTTTTCGTGAACCAGGTGTGCAAGCGTTCGCGCCAGCGATTCCGCCTCGCCGTCTCCGGAAACCGCCGCATAGCGCGACAGGGCGAACAGCGCGAAGGATTGCCCGTACAGGTGCTTGCCGTCCCTGATCGGCCGCCCGGTCCGGGCATCCACAGTCCAGTAGACGCCGCCATGCAAATCGTCCCACATCCGGTCGCGCAGGAAACGGAAGCCATGCGCCGCGGCCTCCAGGTGGCTCGGGCCGCCATGCCCGCCCGTCATCAGGCGCGAGAAGAACCAGACCATGCGCGCCTGGGAGACGACGCCGCGTTCGATCGAACGGCCGATACCTCGCGCTTCCCGGCCCGGAACGAGCGTGTAGCCACCCCGAACGGCGTCGATGCACGCGGGATACCAGAACGCGAGACAGTTCTCGTGCAGGAGGCGCGAGAGCAGCGGCAGCGTCTCACCGGGCGTCGCGGGTATCGCAATCCCCGCACGCCGGGGAGGCCGGGCCGGCAAACGCCGCATGACGGCGCGTCTCAGCCGAGACGCGCTCCACGCGGGCACGGATGGGCCTTCCGTCAGGCGGCGGCGCGCTTCTTGTCGAGCAGGCCGAGGATTTCGGCGGCGGCCTTCGGGATGTTGGTGCCCGGGCCGTACACCGCCGCGACACCGGCCGCATAGAGGGCATCGTAGTCCTGCGGCGGGATGACGCCGCCGCACACCACCAGGATGTCGGACGCGCCCTGCTTCTTCAGCTCGTCGATCAGCGCCGGCACCAGCGTCTTGTGGCCGGCCGCCTGCGACGACACGCCGATGACGTGCACGTCGGCCTCGATGGCCTGACGCGCCGCCTCTTCCGGCGTCTGGAACAGCGGGCCCACGTCGACGTCGAAGCCGATGTCGGCGAAGGCCGTGGCGATCACCTTGGCGCCGCGGTCGTGGCCGTCCTGGCCCATCTTGACGACGAGCATGCGCGGGCGGCGGCCTTCGGCGGCGGCGAAGGCCTCGATGTCCTTCTGGATGGTCACGAAACCCTCGTCCCCTTCATAGGCGGCGCCGTAGACGCCGGAAATGGACCTGATCTCGGCGCGGTGACGGCCGAACACCTTCTCCATGGCATCCGATATCTCGCCCAGCGTGGCGCGGGCACGGGCCGCGTCGACGGCGAGCGCCAGCAGGTTGCCGTCGCCGGCCGCACCTTCGGTCAGCGCCGCCAGCGCCGCCTGGCAGGCGGCCTCGTCGCGGGTCGAGCGCACGGACTTCAGACGGATGACCTGCGCCTCGCGCACCTTGGTGTTGTCGATGTCCAGCACCTCGAAAGGCTGTTCCTTGGCCGGCTTGTACTTGTTCACGCCGACGACGGTTTCCTCGCCGCGGTCGATGCGCGCCTGCTTGCGGGCGGCGGCTTCCTCGATCTTCAGCTTGGGCATGCCGCTGTCGACGGCCTTGGTCATGCCGCCCAGGCCTTCCACTTCCTGGATCAGCTTCCAGGCTTCCTCGGCCAGCGACTGGGTCAGGCTTTCCACGTAGTAGCTGCCGCCCAGCGGGTCGATCACATGGGTGATGCCGGTCTCTTCCTGCAGGATGAGCTGGGTATTGCGGGCGAGGCGCGCCGAGAAGTCGGTGGGCAGCGCCACGGCCTCGTCGAAGGCGTTGGTGTGCAGCGACTGGGTGCCGCCGAACGCCGCCGCCATGGCCTCGATGGTGGTGCGGATGATGTTGTTGTAGGCGTCCTTCTCGGTCAGCGACACGCCCGAGGTCTGGCAGTGGGTGCGCAGCATCAGCGACGACGACTTCTTGGCGCCGAAATCCTTCATGATGCGGGCCCACAGCAGGCGCGCGGCGCGCAGCTTGGCCACTTCCATGAAGAAGTTCATGCCGATGCAGAAGAAGAACGACAGACGGCCGGCGAAGGCGTCCACGTCCATGCCCTTCGCCAGCGCGGCGCGGACATACTCCATGCCGTCGGCCAGGGTGAAGGCCAGCTCCTGCAGCTGGGTCGCGCCGGCTTCCTGCATGTGGTAGCCGGAGATCGAGATCGAGTTGAACTTCGGCATGTTCGTGGCCGTGTACTCGATGATGTCGGCGATGATCCGCATCGATGGCGCCGGCGGATAGATGTAGGTGTTGCGGACCATGAACTCCTTGAGGATGTCGTTCTGGATGGTCCCGGCGAGCTGGTCCGGCGACACGCCCTGCTCTTCCGCGGCAACGATGTAGAAGGCGAGCGTCGGGATGACCGCGCCGTTCATGGTCATCGACACCGACATCTTGTCGAGCGGGATCTGGTCGAACAGGATCTTCATGTCCTCGACGCTGTCGATGGCCACGCCCGCCTTGCCCACGTCGCCGACCACGCGCGGATGGTCGCTGTCATAGCCGCGGTGGGTCGCCAGGTCGAAGGCGACCGACAGGCCCATCTGGCCGGCGGCCAGGTTGCGGCGGTAGAAGGCGTTCGATTCCTCGGCGGTCGAGAAGCCCGCATACTGCCGCACGGTCCACGGCCGGTTGGAATACATGGTGGCGCGAACGCCGCGGGTAAACGGGAAGAAGCCCGGCAGGTTCTCGTCCTCGGCCATGGCCTCGAGGTCGTCCGAGGTGTAGAGCGGCTTCACCAGGATGCCTTCCGGCGTCATCCAGTCCAGATCGGACAGCGGCGTGTCGCGCAGCTCCTTCTGGGCCAGCGCCTTCCAGTCCTCGACGGTGGGCTTCTTCTGCTCGGACATCATGGTCTCCCTGCACTCACACCGTCCGCCAATCTACCATGACAGGAGGGTGGCAACCTATATTGGCGGCGGAGTATGGCCAAAGCGGCCCGCGTGTCAATTTGAGCCATGCACAGGGCAGCCAAGCCGTTGCGCCGGAGCGCCCCGGATCAGCCGCTCAACCTGGCCTGGAGATGTCGGGTCACCATCGCCATACCGCCGGCGAAACCCGCCGCCCGCCCCGCCCGCAGCGCCAGCCCGGCGGCGTCGCGCCAGGCGCCGAGCCTCGCCAGGGTGACGGCAGAACGGCGCATCAGGTCCAGTTCCAGGTCGTCGCGCCGCGCCAGCTGGCGCAAGGTCGAGACCGCCTCGACGCGGCGGTCGAGGCCCGCCTCTCCTGCGCCGAGCAGGAACAGCGTCCAGCTGTCGAAATCGCCCGCGGCGCGCGCATGGTCCAGCGCCGTCGCCGCGCCCTCGGTATCGCCCAGCCGAAGCGACAGGGCCGCGAGATGGGCCCAGTTGGCGGCGTTCCCCGGCCGCCGCGCCAGCAGCCAGCGCAGGGCGCAGGCGGTAGTCGCGTCGCGTCGCCTGACGCCGGATGGGACCAGGACCTCATCCATGCCCGGCACGAACGAGACCCGTCCGGTCTCGTCCAGCAATCCGGTCACCAGCTCCACGTAGCTGCGGAAGAACGGTCGCTCGAAATAGGGATGGGCGACAGTCGCGCCCGTTACCGCGAAGGGAGGTTCGCGGGAGAACTGTGCGTAGGACAGGGCGAATATGGATACGTCGTGGCCGTCCACATTGACGGTGCACCGTTCGCCGCGCAGCCCCGGCTCGTCGACCGGCGTCCAGGACGCGCCGAGGCCGAGCAGCAGTTCGTTGAGCGCCCGCTGGTCGTCCATGTGCCGCCGCGTGAGGGCGATCCAGCGGGCAAAGAACGCGCGGCTCGCGACCGTCGACCGGGCCAGGAAAAAGCCGCAGCACAGGACGAATCCCCAGCGCGCCGCGACGTGCCGGGGAATGCCGAACTCCCGCGAGAAAACCAGGTCGTCGGGAAGCCGTTCCATGAGCGGCCAGGGCGATTCCAACCAGAAAGCATCGACGTCGGTGTGCACCACGTCGCCGCCGTCGAGCATGCGCGACAAGATAGCGAGACGGCGCAGCCAGAAATCATGTCTCGCCCCGTGAGGGTTCGCCGGCGGGACCACCACCTCGATGCCGTCCCTGCCCTCGCAGTGGGCGCGGGCGGCATCATCCATGCAGGCGACCGTCACCGGCATGCCGACCGCGGCGGCCGACTGTCGCAGCCACCCGTCCAGCAACCCCAGATACGCCTTGTTGACCGAAGTAACGACTTTCATCACGCCGCCCGACACCAGCGGCACAGAATAGACGTCTATTGCGCCGCCGCCAGCCCCGGCGCGGCCTTGCGCCGTTCGTTCGTTGCGGCCTCGTTTTCGTCATAGGCCCGGGCGGCCTCGATGCAGCCCATGTCGAGGGCCGGCTCCTTCCCGTCGCCCATCCGGACGATATTGACGCAGAACCAGCCCTGCTGGCCGTGCTGCTGCAGCATGGCGCGCTGCGAGGCGCTGAGGTCCGGCGCGTCTTCCTCGCGAATGACCAAGCGATTCTCGTAGGCGGGCAGCGCATCGATCTCGCCGCGGATCAGCTGGCCGGGGCAGTCGGTGTCGCCGCATAGCGGCCGGGCGATGCCGACCACGTCGAGCGCACCCTCGTTCAGTGCCGCCTCCATCGCCTCGCGGGTGCGGAAGCCGCCGGTGACCATCAGCGGCATGGTGGCGGCCGGGCGGATCGCCTTGGCGTATTCGACGAAATAGGCCTCTCGGGCGCGGGTCGATTCCTTCAGCGGGTCCTGCCAGGTCTTGGCGCTGCCGCGCGCGCCGACCATGGCCGGCTGCTCGTAGGTGCCGCCGGAGACCTCCAGCAGGTCGATGCCCGCCTCGCCCAGCCATGACACCACCTGGCGGCATTCGTCGAGGGTGAAGGCGCCCTGCTGGAAGTCAGACGAGTTGAGCTTCACCGAGATACCGAAATCCTTGCCGCACGCCTCGCGGGTGCCGCGGACGATCTCGAGCAGCAGCCGCGCCCGGTTCTCGATCGGGCCGCCCCACCGGTCGGTGCGGCGGTTCACCACCGGCGACAGGAAGTTGCTGAGCAGGTAGCCATGCGCCGCGTGAACCTGGACGCCGCCGAAGCCGGTCGACTTCGCCGTCTCGGCGACGTGGACGAAGCGGCGGACGATGTCGGTGATCTCGTCATGGCTCAGGGGAATCGGCGTGCCGAACACCGCCTCGTTGGAGCCGAGACGCACGTCCGACGGCGCGCGCGGGCGGGCGCTGATCGAGGCCGGCTCCTGGCGGCCGGGATGGTTGATCTGCATCCACAGTTCGGTGCCGCCGGTCTTGCCCGCCTCGGCGTATTTCTTCAGCGCGTCGATGCCGCCATTGCCGTCGATGGCGACGTTGCCGGGCCGCTCCAGATGGTTGCGGTCGATCTGCACGTTGCCGGTGAGCGACAGACCGATGCCGCCTTCCGCCCAGCGCCTGTAGACGGCCACGTGCCGATCGGTCGCGCGCAGCTGCGGGTCCGCCAGCCCCTCGGTCATCGCCGCCTTGCACAGCCGGTTGGGCAGCGTGATGCCGCAAGGCAATTCGAGCGGCGTGGCCAGCGAAACAGTCATCCGTGCTTCTCCCCTGTTTCCGAATGGTTACTTCGGAGCAGAATTGTCCGCAAACCATTTCGCCAGAGCGGGTTCATCGATCTCGCTGGCCGCCGCGGCGAGGATCATCAGCACGGTCTGCGCCTCGTTCGGGGTGAACCGGTAGCCGTTCAGCGACAGAAACACCCGGCCGGCGAGCAGGCCCGTGCGTTTGTTGCCGTCGGTGAACGGATGGTTCTTGATAATGCCGATGCAATAGAGCGCGGCCAGATCGAATACAGACGCATCAGGATTATAAGCCGCAGCATTGAGCGGCCGCGCCAGCGCGCTCTCCAGCAACCCTTCGTCCCTGACCCCGGGTGCACCGCCAAATCTTGTCAGCGACTCCGCGTGGAAGGCATCGACCATCCGCCGGCTCAGCCAGCGGATGGCGGCGGTCATTTGGCCAGCTCGCGCATGGCGTTCGGGTAATCCTTGATGAATTCCCGAGCATCTTCCATGGCTTCGGCAAAGTCCGGATCGAACGGCGTCAGCATGACACCCTCCGGCGTATCGTAGATGAACAGCGTGTCGCCTTCCGAAAGCCCCATGTTCTTGAAGCTCTCGGTAAGGGTCACACCCAGGGAATTGCCCACCCTGCGGATTTTTATCTCGTTCGCCATCGCGACCTCCGTATTACGAATGTAAAATTATACGAATGTAAAACTCTGGTCAAGCGCAGTCTCCGTCACAATAATTTCTATTTGCCTGCACCACCCGATGGGCAAATATAGAGTCCAGATGACTCGGCGCCCCCATATCTGCCCGCGGGGCCGGCGAAAGGGCCATTCGGCGGGATGAAGAACGATCAGAGCGATAGGCGCTTGGTCGCCGTCCTCGGTCCCACCAATACCGGCAAGACTCACTTTGCGATCGAACGCATGCTCGGGCACAGCTCGGGCATGATCGGCCTGCCGCTGCGCCTGCTGGCGCGCGAGGTCTACGACAAGATCTGCGCCATGCGCGGCCCGCAATCCGTCGCCCTCGTCACCGGCGAGGAAAAGATCGTGCCCCGCCATCCGTCCTACTGGGTATGCACCGTCGAGAGCATGCCGCTCGACAAGGACGTGGCGTTCCTCGCCGTCGACGAGGTCCAGCTCTGCGCCGACGAGGAGCGCGGCCATACCTTCACCGACCGGCTGCTTCATGCCCGCGGCCGCGAGGAAACCATGTTCATGGGCGCCGACAGCATGGCGAAGATCATCCGCCGGCTGCTGCCCGAGATCGAGATCATCAACCGCACCCGCTTCTCGCACCTGAGCTATGCCGGCGCCAAGAAGCTGACCCGCCTGCCCCGCCGCAGCGCCATCGTCGCCTTCACCGCGCGGGACGTATACGAGCTGGCCGAGCTGATCCGCCGCCGCAAGGGCGGCGCGGCGATCGTGATGGGCGCGCTGTCGCCGCGCACCCGCAACGCCCAGGTCGAGATGTACCAGAACGGCGAGGTCGACTACATCGTCGCCACCGACGCCATCGGCATGGGCCTCAACATGTCGATCAACCACGTGGCGTTCGCCTCGCTGACCAAGTTCGACGGCATGCGCCACCGCGCGCTGACCAGCCAGGAGATCGCCCAGATCGCCGGGCGCGCCGGCCGCCACATGAACGACGGCACCTTCGGCGTGCTGAGCGACGGCATGGACGAGCCGGACATGGCGCCCGAGATCATCGAGGCGGTCGAGCAGCACCGGTTCCTGCCGGTCGAGAAGCTGCAGTGGCGCAATGCGGCGCTGGACTACGCCTCGCTTCCCCGCCTGATCGCCAGCCTAGAGCGCACGCCCGAGCTCGGCGGCCTGCTCAAGGCGCGCGAGGCCGAGGACCTGACCGTGCTGAAGACGCTGGCGCGCGACGGCGAGATTCTCGACATCGCCAGCCACCGCGCCGCCATTTCCCGGTTGTGGGAAGTCTGCCAGGTGCCCGATTTCCGCAAGACAATGGCCGACGAGCACGCCCAGCTGGTGAAGCGCCTCTTCACCCATCTGATGGCGGAAGGCGGCCGGCTGCCCGAGGACTGGATCGCCGGGCAGGTCCGCCGTCTCGACCGCACCGACGGCGACATCGATACCCTGGCGACGCGCATCGCCCACACCCGCACCTGGACATACATCGCCAACCGTCCCGACTGGATGGCCGATCCCGCCCATTGGCGCGAGGCAACGCGGCAGATCGAGGACAGGCTGTCGGACGCGCTGCACGAGCAGCTCACCCTGCGCTTCGTCGACCGCCGTTCGGCGGTGCTGATGAAGCGGTTGCAGTCGGACCAGCAGATCTTCGCCGCCGTCGATGCCCAGAGCGACGTGGTGGTGGAAGGCCACTATGTCGGCCGCCTCAACGGCCTGATCTTCGACGTGGACGAAACCGCCCGCGGCGCCGAAGGCAACGTGCTGCTTAACGCCGCAGGACGTGCCCTGCGCCGCGAGGTGACTCACCGGGTGCGCCGAATCCGCGAGGCAGGCGATGGCGACTTCACGCTGGATACCGCGACCGGGCAGATCCTGTTCTGCGGCGCGCCCGTCGCACGGCTGGCGAAGGGCGCCGATCCCCTCAGCCCCAGGATCGAGGTATTGGCCAGCGACTTCGTCGAGCAGGCCGAACGGCTCGCGGTCGCATCGAGGCTGACCGCGTTCACCGAGACACACCTGCGCAAGGCGCTGGGTCCCCTGTTCCGGCTCAGGGACGCGCTGGCCGCGTCGGACCGGGATCCGAATGCGGCCCTGACCGGTCTCGCGCGCGGAATCGCCTTCCGGCTGATCGAGGCGCTCGGCACCATGCCGCGCGAGGCCGCGGCCGAGGATCTGCGCAAGCTGGCGCAGCAGGAGCGCTGGCAGCTGCGCAGCCTGGGCGTGCGGTTCGGCGAGGCCAGCATCTACATACCCGCCCTGCTGAAACCCGGCGTGACCCGGCATCGGCTATTGTGCTGGCGGCTTTTCGCGGGGATCCGCGACCTGCCCGCGACACCCGCGCCGGGTCTCACGTCCATGCCGGCGGCCGCGGCGCCCGAAGGGTTCCACGAGGCTTGCGGCTACCGGGTGATCGGCGGCCGCTCGGTGCGTCTCGACATGCTGGAGAAGGTCGCCGAGGCCGCCCGGGCGCGGCACGATGCCGGCGCCTTGAAGGCGGACCGGGCCATAACATCTTACGTCGGCTGCAAGGACGAGGAGTTCGCCGCCATCCTGGCCTATCTGGGATACCGGCAGCAGCAGGACGCCGACGGCGAGACGGTTTACGTCCGCCAGCGGAAGGAACACAGGAAGCCATCGGCGAAGGCGCTGCGGCAGGAGCGGCGGCGCGTGGACCAATCGCCCTTCGCCGGGCTGAAGACTTTGAAAACCGCCCTCGGCAGAGGCTAGACAGGAGACCCCATGCACGAAACCGCCCTGCGTGTCGACAAATGGCTCTGGTATGCCAGGTTCTTCAGGAGCCGCTCGCTTGCGGCGAAACACGTGCAGGCCGGTGAAATCCGGGTCAACAGACAGCGAATCTCCAAGGCGAGCGCCGTCCTGAAGGTGGGCGACGTGTTGACCTTCGCTCTGGGCGACACGATCAGGGTGGTCGAAGTGGCCGCGCTGGGCGACCGGCGCGGACCGGCGCCGGAGGCGCGGACCCTCTATCACGACCTTGCCGAACATGTCTGCGCCAGCGGCGTCAAGGCGGCAATCGCCGCTGCGGAATAGATACCGGGGTTGCAGGCGTCTGCCCGGCATGCTACCGCCGGAGGCATGTTGGAAACACTGAAAGCATTGCTCGGCGGCACCGCCCCTCGCGCCGAGCGCGAAGGCAACGATCTGCATCTGGCGGCATCCGTGCTGATGGTCGACGCGGCGAGCATCGACGGCGCTTTCGGCGAGTATGAGCGCGGCGTCGTCGGCGCCATCCTGAAGCGGCATTTCAGCCTTGACGACGAGGCCGTGGCGACCTTGCTGTCGCTGGCCGAGGGCAAGCGGGACACCGCCTCGGACCTCAATCGCTACACCCTGACGATCAAGGACGAGTTTTCTGAGGACCAGCGGGTCGAACTCGTTGAACTGCTTTGGGAAGTGGTGTATGCGGACGGCCGGCTCCACGATTACGAGGCAAATCTGTTGCGCAGAATCGCGGGGTTGCTCTACGTTTCAGACCGTGAACGAGGGGATGCGCGCAAGCGGGTGCTCAGCCGCTTGGGCGTGACAGAATAAAAGGCTCTAAGGAGACCGCGATGGCTTACGTCGTGACCGAGGCTTGCATCAAGTGCAAGTATACTGACTGCGTGGAAGTATGCCCGGTGGACTGCTTCTACGAAGGGGAGAACATGCTCGTCATCAACCCAGACGAGTGCATCGATTGCGGCGTTTGCGAGCCGGAATGCCCGGCCGAGGCGATCATGCCGGACACCGAGGACGGCATCGACCAGTGGGTCGAGCTCAACGCCAAGTTCTCGAAGGAATGGCCCAACCTCACCGAAAAGAAGGAAGCGCTCGAAGGCGCGGACGACGCCAAGGGCGAGGCCGGCAAGTTCGAGAAGTATTTCACGCCCAATCCGGGCGCCTGACCGCGCCCTCGCCCCCCGCCAGGCTCGGCAGCCGCGGCGATATGTGTTCCCGGCACCCCCGATGACGTGAAATCGGGGGTGCATTTTTTACGATTTTATGATAACTATGCCGTCCGCGTCGGGACACTGTCGGCACCAGCCGGAGCTCCGTGTCGCGGCGTTAGTCTCCCGTTTTAGGTGAGAACCGGTCGTCCTGCGAGACGACAGTACAGACATCATCCTGGTAATGCGGCGCATGCCGCAGACGGAAGATGCGACTGTCAACTGCTGGCCCAGACCAGCACGGCCACTGAACGGGCTTTGGAGAGAAGATGGCGAGAGAGTCCATGAGCACGATTGTCAGCAGCAAGAAGTCCGACGTTTCCAAGAAGAAGTTCCGCAAGGGCGAGCACATCGTCTATCCGGCGCATGGCGTCGGCCGCATCACCTCCATCGACAGGGAGACGATCGCGGGGATGGACCTGGAGCTCTATGTCATCGAGTTCGACAAGGAAAAGATGACCCTTCGGGTGCCTGTGGCGAAGGTGGACCAGCTGCAGATGCGCAGCCTCGCCTCGCCCGACATCATGAAGACGGCGCTGACCACGCTGCGCGGACGCGCGCGGGTGAAGCGCACCATGTGGAGCCGCCGGGCCCAGGAATACGAGGCGAAGATCAATTCGGGCGACCCGATCTCCATCGCCGAGGTGGTGCGCGACCTGCACCGGGCCGAAGACCAGCCGGAGCAGTCCTACAGCGAACGGCAGATCTACGAGTCGGCGCTGGGGCGTCTCGCCCGCGAGGTCGCGGCGGTGGAAAAGATCGACGAGCGGTCGGCGATCGAGAAGCTCGAGAAGACACTCAAGGCGGCGTAACGCAGGCTCGCACAACGCGTTTGCAAAAAAGGCCCGCCTCAGAGCGGGCCTTTTTCGTCGGTATCACCTTAAATTGACTGACGGCGCCCCCATATCTGATTAGAATAAGTCCAAACTGCTCGCCACACCGTAAGAATGGACTGCGGTTCACCCGCGCCAGCGCAGGAGGGAGCGACAGCAGGAGGTCCATCATGGATCTGAGCCCACAGAGAATAGACCAGCGGCTGGTCAAGGCCGCGACCGATGCCCGCTTGCTGGGCAAGGAAGAGGAATTCGACCTGGCCCGGCGGTGGCGCGACAACCGCGACCACGAGGCGCTGCAGCAGCTGATGTCGGCCTATCTTCGGCTGGTGATCAGCATGGCGAGCAAATACCGCCACTACGGCCTGCCGGCCAACGATCTCGTACAGGAAGGGTGCCTCGGCCTGATCCAGGCCGCCGACCGGTTCGAGCCGGAGCGGGACATCCGCTTCTCCACCTATGCAAGCTGGTGGATTCGTTCGGCCATCCAGGACTACGTGCTGCGCAACTGGTCCATCGTCCGCACCGGCACCACGGCGGCGCAGAAGAAGCTGTTCTTCAACCTGCGCCGGCTGCGCAGCCTGATCGGCCAGGACACCGGCAACGATAGCGCCGCGCCGATCTCGGCCGAAACGCGCCAGCGGATCGCGACCCAGCTGGGCGTCAAGACCCAGGAGGTGGACTACATGGAAGCCCGCCTGTCGGGCGGCGACCAGTCGGTCAACGCGCCGATCGGCGAGGAAGGCGACAGCGAGTGGCAGGACTACCTGGCCGACGACCGGGCGGTGCCTGAAGACGCGGTGATGAACGCGCACGACACGGAAATCCGGCTCGGATGGCTGAAAGAGGCCATGGAGACGCTGACCGAGCGCGAGAAGCTGATCATCCAGGAACGCCGCCTGGGCGACGAGTCGGTGACGCTGGCCGTGCTGGGCGACCAGCTCGGCATCAGCAAGGAGCGCGTGCGCCAGATCGAGCACCAGGCGCTGGGCAAGCTGCGCAAGGCGCTGATGCGCCTCGTCGGCGGCGACCCGCACCGGGTCGGCCTGATCCCGTCGACCTGACGCCGCCACGACACGATGATCACGGGGAGGGCTCGCGCCCTCCCCTTTTCTTTCTGCTCGCCGGTTCGGCGCCGGGGATTTCGAGCTGCTCGGGATGGGTCAACTCGATCATCGGGCCGTTGTACTCCTTGATCCAGCCGCGGACCCGCACCGTGCGGCCCTTGAACGTCACCGGATCGAGGCCCTGGCGGGCGAGCGTGCGGCGCACCTTCGCCGGCACGACGATGGTGAAATCCTGCTTCCAGTCCTCGCCGAAGTTGAGGTAGACGCGGCCCTTCACGTCGGCCGCCTCGAGCACCACGCCCTCGACCAGCTGGAAGGTGTTCAGCACCTTGCCGGTCCGCTCGGGGGCGACGATGGCGTAGTAGGGATGGTCCCAGATGCCGCGGCGCGCGGCGCGCGCCTCCCGTTCCAGCGCCAGCATGTCGGCGGCCAGCGCGCGATTGTCCGGGAACGTATAGACCCGCGCCCAGCCGAGCCGGAGCATTTCGCCCTGGATCCAGAGCCCGTCGTCACGCTCGAGATGCGCAAGGGCCCGGCTCCACCGGTCGACGCCCCGGGTTCCGGGATGGAGGGTCAGCGTGCGGTCCCGCGTCAGGTCCTCGAGCGCCCGTTTCGCCTCCCCGGCGAGCGGCCACTCCTTGAAGTTGGGCCGGTCGAGCGGCAGCTTCGGCGCCTGGATGCCGACCAGGCGGACCGTGACCTTGTCGGACAGCACGAGTGTGTCGCCGTCGACCACCTCGACAGCCGTGGCGCTGGCGGACGGTTTCGAGGCCTGGGACGGAAGTGCGACGAACGCCGCGGCGGACAGCGGCGCGAACGCGATCAGCAGAACGAGGATGAGGCGTATCATGGGGCGCAGCCTAGCACCGCGCGCGAGAGGGCGTCAGGAGAAGACCGCGCCGAGCACCAGATAGGCGAGCACGAGAACGACGAGTACGGGAAGGACGAGCCCCCGCAAGAGTGAAAGCACTGCCGAGTCCATTGTTTTCCTCAACCCCCAGGGCCGTTTTCATCCGGTCGGCCTTGCAATTCTGGATAGCGGTCGAGTTCGGCAACAATAAGGCGGCTTCGGACCGGGAGGCCGGCTTGGGGCCCGCGACAAACCCTCTCGCCAACTCCGCCCTTTAGCCCCGCGCCGATTTCCGCTATCAGTCAGCGCGGGCGCCCGTAGCTCAGCAGGATAGAGCACAGGATTCCTAATCCTGGGGTCGTGAGTTCGAATCTCGCCGGGCGCGCCAATTCAACACCATTCTGGAATAAAGCTGGGCACCGGCGCTAACAGCGGGCCAGGTTATCGTGGAGAGTTGCGCTGCCGCTAGTCGCGGTGCTTAAGGGCCTCCAAAATCACTTTGAACGCGGCAGAGTTCTGCCGCCGGCTGGGGTAGTAGATATAGTAGCCGTCGAAAAACGGTGACCAATCGTCGAGCACCTGGACAAGCTTGCCCGCCTTTATGTGCCCCGCGACAATGTTTTCGGGGACATAGGCGATGCCGTAACCGTTCAGGGCCGGTTCGATCATCGCGTAGGAATTGTTGATGGTCAGCTGCCCGTTGACTTTGACGCGCAGCTCCTGACCGTCTTTCCCGAACTCCCAGGAGTAGAGGCCGCCCGAGGTCGGCTGGCGCATATTGATGCAGTCATGCTCGACAAGATCTTCCGGATGCAGGGGAACACCCCGCTCCGCAAAGTAGGCGGGCGACCCTACAGCGACCAGCCGCCAGTCTGGTCCGATGCGGACGGCAACCATATCCTTTTCGACACGTTCGCCCAGGCGGATGCCCGCGTCAAATCCGTCCTCGACGATATTGCGAAAGCTCGTATCGAGGCTCAGCTCAAGCTTAATGTCGGGATAGGTCTTCAGCACGGGCTTCAGTTTGGGCCAGACGAAGCCAGCCAGCGCGTGGTCCGAGAGCGTGATCCGGATGGTGCCCGAGGGTTTGTCCCGGAACGACATCAGGGCCGCGATGTCAGCCTCAATCTCGTCGATCCGTGGCGCGAGCGATTCCTGCAGCCGCTCTCCCGCTTCCGTCAGCGCCACGCTGCGCGTGGTGCGCGCCAGAAGGCGGATGCCCATCTGCTTTTCCAGCCGCTTGATGGTGTGACTGAGGGTTGACTGGGCTATACCCAGCCTGGCCGCCGCTTTCGTGAAGCTGCGTTCCTTGGCAACCGCCAAAAACCACAAAAGATCGTTAAAGTCATGTTTTGGCACGGGTTTTACCATCCTGCCCTTTATTATTTATGTTGTGGGTCGATTAAAGCAAGCGGTATTTGGCCTCTAATCAGAATTATCAGTCTGGCTTACCTTACTCTGTGAAGCCTGATGCGCGGTCGTTTTGCCGTCAGGAGGAGATGCGCGGGGTGCCCCCGCCCATAGCCCAACATTGAACCTCGCGAGGCCGGCAATGCTCCACCGAGAGGTTCCGAACAAGGAGACACTCCGATGAGAACGATGCCGAACAGACGACAGATGATTCAAACAATCGTCGTGAGCTGTGTCGCCCTTTGGGCGGGTTACGCCACGGCTCAGACAACTTCAACATTGGATTCAGGAAGCGCTATGCAACTCACCCAGGACTGGGACAAGACGTTCCCGAAAAGCGAGAAGGTCGATCACCAGAAGGTTACTTTCAAGAACCGCTACGGCATCACTCTGGCGGCTGATCTTTACCTGCCGAGAGACCGTGGCAATCGCCGCCTGCCGGCCCTGGCCGTCGGCGGTCCCTTCGGCGCGGTGAAGGAGCAGTCATCGGGTCTTTATGCCCAGACCATGGCCGAACGCGGCTTCGTCACGCTGGCGTTCGATCCGTCCTATACCGGCGAGAGCAGCGGGGAGCCCCGCAATGTCGCCTCGCCCGATATCAGTACAGAGGATTTCAGCGCCGCCGTCGACTATCTCGGCCTGCACGCGTCCGTCGACCGGGAGCGGATCGGTATCATCGGCATCTGCGGCTGGGGCGGTTTCGCGTTGAATGCGGCGGCCGTCGATAAGCGCGTCAAGGCCGTTGTCGCCAGCACCATGTATGACATGACGCGCGTCATGTCCAAGGGCTACAACGACAGCGTCACCTTGGAACAGCGCACGCAAATGCTGGAGCAGTTGAGTCGCCAGCGTTGGGCAGATGCAGAAAAGCAAGCCCCGGCATACCAGCCGCCTTACAACGAGTTGAAAGGAGGCGAAGCGCAGTTCCTCGTGGATTACCACGACTATTACAGCACGCCGCGGGGATATCATCCGCGCGCGGTCAACTCGGGTAATTCCTGGACGCTGACCACGCCGCTGTCGTTCATGAATATGCCAATACTGACCTACGTCAAGGAGATATCGCCACGTCCGGTGCTTTTTGTCCATGGCGAAAAGGCCCACTCGCGGTACTTCAGCGAAACCGCCTATGCGGCCGCGGCGGAGCCCAAGGAGCTTGTGATCATTCCTGGTGCTAGCCATGTCGATCTCTACGACCGCGTGGACGTGATCCCGTTCGAGAAGCTCACCACCTTCTTCAACCAGCACCTTGGTTCATAGGAAATGGTGATGTGGGGTCTGCGCCTCTGGGACAGGCCTCGCCCCGCGAAGTCGATAACAGGGAGGAAACAAGTAATGGACAGCAATATTCCTGATCTGAACGGCCGGATGGGCTGCAGGCCGATTACCTGCAAGCCCCGGTACGACAAAAAGATCGCGACAGAACTATAGGTGACGTCATGAAAAACAGAACAGGTACCGCTCTCTGCACAATGGCAATGCTGTTGATAGCGCTGGCGGTGCCAACCCAAAACGCCGCGGCACAAGAAGGAAACGACATAATGGAAATCACACGCAAATCAGAACAAAAGACTGTGGAAGGCCCGGCAGAGTTCTTCACCGGTAAGGCCAAAATCACGGGACTATTTCAGCGTGAGGCCCCCTCGCGCGTCACCGGTGCGATCGTTCATTTCGAGCCCGGCGCGCGCACGCATTGGCACACCCATCCGCTTGGTCAGACATTGATCGTGACCGAAGGCGTGGGTTGGACCCAAGTCGAAGGCGGGCCGAAATACGAGTTCCAGGCGGGTGATATCATGTGGTGCCCGGCAGAGCATAGGCACTGGCATGGCGCTACGCCGCACGAAGGCATGACGCATATCGCCATTCAGGAAGCACTCGACGGCAAGAACGTGACGTGGATGGAGCCTGTCACTGACGAACAATACCTCGCTGGCGAACCCCAGCGTGAAACGAAACGCTGAGAGCACACGTCATGCCGCACGTCATTGTCAAAATGTATGCCGGTCGCTCCGATCAGGAAAAATCAAAACTCGCGGACGAAATCACCAAGGCCATCACGAAGACGCTTGGATACGGTGAGCAGTCCGTTTCCGTCGCGATGGAGGACGTGAGTCCGAAGGACTGGCTCAAGAAAGTCTACCAGCCCGACATCGCGTCAAAGCAAGATCAGCTTTTCAAGAAACCCGGTTACGGTCCCAGCGATTTGTGATGCCCTACGACGCCCATCAACGTGAAGGATGAGAAGATGATTATGAATGAAACCTATAGCCTGCCCAAAGGCGTGAAGATTCCGAAACTGGGCCTCGGCACCTGGATGATTGCCGACGACAAGGTTGGACAAGCGGTGCGCGACGCCGTGGCCCTCGGCTATCGCCATTTTGACACCGCGCAAGCCTACGAGAACGAACGCGGCGTAGGGGAAGCCGTGCGGAACTGCGGGGTTTCCCGCGATGATCTCTTTGTCACATCTAAGGTACGTGCCGAGTTCAAGACGTTCGATGAAGCCAGAAACAGCATCGACGGTTCGCTTCGCGCGCTGGGCTTGGATCATATCGACATGATGCTCATTCACAGCCCGCAGCCTTGGGCGAAATTCGGCGGCAGCGACCGTTATTTCGAGGGCAACCTTGAAGCCTGGCGCGCGCTTGAGGATGCGCTCAAGGCAGGAAAGGTCCAAGCGATTGGTGTGTCGAACTTTCAGAAGAGCGATCTGGATAACATCCTGAACAACGCCTCCGTCAAGCCGGCAGTCAACCAAGTTCTCGCCCACGTCGGCAACACGCCGTTCGACCTGATTGCTTATACTGAAAGCAAAGGCATTTTGGTGGAAGCCTATTCACCCATCGGGCACGGCGAGATTCTCGACAATCAGGACTTGAAAGCGATGGCCCAGCAATACGGCGTGAGCCTGCCTCAACTCTGCATCCGTTATTGCCTTCAACTAGGCCTTCTGCCGCTACCCAAGACGGCCAACCCGGAGCATATGCGCAGCAACGCTGCCGTGGACTTCGAAATTTCCGAGGCGGATATGCGGACGCTGAAGGCTGCAGAACCCATCAAGGACTATGGGAAGTCGTCAGTCTTTCCTGTTTATCGCAGCAAATGATGAGCGTATGAGATGACGACAACATGGAAAATTGATGAACTGGAGCAGATCGCCGAGACCGACGATTTGCACGTCGCGCCATTTCGCGATGACGGCACGACCTATGGCACGCCGACATGGATTTGGTCGGTCGTTGTTGACGAGGCGCTTTATGTGCGCGCCTACAATGGCGTGAAATCACGTTGGTATCAGGCGGCTCTGCGTCAGAAGGCGGGGCGCATCACCGCCGCCGGGTCGACAAGGGACGTTGCGTTCGAGCCTGTCAGCGGTTCGATCAGCGAGCGCATCGATGACGCTTACCGCCAAAAATACCGGACAAGCCCATATCTCGCTGCGATGATCAGCGAGCGCGCCCAAGCTGCGACAATGAAGATCTCCCCGCTCGGCGCAGGCAGGCGTTAGGCGCCGCGCGATTAAATGGCAGGTTCGATCACCGCCGAACGCAAGCCGGCCCTCCCGATCATATCTTGAAAACAAGCACATAGCAGTTCCCAGTTTCATCCTGTCCGGCGCACCAACCACCAGCCACGCTGGGGCGTGCCCGCCGCAACGCCCGGCAAAAAAATTCTGCGTTCCGGGAACCGGGGCCGGCCTTGGCCGTTGTCAGGTTGCGGCACCCGCGATTGCCCTCGATGGTGCCCTGTGGAACCAGCCCCGCCGGAGTCCCCCTCCTGGCGGGGCCTTCATTTGTGCCCGATCAGCCGCCTCCGCCCGCCTCGTCGAGGAGAGCGTCCACACGCGACCATTTGTGCTCGTTCCCGCATTCGGGACAGGGAAGTGTCTGGGCGCCGAACCTGTACGATTCGAACGTTTCCCAGTTGAGGTTGATGCCGGTGTAGACCGGCTTCCCCGTTTCCGGGCATTCGATCATGACTCTGGGCATGGCCTAGTCCTTCCGTCCGAAAGATGCCTCGCCATGACCGGACTATAGCACAACCGTTCGCTCCCCGCCGGGCCTGCTGCCGCCGGACAGGGTGCGGGACCGCCAGGAATGTCGCACGCGACGAAACCAATCAGTTTCCCGGGAGTTGAATCAACACGGTCAAGAAAGGCTAACCATCCCATGGAAGACAACATTTCATCGGAACAGGATGCTCTTTACAGGGTCAGGCCGAACGATGACGACCTGATCCGCAATCTGCACTTGCTCTATGACAACGTATGCCAGGAACCGGTGCCCGATTACCTGATGGACCTGCTGAAGAAGCTGCCGGATTAGGCGTCCCGCCGCGGCGCATTACTTGATCATCGCCCGTTCAGCCCGCGCCAAAAAAACTCCGCGTGGCGCCCGCTTCGGCGGCGAGGTCGCAATCCGGTTTCATTCCTGCCCCCACATCCTATAACAAGACTCGGGAAGACATCGCCGAGGACCACCATGAACTTCCGCCGTTTCTGCATTCCGCTGTCGCTGGTGGCGGCGCTGGCCGCCGCCCCCGTGCCCGCCGCTGCCTGGTCCGCCGAGGGACATGAGGTGATCGCGCGGATGGCGGCGCTCTACCTGACGAAGCCGGCGAAGGCGCAGGTCGAGGAACTGCTGGGCGGCAACGCCGCGGACGCCATGGCGAAGGCATCCAACTGGGCGCACGAGATCGAGGCCAAGCGCCCGGAAACCAGCGCATGGCACTTCGTGAACGTCCCGATGGCCGATGGCAAGTACGTCGCCGACCGCGACTGTCCGGACGGGAATTGCGCCGTGGCGCGCATCGCCGCCGACATGAAGATCGTCGGCGACAAGACCCAGCCCAAGGAAAAGCGGGCCGAGGCGCTCAAATTCATCATCAACCTGATGGGCGACATCCATCAGCCGCTGCGCTGCGTCGAGGATGGGCTCGATCACGGCCGCGACGTCAAGGTGCAGTATGGCGATGCCCACACCACCCTGTTCGACATCTGGGAAACACAGCTGATCAAGGCGGCGCAAGGCACGCCCCAGCAGCTCGTCAGCCGTTTGAGCACCAGGACCAAGCCCGAGCACCGCAAGTTCTGGGCCCATGGCAGCCTGACGAAGTGGTGCGAGGAATCGGCGGGCCAGGCGAAAGTCAACATCCACGACGACTTCTACGGCGCGGCGCGGCTCTCCAACGGAGAATTGCTCGTCAGCCTCGAATATCCCGACGTGAAGAATCGGCTCCTCGCCGAGTTGCTGTCGCGCGCCAGCGTCCGGCTCGCCGCCGCGCTGAACTTCTCGCTCAAATAGGCCGCACCGCCCCGCTAGCTAGCGCGCCGAAAAGGGCTGCCAAACGCGTTGTGCCGGTGATCATTTAGGATAGAATCTGTCGGGGGAGTGGGGCACCGGGCTTTCCGCCACCATAGTTTGATAGGTTTTCGCCGAATGAACGATCTGTTCGAGAGGGCGCCGGAAATCATCACGGCCGCGTCTTCCAGCAATCTGGGAATCGTGGCGCTGATGGTGATTGTCTTTTCGGCAATATCGTTCGCCTTCTTCCGTCGCTCGCACGAGGTTTGGCGACTGGTTTCCCTGGTGCTGCTATTCGCCGGCTGCATGGCCTTCGGGTTTGCGGTGTTCAAATCATCCGCTTCGGAAGAGGTCAGCGCACGCCTTTCCGAGCACGCCCAGAAGTTGTTCGTCGAGGCAGAAGCGGCAAAAGCCGCGAAAACCATCGTTCCTGGCGCAGCACTACCATCATCTCTGGCCAAGGCACGCAACGACTTTGAAGGAACCTGGAGGGAAGCTTCGCTTCCCGAACGCCGCAAGCTCGACCCCAAGCAAGCCTATATGGCGCTTTCCGCGGTCAATGGTCTGCACAGGATTGAAGAGAACGACAGTTCCAGACAGACGGATTCAACTTACTGGGCAGACGAATCAATCAATTATTTCCGCGAGCTACAAAATCCAAGGCTACTTACTGAAGCCCTGCTCGACAAGGCGGCAATCTATCTCGATATCGGACAGCTCGGGAATGACGATCGCGCGCAGTTTGAACGCGCTGCCAAGGAAGGCGATGCACTGATGGTCGCGGCCTATCAAACCGCCGACAAGGACCAGAAGCCGACAGTGCTGAGGATAACCTCCCGGTTCTACTACAATTTGGCACGACCACAGTCCTTTCGACTCTCGGACAACTGGGACAACAATTATCTTGCACTGGCCTACGATAAGGCGCTCGCAGCCTCCGACCTTGAACCGGCAAACATAAAGAATGCCAATCAGCTGGCACGTTCCACGATTAAGCTGTCGAAGAACCCCCCACAGGACTCAGACCCCGCTTGGACGAGCAAGCTGCGGAATTCGCAGCAGCGGTTAAAGGCCGCTTGGACAGCTAATCGAGAAGACATTGTAGAGGCTCATCCCAGACTGTCTGCATTGAATGTGTTGGGCGTCGTAACGATGGAGACGATTGCCCGGGAATGGCACGAACTCGGGCCTCAAGCACGGCGTACCAGCCAGGCGCGATATCTGGGAGAACTGGAAGTCGACAGTCTCGCTCCCCTTCGAGAAGCGGTCGCTTTGCTTCAGACTTCGGAACTCCGCAAGTCTTATGGGTTTGACCTCTACTACGACATTGCTCGCGGCCATGCCGTAAAGATCGGGCTGTTGCGCATCTCCACAACATCCGCGGCAGCAGCGGACTTCGAGAACCTCAAGCGGAACCTGTTAGCGGCACGGGAGAATGCCAAGACCTCACAACTGGAGTCCGCCATAAAGGACATCGGACAGGAACTTACGTTCGGTCTACTCACCGTCAGCCAGCGCAGCCAGTTGGTGCAGTTGCTATCCGTCGGAACCTAGGCGAATTATTGATGGTGGTCCCCTCTCGCCCCATTCCATCCATTGGGATTGGGTGGAGGCGGAGGTGTGCCACCCCGTGCCGTCAGCCGCGTCCAGGGAAGCGATCGAAAACGGGAATCCCTTCCGGAATGACGTGGAAGGGCTGCCTGTCGACGGCGAAGATCGCCATCTCCGGGCCGCCGAACAGCTTGGGATCGTCGAAGGTGCCGACCTTGAGAATCACGCCGTCGAAGCCCTTCGCGCGGGTCAGGATATGGGTGCCGCAATCCGGGCAGAACTCGCGCGTCACCGGATTGGGCAGGTCGGACCGCGCGAACTGCCTGGGCTCTCCCTTGGTGTAGCGGAACCCCGAGAGCGGCATGGCGACGATGACGTTTGGCGAGCCGCCGGAGATATACTGGCATTCGCGGCAATGGCACTGGGCCTTCAGCATGGGCTCGCCCTCGGCCTCGTAGCGCAGCCCGCGGCAATAGCATCCGCCTTCGATCTTCATCTCGATCCTCCCCTCGGCGACTTGCGCCCGAGCGCAGGTCCTGCCGTCCCTTCCGTTGAACCTGATACGCATTATGGCCCGACACCGGCGGCGGCCAACCGGATTCTGCGGACGGCCGAAGACGCCGGTCCATCGGGTTAAAGCATCCTTGCTTATTCCTGCCCGCCGCGACAGGCTGTCGGTTCACGAAACTGGGGAGTGCGTGGAATGGGACAGCTCGACGGCAAGGTGGCCATCGTCACCGGCGCGGGACGCGGTATCGGCAAGGCGACGGCCATCACCTATGCGCGCGAGGGCGCCAGGGTCGTGCTGGCGTCACGGACGCAATCCACGCTCGACGGCGTGGTGAACCAGATCACCGAGGCGGGCGGCACCGCCATGGGCATTCCCTGCGACGTCGGCCACAAGGACCAGATCTTCGCCATGGTCGACAAGGCGGTGAAGGCGTACGGCCCCATCGATATCCTCGTCAACAACGCCCAGGGCTTCGGCACCGAGGCGAATCCGCAGAAGTCGACGGTGTTCGTGTCGGTGCAGGACACCGACGACGTCGAGCTGGAATACACCTTCCGCACCGGCGCCCTCGCCAGCCTGTGGGCCATGCAGGCGGTCTATCCGCACATGAAGGGGCGCGGCGGCAAGATCATCAACTTCGCCTCGGCGGCCGGCATGACCGGAGACCCGGGCAACACCTCGTACAACATCGCCAAGGAGGCGATCCGGGTGATCACCCGCACGGCGGCGCGCGAATGGGGGCCGGACGGCATCCAGGTGAACACGGTCAACCCGTTCCTGCGCACCGACGCGTGGGAAAACTGGGAGAAGGCCCGGCCGGAAGACGTCAAGAAATACGCCGACTCGGTGCCGCTGAAACGGCTGGGCGATCCGATGACGGACGGCGGCCCGCTGATGGTGTTCATCGCCAGCGACGCCAATTCCTACATGACCGGCCACGACTTCAATTTGGACGGCGGCTGGGAGATTCACGCGTGAGCATGGAACCAGGCATTCGCGAATTGCTCGAGAAGCAGGCGATCTACGAGCTGATGGCGCATTATGCCGACCGGATCGACGCCAACGATCCGGCGGGCGCGGCCGCCTGCTTCGCCGAGGACGGGCTGGGCGTCTACTGGCAGGACTGCGTCGGCCCGAAGGCGATCGAGGAAAGGCTGATCGGCATCCTCGACCGGTTCCACGCCACCTCGCACCACCTGACCAATGTCCAGATCAGGCTGACCGGCGACGACACCGCGACGGCGCAGGCCTATGTCTATGCCTTCCACAGGGTCAAGGCCGACATGGCGACGCCCATGCATTATTGGGGCCGCTGGGTGGACGAGCTGGCCAAGATCGACGGTGAATGGAAATTCAAGCGCCGCGAGGTGGTCGGCATCGGCAGCATCGCGCGCGGCGCCGACGACCTCGACCACCCGGGTCATCCGGGCCGCCTGGAGCGCGAGGCGCCCAAGGCCAACTTCGGATAGGTTCGAATGAGCGATCCCCTCCGCGCCCTGGCCGAAAAAAAGGCCATTTACGAACTGATGGCGCATTACGCCGACCGCATCGATGCGAACGATCCCGAAGGCGCGGCCGCCTGCTTCGCCGATGACGGCATCGGCGTGTACTGGCAGGACTGCATCGGCCCGAAAGCCATCGCCGAGCGGCTGACCGGTATCCTCGCCCACTTCCACGCCACGTCGCACCACCTCAGCAACGTCCAGATCCGGCTGGAGGGCGACACCGCCACGGCCCAGTCCTACGTCTACGCCTTCCACCGGGTGAAGGCCGACATGGACCGCCCCATGCATGTGTGGGGCCGCTGGGTCGACCGGCTGAAGAAGGTGGACGGGCAGTGGAGGTTCGCCCACCGCGAGGTGGTGAGCGTCGGCAGCATCGGCAGCGTCAGGGTGCCCGACGACCTGGGCCATCCGGGTCATCCGGGAAGGCTGTCGCGGTAGCCCCGCCGCATCCAGGAGGTCAATTTACCGGGTGGTAATCCGGCACTGTCGACCTACTTTCTGTCACCTTCGAGCATTATTCCGCGCGTCCGTGGAACCATCCGGGGAGCACGCCGCCGCGGCGCAATCACATGAACAAGGCCCTGACCGTCATCCTGGCCACGGTCATGCTCGATGCCATCGGCATCGGGCTGATCATGCCGATCCTTCCCAGCCTGCTGCGCGAGCTGGGCCATACGTCCGAGATTTCGGCGCAGTACGGGCTGCTGCTCGCGCTCTATGCCGCCATGCAGTTCCTGTTCGGACCGGTCATGGGCATGCTCAGCGACCGCTTCGGGCGGCGGCCGGTGCTGCTGATCGCGCTGGGCGGCGCGGCGGTCGACTATGTGATCATGGCGCTGACCGACCATCTGGCGATCCTGTTCGTCGGCCGCGCCATCGCCGGCATCGCCGGCGCCAGCTTCGTCGTCGCCACCGCCTATATCGCCGACATCTCGCTGCCCGCCGAGCGGGCGAGGCGCTTCGGACTGATGCAGGCGTGCTTCGGCATCGGCTTCGTCGCCGGTCCGGTGCTGGGCGGATTGCTGGGGGAGCTGTCGCTGCGCTACCCGTTCCTGCTGGCGGCGGCGCTCAACGGCATCAACTGCCTGGTGGGCCTGCTGGTGCTGCCGGAGTCCCATCCGCCGGAGCGGCGCCGGGTAAAGCTGGCCACTCTCAATCCCTTCGCGTCGTTCCGCTGGGCGCTGGGCATGCGCACGCTGGCGCCGCTGATCGCCATCTTCTTCACCATGCACCTGGTCGGCCAGGTGCCGGGGTCGCTGTGGGTGATCTATGGCGAGGACCGGTTCGCATGGGATACCTGGATGGTGGGCGTCTCGCTCGGCGTGTTCGGATTGTTCCACGCCGTCGCCCAGGCGTTCCTGACCGGGCCGGTCACGTCCTGGCTCGGCGAGCGCAGGACGCTGGCGCTGGGCATCGCCTGCGACGCCACCGGCCTCGTGCTGATGGCCTTCGCCACGACCACATGGATGGTGCTGCCGGTGCTGGTGTTCCTGACCCTTTCGGGCATCGGCATTCCCGCGCTGCAATCCATGGTCTCGCGTCAGGTCGAGGAAGAGCAGCAGGGCGAGTTGCAGGGCACGGTCGCCGGCGCCATGAGCCTCGCCTCGATCTTCGGGCCGGTCGCCGCCACCTGGTTCTACGCCTCGACGGCGGCGGCGTGGCCCGGCACCGTCTGGGTCGCGGCAGCGGCGCTGTACGTCGTGGTGATCCCGGCGCTGGTGTCGATCCGCCGGGAATAATCGCCCGGAGCGGAAAACCAGCACCCATGAACGCTTCCCTCCAACGGCCGCAGATGCTTACATAGGCACGCGCAGGGGAGCGCGTTACCAGGACCGAGGGAGAGACCATGTCCGCGCCGAATGACCACGAAGTCGTTTCCATCTACCCGTACACGCCGGAGCAGCTCGACAGGCTGCTGACCGACGCGCGCGAATGCGTGCTGATGTGGGCCACCAAGGACAGCTGGCCGGTCGGCGTCTATCATTCCTTCGTCTGGCGGAACGGGCGCATCTGGATCACCTTCGGCGCCCACCGCCACCGCGCCAACGCGATCAAGCGCAACCCGAAGGTATCGGTCGCGATCAGCGGCGTGGCCGGCGTCGAGCCGGACTGCCCGATGGGCTCGGCGACCTGCAAGGGCATCGGCATCTTCCACGACGACGAGGAGACCAAGGCCTGGTTCTACCGGGCGCTGGCCGACAAGTCGCATCGCAACGACAAGGCCAAGGCCGACCGTTTCGTCGAGACGCTGAACTCGCCCATGCGGACCATCCTCGAGGTGATCCCGACCCAGTGGATCACCTTCGATAGCGCCAAGTCGGCGCGGCACATGGCGGGCGAGATGAACGACAACGAGCTCGGACCGAGGCTCAGTTCGGACGCCAACCGCCTGAACAAGTTTCGGGCCGAGCGCGGCCTCGGGGAGCGATAGGTCTCCAGCGCCGGGCGTCAGGCCGCGACAGCCGACCGGCACGCCAGTCCGATCTGGTGGATGTGGCGCTGGTCGGTACCGCAGCAGCCGCCGAGCACGGTGAGCTGGGGCACCAGCGTCCGAAGGTCGGCATAGCGCCGGCCCAGGTCGACGGGATCGCCGTCATCGAGATCGGTCGCCTCGTCCAGTTCGGCGTGGCTGCGGGTCGACGCGTTGGCGCGCAGGCCGCGCAGTTTCCGGGTCCAGCTCTCGCCCGTCTCCAGCGCGTGCCGGAAATGGGTGGGGTGAGCGCAGTTCAGCATGACATAGGCCGGGTACCCGTCGGTCGCCTCCTCGACCAGGCCGATAGCTTCGCCGATGCCGTCGCCGGACGGCAGCCTGCCATCGGTCTCGACCGTGAACGAGATCGCCACCGGCATCCCGGCCGCCATCGCCGCCCGGGTGGCGCCGATGGCCTCGTTCGGATAGGTCATGGTCATGGCGGCGACCATGTCGGCCTCGGTGTCCGCGAAAACCTCGATCTGGCGGGCGTGATAGTCCTCGGCTTCGGCCGCGCTCATCATGCTGCCGGCCCTGTAGCCGTCGCCGCGGGGACCGACATTGCCGCTGATCACCATCGGCGAAGCCGGCGTTGCGAAGCGCGCCCGTACTTGCTCCATCAGCGCGATCGACCGGCGGTTCACGTCGGCCATGTCCGCGTCGGAGTAACCCAGCCTGTCACCCCAATCCTTGCTGGCGCGCCAGGTGGGACTTTCCAGGATGAAACCGGCGCCGGACTCGGCCGCCAGCCCGGCATAGCGCTCGAAATAGGCACGCAGGATCGCCTCGCCGCCGTCGCGGTTGAACAGGTCGAAGGCAGCGAAACAGGGCAGGTCGAGCTTGTCGTGGAAGATCAGCGTGGTCTCGATTCCGCCGTCGGTCAGGAATACGCGGTCGGACAGCTGCGGCAGGTTGTTGCGATAGATCGGCATGACATCACCTCGTGGTTGGGATGCGCGCACTGTCCGCCAAAAGCCCGGAAGGAAATAGACGACTCGTGGTAAACTCCCGCGCACGGACGATTTGTCGAGACTTTCCAACTAGTTGGTATTCGCCTGTGGCGTCGGGGCCGCCTCGGGCGTCGGAAATCCGGCGTCAACTTGACCCCAGGTACAGTGATCCATGCTGGAAACCCCTCCCCGCAGGAGCGACACGCGCGAACGCCTGCTGGCGCTCGCCGAGGAAGCCGTGCTGGCGAAGGGCTTCGCCGCCACATCCATCGAGGAGCTGATCACCGCGGCGGGTATCACCAAGAGCGGCTTCTTCTATCACTTCAAGGACAAGGCGGACCTGGCGCGCGAGTTGCTGCTGCGCTATCTGGAGCACGACAAGCAGTTGCTGGACGACCTGTTCGCCCGCGCCGACGAGCTGAACGAGGATCCGCTCCACGGCTTTCTCGTCGGCCTCAAGCTGTTCGCCGAGATGATGGAGAACCTGCCCGAGGCCCACCCCGGATGCCTGGCGGCCTCGTTCTGCTATCAGGACCAGTTGTTCAACCAGGAGATCCGGCGGCTCAACGCCGATGGCATCCTGACCTGGCGGCGGCGGTTCCGCGAGCGGATCGGGCTGATCGCCGAACAGTATCCGCCGCGGATCGAGGTCGACCTCGACGCCATGGCGGACATGGTCTCGACACTGGTCGAGGGGGGCATCATCCTCAGCCGGGTGCTGCGCGACGGCACGGTGATGCCACGCCAGATCATGCTCTACCGGGGAGTTCGTGCGCTCGGTCTTCTCGCCGGCGTGACCGGCTATTGCAGGCTGGCCGTCGCCGTGCCCGGCGCCACCAGGATGCAGCTCACCTTGCCCCGCTTGAGCAATGTGCAGGCATCCTGCGCCTCGTTGCGGCTGACGAAGCCCACCAGGCGCGAGCGGTAGAGCGTCTTCTTGCCGCCGGCCGCGCTGACCGAAGCCGATACGTGATCGAGCGCGTCCGAGAGCTTGCCGACGACCTTCTGGGCGAACTCGCGGGCGGCGTCGCGCTTGCTGAAAGCGCCCACCTGCACGGCCCACCCGGCCGGCGTATCATCCTCGCCCACTCCGGAATCGAGCGCGGCGGTGGCGACGGCGCGAACCGCGACGGCGTCCCCGGCGGGCTCGTCCAGCGGCGGCAGCGGCTGGGGCGCGGCGAGCGACGCCGGCATCGCCACCGCCTTGTCCTGGGCCGCGAGCTGTCCGTTGAGGGTGGCCATCGTCACGCCGCTGGATTTCGCCGCCTCTTCGGGGAATCCCGCGACCTTGACCTTGGTGACGAGCGGCTCGGGTATGACGGCGGCAACGGCAGGACCGTCCTTGTCGTCGTTCTTCACATATTCCACGCCGGGCAGGTCGTTGCCGTTGGCCCGCGCGAAGCCCGCATCCATGATTTCCGCCATGTGGCGATCCCTGGCCCTGGCGCTGGTCCCGCCGAACACCACACCCACCAGCCGTACGCCGTCACGCTGCGCGGCGGCCAGCAGGTTGAACCCCGACAGGCCGATGAAGCCGGTCTTGATGCCGTCGGCGCCCTTGTAGTTCAGGTAAAACCGGTTGTGGGTGTTGTAGGTGGTGCCCTTGTAGCTGAAGCTCTTGGTCCCGAAGTAACTGTAATACTTGGGAAAATCCCGGTGGATGGCGATCCCGAGCAACGCCTGGTCGCGGGGTGTGGACATCTGCTGCTTGTTCGGCAGGCCCGACGCATTCTTGTAGATGGTGTTCTTCATACCCAATTCGCGGGCCTTGGCCGTCATCAGGTAACCGAAATCGTCCTCGGTGCCGCCAAGGGCTTCCGCGAGCACCGTTGCCGCGTCATTCGCCGACTTGGTCACGAGACCGAGGATGGCGTCCTCGACCCTGATCGTGGAACCGGCGGTGAGGCCGAGCTTGCTGGGTGCGCGGGTGGCCGCGAAGCGGGAAACGGGCAGCTCGCTGTCGAGAGTATAGGTGCCGTTTTTCAGCGCCTCGAACGTCAGATACAGCGTCATCACCTTGGTCATGGACGCCGGGTACAGCTTCTTGTCGGCGTTGCGCGCGTACAGCACTTCGCCCGTCGCCTCGTTGACGATGATGGCGCCGGTGCCGACGGTGTAGGTGGAAGCCTTCTTTTTCTTGGCCTTGACGGACTTGCTCTTGTGGGTCTTGGCTTCGACCGGAGGCGCGGCGGCGATGCCGACCGTCAGGAACGCGGCCAGCGCGAGTACGTTAAACCTTATGAACCTTTGCGCGATGCGCCGCCCGAATGCCCCAACCAGCACCCACATCCTCCCGTCTAGACCGCCCAACTCCACGAGCAAATTGATGATGCATAAAGAGTCTTATTTTTCGCCATGTTGTGCAAGCTAAAGTTAAAGTGAAGACTCAGAACACGTCACATTTCCGCCGTTTTGGGCTAAGGGCTACCGCGGCTGCGGTATCGGGATACTGGACGTCCGATTCCAGGAGGGAACAATCCGCTATTCCCGGAACGGATGGACGTCTCGCGTCGGCCACAGGAAATGGATGCGGGTGCGGTGAATCAGCCAGTCGCCATCCCGCCTGCGGTATTCGTCGTCGTAAAGACCAAACAGAATCAACGGGTTTTCGGTACCCTCCGCCGTCCGCAGGTCGAGCAGGTACCAGCGGCCGATGGCGCGGCCGGGTCCCTTGAGCTGGATCCAGGGATTCGTCACCGCATGCATCACGTTGAAGATGCCGCCATAGCGCGACATGAATTTCCGGTAGTTTTCATGGATCGTCTCCCGGCCGACCCAGTCGCCGCCATATTTGGGGCCGAACTCGCAGACCGCGTCCTCGGTGAACAGGGCCGCCAGCTTGTCGACCTCGCCGCCGTCGTAATAGTGGGAATAGAGGTGACGGGTATGTTTGATCTTCTCGATTTCCAGCAGTTCCTCCGGCGTCATCGCCTTCTCCCGTCCTGTCGTCCCGCGGCAGCTTAACGCAGGGCAGACCCGGCGCCGCAAGCCTTTTCGTTCATGCGTGCTTGTTCGAACTTCACAAGCCGCCCGGGTTTTGGCACGTTCTGCGGCCAAAGGAGCCAGCCATATGCCTTACGACTTCCACGACGCGCTGCGCGGCACGGTCGCCGCCAACCTGGGCGGTTTTCCACATGAGTTCATCGACGGCGAAGGCATGCGCCATGCCGCGGTGGCGCTCACCATCGTCGCCGGCGACACGCCGGACGACGGCGCCTCCATGCTGCTGACGCGGCGCACCTCGAAGCTGAACAAGCATGCGGGACAGTGGGCCCTGCCCGGCGGACGGGTCGACGACGGCGAGGCGCCGATCGAGGCGGCGCTGCGCGAAATGCAGGAAGAGGTGAATCTGGTGCTGGACCAGCGCCACTTTCTCGGCCGGCTGGACGATATCTCGTCGCGGTCCGGCTACGTTATCTCGCCCTTCGTGTTCTGGGCCGAGGACCTGTCGTCCATGGTCCCCAATCCGGACGAGGTCGCCTCGATCCACCGCATTCCGCTGCGGCTGTTCGAGGGAGAGAACGCCGTTCAGCTGATCGACGTCGAAGGACAGACGGAGAAGCTGCTGCGCCTTCAGCTGGGCGACAACCGCATCCACTCGCCCACCGGCGCGTTCCTGCTGCAACTCTGGGAGGTGGGCGTCAACGGCCGCCATACGCGGGTGAAGCAGCACCTGCATCCCGACTGGTCCAAATAGGGATCGCTTGCGCCGCCCTTCCCCTCGTGTCTAGCTTCGTGACGGTTCGATCGAGAGGCGGAAACGGCGGTGGGATATCGGGGCTATCTGACCATCCTCGGGGTGCTGTTCGCGATCCTGTTCCTCGCGCTGGCGATCGAACCGGTCGACCGCGCCGACTGGGCGCTGGAGAACGCGCTGGTCGGCGGCTTCCTGCTGATGGCGATACTCATCCATCGCCACTTCGCGTTCTCCGGGCTGTCCGCGACCCTGATCTTCGTGTTCCTGTGCCTGCACGAGATCGGCTCGCACTACACCTACGCGCTGGTCCCCTATGACGAATGGTTCCGGGCGGCGACCGGCGCCAGCTTCAACGAATTGGTCGGCTGGGAGCGCAACAATTACGACCGCGTGGTGCACTTCAGCTACGGCCTGCTGCTGGCCTATCCCATGCGCGAGATTTTCCTCCGGGTCGTCGACGTGCGCGGGTTCTGGGGTTATTTCCTGCCGCTCGACGTAATGATGTCGACATCCATGCTCTACGAGCTGATCGAATGGGCCGCGGCCATGGCGTTCGGCGGCGAGCTGGGCATGGCCTATCTGGGCACCCAGGGCGACGTCTGGGACGCCCACAAGGACATGGCCCTCGCCAGCGCCGGCGCACTGATCGCCATGCTGATCACGGTCGGCGTCAACCTGGCGGGTTCGCGCTTCAAATGCCGTCTCCCGCCGACAACGAGGACCCGGCCATGCGCCTGACGCAACACACAGATTACGCGCTCCGCGTGCTGATCCATGTGGGATCGAAAAAAGGCGGGGACAGGCGGGATTTCTGGCGCCGCAGCGGGGCCGTGGCGGCGGACTTGCGCTGTCCCGCCAGCCGGTCGAGATCAATGTCGGTGACGTCGTCAGGCAGATGGAGGAAAGCCTGGCGCTGGTCGAGTGTTTCAAGGGCGCGGACAACACCTGCCCGATCGCCGGCATCTGCCGCCTGGAACGCGCGCTCGGCCAGGCACTGCAGGCGTTTCTCGCCGTGCTCGACGAACTCAGCCTCGCCGATCTGCTGGTCAACCGCGGCGAGCTGGCTTCGCGTCTGGGTATTGGTGGGGAACCGCTTAAATCGCGGTGATTGTGGTATTAAGAGATGCAACAGGGGCCGGAACTGCGCTAACATTCGGATTCAGCACCCAAGCCCCCTCAAGCTGATGTGCTGACGGTCGGACGGGGAGCGACTGCAGCGTTACTCCCGTCCGGCCACCTCCTCCACCAACGACAGGAATCTGCAACCGGCTGAATTGTTGGCCAAGCAAACGCTTTCGCGCTAGGCTCGATCCATGAAGGAGCACCAACAGATCGCAGACGCCCTCAATGCCCGCCTCGTACAGCTGTCGGAGCGGGTCGAACGGCTTGAGGAAGACCTCCGGCAGCCGCTGGATCCGGATTTCGCCGAACAGGCGACCGGCATGGAAGCCAGCGAGGCGAACGAAGCCCTCGAGGGCGCGTCCCGCGCCGAGATCGCCCAGATCCGCGCCGCGCTGGAGCGGATCGAAAGCGGCACTTACGGCGTCTGCGTCAGCTGCGGCGACGACATCGCGCCGGCCCGCCTCGAGGCGCTGCCCTTCGCCCAGCAGTGCATCGACTGCGCGAGCGGGCGCTGAGCCGCCTCACATTTCCACCATCACCGGTTTGCGCCGGCAGCGGAATGTCTTAAATCTAATCGGCCATGGGCTGGGGGCGGCACCAGATTACCAAGGAGATGGATGACATGCTGAAATTCACGCGGCACGGTATTCAAGTTGCGGCGCTGTCCGTGGCCCTCGCCACAGGCGTGGCGGCGGCCGCGCTGATACCGTCCCAGACCGCCCAGGCGGCGTCGGAATCCGATGCCCGCGAGCTGGTGATGTCCGCGCAGTATGCTTTCGACGACCTCACGGACAAGGGCACCAACGCCACCGTCCGCGCGCTCCTCAAGGACGCCCGCGGCGTGATGATCTTCCCCTCGGTCGTCAAGGGCGCTGTCGGCATCGGCGGCGAAGGCGGCAGCGGCGTGCTGATGGTGCGCGGCGAGGACGGCGTGTGGAGCTATCCGGCCTTCTACCACATGGGTTCGATCAGCATCGGGCTGCAGCTCGGCGGCCAGGAGACCCGGTTCCTGCTGATCCTGATGACCGACAACGCCGTGCGCAAGGTGATGAGCGGCGACACCCAGGTGGGCGGCGACGTCAGCGCCGTGGCGATCGAGAACGGCGTCGACAAGTCGACCGGCACCACCACCGGACGGCGCGACATCTACTACCATGCGGAAACCCAGGGCGGCCTGTTCGCGGGCGTCAGCCTCGAGGGCACCAAGATCAAGGCGCGCAACAAGATGGCCGAGAAGTATTATGGCCAGGACGTCACCGTCCGCGACATCCTGATCGAACGCCGCGCCGCCAATCCGCAGGCCGAGGAGCTGCGGACGACGGTCTCCTCGCAGACCGGCTACTAAAGCAGGAATCGAGACCGGTTCAGGCTCGCCTGAACCGGACTAGACGGACGCCGCGAGGGCCTGGTCCAGGTCGGCGATGATGTCGTCGACATGCTCCAGGCCGATGGAGAGGCGCACATAGCCCGGCGTCACGCCGGTGGCCTGCTGTTCTTCCGGCGAAAGCTGACTGTGCGTGGTGCTGGCGGGATGGATGGCAAGGCTGCGCGCGTCGCCGATATTGGCGACGTGGTAGAGCAGCCGGAGCGCATCGATGAACCGGCGTCCCGCTTCCGTGCCGCCTTCGAGCTCGAAACCGACCAGTCCGCCATAGCCGCCCTTCAGATAGGCGTCGGCGCGGCGGCGCGCCTCGCCGGACTGCTGGCCCGGATGGATCACCCGCGTCACCCGCGGGTGCCGCGCCAGCCAATCCGCCACCTTCGCCGTATTGGCGCAGTGCCGCTCCATGCGGAGCGGCAGCGTCTCCAGACCCTGGATGATCTGGAACGCGTTCATCGGGCTGAGCGCCGGACCCAGGTCGCGCAAGAGCACGGTGCGCAGGCGCAGGATGTAGGCGATCGGCCCCAGCGGCTTGGCCGCCTGCGACCATACCGCGCCGTGATAGGACGGATCGGGCGTGTTGAGGCTCGGCTGGCGCTCCGGGTGCGCTTCCCAGTCGAAATTGCCGCCGTCGACGACCATGCCGCCGATCGAGGTGCCGTGGCCGCCGATATATTTGGTCAGCGAATAGACGACGATCGCCGCGCCGTGGTCGAACGGCCGGCACAGCAGCGGCGCGGCCGTATTGTCCATCACCAGCGGAACGCCGAATTCGCGCCCGATGGCCGCCACCTCCGCGATCGGAAACACCTGCAGCTTGGGATTGGGCAGGGTCTCGGCGTAATAGGCGCGGGTGCGGGCGTCGGTCGCCCGGCGGAAGCTTTCCGGATCGGCCGGATCGGCGAACCGTACTTCGATGCCCTGGGCGCGCAGGGTGTTGTTGAACAGGTTCCAGGTGCCGCCGTAAAGGTCGGTGGAGCTGACCACGTTGTCGCCCGCCGACGCCAGGTTCTGCAGCGCCAGCGCCGAGGCCGCCTGCCCCGACGCGACCGCGAGCGCCGCCGCGCCGCCCTCGACGCGGTTTTCGAGGATCCCCGTGGTCGGGTTCATGATCCGGGTATAGACGTTGCCCAGCTCCTCCAGCGCGAACAGCCGCGAGGCGTGGGCGGTATCGTCGAACTGGTAGGACGTCGTCTGATAGATCGGCACCGCGACCGCGCCCGTCGCGGAATCGTTGCGGTAGCCGGCGTGCAGGACCAGCGTCTCGGGATGTTTGCTGTCGGTTCCCATGTGCCTCCCCTAAGTCGAACTTGCCTATGGACCGCGAGGATGCCCGCGGTCCGGCCGACGTGCAATGCCGCGCGCCATCATGGGACGGTCAGTTGCCGTTGCCGTACTTCTGTTCCATTTCGCGCTGGAGCACTTCGAGCTCGGCGTCGGACATTCTCGACATCTCCTCCATGGAGTAGCCGGTCACGTCCTTCGTCGCCGCCCTTGCTTCCGGGGTGTTGACCTTGCGCTGGGCCTCGGCCGCCACCGCGTGCGCTTCCCCGGCCGTCCGCGCCTGCTTCTCGTCGTAGAGCCGCGCGACCTCGGCGTCCGATTTGCCCGCGGCCGCCGCACCGACATAACGGCGCTTCTCGGCCATGATGTTGGCATGGGCCTTGGCCTCGGCGGCATCCTTCAGCTTCTTCGCCTCGGCGTCTCGCGCGGCCTGCTCCCGGGCCGCCGCCTCGCGGGCGCGCTGTTCGCGGGCCTCGAGCTCGGGGTCCCAGTCGGCGTGGACCTGGCCGGCGGCCAGAATGGAAAGCAGGACGACAGCTACGATTCGCTTCATTGTCGATCTCCAGACGGCCAAGCAGCCGAGCGCCCCCGCCGGCATGCTATTACCGCGCGCGGTTTCCGGCAATCTCTCCCGGCGCTTGGCCGGGCGGCTCCGTCATCGTAGGCTCCCGGACGGAAATCCGTGGGAGATGCGCATGTCGCTGCTGGCGATGATCAAGGGCCGTCGAGGGCCGAACGGATTCGGTTTCGCTTCGACCGCGGAAGACGTCACCGCCGGGCTTGACCTGTCGGCCAAGACGGTCCTGATCACCGGCGTCACCTCGGGCCTGGGCCGCGAGGCGGCCCGGGTGCTGGCGGCGCGCGGCGCCCACGTCATCGGCACCGGCCGGTCGGCCGAGACCACGCGCGGCGTCCTCGCCCGGTTCGGCGCCAATGTCGCCGCCGTCGCCTGCGAGCTGTCCGATCCGTCGTCGGTGCGCCAGGCCGGCCGGGACGTGGCGGCGCTGGGACGGCCGCTCGACATGGTGATCTTCAACGCCGGCATCCTGGGTCTGCCCAAACTGCAGCAGAAGTTCGGCTACGAGTTGCAGTTCTTCACCAACCATATGGGCCACTTCATGCTGATGCAGGGACTGATGCCCACGCTCGCCGCCGATGCCCGGGTGGCGGTTCTCTCGAGCGAGGCGCACCGCGGCGCGCCCAGGGGCGGCATCCGGTTCGACAACCTGTCGGGCGATCGCGGCTACAGTCCCTGGGGCGCCTATTCGCAGTCGAAGATGGCCAATTTGCTGTTCGCGAAGGAACTGGCGCGCCGCTTCGAGGGCAGCGGCCGCACCGCCAATTCGTTGCACCCCGGCGTGATCGTCACCAATATCGCGCGGCATCTCAACCCGGCGACCCGGGTCGCCTTCGGAATCTCCAGCGTGATCTTCTGCAAGACCATCGAGCAAGGCGCGGCGACCGAATGCTTCGTGGCGGCTCATCCGGCGGCGGCCGGCGTGAACGGCCAGTATTTCGACAACTGCGCCGTGGCGGCGCCCCGCGCCGACGGCAGCGATGCCGCGACGGCCCGGCGGCTGTGGGAGGTGAGCGAGGAAATCGCCGCCAGGTTCCCATGATCATGCGTCGCATCCTGGCCGTCGCCTCGGCCGTCCTCGTGGTCTCCGCACCGGCGTTCGCCAGACAGTGCCGCGACCTGCCCGTTCCGGAGCGGGTCCAGGCGGCCCTGTTCGGCTACGTGGCGAAGAACGGCACCAGCGAGGACGCCTACACGGTCGCCGCCATGGGCAATGAGCACATCCTGCTGGGGACCGACCTGAAGCCGATGAGCGCCGACGCGCTGGCGGCGGTGATCAAGGGCGATCCGAAATTCAACTCGGTCGACCGCGTGGTGCTGGAATGGCCCTACTCGTCCCGCGGCGACGCGCCTTTCGCCAGGGAGCTTGAGGCGCTGCTGGGCAAGCCGGTCATCGGCTATCCGGGGCCCGTCTGGTGGTACGCCGACGGCACCATGATCGCGGCGAGAGGCGGCAACGGCACGGAGGCCGGACCGGAGGCCATGGACGTGATCGGCTGCGCGGCCAGCGACGGCGCGCTGCTGGAAGGCGCGGCGTGCCAGACCGTGTTCGCCACCCACAGGACGCAGAGCAAATATTTCGCCAATGCCCCCTATGATCTGTCCTGCGACCAGATAAGTAGATTCGAGATTCTGTCCGACGAAGGCGATCCGAAGGCGACCCTGCGTCTTCTGCAGTATCATCGCTTCGTCAACCGGGACGACGACGCCGAGAAAAGGTACCTGTCCCGGCCGCATTGAGGCGAAGGGTCATGCCGACCGCCGGTTCATACCTGTCCCGCGACGAACTGCGCATCCTGCGCAGGCGCTCCGACGCGCGCGGCGCGTGGATGGTGCTCCATGCCTGGGGATTGATCTTCGGCGCCATGGCGCTGTTCGCATGGTGGCCCAATCCCCTTACCTTCCTGCTTGCCGTAATGATCGTCGGCGCGAGGCAGCTCGGCCTCGGCATCCTGATGCACGATGCGGCCCACGGCCTGCTGTTCCACAATCGGCGGCTGAACGACTGGGTCGGCAACTGGCTGTGCGCCTACCCGCAGCTCCTCGACCTGGACATATATCGTCCCTACCACTTCGAGCATCACCGCAAGACCCAGCAGCCCGATGACCCCGACCTGCCGCTGTCGGCCAAGTTCCCGGTGAGCCGGGCGAGCTTCCTGCGCAAGAGCCTGCGCGACCTCACCGGCCTCACCTTCTTCCGGCAGTACGCCGCCGCCATGGACAGCCCGACTCGGCCCACGGACGGTGGGGTCAAACGGGGCCTGACGAAGCCCCTGATCGCCAACCTGGCCCTGCTCGCGCTGCTGGGCCTGGCCGGCAAGCCGCACTACTACCCGATGTTCTGGCTGCTGCCGCTGGTCACCTGGCGCATGTGGGTAACGCGGGTGCGCAACATCGCCGAGCATGCGGTGGTGCGCGACAACAACGATCCGCTGCTGCATGCCCGCACCACGCTGGCGGGTCCGCTGGAGCGGCTGTTCGTCGCCCCCTACTTCGTCAACTACCACCTGGAGCACCACCTCTACATGTGGATCCCTTGCTACAACCTGCCGCGGGCGCACGAGCTGTTCCGGCAGAAGGGTCTGGAGCCTCGGATGGAGGTGCGCCGTGGTTATGGCGAGGTGCTGCGGCTCGCGACGGCAGGCTGATCGAGGCCCCGAAGGCGGCGCGCGAGCCGTCCAGCCGGGTCGCCGGATGTCAAGGTCACAATCACGAAAATTCTATACCGAACCCGCTTGACGCGAATCCGTCACAGGCACAAGATATGGGGTCTGTGGCACCCGGGGTCATCATATATCTGGGGTCAACCAAGGCAGCCGGAGGACGCGAAACCCGCGGAAATCCGGGCCTCCGGAGCCGGCTCGGCGCCACGGAAAGTTGGAAACGCCCAGGGCGGAGGGGCCTGTGGGGTGCGTGCTGGGTGATTGCGCCAGCCATGCCCTTCGATTCCCCCGACCCAAGGAAAACGAGGAACGGTGCATGTCGACGCTCGCCTATGATTTCGACCGGAACGGTCATCTGGTGCCGCAGCCTCAGCCCGCGCGGCCGCTCCCGATTCCGCCCTCGCAGCTGCCGCTGCACTTCTCCGCCACCGAAGCGACGGTCGAGCCGGCGCGGCGCGCGCCGCTGCCGATGCCACTGGCGCCACGGCCCACGCCCGGCGATCTGGTGCTCGACCGCACCCGCGACGCGCTGCTGACCCCCTTCGGCAAGGCGACGCTGGAAGACCGTTACCTGATGCCGGGCGAGTCGTACCAGGACATGTTCGCCCGCGTCGCCTGCGCCTACGCCGACGACCATGACCACGCCCAGCGAATCTATGACGCCATCTCGCGGCTGTGGTTCATGCCCGCGACGCCGGTGCTGTCCAACGGCGGCACGACGCGCGGCCTGCCGATCTCGTGCTTCCTGAACGCGGTGCCCGACTCGCTCGATGGCATCGTAAGCGTGTGGAACGAGAACGTGGCGCTCGCCTCCAACGGCGGCGGCATCGGCACCTACTGGGGCAAGGTGCGCTCCATCGGCGAGCCGGTGAAGGGTTGCGGCGAAACCTCGGGCATCGTGCCGTTCATCCACGTGATGGACAGCCTGACCCTGGCGATCAGCCAGGGCTCGCTGCGCCGCGGCTCGGCCGCCGTCTATCTGGACATCCACCATCCGGAGATCGAGGAGTTCCTCGAGATCCGCAAGCCGTCGGGCGACTTCAACCGCAAGGGCCTGAACCTGCACCATGGCATCAACGTCACCGACAAGTTCATGGAGGCGGTGCGCGACGGCGAGAGCTTCGCGCTGGTCAGCCCGAAGGACGGCAAGGTCATCCGCGAGGTGGACGCACGCCAGCTCTGGCAGCGCATCCTGGAGACGCGGCTGCAGACCGGCGAGCCCTACATCCTCAACATCGACGCCGTGAACCGGGCGCTGCCCAAGCACCAGCGGGATGCAGGTCTTTCGGTGTCGACCTCGAATTTGTGCAGCGAGATCACGCTGGCGACCGGCACCGACCAGCATGGCGAGGAGCGCACCGCGGTGTGCTGCCTGTCGTCGCTGAACTTCGAGACTTGGGACGAGTGGAACGAGGAGCCCGGCTTCATCGAGGACGTGATGCGCTTCCTCGACAACGTGCTGACCCAGTTCATCGAGGACGCGCCGGACACCATGAAGCACGCCAGGTACTCGGCGCTGCGCGAGCGCTCGGTAGGCCTTGGCGTGATGGGCTTCCATTCCTTCCTGCAGGCGCGCGGCATCCCGTTCGAGAGCGCCATGGCCAAGGCGTGGAACCTGCGCATGTTCCGCAAGATCCGCCGCGAGGCGGACGCCGCCTCCTATGCGCTCGCCGAGGAGCGCGGCCCCTGCCCCGACGCGCTGGAGCGCGGCATGATGGCCCGGTTCAGCCACAAGCTGGCGATCGCGCCGACCGCCTCGATCAGCATCATCTGCGGCGGCGCCAGTGCCTGCATCGAGCCGATCCCGGCCAACATCTACACCCACAAGACCCTGTCGGGCGCGTTCGTGGTGCGGAACCCCTATCTGCAGGCGCTGCTGGCGCGCAAGGGCTCGGACACGCCCGAGACCTGGCAGTCGATCGTCGAGCACGAGGGCTCGGTGCAGCACCTGGAGTGCCTGGACGAGGACGAGAAGTCGGTCTATCGCACCGCCTTCGAGATCGACCAGCGCTGGGTGGTCGAGCTGGCCGCCGACCGGACGCCGTTCATCTGCCAGAGCCAGTCGCTGAACCTGTACCTGCCCGCCGACATCGACAAGTGGGACCTGCACATGCTGCACTGGAGCGCGTGGGAAAAGGGCATCAAGAGCCTCTACTACTGCCGCTCCAAGTCGGTCAGCCGCGCCGCGTTCGCCGGCCAGATCGAGAAGAAGGAAAAGGCGCAGGCCTATGGCGGCCGCACCGATTACGAGGAGTGCCTGGCATGCCAGTGACGGCCAAATTCGGCGATACCGACCCGCGCAGCCTGATCGGCACCGGCAGGGTCGGCCTGCTGCAGGCGACCGGCACCTATGACGTGGAGCGCTATCCCTGGGCCTACGAGTTCTGGAAGCGCCAGCAGCAGACCCACTGGATGGGCGAGGAAGTGCCGCTGGGCGCCGACATCCGCGACTGGACCTCGGAGAGGGTCACGCCGGCCGAGCGCGCCCTGCTGACCCAGATATTCCGCTTCTTCACCCAGTCGGACGTGGAGGTGGGCGACAATTACCTGAAGCGCTACATCCCGATCTTCCAGCCCATCGAGGTGCAGATGATGATGGCCGCCTTCTCCAACATGGAGACGGTGCACATCGATGCCTACGCCCTGCTGCTGAAGACGCTGGGCATGCCCAAGGCCGAGTTCGAGGCGTTCCGCGACTATGCCGAGATGCGCGCGAAAGCCGACTACATGCACACCTTCGGCACCGAGACCTGCTCGGACGTGGCGCGCACCCTGGCCATGTTCGGCGCCTTCACCGAGGGCATGTCGCTGTTCGCCAGCTTCGCCATGCTGCTGAACTTCCCGCGTCACAACAAGATGAACGGCATGGGGCAGATCGTCAGCTGGTCGGTGCGCGACGAGAGCCTGCACTGCGAGGGCATCATCCGGCTGTTCCACCAGTGGAACCGCGAGACCGGCGCCGTCACCAAGGCGGTGCGCGACGACATCATCGACGTGGCCAAGACCATGGTGAAGCTCGAGGACCAGTTCGTCGACCTGGCGTTCGGCCTGGGCGGCATCCAGGGTATGACCGCCGAGGACATCCACGCCTATGTCCATTACGTCGCCGACTGGCGCCTCACCCAGCTCAAGCTGACCCCGGTGTTCGGCTATTTCACCGAGAACGACAACACCTACAGCCAGATCAAGGCGCACCCGCTGCCCTGGCTGGTGGAGATTCTGAACGGCGTCGAACACGCCAATTTCTTCGAGCAGCGGGCGACGGAGTATTCCAAGGGCGCGACGCGCGGCAGCTGGGACGGCGCGGACGGCGTCTGGGCCCTGTTCGATGCCAAGCGCCAGCCGAGGGAAGTGGAGAAGCTGCTGGTTTGAGCGCCTCTGGAGGCCCCAGGCAACTCGCGTGTCGGGTCGGCGCGACGAGAGGCTATCGGAAATCGCACGAGTAGATTTCCAACCGACCGGCTTCAAGCGTAGGCATGCAGGTTTCCGGAAGGCTCGCTCAGGCCTCGCCGGCCCGCACCAACATGGCCTTGATGAGGGCTTCCGACAGGAAATAGCCCGACTGCTGCCACTCGGACAGGATTGGCGCCACGGCGGGGATCAGACCGAGTTTCTTGGCGGCGAGAAGGAGTCCGGCGCTCCCGATGACGGTCAATCCTCGGTGCCGGGCAACCTGCCGCCCAAGGCGCTCGTCCATGAGCACGGGGCATTGCAAATCTTGGGCGAGATGAATAGCCGCGAGTTCGCCCGCGCCCAGTCCGGACAGTTCTTCGCCTGCATCCGTAATGGGTGGAACAACGCCAGGCCGAACCTGGATATCCCCAGCTTCCACGGCAGCGCGAACCGCCCGAGCGCCGGGCAAGGTGAGATCATGCGTACACTCGGCATAGACGGTCGCGGGAACGATCACCTCCTCCACCATGCGCTTCAGCACCGGAATCAACCCAGTCCTGGCAATCACGATCAGCGGCGAGGCGTCGGAGACTATGAGTCTCACGGATGGCTTGCCGCGAGCGCCGCCAGTTCCTCATCGACTTCCTCGGCGGGATAGTCGACCGCCGGGACGCCCATGGCTCCCAGGCGAGCGATGAATTCCTCGAGGGGAAGTTGCGCGAGCTTCGCCGCCTTGCCGAGGCTGACAGCCTTCTCGGCATAGAGGCGAACCGCCAAGGCAACGCCAACACCTTCCTTCAGGAGAGCCTCGTCCATCGGTACGGCGACGAACAGCGGCCGGCCGTGCTTGGAAACGATGGAGAGGTGTCCGGCCTCGGCCTCGCGAACCAGTTCGCCCGAGCGCTCGCGCAGATCACGTATGGAAAACGTTTCCATGGGATGGCTCCAATTTGATCCCCATTTTGATAGCATAAATTTCACCGCCAATCCATGCCGACATCATCAGGCCACCGCGTTCACGGCGTCGGCAGAGGAAGATCCGCAGCCCTTGCCCGCGCGCCCGTGGCCCGGTCGAACAGGCACAATGTAGGATCGGAGGCAATCGTCCTGGGCCACCATTCGAAATCGTCGTACTGGCGAAGGAAGCGGACGGCGCCGCAACCCGGAGCAAGGCACTCCAGTTTTTGTTTCGGACAGGTCGAGAAACTGCACAGCCGGCCGAGATACCGGTCGCTGCCGGGCTCGAGGACGAAAATATCGATCTGATGATTGGCGACACCGCCGCCAAGCTCGCCCTTGAATTCCCTGAGGGTCCTGTCCTTCGCTCGGCGAATCTCGTCGAGACCGGCGAGGTCCGTCAGCCAAAGCGCCAGGTCGACGTCCTTGCATTCATGCCATAACTCAATGCCCTTGCGGCGGTAGGGGTTGTGGCGGCAAACTTCCTTCCACGGCACGCGCGCCAGCGAGCCGATCAGCACCACCTTCAGCACGTCGGAACGCGCGCTCCATGCCGTGGCAACGGCGTCCGCCGCGCGCCGGAAATCACGATACCGGCGAAGGAAATGCTCGTTCTCTTCGGCGATGTCACGGAGAGAAACCATTTGGTTCTCCGCCCCACTCAACACCTTGGTGATGGTCGTGGCCGGCACTCACGGCCAGTTAACACCGATGCCGCCAGCCTTACAGCAGTCCGTCCCTGAAATTCTCGTCGGTATCGAGGACCGAGAAAACGCCGTACTGATCGACCAGCTGCAGGACCATCATGACATAGGATTGATCAAGGCTTTCCGGCGCCTTCACCATGACGGTCATGTCGGGCTGTGCCGAGACATCCAATCCGATCTCCCGTTTCAGCGCCTCGACACTGGGCATCTCGCGGCCGTTGTAGCGGACGATGTAGTCCTCGCTCACGGTGATCACCGCGTCGAAATGCGGCTCAGGCGGCAATGCCTTAGCGGGTTCAGGAGAAGTAAAGGCGACACAGGCGGCAATCACCGACAGGTAACATAGTGTTCTCAACATGGGCAGCCATCGACGGTTTGTGGAACCAACAGCAATGTGATCTTAGCGAACTTCGTTCAGCAAATCTTCAGGTTGATTCATGCGGCCGCAACATGGGGCCCCTTACATGTTGTCATCCGTCGGTCTGCCCGTCGGGACGATGTCGAGCGCGGGATCGACCTCGTACTGGCGGACCATCTGCATGACCTGCAACACGAATCCGTAGGGTACGGAGTCGTGGGCGATCACCTCGACGGTGAGCTGGGGATCGACCTGCACGTCCTCGACCAGCGCCTCCTCCAGCTCGATCATGCCGTGGACGGCCGCGCCGTTATACGTCACCGACGCGTCGGCGATCTCGATCACCACGTCGTAGGAGTCGTCGTCCTGCGCGGCGGCCGATACGCCGAAGGCCGCGGCCGCGAGAACCAGCATCAGGCCAAATCCGCGCGCCAGCGTGATCATGGGAGGCTCAGGCCCTGGCCTTGGGCGACATCAGCTTCTGGATCTGCCGGGAGTCGGCGACCAGCCTGTCTTCGCTGTCCCAGATCTCGCCGTCCTCCTCGAAGAAGCCGCGGGTCAGCAGCCTTGTGGTGAACCGGAAGCGGAGCCAGCCCGGCGCGGGCCGGCGGCGCAGATGGGTCGTCAGCTCGATGGTCGGCACCCAGCCGGTGGCGCCCACCACGTTGAAGATCGCGGGCGGCACCGCGTCGGCGAACATCAGCACCGAGTAGAAATCGGGCGCGGTGCCGTCGAGGAAGCGGATATAGCCGGCCATCTCGCCCACGCCGTGCGGCGTCGCCCTCGCCCAGCCCATGTGGGTCGGATGGAAGCGCATGTCGATATGTTCCTGGAAGGCCGGCGACTTGCCGGGCACGTAGGGATGCGGCACGCACTCGTCGGGCGGCGGCAACTCCGGCGGCGTCGCGTGGACGACCGACTGGCCGGTGGCGATGTCGAAATCGGTGAAAGTGGCGGTAAAGTGGGTGCGCTGCACCCCGTCCTGGATCAGGCGCGCCAGGCCGGTCGAGGTGGTGAGGCTCCGGCCGAGCAGCTCGGTGCGGATCTCCACCGGGCCGGTCGACGAACGCTTCATGTAATGGCCGGTGACGGTGAGCGGATGGGGATGCGGCACGGTGCCGGCGATGGCGCGGGCGGCGATGGCCATCAGGTAGCCGCCGTTCGGCGTGCCGCCGGCGATGCCCCAGGTTTCGTGAAACCGGGCATCGAAACGGCCCTCGCCCACCTTCTCGACGGCGGTTTCGGAATCGAAGAACGAGGGCGTGGCCGCAGACGGCATGGCAGGCACTTTCCTTGCAGACGGCGACGGCTTAGCGAAATCGGCCGCCACTGGCAATATGCCTTACTCGCCGGGATGCCGGGAAGCATCCCGGTCCATGTCGGCTTTCGGGTCGGGCGAGCCGAAGGTGAGCCTGCTGGCGTGGCGGCCCAGCCAGGCCTGGACGTCGTCGACGACGGTGAACACCACCGGCACGAAGATCAGGCTCAAGAGCGTCGAGGTGATCAGGCCGCCGATCACGGCGATGGCCATGGGGGCGCGGAACTCGGTGTCGGCGCCGATCCCCAGCGCGATGGGCAGCATGCCGGCGCCCATGGCGAGCGTGGTCATGATGATCGGCCGGGCGCGCTTGTGGGCGGCATCGAGCAGCGCCTCGCGCCGGCTGGCGCCGCGCTCCTCGCGCGAGACGATGGCGTACTCCACCAGCAGGATCGAGTTCTTCGCCGCGACGCCCATCAGCATCAGGATGCCGATCAGCGGCGGCACCGAAACGGGGATGTCGAGGATCAGCAACAGGCCGAGCGCGCCGCCGATCGACAGGGGCAGCGCGGTCAGGATGGTGACCGGATAGGCGAAGTTCTTGAACAGCAGCGCCAGCACGAAATACATCAGCAGGATGCCGGTGATGACGGCGATGGCGAAGCCCACGAACATCTCGCCGAAATTCTCGTTGTCGCCGGTCGGCACCTCGTAGACGCCGGACGGCAGGTTCTTCATCGCCGGCAGCGCATAGGCCATCTCGGCCGCGTCGCCGAGCGGAATGCCCGCGAGTTCCGCCTCGACAACGGCGCTGCGGCGGCGGTCGAGACGGTCGATCTGCGACGGGCCGGCGCCGAACGAGACGTCCGCGACCGAGGACAGCGGCACCGAGCCGCCGCGGGCGGTCGGCACCCGCAAATTGCGGATCGTCTCCAGATCCTGGCGGGCGCTCTCGACCAGCATCAGCCGGATCGGGATCTGCCGGTCGGAGAGGTTGTATTTGGGCAGGTTGACGTCGACGTCGCCCAGGGTGGCGATGCGCACCGCCTGGCTGATGGTCATGGTGGCGACGCCCAGCGAGGCGGCCTTGTCGGGCTTGGGGGTGATCAGGATCTCGGGCCGGGCGAGGTTGGCGGTCGAGGCCACGTTGTTGAAGCCCGGCAGGTTGCGCATCTCGCGCTCGAGCTGGCGCGACGCCTTGGTTAGCGCCTCGCCATTGTCGCTCACCAGCGCGATCTGCAGCTTGGAGCCGCTGGAGCCGTCGGCGCCGAAACGCACCCGCATGCCCGGCACCGCCAGCAGCGACGGGCCGACCTCGGCCTCGAACTCCTGCTGTGTGAGCTCGCGGTCGCCCATCGGCACCAGGTTGACGGTCATGATCGCGCGGCGCACCTCGCCCTGGCTCGAGCCGCCGCCGCCAGGCCCGACCAGGGTCAGCGAGGTGCCCAGCGACGAGTAGATCGACTTCACCTCGGGACGTTTCCTCAGGATCTCGGACAGCCTGGAGACCGCGGCATCGGTTTCCGCCAGCGTGGCGCCGGGCGGCAGCTCGACCGACATGACCGAACGGCCGGTGTCACTCGACGGCACGAAATCGAACTTCATCAGCGCCGCCATGCCGACCGACAGGACGACGATCAGCGCCCCCGAGAGCATGATCTTGATGCGGTGATCGAGCGCCCAGGACACCATGCTCAGGTAGCGCGGCATCCAGAACGGCTCGTCGTGCTTCTGCTCACCGCCCTTCAGCAGATAGGCGCCCATCAGCGGCGTGATGGTGCGCGCCACCAGCAGCGAGAACATCACCGACACGCAGGCGCAGATGGCGAAGGCCCTGAAGAACTGGCCGGTCACGCCGGGCATGAAGCCGACGGGCGCGAACACGGCGACGATGGTCATGGTGGTGGCGACGACGGCGAGGCCGATCTCGTCGGCCGCCTCGATGGCGGCCGGATAGGCCTTCTTGCCGGCCCGCATGTGGCGGACGATGTTCTCGATCTCGACGATGGCGTCGTCGACGAGGATGCCGACGGTAATGGCAAGGGCGAGCAGGGTCACGATGTTGAACGACTGGTCGAACAGCGCCATCACCGCGAAGGTGGGGATCAGCGACAGCGGCATGGCCAGCGCCGAAATGAAGGTCGCGCGCGGGTCGCGCAGGAACCACCAGACCACGACGACGGCGAGGATGGCGCCCAGCGCCAGGGCCTCCAGCGACGCCAGGTAGCTGATCTTCACGAACTCGTCGGCCGAGGTCACTTCCTGGATGTCGACGTCGTCGCGCGACTGGTCGAGCTTCGCCACGGCCTCGCGCACCGCCTCGGCGACGTGCACCTCGCTGGCGCCGCGGCTGCGGATCACGCCGAAGCCGACCACCTCCTCGCCGTTGTAGCGCGCCCGGGTGCGCGGCTCGGCCCACGCGTCCTCGACCCGGCCAAGGTCGGCAAGGCGCACGGTGCGGCCGTCCGGCAGGTTGATCAGGCTCGCGCCCAGGTCCCGCACCGAACCGGCGCTGCCCAGGGTGCGCACGGACTGTTCGGCATCGCCGATATCCGTCCGCCCGCCCGGCAGGTTGGCGTTGATCAGGCGGAGCTGCTGGCTGACCTCGCCGGCGGTGATGCCCAGCGACGCCATGCGCTCCGGGTCGAGCCGGACGGCGATTTCGCGGCTGACGCCGCCCTGGCGCTGCACCTCGGCGACGCCGCGCACCGCGAGCAGCGACTTGGCGACGTCGTTGTCGACGAACCAGCTCAGTTCCTCCGGAGACATCCCGTCGGCCCGGACGACGAAGGTGACGAGCTGGTTGCCCGCCGCGTCGATGCGCTTGACAGTCGGCTCCTCGACATCGGCCGGCAGGTCCGGCCGGATGCTGGTGACCGCGTTGCGCACGTCGTTGGTGGCGCGATCGGTATCGGTGCCCAGGAAGAATTCGACGGTCGTGACCGAGATGCCGTCATTGACGGTCGAGCGGATATGTTTCACGCCGCCCAGGCCGGCCACCGAATCCTCGACCAGCCGCGTAACCTGGGTTTCCATCTCGGACGGCGCGGCGCCCGGCTGGGCGACGGTGACGATGATCGCCGGAAAGTCGATGTCCGGCACGTTGTTGATGCGCAGCGTCCAGTAGCCGGCGATACCGGCGATCACCAGGGCAATGAACAGGACGATCGTCGGAACCGGGTTCCTGATCGACCAGGAGGAAAGATTCCTCATTTCGGCCGATGCTCGGTGTTGGCGAGCGGCGGTTCGTTGCCGCCGGGCTCGCCGGCCACGGTGACCTTGTCGCCGTCCTCGAGGAACCCGGCGCCCTTGAGCGCGACCTGGTCGCCCGCCGCCAGCCCGTCGCTGACCTCGACCAGATCCCCGGCGCGCTCGCCGGTAACCACCTTGCGGAAACGGACGGTGCCGTCCCTGGCGGTGACGAACACGCCGGCGGCGCCGTCGCGGTAGACCACCGCCGAGGCCGGCACCATCAGTGCGGCGCTGTCCTTCAGCGCGACGCTCGCCTGGGCGAACATGCCCGGACGGAATCCGGAACCCGGCGGCAGGGCGATATGGGCGAGACCAAGCCGCGACTTGGTGTCGACGCTGGGCGCCACCGCCCGGATGGTCGCCGTTGTTGGCGCGACACCCTCGGCCGATACCTGGACGGCGAGGCCCGGCGCCAGCACGGGCAGCGTGGATTCGGGAATTTCGGCATCGAGCTCGAGGCGGCTGTCGCGAACCACGCGGAAGAGCTGGTCGCCCGAATTGACGATCTGGCCGATGACGGCGCTGCGCGCCGACACGTAGCCGTCATCGGGCGAAACGATGCGGGTCTGCTCCAGCTTCGCCCGGGTTTCGTCGCGCGCCGCCTCGGCGAGGGCGAGCTGGGCCTGGGCAGTGCTCGCCGAGGCGCGGCGGGCGTCGGCCGTCTGGCCGCTGATGTGCCCCTTGGGAAGCAGCTCCTCGGCGCGCCGGAGATTGGCCTGGGCCTCGGTGAGCTGAGCCCTCGCCGACACGATGCCGGCTTCCTGCTGGGCAAGCTGCGCGCGCAGCACGGAATCGTTGAGCCGGGCGAGCACCTGCCCGCGCTTGACCTCATCGCCCTCGTCGACCAGCACCTCGGTGATCGCCAGGCCGCCGACCTCGGCGCCCACCGGCATCTCCTCCCAGGCCACGACCGTGCCCATCACCGTGACGGTGCGGGCCATCGGCCTCGCCTTGGCGGTGGCGGTGGTGATCGTCATGGCCGATCGGGACGCATCATCCTTCGGCGGGTCGCCGCCGCATCCGGCGATGAACCCCGCGATCAGCAAGATCACCGGCAAGCGCAGAGTGAGGGTATCCAGGGACGGTCGCATGGGATCCTTGTCGGCTGTCAGCGCAGAATTGTATCGCGCCGGAGGCCCGGCCGGATCAGTGAGCGGCGATTGATGCGTCCGCAGTACATGCTTCGTCAGCCCTGCCGGCCCCGAGATAAAATAATAAACCCCGCCCTGCGCGCCTGAACGCGAGCGACATATAAGGTGCCCGCCGACGCCGGCCAAGAACTTATCGCCAGGACCTCAATGATAGGGCAGGGTTTTTGCGAATAGCAGCATTTCTGCAACGCAATATCGAACAACCCTCATTCAGAATTGCACGGACAGCCAGAAATTCTTCACGAGTGCTTGTTGTTTACCCGCCCGGCAGTGGATTACCGCTGGGTGACCGTGACCGCCGGCTGCGCCTGGCCGGCACCGGGCGGCGGCACGAGCGGTTTTTCCTGCAGCGCCGGGTCGCCCACCGTGATGCGGTAGGCGGTGTAGTATTTGTAGATGTTGGAGACATATTCCACGGTCTTGCGCCCGAGCGTCTGCGCGGCAGCCAGTTCGACGTTCTGGAACCAGACATTGGGGTCGAGCCCCCGCTTGATCGCGGCCTCACGCACGACCTCGAGGTTCTTCGGCCCCGCATTGTAGCCGACGAACGCCATAAGGGTCCGGTTCATCTGGCTGATGTTGGGATCGTCCAGGTAGGAATCGGCAATGTATCTCAGATATTTGGCGGCCGCCTCCACGTTCCTCGACGCATCCTTGTCGATGCCCTTGACGGCCACCACGGAAGTGGACGCCGTCGCCGGCGTGATCTGCATCATGCCGACCGGGCCATAGGGATTGCGCGCCTGCTGGTTCAGGCGGGACTCCTGGTATCCCAGAGCCAGCATCATCAGGTGATCGATGTCGTAGGCATCGCCATATTTCTTGAACATGTCGATGGCGCCGTTGAAACGCTGGATCTCGGCGTCGGCCATGGCATTGGTCGGCAGCCTGGTCTCGCCCAGATACTTCTTCAGCGATGCTCCGACGGAGAACGTATCGCCCTTGCCGCGCGCCATGAACCCTTCGAGCAGGCGCTTGAGTTGCGGGCTGTCCTTGCGGACCGCCCACCCCAGCGCGGCGCCGCCCTTGTCGAGCAGGGTATCCTGGACGACGACACCTGGGATGATCTGGCTCCAGAACTTGGCCACATAGCCGTCGATGATCGCGACGGAGACGAGGCCGGCGCTCACCATCTGCAGCAGATCCTCGTCCTGCAGTTCCTCGGGCGCGACGATCAGCTTGATCGGCCGTCGGCCCTGGACCTCGAGGCGGGTGCTGAGCGCCTTGATCGGCTCGAACGAGGCGCTCGACCTGTGGATCACCACCTGGCGGCCGGACAGGTCGTCCAGGTGGTCGATCGGGTCGCCGCGCTTGCGCCTCACGATGACCGCGCCGCTATCGGGCGCGAGCGATCCGCCGAACGTGATCCGTCCCTCGCCGTCGCCTTCCGCGAGGCCGCCCGCGGCGATGTCGCCGAGGCCCGCCATGAGATCGGGCAGCAGGCGCTCCTCGGGAACCGGCACGAAGATCACCTTCATGCCCTTCTTGCCGGGCTCGGGCGAGGTCTGCTGGTTCGCCCACTTCTCCAGCGACACGCCAAGGTCGTGGACGACGCCCATCTCCTTGTTCTTGTCGTAGAAGAACAGCGTCTTGCTGTAGGGAACCAGGATCCTGATGACCTGCCGGTCCTTCATCCCGTCCAGGTCGCCGGTCCATGGAGAAGGATCCACCTCGACGCGCCGGGGTTCCGGCTCCGTGGTCTTCTGCTTGACGATCACCCGCTGCTGGGTCGGCGCCGTCTCGCCATGCGCGGCGGTGGTGATCAGGACCAGCGCAAGGCCGAAGGCCGCCGCAAGTCGAGATTCCGTGTCACCACGTCGTGGCCGGGTTATTTCAGCGGGCTGAACCAATGCCGCTCCCATTACCGTCCAGGGGGCGACATAAAAGCATGGACAATCGTCCCATGCCACCCCGACCAGCTGCATACGAGCGGCGCGTCGGCGGCCAGGGCCGATGCCTTCCCCTCAACACAAGGCGTCTCGCGGCCTGCACGGGACCGCGACGGTAACTGGCTAACGGCCAAATCGGGCTTTTTCGTGCCCGGCACGGGCGCAATCGTGATCGCGATGGCGCGCCTCGGGAGCGAGTCGCCTCGCCGCTTCAGGAGCGGTGCGCCATCCGCCGGTATAGAACGTGGGCGGGAGAAAGCCCTTCGACCAACTCGAGGCCCTCGAGACCGCCATCGGGGCCGCCGGAGCTGGGCATCTGCTGGGCGAATTCGAGCAGGGTCCTGCGCTCGGAAATGCGCCAGACGCCGTCGCGCCGCTCCAGCTTGTCCAGATACCGGCTGCCGAAGAAGCTCTGGTTTCCCTCGGCCGAGCGGCCACCCGCGAGGCTGTTGCTTTCCGCCTCGGCCCTGTCGCCATCCACCTCGATCAGGATGTTGAACACGTAGTGGAAGCGGTGGAGGCTCTGCGCCTCGATCGGCATCACCATCGAGCACCAGTCGTGGGCGTTGCCGACGAAGAAGCCGTAGTCCACGTGGGCGTCGGGATGGAAACATTCCTTCAGCGCCGCCTCGTCGAGCCAGTCCAGCCCGCGGCCGTAGCGGGCGCCGAGCACCTCGGCGATCTCCTGCTTGTCCCAGAGCTCCTGCAGCTGGCTTTCCGTCGACATGCGGTCCTCCCCTGAAATGGTCCCGGCGCCAGCCTAGCCGCCTCCGATGCGGAAATCATTCCCCCACGCTCGGCCAGCACCCGTGACTGTATCTCATTTGACACACCCATCATAAAGTCATCATCGTCCGTAGAAATCACGCTTGAATGTTTGTGCGGACCTATGGTCTCATTTCGGTAACATCAAGCGCGAGCATGCCGTCTTGGGGAGGATCGGATGCGCGCTGCCAAGCCGCAGGAGGGCGCCGGCAGCGCACGGCAAGAACGCCGCAGCCTCTGACCATCACCGATCGGTATGAAGCCGAAAATCCGGCGTTCGTCTCGGACGCCGCCAACAGGGGAGATAAAAAAGGTGACATCGACACAACTTCGTGGAGGGTGCCGCGTCAGGCGCCGCCTGCTCACCGGAGCGGCGGCCATTGCTCTGTTCGCGGGTGTGACCGGGCCCGCCCTGGCGCAAGGCGACGCGCCGCCGGCAGCGCCGCCCCAGCCGGCGCCGCAGCGCACCTCATCGATCGAAACGGTGATGGTCAGCGCCCGAAAGACGGAGGAGCGCGCCATCGACACGCCGGTCGCCCTCGCGGTGATGACCGAGGATCAGATCCAGCGCTACAACACCACGGACGTGACCCAGTTGACCTCGCAGCTGCCGGGCGTCGAGGTCAACAAGGCCTCGGGCGGCGGCGCGGGCGGCAACTTCATCATCCGCGGCATCGGCCGCCAGGCGTCCGACTACGGCGCCGACCAGCCGGTCGCCTTCGTGATCGACGGCTTCTCGTTCACCCGCGGCCACATGTCGAGCGTCGGCTTCTTCGACGTGGCCAGCGTCGAAGTCCTGAAGGGACCGCAGACCCTGTTCTTCGGCAAGAACAGCCCGGCGGGCGTGATCTCGGTCACCTCGATCAGCCCCGGCGACACGTTCGAGGGCTTTGCGCGGGTGAGCTACGAGTTCCGCAGCGAGGATCCCCAGGTCGAATTCGGCGTGTCGATCCCGATCAACGAGAAATTCAAGATCCGCATCGCGGGCCGCGGCGAGTTCATGCAGGGCGGCTACTACAAGAACGAAGGCGCCTCGATCTTCGAGGTGCCGCGCGACCTGAGCCCGTTCGAGACCGATGCGCTCTATCCGCACAATCCGAACCAGTTCAGTGAACAGCCCAAGACCAAGCAGTATGTGGGCCGCATCACCGCCGTGTTCGAGCCGACCGACAATTTCGACGCGACGCTGAAGATCTTCGCCGCCGACCAGACCGACAACGACGCCGGCGCCGCGGCGGTCATCGCCTGCGCCGACGGCATCGGCGGCAGCCCCTATCTGAGCACCGGCTTCTTCGGCCTCGTCAAGGATCCGACCCAGGTGTGCGACGGCAAGATCCGCTGGCGGCGGCACTCCGTACAGCCGCCCGTCGCCTGGTTCGAGAGCAACCCGACCCTCGACGGCAACGACGACCACTACTACAACCACTTCCGCAACTTCCTCGCCACCCTGGAAATGAACTGGCGGATCACCGATGACCTGACGCTGACGAGCGTGTCGGGTTACTGGGACTACAAGCAGCGCGAGTTGACCCAGTACGACTATACCTACGGCGTCGTCGCCTCGAAGCAGGGCGAAGGCGGCCACAGCTTCACCACCGAACTGCGCCTGCGGTCCGACTATGACGGCCCGGTCAACTTCATGATCGGCGGCTTCTACGAGGACATGTTCCGCGACCTCGACGCCCCGGTGCAGATTTTCCCGCTCGGTCCGGCGCCGTCGAGCCCGTTCTATCCCAGCTTCTATGACGGCAGCTTCCTGACCTATCACCACCACTACGACAACGACATCACCAGCTGGTCGGTGTTCGCCGAAATGAGGTGGGACATCACCGACACCCTCGAGCTGTCGGGCGGCGTGCGCTACACCGAGGACAACCGCAAGACCCACGGCATCCAGTACTTCAACCGCCTGGACCAGTTCTTCACGGCCCTGGGCCTGCCCGAGACCGCCAATCCGTTCGCCCATTCGGGCACGGAGTACGACCTGAGCCGCAGCTTCCACAACACCTCGCCGCAGGCGACCCTGAGCTGGAAGCCGGCCGACGACATCATGTTGTACGCCTCCTACAAGACGGGTTACCAGGCGGCCGGAACGTCGAACCCGGGCACGATGGGCAACTTCTACTCGAAGAATCCCGACGGCTCGATCCGCATGGATGCGAACGGCAATCCGATCCGCGCCACCAGCGCCGAGGTGAACCCGATCCTGACCTTCGACGGTTCAACGGTTAAGGGCTTCGAGGTCGGCGCCAAGGGCTCGTTCTTCGACGGCATCGTCACCGGCGACATCGCCCTTTACACCATGAAGTACAACTCGCTGCAGGTGGCCGTCTTCAACCCGGTGACCACCAACTTCACCGTCCAGAACGCCGCCGGCGCCCGCAACAAGGGCATCGAAGGCAACCTGTTCATCCAGGCCATGGATGACCTGCAGATCCGCCTGGCTGCCCAGTACAACGATCTGAAGTACACCAGCTTCCCGGCGGCGCAGTGCTACGCGGGCCAGAGCGACCCGACTTCCGCCACCTATCGTCCGGAACTGGCGGTGCTCTGCGTGCCGACCGGCACCGGCGGCTTCGTTCAGGACATGTCCGGCGAAAATTACGGCGGCGCTCCGTTCCAGGGGACCATCGGTTTCACATACGACACCATGATCTCCGACAACTGGAACTTCTCGCTGAGCGGCGACGTGATCCACTTCACCCACGGCCGCGAGGCCCTGCGTGAGCCCGGCACCGCGGTTCCGGCCCGTACCCTGATCAACGCCTCCTTGCGCCTCTACCAGTCCAACGGTCCATGGGAGTTCGCGCTGATCTGTTCGAACTGCGGCAACGATCACTACGTCTACAGTATCCAGGACAAGCCGCTGGCCAAGACCGGCGACTTTACCGGCCAGCTCGGCATGCCGCGACTGGTGACCATCCAGACCACGTATCGCTGGTAGGCCAGCCTCCAGCATCAGCCGCCTCGGGGCGGGCCGGTTCGCCGGTCCGCCCCGTCGCTTTTCCGGCCTGGGGGAAAGCGAGTGTCGCGCTGACCATCAGGTCGAAAAATCACGCTTGAATGTATTAAAATATTATGATGTTCTTTTAAATAACGATGCACTGATCTGGGGAGGACGGGTGCGAACCGCCGGGAATCAAGGACTGATCGCACCGAATCGTCGCTACGGCACTCTCCCCGCGTACGACCACCATCACCAAAACGGCCGCTGACCTGAAGGTTTCTCCGTAGGAATCCGACGGTTCGAGGGGCACCACTATTAGGGGAGAAAACAACCAGTGAGACAGCTTTTAAAAAGCAGGGCAGGTCGTCACGGCCGCGCCCTGACAGGGCTTGTGAGCGTCATCGCGCTCACCTCGGGCTTTCCAGCCTTCGCCCAGGACGGCGTGGCGCCGCAGGCGCCGTCCAATCCGCCGCCTCAGGCGGCGCCGCAGCGCACCTCGTCGATCGAGACGGTCATGGTCAGCGCGCGAAAGACCGAGGAACGCGCCATCGACACGCCGGTCGCCCTCGCGGTGCTGACCGAGGAGCAGATGCAGCGCTACAACACCACCGACGTGACCCAGCTCAGCTCGCAGCTTCCGGGTGTCGAGGTGAACAAGGCCTCGGGCGGCGGCGCGGGCGGCAACTTCATCATCCGCGGCATCGGCCGTCAGGCGTCCGATTACGGCGCCGACCAGCCGGTCGCCTTCGTGCTGGACGGCTTCTCGTTCACCCGCGGCCACATGTCGAGCGTCGGTTTCTTCGACGTGGCGAACGTGCAGGTCCTGAAGGGCCCACAGACCCTGTTCTTCGGCAAGAACAGCCCCGCGGGCGTGATCTCGGTCACCTCCGTCGGCCCCTCCGACTACTTCGAGGGCTTCGCCAGGGTCAGCTATGAATTCCGCGCCGAGGATCCCAGCGTCGAGTTCGGCGTGTCGATCCCGGTCAACGAGAAGTTCAAGATCCGCGTCGCCGGCCGTGGCCAGTGGATGCAGGGCGGCTACTACAAGAACACCGCAGGCGACCTCGTGGGCCTGCCGCGAAATCTGGGTCTCGAGACGACCTATCCGACCAATCCCAACCAGTTCACCGAGACACCCCAGACCAAGCAGTATGTGGGCCGCATCACGGCGGTGTTCACACCGAACGATAATTTCGACGCGACGTTGAAGATATTCGCGGCGGACCAGATGGACAATGACGCCGGCGCCGCTGCCGTCATCGCCTGCGCCGATGGCGTCGGCGGCCATCCCTACCAGAATACGGGCTTCTTCGGCCTGGTGGCGGATCCGACGCAGACCTGCGACGGCAAGATCCGCTGGCGCCGCCACAGCACCCAGCCCACCGAGGCCTGGCTTGCGTCGAACCCCACGCTCGATGACAACGATACCCACTACTTCAACCACTTCCGCAATTTCCTGACCACACTGGAGATGAACTGGCGGATCACCGACGATTTGGAGCTGACCTCGGTGTCGGGCTACTGGGACTACAAGCAGCGCGAGCTGACCCAGTACGACTACACCTATGGCGTCGTCGCCTCGAAGCAGGGTGAAGGCGGCCGCAGCTTCACCAGCGAGCTTCGCCTGCGTTCGGACTATGACGGCCCGGTCAACTTCATGATCGGCGGCTTCTACGAGGACATGAAGCGCGACCTGGACGCCCCGGTGCAGATCTTCCCGCTGGGTCCGGCGCCGGACAGCACGTTCTATCCGGACTTCTACAACGGCAGCTTCCTCACCTATCACCAGCACTGGGACAACAACATCACCAGCTGGTCGGTGTTCGCCGAAATGCGCTGGGACATCACCGACACCCTCGAGCTGTCGGGCGGCGTGCGCTACACCGAGGACAACCGCAACGCCCATGGCGAGCAGCTGTTCAACCGGCTGGACGACTTCCTGTCGGCTGCGCCGGAGACCGCCAACCCGTTCGCCCATTCCGGCACCGCCTACGACCTGACCCGCAGCTTCCACAATACCTCGCCGCAGGCGACGCTGACCTGGAAGCCGGATGACGACCTGATGCTCTACGCCTCGTACAAGACCGGTTACCAGGCGGCCGGCATCTCCAATCCGGGCACCATCGGCAACTTCTATTCGAAGAACCCCGACGGCTCGATCCGCATGGACGATAACGGCAACCCGATCCGTGCCACCAGCGCCGAGGTCAACCCGATCCTGACCTTCGACGGATCGACCGTGAAGGGCTTCGAGATCGGTGCCAAGGGCTCGTTCTTCGACGGCATGATGACCGCCGACATCGCGCTCTACACCATGAAGTACAGCTCGCTGCAGGTGGCCGTGTTCAACCCGGTGACCACCAACTTCACGGTGCAGAACGCCGCCGGCGCCCGCAACCAGGGCATCGAGGGCAACATGTACCTGCAGGCCACCGACGAGCTGCTGCTGCGTCTTTCGGCCCAGTACAACCACCTGAAATACACCAGCTTCCCGGCGGCTCAGTGCTATGCGGGCCAGAACACTCCGACGGCGTCGAACTACGTGCCCGAACTGGCGGCGCTGTGCCTCCCGACCGGCACCGGCGGCTTCGCCCAGGATCTGTCCGGCGAGCGCTATGGCGGCGGTCCGTTCCAGGTCAACGCCGGCTTCACCTACGACGTGGCGCTGTCCAACGACTGGGGCCTTTCGCTCTCGGCCGACGTGAACTTCCGCAACAAGGGGTTCAGGGCCATCCGCCAGCCCGGAACGGCGGTGCCGGCGCGCACGCTGATCAACGCGTCGCTCCGCCTCTACCAGTCCGCCGGACCCTGGGAGTTCTCGCTCGTCTGCACGAACTGCGGCAACGACCACTATGTCTACAGCATCCAGGACAAGCCGCTCGGCGCGACCGGCGACCTGACGGGCCAGCTCGGCATGCCGCGCCTGGTCACCATCCAGACCACTTACCGCTGGTAGTCTGACAGTCCATGGTACGGGGCGGATCGGCTGGCCGGTCCGCCCCGTTTCCGTTTGAGCGCCGCCATACGCAAGATTGACACTTGAAGCGACGCCGGCTGGCAGCCAATGTGCGGCCTCCTCTCCCTCGCCTCCCGCGGTCACCGACATGCTTTCCTACCGCCACGGCTTTCACGCCGGAAACCATGCCGACGTCCTGAAGCACGGCGTGAGTGTGTTCGTGGCGCAATACCTGCTGCAGAAGGACGCGCCCGTCCTGTTCCTCGACACCCATGCGGGCGCTGGCCGCTACGACCTGACATCGGCCGAGGCGCGGAAGACCGGCGAGTACCAGAGCGGGATCGGGCGCCTCCTGTCCGTGGCGGCGGACGCGCCCGCCATGCTGCGCGACTATCTCGCGCTGGTGCGGTCGTTCAATCCGGACGGCGCCCTCGCGACCTATCCGGGCTCTCCTTCGTTGATCCTCGCGCAGATGCGCGAGCAGGATCGCGCGCTGTTCCATGAACTGCACCCGACCGACGAAGCTCTGCTATCCGAACTGGTCCGTCGCCGCAGGCGGGCGCATGCCGAGAAGTCCGACGGACTGCGCGGCCTGATCGCCCATCTGCCACCGCCGGAGCGCCGTGCGCTGTGCCTGATCGATCCGAGCTACGAGATCAAGACGGATTACGCCCTGGTGATCGCGGCACTGGCGCAGGCCTGGAAGAAGTTTCCCGCCGGAGTCTACGTGCTCTGGTACCCGGTGATCGAGAGGCCTCGCGTGAGGGCGATGGAGGTCGCCATGATCTCGGCGGGCATTCGCAAGACTTACAGGATGGAGCTGTGCATGGCGCCCGACACATCGGAACGAGGAATGACGGGCTCGGGCCTGTTCATCGTCAATCCGCCTTACACGTTGCCGGAGGCCGCGACCGCCGCCCTGCCATGGCTGGCCGAGGTCCTGGGCGCTGAAGGCCCGACGAGCGCCGGCTGGCTGCTGCCGGAATAGGCTGGCCGTGATCATCCGGGAAGAAACCTCCGCCGACCATGCCGGCATCCGCGCCCTCAACCGGCTCGCATTCGACGGCGTGTTCGAATCCAGGCTCATCGACCGTCTGCGGGCCGAAGAACTGGTCCTGGCGTCTCTGGTTGCCCTGGACGGCGAAGACATCGCAGGCCATATCCTGTTCAGCCGCCTGGGCGTCACCGTGGACGGCTGGACCGTGCGCGCGGCCGCCCTTGCGCCCATGTCGGTGATGCCGGAACGCCAACGACAGGGGATTGGATCGGCCCTCGTCCGCGCCGGCCTCGAGGCCGTGTCCTCGCAGGGCATCGAGGCGGTATTCGTGCTGGGTCATCCGGCCTACTATCCTCGCTTCGGCTTCTCGCCCGCGGTGGCGGCAGGGCTCGCCTCGCCCTACAATGGCGACGCGTTCATGGCGCTGGAGCTGGCGCCTGATGCGCTGCGCGGCGGTGATGGCGTTGTGACCTACCCGGATGCCTTCGATCCGGAGTGAGGCATCCGAGGAACCGAGGCTCGCCGCAGACGTTCCTGAGGCTCATCCACACAGGGCGCGGGGAGACGCATGAGATTTCTGCTCAGGCATTCCACTACATACAGCTATGCCAATCCCGTGACCTTGGGCCGGCACCGGCTGATGCTTCGCCCCCGCGACAGCCACGAGATGAAGCTGCACGAAGCCACCCTGACCATCTCGCCGCTGCCCAGCAACATCCTGTGGCAGTACGACGTGTTCGGGAACAGCATCGCGCTGCTGGACTTCGACTGCCAGGCGACCGAGCTGATGATCGAGAGCACGCTGGACGTCGAACGCTTCGCCTTCCCCGATCCGGAAGTGCTGCTGTCGGACCATGCCCGCAACCTGCCCCTCGCGTACTCGGCGGACGAAATCCGCGACCTCGCGGGCCTCCAGGAGCGGCACGTTCCCGATCCCGATCACGCCGTGGACCTTTGGGCAAAGGGCTTCCTGACCGTGCCGGAAGGTTCGACGGGCACCAAGGAAACCCTGCAGCTGATCCGCGACATCGCATGGGCGATCAAGCACAACTTCACCTATATCCCGCGCGACATCTACGGCACCCTGTCGCCGCTCGAGACGCTGAACGGCGGCTCGGGAACCTGCCGCGACTTCGCGTTCTTCATGATGGAGGCCATGCGCAGCCTCGGCATCGCGGCGCGCTTCGTCAGCGGCTACATCTACGATGCCTCCCAGGATCCGGGCTCGAATGCCGCGGGCGTCATCGGCGGCGGCGCAACCCATGCCTGGGTCCAGATCTACCTGCCGGGCGCCGGCTGGACCCATGTGGACCCCACCAACGCGCTGACCACGGATATCGAGCTCATCCCTGTCGCCATCGTGCGCGAGCCCCATCAGGCCTCGCCCATCTCGGGCACCATCGAGGCTGCGCCCGGCGATCCGCTGGGCATGACGGTGAATATCTCGATCACCAATCAGATGTGATGCTGCCCTGCCCTCAATTGCTCGAGACCGGCTAAACCAGCACCAGCAGTTCGGCCACCAATCCGCCATATTCTCGCCGCTGTTCGGCCATAGCATCCTCATGCCGTGCCCCTATTCGGCTGGCGTCTCGGAGCGAGCATGGTCCTCGGGAAGACTGAAATCGTCATCATGACGAACGCATCGCGGCGCGAGTCGCGGGCGCTACTGCCTCTGCCCCGCTTCATCTTCGTCCGCGGCCTGTCGGTGATCATTGCGATCGACAAGCTGGTACGCCTGGGATTTGCCGCCGAACGACCGGTGGTCGGCAACGAACCGGTCTGGAGAACGGGCCATGGGCCGATGACCCTGGAACTGACCGCGTCGGGGCTCGCCGCGCTCGGGGGAAGAACCGATCCGGCTGCCGGACAGATTGCGGCGGCAGAGGATGAACGCCACCACGTGCTGATGTCGATCATCAGCCGCCCCCAAGGGGCGGACCTGCGCCTGATCCAGCACGAGACCAGCCTGCCGCTGCAGTCGGTCCGCGCCGCGATCAGCGACCTTCGCGCGGAGGGCTACGTCTTCGATCACGTCCGCGACGACCGGGGCGCGACCACCTACCAGCTCCTCGGCTGGCTCCCGGGCAACGGCGGGGCGGGATGCATGCCCGCCGGCGATCCCCTTCACGCCTGAGCCCGTAGCCCGTTACCGGGCGGCCCGCCGCGGCCGAATTTTCCCGCAGAATCAGGAACCTTAACCCTACCCTCCCGTTTCTCGGGCAGACCGGGCCCCTGCGGCCCGGCGCCATGTCCACAACCGACAGGAGAGACCGATGGGCACGCATACTCACACGCGACTGATTTCCTCCGACAGGGTCGAGGGCACGACCGTGTACAACGCTTCCGGCGAGAAGATCGGATCGATCGAGAACGTCATGATCGACAAGCTCAGCGGCAAGGTCGCCTATGCCGACATGTCGTTCGGCGGCTTCCTCGGGATCGGCGACAAGCATCACCCGCTGCCCTGGAGCGTGCTGAACTACAGCACCGAGATGGATGGCTATGTGGTCAACATCGACAAGGAGAGGCTCAAGAACGCGCCGACCTTCGAGGCCAATGAGAAGCCGAAGTGGGAAGACGAGGGCTGGGGCAAGCTCGTCCACAGCTATTACGGCGCGACACCCTACTGGATGTAGGCACCCTCCCGCTCCGGATCGCGTACCGGACTCCAAGAACGAAAAGCCCCCTCGCCGCTGGGCGAGGGGGCTTTCCATTTTTCGTCTGCCCGCGGGCGAGCCGCGAACCGATCGATTACGAAGCGATCTGCCAGTAGGTGGCCAGCTTCTCGTAGGCGGCGTCGCCCTTGACGGCCTTGAACGCAGCCTGCGCCTCGGCCTTCTTGCCGGCGGCGAGGAGCGCCTGACCCAGGTGCAGCTGGGCCGCGGCAGGGTTCTTCAGACCGCCCTTCTTGATGCCGGCCTGATAGGAGGCAACGGCCTTGTCATACTCGCCGTACGAGGCATAGGACTCCGCGACGGCGATGTCCTTCTCACCCGTGGTCGCGGCAGCGGCTTCCTTGGCGAGACCGGCGGTCTCCTTCTTGTCCTGCGCGGCGGCGTCGTCGGCCATCTTCTTCAGACGGTCGTGGCGGCCGGCGTCGGGGCCGGAGCCGAGCAGCTTCTTCTCGTAGCCCTGCGTGATGAGCGACTGGGCAACGCCCGGCACGCCGACCAGGACGGCGACCTGCGCGGCCTCGACATAGTCTTCGGTGCTGGTCATCGCGCCGACCTGCTTCATGAGCCGGAAGCTCTCGAGGTTCATCGCATCGCTGGTGTTGGTGGCGCGGAACGCGTTGATCAGGTCACGCCAGTAGTCCTTGTTGCTCGGGGCAACGCGGACCAGCTGCTCCAGCGCGTCGCGCATGGAATTGGCGTCCTTGGCCTTGTGCGCGCAGCTGAGCTGGATCTGGAGCCATTCCTCCTTCACCGGCCGGCCCGCCGAACGGGCGCTGTCGACCAGCTTCTTGACGGTGGCGCCCGCCTCGGCGCACTTGCCCTGGAGATACTGGCTCTGCGCCACCAGCACCTGCATGTCGGTGTCGCCGGGGTTCTGGGACAGGTACTGCTGGGCGGTCTGCACCGCCGCATTGTAGTTCTTCAGGCTGTAGTAGATCTGGATCAGGTTCTTGCGCAGCGTCGTGACCTCTTCCGGGGCCGCGATGCCGCTGTCGATGGTCGCCTGGATCGCCCGGGCGGCCTTGTCGTACTGCTTCATCCCGACATAGGCGTTGGTCTCGAACTGGCTGATGACATAGTTCTCGTAAGGCGTGCGCTTGTCGACCGCCTTGGCCTCCTCGAGCTTGGCCAACGCCTTGGCGTAGTCCTTCGCCTGGATTGCCTGCTGGGCCTCCTGAAGCGGCTTGCCAACCTTCTCGCTGACTTTCTGCTGCTTGGCCGCCATCGCGACGCCCGTGTCCACAACGCCGGTCGTGAGGACCGGAGCGGCCATGGCGACCATTACGAGGGCTACGAGTGTTTTCCCGTTCATGTCTTCCACTTTCTCCAAATCTACGCGTCAATCCGCGTCATTCTTATGGTGGGCTCAACGAGTTGAACCCACCATGAATGATTAGCCAGCGATAGAGCTATCGTTGATCAAGCCCATCTTCTTCAATCCCAGACGCTGGACCGCCGCCATGACCTTCGCCACGTACTCGTATTTCACGAGCTTGTGGGGACGGATATGGATCTCCGGCTGCTGGGGCTGGGCCGCGACCGTGTTCAGATAGCCGTTCAACTGTCCCATGCTGGAGACGACGTTCCCGTTCCAGAGCACGGTGCCGTCGAAGTCGACCTGCAGTTCAACGACTTCCGGAGTCTGTTCGGACTTCGGCGGCGCGTTGACCGGCATGTCGAGCTTAACGGCGTGAGTCTGGATCGGGATCGTGACGATCAGCATGACCAGCAGCACGAGCATGACGTCGATCAGCGGCGTGGTGTTCATCTCCACCATGACGCCCGAGTCGTCGTCGGTCGCGTTACCTGTGTTGATTGCCATTGACTGTACTCCTACGACGCCAGCAGGCCGGGGCGCAGCGGTTCGGTGATGAAGCCGACCTTGACGATACCCACGCGCTGGCATGCCACCACGACGCGACCCACGAACTCGTAGCGAGCCGCCTTGTCGCCGCGGATGTGGACTTCCGGCTGAGGATCAAGCACCGCCACCTTGGCGAGCTTGTCCATCAGTTCCGGCTGCCCGGCTACCTGGATCGCGTTCCAGTAGACGTTGCCGTCGGCGTCGACGGCGATGACGATATTTTCGGGTTTCGTTATCGTCGCCTGGTTGGTCGCCTTGGGCAGCGTCACCGGAACCGTCGTGATCACCACAGGAATGGTGATGAGGAAGATGATGAGGAGAACCAACATCACGTCCACGAGGGGCGTGGTGTTGATTTCATTCATCACACCACCTTCCTCCTTCTCTCCGACGGACATTGCCATGTTAGTGGCTCCGGGCCGTCGCAGCGCGGCTCTGCACCAGGTACGAACCGTAGTCGGTCACGAAGTTGCGGACGATCTCGCTCGCGGCCTTGTTGCGGCGGACCAGCCAGTTGTAGCCCAGCACCGCCGGCACGGCGACGGCCAGACCGATGGCGGTCATGATCAGCGCTTCACCGACCGGACCCGCGACCTTGTCGATCGAGGCCTGGCCCGCGACGCCGATGGCGATCAGGGCGTGATAGATGCCCCACACGGTGCCGAACAGACCGACGAACGGCGCGGTCGAGCCGACGGTGGCGAGGAACGCCAGACCACCCTGGAGGCGGCTCTGGATGTTGTCCGACTCACGCTGCAGGTTGTTGGCGATCCACTCAGGCGCGTCGATCTGGTCGGTCAGACGGCCCTCGTGGTGCTGGGCAGCGCCCAGGCCCTTCTCGATCAGGGTGCGGAACTGGTTGCCGCGATCCAGCTTGTCGAGGCCTTCCTGCAGGCTCGGCGCCTTCCAGAAGTCGCGGTCGACGGCCTTGGCCTGGCGGAACAGCTTCGCCTGGTCCCACAGCTTGGTGAACATGATGTACCAGGTGCCCATGGACATGATCACGAGGACGATCAGGGTGCCCTTCGAGATGAAGTCGCCCTGCTCCCAGAGAGCCTTCAGGCCGTAGGGATTCTCGACTTCGGCCATTTCGGTGTCGGTCGAGATCGGCGCGGCCTCGGCGGGCGCGTCGGCCGGCGCGGCGGCCGGATCGGTCATGACGGGGGCGTCGGCCGGGGCGTCAGTGGCCGGCGCTTCGGCGGCCGGAGCGGCTTCGTCCTGCGCCAGGGCGACGCCGGTTGCAACCGGGGCGACAGCCAGGGCCAGGGCAAGGGCGACCGGCGCGGCGGCGCGGACAGCCCAGTGGCGGGTGGACAGGCGGTTCATGGTGTTATCTCCGTTTTGGATTTCTTGACGTGAAGCCGGCGGCGCCGGCGCTGGATGGTTGAAGGCTTTGAAGGGGCGCGTATCAGCGCCCCTTCTTGAGTTCGAACACGACGCGGAACTGGTGCCACACGGCGACCGGCTTGCCGTCTTGCGTGCCCGGAATGAACCTCCAGGCCTTCCTCGCTTCGGCGATCGCGGCTTTGTCGAGACGTTCCGACCCGCTGCTCTCGACGACCGAAATCGAGTCGCCGTCAACGCGGCCGTTGGGCATGACCATGAACTTGAGGATCACGGCGCCCTCCTCGCCCAGGCGAACGGACGTAGCCGGGTATTCGGGCTGCGTGATCGGCCGGCGGGGATCCTGGCGAGGCTCGGTCGGCGCCGCCTTCGGCGGCGGCGGCGGCGGCGGCTTGGCCACCGGCTTTTCGTTCGTGACGGCCTGAATGGCCGCCGTGGGAGCGGAATCGAAGCTCACCATCGGCATGTCGACGAAGGCGGGCGGCGGCGGCTTGAAATCCGGCGGCGGCGGCGGCGGCGGCGCATCGTCCTTCTGGATGTCATCGATGATCTCGGTCTCGACCGGTCCGGTCAGCAGCTCCACCATGGTGTTGCTGAGACCCGACATGAGCGCATAGAAGAGACCGGCATGGACCAGAATGACGAAGCCGAAACCAAGCGCGCGCCCGGAAATCAGGGATGTGGTTTCACTGTTCATGGTACCTCGACGGTGTGTACTTTTAATCTTCCCCACGGCGCAGATCGGTTCGGCGCCTGATCGCCCTCCCCGGGCGATGGGCCCCCGGCTCAAGCGGCGGAGGACCTTGTGAATATCAATACGGCCACTGGCATGAACTGACAATGGCCCAAAGATTAACTTTTCTTCATTTTTCCGCCGCGCGCTTGAACAGGAAGCTCAGCGGCGGTTTCCGGCGCGGCTTCGAGACGAACTGGATCACGGCGGTCAGCCCGGGAAGGTTGTCGTGCAATTTCAGGAAGGCACCGTGCAATTTGGCCACGGCGGCCACCAGGCTCAGCCCGAGGCCCGAGCCGGGACTCTTGCGGGCGGCGTCGAGCCGGACGAAGCGATGGATGACGCGCTCGCGCGCCTCGGCGGGAATGCCCGGCCCCCGGTCGCTGACCTCGATCAGCGGACCGAGCGGACCGAGCGAGGCCCGCAATTCGATGGCGCTGCCGCGCGGCGAATACTTGATCGCGTTGTCGATCAGATTGGCGATGGCCTGCGCCAGCAGCTCCGGATGCGCCCGGACCTGGATCGGTTCGGCGGCGTGGACGTTGAGGTGCAGCCCGCTTTCCTCGGCGACCGGAACATAGAGGTCGCCCACGTCCGAGATCAGCGTCGCCAGATCCATGTCGACCATCTGGTCGCCGCTGACGCCGGCTTCCGCCCGCGCGATCTCGAGCAGCGAATTGAGGACGTGGAGCATGGAATCCACTTCGCTCGCGGCGTCGCGCATGGCGGTGCGCAACTCCTGTTCGCCGCCCTTGCCGCCCGACGCCATTTCGAGGCGCGCTCCCAGCCTGGTGAGCGAGCTGCGGAAATCGTGCGCGATGCTGTCGGTGACGGCGCGCATGGTGGTCATGCTGTCCTCGATGCGCGAGAGCATGGCGTTCAGCGACGCGGACACCACGCTGAACTCGACCGGCAGCGAACTCACCCTGACCCGCCGCGACATGTCGCCCCCCAGGATGTCCTCGGCAGTCTCAACGATGCTGCTCATGTGGCGCCGCAGGAAGTGGGACACCCGGAAACCGGCGACGACCGTCAACAGCAGGGCGATGACGAAGCCGAGAGCAGCGGCCTTCACGACGAGCGCCGAGGGCACGCCCCATTCACTGCGCGGAATGGCCACCAGCAGGCGGTACCGGCCGGGCAGCTCGGTAGCCGTGGCGCCCATGACTTCTGGTTCGGCGAAGGTGGACCTGCTGAGGGGCACGACCTCCCAGGTGAAAGCCGAGGTCGACTTGGCCGGCCAGGTGGTGAGGTTGCCCGCGACGCGGTACCGGTAGCTGTCCTCGAACAGATACAGCACGCGTTCGCTCGACGAACTGGCAAGGCGGTCTCGGATGGCCTCCTCGACCCCCGGCGCGCCTTCATATTCGTAAACCGATTTCAGGCGGCCGAGTTCACCGGCTGCTTCCTCAGCGACCAGGCTTTCATGGTGCGACCACAGGTCGAAGAAGAGCACCCCGAAGGGGATCAGGGTGGCGACGATGGAAAGGGGGATGAGCGCACGCGCGATCTGGAGGGTTGCGCTCTGCGGACGCGTCGCCACGCGCTCAGCCCTCCGCGGCCAGGCGGTAGCCCGAGCCGCGGATGGTGTGGATCAGCGACTGGTGGAAGCCCTTGTCCACCCGCTGGCGCAACCGGCTGATGTGAACGTCGATGACGTTGGTCTGCGGGTCGAAGTGATAGTCCCACACCGCCTCGAGCAGCATCGTCCGGGTCACCAGCTGGCCCTGATGGCGCATCAGGTACTCGAGCAGCGAGAATTCGCGCGGCTGAAGGTCGATAGCCTTTCCGGCACGCGAAACCTTGCGGGCGATCAGGTCCATTTCAAGATCGGCGCAGCGCAGCTTGGTCTCGGCCTCGGGTCCGGCGCTGCGCCGGCGCAACAGCACCTCGATGCGCGCCAGCAGCTCGGACACGGCGAACGGCTTGACCATGTAGTCGTCACCCCCGGCCTTGAGACCCTTCACCCGTTCATCGAGGGTGCTGAGTGCCGAGAGCAGGAGCACCGGCGTCTCGATACGGGCGGCGCGCAACGCCTTGAGCACCGACAGGCCGTCCAGGCCCGGCAGCATCCGGTCGAGAACCACCAGGTCGTAGGCGCCATCGCTCGCCAGGTAGAGCGCTTCTCGCCCGTCCTCGGCGATGTCGACGGTGTAGCCCTGCTCTCTCAGGCTTTGCACCAGGTAGCCCGACGTGACGGTGTCATCCTCGACGACGAGTAGCTTGCGGCTCACCCGATCTCCCCCGATTTTTGGCTAGCGTCCTCTGAATGTTACAATGACCGGACGCCGCATGCGAGGACATGCCTTGCGGTCGGAGGCCGCTTGGTTCTATGTGTGGGTGCCGGCGGCATCGAGCCAAGCGGACTATCCGCGCCCGCCGGGACCTGGGAGCGGCGCCTTGACCAACGCCCGGCCTGCGGGCACGCACTGGAAGGACAGAACCGGCCGCCGTGGCGGCCGCGCCTCGATCCTGCTCGTCGCACTCCCGCTGCTGCTGCTCTCGCTGTTGATCGACCGGGGCGCGACGAGCCCGGCAACGGAACCGCGCAACGGCGTCGTCAGCGGAGCGGGCGAAGCGTCGGAGCAATCCGGCGCACAGGGCAAGGCACAGCCCGCCGGCCGTGCCGGGCTGTCGACCGCAGATACGCAGCGCACCAAGGCAACATCTTCCGGAACCGCGCCGGACACACATGGCCAGACCCCAGCGGCTCCGAAGGCGATGCTCGGCACCGCATCCAGCGACGCCGCAGGCATCGCGGCAAGCGCGGTTCCACTTCACTGGCCGGGCGCGGCATCGCCCCGAGCGCCGCCCGCCGCCGCCTAGCACGCCCGCGCCGCGAAGGGCGCGGATCACAAGAGCCTATACGAGAGGCCCGCCCGCGAGGCGAAGGGCCCGCATCCAGCCCGAGAGGCGGCACACATGCAAATCCCCAAGTGGCAAATCTACCTTTACAGCGCGATCATCCTGATCGGGACCTTCATCGCGCTCCCCAACGCATTCACCAAGGAGCAGCTTGCCTCGCTGCCCGACTGGCTGCCCAAGCAGCAGGTCACGCTCGGCCTCGACCTGCGCGGCGGCTCGCACCTGGTGCTCGAAGTGGACTCGGCGGCACTGATGAAGGAACGCCTCCAGTCGATGGCCGACGACATCGCGACGAAGGTGCGCCAGGAGAAGATCTCGAGCGTCCGCGCCGCGCCGGTGGGCGATTCGGTCCTGGTCACGTTCCGCGATCCCGGCAAGTCCGAGCAGCTCCGCCAGATCATCAAGGACGTGACGCAGGCGCCACAGACCGCGCTGGGCCCCTCCGAGCCCGATGTCGACATCGAGGCCGGCGGCGCGACGCAGCTGCGCGTGACGTTCACCGAGGCGGGCCGTCAGCGGCGCATCATCGCTGCAGTGGAGCAGAGCCTCGAGGTCGTGCGGCGGCGCATCGACGGCGCGGGCGTCGCCGAGCCGACGATCCAGCGCATGGGAGCAGACCGAATCCTGGTCCAGCTTCCGGGCGTGCAGGATCCGGGCCGCATCACCCGCCTGCTCGGCGGCACGGCCAAGATGACGTTCCACCTGGTGACCACGCCCGTGGCGCCCGGCGCCACGCCGCCGCACGGGGTGTTCGTGCTGCCCGATGCGACGACCGGCGAGCCGCTGGCGCTGCTGGAGCGCCCGATCGTCACCGGCGATCACCTGGAGAACTCGGACGTCAGTTTCGAACAATACACGGGCGAGCCGCAGGTGGGTTTCAAGTTCGACAGCACCGGCGCACAGCAGTTCGGCCGGGCCACCCGCGAACACACCGGCGAGCGCATGGCGATCGTCCTCGACGGCAAGGTGCTGAGCGCGCCGCGCATCAACGAACCGATCCTGGGCGGCTCCGGCGTCATCACCGGCCAGTTCACCACAACCGAGGCCAAGGATCTCTCGACCATGCTGAAGGCCGGCGCGCTTCCCGCGCCGCTGACCGTGATCGAGGAGCGCACGGTGGGCGCCGACCTTGGCGCGGATTCCATCCGGATGGGCGCATGGACCGGCCTCATCGGCTTCGTGCTCGTCTTCGTCCTGATCCTGACGCTCTACGGCAGCTGGGGCGTGATCGCCAGCGTCGCGCTGCTGATCCACACCGTCCTCACCCTGTCGGCGCTGACCATCCTGGGCGCCACGCTCACCCTGCCCGGCATCGCCGGCATCGTCCTCGGCATCGGCATGGCGGTCGATGCCAACGTGCTGATCAACGAACGAATCCGGGAAGAGACGCGGCGCGGACTGGGCGCCTATGCCTCGCTCGAATACGGTTTCGGCAAGGCCTTCGCGACGATCATCGATTCCAACATGACCACCCTGTTCGCGGTGGTGCTGCTGTTCGCCATGGGGTCCGGCCCGGTGCGCGGCTTCGCCATCACCATGGGCCTGGGCATCCTGATCTCGCTGTTCACCGCCGTGACGGTGGTACGGATCATGATGGTCTGGTGGATCAGGGCGCGGAAGCTCAAGGTTCTCAACATGGAACCGCCGTTCCAGATCGTTCCCATGGGCACCAGCATCAAGTTCATGCGGGCCCGCTTCCTGGGCATCGCGGTGTCGGCGATCCTGTCCACGGCGTCGCTGGTGCTGTTCTTCGTGCCCGGCCTCAACTACGGCATCGACTTCAAGGGCGGCATCCAGATGGAAGTCGAGCCCGCCGCCGGCAAGGCCAACCTGAGCGCCATGCGGCAGGAGTTGGACCGGCTGGGGCTGGGCGACATCTCGCTCCAGGGCGCGGACAACAATACGAAGGTGCTGATCAGGATCGAGATCCAGCCGGGCGGCGACGCGGCCCAGCGGGTGGCGGTCGAGAAGGCACGGGCCGCCATCGACAAGGCGGCGCCCGGCGCCCAGATCTCGCGAACGGAGGTGGTCGGACCCAAGATCAGCGGCGAGCTGGCGACCAGCGGCCTCTACGCGGTGGTCGGCGCCAGCATCATCATGCTGCTCTACATCTGGTTCCGGTTCGAATGGTACTTCGCCATCGGCGCCATCGTGACCATGATGCTCGACATCACCAAGGTGGTCGGGTTCTTCGTGGTGACCCAGCTGGACTTCAACCTGAGCGCCATCGCGGCGATGCTGACCCTGGTCGGCTACACGGTGAACGACAAGGTCGTCGTCTATGACCGAATGCGAGAGAACATGCGGCTGTTCCAGAAGATGGAACTGCGCGACATCATCGACAAGAGCATCAACGAGACGCTGACCCGAAGCATCTACACCTCGGCGACGACCCTGCTGGCCATGCTGCCCATGGCGATCTGGGGCGGCTCGGCGGTCGAGAGCTTCGCCGTGCCGATGATCTTCGGCATCGTCATCGCGGCGTCGTCCTCGATCTTCATCGCCGCGCCGATCCTGCTGTTCCTCGGCGACTGGCGCATCCGACGCCTGAAGCAGGAGGCGGCGGAGGGAGGCGACAAGACCATCGACGGCGGCGACGCGGCACGGATGCCCTGATGAGCCAGGCGATGCTGGCGGCAGACGGCGTCACCTATCTGGAGGCACTCGTCCTCGGCCTGATCGAGGGTCTGACCGAGTTCCTGCCGGTATCGTCGACCGGCCACATCCTGCTGGCCGGCCACTTCATGGGCTTCGAGTCCACGGGCAAGACCTTCGAGGTGGTCATCCAGCTGGGCGCGATCCTGGCGCTGCTGTTCGTCTACACGCAGCGGCTGCTGGGCGTGGCTCTGGCGGCGCCGCGCGATCCCGCCGCACGCCGCTTCATCGCCAGCATCCTCATCGCGTTCCTGCCCGCCGCCGTGATCGGCGCCGCCGCGCACGACTACATCAAGAGCGTGCTGTTCGAGAGTCCGGGGCTGATCTGCGTCACGCTGATCGGCGGCGGCCTGATCCTGCTGGTCGTCGACCGGGTGAAGCTGCCGGTCAAGCACACCGACGCCATGGCCTATCCACTGCCGATGGCGCTGGGCATCGGCCTGTGCCAGTGCCTCGCCATGGTGCCGGGCGTCTCACGCTCGGGCGCCACCATCGTCGGAGCCCTTTTGATGGGCGCCGACAAGCGCTCGGCGGCCGAGTTCTCGTTCTTCCTCGCCATGCCGACCATGGTGGGCGCGGTCGTCTACGACCTCTACAAGAACCGGGACATCCTGGACTTCAGCGACACGGCGCTGATCGCCGTGGGTTTCGTCACCGCGTTCGTGACGGCGCTGCTGGTGGTGCGGGCGCTGCTGGCCTATGTGAGCCGGCGCGGTTTCGCGGTGTTCGGCTGGTGGCGGATCGCCGTCGGCGCCGCTGGGCTCGCGGGGCTCTACCTGATCGGCTGACGCCGCGGAAGGTTCAGGCGTTTTCCTTGCTGGCGTCCGGCGCAGGCGCCTGGGCCGAGGCCCCGATGGCAGGCGCGGGTTTCAAGGTCACGCGCTCGTCGCCGTCGTCCTCGGCCATGCCCTTGCGGAAGCTCTTGATGCCTTTGGCCAGGTCGCCCATGAGGTCGGAGAACTTGCCCTTGCCGAAAATCAACAGCAGGAGCGCGACGAGCAGCAGGACTTTCCAGGCCATTCAAACCTCCAGGGAGCGGGGCGCGGAACGGCCTCTTCATAGACCTTCCGGGCCCCGGCGGCAAGGGAGGCCGCCAAGCGGTTGGGATCAGATTGCCGACAGTGAGGGCCGGGTGCTTTTTTTGCCATGACGCATGTCTCGTGTATGCTCCATGGATCAACTCGCTCCGGAGTGAAGATGACCGTTCTGGACCAGGTAAAGGCCTTCATCGAAAGCAAGTCGCCGGCCGCGGTGTGCGACGACTGCATCGCGGACAAGTTGGGACTTTCCGTCCGACAGCATGCAAACCACAAGACACGAGAACTGGCCAAGAGCTTCGGCTTCAGTCGCCGGATTGATGTGTGCTCCAGCTGCGGGTCAACCAAAAAGGTGATCAGCACAAGGGCGTAGCGGCCAAACTGGCGTGCAGCGTGGCGGTGGGTCCCGCAAGACTCCAAGCGGGTTCCTGCGGGGCGCCGTAGCCGCTAGCATGGGGGACATGCGCAACCTCTCCGCCCCTGATCGGACTCCTGCTGATGCTGTCGACCGCCCCCGCCCTCGCCACAGATGACAGCCTGCCCGACGGCTTCGTCCATGCCGACGAGGTGGCGCCGGGGCTGGTGCTCGATCTCCGCTATGTGGGGACGGACAACTTCGTCGGCGAGCGGGTCGACGGCTACGAGGCCGCGCGGGTGGTGCTGACCGCTGCGGCCGCCGAGGCGCTGCGGCAGGTGCAGGAAGAGCTCGCCGGATTCGGGCTGGGGCTGAAGATCTTCGACGCCTACCGGCCGACCCAGGCAGTGGCCCACTTCGTGCGCTGGTCGTCCCTGCCTGACGATCCCGACGCGAAGCGCGCCTATTATCCGGACATCGACAAGGCCAAGCTGTTCAAGGAGGGCTACGTGGCGACCCGGTCGAGCCACAGCCGCGGCAGCACCGTCGACCTGACACTGGTCGTCGTCGGCGAGGACGGCGGCGTGACCGACCTCGACATGGGCACGCCGTTCGACTTCTTCGGGCCCGAATCCTGGCCCGACTATACCGAGCTGACCGGCGAGCAGCGCTCCAACCGGCTGCTGCTGAAGCTGGTCATGGAGCGGCACGGCTTCAAACCGTTCGACAAGGAGTGGTGGCACTTCACACTGCGTGACGAGCCGTTCCCGGACACCTATTTCGACTTCCCGGTGCGCTAGGCGGACGCGCTGGGGCGCCTGGAAAAATCCTCGCGCCAGCGGCGGATGTTGGCGAACTCCTCAGCGTCCTTCACGCCCACATAATCGCCGAAGCCCAGCGTCGCATAGAGGGTGCAGTCGGCCACCGAGGGCGCATCGCCCGCGACGAACGGCTTGCCGCCGATCTCCTTGTCCATGATCGCGAGGCTCTTGCGGTAGCAATTGTGCGCCATTCTGGCGCCCTCGGGCGACTGCGGCCCCTTGTCGGCGAAGAATGGCGAGACGTGGTGGCAGTAATTGGCCAGCTCGATCATCAGGCCGAGTTCGGCCAGCCGGTCCAGCTCGCGGATGCGGGCGCGCTCCAGCGGCGTGCGGCCCAGCATGGGCGGCTCGGGATTGAGCTCCTCGAGATATTCGATGATGACCAGGGATTCGCGGATGATTGTGCCGTCGTCGAGCTCGAGGAACGGCACCACGGCGAGCGGATTCTTCGCCAGCATCTCCGGCGTGCGGAGCCCGTGGTTCATCACGTCCACGTCGACGAGGTCGAGAGATATGCCCTTCTCGGCGGCATAGATGCGGACCTTGTGCGGATTGGGCGCGGCGAAATTGTAGAGCTTCACGGACGTCTCCCCTTGCGTTCCGCCGAGGGAAGCACAGACGGCGGCCACATTCAATTTGCCCGTGGGATGCCAGGCGGCCTGCAGACACGGCAAGGCAGCCGGCGGCGAGGGTTGCCGCCGGGCGACAGCGACAATCCGATCAGATGCTGGTGCCGGCCCGCTCGGCGGCCTGGGCGCGCGCCGCGTCCTTGTCCTTGAAGTACAGCGCGTTGATCTCGATGAAGTCCTTGGCCGCGGGCGGGATCTCGTGATCGGCGAAGATCGCGCCCACCGGGCAGGCCGACACGCAGACGCCGCAATCGATGCACTGGTCCGGCTCGATGAAGACCATGCGGTCCTCGTCATCCTGATAGATGCAGTCGACCGGACAGACCTCGATGCAGGACATGTCCTTGACGTCGATGCAGGCGTTGCTGATTACGTAGGTCATAGTGCTCCCGAGCCTCAAGCTATGCTGGCCGACCCGGCACGGTCGGCTCGTTCTCCATCGTCCCGCAACGTCATTGTAGCACCTCGGCGCCGCCGTCACAGACCGGAAATCCGTGTGCGCGGCACGTTGAGGCAGCCGATTCCCCGTACGAAGCGGCGTCGTCCCGATGCGCGCATTACGCTCGCGCACCCCAGTCAAGTCAAGCATGACTTTATGCGCGATTGCCATCCTTCGGGTCAGGATGTAACGTGCGTCAGGGGAAAAAGTCAGCGTTGAACGGGGATTGGACATGAATACGGAACCCTTCGCCTCGGTGTTTGCCCGCGCCATCGGCGCGGACGCAACGGATCAGGTCGAAAGCACGGCGGACGGTGACTTTCAGGCGCTGTTTCCGCTGATGCCCGCGGGCCAGCGCGTCGACATGGGCACGGCGCCGGACGGCACGCCGCTGATCGATCCGCGCATCTTCTTCTCGGCCGAGTTCCGGCGCAATCCGTGGCCCTACTACCGGCTGCTGCGCGACCATTATCCGATCTACCACAACGAGCTGAACAACACCTATTACGTCACCCGCTACGACGACATGACCGAGTGCTATTTCGACGACATCGGGTTCAACACCATCCCGAAGGGCTCGTCGAACGGCGTGCTGGGCAACGTGACCCACGAGCTGTCGGGCGTCGAGCACCGCCGCCGCCGCAACCTGTTCGGCCAGCATCTGGTGGGCAAGGCGCTGGAGAACCGGGTGCCGGCCATCGAGCGGCTGGCGCAGGAGATGATCGACGACTGGGCGAACGTCGACGCGCCGTGGTGCATCACCAACGGCAACGTGCGCACCATCGAGCTGGGCCAGGCCTTCGCCGACTCGTTCCCGGTGCGCGTGGTGTGCGACGTGCTGGGCTTCCCCACCGAGGCGCGCGGCAACTTCGTCTACTGGTACAATTCCATCATGAGCGGCCTCGGCGCGTCGGAGACCCACAAGCAGGGCATGGAAGCGCGCCAGCATCTGGAAGACTACGTCGAATCCATCGTCGAGGAGCGTCGCCGCAATCCCACCTTCCTCTACGACAACCAGGGCCGCGAGATGGGCAAGGACATCATCTCCAAGCTGTGCGAGAGCCAGGTGGACGGCGACTACCTGTCGACCGAGGAGATCACCGCGCTGATCGCGCTGGTCGTCGCCGGCGGCGGCGAGACAACGCGCGGCACATTGATGAACATGTGGTACAGCCTGCTGCAGCATCCCGACCAGGCCGACGCGGCGCTGCGCGACGAGGACCTGTGGGACGCGGTGTTCCACGAGACGCTGCGCTTCGCCAATCCGATCGGCGGCCAGCCGCGCCACGCCACCTTCGACGTGCAGATCCATGGCACGACGGTGCCGGCGGGATCGCTGATCGAGATGGTCAATTTCTCGGGCAGCCACGACGAGCGCATCTTCGCCGATCCGGACACATTCAACATCTTCCGGCCCGACCTCTATACCGGCAAGCTGCTGCGCTCGGGCTACCGCAAGGAGGGCAAGTGCAGCCACATGGCGTTCGGCGTCGGCCCGCACATGTGCCCGGGGGCGTGGATTTCCCACCAGGAGGCGGTGATCGGCTCGCGCATCCTGTCGCGCACCATGAAGAACCCGCGGATCAACCGGGACCGCATGCCCAAGGACATCGACGGCGTGTCGCTCGCCCCGATCGGCATCAACAAGACCCGCGAGCTCTGGCTCGATTTCGATCTGGCCTGAGGAAGACCATGAGCACTGACGCGAAGGAAGCGGTGAAGCCGCCGAGCTACGGCGCCGGCGCGCCCGACAAGGACGCGTTCACCGGCCGCAACGGCGTGCCGCTGTACACCCGCAACGGCAACCAGAACGACTACCGGACCTACGAGGTCTACCAGCGCGAGCGGGTCAAGGAAGCGACCGACAAGATCCGGCCGATCCAGCTGATCTCGCCGGAGTTCGTCAAGGATCCCTATCCGGTGCTGGAGATCCTGCGCGAGAACTATCCGTTCTACCGCGACTGGCTGGGCAACTCGTTCTGGGTCACCCGCTACGACGACGTCACCTCGATCTTCACCGACGACGCCAATTTCGAAACAAGGCCCAAGCGCTGGTTCTACGGCATCGAGGATCTCGGCCGCGACCTGTCACAGGAAGTGCCGCTGCTGACGGCCCAGGCCAACCGGATCGACGCCCATCTGGAGCGGCTGACCCACGAGATCATCGACGGCTTCAGGGCCAATGGCGGCACGGATATCGCCATCGAGTTCGCCGCGCGCCTGCCGCTGGAGCTGCTGGCCTGCGTGCTCGACCTGCCGAAGGATGACTTCCCGAAGTTCGTCGACCGCTACTGGCGCATGCAGCGCGGCGCCATGTGGGAGCCGAAGAGCCGGCAGTCGGGCCTGGGCGCCATCCAGGAGCTCGTCGAGTATTTCCGCCCTCTGCTCGCCGCCCGCCGCGCCAATCCCGGCGACGACTACGTCTCGGCGGTGGCGACGCTCGATCCGGACGGCGGACCGGCGAGCGCCGAGGACCTGGTCGTCACGCTGCTGGAGCAGGACCACGAGACGCTGCATGGCGGCCTCGCCAACATGTGGTTCCTGCTGCTCACCCATTCGGGCGAGCTCGAGAAAGTCAAGGACGAGCGGCGGATGATGAAGTTCGCCTGGCTCGAGACCCTGCGCCATTCGACGCCGGTGGTGACCGCCAACCGGTTCGCACGGCACGAGGTGGAGCGCTTCGGCCGGCTGATCCCGATCGGCGCCCTGCTGCACTGCTCCGCCGCCGCGGCCAACCGCGATCCGCGCCAGTACCGGGACCCGGACCACTTCCTGGTCGGGCGCAAGGATTTGTGCCAACGCGAGCCGCGCGGCCAGTACCGCGCCGACGGCCTGCCCGCCGGCGTCACCTTCGGCCTGGGCAAGCCGTCGAAGCATCCGGCGGTGCCCGAGGACCGGCCGCGCTCGCTCTACGCCCTCACCCGCGACACCGCGACCACCGCGTCGAACATGCTGCTGGACGCGCTGCCAGGCCTCCGGCTTAAGCCCGGCGCGGCGCCCGAGCTGCGCAGCTTGCGGCTGGGCGAGATGCACACCTGCTGGAGCCTGCCCGTCGTGTTCTGACGAACGGTTCCGCGGGGTTTAGCCTTCAAGCGTGACTTTTGATTCATTGCCAACCCGGCATCCAGGATGTAGGTTGGCGCATCAGGCCCGATACGAACCGAATGAGGCCCCCTATGGACTCCATCACCTCCTTTCTCACCAACATCGTCGAGAACGGCGACGGCAAGCCGGGCGACGACGGCGGCGCTTCGGCGACCAGCCATGTGCCGCGCGCCCAGTCGCTGTCGGCACACGATTTTCCGCTGATGCCGCTGGGCCAGGCATGCGACATGGGCCACGCGCCCGATGGCACGCCGCTGATCGATCCGCGCATCTTCAATTCGGCCGAGTTCTTCCGGAACCCGTACCCGTATTACCGGATCATGCGGGACCACTATCCGGTGTTCTTCGACAAGCTGCACAATTGCTACTACGTCACCCGCTACGACGACATCACCACCTGCTATTTCGACGACGAGGGCTTCAACACCATCCCGAAGGGCTCGTCGAGCGGCGTGCTGGGCAACACCCAGCTCGAACTGAGCGGCGTGGAGCACCGGCGCCGCCGCAACCTCTACGGCCAGCACCTGGTCGGCAAGTCGCTGGACAACCGGCTGCATGCCATCGAGAGCATCGGCGAGGAGATGATTGCCGACTGGGACAACCTCGACGAGAGCATCGTGCAGGACCGCAACGGCGTGCGCAGCGTCGCCATCGGCCGCGCCTTCGCCAACGAGTTCCCGATCCGCGTCGTCTGCGACGTGCTGGGCTTCCCCAAGGAGTCCCGCAGCAAGTTCTTCTTCTGGTACAACTCGATGATGTCGGGACTGGGCGGCTCGGAGACCCATCACCAGGGCCTCGTCGCGCGCCAGGACCTGGAGGACTATGTCGGCACCCTGGTCGAGGAGCGGCGCGAGAAGCCGACCTACCTCTATGACGCGGCCGGCAATCCCACCAGCAAGGACATCATCTCCAAGCTGTGCGAGACCCAGATCGACGGCGATTACCTGTCGACCGAGGAGATCACCTCCAACATCGCCCTGGTCGTGGGCGGCGGCGGCGAGACCACCCGCGGCGCGATCCTCAACATGTGGTACCTGCTGCTGCAGCATCCCGACCAGTTGAAGGCGGTGCTGGACGATCCGGACGCCATGTGGGACGTGGCGTTCCACGAAACCCTGCGCCACTCGACCCCGATCGGCGGCCAGCCGCGCCACAACTCGTTCGACATCGAGCTGCACGGCGTCAAGATCCCGGCCGGCTCGCTGGTCAACATGGTCGACTTCTCGGCCAACCACGACGAGCGCATCTTCAAGGACCCGGAAGTGTTCAACATCTTCCGGCCGGACCTGTACAGCGGCAAGCTGCTGCGCTCGGGCTTCCGCAAGGACGGCCGCTGCAGCCACATGGCGTTCGGCGTCGGCCCGCATCTGTGCCCGGGCGCGTGGATCTCCCACCAGGAAGCGGTGATCGGATCGAAGATCCTGCAGCGCCACCTGAAGAACCCGTGTCTCAACGTGGAAAAGATGCCGAAGGACATCGACGGCAGCCTGATGCCGATCGGCCTCGTCTCGGCCAAGGAAGTCTGGATCGATTACGACCTCTAATCAGGGCCCGACAATGAGCACCATAGAAGCGACCCGGGCCTCCACAGGCACCGGCACCCAGCAGGAAGCAGGCGCGCCCCGGATCACCTACGGCCGGAACGGCGTGCCGATCGCGCCGGGCGGCGTGAAGGGCGAGGGCTTCCGCACCTACGAAATCCACCAGCGCGAGCGTCTGGGCCAGACCACGGCCAAGATCAAGCCGATGCAGCTGATCTCGCCCGAATTCATCCGGGATCCCTACCCGCTCCTGGAAATCCTGCGCGAGAACTATCCCAGCTACCGCGACTGGCTGGAGAATTCCTACTGGATCACCCGCTATGACGACGTGACGTCGATCTTCACCGACGACGCCAATTTCGAGACCCGCCCGCGCCGCTGGTTCTACAACATCGCCGACTATGGCCGCGACCTGCGCCAGGAACTGCCGGTGCTGTTCGCCCAGGCGAAGGGCATCGACGACAACGTCCAGGCCGTGGCCGAGGATATCGCGCACGAGATCAAGGCCAAGGGCGGCGCCAATCTGGGCATCGACTTCGCCGCCAAGCTGGCGCTGGAGCTGCTGGTGCGCCAGCTCGGCATCCCGAAGGAGGATGCGCCGCTGTTCTGCCATCGCTACTGGCGCATGACGCATGGCTTCAACGTCGATCCGGTCGCCGAGCAGGACGGCCTCGCCGCCATCCGCGAGCTGACGGAGTATTTCCGCCCCCTGCTCGCCCAGCGCCGCGCCAATCCCGGCGACGATCTGATCTCGGCCATTGCGACGCTCGATCCGGACGGCGGCCCGGCGACCGCCGAGGATGTCGTGGTCACGCTGCTGGAAGGCGATCACGAGACGCTGCACGGGGGCCTGGCCAACACCCTGTTCCTGCTGCTGACCAATCCGGGCGAGTTCCAGAAGGTGAAGGACGAGCGCCGCATGGCCAAGTTCGCCTTCCTCGAGGCGCTGCGCCACTCGGCCCCGGTGCTGAATGCCCGGCGGTTCGCGCTGCACGAGGTGGAGCGCTTCGGCAAGCTGATCCCCGAGGGCGGCATGCTGATCTGCTCGGCCGCCGCGGCCAACCGCGATCCGCGCCAGTACGCGGACCCGGAAAAGTTCATCGTCGGCCGAAAGGATCTGTGCCAGCGCGAGCCGCGCGGCCAATACCGGGCCGACGGCCTGCCCGCGGGCATCGCCTTCGGCCTGGGCAAGCCCTCGAAGCACCCGGCGGTGCCCGAGGACCGTCCCCGCTCGCTCTACGCCATCACCCGCGACACGGCGACCACCGCGCTCAACGTGCTGCTCGACGGCCTGCCGGACATGCGGCTGAAGGAAGGCGCCCAGCCCGAGTTGCGCTCGCTCAAGCTGTGGGACACCCACACCTGCTGGGACCTGCCGGTCGAGGTCTGAGTTTCGCGTTCTTCCAAGGAAGCGGCCCTCTTCGGAGGGCCGCTTTCGCTTACGCCCTATGCCGTTGGAAAAGTCGGCGATGGTGCTTTAGATTGGACGCCACCAACCGAAATCGGAAAGAGGCGGAAGATGTCGCGGGCTGAACTGATCGAGATGGCGCGGGATAACATCGGACACGCGCAGGCGGGCACGATCGCGCAGGAGCCGGACGTGTTCAAGGTGCCGGCCGGCAACTACTTCGACCCGGACCGTTTCAAGCTTGAAATCGACAAGGTCTTCAAGCGCATCCCGCTGATGCTGGCGGCAACGGCGGAAATCCGTGAGCCGGGCGACTACAAGGCCATGGACGTGGTCGGCATGCCGGTGCTGATCGCCCGCGGCAGCGACGGCGTCGCCCGGGCGTTCATCAACTCGTGCAGCCATCGCGGCGCACCGGTGGTGAAGTCGGGAATCGGCAAGGCCCGCCGCTTCATCTGCGGCTACCACGCCTGGAGCTTCGACCAGAAGGGCAACCTCGTGGCGGTCGCCTCCAAGGAAGATTTCGGCGACATCGACATGTCGCAATACGGCCTGGTCGCGCTCCCGATTACCGAGCGGGCGGGCCTGATCTGGGTGATCCTCGACCCGGATTCGCCGGTCGAGATGGACGCCTTCCTGCAGGGTTACGACGAGATGCTGGGCGCCTTCGGCCTGGAGAACTGGCACTTGTTCGAGGCCCGCACCCTGAAGGGCCCGAACTGGAAGATCGCCTATGACGGCTATCTCGATCTCTATCACCTGCCGGTGCTGCACCGGGAGACCTTCGGCGAGCAGATGTCGAACCGGGCGCTGTACTACGCCTGGGGCCCGCACCAGCGGGTGACCTCGCCGTCGAAGCAGATGATCGGCCTGCTCGATCTGCCCGAGGAACAGTGGAGCCCGGACGTGCTGTCGGCCGGCGTCTGGACCATCTTCCCGCACATCTCGATCGCTTCGTTCCGGGGCGGCGGGCGCAGCATCATGCTGTCGCAGCTTTTCCCCGGCGAGACGCCCGGCGAATCCTTCACCACCCAGATGTACCTGATGGAGAAGGAACCCGACGCCGAGCAGCGTCTGGAGGCGCTGCAGCAGTTCAAGCTGCTGGAATATGTGGTTCAGGAAGAGGACTACGCCACCGGCCTGCGTCAACAGAAGGCGCTGGAAAGCGGCGCGCGCAAATACGTGCTGTTCGGCCGCAACGAGGGCGGCGGACACCGCTTCCACCGCTGGGTCGATCGCATCCTGGACACCAACGACCAGGACCTGAACGCCCTGTTCCGGTCCGGCGATCCGCTCGACAGCTAAGGGCTTCGGGGCTCCTCCATCCCGGAACAAAGGCCGGAAGCGCTGCGTTAGCAGCACTGACGGACACCCCTTGCGAAGGATGGAGCAAGATGACCAGGAATCCGGAAGAACCGGTCGCCGGCGACGTTTCCGAGCGCTATGCGCATCCCGAGGAAATCCTTCAGGATCAGTCGCTTACCAAAGAGCAGAAGATCGCGGCGCTGCATGAGTGGGACCAGGACCTGAGGCAGCTCATGGTCGCGTCCGAGGAGAACATGCCGGGCACCCAGTCGGGCCAGCCCGCGGAATCGCTTCGGGCAGTAACCGATGCTCTCGAGAAGCTGGGCGTTACCGCCGGCAACAAGAAGGAATCCCCGGCCAAGACCGGCGCCTCGTCTTGAGAATTTGAGGGACGGGGCATTTCGGACCGCCTTCGCAGCCGCGCGGGCGGTCCGTCTGCATTTTAACCAAACGTTGGTCGTTTAGGTTGACGCAGCGGAACAGCGCTGACCCGCTTCGCGGTTACCCCTCACCCTAACCCTTCTCCCCTTGTGGGAGAAGGTGGCGTCCTGAGCTTGCCGAAGGGCGCCGGATGAGGGGTCGCCGCGCAAGCGCCACATCGAACGAGGCTGTTAACCCAAAGTTCCAACGCTCCAGGCGGTAGGTTGCGGGGTTTCCCGGTCCGGCATGGTGGGCGGTGGTGCTTCGGGCGGGACATCGACCGGCTCGGGGGGCGTGGGTTCTTCCACTTCCGGCGGCGCCTGATCCGGGCGCTGGGGAAACTCGGGCTGAGGTTGGTCGGGGTTGGGTTTGGACATTTCTTTCCTCATTGGTCTGGGGTCTGGGTTCAGGGGCGGCCAACGCCCGTCACCCTGCCCTCTCCCAAAGGGAGAGGGTTCAAGAGGTTGGAGCGTCTCACATATCTAGTGCAACGGGTCCAGACCAGTCAGGTTCCGGCCGGGTCCACGCCCAGGGCCCGCAGCGCGGCGGCGGTGAGCGACTGGTTCACGTCGAAATAGCCGTCCCACGGGTCCGGCTCGCCCAGGCGCCGGTCCGCGTCGGTGATGTGTACAAGCGCCGCCGTGCCGGCATCCCCGAGTTGGTCCCAGGTGACCGGCCAGGCGACCGGGGCGCCCTTGCGGGCCCGCGGCGAATAGGGGCAGACGGCGGTCGAGCCGCGTTCGTTGCGCAGATAGTCGATGAAGATGCGCCCCTTGCGCCTGGCCTTGCTCATGGTGGCGAGATACTTGTCCGGCGCGTCCTCGGAGAGGCGGATGGCCAGTGCCCGGGTGAAGTCCTTCACCACGGGCCACTCATGGCGGCGGCGGATAGGCGCGATCACATGGATGCCCTTGCCGCCGGTGAGCATCGGAAAGGTCCGCAGGCCCAGCGCGTCGAGCACGTCGCGCATCCGGAAAGCGGCCTGTTTCACCACCTCGAATCCGACCGCCGGATCGGGGTCCAGGTCGAACACGATGCGGTTGGGCTTTTCGATGTCGTCGATCATCGAACCCCAGATGTGGAACTCCAGAACGCCCATCTGTGCCGACCGGACCAGACCGGATTCATCGGTCAGATAGAGATAGTCGTCCTCGCCGCCGTCCTTCTCGCGCACCGGCATGGCCTTGAGCGACGGGGCAAGGCCGGCGGTGCCGTGCTTCTGGAAAAAACACTGCTTCGCCGCGCCCTGGGGGCAGCGCACCAGGCTGAGCAGACGCTTCGACGCGTGCGGCAGCATACGGTCCGAGACCGCATGGAGATAATTGGCGAGGTCGAGCTTGGTGACGCCCTGTTCGGCGTAGAGCACCTTGTCCGGATGGCTGAGGGTAACGCCGGCGACGGAGACCATCAGTCCTTCCCTCCACTCTTCCCCTCGCCCTTTTCCGGCATCTCGCGGACGACGGCCTTCGCCGCCTTGTCCTCGCGCAGCCCGAGAAAGCGCCCCTGCCGCACGAGGCCGTCGCGGGTGAACTCGGCGAACTCGACATTGGCCACCAGCCTGGGCTCGATCCAGTGGGCGCCGCGCCTCACGGCGGCCGGCAGGTCTCCCTCGACCGGGGCCGTCCGGCGCGACAGCCGGCTGAACTTGCGCGACAGCTCACCCAGTTCGCTCATGGAGAAGCCGCTGCCCACCTTGCCGGCATAGCGCAGCCCGCCGCGTTCGTTCACAGCCAGCATAATCGAGGAGAATGGCCGGTCCTTGTCGGATTCGGACCATCCGACGATGACGAATTCCTGCGACGCGGCGCACTTGATCTTCAGCCAGCCATGGCCCCGTCCCGGCGTGTACTTCCCACGCACCTTCTTGGCGATGATGCCTTCGAAGCCACGCTTGCACAGGGCCTGCAACATGGCGTCGCCATCATCCTCGATGTGGTCGGTGTAGTAGACCGGCCCGGTCTTGCCGGCCTTGCCGAGCAGCTCGCGCAGCATCTTCTTGCGCTCGGCGAGCGGCCTCGCCTTCAGGTCCTTGCCGCCGAGGGCGAGCAGGTCGAAGACGAAATAGGACAGGCTGCCGCCCTCGCCCTTGAGCTGCGCCTGCAGCGCGCCGAAATCCGACCGGCCCTCGTCGTCGACCACCACGATCTCGCCGTCGAGCAGGGCGCCGTCGAGGTCGAGCCGCCGGACCGCGCGGGCGATGGCGGGATACCGGGCGGTCCAGTCCAGCCCGCTGCGGGTATGGATCACCACGTCTTCGCCGGCCGCGGCGGTGATGGCGCGGTAGCCGTCGAACTTCATCTCGAACAGCCAGTCCTCGCCGCCCGGCACGTCCTCGACCAGCGTCGCGAGCATGGGCTTGACGAAGCGTGGGCGCGGCGACACGCCGGCCTTGCCTTTCGCGGGCGTCTTCGCCCTGCCCTTCTTCCCGCCTCCGGATTTCCAGGTGCGGCCGGGATCCTCGGCCACCGCTTCGAGGGTGCGGCCCGACAGCACGCTTTTCCGCGCGGCCTCGGTGATGTCTCCGTCGCGGTCGGCTTCGTCGTCGTCGCCCTTGACCAGCAGCCAGTTCTCGCCCTTCTCGCCCTCCCGGTTGCGCATGCGGATGAGCGCCCAGCGCCCCTTCAGCTTCTCGCCGTGGATGACGAATTCCAGCCGCCCGTCCTTCAGTCCCTTGCGCGGGTCCTTGATCGGCTCCCAGCTGCCCGTATCCCACAGCAGCACGGTGCCCGCGCCGTAATTGCCCTTCGGGATCACCCCTTCGAAGTCGCCGTAATCGATGGGATGATCCTCGGTGCGCACCGCCAGCCGCTTCTGCGCCGGATCGAGGCTGGGCCCGCGCGTCACCGCCCAGCTGAGCAGCACGCCGTCGAGCTCGAGCCGCAGATCGTAGTGCAGCCTGGTGGCCGCATGCTTCTGGATGGCATAGAGGTTGCCGCGCTCGGTCGCCTTGCCGCCCCGCGGCTCGGGCGTCTCGTCGAATCGCCGCTTCTTCCGGTAGGTCTCCAGCTGCCGAGAGGGGCGCGAGGCCATGTCAGCCGGCCTTCTTCCGGCGGGACGGCGCGGCGGCGGGTTTGCCGGAGTTCTTCACGCTCCGCTTCAGTGCGTCGACCAGATCGATGACCTTGGCGCCCTTGCCGGTTTCCTCGTCGATGACGACGGGCTTGCGGTGCTTGATCTTGGCCTCGATCAACTCGCGCAGGGCCTCGCTGTACTTGTCCTTGAACTGGCGCGGGTCGAAGGGCGCGGTCTTGCGTTCGATCAGTTCCCGGGCCAGCTCCAGCAACTCCTTGTCGGGCGAGGACTTGTCGATCCCGGCGAAGAACGGCGCGGCGCTGCGCACTTCGTCCGAGAACCGCAACGTCTCCAGCAGCAGGCCGTGGCCGCAGGGCTTGATGGCCGCGACATATTCCCGGTTGCGCATGACGAACTGGCCAAGGCCGATCCGGCCGCTGGCGCGCAGCGCGTCGCGCATGACGTTGTAGGCTTCCTCGGCCAGCTCGCCGTCGGCCACCACGTAATAGGGACGCTCGAACCAGATCGGGTCGATCTCGCCCTGGCCCACGAACTGGACAAGATCGAGGGTCTTCCTGGACTCGAGCTTCAGGGCATCGATCTCCTCGGGGTCGATCAGCACGTAATTCCCCTTCTCGACCTCGAAGCCCTTGACGATCTCGTCGGTGTCTACCGGCCCGATCCCGGGAACGACCTTCTCGTAGCGGATGCGCTTGCCGGACGGCTCATGCACCTGATGGAACGAAATCTGCGCGCCGCTCTTGGTGGCGGGGTAGAGATTGACCGGCACCGACACCAGCGCCAGGCGCAGATTGCCGCTCCAGACCGGCCGGGAGGAGATGCGGCGCTCTTCGCGCGGTTGTTCGGCGGTGCGGGACTTGCCGGCGGCGGCCCGCTTGCGCGTCGGTCGTGCGGCGGTCTTCGTGGCCATTGAAGAACTCCCGTTGTGGGCCGGCGGTCAGGGCGATCCCGCGGCGCTCGATTGTTCGTCGGTGAATACGGTGCCCTGTTGCTCGGGCCTGGCGTAGCGGTATTCGGGCATTCTCGACAACTGGTCCGGCGCGGCAGTCACGGCAATCTTTTTCCCGTTCTCGGTCACCACGACCGCGCTCCAGTCGACGGCGAAGGTGCGGCCTCCGGCATTGGTGACGATGATCTGCTTCACGTTGCCCTTGGCGTCCACATAGACGCTTTCGATCTCGCCGACGACCCGGTCCCTGGCGCTGGTGACGTCGCGGCCGATCAGGTTGTCGCCATTGACCGTGCCGACCGGGTCTCCGCTGCCCGCGGCGGCGGCATCGGGAACGATGGCCGCGGGATTGGAGGCGAGCGCCTCCTCCGCCAGGGCCGGCGCAGGCAGCCACATGGCCGCCGACAGCCACAGCACGCACCACCGCCTTCTCGAGCCGTTCCGGATCATCGCAGCGCCATAATTGGGTCCTCGGGATGAACACGATCCGGGTGCGAAAGGTTCCAGATCGGCTGGAACATCGCGCCTGCGGTCGAGTTGATTCAATACAGGCGCGACGCATCCGCCTGACTGCCTAGAGGAGAGATCGATGAACCGAGATAGAGACCGCGAACGCCGTGAGGCCGAGCGCGCCCTGGAGCGGCGCCATCGGAACGAGCCGAGATCGCCCAATTTCGACGACGGCTACGGCCAGCGCTGGCAGTCCGCCGGCGGCCACCGGGCCAGTCCGCGCGACTGGCACCGGGACCGCGACCAGCAGGACGACTATGGCGAACAGCCCTACGGCGTCGGGGCCGAGGCCGCCTATGGGGTGCCGGCGGACGGCTATTTCGAGCGCCGCTACCGCTCCAACCTGCCGGAGGGACCACGGCAGAAATTCCCGGAAGAGCCGCGCCGCCCGTACATGCAGCAGGACCGCCACGACCCGGAGACGGACGGCGACTGGGAACGGCAGGCCCGCGGGCATTTTCCGCGCCCCGGATACCATGCGCCGGTCTCCGGCCAGGTCACCCAGGGCGGCTTCTGGGCCGCCGACTTCGACGGACCGGACCGTGGCCCGCTGACGGGCGATGAACTGCGGGGCCGGGGCCACTTCCTCGACCACGACTACGTGTCGTGGCGCGAGGACCAGTTGCGCGCCCATGACCGCGACTACCACGACTGGCGCGAGGAACGCCGCCGCTCCTATGACGACGAATACGCCAACTGGCGCCGGGAGCGGCAGGACAAGTTCGGCAAGGATTTCACCGACTGGCGCTCGCAGCGCGGCGCACCGGCGTCCGGGGCCGACCAGTCGTCGCCTGCAGCATCCTCTCCGGAGGCGCAGCGGCGTAATCCGCTGACCGCCTCGCGCGAGTCCGACAAGAAAAAGCAGGACGTGTGAACTGGGGGAAGCGCTAGCCGGCGAGCCGGTCGATTTCGGTCATCAGGTCCTCGACCGGTTGCAGCCTGCCGCGTCGCCTCCGGCGCGGCAGGCCGCCTGCCAGAAGCTGTTCCATCTCGGTCCTGGCCCGGGCCACGCGGCTCTTGATCGTACCGACCGGGCAGCCGCACAGTTCCGCCGTCTCTTCATAGGAAAAGCCCCCGGCGCCGACCAGGATGAGGGCGTCGCGCCGGGAGGGGGTCAGTTCCAGCAGGGCGCGGCGGACATCCTCGAGAGCGAGGTGATGGTCCTGAGAGGGCGCGGTCGACAGGCTGCGCTCGGCGGACGCCTCGTCCCAGTTGCCCGAAAAGCGGGCGCGGCGGACGCCCGACAGGAACAGGTTGCGGACGATCACGAACATCCAGGCCTTGAAGTTGGTGCCCGGACGGAAGCGCTCGCGGGCCCGCCAGGCGTTGAACAGGGCGTCCTGCACCAGATCGTCGGCGCGGTCGGCGCTGCCCGAGAGGCTGCGCGCGAAGGCGCGGAGATGGGGAATCATGTCCCTGAGGTGCCGCTCGAAATCGGCATCGCTGAGCGGCTGACTCCCGTCGGGCGGGGGGCCGGAGTCCATCGGTCACATCGTCCTTTGCGCCATGGGCGCGGCGGACCGCTCCCGATTGGATGGGCCAGTGACCTCGTCGGAATGCCCGGGGCCGCCCCGTGCCTTGCGCACCGGGACTGTCGGCGGATGCAGTCTAGAGACGCCGCCGGAGGGGAGACTTAACCTGGGTTAGCGGACGCCGCCTATTTTCCGTTGCCGTTCCGGAACTTGAGCCGTCGCGGAAAGGCATCGAGATGCAGGTAGGACGGATCGAAATCGCAGAGTTCGACCAGCGCCTCGATATCGGTGAGCTCGATCCATTGGCCCGTGCGGCGGATCAGCTCCTGGTCGCGGAAGCGCTTGAGGATGCGGTTGACGTGAATGGAGGTCAGGCCCAGCGCGTCGCCGATCAGGGTCTGGGTCATGGGCAGCCGGAATCCCTCTTCGCTTCCCTCGCCGACGATCAGCGCGCGCCGGTGCAGCTCGAGCAGGAAGTGGGCGATACGTTCGCCGGCGTTGCGGCGGCCGTTGCGGACGATCTGCTCGCGCAGCATCGCCTCCTCCTGCACCGACGCCCACCACAGCGCCTGCGCGAGACGCCCCGACAGGTGGAACAGGTTGAGCAGGTCCTCGGCCTTGAAGGTCTTGACCGTCATGTCGGTGATCGCGGTTACCGAATGGTCGGCCTCGGCGGCGACGAACACCTGAAGGTCGAAGATGTCGCCCGGCATCAGCACGTTGAGCACCTGCCGGCGCCCGTCGGAGAGCAGGCTGTAGCGGATCGCCCAGCCGGTCTCGACGACAAAGCCGTGGGTAGGCGCGTCGCCCGCATTGATCAGGTCCGTGCCGCGCGGCGCCTCGATCACCCGGCCCGGCATGGCCAGCAGGGGCTTGGCGGTTTCCTCGTCCAGATCGCAATAGTAGCTGAGTCTTTTCAACAACATCACCAACCCAGGGGTTTCAGGTCGACGGCGTCTCCAGGCACCCGGCTACCTTGCCGGTGCCGGAAGGTTTCCTCAAAACGTCGGCTTCCGACAATCTGTTCCAAACTACGTGGGAACGCTTTCCCGGCGCAATCCGTTGGATCGGCCTAACCCAGCGAAAGGAGACGCCAAGTGGACAAGCGTAAAAACCAGGGCGAAGGCGACAAGGAAAGCGCCGCCCACTACAACCGGGAAACCGAGGCGTTCGCAAGGTCGGGAAAGGTCGACAAGGCGGCGAAGGACGCCAGCAGGGCGCTGGACGGCCGCGAGCGTGACGAACTGCTGGAGGCCGAGCGCGCCGGCAAGGCCCGCTCGAAGGGCGAGGACCCGCAACTGCGAAAGACCCAAGGCAAGTAAGGTCTTTTTCCCCGGGGCGTTTCGGCTGAAGCTGGGCCGACACCACCGAAGGGGAAAGGCATGTACAGGACAGTTCTGGCCGCGAGCGTGGCCATGTCGCTGGTTTCCGGGGCGGGAGCGGCCGAGAAGCTCGGCTATCCCGCCCGGGAGCTGCTGGTGACCGGCACGGACGTGCTGGACCAGCCCATCGTCTACCCGGCGGGCACGCCGCGGATCACCTCGGCCATCGTCACCATTGCGCCGGGCGGCGAAGGCCAGCTTCACCGGCATCAGGTACCCATGTACGCCTATGTGCTGCAGGGCGCGGTAACGGTGGACTACGGAGAACGGGGCACCAAGGTGTTCCGCCAGGGCGAGGCCGTCATGGAGGCGCAGCACCTGCCGCACAAGGGCATGAACAAGGGCACCGAGCCGGTGGCGCTGCTCGTCGTCTACATGGGCGCCGAGGGCACCCCGAACGCGACGCCCGTGGAATAGCGAAGGGAGCGGCGCGAACCGCTCCCCTCGCCTTTTATTCCAGCGCTATTCCTCGATGCTGATCGCGCCCGTCGGGCAGACCTCGATCGCTTCCTCGGCCTCGTGGCGCAAGGCGTCTGTGGTGAGGTCCTCGACCAGGATCTTCGGGAATCCGTTGTCGGTCCGCTCGAACAGGGCGGTGTGGTTGTAATAGCACTCGCCCGCCTTCTCGCATTTCTTGTAGTCGACCCTGAGCTTCATGGCGGTCACTCGGGGTCGAATTCCAGCCACAGCTCGGCCGGCGAGCGGAACCCGCCGGAATCGATGTTCGGCGAGAAGATGCCCGGATGGTCCTTGAACTTGGGCCGGATGTTCTTGAGCGAGTTGGCGAAGTAGGTGCAGGCCAGCACCGCCTCCTGCCGCGCCATGGCATAGCCCATGCAGAAATGCTGGCCCATGCCGAAGCCGAGATGGCCGGGCTTGCCGTCCTTGTAGCGGCCCGAGCGATTCTCGCGGCCCATGTGCAGATCGTCGCGGAAGGCGTCGAACGTGTCCGGATCCTTGAACACCCGCTCGTCGCGGTTGCCGGCGCCCAGATAGATCAGCACCATGGCGCCCTTCGGGATGACCTCGTCGTAGAGCGCCATCTCGTTGACGGTGCGGCGGCCCTGGGTGTGCACCACCGGGTCGTAGCGCATCATCTCGGAGAACACGTTCTCCCAGTATTCCGGGTTGGACTTCACCTGGTCGAACTGGTCCGGCCGCGTGTACATCATGTGATACATCATGTTGGCGATGGCCTTGTCGGTGGTATCGCCACCGGCGGCGAGCAGCAGGGCGACGAAGCCCTTGATCTCGTCCATGTCCATCTTCACGCCGTCGAGCTCGGCGCCGATGATCCGCGACAGCAGGTCCTCGCCGGGGTTCTTCGTGCGCTCGATGATCAGCGGCTCGAGGTATTCCCACATCTCGTTGCGGGCGGCGATGCCGCGCGCCAGGTGGACGCCGCCGAAGCCGAGGCCGGCGATCAGCGCCTGGTACCAGCCGACGAACATGTTCTCGTCCTCGCGCGGCAGGCCCAGCATGTTGGAGATCACGCGGATCGGGAACTGGTGGCTGAACTGGGTGACCAGCTCGACCTCGCCGTCCTTGCGGAACTTGTCGATCAGCTCGCGGGCGATCATGTCGATCACCGGCAGGAAGTCGTTCAGCTTCTGGCCGACGAACTGACCGGCGATGACGTTGCGCAGCCAGCGGTGGCGGTCGCCGCGGCCATATTCCAGGATGTTCGGGCCGAACACGTGGCGCGAGCCGAACTTGTAGGGGCCGTCCTCGTCGTAGATGCCGCGGGTATAGGCCTCGCTGTTCTGGAACACCGCGTCGACGTCCCAGTATCGGCTGATCACCCACCTGTTGTGGAAGCGGTCGTGATAGACCGGATGATGGTCGCGCAGACGCTTGTAGAGCGGGAACGGATCGTGCTGGAACTCGGGCTTGTCGAATTCGCGCGGATCGATGTCGTTCTTCAGACGCTCCTTGATCATCTCTTCTACGGCGGACATGTGCTCTCCCCAGCCACACCGCATCGCACCCCGTCGCGATGCCTGACGTGCGCAAATGCTAGCGCAACGCCCTCGCGCGTTACAAGCACGTATGAAGGTAAAAAATACGATTCAGAATTCAGGCGCGACTGTCGGGAACGGGAGTGGCGATGCGCCGCGTAGCCCCCTATCATCCTGGCGCTGGACGCAAATGGGGAGATGCGCGATGAGCGAGGATGGACTGGGACGCCGCGACCTGCTGAAGGGCGCGGCGATCGCGGCGGCGGCAACCGCCACGCTGGCGGCGGGCACGGCGCGGGCGGAGACGAAGAGCGGGCGCTTCGCGGGCAAGGCGGTGCTGATCACCGGCGGCACCTCGGGCATCGGCGCGGCGACGGCGAAGGCGTTCGCCGCCGAGGGCGCCAAGGTGGTGATCTGCGGCCGGCGCGAGGCGCAGGGCAAGGAAACCGAAGCGGCGATCCGGGCCGCGGGCGGCAACTGCACCTACATCCAGGCGGACGTGCGCGAGGAGCCGCAGGTGAGGTCGCTGGTCGATGCCACGGTCGCGGCCCATGGCGGCATCGACATCGCCTTCAATAATGCCGGCATCGAGGGCCCGTTCAAGGGCTTCACCGAGGCGCCGGTCGACGGCACCATGGGCTATCACGACACCATCCGCACCAATCTCGACGGCGTGTTCTACGGCATCCGCCACGAACTGCGCGTGATGCTGCCGAAGAAGGCCGGCGTGATCGTCAACACCGCCTCGATCGCCGGCAGCAACAGCCTGTCCGGCAATCCCACCTACGCGGCGAGCAAGCACGGCGTGATCGGCCTGACCCGCTCGGCGGCGAAGGCGCATGTGAAGGACGGCATCCGAGTCGTCTCCGTGTCGCCCGGCGCGGTGGATACGCCGCTGCTGCGCCGGGCGCTGGGCGGCAACATGCCGACGGGGCGCATCGGCAAGCCGGAGGAAATCGCCGCGCTGGTGCTGAACCTGGCGGCGCCCGAGGCCGCCTACATCACCGGCGGCGACTACGTGATCGACGGCGGCAGCACCGCGTAAGGGGGAACAGATGAACGACATCGAGAGGCTGCTCGCCATCGAGGAGATCAAGCAGCTGAAGGCGCGGTATTTCCGCTCCATGGACACCAAGGAGTTCGAGACGCTGCACACCGTGTTCGCGCCCGACGCTACCTTCGACTTCCGCGAGGCACTGCGCGATCCGGTGCTGGGCACGCCCGAGGGCGTGACCGAGCACGAGCCGGTGTCCGGCCGCGACAACATCGTCGCCTATATCAGCCAGGCCCTCGCCGTCGCCCAGAGCGCCCATCACGGCCACACGCCGGAGATCGAGTTCACCTCGGACACCACGGCCAAGGGCATCCATCCCATGGAGGACACGGTGCTGAACGGCAATTTCTTCTTCCGCGGCTACGGCCACTACCGCGAGACCTATGTGAAGCTGGACGAAGGCTGGCGCATCAGGACGTCGCAGCTCACCCGACTGCTGGTCAGGATCGAGGATCGCTGAGCGGCCCTCTCGCGCCGCCCTCCGTGACATGCCCCTGAAATCGGCGTATCCTCAAACGGTTGATTGCTCGAGGTTCTGACGTTTCGTCGGCTTTGGGGGCGGTTGGCGGCGTCGCGATCCTCGTCCGAACTGGAATGGGGAACAGACGATGATGGACATGACCGGCACGGCCGCCGACACGCAGGCGCCCGCCATCAACAGGATCGGCTTCCGCGACCTCAAGGAAGCCCTTGCCCAGGGCTGGGAAGACTACAAGGAGAACCGCACGGACGTGCTGTTCCTGTGCCTGATCTATCCGCTGATCATGTATGTGGCTGTCAGGATGGCGTTCGGCTACGGCGTGCTGCCGCTGATCTATCCCGTGTTCACGGGCGCGGCGTTGTTGGGGCCGGTGGTCGCGGTGGGCCTCTATCACGTGAGCTGGCGCCGCGAACAGGGCCTCGAGACCCACTGGCGCGATGCGTTCAAGGTGTTCCAGCATCATTCCATCGGCAGCATCGGCCTGATGACACTGATCCTCCTCGGCCTCTACGGCGCCTGGCTGACGGCCGCCATCACCATCTACGAATTCACCCTGGGCAGCGGCGCCGTGTGGTACCAGTCGCCGGCGGAGTTCATGCAGGAGGTGCTGACCACGCCGCAAGGCTGGACCCTCATCCTGCTCGGCAATCTGGTCGGTTTCCTGTTCGCCGCTCTCGCCCTGTGCATCAGCGTCGTCTCGTTCCCCATGCTGGTGGACAAGGACGTGGGGCCGGTGGACGCCATCCTCACCTCGGTGCGCGCCTGCATGGCCAATCCCGGACCGATCGCGGCCTGGGGCGTGATCGTCGCGGTGCTGCTGTTCCTGGGATCGCTGCCGTTCTTCCTCGGCCTGGCGGTGGTGATGCCCGTGCTGGCCCACGCGACCTGGCATCTCTACCACAGGCTGGTGCGCGCCTGAGGCGTGGCGAACCAATCAAGGCAAAACAAATCTCCGCTTCCCGAGAATGCCCAGCGGCGGACAAAATGCAGCCATAGGTTGCAGCGATAACTCTGTCCGTTGGCCTCGTCAGCCCGGTCGCAGGTTCGGAATTCAGCCCCCAAGCCCTCTCCGAACATTGCGGCCGGGCACTTCGTTCGAGGCTCTCTCCGGGTTCGAGGCTCTCTCCGGAGCGCGGGCAAACGCCCTCAACGCCACCTGAACTCGACGATCCGCCCGTGACGCGAGTCGCACCGGAAGGGCATGTCGCGGGTCTTGCGGCTTTCCCGGTGATCCGCCGCCAGGATGATGCCCTTCAGCTTGATGCGCCCGGCGTCCTTGCGGTCGATGTCCTCGATCCTGAGCAGCCGCGCGAAACCGGCGCCGCCGCGATAGGCCTCCCGCACCGCCCAGTCGACGCAGACATCCACGGCCACGTCCTTGGGCTCGCCGATGGGCAGCGGTTGCCTGCCGGGCGCTCCAGGCGGCGGACCGCCGACCGGCGGATAATCGTCATGGTAACGGGCGTACTGCTCGCGGCTGGCGAATCCGGGACCGCCATGCCGCTGGTCGGCAACGCAGACCAGTTCGCCGTCGAAATTGGCCAGATCACCCCAGCAGCGATCCAGCTCGAACGACGTCCTGCGCCATTCGCCCTTGCCGTCGACGCACTTCGCCTGGAGCCTCGCGGAATCGCTGTCCGGGCTCTTCAGCTTGATATCCTTGCAGGTCTGCTGGTAGCTGCCCGCCGGAATGGCGACGGCCGGGGCCGCCGCAAGCAGGCTCAACGCGGCCGCGAGCGCCGCGACGGTTTTCGACATGGGACCCCTTTCCCTCGTTCTTTCCTAGGAGATTGCCGTTCGCGGCGGCGGCGCAAGGAATTTCCGTTCGCGCCGTTTTGGAAGACGCGCAGGAGGGAGAGTTGGAACGGACGCTAAAGCATCAGCTTCAGGTCCTCGACGAACCGGTCGTATTCCTTCGCCCTCACTGCCTCGTCGAGCAAGCGCAGCAGATAGGAGGGATGAACTGTCGGGAGGACGGCGAGACCGTTCAACCGGATGATGCGGCCCCGGTTCCTGTTGATCGGCATGGCCTTGCCGGCAAGGCTCTGCAACGCGGTGGCGCCCAGCGACACCACGAGACGCGGCTTCAGGACTGCGAACTCCCGATCGAGCCAGAATCGGCACGCCTCGATCTCGCCGGAATCGGGCTTCTGGTGGAGGCGCCGCTTGCCCCGAGGGGTGAACTTGAAGTGCTTGACCGCATTGGTGACATACAGCCTCTCGCGGTCGATCCCCGCCTCTGCGAGCGCCTTGTCGAGCAGCAGGCCGGCGGGACCGACGAAGGGCCTGCCGGCCAGATCCTCCTTGTCACCGGGCTGCTCGCCCACCAGCACGATCTCGGCGTTCGCGGGGCCTTCGCCGAACACGGTCTGGGTTGCCGGCTTCCACAGCGGGCACGCCTTGCAATGCGCCGCTTCGGCGCGCAGGGCGGCGATGGTCCCGGCTTCATGCGCCGGCGCGGACTTGCCCATGAAATGCTCCTGTCGCTGCGGCCGGACGTTGGCGGGCGACGCCTCGGCCCCGACCATGGCGGAAGCCCGCCCGGCCGCCGCCTCGACCAGCGGCTTGATCAGCGGCGCCTCCGGCAGATTCTTCCAGTACTTGCGCGGCATCTCGGAACGCATCATGTCGACCTTCAGCCGGGCAGGGTTGAAGATCGACGCATAGTAGGTGCGCCACAGATCCTCGGCGCCATCGGCCGCGGCGGGCGGTTTGGGGGCGCCGCCGCCGATGACAAGGTTCATACCGTTCCAGTGGGCGCTTTGTTCCGGCGTCAGGATCGACCAGCGCATCGCGGCGAAACGGCGCTGAAAGAACGGCGCGGCGGCCGCGACGATATGGTGGTCGGGCTCGAACCAGGCCACGTAGTGGGGCTCGCGCTCGCCGCGCACCTCGCGAAACCGGACGAAGGCATGCATCTTGTGGATGTCGCGCCGGACAGACCTGGCCATGCGGTCCAGCTTCGCCACCAGCGGGTCGACGCCCACCTCCATCAGCCCCCGCTCGCGGCGCAGCCGCCACAACAGCGTATAGAGCAGGCCGAAGCGCTGGGGGTCCCGGTGCAGCACGACCGTTTCGGCCAGGGCGAGGAACGTGGCAGGCACCGTAACGCCGCATGCACCGGCGGCGGGCGCCGAGGCGTCCGCGGCGAACAGGTCATGTCCGCCCGTGACGGTCCACGTGACATCGAACGGCGGGACGCCTTCGGCCGCCAGCGCCCTCGCCGCCCGCCGCCAGCCGCCGAAGTCGGTCTCGCCGTCCAGCCGCACCGTCCGCATGTCACAGCCCCAGCGACAGCTGCCTGGGCGGCGGCGCGAGCCTCGCCTTCAGGGTTTCGCTGTCCGGCGTGGCGGCGGGGCTGTGATCGGCCAGCACGACGAAGGGCAGCACCCGCGACACCGGTATCCGCAGCTGGCGCAGGTCCGCGGCGCGAACGCTGCGGTGCCGGCGCGAGGAGATCAGCCGGTCGACGGCCTTCTTGCCCAGGCCCGGCACGCGCAGGAGCATCTCGCGGGGCGCGCGGTTGAGGTCGACGGGAAACTCGTCCCGATGGCGCAACGCCCACGCCAGCTTGGGGTCGATGTCCAGGGGCAGCATGCCGTCGCCGGTCTCGGCGATCTCGCGCACCTCGAAGCCATAGAAGCGCATGAGCCAGTCGGCCTGGTAGAGCCGGTGCTCGCGCACCAGGGGCGGCGCGGCGAGCGGCAAGGCGGCGCTGGCATCGGGGATCGGGCTGAACGCGGAGTAATAGACACGCTTGAGGCGATAGGCGCCGTAGAGATTCGCGCTCGCGCCTAGGATCTCGCGGTCCGACGCCGCGTCGGCCCCGACGATCATCTGCGTGCTCTGCCCGGCGGGCGCGAACCGGGGCGCCCGAGGTTCGGCCGCCGCCTCGTCGAGCTTCAGCCGCAGGCGCGCCATGGTACGGCGGATCGCCCGGACATCCTTTTCGGGCGCGAGGGCCTTCAGGCTCGATTCGGAGGGCAACTCCACGTTGATGCTAAGCCTGTCGGCATAGAGCCCGGCTTCCGCGATCAATGCCTCGTCGGCATCGGGGATGGTCTTGAGGTGGATGTAGCCCTTGAAGCCATGATCGACGCGCAGCTTCCGGGCGACGCGGACGACCTGCTCCATGGTGTAGTCCGGGCTCCGGATGATGCCCGAGGACAGAAAGAGGCCCTCGATGAAATTGCGGCGATAGAAATCGAGCGTCAGTCCGACGACCTCGTCGACGGTAAAGCGGGCCCGTTCCACATTGCTCGACGAGCGGTTGACGCAATACAGGCAATCGAACGCGCAGGCGTTGGTGAGCAGTATCTTCAGCAACGAGATGCAGCGGCCGTCGGGCGCGTAGGAGTGGCAGATCCCCATGCCTTCGGTCGAACCGATTCCCTTGCCGTCTCCCGAGTGCCGGCTATCGGTGCCGCTCGAGGCGCAGGAGGCGTCATACTTGGCGGCGTCGGCGAGAATGGAGAGTTTGCGGCTCAGGTCCATGGCGGGTCCGTGGAAAGTTCTCCTTTTGTTCTAATGGTTCTGCCGTGATTTGCCAACCCCCGGTGCGGGGTGAACCAACGCACCACCCGCCTCGCGCGAAAACCGCGAGCTTGCGGAACCCTCCGGCGATTGGCCCGTTGATTCTTCACTACCACTCAACATCCCGCGAAAGGATCATTCCATGGGCAGCACGTCCGACAAGGTGAAAGGTACCGCCAACGAAGCCGCCGGCAAGGCCCGCCAGGCTGCCGGCCGCGCCATGAATTCGCCGAAGACCGAAGCCAAGGGCGTCGGCCAGGAAGCCAAGGGCAAGGCCCAGAAGACAGTGGGCAAGACCAAGGACGCCATCAAGAAGTCGACCAAGCACTAGGATCGCGCGGGCTATCTGCCCAGCGCGCCGCGGACGGCTCCCTGACCCCCGGGGAGCCGTTCGCTTATCCGCGTCCTCGCCGGAAAGAGAGCCCTATTTGCGCCGGGCCTTGCGCGCTGCATAGCGGGCGTCGCGCTTGGCCTTGCGCTCGGCCTCCAGCTCAATCTCGCGCTGGGCCTTGTCCTTCAGATCCCGCTCCTTGCGCTCGATCTCGGCCAGCCGCGCCGCCTCGCGCTCGGCCGCCTGACGCTTGGCCTCGGCCTCCCGGCGCTCCTTGTCAGCGGCGCGCTGGTTACGCTTCTCGGCCTCCCGCTGCTCCCGGGCCTCCGCCGCCGCCTTGCGCGCAGCCTGCCGTTCGGCGAATGCGGGATCGTTCAGCGGATTCCTGGCCTTGACGCGGTCGAGCAGCGCCTGCTTTGCCTTCGCCTGTTCGCTCAACCGGTCGTTGAAATTGCCGGTTTCCTTGCCTTTCATGAACCTGAACCCTCGTCGATGCGCCCGCGGATAGAGTGCGGGCCTCCAAGAGGCCGTGTTTACGACCGATTCGAGCACCGAGTCCAGATTGCAGGTGGAATAGTGGCCTATTTTACCGCGATCAGCCGAGAGCCTCATCCAGCGTCGGGTGCATGTCGATGATCTTGGAGAAGCCGCTCACGGTGAAGACCTCCTGGACGCCCTGGGCGAGCGAGCACAGAACGATCTTGCCGCCCTTGGCCTTGGCAGCCTTGGCGGCGGCCAGGAACACGCGCAAGCCGGCCGAGGAGACGTAGGTGAGCCTGGTGCAATCGATGACCACCAGGCTCGACTGGCCGATCAGCGGCATCAGCGCCGACTCGAAGGCAGGAGACGTCAGGCTGTCGATCCTGCCTTCCGGGCGGACGACCAGCTTATCGCCAATGGTTTCGTGGGTGATTTCCATGATGATCCTCTTGGATGCTGGGTCGTTCGGGTCTCAGAGCGGCGCCATGAACAGGATCGGCGAGGCCGTCCTGATATCGGAGATCACGGCGGAAACAGCCTGGGCGATAAGCTCCAGGTTGCCCACTTCCTGGATACGCGCGGACAGCCTCTCGATCTCCGCGGGCGACATGAAAAGCTCCAGGATGCGGGTCTCGTAGGCGAGGCTGATCAGCGCCACGTCCTCGGACGTCGGAATCTCGTCACTCATCAGCACGTGCAGGATGCGCAGCTTGGCCTCCTGCTGGATCTCGCTGCTGAGCGGCGGATAGCGCCGGCTCTTCAGCACCCACAGGAAGGACTCGTCCTTCTTCGCCAGAATGCCCTTGTCGACGAGGCGCTGTAGCGCGGCGGCGTGGACTTCGCGCGCCACTTCCATGACGTCGTAAACCGCCGTCTGGATGGGCATCTTGTCGCCCTTCCCGGCAAGGTATTCGAGGGCCATGTCGAGATGGGCCTCGCCGGTCGGCTCCCGGTTGACGATGAACAGGTCGGTGACATCGTTGTCGATGCGGCCCCGGAACGCCAGGTCGATCAGGCTCGCGCCCGCGACCGCCGCGCGCACGGCCAGTTCCTCGCTCCAGCGCAGCAGCTTGCCCTCATCGTTCACCGTGAGGAGTATGATCTCTTCGCAGACAGTTATGGACATGGACCGCCCCTGAATCGGAAGTGCTTCGGGCCGCAGCCAAAAGCGAACGCTGGACTCCCCGCCCGGCCGCAAAAAGACGGCCAGCCAGTCGCTCGGAGACGTTAGCCGCTTTTGCCCCCGATGAGAACCTTGCTTTTGGCGTTGCCGGCCGATGCCGCAGGCGCCGCGATAAGCCCTTCAACCGAGGGAAAGATTCGTTAGTATGAAACGTCTTGCGGCCTTGTTCTTAGTTGCGGATTGAAGCTGCTTCGTCACAAGGCGGTAAACTGACGGACATTCGGCGCCGAAGGGGCGGCCGCCACGATTCAGTCGGGTGATGGGAAGGGCGCATGGACTTGCATGCATCGCAGTCGCCGGCGTTGCGGGCTCGCCTCAGGCGCAGCCCGATCCAGCTGCAGGCATGGAAGAACGTCCTGCTGCTGACGGTGGTGGCCGAAGCCAGCCAAACCGGCGATAGTGACGACCGTGCGATGCTGGATGACCTAACGCCGAACTGGTCGGGAATGATGGACAGGATCAGGAAGCAGCTTCTGGAGGGGGCCGCGCCGCCGGGCCTGGAGCCGGCGGCATGAGTCTGGAATTCAGCACGACGATGGCCAACGACCTGGCCGATCTGGGCGCGCTCCCGCCGCAGCTCGAGGCGTTCGCCGAGCGGGCCAACCTGCCGCCGGACGTGGCCATGCATATCGACGTCGTCCTCGACGAACTGCTGGTCAACACCATCAGCTACGGCTATCCGGACAGCCGCGCCGGCACCATCCGTCTCAGCATCCGGGTCGGCGACGACGTCACCATCGTCATCGAGGACGACGGCGATCCGTTCGATCCGCTGTCGGTGGCGCCTCCGGACCTGGATGCCGACCTGGATGACCGCCAGCTCGGCGGACTGGGCGTGCATTTCGTACGCACCATGATGGACGCGGTGGACTACCGCCGCATCGACGGCATCAACCGCCTCACTCTCACAAAGCAGCTTTCAAGGTCGGGCCAACACCATGACACCTGAGACGCGCAAGGGACTGCACTGGAATTGGCTGAGCCGCCTGGGCATTCGCGGCCGGCTGGCGCTGATGGGGCTGCTGCCCATGGCGCTGCTGCTGACGCTGCTGGTACTGGTGCAGGGCTGGATGCTGTTCGACGCGCATCGGGGCGCGGGCGAGAACCTCCTGAAGATGGAGGTCCACGAAGTCGCCATGATCTATGACGGCAGCGCACGGGTCGCCAACACGGTGCCGCAGGTGCTGGCGCTGGCGCAGCAGAACGGGATGTTCGGCGAGCGCCGGGAATCCCTGGCGTTCCACCGGTCGGTGCTGGAGGCGTTCCCGGAATTCGTGGGCACCGCCCTCGCCTACGAGCCTAACGCCGACGGCAGGGACGCCGCGTTCCTCGCCGAGGCCTCGGATCAGGAAAAGCGCGCGCTGGACCCGCGCGGGCGGCTGATCGCCTATTGGTTCCGGGATCACCGGGACGGCGGCGCCATCAAGCTGTCGCCGCTGACCGCCATGGACACCAGCTTCTATTATCGCGGCGTCATGAATCGTTTCGGCCACCAGCCGGAATCGGCCGGCGTGGCGGTCGAGGGCGGGCTGAGCAAGCTGTGGCACGATCCGGCCGCTGGCGGCACCAGCCCGATCCGGCCCATGGTCACCGAGCCTTACCTCTATGAAGGCAAGCTGATGGTGGAACACGTCTTCCCCATCACCAGGGACGGGACCTTCCAGGGCATCACGACCGCCGACCGTTCGCTCGACTGGATCGAGGAAGACCTCAGGAAGCAGCGGCACTACGAGGGCAGCGCCTACATCCTGATCAGCGAGCGGGGCCGCATCATCGCCGACACGTCGGATTCGGCGGCCCGCACCCGCAAGCTGGAGGACACGCCCCGCGCGAAAATCCTCTCGGACATCTACACCGGCGGCGAGACCTTCTTCGCGCTCGAGAAGGATCCGGCGACCGGCGACGACGCCTACTTCGCCGCGGCGACGGTGCCCGCGACCGGCTGGCGGCTGGTCATGGTGGTCCCGAAGTCCGAACTGCTGGCGCCGGCCTGGAAAGGACTGCGCTGGTCGATGATCATTGCCGCGGCGGGCGCCATCGCCCTCATCCTGCTGGTCGCCAGCCTGATCAACAACGTGGCGAGACGCATGGGCGTGGCGGCGGGCGCCGCCGAGCGGGTCGCACATGGCGACCTGACCGTGAGCGTGCCGCCTGGCGGCAACGACGAGTCGGGCCGGCTGCTAAGCGCGGTAGGTACAATGGTATCGTCGCTGACCAGCCTTGTGCAGCGGATCAAGCTGGCCAGTGTCCAGCTGGTGTCGACCGCCACCAGCATCGCCGCCATCTCGCGCGAGCAGGAGGGCAACGTGACCGATCTGGGCGCATCGTCGAGCCAGATCGCGGCCGCCGTGCGCGAGATCGGCGCCACCTCGGTCGAGCTGTCGAAGACCATGGGCGAGATCACCGACGCCACCGAGGCGACCGCCGCCATGGCCGGCGCCGGCCAGAGCTCGCTGGCCAGCATGGAGAAGGCGATGGGCGGGCTGGGCCAGGCGACCTCGACCATCTCGGAAAAGCTGTCGGTGATCAGCGACCGGGCAACCAATATCGGCTCGGTGGTCACCACCATCACCAAGGTCGCCGACCAGACCAACCTGCTGTCGCTGAACGCCGCCATCGAGGCCGAGAAGGCCGGCGAGGCCGGACGCGGCTTTGCCGTGGTCGCGCGGGAGATCCGGCGTCTTGCGGACCAGACCGCCGTCGCCACCCTCGACATCGACAATCTGGTGCGCGAGATGCAGTCGGCGGTGTCGAGCGGGGTGATGGAGATGGACCGCTTCACCGAGGAGGTGCGCCGGAGCGTCGCGGACGCAGGCGCGGTGGGCGAGCAGTTCGCCGCCATCCTGGAGCAGATCCAGACGCTGTCGCCGCGGCTCGCGGCGCTGCATGACGGCATGCAGAGCCAGAACGTGGGCGAGCAGCAGATCAACGAGGCCATGCTGCAGCTGGTCGACATCGCCCGCCGCTCGGCGGACTCGCTGCAGGATTTCCACCAGTCGGCGGACCAGCTCAACGCCGCCGTGGCGACGCTGGAGGCGGAAGTGGGACGATTCAAGACCGAGTAGGCTGATGCTGGCGCTGCTTTTCAGGCTGGGGACCGAGCATTTCGCGCTGGATCTGGCGGGACTGACCGCGATCCTGCCGAACTCGCGCATCCGCCCGATCCCGCACGCGCCGGCCGAGGTCTGCGGCGAGTTCAACTGGCGGGGAAGGATGGTGCCGGTGATCGACCTGCGCCGGATGTTCTTCGGCGAGGACTGCGAGTGGCACCTGACCACGCGGCTGGTGGTGTTCCGCTGGCAGGGCGCGACCCAGCGCGGCAACGTGGCGCTGCGGGCCGAAGGCATCACCGACACGGTCGAATACCGCGCCGCCGACGTCCAGAAGCCGTCGCTCGCCGATCCGGAGCGCCCGGGTTTCGTGGGCACGCTGGTCGGCGACGGCAAGGTCGTCCGGCTGCTCGATCCGCAGGCGCTGGTGTGGGACCGGTTCCACGACGTGCTGTTCCGCGAGGCCGCGCCGTGACGGCCGCGGCATCGTACGACGCGAAGGCGCTGGGCGCGGTGCGCGCGCTGCTGCACGACGCCGCGGGCCTCGACGTCGCGGTGATGGCCGAAAGCTGGCTGGGGTCGATCATCGACCACCGGCTGCGCCAGAGCGGCCTGGACTGCGCCGCATGGCTTGCCAGCCTGAAGACCGACAAAACCGAGCAGGCCGCGCTGGTCGAGCGCGCGCTGGTGCACGAAACCTGGTTCTTCCGTGACGTCGCGCCGTTCGACCGGCTGATCGAGCTTGCGCGCGCCGGCTGGCTGCGCCGCACGGCGGCCGATCCGGTGCGCGTCCTAAGCGCGCCCTGCGCCAGCGGCGAGGAAGCCTGGTCGATCGCCGCCGCGCTGCTGCAGGCCGGCGTCTCCCCCGAGGCGATCGCCGTCGAGGCCGTCGACCTGAGCGGCGCCATGGTCGAGACCGCGAGAATGGCGATCTACGGGCCGCGCAGCCTGCGCAACCACCATGCCGAGATGCTGAGGCCCTATGTGGATGCGCTGCCGGACGGCGGCGTGCGCATGGGCCGGCTGATTCGGCGCTGCGTGAGCTTTGCGCAGGTGAACCTGCTGCACCTGCCGGCGGGCAACACCTACGACGCCATATTCTGCCGCAACGCGCTGATGTATATGCACGAGGCGGCACGGCGGCGGATCGTCGGGCTGATCCGCAAGTCGCTGGCGCCCGGCGCGCCGCTGTTCGTCGGCCACGCCGAAGCCGCCATGCTGATGGGGATGGGGTTCAGCGCGGCCGGGCCGAGCCGGGCGTTCTGCCTCACGGCATCCGCCGGCGCTCATGCGGCCCAGCCGTGCCGTACGCCCGCCCCCAAGTCAGCGCCGGCGCCCCGCGCGGACACGATGCCGACGCCGCGGCGCCTGGTCGAGCCACGGCCGCTGCGGGATCCCGCCGAACTGCTGCGGGAAGCGAAGCGGCTGGCCGATGCAGGCGCGCTCGCCGAGGCGATGACCCCGCTGCGGCACCTGCTCGACCTCCGGCCGATGAGCGCCGAGGGCCATGCGCTCGCCGGGCTGATCCTGGCGGCGCGCGATGACAAAACGGGCGCCATCCGCCATCTGAGGAAGGCGCTGTATCTCGACCCGGCCGACGAGGCGAGCAAGGTGAGCCTCGATCATCTGCTCGGGGGCCGGCCATGAGAGTGCCCTGCTGGCAGATCATCGGCATCGACGGCGACCGGAGCTGCCCCGAGCTGGCGCAGCACATCCATTGCCGCAACTGCCCAACCTTCGTCGACGCGGCGCGCGAGTTCCTCGACCGGGAGCCGGAAGAGGACTACATCGACGAGGTCACCGGCCTCAACACCAACATGTCGAGCGGCGCACTCCGCGACGAGGGGATGCCGGTCATGGCGTTCCGCCTCGGCGCCGAGTGGCACGGCCTGCCGGTCGGCGTCATCGACCAGATCCATCCGGTGGCGCCGATCAGGCGGGTACCGCACCGGACCAATCCCGGCTTCCTCGGCCTGACGGCCATCGACGGCCAGATCGAGCTGTGCATGTCGCTGCACGCCGTCCTGGGCGTCGACGACGGTGACGGCAAGCCGGCCGCCGGCATCCGCCGCTGGCTGATGCTGAAGCTGGGCGAGGAGCGGTGGGTGGCGCCGGTCGACGAGATCATGGGCGTGGTCCGCGTCGACCCGAAGCACGTCCGGCACATCCCCGCCACGCTGGAACGATCGCCCGATCCGGCGAGCACCGGCATCTTCGAGGTGGACGATCTGAGGGTGTCGCTGCTGGCGCCCGATCCGCTGCTGCGGCGGTTCAAGGCGTGCCTGGCATGAGCATCGACGTCGATGCCGAGCTGCTCGACATGTTCCGCGCCGAGGTGGAGGAGCAGATCGCCGTGCTGCAGGACGCCATCGTCGCGCTCGATGCCGGCGGCGACGCCGCGCAGCATCTGGGCACCTGCATGCGCGCCGCCCATTCGCTGAAGGGCGCGGCGCGGATCGTAGGCATCGATCCGGGCGTGGCGCTCGCCCACGCCATGGAGGATGCCTTCGAGAGCGCCCGCAAGGGCAGGCTGTCGCTCGACGCCAACCATATCGACCGGCTGCTGGCGGCCGGCGACTACCTCGCCCATCTGGGCAAGGTGGACCTGACCGCCATGGCGGCCTGGCTGGAAGCCGAGGCGGCGTCCATCGGCGCGCTGATCGCCGAACTGGAGGCGATCGGCCGAGCAGCCGCGGCCCCTGCCCCGACGCCGCCGGCGCCCGAGCCGCCGCCGCCGGTAGAGCCGACCTCGACGCCGGAACGGGCGCCGCCGGCCGTGGCGGTGGAAGCTCCTCCGCCTGAGCCCGCCGCTGCGGCGGAAGCACCCGCGCCGGTAACCGGGGTAAGCACGGCCGAGGGACGCGCCCTGCAGTCGGTGAAGGTGAGCACGGAGGCGCTCGCCCGCTTCATGGCGGTGTCGGCACAGGTGCTGGTAGACGCCAAGCGGCTGCAGGGGACGGTGGACGCGCTGCAGCAGGTCCGCCGCAGGCTCGCCCGGCTGGAGCGGGCGCTGGGCAATGAAGCCGGGGCCGGCATCAACCGGCGCTCGGCCAACGAGGCGGTGCGCCTGGAGATCGCCGGGCTGCGCGACGATTTCGCCCAGCGCATCGACGAGTTCGAGACCCAGTCGGGACGCTCGCTGGTCAATGCCGACCTTCTCTATGGCGAGGTTCTGCGCAGCCGCATGCGGCCGTTCTCGGACGTGGTCGGCGGCTTTCCGCGGCTGGTGCGCGACGTGGCCCGCCAGCTCGGCAAGAAGGCGAGCCTGGGGATCGTCGGACACGGCACCCAGATGGACCGGGACATCGCCGGCGCGCTGGACTCGCCCCTGGGCCATCTACTGCGCAACGCCGTCGACCACGGCCTGGAGCAACCCGAGGCCCGCCGCGCGGCCGGCAAGCCGGAGGAAGGCGCGATCACGCTCGAAGCCAAGCATCGGGGCGGCGCCCTCGTGGTGACCGTAAGGGACGACGGCAAGGGCATCGACGTCGCCCGGCTGCGCGAGCGCATCGTCGAGAAGGGCCTGATCGACGCCGACACGGCGGCCACGCTGAGCGAGCCGGAGACGCTGGAGTTCCTGTTCCTGCCCGGCTTCAGCACCGCCGCGCAGGTCACCGACATCTCGGGGCGGGGCGTGGGCCTCGACGTGGTGCAGTCCACCGTGCAGCGGGCAGGCGGCATGGTCCACGTCACATCGACGTACGGCCAGGGCACCGTTTTCGAGCTGCAGATGCCGGTCGCGCGCTCGGTGGTGCGGGCCATGATCATCCATATCGACGGGACGCCCTGGGCGCTGCCGCTGGCCCGCGTCGACGAGATCCGCCAGGTCCCGGCCTGGTCGATCCGGATGATCGAGGGGCGCCGGGTCGTCGAGGTCGACGGCGTCGATGTGGGGGTGGTGCCGCTGGCGGAAGTGCTGGAATTCACCGACGAGGACCATCACAAGGAATTCGTGACCCTGGTGATGATCCGGGAGCAGGGCCAGCGCTTCGGCCTCGAGGTGGACGACGTCGCCGGCGAGCAGGAGCTGGTGGTGCGCCCGCTCGATCCGCGGCTCGGCAAGGTGCCGGACGTGCTCGCCTCCTCGCTGCTCGACAACGGCACCGCGGTGCTGATCCTCGACATCGAGGATCTGGTGCGGTCGGTCGACAGCCTGCTGGCGCAGGGCCGGCTGCGCGGCAACCGCCGGGGCCGGGCCGACAGCGCGCGGCGACTGCGGCACATCCTGGTCGTCGACGACAGCCTCACCGTGCGCGAGACCGAGCGCAAGCTGCTGGAGCGGGCGGGTTACCTGGTGGATGTCGCAGTAGATGGCGTGGCGGGATGGAATGCGCTGCGGCTGGGCAATTACGATTTGCTGCTGACCGACGTGGACATGCCGCGCATGACCGGCATCGACCTGACGCGGGCGGTGCGCGAGGATGCTCGGCTGCGCGACCTGCCGGTCATGATCGTGTCCTACAAGGAGCGCGAGGAAGACCGGCGCGCGGGCTTCGAGGCGGGCGCCGACCGATACATCACCAAGGCGAGCTTTCGCGACGACAGCCTGCTGAAGGCTGTCGAAGAGCTGATCGGCGGGCCGCTGACCGAATGAAGAACCGGGCCGAATGAGAATAGGAATCGTCAACGATGTCATGCTGGCGACCGCCGCGCTGCGCCGCGTGGTGGCGGCGACGCCCGGCTGCACGGTGGCCTGGACGGCGGCCAACGGCGCCGAGGCGGTGCAGAAGGCCGCATCCGATCCCGCCGACCTGATCCTGATGGACCTGATCATGCCGGTGATGGACGGGGTCGAGGCGACGCGCCGGATCATGAAGGAGACGCCCTGCGCGATCCTGGTGGTGACCTCGACGGTGACCGGGCATCTCGACATGGTCTACGACGCCATGGCGCACGGCGCGCTCGACGCCATCCAGACGCCGGTGCTGGGCCTGTCGGGCGCCATCGACGGCGCCCGGCCGCTGCAGGACAAGATCGCCATCGTCACCAAGCTGCTGCGCCGCCCGGCGGGCAGGCCGGCGGCGACCGGCGCGGCGCAGGCCGCATTGCCCGAGGAGCCGCCGCTGATCGCCATCGGCGCGTCGACGGGCGGACCGCACGCGGTTTCCGAGATCATCGGCGGCTTCCCGGCCGCGCTGCCCGCCGCCGTCATCATCGTCCAGCATGTCGACGAGCATTTCGCCTCGGGCCTCGCCGAGTGGCTGACCCGCCGCTGCGGCCGGCCGGTGCGCCCGGCGCTGGAAAGCGACCGGCTGGCGAGGGGCCAGATCCTGATCGCCGCCGGCCCGGACCATCTGGTGATCGGCCCCGGCGGCCGCCTCGCCTATACGCCCGAGCCGCGCGATAGCTCCTACAAACCGTCGGTCGACGCGTTCTTCCACAGCGCCGCCCGCCGGCGCGGCCTGAAGGGCTGCGGCGTGCTGCTGACCGGCATGGGCCGGGACGGCGCCGACGGGCTGCTGGCCATGCGCCGGGCCGGTTTCCACACCATCGCCCAGGACCGCCAGACATCGGTGGTCTGGGGCATGCCGAAGGCCGCCGCCGAGATCGGCGCCGCCGTCGAAATCCTGCCGCTCTCCGCCATCGGCCCCAAGGCCGTGGCCGCCATCAAGGAACCCAGCAAATGAGCGAGCCCATCCGCGTTCTCCTCGTCGACGACCAGCGGCTGGTCAACGCTGCCGTCGCCTCCATGCTGCGCCCCGAGGCGGACCTGGAGCTGAAATGGTGCGGCGAAGGCGCGAAGGCGCTGGACATGGCGCGCGAGTTCCAGCCGCAGGTGATCCTGCAGGACCTGGTGATGCCCGACGCCGACGGCATGGAGATCGTCACCGCCATGCGCGCCGACCCGGAATTGCGCGAGGTTCCGCTTGTGGTGCTGTCGGCCAACGACGACGCCGAGGTGAAGGCCGAGGCGTTCTCGCGCGGCGCCAACGACTATCTGGTGAAGCTGCCGGCGGCCGTGGAGCTGATCGCCCGTATCCGCCATCACGCCCGCGGCTACCAGGCGCTGCAGGAGCGGAACGCGGCCTATACGCGGCTGCATTCGGAATTGCAGGAGGCAGCGGCCTATGTGCGCTCGATCCTGCCGCCGCCGATCACCGCGCCGATGGCGAGCGCCTGGACGTTCATTCCGTCGAGCTCGCTGGGCGGCGACGCGTTCTCGTACCATTGGCTGGACGACGACCATTTCGCCATGTTCGTGCTCGATGTCTGCGGCCATGGTGTGGGCTCGGCGCTGCTGTCGGTTTCGGCGCTCAACGCCCTCAGCACGAGGAGCCTGCCCGGCATCGACTTCCTGCTGCCCGACCGGGTGCTCGAGGCGCTGAACAACGCCTATCCGATGGAGCGGCAGAACAACCTTTACTTCACCATCTGGTACGGGGTTTACGAACTCTCGACCCGGAAGCTGGACTATGCCGCCGCCGGCCACCCGCCGCCCATCCTGCTGGCGCCGGGCGAGGAGCCCAAGCAGCTGCAAGGCATCGGCCTGCCCATCGGCACCTTCGAGGGCCTCGACTACGACAGCTTCTCGACCACGGTGCCGCCGGGCTCGAAGCTGTACCTCTACAGCGACGGCGTGTTCGAGGTGGAGAAGAAGGACGACGGCGGCATGCTGCCCTTCGACGAGTTCATCGCCATCCTCACCGGCCTCACCCACGATACCTGCCAGGAGCGGGTCGACTGCATCATCGAGACGGTGCAGGCGGTGCAGGGCAAGACGGCGTTCGACGACGACTGCTCGCTGGTGGAGTTCGTGTTCGAGGGGTGACGAATAAACGACACTCAGCGTGTAACTTGAATGCACTGTCACCAGAATAATACCTTTACGGCAACCCTCTAGAACGGTAGCCATCTAGCTTGATCTCTCGGCACGGGAGTCTTTCCCTCTCCCTTTGGGAGTGTTTGGACCGGGGACATAGGTTACACCTGTTCGGAGACATGGGTGACAGTTTGCACTGTTCCATCGCGCAGGTTGATCTGGGCGATGGGGCGACTTGCGAAGATGACGGTCCATTGGCCA
>JBFWZH010000009.1:0-137500 GCA_050185585.1 Sphingomonadales bacterium | reverse complement strand
TCCGACTGGCGCCCGGCTTTGAGCCTCCGGGCCACATGCGCAACTTCATGATGCGGGGGCTGACGGCATTGCATATCGCGTTCGACAGGCCATAGTCGTTGCCGGCTACTCTGACCGAACATCGCGGTCTCCGCCTCGGCGCGCTCGGCACGCTGTATCTGGGGCAGGGGCTGCCGGAGGGCCTGCTCTATGTCACCGTGCCCGCCTGGTTGGCGGCCCAGGGCATTTCGGCCAGCGACATCGGCCAGTATGTGGCCATCATCCTGCTTCCCTGGAGCCTCAAGCTGCTGAACGGCCCGCTGATCGAGCGGTGGACCTATCTTCCCATGGGGCGGCGACGGCCGTGGATTCTCGCGGCCCAGTGCGGCCTGACCGGCGGTCTTCTCACGCTTCTCGCCGTGCCGGATCCGGCAGGCGGACTTGGTGCCCTGACGGCGATCGGCTTTTCAATCAACTTTTTCGCGTCGTTCCAGGACGTGGCGATCGACGGCATGGCCATCGACATCCTGCCCGAGGGCGAACGGGCCAGGGCCAACGGCATCATGTGGGGCGGCAAGACCATCGGCATCTCCGCGAGCGCCGGCCTCAGCGGCGCCGTCATGGCGGCATGGGGGTTCGACAGCGCGGTCGTGGTGGTCGCCATCCTGGTCGGCCTGGTCATGCTGGTGCCGCTGCTGCTGCGGGAGCGGCCCGGCGAGCGGCTGGTGCCCTGGTCGGCCGGAGAGGCGTCGCCCGTGGCCCGCGAACTGCAGCTCGACAATTGGCGCGCCATCGGAGTCGATCTTTGGCGTGCACTCGTCCCTCGCGCCAGCATGCTGTTGATCCTGCTGACCTTCCTGGCGCTCATGGTCTATGGCCTGGACACGGCGGCGCTTCCCGTCCTCGCGGTGCAGGAGCTGACCTGGGCGCAGGACTATTTCTCGACCGTCGCGATGTGGGCGGGTCTGGCCGCGGGCCTGTTCGGCATGGCGATCGGCGGCCCGGTGATCGACAGGTTCGGCGCGGCGAGAATCCTCGCCCTGTCGCTGGCGCTGACCGCGGCGACCCATCTGGCGATGGCGGTCCTGCGGCCGCATTGGAACTCCGGTGGGGTCATCGAAGCCTACATGCTGGTCTATGGCGTGCTCTACGTCGTGATGTCGGTCGCGCTCTATGCAACCGCCATGCGTCTTTGCGAGAGGCATGTCGCCGCGACCCAGTTCGCCATCTACATGGCCGTCGTGAATCTGGGCACGTCCGCGGGCGCCGCGCTGCTGGGAACGCTACGCGCCGTGGGCGGGTACCAGATCACGTTCGCGCTCATGGGCCTCGGATCGGTAGTTGCCCTCGGCGTCCTGGCACTGCTGGTCGCCAGTCTAGAGCAAAAGCCGATCAGATTGAGTCAATCTGATCGGCGTCATTTGCTCTAGATTCAAGAAGATAGAGCATGATTCACCGCCCAGGTCGCGCCGACCTGAGCGGATCATGCTCTGGGCCGCCGGTCCGGGGCGCCGTCGGCGTAGGGCGGACGGCCTCAGCCCTGCGGCTTCAAACCGGCGGCGGCGATGCCGGCCAGGGCGCAGGCTTCGTCGGCATCGGAGGTGTCGCCGGTGATGCCGACGGCGCCGATGGGTTGGCCGTCGTCGCCGACGATGATCACGCCGCCGGCCGCGGCGACGACGCCGTCGCGCGAGATGCGGTCGAGGGACGATGCGAAGCCAGGCCGGATTTTCGACAGCTCCTCGATCTTGCGTGACGAGATGCCCAGCGCCAGCGCGCCCGAGGCCTTGCCGATGGCGATCTGCGGCCGCAATGTCGACGTGTTGTCCTGCAGCTGGAAGGCGATCAGCTTGCCGCCCGAGTCCAGCACGGCGACGCCCAGCGGCCGCAGCTTCATCTCCGCGCCCTTGGCGAGCGCCGCCGCGATGATGGTGTTTGCCTGGGCCAGCGTGATGTTCGCCATGACGGTCCTCCCTTTCGCTTCCCAGGTAGAGACTAGCGCGGGGCGGCCGCAAGCTCTATGGGTTGTGGCATCCGGGAGGACCGCATCCCATGGCAGAACCCGTCGAAATCGACTTCTATCTCGGGCTGGGCAGCCGCTATTCCTACCTGGCGGCGACCCAGCTGGACCGCATCGAGCTGCAGCATGGCTGCCGCTTCGTATGGAAACCGATCGCCAGCGGCATGCTGATCGCCCGGCGCGGCGCCAGTCCATTTCATGGTGAACCGGTCTCGGGACAGTATGACTGGGCCTACCGGGAATACGACGCCAGGAGCTGGGCAGAGTTCTACGGCGTGCCCTTCCGCGAGCCCGCGGCATTCCGCACCGATCCGGCTGCCTTGGCGCTCGCCTGCCTGGCGGCAGAACTACAGGGTGCGCTGGTGGCGTGCTGCCGCTTGCTGCACCGGATGATTTTCGTCGACGGAGCCGTTATCGACGACCCGGCGATCGCCTCGGTCCCCGGCGCATTGGGGATCGACGCCGCCCGATTTACGCAGGATATGGCCGCAGCCGAGGTCGCCGCGAGGCATGAGGCGCTGATCGACGAGGCCCGCGCCCGAGGCGCGTTCGGCGTGCCGAGCTTCTTCCTCGGCGAGCGCCTTTTCTGGGGCAATGACCGGCTTGTGCTGCTCGAGGCGGCGCTCGACCGTTCGTGAGCGGTCCATTCAGAAGCCGAAATCCTCGCGGAGGCGGTCTATCTGATGCATGCGTTCGTGGAGGACCGTCACGATACCGATGTCTCCGCTGGACAGTCTGCGCCAGTAGACGACATGGCTTTGGTATCGGAAGAAAAAGCCGCGAACGCCAAAGGCTGCGGGGATCGGGCGCGATGTCGCGGCGTGGCGTTCGATCCCGTCGAAAGATTCGAACAGTCCCTTGATATATCGCTCAGCCTGCTCGGGTCCCCAGCGATTCCGGGTGTAGCTGTAGCTGTCGTCGATACGAGGGGCCGCCGCATCCTGTACGAGGATGGCGGCCACGGCCTCAGTCCCGGTTCCGAGCGATGACTTCGGCTGCCGTCAATGGCTTGTAGGATGACTCCGGCGCACCGAATGCGTGTTCGAGTTCGGCCTTCAATCGCTCGAACGCCAGCTCCTCGACCCGTTCCTTGTCGCGGCGGATAAGGTCACGAATATATTCGCTTACGTTTTCGTACGCCCCGTTGTCGCCGACGTTCTCGGCGACGAAATCGCTCAGCGAGCCGCCGATGCGGACGGTCAACGTCGTGGTTCTGGGCACTCCGGGCTCCCTGGATTCATGTATTCAATATAACCAAAATTGAATACACAACAACGCCTGACAACTAATCTCCCAGCGCCTCGTGCCGCGTCTCCCGCATCAGCAGGATGGCGATGAAGCTCAGCACGGCCGTCGCCGTCAGATAGAGTCCCACATAGCCCAATCCGCCGATCTCGGCGAGCTGGAGCGCGATCAGCGGCGCGAAGGACGCGCCCAGGATACCGCCCATGTTGTAGGTGACCGAGGCGCCGGTGTAGCGCACCTGGGTCGGGAACAACTCGGACAGCACCGCGCCCATGGGGCCGAAGATCAGCCCCATGCACAGCAAGGCGATGGACAGGAACGCGGTGACCTCGAACGGCTGGCCGGCGCCCATCATCGGCTCCAGCAGGAAGCCCATCAGGCCGGTCAGCACCAGCCCGGCGAGCAGCACGGGCTTTCGCCCCACCTTGTCGCTGAGCCAGGCCGAGATCAGGATGCCCAGCGCCATGAAGGTGATGGCGACGAGCAGCATGGTGAGGAACTCCTCGCGGCTGTAGCCCAACCTGGTGGTGCCGAAGCCCAGCGAGAACACCGTGGACAGATAGAACACCGCATAGCAGGCCACCATGGCGAGCGTGCCGAGTACCGTGTCCTTCAGATGCAGCCGCAGCAGCGTGCCGAGCGGCACCCGCTGTTTCCGGTCGTTTTCCATGGCCTGCCGGAAATAGGGGCTTTCCACCAGCTTGAGCCGGACATAGAGGCCCACCGCCAGCAGCGCCGCGCTGGCGATGAACGGGATGCGCCAGCCCCAGGCGCGGAACTGCTCGTCGTCCAGCATGCCGGCGAGGACCAGGAACAGGCCGTTGGCGGCGATGAAGCCGACCGGCGCGCCAAGCTGGGGGAACATGCCAAACCAGGCACGCTTGCCGGGCGGCGCGTTCTCGACGGCGAGCAGCGCCGCACCTCCCCATTCGCCGCCCAGGCCGATGCCCTGGCCGAAACGCAGGATGCACAGCACGACAGGCGCGACGAGGCCGATGGTCTCGTAGGTGGGCAACAGGCCCACCAGCGTGGTCGAGACGCCCATGATCATCAGCGACGCGACCAGCGTGGTCTTGCGCCCGATGCGGTCGCCGAAATGGCCGAACAGCGCCGAGCCCAGCGGCCGGGCGATGAAGGCGATGCTGAAAGTGGCGAACGACAGCAGCTGGGCAGCGCTCGCCGATTCCCTCGGGAAGAACAGATGCCCGAACACCAGGGCTGTGGCCGTCGCGTAGACATAGAAGTCGTAGAACTCGATGGCGGTGCCGACGAAGCTGGCGACGACGATGCGGCCGGTACTGTTGGCGCTCTTGTTGTCGGTTGGTGCTGCGGCCTCGGCTGCCGTGGACATGGATATTCCCCCCCGTTTTCAAAGGCTCCGCACCATTGCACCCGTGCCCTGGCCGCGCAACTACCCCGCGATCCGCCGGCGTATTCGGTCGACGGCGTAGCGGATCGGGCGGTGCAGGCGCTGGAGGACCCTTCGCGGCCCATTGGCCGGACCGTAGGTCCATTCCATGCACTGGTCCGATGGCAGCGCCAGGTAGCGAATGATGGCTCGCCGTGCAGGACCGTCGATCCCAGGAGCCGCCAGGGCTCGCTTCGCGGCCGAAAGGCCGGTCAGCGCGCCCGAAAGAGCCGCCTCGCGGTCGAGGGGGCTCGCCTCGGCGGCAAGCCGGTCGAGCCGGTCGAGAACATCGTTGGGGATCGGCGCGTCCAGCGCCTCGGCCTGATGCCGGCACAGCAGCGCTGCGGCCGGCCCCATGCGCCGCCGCTCGATCTCGCCGAGGAACAGAGGCCAGTCCACGGAGGGCGCGGTCAGGAAGGCGTCGCAGGCCCATCGAAGATTGCCCCGTTCCGGCGTCGAGGCGGCGCGGGACAGGGCCATGATCAACCTGTCCGTGGACGATGCGCCCGGGACGGTCCGGCCGCCAAGGCCGAAGGGCAGGGCTCGCCGCGCGACGCCGCCGTCCGGGGCGCGGTGGTACGGATGGAACGCGATGTCGGGCCAAAGGTGGAGCGCCAGCCCGTCGGTGTGGCGGAACTCGGTGGCCGAGCCGGCCAGCGGCAGGAAGCCGGCGCGTCCCAGCGCCGCCGGCGCGCGGGACCGGTCAGCCGGCGCCACCATGATGTCGACGGCATGGCAATGGCGCAGGGTGGGGCGGTCATAGACCGTATGGGCGGCGACGATGCCGCCCAGCATGGTGAAGGCGATGCCGTCCTGTTCGAATTCGTCGAGCACGCCCGAGACGAAGCCGGTTATCAGCCGGGTTCGCAGATCCTCGCGCAGCGTCGCCGCCTTGAGATAGATGCCCATGCCGTCCGGGCCGGGCAACCCGTGTCGGCGGAACGCGCCGTCGATCATGGGCAGCATGCCCTTCAGGCCGCGGGTCTCGGCCTCAAGCATGGACTTCGGATTGCCCACACGGGCGGACCAGTCGTTCCAGGCCGCGCGCGCGGGTCCGGCCTCCTGGAGGCAGGCGCGCAACAGCAGTGTGTCGGTGGCGTCCGGCAGGATCGCGGCCGCCAAGGCGGCGCCGAGGCCCGTCCGATTCATGTCCCTGCGGGGCGCAAACCCGTTGCCGACCGTCAGCGCGGCGCGGCCGGCAGCGGCGGGTCGAGGGCAAGCAGTTCGGCCATATCGTCATACCGGTTGAGCGCCGGGGCCGTATAGGCGGCCGGCGCTGCATCCAATCCGGTAGCGGCATGTGTGCCATCGGCCGGAACCACGAGCTGCTGATCGATCAGGTCCTCGATCAGCCGGCCGACATCGGCCGACGCGACGCTCCGGTCGATGCCGTAGCGATCCGCCAGCGAACCGGCGATGGCGTCGACGTCGCCGCCGGCGGTGATGCATTCCCAGACCGCGCAACCCACGCCGTCCATGCTGTAGTAGATGCCGGTACCGAGATGGATGATCACGGCTTCGCCGTCCATCACCTTGGCGGTGACGTCCGGCTCGTTCAGTCTGTAGCTCTTGCCCAAGGCGGCCCCCTCTGGATGATGTTTTTCAATAGCATGACAGGCGGAAAAGGAAAACGCGGCATCATGTCGACGCCGTCTCCAGCGAATCGAACAGCGCGTTCACCGCGGCCGGAATCGCCTCGACGTCGCGGCCTAGTTCGAGACAGTAGGTCGGCACCCGGGCGATAAGGTCCGCCAGGCGGTCGATGGCGCCGTGGGTGGTGATGGGCAGCTGCATGATCGAGCTCGGCGCCAGCGACAGGAGGGCGCGTCCCTTGCTCACCGGGCGCGCGGCCGTATCCGACTGGTCGAGAATGCGCGGCAGCACGACGGCCGCGATGCGCACGCGGCTTTCGACGCGGGCCGCGTCGATCGGCGCCAGATAGACCACGGCCTTCTCCTCGTAATCGTTCAGCGGCGGCAGCGACCGGGCCTGCAGGTCCGGAAAGCGCCGGATGTGATCGACGTCGATCAGGCACGATGCGTAGAAGCCGTGGCCCACGAAGCCATCCCCGGCCTGCTCGATCCCGATGGCGTCGTCGCCCAGATAGGCGAGGCCGGCCCGGAAGCAGGCGATGGACGAGGTGGTCTTGCCGGTGCCGCCCATGCCCACGAAGAGCATGCCGACGGGGCGGCCGTCGGCACCGGTGCGGGCGATCAGTCCCGAGTGGACGAACTGGATGCCGTGGTCGGCGAGCCAGACGCAGAAGAACCGGTGAAACGGGCGAGCCCGCTCGTCGAGCATGCGGCGCTTCAGGTCCTGCACCGATCCGACTACCCTGTTGGCGCGTCGGTCATACCAGAGCGCCCCCGACGGCCGCTGCTCGCCCAGAAAGCGCCGATCGTCGGACATGGAGACATTGCCGAAGGGAAGCGCGTCGGTCAGCGGCGGTCCCATGACCGCGTCCACGCCCGTCTCGCCCTGGTCCCACAGGTCGATGGCCAGCTCCGGCATGGCGGGCACCGTCGTCCTGAGGTGCCGCAGCGGCAGGTCGATCTCCTCTGCAAGCGCCGCGCCGGCGACACGGATGCGGACCGGACGGCCGCCCACCAGATAGTCGGTGGGGGTCCCGCCACGGGCATAGGCGGCGTCGAAGCGGCTCGACGCGGCTCGGAAGATGCTGTCGAAATCCATCGCGCAGGCCACGTCAGGTGTTGAAACGCCGCTTCAGCAAAAGACGGTCGAGCAGGCGTCCGCGATGGCGCGAGGCGATGACGCGGGCATGGCGCAGCCGGGCGAGCGCCAGCTTCAGAGGGTTGCGGATGCCGCAGCCATAGATCAGGTCGATATGGTGCTTCTTGAACGGCGCCGTCAGCGCGCGCAGCGACTGGGTGACCGCCATGGTGCGCGGCGACGTCAGCAGCGAAACAGCGTGCCGGTGATGCATGCGCGCCGCCAACCCCGGCGGTTCGGCCAGCGGCCAAGGCAGTCCGACGAGCTGCTGGGCCTGGTGAAGCCGTGCCCGCAGCACGCCGTGCATGCCGGCGCCGCGCATCAGCCGCTCCAGCGCCGGCCAATCGATGTCGCCGGCATGGGTGCGGCAGATGTGCTCCAGATCGACCAGTTGGCGCGCGCGGATCAAACCCAGCACGTGGCCCTGGTCCTGGACCTGGGAATGGAAGATGTTGTGCCATACCCGGTGGGTGGGCGACAGGGTACGCAGGCGCGGCTCGCGCGGGATGGGCAGTGCGTCCCGCAGGGCGGTCGCCGCGGACAGCAGGGATCGCTGCTGGCCGACCCGGTGGTGAAGTTCGATATCCGACACGTCGCCTTTCCGGCGCATGGCCGGATAGGTGTAGACCCAGTCGTCGTTGGGCTCCTCGGTGACCTTGAAGCCGCCTGCGATCATGGCCTGCGCCACCGGCTCGACGGCGTCGGCGGGCAGCAGAAAGTCCAGGTCCCACATGAACCGCCGGCCGATCAACTCGGGGGGAGACTCGAACAAGGCGGCGCCGCCCTTCAGGATGGTCGGCGCGACACCGAGCCTCTCGCAGATCGCGATGACGTCGAGGCCCTGGGCGCGGATACGCTCGTTGCGCATCATGTTCATCATGTGCCGCCGCTGCAGCGCGCTGCGCAGTGCCTGCGGCATCATGCCGAGCAGGTCCTTGCTTTCCATGGCGAGCCAGAACGCGGGTGCGAGCCCGGCCTTGTCGGCTACGTCGATCAGCGCGCCCCAACCCTCCGTGTCGGACGGAGCAGGCAGCGCCTGTCGTAAGCGCGCAAGCGTGTCGGCGGCGTAGTCGCCGGACACGCAGCCGCATAGCAGCAGCAGATAGGTCAACCCCTTGGCCCAATCGTCCCGATCGTTGCGAAAACATTACAGTCGATCGGCCGGACCATTCAACCCACGCTTGATGATCAGGCAGGCCTGGAGGCCGGCAGGTCGGCCGCCTGACCGAAGATCGGCGATCCTTCGCACCCTTCCAGTTCCACGTCCAGCAGCGCGCCAACCGTGGCCGCCAGATCGACTAGCGGTCGCGGGGCCAGATGGTCCCGGCTACGAATGCCGGGGCCCGCAGCGAACAACAGCCCGCCGGGCATGTGGGAGCCGGTGCGGCGGACCGGACCGTTCATGTGGAGACGGCCGATTTTCGGCGACGCGGCAGTAGAGAACGGGCGCGAGAGATTCCAGAACACCAGCAGATCGGGCAGGTGATCCAGCAGGTTACCCTCATAGCAGTCGGCGCTCGGCACCACTGCCTCGATCAATGGCTCGCCGGTTTCGGGATCGACGATGTCGAGCAGGTCGTCGGTCAGCTGGCGGCAATAGGCCTCCGCTTCCGGGCCCGGCCGGATCTCGCCGCGAACTTCCCGGCCGACGAGGTTGAGGCGGATGCCGCTGACGTTTTCGTTCGGCTCGATGGCGAAAGACCGTTGGCCCTTGCGGTACCGGGCGCCGACGGCACCGGCCGCGTCCGCCACCAGTTCGCGGAGACGTCCTCTCGTGGTGGCATAGAGCCATGAGCCCAGGGGCTTGAAGAAATTCCGTGCGGCGATGGTAAGGCGGCGGGGCGTCGGGTCGAGCCGGTTGAGGATGGCGGGCAGCAGGGTCGCCATTCCATAATTGGGGCCCATGCCGAGGGCGGAGAAGACCATGATCGTCGTATCGGGCGCCGCGCCGGCGATGACCTCACCCAGCGCGCGGTCCACGGCCCGGTAGATCGCGAGCAGGGGATCGCCGGTGTTCTCGGCGATGTCGGGCGCGTGGGCCGGATGGTCGTGGTCGTGAAGGTGCCAGCCGTGATGCCCGGCGCAATGCCCTTCCTTGAACACGGCGAAGAACAGGTCCCAGTCTTCCCGCCCCAGCACAGAAAGGCACAGGTCGCGCTTCATGGCGGCGCTGGTCTCGAGGCGCGCGAGCATCGCCGCATAGCCGGCGGCGTCGAGCGACGGCTGGGTGAAGTGGCAGAGGCTTTCGGGGGCTTCGCCGAATTCGGCGACGACCTCGGCCGAAAAGCCGGGCGGATAGCTCACGGGTTCGGCATGATCGCGGCCATGCACCAGCCAGTCGCCCAGGTAGAGGCCGTTGAGGGTCGCCGGCGGCGGACTCTTGGGCACGTCGAGGACGGCCACCCGCTTGCCGCAGCGTCCCAGCGTACTCCAGATCGGTTCATGCCGCAGGTCGCTGTCCCCGAACTGGGGCAGGGCATAGGTGCCTGGCCGCATGTGCCGGTAGTAGAAGCGGCCGTGGGTCGCGGGCCATACGCCGGTATAGGCGGTGGCCCAGGCCCCGTCGTCGCCGCAACCCGGCGGGCCGCTCAGCCGGCAGACCGTGCCTCGCTCGCGCAAGGAGCGGAGGTTGGGCAGCGACCCGTCCTCGCTCCATCGCAACAACAGGTCGGGTTCGCACCCGTCCATACCCAACAGCATGACTCGTGCCGGCACGGCATTCCCCCTCGGGCCGCCGGATTGGCCGGTCGGCGACGAGACCAAGATAACATGGCGGGATCGCGCGTCGCAGATGGCTTTGGCTACACCCCGTACCGGGAAGAGATCGATGCGCGCCAGGCATCCGTCAGGACAGTTTTCGCCGACTGATCCGGTTCTGGGCGATAATCATTCTTTCTCGCGCCTCGCTGTCGCCGCGGTGGCGGCTGGTATTGCTGAAATGAATGCGGCGCCGCACCAGGGGCTCATCGATCATCTCGCTCACGGCGCCGACATCCGCCACCCTCAGCAGCCACTCGGTCATGTCGAGATGCCTCAGCCGATTGTCGAGAGGCCCTGTCCGTTCGAACAGGCTCCGCCGGGCGAGCACGGTCGGAAATGCGCCAGTACGGCCTTCGGTGAGGGCCAGCCCGGCGGCTTCGGCTTCATGGGACAGTTCAGCGATCCACCAGTTTTCGGCCCGGCATATGCACAGGTCCAGTTCCGCACGGGCTTCGAAGCGCGCCATTTGCACGGCGATCTTTTGTGGCAGCCACAGGTCGTCGGCGTCGTGGAACCCGATGAACGATCCCGATGCGTGCGCAAGCCCGAGATTGCGCGCGGCGGCGGCGCCGGCATTCTCCTGGCGGAAGGCGCGGACCCTAGTGCCGAGCCGGGCAATGAGGTCTGGCGTACCATCGGTCGAGCCGTCGTCGACCACGAGGATCTCGACCGGCCCCCAGCTCTGGGCCTCGACGCTGGCGACGGCCTCCTCGAGGTAATCGGCGCCGTTATAGACCGGCAGGATGCAGCTCACTGTCTCGACCACGGCGGTTCCTCATGCTCCGAGTTGGTTGAACTAGCATGATGGACCGGTAACCGAAAGCCGGTCGCGACTAGGCGTCTCCAGCCAGACGCCGGTACGCCGCGTCCAGCGCTTCGGCCGAGGCGTCCAGGCTGAACGAACGCATGGCGTGCTCCCTGGCACGAATGCCCATGCCGACCAGCGCCTCGCGGTCCGACAACAGCGCGTCGGCTGCCTCCGCCACGGCGTCCGCGTCGTTCCGGGGCACCAGCCGGCCGGTGACGCCATCGATGATGATCTCCTCCAGTCCGCCGTCGGTGGTGCCGATCACGGGGCGGCATTGCAGCGCCGCCTCCACTGCGACGAGGCCGAACGGTTCGCGCCAGCGCGACGGCATCAGCAGAAGAGTCGCCCTTGCCATGAGCGCAGGCACATCGACTGCCCGGACCCAGCCGAGGAATTCCACGGTATCCGTCAGGCCCAGCGACGCCGCCAGCGCCTCCAGCCCCGGCCGTTCGTCGCCCTCGCCGGCGATCAGCAGCCGGGCCTCGGGATGGCGGGACAGCAGTTTGTGAAACGCCTCGATGGCGAGGTCGACGCCCTTGTCTCTGATCAGCCGGCCGACAAACAGCAGGACCGGGGGGCTCTCGGTGTCCATGGCGGCGGGCGAGGGCGGCGGCTCCACGCCGCAGTAGATGATCGAGGTGCGGTCGGCGATTTCCGGGGTGGCCAGCAGGAAGTCGTCGCGCACCATGCGCGAATTGGCGACGAACCAGTCCGAACGTACGAGCAGTTCCTTGAGAATCGACCCACTCGCGCGCACCCGGTCCATGGTTCCGTGAAAATGGGTGAACAGCCGCGCGGGATGGGCGTCGGCGGTGCGCAGGTGGTAGTAGACCATCGGTCCGCTGAAGTTGAGATGAATGACGTCCGCCGCGATCTCCTTCTTCAGGCGCCGCACCTGCCCGATCGTCCGCAGCAGCGTCTCCGGGTCGTTAGCGGCGATGGCGGCGCGCAGCGGCAGCCGGTGGATGCGGATGCCCCGCATCACCTCGAAGGCGGGCTCGCTGCCGTCGTAGTCGCCGGAGAGGACGTCGATCTGGTAGCCGCGTTCGGCCAGGCGGGGCAGGACGGCCGCGCCGAACGATTCGATGCCGCCGATATTGGGCCAGAACATCTCGGCCCAGTAGAGTATCCGCGGCAGGCTCATGGCGCTCGCCTCGCGTCGAGTTCGTCGAACAGCCGGTTCACCGTGCCGGCGATCTGGTCGACGTCGCGGCCAAGCTCCAGCCAGAACGACGGCACGGCGCCGACCAGGTCCGCAAGGCGGTCCATCGGGTCGTCCATCATGATCGGCAGCGACATCACCGAGCTGGGGGCAAGGGTGAGCAGCGCCTGGCCTTTCGTGGCGGGCCGGTAGACCGTATCGGGCCGGTCGACGACCTTGGGCATGACCACAGCGGCGATCGTCACCTTGTCGGCCAGCAGCGCGCCGTCGATGGGCGCCATGTAGATCACCGCCTTCTGTTCGTGATCGAGACGCGGCGCCAGCGACCGCGCCGACAGGTCGGGAAAACGGCGGATGTGATCGACATTCACCAGGCACGAGCCGAACAGGCTGTGACCCAAGAATCCATCGCCCGCCCGTTCCAGCCCGATGAAGTCGTCCCCCAGATAGATCAGGCCGCCCCGGAAACACGCGATCGACGAGGTGGTCTTGCCGCTGCCGCCCCGCCCCACGAACAGGATTCCCTTCAGCGTGCCCTGAGGATCGCGGCGTGCGACGAGGCCCGCGTGGACGAACTGGATGCCCTGGTTGCCGAGCCACACCGCCAGCAGCCGGTGAAACGGCCGGGCGCGCTCGTCGATCGCCCGGGACGCCAGGTCGATGGAGCAGCCGACGATGCGGTTCTCGGCGCAGTCCTGCCACAGCGAACCGGACTCGCGGCGGATTCCCAGATAGCGCCTGTCGTCGGACGCGAAAAACAGGCCGAACGGGCTTTCCAGGTCCTCGCCGTCGGCCGGAACCGCGGCAACCCCGGTTTCCTCGGCGTTCCACATGTCGATCGACAGCGCGATGTCCGTCGGCGGGAGCGCCGACTCGAGGCGCAGATGACGCAGCGGCAGATCGATTTCCTCGGCCAGCGACGGACCGGCGACGCGAATCCTGACCGGCTTCCCGGCCAGCCGGTAGTAGCGGGTCGTGCCGGCCCTGGCGAAAGCGGCGGCGAAGCCGTCGGACGCCGCCCCATACTCAGCCGCTATCATGCCCCCGCATGTCCCCTGCCAGCCCCCCGCGAAATGGGGACCATGGCATGCGGAAGGGGCGGGCCGCAACTGCATCGCGGGGGTAGCGCGCCTGCGGCCGCATCCTCGGCGGTTCGTGTGAGGGGCGTTGGTCAGGCCTCGGCGAGGATGCACGTCCAGACTGATCCGCGCTGACCATGATTCGAGGCATATGGAGGGGTACGCTCGACATTTTCGTTCCAGACGCTAATCGCGTGAGCGTTTCACGGCCGGGTTCGTGGCAGTTCGAAGTCCTAACGGACCCGCAAAGAAGAAGGCTCCCCGGCCGGGCCGGGGAGCCTTCATGGCTTGTCGTTGCCGGAGCTACTTGCGGGCGTAGGTTTCAATGAAGACCCGCCGGTCACCCACCGGCCGGCAGACCAACTGCACCTCGGTCACGTTGCGGTCGCGGCCGGGAAGGTCGATGCGGCGGAAGTCGCCCTGCCGCAGCATGCCGCGGTTGCCGATGTCCAGGTCACGGGTCTTGCCATTTCCGAAGGTCACGAATACGCGCCGGCACTGGGCGTCTCCATCGACGGCGCGCAGGGCGATCTGGTCGACCTTGCGTCCCTTCCAGCCCGTGGAAACGGTTTCGCGGTCCCTGCGACCCTCATAGCTCTCCACGCCGAGGCGGACCCAGCCGTCGAACACGCCGGGACGAGGATAATTGCCGGCATGGGGTGGACGGGGACCCGGGCCGTTGCCGAATATCCAGCTCCACGCCGGGTTCCGGCGCCAGGCATCTTCGTAGCCGCCCAGGTCGGCGCCAATGTTGATCCGCGCGGGCCGCCTGCCATCGGACCGGCAGCGGAAATCGAGCCGGCGCACGTTGCGTTCGCGGCCGGGCAGGTCCACGTTGACCGTTGCACCTTCGCGGATGCGCCCGTCGAAGATCTGGCGCGTCTTGCCGTTGCCGAAGGTCGCGGTCACCGAACGGCAATGAACCTCGTTGCCCCTGACGGAGAAGCTGAGCCGTTCGACAGGCCCGCCGAAATTGCCGTACTGCCGTTCATGGTCGCCGCCCCGGTCGAAGTCGACCGAACCGATGTTGTGCCAGGCCGCGTGGGCCGGTGCGGCAAGCGCCACGAACGTCACCGCCGCCAATGCCCCTATCTTGATCACGAGAAAGTCTCCCGACTGTTGGTGATGTATTGTTCTACCGTACGTAACCTGTAACGGGGATGAACGGTCCGGGTTCCGTTTTGGGAGCGAGACAGCAGAGTGCTCGGGATGGCGCTCGAGGGAAGGAGAACCGGATGGAAACGAGGTATCTGGGAACGCTGTGGCCCGTCAGCAGCCTGACTTTGGGCGGAGGCGGCATCGGTAACGTCTGGGGGCCGACCACCCGCGAGGAGGCGGTGGCGACGGTGAAGGCGGGCGTCGATTCGGGCATTACGTTGCTCGACCTGGCGCCAGGGTACGGGCGCGGCGAGGCCGAGATGGTCGTGGGCGAGGCCTTCGGCGGCAGGCTGCCCGACGGCGTGCGCACCACCACCAAGTACCAGCTTGGGTCGCCGCCAGCCGCCGACGTCTACCGCAAGACCGAGGAATCCCTGCGGCGCAGCCTGTCGCACATGAAGCGTGAACAGGTCGACCTGTTCTTCCTGCACTCCAACATCTGTCCCGACGGGTTCAGCTATCCGCGTTTCGCCGAGCGGCAGGATAAATTCGCCACCCGCTGGAGCCTTTACCTGGATGCCGTCATCCCGGCCATGGAGAAGCTCGAGGCGTCTGGCCTGATCGGCGCGTGGGGTATCACCGGCACAGGCGTGCCGATGGTGATCCGGCAGGCGCTGATGCATTCGACGAAGCCGGCCGTGGTGCAGACCGTCGCCAATCTAATGGATGCGGTCGGCAACATGAAACAGTACGACGAGCCCGGCGAGCCGCGCGCAATCATCGAGGCGGCCGGACAGAACGGCGTCGGCGTCATGGGCATCCGCGCCGTGGCGGCGGGCTCGCTCTGCGCCGCGATCGACCGCGAACTGCCCGGCGACGAGCCGACGGTGATCGACCACGAGGCCGCCGCGCCGTTCTTCGCCCTCTGCCGGCAATGGGGCGAGGATCCGGCCATCGTCGCCCACCGCTATTCCCTCGCCATGAAGGGCGTCGACACGGTGGTGCTGGGCGTCAAGAACCGGGCCGAGCTGGCCCAGTGCGTCGAAGCGGCCGAGCGGGGCAAGCTGTCGGCCGAGGAGGTGTCGGCCATCGACGCGCTGAAGCTGCGGCGGGCCTGATTCCCTCACCCAAAGGCATGAGGGGATACTGGGCGACTATTTTTGCCTCGGCCCCTTATGTCCGGGCGCGGCGATCCTCTACACTGCCCCCATGAATCTCCCCGCCACGCACCTCGACCCCAAATTCCAGGTCCTGAAGGACGTTTTCGGCTTCGACGGCTTCCGGCCGGGGCAGGAGGAGGCGGTGGACGCCATCCTGGCCGGGCGCAACGTCCTCACCGTCATGCCGACCGGATCGGGCAAGTCGTTGTGCTTCCAGGTGCCGGCGCTGGTGCTGGGCGGATTGACCATCGTGGTCTCGCCGCTGGTCGCCCTGATGCAGGATCAGGTGGCGGCGCTGCGGCTGGCGGGCGTGCCGGCGGAAAGCATCAATTCCTCCCGCCACCGGGACGACAACGTGCTGGCCTGGCGGCGCGCGGCCGCCGGCGAGGTCCCGCTGCTCTACATGGCGCCCGAGCGGCTGATGACAGAGCGCATGTTGGCGGCGCTGACGAAGCTGCCGGTCAGGCTGATCGCCATCGACGAGGCGCATTGCATCTCGCAATGGGGCCCGGCGTTCCGGCCCGAATACGAGATGCTGTCGCGGCTGCGCGCGGTGTTCCCCGGCGTGCCGGTCGCCGCGCTCACCGCCACCGCCGACGAGGTCACCCGCGCCGACATCGCCCGCAAGCTTTTCGGCGAGGACGTGGAGACGCTGGTGCTGGGCTTCGACCGGCCGAACATCAAGCTCACCGTCGAGCCCAAGCGCGAATGGAAGCACCAGCTGCTGTCCTTCGTGAAGGCGCATGCGGGCAAGAGCGGCATCGTCTACTGCCTGTCGCGCAAGAAGACCGAGGAGACAGCCCGCTTCCTGATGGAGAGCGGCATCCGCGCCCGCGCCTATCACGCCGGTATGGACAAGGAAGAGCGCGAGATCAATCAGAACGCTTTCATGACCGAGCCCGGACTCGTGATGGTGGCGACCATCGCCTTCGGCATGGGCATCGACAAGTCGGACGTGCGCTACGTGTTCCACGCCGACCTGCCGGGAAGCCTCGAGGCCTACTACCAGGAAATCGGCCGCGCCGGACGGGACGGCGAGGCGGCCGAGGCGCATATGCTGTTCGGGTTGGGCGACATCCGCATGCGCCGGGTGTTCATCGACCAGGAGGGTTCGGACGGCGAGCGCAAGCGGCGCGAGCACCAGCGGCTCGATGCCCTGCTCGGCTATTGCGAGGCGCCGAGTTGCCGACGCCGGATACTGCTGGCCTATTTCGGCGAGGATTCCGAGCCCTGCGGCAATTGCGACGTGTGCCTGTCGCCGGTGACGCTGGAGGACCGGACAGAGGATGCGCGCAAGGCACTGTCGGCGATCTACCGTACCGGCGAGCGCTACGGCGCGGCGCACATCATCGACGTGCTGCGCGGCGCCGAGACCGAGAAGGTGATGATGGCCGACCATCACCGCCTGACGACATTCGGTGCCGGAGCCAATGTGAAGAAGGAGGAATGGCGGTCCATGATCCGCCAGCTGGTCGCCGCCGGATTCCTGAAGATCGACATCGGCGGCTATGGCGGCCTCGGCATGACCGAGAAGGGCAGGGCGCTGCTGCAGGGCGAGGGAGCGTTCGAGTTCCGGCCCGAGGCTCTGGCGCCGAAGTCGCGGGCGAAGAAGGGCCGCGAGGCTGTGCCCGCTATCGAGATGACCGAGGAGGACCACTCGCTGCTCGATGCCCTCAAGGAGCTGCGCCTGCGCCTTGCCCGCGAGCGGCAAGTGCCGGCCTACGTCATCTTCTCCGACCGGACCCTCACGGACATGGCGGCGAAGAGGCCAAGGCGCGAAGCGGAGTTCGCCGAGGTGAACGGCGTCGGTGCCGCCAAGCTGCGCGAGTTCGCCCAGGTGTTCCTCGCGGCGATCCGGGACGCGGGCTGATATCGAGGTTCGTGCTGGCTGGACCCGCCCTTCGCGCTCCTCAGGGCTCTCGGGGATGGGTGGATACAAAAAAACGGCCGAGAGCCCTGAGGAGGGCCGCAGGCCCGTCGCGAAGGGCGGGTCCAGAACGCTCAGGCCCGCAGCTTCTGCTGCCTGTATTCCTGCCCAAAGGACGACAGCTCCACGGTTTCCTCGGGCAAGGTGATCTCGCCCCTGGCCAGCCGCGCCTTCTGATAGGTGAAACTCTGGACCGTCTGGGCGAACAGGTGCTCGCCGGCGACGAGGCCGGGGCGCGGCGTCTCGCCATCGGCGACGAATTTCGGCAGCGGGCGCACCTGCGTGGCGTAGTCGAACGAGAAGAACAGAGGGAACGAATAGCGCTCCTCGGTGACGTTCCGTACCCGGTGCGAGGTGGCGACGAATGCGCCGTTGGTCAGCAGCTCGAGCATGTCACCGATATTGACGAGGAAGGCGCCCGGCAGCGGCGGCGCGTCGATCCACTCGCCCCGGCCGTTCATCACCTCGAGACCCGGGCTGGTCGCGCGCAGCAGGGTAAAGCATTCGTAGTCGGTATGGGCGCCGATGCCGGGCACGTCCTGTGCCCGCGCGTTGGCCGGATAGTGGATCAGGCGAAGCTGGCTCGGCGGTTTGGTCACCATGCTATCGAAGAACCTCGGCGATTCGCCGAGCGCCATCGCGAAGCCGCGCAGCAGCCGCCGGCCCAGCGCGAACACCGCGTCGTAATAGGCGCTCACCGCTTCGCCGAAGCCGGGCAGATCGGGCCACTGGTTCGGGCCCAGCAGCGGATTGCCGGCCAGGTAATCCGGATCGTCGGCGGGCAGGTCGCGCGACAGGTCGAACGCTTCCTTCATGTCCCTGGAGCCCGATGCGAACACTTCCTCGCCGATCGGCACATAGCCGCGGTGATTGGTGGAGTTGCCGATGTAGACCCGCATTTTTTCTTCGTCCGGCAGCGCGAAGAAGCGCTTCGCCGCGGCCAGCACGTTCTCGAACAGGCGCTCGTCGACGCCGTGGCCCGTCACGTAGAGGAAGCCCACGGTGCGGGCCCCGTCCCCCAGCTCCAGGGCGACGCGTTCCCGCGCGGCCCTGTGGCCGGCAAGTCCGGCGACGTCGACAACGGGAATCCGGGCGAAATCCGTCATGTTCGCCTCGCCGCCTGTGCGCCCGCGGCCAGCGCGACGATGGCGTCCATGTCTCCCTCGGCCTCCAGGATGGTCCATTCCCGGAAGCGGGGAATCCCCTCCGTCGTCACGTCCGGACTGCGCAGACGCTTGCTGCCGTGGACGCTGCGGAGCTGGAACGGATGGTCCTCCCGGAAGGGCAGGCTCGAGCGGGTGATGGTCCAAAGCGGCGGAGAGGCGATGCCGAAGGAGATCTCGAAGTCGAGCAGGGCACGGGCCTCGCCGATGGAGCGGCAGCGCGCCAGGCAATGGGAGAGGGTCTCGCCGGCGGGCAGCCTGGCCGTTCGGCCGCGGGCATACATGAACGCGTCTCCCACGCGCACGACGATTGCCACGGCGTCGCCGCGGCGTTCCTTCAGCCGGAGCGCGGCGCAAGGAGCCGCTTCGCCTTCCCGGTGCCAGTGCTCCACATAGCGCGAGGCGATGCCCTCCTCGATCATCATGTCTCCCACAAGCCGCAGGCGACCGGCATCGGGCACCGCGGAGGCAGGCTGGAAATCCATATCGCGGAGCCATTCGTGGGCATGGCCGTCGAAGTCGAGGCGGCCGGCGAAGCCTTCCTGGCGCGCAAGCCAGCCGAGCTCGTGCCAGCCCATGTCTCCCAGGCACCGGGCCCAGGTCATGTCGGGCCGCCAGGCGGGACAGCGAAAGTCGACGAAAAGGCTGGGGCCCTGGAGCCAATGCACCGAGGTGGTGGTGTCGCGCCTGCCGTCCGGCCACAGGATCAGCGACCGGCGCCAAAGGCCCCGGAGGTCGCTGAGGGCAGGGATGTTCACGGCCGCATCCATTCATCCAGTCTCTCGCGCCGGCCCGCTTGCGGGAAGTCGGCAATTCACGATGGAAGCCATAGATGCGGTCTATGGTTTGGTGGTCGACCGGATCATCTCGAGCAGGGAGCGGGCGGCCGGCGCCAGGGTGTCCGCCGGCCGGGTGATGAGGTAGACGTGATAGCTCGGCAGCATCTCCGGGGGCAGCAGCGGCCAGAGCCGCTCGCTGCCTTCCGGCTCGGCTACGATGGTGGGCAGGAAGCCGATTCCGATCCCTAGGTGGATCAGCCGCTTGACCTCGTGCAGCGTCTCGGCGAAGCCGCCGGCGCGCCGGCCCAGGCCGAAACGGCGACGGAAACGTTCAAGCTCCTCCGGTTCGTCCTGCCCGGTCAGCACGAACTGGTCGCCGACGAATTCGCGGGGGTGCCGTGGTCCGTGTCCGAACAGCGGATGGGACGGGCCGCAATAGAGCTGCTGGGTTTCGGCCATCAGCGACTCATAGTGCATGTCCTCGCTTGGCGCGCTGTCGCAGGCGATGCCGATATCCGTTTCGCCGGCCCTCACCGACGCGATCACCGACCGCCACGGGGCGATGTCGAGCCGGATCTCCACCGCCGGATGAAGCCGGTGAAACAGGATGGCCGCCCTGTCCAGCTGCGGCGACACCAGGTCGGAAATCATCCGTACCGTCAACGAGCCGGTCAGCGTGCCCGCCGCCTTCGCCGTCTCGTTGGGCAGGCGTGTGACCGCATCGTGCATGGTCTCGCACGCGGCGAACAACGCCCGTCCGGCCGAGTTGAGCTCGATTCCCCGGGACGTCCTCACGCAAAGGGTCATGCCCAGCCGGTCCTCCAGCCGCTTCAGCGCGGCGCTCACCGTCGGTTGGCGACGGTTGAGCGAGCGGGCGGCCGCGCTGATGCCGCCGGCCGAGACGATCTCGTGGAAGATCTTCAGCAGGTTCCAGTCCAGTTGGCGGGCGAACAGGGTGTGGTGTTCGCCCCGGCCGTCACGTTCGCCGCGGGTCATGGCGGTCCGTCCAGTGGGGAAGGAGCACCAGCTTAGCATTCGGCCGAAAGACGCGGTATGGCTGGAGTTCCGGTTGGGAATCGGACCGTTGTATGAAATGATTCCTGCGGCCAACGGGAGTGCTGGGGTGCGCTGGAACTGGGCTCTGATTTTCACGGCGGGTTCGGCGGCGCTCGCGCTTGCCGTGATGGTGTTCGCTGGGCAGAAGCTGTTCCTCGATCCGGTGCCGCTGTTCATCGGCGACACACCGTTGCTCGCGGCCGAATACATCCAGGCGGTCACCGCCCTATACATCAGCGCCGCCGATACCGCGATAAACCTTGCTCTCGCCATCATCGTCGCGGCGAGCTTCGCGATCGTGAAATATGGCCTGGGCCCGCGCTTCAAGCGGGTGCTGTCCATGCTCTTCGTGTCTCTGACGGCCGCCATGTTCACGGTTTTCGCGGCCCAGAAGGCCAAGATGGGTCTGCTGATCCAGATGCAGTACGCCAGGGTGGATTTGGAGCGGCTGGAAGGCATTCTCTCGGCGCTGTATCTGGGTTTATTCTTGGAGGCGGCTTTCGCCTTGATGGCGATTTCGATGATCTGGTGGGACGCGCACCATGCGGACGAGGGGCAACACGGGGCTGACGGCGGTAGCGCTTCTGACGGCGGCGCTGGCGGCGGCGACGCCGTCGCGGGCGGAGGAGGCGACGGGCCTGGACCAGAGCATGGAGTGGTCGGAACCGGAACCGGAGCCGCCGCAGATCCAGCCGTCGCCGCCGGCGACGAGCGCCAGCCCGGCTGAGGCAGGACCCGTCGGCATCCTGCTGTTCGAACAGGGCGAAGACCAGCTCCGCGTCGTCAGGGACGGCGGGGAGCACATTCAGGACGAGAGTATCCTCCGCGTCCCCGCCACGGGCGAGCCGTTCACTGTCGCCGCCGAGGTCATGCGGATCATGGGCCAGGGCGACTACGTCATCACCATCGCCCCCAGGAACGCGTCGACCGCGGTGTTGACCCTGGCGCTGAACGGCCGGGTCCAGTTGACCCACGAGTTCGCCAGGGACGAGAATTTCGTGCTGCAGGTGCCGCGGTTGCCGCAGTATGTCGCCAGCATCGGCGGCGCCAGCTTTCCACCGCTGGGTTACGGCAGGGCGGGACGCTGGAGGCTGCGGTCGGTGCCGTCGGGAGCCGAGGTCAGGCTGCTCGGCCAGGTCGTTGCCACCGACGTCGACGTGGCCCGGCTGGAGGCCGACGCGGTGCGCGCCGTGACGTTCACCAAGCCCGGGTACAAGCCCTGCGGCTTTGCCGATGCCCGCATCAGCGAGGAGAACAGCGACGGCAAGGCATGGACCGTGGTCACCTGCACGCTGAAGAAGTAGCGCCGTGAAAAAGCGGATGGCCACCCTGCTTGCCCTTGCCTCCCTGGCGGCGACCCCCTCGGCCGGCGAGGGCGCCGGCTTCGCGACGGCGCGGCCGTCCCCCGACATCGGCATCAGCGCTTCGCCGCCCGCCCCGGCGCTGGCGGAGGAGGAGCAATTCGCGGTCGTGCTGTTTCATGGCGGCGCGCTCGAACTGGACGTCGAGGAAGACGGCGTGCGCAGCAAGGTCAAGGGACTGCTGCGCGTTCCGCTGGACGGGCGGGAACACCGGCTGAACGCGACCTACGTGGGCATCGACGGTCTTCCCGACACGCTCACCATCGCCGTGGGACAGGCCGCCGACGGCACCCGGTTCGTCCGGGTGGACGGCAATGGCAGCGTCCTGGCCGAAGACAGGGGCATGGAAGGCAACCTTTTCGCCGAGGTCGAGGACAATGCCGTTCAGCGAGCCAACTGGAACGGGTTCAGCAATTTCTCCGGCTCGAGCTGGCTGGGATATGGCAGCGCGGCGCGCTGGCGGCTGCGCTCGGTGCCGGCCGGCGCCCAGGTGTCGATCCTCGACAGGCTGGTGTCGACCGACGTCGACATTGCCCGGCTGGAGAGCAAGTACATCCGCGCGTTGACCTTCAGCAAGCCCGGCTACCAGCCCTGCGGCTTCACTGACGCGCGGATCAGCCAGGAGGAGACGGCGGGCCTGTCCTGGACGGTGATCACCTGTGTCCTGAAGAAGACCGGGCCATGATCGAGGCCGCTCTGATCGAGACGGGCAAGACCGCGTTCTGCCGCTCCGTGCTGGACGACCTGCCCGAATGGTTCGGCATCGCCGAGGCGAGAGACGCCTATGCATCCAAGGCCTCCGTGTCTCCCATGGTCGGATGCCAGCTGGATGGGACAATGGCGGGGTTCGCCTCGCTCGCGGTGCAGACCGAGGCCGCGGCGGAAATCCATGTCATGGGCGTCTACCGCAGGTTCCATCGGCGCGGCGTCGGCGCGGCGCTGGTCGACGGCGCGGTGCGCTGGGCGATTCGGAGGGGCGCTCGGTTCCTGACGGTGAAGACGCTGGCTCCGACCCATCCCGATCCGCACTACGCGGCCACCCGCCGGTTCTATGAAGCCATGGGGTTCGCGCCGCTCGAGATATTCCCGGAGCTGTGGGGCGCGGAAAATCCGTGCCTGCTGATGGTGCGGGCGCTCGACTGATCAGCGCGGATAAATCTCGATGGCGACGTTGTGGCACTGGGTGAACTTGCCCGGGTTCTGCGCCCGCAGCACGTTGCCGTCGACCACCTTCTGCCGGCCGTCGGGCTGGGTGGCGCTCATCTGCCAGTAGCTGAAGTTCTGGTAGATGCCGGGCTGCCGGTCGGCGGCGTCCTGGAACTTGCGCACGTCGCGCTCGGCCTCCCTGGAGCAGACGTTCCTGCCGTTCACCGCCGAGATGTTGGCGGCATAGGGGCTGTCGTTGCCGGCCAGGGTGACGACCACGCCGCTCTGTGCCATGGCGTTGGCGAGAAGGGTGGTAAGCCGCGGGTCCATGCGGACCTGGCCCTGCGCCCACGCCACCTCCGGCGCGGCCAGCAGCAGGAGGATGCCGATGACCGCTCGCACGATGTCCTGCCTCAGCGCTTGCGGGCGACGGCCGCCCAGATGACGCAGAGGATCACCGCGCCGATCAGCGCGCCGATGAACCCCGCCGTCTCGCCCGGTGCGTACCATCCCAGGTAGCGGCCGGCATAGGTCGCCAGGAAGGCGCCGGCGACGCCGAGGATGGTGGTGAGGATGAAGCCCTTGGGTTCGTTGTCGCCGGGCGTGATGAACTTGGCGATCACGCCGACGACGAAGCCGATGATGATGGTCCAGAGAATTGCCATGACGATCACTCTCCCCGTTGCGCAATAATGAGCGCCGAAACGGTATCAGACTGCCATCCGTCAGGCCACTGGTCCGGGCAGGTCTAGCGACGGCCGGAGATCAGCGCGAAAAGCGCCAGCAGGACCACCGCGCCCAGGATGGCACCGATGAAGCCGGCTGTCTCGCCGGGCGCATACCAGCCCATGTAGCGGCCGGCATAGGTGGCGAGGAAGGCGCCGGCGATGCCGAGCACGGTCGTCACGATGCAGCCTTTCGGCTCGTTCGGCCCGCCCATGATCAGCTTGGCGATCACGCCGACGACGAAACCGATGATGATGGTCCAGATGATCGCCATGCCAGGGTCCTTGTCCGGCCGCGGGATCACGGCGCGGACGAACGGTAGCAAACCTCGCGGCGGGCTGCTACCGGCTGCCGGCGTCCGCGCTCAGCGCGGCGGCGTCCTCGATGGGGAGCATGCGCCAGCTGCGCTCGGAGAACAGCCACTGGCCGTTCCGCTTGATGAACTTGTCCTGGTATTCGCTGAGGATGCGCCGGCTGACGCCGTTCGAGTCCGTGTAGGTTTCGGTGGTGTAGGTGCGGCCGGTCGCCGTGTCCTGGTTGACGTTGATGGCGCCCGGCGTCGAGATGAACACGCAGGCGTCGGCCTGGTCCTCGGGGCCGTGGAAGGCCTCCATCATCTTCAGCCATTCGGCGACGATGGTCTGCTTGCCCTCTATCCGCTCCCAGCCTGGGAGGTCGGGCAGGCACCAGCGGCTGTCGTCGGCCCAGCATGCCCCCCACGCCTTCACGTCGCGCTGGGTCACGGCATCGCCATAGGATTCGATCAGCTCGCGGATGGCGAGGCGGTCCTCGAAGGGGCCGGTGAACGGCATTGGAATTCTCCCGCTTTCTGCGTCAGCCTGAGTGCAGGACCTTGAACATGCGGCTCTTGAACAGCCACTTCCCGCTCCGCTTCACGTACTGGTCGTCGTAGCGGCCGGTGACCCGGTAGGTCGCGCCGGTGGCGTCGGTCACCAGTTCGGAGGTGTAGGCGACGCCGGTCGCCGTGTCGCCCTCGACCTTTACCGAGCCGAGGGTCGGGATGTTGATGTTCATCGGATAGTTCTTCATCGCCTCGACCCAGGTCGAGACGATGGTCGACTTGCCCTTCATCAGTTCCCAGCCGGGGAAATCGGGCATCGCCCAGACCGAATCCTCGGCCCACAGCGCGCCCCAGTCCTCGGCGCTGTTGCGGGTGACCGCGTCGCCATAGGCGGCGACCAGCTCGCTGATCGCCAGCCTGTCCTCGGCCGGTCCCTCGAACGCCATGGGACTAGCGGCGGCCGGCGATGTAGTCGTTCAGCACCTCGTGGAACCGCCGCACCCGGCTTTCCTGGCCGCTGAGGAATGCGTCGGTGTAGCCGCGCGAGTGGAAGCCGTTCTGCTGGCCGACGGCGACGCCCAGGTCCTGGATCAGGAAGCTGTCCATCATGTCCGGAATCGGCCGGCCGCTGCCATAGGGGATGAACTCGTAGTCGGCCTCCCGCAGCGGCCGCATGCCGACGATGGTCGCGACTTCCTCTGCGCCCTCGATCTTCGGCACGAGCGCCCAGTAGTCGAAGGTGCACTTCTCCGGGTCGGTCGGATGCGGCTCGGTGCGGAAGAAGTGCACGCCGTCCGAGGTGCCGGTGAGGGTGACGTTCGGAAACAGGGTGTGGTGGAAATAGTCGGTCAGCTCGTCGTCGGTCCAGTTGGCGTAGTGGTGATAGCCCTTCGATGGGCCCAACTCGCGTCGGGCCTTCTGCAGCGCCACGCGCCCGTCGCGCGAGCGGCCGGCGAAGTCCTTCGGGTCGAGGCCCCACTGTGCCAGCATGGCGTCCCACGGCTGTTCGACCTCGTTGGGGTGCGGCGCGCGCATGGAGGGCTGGCCCTGCTCGATCATGCGGTTGTGACCGTTGGGATACATCTCGAAGATGGTGTTCTTGTAGTCCTCGTCCGTGGTGGTCGCGAGCTCGGGATGCACCGTCGGCAGATGGTAGGACTCGTTGAAATTGTCCGACGAGAACTTCCAGTTGGCGTCCACGTCGAAGGTCCGCCACACCACGCGGACCATGTTCTCCAGGTCGCGGTTGCGGAACAGCCACGGGATCGGGTCGAGGAACTCGAGCAGCGGGCGCGGGTTCGGATCCATGTTGTACCAGATGAAGCCGCCCCAGCTGTCGACCGCCACTTCCGACAGGTGCAGCTTGCCGCAGGGGTCGCCGCCCTCGAAATCGTCCGGGTCCTGGACGTGCTCGAGCACGCCGTCGATGCCCCAGCGCCAGCCGTGATACGAGCAGACCAGCTCGCCGCCGCCAAGCGCGCTCCAGGCCAGCCGGTTGCCGCGGTGCTTGCAGGAATTGTAGAAGCCGCGCAGCGAGCCGTCGGTCTGGCGGAAGATCACCACCGATTCGCGCTTGAAGTTATGGACGACATAGTCACCGGTCTCGGGAACGTCGCTCTGCCGTCCGGCGATGTGCCAGACGCGGGTCCACATGTGGTCCCATTCCTGCTTCGCGAATTCCTGCGAATAGTACCGGTCACCGGTGATCCGGTCGCCGCGCAGCCGGTCGTTGATCGGCTTGGTGCCGGTGTTGATGCCGGCGATTTCGTCTTTCCCCATGTTCCGCTCCTGATGCCCAGCTGTTTTTTGGACAACTGACCAAAGTCTTCCCCAACGACGCCCGGCTGTCAACGGTGCCAAGCGTACATATCAGTTGTTATATACGGTCGGGGGCGGAAACGCAAAGGGGGTGCGGTCAGGCGGCGTTCCCGGCCTGCCTGAGGCATCCGGGACAGGTCACCTCGAGGCAGGTCTGGACCACGTTGCCCTCGGGCACGAGATAGCCGCACAGGGTATAAAACGCCGGTATGGCGGCGTCGCTGGCCTTGCGGCTGACGCATTGGTGGGTGTCTCGGTCGACGATCGCCGTCGCCCGGGGTGTGGCCGACAGCCCGGCCTTTGCGCGGCGGGGCTTTCCGGCCCGGGGCCGGAAGGCGGCGATGCAGGTGTTGTGGATCACGATGTCCTCCGTGAAATCTGCGGCAGGACGGCCAGATGTTCGCCGTTCGCGAGCGCTCTCACCCCAACGATCAGGGACCTGAGAAGGGTCCCCTCGCGCAGCGCTGCCTCGGGCACGCCGGCGTCGCGCGCGGCCAGGAGCATTCGCGTTACAAGCTCCTGGGTCTCGTCGTCCTGGGGTTGCAGCGAGTCGCCTTGACCCACGTGCTGTAACGCCCAGTCCTTCAGGAATAGTTCTGCTCGCTTGTGCATGGCTCGTCCTTGATTTGACGACCACTATGCTCCGCGATTGCTGAAAATTGTCTGAACGGCGAACAGGGGCACTGCCGCGTTACTGGAGGCTGACTGTCTCTGGCGGTTTCGTGCCGGTGACCAGAAAGAAAACGGCGTCCGCGAGGGACGCCGTCGGTGGATCGCGGCTGGCGCGGTCCGGCTACTTCTTCAGGCCGTCGACCACGGCGCAGACGAAGTCGTAGGCGGTGCAGGACGCGCCGGCCTCGGCGCTGACCTGCTCGAAGTTCTCCGGCCCGGCCGACTTCACCTTCTGGATCAGCGACGGGTCTTCCTTGACGAAGCGGATGAAGCGCTCGGCGTTTTCGACTGACATCTCTCGTTCCCCTGTTTCCCTGAATTCGGTTCTGCCCTACCAGCAGGCGTAAATGTTTTAACCCGTTTGCAGGGGCCGGCCAAGAGGGCAGTGGGGTGCGACCAATCGTTCGGGGCACGGATCGTTGCGCATATTGCATTGGTGCAATGAGTGCACTATCTTTGCTCATGGTAACGCTCTATCGCGCTGACCGCTGGAAGGTCGCCGTGTATGGCCGCGAACATGGTGTGCCGCATTTTCATATCGAGGGGCCCACATTCCGGTGTTCCGTAGCCATCGCGGACCTGGAGGTCATCGTGGGCGCCGTACCGGCAGTCGTGCTGGAAGAAGCGCGGGCTTGGGCGCGCGACAACCGCGCGCTGCTGGTGCAGACCTGGAAGGATCTGAACGGATGATCACCGGCGACAGGATGCGCACCATCAAAGTCGTCTCGGCCATTGGCCCGGCCTCGCTGCGGATCGAATGGTCCAATGGTGTGCGGGCGGACCTCGATCTCGGCTCACTGCTCGGCGACCGGGCGTTCGCCGCGCTGCGCGTGCCTGCAGAGTTCGCCGCCGTGCGGATCGGTGACTGGGGCCACAGTCTCGTCTGGCCATCGGGTGCGGAGCTTGGCGCCGACATGCTCTGGATGGAGACGCTGTCGGCAACGGGTCATGGCGACGCGCGGGCATTCCTGGAATGGCGGCTGCGGCACGGGCTGTCGCTCGCCAAGGCGGCCGAGGCGATCGGTATCTCCCGGCGCATGGTCGCCTACTACTCCAACGGCGAGCGGCCCGTTCCCAGGCCGATCCTGCTGGCGTGCCGCGGCTGGGAGGCCGAGATGATGTCGGCTGCCTGAGCGCCTACCTGTTCAGGTACTTGTCCATTGTCTCGTGGACCCGGCGGATGCGCGATTCCTGGTAGCGGGCCAAGGTTTCCGCGCCCTTCGCGCTGGCCAGCATGCCTTCGTGCTGCCAGGCGAGAATCTGCGTGTCCTGGTCGAGCACGTTGCCCATGAACTCGCTGACGCCCGGAACCTCCTTGTAGGAGTTCGCCTCGGTGATCTTCACCACCTGCGCCGGCTCCGGCTCCTCGCCGGGCTTGCAGGGGCGGAAGACGATGACGTCGAGGGTGCAGCGGTTGACGTCCGTGCCGAGAGGCCGGGCCTGCTGGATCTGCGGCAGGCCGGGGCCGCCATAGATGAACAGGTTCGGGAAGATGTTGTATTTCAGCGAGTCGATGACCTCGGCGTCGGTCAGGTGCGCCAGGTCGAGGTCATAGGTCTCCTTGAACGTCTTGCGCATCTCGCGCGCCATGACGATGCGCGCTGTCTCGCCTTCGCCCACCTTCACCCGCTTCTCGGCCGGCACGATCTCGGGATCGCCCAGCAGCGAGCGGTCGAGCAGGTCCTGCTCGGTCAGGCCCAGCTTGGAGGTGGGCGAGGAGACGGCGAGGGCGCACAGGTCGCGGCTGACATGGTCGCCGAAGATGTCGTGCTGCATGTTCCAGTCGCCGACCACATGGGTCATCTCCGGGTGCACCAGCGGCGTGTGATAGGCCTCCATGAAGGCCTCCTGCGCGGTCTTCCAGTTGCAGCTCAACTCCTTCTGGATGTGCAGGTAGGGATACCAGTTGGTGAAGTCCCATTTGGCGAAATGCTCGGGCACCACTTCCAGGTAGTCGAGCAGCGGCGCCGCATCCAGGTCCATGTTGATGAAGATGAAGCCGTTCCAGCTCTCCACCAGCGCCTCGGGCAGCCGGTTCTTCTCGTAGTCGAGATGCGGGAACTCCCAGGCGCAGGGCACCTCGTTCAGCGTGCCGTCCAGGTTCCAGGTCCAGCCGTGATAGGGGCACTGGATGCTGGCCGAATAGCCGGACGAGTGGGAAGGCTTCAGCTTGGTGCCCCGGTGCAGGCACGAATTGTGGTAGGCCTTCAGGCCGCCGTCCTCCTGGCGGACGATGACGATGGAATAGCGGCCGATGTCGTAGACGTAGTAGTCGCCCGGCTCGCGCACATGCTCGTCGCGGCAGGCGAACTGCCACACCTTGCGCCAGATCTTCTGCATTTCCAGCTCGAAGAACTCGGGCGAAGTGTAGCGATGGAACGGGATGTCGTCGGTGGGCTGATCGGGGTTCGAGCGGCGCAGCAGCACCTCGGCGGGCGGCGTGCTGTCGCCGCGGATGATGTCCTCGTAGGACTTGCCCGGTGTCTTGCTCTCGATCTTGCCAATCTGAACGTTCATGCACCGTCTCCCCGATAGCGCCGTCTTCAGTACTCTAACCAAGCGACTCTCTTATACCAGAGTGTAATTTTCGAGTCACGGCGTAGCGGCTTGCCGTATGGCCGATGCGCCTGCAAGGATTGAGAGACACTCGAATGAGTTGGAAAATTTGATGGAAAGCATCTTCGAGACAGCATGGCGGCGCCACTATCCCAACCATGAACCGGTCGGCTACCGGATGCTGACCAACGACATGTTGATGGCCGCCGATGACGCGCAGTGTTGGGCACGCTTTCATTCGCTTCCGGAGTCGAAGCGTTACGCGGACACGCCTGTGGAACGGGCGATCCTGCTTGAACGATCCAACACGCTCGCGAACGAGGTCTTGGGCGACGGCTCAGCCTGCTGGCTGGTCCAGACGCAGTGGGTGACGCCGGACCGCGTGACTGACATCGCCGACGAATTCGACCCGTTTCGGGCGTGCCATGAATACGGTCTTTCGTTCGCCTTCCGCTTCCTTGTAGATGAAGGCGACGACGACGTTAGGCCTTGGAATGTCTACGCCGCACCGGTGCGGTGGTGTGAAAGTGCGTTCGACGACCTGCTATGGGCGATCGCGAACGAACGAGCCGGGCCAACGCTCTGGATGTCGCAGGCGACCGGCGCGGTTTTCGCTCCCTATGATGGCGGCGTCGATCTGTTCCTTCCTTCAACCAAGATGGTGGTTGCCTTGAAGAATCGTTACGCAGCCTGGTTGTCCAATCATCCTTTAGGACTGTAAGGCGGGATATTGGGGGGTCACTGCGCGGTGTAGCCGCCGTCGATTACCAACTCGGCCCCGGTCATGAACGCGGCATCGTCCGACACCAGGAACGCGACGCCGGCGGCGATGTCATCGGGCGTGCCCATGCGGCCCATGGGCGTCAGCGCTTCCAGGCCGCGAATGACGGCGTCGGCGCCTCCTTCGCCGCCGATGCACCGGACAGCGATGTCGGTCATCGGCGTCAGGATGAAGCCGGGATGCACCGAATTGGCCCTTATGTTCTTGCGGTCGCGGGCGAATTCCAGCGCCGCGCTCTTGGTGAACAGGCGCACGCCGCCCTTGCTCGCCGAATAGGCCGACGAGCCGGCCATGCCGCCGATGCCCAGGATAGAGGAAATGTTGACGATGGCCGCGCCTCCGGCCCGCGCCGCGCCTCGCTTCTCCAGCAGCGGCGCCATGTGGCGGGTGGCGAGGAAAACGCCGGTGAGGTTGACCTCCATCGTCCGGCGCCACTGGTCCAGGCTGATGTCCGCGATGGCCCCCACCGACTCGATGCCGGCATTGGCGACAAGCGCGTCGATGCCGCCATGGCCGTCGCCGATCGACGTTGCCGCCGCCGCCCAGTCAGCCTCGCTGGACACGTCCAGCCTCAGGAACTCGGCCGACAGGCCATCGGCACGAAGGCCCTGCGCGGCAGCCTCGCCTTCCGGCGCCTTGAGGTCCGCGAGGATGACGTGGGAACCGTCGGCGGCGAGACGCCGGGCGACGGCGAGGCCGATGCCCATGGCCGCGCCGGTGACCAGGGAAACCGTGTTGTCGAGCCGGCCCGCCACGATGCGCTCCTAAAGGTGCAGCACGGCCTTGGAGATGATCTCGCGCTGGATTTCCTTGGCGCCGCCATAGATCGAGGCGGCGCGCTTGTTGAGGTACTTGCCCATCACCGCCGCGCCATAGGCCGGGCCGGGATAGTTGTCGTCATTGACCATGCCCGTCGGGCTGGGCGGCGGCAGGGGGCTTGCGTAATAGTCCATCGCCTCGACGGCCAGTTCGCTGATGCGCTGGTTGATTTCGACGCCGGTCGCGGATAGCACCGAACCTTCCGGGCCGGGGCGCTGGCCGGCGGCCACCGACGACATGATGCGCCGCTCGGTCATCTCGAGGCCCATCACGCCGATCTCGAGCCGGGCCAGCTCGGACGAGAAATACGGGTCCTTGATCAGCGGTTTCTGGCCGCTCACCTGGCTGCTGCAGATGCCGCGTAGCTTCTGGATGGCGGCCTTGTATTCGCCCGAGGCGCCGCCGGCGCGCTCGAACTCCAGCAGGAACTTGCCGTAGTCCCAGCCCTGGCCCTCGGCGCCGACCCGTTGGGTCACGGGGATGCGGACATCGTCGAAGAACACCTGGTTAACCTCATGGTCGAGGCCCAGGGTGATGATCGGGTCCACCTTGATGCCGGGCGATTTCATGTCGACCAGCACGAAGGTGATGCCTTCCTGCTTCTTGCCGGTGTTGTCGGTGCGGACGAGGCAGAAGATCCAGTCGGACACGTGGGCGTTGGTGGTCCAGATCTTCGAGCCGTTCAGCACGTACTCGTCGCCGTCGCGCACCGCGCGCATCTTCAGGCTGGCGAGGTCGGAACCGGCGCCCGGCTCGGAGTAGCCCTGGCACCAGTAGTGCTCGCCCGACAGGATCTTCGGCAGGAAGTAATCCTTCTGCTCCTGGGTGCCGTAGGTGAAGATCACCGGGCCCACATAGCGAAGCGACATGGGGATCAGCCGCGGCGCGCCGGCCAGCGAGCATTCCTGCAGGAAGATGTATTGCTGGGTCGGGGTCCAGCCGGTGCCGCCATATTCCTTCGGCCAGAAATAGCCCACCCAGCCCTTGCGATAGAGCCGGCGGTGCCATTCCATCACCACGTCCTTCTCGACCCACACGGTGGTGGTCTTGGCGGTGGCGTCGCGGATGTCCCGGGTCAGTTCCTTGTCGAGAAACGCGCGCACTTCCTGCTGGAAGGCCTTGAGATCGGCGTCGAATTCCAGGTCCATGAGATTATACCCCGGTATAGTTCAGGTCGCGGGACGTTAGCGCCCAACCGCCGGCCGTTGCAAGCCGTCTACAGCTCCGGCGGCCGCTCGTGCGGATTGTCGCTCAGATAGTAGTCGACCCAACGGTGGAAATACTGGTTGCCGCGTTCGTTGCGGCCGAACACCACGTTCTCGAACGGCTGGGCTTTCAGGCTCTTCTGGATGCGCTCGCCCAGCACATAGTCCTCGCCATAGGTGACGTCGTAGAGGAACTGGGCGGTCGCCAGCAGCGAGGCCTCCTCCTCGGCATCCTTCGGCGGACGCGGATGGACGTAGTAGAGGATGGTGCGGTTCTTGTCCGGCGTCGGTCCCGGGATGATCTGTGCGATCTGTCCCAGGCCCAGACCCAGATACATGGAGATGTTGGGAAACAGGGTGCGCACGAAGGTGAAGCCCTGCTCCTCGAACTTGTAGAGAGTGTCCCGGTCCGCGTCGTCCATGACGCCGATATTGGTGGTGCCGTAGGCGACCCGCATGTGCGGCCCGAAGGCGTGGAACTCCATCAAATTGTTGAGGGTCACCTTCAGGATGGTCTCGGTGTGGAGGGTTGCGAAGTGATAGCCCTCGAGGTAGCCGTCGAAGGCGATCTTCCAGTTGGCGCCGGTCATCTCCTTGGCGGTAAGGAAATGCCAGCCCTCGAATTTGTGCGGCGCCACGTCGTCGACCATGCCGCCCAGCCAGTCGTCGAGGTCGAGCTCGACGCCCGGCTTCAGGATGGCGAAGATCATGCCGGCGCGCTCGTCGCAGGACAGCTCGGTCAGGCGGAAGTCGTCCTTGTCGATCGGGCCGAACTTGTGCGCCTCCGAAACCGCGAACAGCGAGCCGTCGTTGCGAAACGTCCAGCCGTGATACGGGCAGACGAAGCGGCTGGCGTTGCCGAGCCCGTCGACGGCGAGGGGCGCGCCCCGGTGGCGGCAGGCATTGATGAAGGCGCGCGCCCTGCCGTCCTTGCCGCGGGTGACCAGCAGCGGGATGCCGACCATCTCGAATGCCTTGTAGTCCCCGGGTTTCGGCATCTCGCAGGTCAGCGCCACCATCACCGGCAGGTGCTTGAAGATGATCTCGACCTCGCGCTCCCAGCGCTGCGGGTCGCTATAGGAACTGACCGGCACCGCCATGATGTCGGCGGCCTGGTCGGTGGTGTCGTTGCGGTGATGCGCGACAATTCGCTCGGCGATGGCGTTGTATTCTTCCGCGCGGTCCATCGTGTTTCCCCGTGTGGCGATGCCCTCGGACCACTTTACCCGATTGGCGATTTGGCCGCCATCACGGCAACCCGCTTCGCATTTACGCCGCCAGCTTGACGCCCCGTGCCAGCGCGGCCGGGATCGGCACCTCGATCTCCAGCAGTTGCTGAGCCTTGCCCTTGGCGAGCTGGTCGACGCGCAGGGTCGCCATGCCGCCACCCCCCAGCGCCTCGTGGAGCAGGAAGTTGATCGCGTGCATGCCTGGCACGTCGAACCGCTCGACCCTCGGGTTGACCGCGCCCTTGAACTCGTGAGCGAACCACTTCTGCACCACGTCCTCGGTCAGGGCGGCGCGGATATAGGGCAGGAACTCGGGCTTGCGGGCGATGACCGCCACGTTGAACTTGTCGCCCTTGTCGCCGGAGCGGCCCCAGGCGATGTCCACGAGCCGGACGCGGACGGCGTCCTTGTCCAGCGCCGGTGCGTCCTCGACGGCGGGGCGCACGATGGCGGCGGGATCGAAACCGCCGGTGGTGGTGAGGGCGACGGGCTTGGTCTCGCCGCCGATATCGATGGTGGCGCGCACCCGCTCCTTGGGCAGCGCGAAGGAGAACAGCCGCACCACCTTGTTCACCTCGGGCCGGCCGCCGTGCCAGCCGGTGTTGCCGACCATCATGGAGGTCATCGGCGAGGTGAGCTCGCGGCTGAACAGGGCGCAGGCATGCTTGTTCTCGTGCTCGACGGAGATCTTCGAGACCACCTCGCGGGTGTCGCGGGCCCGCGAATGGGCGCCGTAGGAGCTTTCCGCGCCCAGTGACTCGACGTTCGTTGCCCGGAACGGGCCCATGTTGCGGTCGCGCAGCATCTCGTCCAGGCGCTCCAGCAGCGCCGCCGCCTGCCGCTCGGCCTTGACCGCGGCGTTCATGCCCAGCACCGGCAGGATGCCGACCGACCGGTAACCGTCCTCGAAAGTGGTGCAGACCTTGAACGTGCCGGTCGGCGCCGACCCCTTCGCCCCGGACACGTGGACGCGGTCCTCGCCCACCTGCTCGATCTTCACCTGGGTCCAGTCGCAGGCCACGTCGGGCAGCAGATAGGCCTGCGGGTCGCCGACCTCGTAGAGCGTCTGTTCGGAGATCGTGCCCACATTGACCATGCCGCCGGTGCCCGGCGCCTTGGTGACAATGCAGCTGCCGTCGGCGAAGCATTCGGCGATGGGATAGCCGATATGGGCCCAGTCCTCGACCTGGTCCCAATCGGTGCAGATGCCGCCGGTCGACTGCGCGCCGCATTCCAGCAGGTGGCCGGTCAGGCTGCCGGCCGACATCATGTCGTAGTCGGTGTCGGCCCAGCCGAACTCGTGCATCAATGGGCCCAGCACCAGTGCCGAGTCGACCACGCGACCGGTAATGACGATATCCGCGCCGCGGGCCAGCGCCTCGGCGATGGGCCGGCCACCCAGATAGGCGTTGGCGCTGGCGATGCGCTCGGGGGCGGGGAACGCCTCGCCCGAATACATCTCGGCGACGCCCGAGGCGGCGAGCTCGGCCACCTGGTCGAGGACGTTGTCGCCCTCGACCACGGCGATCTTCAGCGACACGCCGGCCTCGGCGGCGATCTGCTCCATGCGGGCGCGGCAGGCGCGCGGGTTCACGCCGCCGGCGTTGGTGACGACCTTGATGCCACGGCGGGCGATCTCGCGGACGTTGTCCTTCCAGACCCATTCGGTGAAGTCGTGGGCATAGCCGCCCTCGGGGTTGCGGGCGTGCGCCTTGGCAAGCACCGACATGGTCAACTCGGCCAGATAGTCGAGCATCAGGTAGTCGACGTTGCCGCCCTTGATCAGCTGTGGCGCCGCCGTCGAGCTGTCGCCCAGGAAGCCGCCGGCCGATCCGATCCTCACCACCTTGCTCATCGTCATCTCCCGCTCGTCAACCGCGCCGCATGTGATAACCTGCGCCCGCGCTGGTTCCGTTCCGTCCGCTTATATACCCGGCGCAGGGAAAACTGGGGAAGTAAACAATGACGCTGAATGTTCTGCTGGTCACCAAGGGCCACCCGTTCGACTACAACGGCTTCTACGCCATTTTCGACGAGAACAAGGAGTTGAACACCACGGTGGTCGAGCAGCCCGCCGCGCAGATCATCCTGCGGCCGGAATACGTCAAGGATTACGACGCGGTGGTGTTCTACGACATGTGGGGCACCGAGCATGACGGCGCCCGCGCGTTCAAGCAGCCGCCGGCCCATTACGTCGATACGATTAAAAAGCTGCTCGACAGCGGCAAGGGCCTGGTGCTGCTGAACCATGCGCTGGTGCAGTGGCCGGGCTGGTCGACCTGGCGGGACATCTCCGGCACCTCGTTCATGCTGGAAGAGGGCGAGCTTTACGGCGAGACCGTTCCCGGTTCCGGCTATCGCGGCGGCGGCGGCGAGCCGCACCGCAACGGCACCCATTTCCTCTCCGTCGTCGATCCGTCGCATCCGGCGACCAGGAACATCGGCAAGGGCTTCACGGTCACCGACGAGATCTACATCAAGACGCCGGGCTTCGAGAAGAACCCGGATATCGTGCCGCTGCTGCGCAGCGACTACGACTTCTCGCCCGCGAACTTCAACCCGCCGCCGCTCGCGCCCAAGGAGCAGCAGCAGAACTGGAACCATCCGCACGGCTCCAACCTGATCGCCTGGGCCAAGCGCAGCGGCAACAGCCCGGTGGTGTGCAGCGAGGCGGGCGACGGGCCCGCGGCCTACTCGAACCCGGCGTTCCGCCAGTTCCTCGCCGATGCGATCAAATGGGTCGCTTCCGACGAGGGCAAGGCCTGGGCGCGGAAAGGCTAGCTGGGTCGGCGCGGCCAGGGCCTGTCGCCGCCGCCCCGATGAAAGAGTTCCTGCGCGCCGCCGTTCCGGGCTGGATGCTGGGCATCTACCGGCGGCGGCGCGAGGCATTCCGGGAAGCGCGGGCCGCCGACCGGGCGCTGGACGAGATATTCGACGAAGTCTACCGCGCGCGCCGGTGGGGCGGCAGCCGCCAAGCGGCGCCGTTCTTCTCCGGGCACGGCTCCGATCCAGGCATCGCGTCCCGCTACGCGGAGATGGTGCGCCGGTTTATCGCCGATCACGGGATCCGGTCGGTGGCTGACCTGGGCTGCGGCGATTACCGCGTCGGCGCGTTGATCGCGCCTGCCGTCGAACGCTATACGGGCATCGATGTGGTGCCGCGCCTGGTCGATTGGCTGTCGGAAACCCACGGCCGGCCCGGCGTTGTCGACTTCCGCTGCGCCGACCTCAGCCGCGATCCGTTGCCCGAAGCCGACCTCTATCTGGTCCGCCAGGTTCTGCAGCATCTCAGCAACGCCAGGATAGCCGGCTTCCTCGCCAACCTGCCGCCGCAGGGCTGGCTGATCGTCACCGAACAACAGCCCGAGGACGAGAGGCTGGACGCACCCAATCTCGACAAGTGGTCTGGGGGGACGACCCGTCTCGGCAGGAATTCAGGCGTCTATCTGGAACGGCCGCCGTTCGAGTTGCCGGGTTTCGAGGCAAAGCTCCTCGAGGTTGCCGGCACCGGTCCCTCCGTTCATCCCGAGGGACTGATCCGTTCGTTCCTGTTCCGACTCGGCGAAGCGGCGCCCGATCGGACCGGCGGTTAGCTGTTGTCCTCGACCTCGGCGCCGGGGCCGTTCTTCTTGATGGAATCGATGGCGTTCTGTGCGGACGCCTTGGACGCATAGCCCTCGGTCGAGAACATGGTCTCCGAGTTGTACTTGAACTTCACCCGGTACTCGCCGGCCTTGTCCTTGTAGATCTCGAACTTGTGCGCCATGTCTCGTCTCCTTGCGGTTGAAGGATCAGCCTACCACCTCAGTGTCTCACTGTTTTGTCAACAGTTCGAGAGTGAGCGGGTCCGGCTCGCCGCCAAAGAAGGCATCCAACGCGGCCGCGAACAGGGCGGCGTCCGCTTCGTCAGCCGCTGCGCGGAACAGGGTGAGGCAGGACCGGAACTTCACGTCGTCGGGCGCGCCGAGGATCGACATCACCGGCTGGCCCGCGTGCAGCAGCATCAGCCGCACCCCCTCGCGCAGCCGCGGTCCCAGCACCGGATCGGCCAGGTAGCGGCGCGCATGGCCGAGGTCGCGGATGCCGTAGAACTGCGCCCGGTGGCTGAAGCCCAGCCCTGCAAGCTGCGGGAAGACGAACCACATCCAGTGGGTCCGCTTGCGCCCCACCGCCAGTTCGGCCGTCACCTGCGGCCAGATGGGGTTCTGCGCCTCGATGAAGTGGGCGAGGTCGGGTGCGGTCATGGAGCTAGTCTAGATGGCCATTGCGAGTAGGCGAAGCCGAAGTGGCAGTGCCGGGCGTTTGACGTCCATATCCCCATTGTCACCCCGGACTTGTTCCCATAGGCGTCAACTTAAGGGTTCGCGGCGGCGCAGGGCATGCTTTGATGTCGGCAGGAACGGGTTCGGAGACCTGTATCTGTATGACGAGGCGGTGGGCCTTCTCCCTCAAGCCTGTGTGGACCTGCGAGCGCGAGCGAAGCAGCCCAGCCGTGCCGTTGACGGCTGTGTGGCGGAGGGGCTGGACTGCTTCGCTCGCGCTCGCAGATCCACGGGTAGGAAAGCATGAAGCATCCAAGGCTCCGTCGCTCCATCGAGTGCAACAGCACGGATCGTGACTGTTCCGAGCCTTAAGTTGACGCCTATGGGAACGAGTCCGGGGTGACAAACTGGGTTGGATTCGGCTGATGCAACGCGGCGGCCCGGCAAGCTGGGTCGCCGCGATCCTTGGAATGAGGGATAACCTACTTCGCCAGCATCCGGTTCACGGCACTTGTCACCGCAAGCAGCGAGGCGTCGACGATGTCGGCGCTGATGCCCACGCCCCAGACCACCTTGCCGCCGGCCTGCTGCGCCTCGATGTAGGTGACCGAGCGGGCCTCGGCGCCGTGGCCGATGGCGTGCTGGTGATAGTCGAGCACGTTGAAGTCGACGCCGCAATTGCGCTTCACCGCATCGACATAGGCGGCGATCGGGCCGTTGCCGAAGCCCTCGATGTCCTGCGGCTTGCCGTTGAACACCACCTGCGCGTGGATGTCGCGCTGGTCGGGCCGGCCGGAGACGGGCAGGGTGCTGTGGCTGTGGTACTCGATCGGCGAATTCCTGTTCAGGTACTCGGCCTCGAAAGTCTCCCAGATCAGCTTCGGTCCGATTTCCTTGCCGGTCTGATCGGCGATCTTCTGGATCACCTTCGAGAACTCGACCTGCAGCAGTCGCGGCGTGTCGAGGCCGTAGTCGGTCTTCAGGATGTAGGCGATGCCGCCCTTGCCGGACTGGCTGTTGATCCGGATGATCGCTTCGTAGGAGCGGCCCAGATCGGCCGGGTCGATGGGCAGGTAGGGTACTTCCCAGACCTTGCTGTTCGAGGCCGACAACGCGTCGAAGCCCTTCTTGATCGCGTCCTGGTGCGAGCCGGAAAACGCCGTGAACACCAGGTCGCCCGCATAGGGATGGCGCGGATGCACCGGCAGCTGGTTGCAGTATTCGGCGGTCTGGCGCACCTCGTTGATGCGCGAGAAGTCGAGGCTCGGATCGACGCCCTGGGTGAACATGTTCAGCGCCAGGGTCACGACGTCGACGTTGCCGGTGCGCTCGCCATTGCCGAACAGGGTGCCCTCGATGCGGTCGGCGCCGGCCATGAAGCCCAGCTCGGCGGCCGCGACGCCGGTGCCCCGGTCGTTATGCGGGTGCAGCGACAGGTAGAAGCTGTCGCGCTTGTGGAAGTTGCGGTGGCACCACTCGATCTGGTCGGCATAGACGTTGGGCGAGGCCATCTCGACCGTCGCCGGCAGGTTGATGATCATCTTGTGCTCGGGCGTCGAACCGAAGGTGTCGATCACCGCCGCGCACACGTCGCGGGCGAATTCCAGCTCGGTGCCGGTGAAGCTCTCGGGCGAATACTCGAAGATCCAGTGGGTTTCCGGGTTGGCGTCGGCCAGCTGCTTGACCAGCCGGGCGCCTCGCACCGCGATGTCCTTGATGCCGGCTTCGTCGAGGCCGAATACCACCCGCCGCTGCAGCGTCGAGGTGGAGTTGTAGAGATGGACGATGGCCCGGTGCACGCCCTTCAGCGATTCGAAGGTGCGCTCGATCAGCTCCGGGCGCGCCTGGGTCAGCACCTGGATGGTGACGTCCTCGGGGATCATCTTTTCTTCGATGAGCTGACGCACGAAGGCGAAGTCGGTGTCCGAGGCGGCAGGAAAGCCGACCTCGATCTCCTTGAAGCCCAGCTCGACCAGCAGGCGGAACATGCGGGCCTTGCGGTCGGCGTCCATGGGCTCGATCAGCGCCTGATTGCCGTCGCGCAGATCGACCGAGCACCAGATCGGCGGCCTGGTGATGACGGCGGACGGCCATTTCCGGTCGGGCAGATCGATCGGCCGGAACGGCGTGTACTTCTCGGTGGCGCTCACGGGCATGTTGGTCACGGTCTTGGTCCTTCTCGTGCCGGCGCCCTGTCGTTTGATGAATGGGCGCTCCGGCTGAATGGGTCAAAGGGCGTCGCGGCGCGGGTCGCAGCCGGCGTCAGGCTCGCGGGCAGGCGCATCGGCGCCGGTCAGGCCCGCGAACCGCCCGTAAGTCGCAGTGTGCGCCCTGCCTCGCGCAAGGTGGCCGCCGCGCCGTTCTCTGATCCGTGTCTGTTGATTTGAACCGTCACTGTGGTCACCTGGTCGCGTGTTCGTCTCTTGGCTCTCATAGGCGAGCCGGCCTGATCCCGTGTCTAGAGGGACAGGCTCGTAAGTCGAAGGGCCAGCGATTGCACCGTGCGGATCATGGCGACATAACTATCCATGGGATGGCGGATGTCAAGCGAAACCCCTGCGCCGCCGAAGCGTTGGGAAGGCAGGCACGGTAAAGGGGGATGCCTCCGATGACCTCGAAGTGGCAGTTCCTGGCGTGGCGCGTCACGCGCCAGACATGGTTCCGCAGCACGGTCTACTGTCTGCTGGGCGTGGTGACGGCGCTCGCCTCGCTCGCCTTCGGTCCGATGGTGCCCGAGACCTACGCCGAAGGGCTGGGCGCCGGCTCGGTCGACACCATCCTCACCATCCTCGCCTCCAGCATGCTGGCCGTGGCGACCTTCTCGCTCACCACCATGGTCTCGGCCTACAAGGCCGCCTCCAACAGCACCACGCCCCGCGCCGCGACCCTGCTGATCGAGGACAGCACCTCGCTCAATGCGCTGGCCACCTTCATCGGCGCGTTCCTGTTCAGCATCGTCGGCATCGTGCTGCTCAGCACCAAGGTCTATGGCGGCGGCGGCCGGGCCGTGCTGCTCGTGGTCACCATCGCGGTGATCGCCATCGTGGCCGCGACGCTGCTTCGCTGGATCGACCGGCTGTCCCGGCTCGGCCGCGTCGACGAAACCATCGACCAGGTCGAGGAGGTGACGCAGCAGGCACTGGAGGAGTGCGCCCGGCGGCCATCCATGGGCGGGCAAAGGCTGTCCGGCGTGCCGGGAAATGCCGCCGCCGTGTTCACCGACCGCGTTGCCTATGTCCAGCACCTGGATATGGGACGGTTGCAGGAACTGGCGGGAGAGCACGATCTGCGGGTCTACGATCCCGCGCGGCCCGGCACCTTCATGGACCCGTCGCGCCCGCTGCTGCATGTCGCGGGCGAGACGGACGACGAGACCCTCGATGCGTTGCGGCAGGCGTTCACCCTCGCGGGCGCCCGGACCTATGTCCAGGATCCGCGCTTCGGCTTGATCGCCCTGTCGGAAGTGGCCTCGCGCGCCCTGTCGCCGGGCATCAACGACCCGGGCACGGCGATCGATGTGGTTGGAACCCTGGTGCGGCTGCTGGTCCGATACGACCGGTCGTGCCGTGAGAGCGAGGGCGAAATCCGACACGACCGGGTCTGGGTCCGGCCGCTCGACCACCGGGAAATGATCGTCGACGGCTTCCGGCCGGTCGCCCGCGACGGCGCCGGCATGGTCGAGGTCGGCATCAGGCTGCGCAAGGGACTGGCCGTGCTCGCCGGCTGCCGTGATGCGGACCTCGCCGCCGCGGCCCGCGCGATGGCCGCCGAGGCGCTGGAGCGGGCAAAAGGCGCGCTGTCCCTCGAGGCCGACGTCGCCGCGCTGGAAGCCATCGGGCTGGATGCTCCGGATTGGCGCGACGTCCAGGGCTGAATGCCGCTTCTCGCCGTGCTATCGGATGCGCTCGGTCGCCGGATGAGGCATCATGGCGCACCGCGAGGAAAGGCCCCCGATGAGCACCATGCCATGACGCCCGAGGAAATGGCGCACCACGTCGCCGCCATCTGCCGGGAAGAAGGCATCAGGGTGCTGCCCCATTCGCGCGGTGGCCGGGCCTCGAAATCCCACCGTGTCATCGCCATCCGCCCGGTGAAGAGCGCCATCACCTATGCGGTGGCGCTGCACGAACTCGGCCACGTGCTGGGGCCGTGGCAGTCCCAGCCCCGGCTTTACGCCGAGGCCGGCGCGTGGAAGTGGGCCAAGGAGGTGGCCGGAATCTGGACGCCCGCCATGGAGGACAAGATGTCCCGCTCGCTGCACTCCTACGTGCTGTGGGCCGAGCGCCGCGCCCCCAAGGTGAAGCTGCCGGAGGACGACCATGAATTCTGGGCCCTGCGCGGCGACGCGCCCGAGCCGAGGACGCGCAAGGCGCCGGCGAGGCGGCGGAGACGGGTGAGCGTGCTGCGGATGATTTTCGGGCGGTAGGGAGGCCTCGCGCCATGGCGAAGCTCGTTTACGCTATGAACCAGTCGCTCGACGGCTATGTGGACCACATGGCGTTCGCGCCCGATCCGGCGCTGTTCCGCCATTTCATCGAGGATGTACGCGGCCTGGCCGGCATGATCTACGGCCGCGTCATGTACGAGACCATGCGCTACTGGGACGACGAACATGCCGAATGGGAGGCGCCGGAACGGGAATACGCGGAAGCCTGGCGGCGCCAGCCCAAATGGGTCGTGTCGCGAACGCTGGATTCCGTGGGGCCGAATGCCACGCTCGCTTCCGGCGATATCGAGGCGACGGTACGCGGGCTGAAGGCCCGCCTCGACGGCGACATTGAAGTCGCCGGGCCGGCGCTGGCCGGCGGCCTGACCGAGCTTGGCCTCATTGACGAATACCGCCTGTATTTCCATCCGGGCGTGCTCGGCGGCGGGAAGCCCTATTTCGCCGGTCCGCGCCCGCCGCTGCGCTTGATCGCCAGCGACCGGATCGGCGAACACGTGATCAGGCTGATCTACGTACCGGCCTGATGGCGTGAACCCAGCTACGCCAGCCCCAGCGCCTTGATCAGTTTCTCGTCCACCACGCCCGGCGGGAGGCCCTGGTCGGCGCGAAACCGTGTGATCGCGGCCCGGGTGTTGGGGCCGATGTCGCCGTCGGCGGCGCCCACTTCCACATAGCCCAGCTCGCGCAGGCGGCGTTGGATGTCGATCACGTCGGGCGCGTCCGGCTGCTCCATCAGCGGGACGCCGCCGCCCAGGATGCGGCGCACCTTGTTCAGCCACGCCTCGCGGTCCTCCTGGCCGTTGAGGCCGCCATTGATCCGGCGGGTGACGTTGCCGAAATTGCCGGTGTCGCAGATGTCGTTGAGCCCCTTCCACTTCCAGAAGCCGCAGGCCACGTGCAGTGCGTGCTCGGGCGCGAAGGCGAGGTCGGGCGAGCCTTCCAGGTCGAGGCCGGTTCGCTCGGCCACCTGCTGGTAACCGTCGCGGCCGGTGATCTGGATGTAGCCCCGGCCGCGGTAGCGCCAGCCGTCGCCCGAGGCGCTGCCCCGGTTGCCCATGCGCTCGCCATAGACCGTGTTGGCGAGCAGCTCGGGATTGCCGGCGCAGCGGCCGGCCGACGCCAGGTCGGGGAACCGGCTGGGCCAGACCTCGCAGAGCCGCTGGGCTCGGTAGTTGAGGTTTTCCTGTGTGATGGTGAGGCCGCCGGATTCGTGGCCGATCTGCGCCAGGAAATAGTGCAGCCGGATCGGCTGGGCGCCGATGCCGAAACGGCCGAGCAGGTCCTCGGCCTGCTCGGCGAAGGCGGCGAGGTTCGCGGCGGGCGCGCGTGGGTAGAGCGCGCGGATGGTGTCGATGGTCAGCATGGTCCCCCTCCAAATCCCCCGCGCCCGATAATCGGGCCATTTTAGCTGATCGGAGGCGCGGAGTCCTTGGGGATCGAGTTAGTGTGGCAGCCGGGAAGGCTGGGGGAGGGGTGTTCGAGCGACTGAAGCGCCTGAACCGCTTCGCGGTCCCCCTCACCTGACCGCTACGCGGCCATCCTCTCCCCGTTGGGGCGAGGGGAGTTTAGCTGAACACCGGCACGGCAAGACCCTTCTCCCCGCCGGGGAGAAGATGGTGCGAAGCACCAGATGAGGGGGGCCGCGCGAGCGGCTTTCTCGCCCGGACGCTGCGACCTGACCGGGTCTTTGCCCTAAGCGCCCAGCGCCGCGTCGAGCTGTTCCTGGGCTTCGGTCCAGAGCGACTCTTCGCGCGACAGCGCCGCCTTCAGGTCGGCGACGAGGCGGGTGAGGCGGTCGATTTTCGCATTGTCGCCGCCGGCGTAGGTCCTGGGATTGGCGAGTTCCGCTTCGGCCTTCGCCACGTCGGCCTCGAGCTTCTCGATCTGGCGTTCGTGCTCGCGCACCTTATTGCGCAGGGGAATGGCGTTGTTGCGCTGGGCCTTGGACGGCTGCGGCTTCGGAGCCGGCCGGGGCGCTTCCTCGACAATCTTTCGCGCGCTGCCCGGTTCCTTTTTTCCGCCGCCGCGCTGGGACAGCAGCAGGGCCTTGTAGTCGTCCATGTCACCGTCGAACGGGGCTACCTTGCCGCCCTGCACCAGCCAGAGCTGGTCGGCGACGGTCTCGACCAGATGCGGGTCGTGGCTGACCAGGATCACCGCGCCGGGGAATTCGTTGAGCGCGTGGACCAGCGCCTCGCGGCTCTCGATGTCGAGATGGTTGGTCGGCTCGTCTAGGATCATGATGTGTGGCGCGTCGAGCGCGGCCAGCGCCATCAGCAGCCGGGCCTTCTGGCCGCCCGACAGCTTCTCCACCGGATTGAGCACGATGTCGGCGCCGATGCCCGCCGCGCCGAGCCGGGCGCGCAGCTGGCTCTGGCCCTCCTTGGGCAGGCGGCGCATCAGGTGCTGCAGAGCGTTCTCGCCCTCGACCAGCTCGTCGAGCTGATGCTGGGCGAAGAATCCGATGCGCAGCTTGGACGACTTGGTCACCTTGCCGTCCATCAGCGGCAGACGTCCGGCCAGCAGCTTGGAAAAGGTCGACTTGCCTTCGCCATTGGCGCCCAGCAGCGCGATGCGGTCGTCCTGGTCGAGCCGCAAATTGAGGTTCTTCAGCACGGCGACGCCGTCATAGCCGACGGCCGCGTTCTCGAACGTCACCAGCGGCGGCGCCAGCTCCTCGGGCGCGGGGAAGTGGAACTCGGCGACGGCACTTTCGGTGATGCCGGCGATGGGCTTCATCTTCTCCAGCATCTTGATGCGCGACTGCGCCTGGCGCGCCTTCGACGCCTTGGCCTTGAAGCGGTCGACGAAGCTCTGGATGTGGGCGCGCTGGGCGTCCTGCTTGCGCTTCATCGACGCCTGCTGCTCCAGCTTCATGCGCCGCTCGGCGTCGAACTGGTCGTAGGTGCCGGTGTAATAGGTCAGCTTCTGCGCCTGGAGGTGCAGGATGCCGTCCACCGACCGGTTCAGCAGCTCGCGGTCGTGGGAGATGATCAGGGCGGTGTGCGGGTACCTGGCGATGAAGCTCTCAAGCCACACCGTGCCCTCGAGATCCAGGTAATTTGTCGGCTCGTCGAGCAGCAGCAGGTCGGGCTGGGAGAACAGCACCGCGCCCAGCGCCACCCGCATGCGCCAGCCGCCGGAGAATTCGTGGCACGGCCGCTGCTGGGCCTCGGCGTCGAATCCCAGGCCGGACAGGATCTGGCCGGCGCGCGCCTCGGCGGAATAGGCGTCGATGTCGGCGAGGCGGATCTGGATCTCGGCGATGCGGTGCGGATCGGTCGCGATCTCGGCTTCCTGCAGCAGGCTGTGTCGCTCGGTGTCGGCCATCAGCACTGTCTCGAGCAGGCTGTGGTCGGTCGCCGGCGCCTCCTGCGCCACGCCGCCGATGCGGAAGCTGCGCGGCACCTCGATCTCGCCGTCGTCCAGCGACAGCTCGCCGCGGATCAGCCGGAACAGGGTGGTCTTGCCCGTGCCGTTGCGCCCCACGAGCCCGACCTTGTGCCCCGTCGGGATGACCGCCGAGGCACTCTCGATCAGGCGGTGGCCCGCCATGGTGAAGGTGATGTTCCGGATCGCCAGCATGGCGCAGACACTTGGCGGCTCGGGCCGCCGATGTCAACGGCGGGCTCCGGACGGGTCCCTTGCGCCAGGCGCCTGACGGCTATCGAGGAGGACGGACAGGAACAGGGCGAGGACGCCCGCAAGCTTGGCGACCGCCACCACTGCGTGGCCCAGTTCCCACTGGCCGCGCACCGCATCGACGGCGGCCGAGCCCACCCCCGGCCTCCAGCCGGCCATGACCGCGTTCATGGGTGAAACCAGCACGAACCACAGTCCCAATGCTCCCGCCAGCATGAGCGCGGCGGTGAGCGACAGACCAAAAGCAGGCCGACGCTTCCGCACCAGCCCCGCAAGGATTGCACAGGCGAGCAGCGCACCGATGTCGATGGCCGCGCCTACGCGTCCAAAAAGATAGTAGAGCCCGTGGAAGGTGGTGACGTCGGCCCAGAGCGCGGGGGGCCATCGAAGCCTGACCGGCATTTCCAGCACATGGCAAAACGACATGCCCAGGCTCAGGCTCGCCAGAAGCAGGCTCGAAAGTCTTCCCCAGAAAACCATCCTGTACCTTTCGGTTGCAGCCCCAACGCGGATGCCGCCGGCACGTTCCACGGCGATCTGGCAAGAAGGCTGCCGGTCGGTCGGCACTCTGGCAAACGCCGCCGGGTACATGGTTGACGAGTGTTCACCAGACAGTAACACAACCGTGAATACATAAATAGAAACAATTGATTAAAAGACTTTTGCCTTGAATTGGACGATCGGATTCATACAGTAGCATTGCAGTTTGCTGCAATCCGCCCCTGGAACGGCACCGGGCCGCGGGCGGCTGCGACGTCCAGCTGGGCGCCCTCGAATGGGAGGTTTGGACACGGATGGTTTGCGACGACGGGCATCCGCGATGACGGACCCGGGCTTCCTGCAGGGACAGCGTTGGCGGTACGCGCAGATCGCGGTGGTCTGCGTGCTGTTCGCGCTGCTTCTGGGCGGCGGGCTCTACCTGGCCAATATCGGCAAGCGGCTGCAGGGAAACGCCGAGCTCGATCATACCGCGCAGAAGTTCCTGATCGCCATGATCGACGGCGAGACCGCCATGCGCGGCTACGTGGTCACCGGCAGCCCGGTCTTCCTCGACCCCTACAGGGACAGTTTCTCCCACGCCAACAGCCTGCTGCGGGAGCTGCTGGCGCTGGTGCCGGACCGGTTCGGCGCGGAAGTCGATTCCGCCAGACTGGCCGAGCTGGTCGCCGAACGACACGGCTCGCTCTCCCGCACCATCGACCTGCGACGCACCCAGGGCTTCGAGGCGGCGCGAACTTACATGGCCGGCTACGAGGGCAAGCTGCAGATGGACGCGATCCGTCAGCAGGTGGTCGCCATCCAGGCCGCCATCGACATCGAAAGCAGCCGGCTCTATCGCCGGCTCGCCTTCTCGTTGACCTTCATCGCGCCGATGGTCGCAATCCTGACATTGTTGATGCTCGTGCTGGCGGCGGCCCAGACCCGGGCCATGCGCAGGACCATGGATATCGCGCGCGTCGCCGAGGGTGAGGCGGAACGGCGCAGCATCCAGCTGGCCGCGCTGTCCGACATGGCCGACGAGCTCCATGCCGCCGCGGACCGGGGCGAGACCTACCGGATCATCCAGCATCACGGTCAGCGGCTGCTGGCCGGATTGCCCGTGGCGCTGTTCGTCTACAACCATTCGCGCGACCAGCTCCGCCGGGTCGCCACCTGGGGCGACGGGGTCGACGAGCTGTCCACCGAGAACTTCCCGCCGTCCGACTGCTGGGCGATCCGCAAGGGCAAGGCGCAGCTGAACCATGCCGACAAGGGCGTGCAGTGCACCCATCTGATCGACAAGGATGCCGCCGCGCTGTGCGTGCCGATCACCGCGCGGGGCCAGACCGTCGGGCTGCTGTGCGTCGGCGACGCGGCGGTCCACATGGTGGACGGCGACGGCGACGTACGCCGGATCGCCATCACCCTCGGCGAGCAGGTGGCGCTGGCGCTGGTCAACCTGGATCTGCGCGAGCGGCTCGAGAACCAGGCGCTGCGGGACACGCTGACAAATCTCTACAACCGTCGCTACCTGGAAGAGGCGTCCGAGCGCGAACTCAACCGGGCGGAACGGCTGGAAACGGCGCTGAGCATCCTCGCCATCGACATCGACCACTTCAAGCGCTTCAACGACCAGCATGGCCACGCCGCTGGCGACGAGGTGCTCAAGCGGGTCGCCACCCTGCTCGCCGACGGCAGCCGCGCCACCGACCTGGTCTGCCGCATGGGCGGCGAGGAACTGTTGATCATGCTGCCGGACACTGAACCGGCCGGCGCGGTCGAGATCGCCGAGAAACTGCGCGCCTCGATCGCCCATCTGCGCATCCGCTGGCACAGCGGCGACCTGCCGCCGGTCACCATCTCGATCGGCGTCGCGAGCTATCCGGAACACGCCCGCAAGTTCAGCGTCCTGCAGAGCCTCGCCGACGAAGCGCTTTACCACGCCAAGCAGCAAGGCAGAAACCGGGTGTGCGTCTGGCAGGAAGCCGCGCGGGCTTCCGGCTGAGTTGCCACCGGCCCGGCCGATCGCCTAATCTTGCGGCCTGGTTTGCACAGGGGAGCAGCTATGAGCATCTACGACATTCCGGTGAAGAGGATCGACGGCAAGGACGCCTCGCTGAAGGACTACAAGGGCGACGTGCTGCTGGTGGTCAACGTGGCGTCGAAGTGCGGCCTGACGCCGCAATACGAGGCGCTGGAGAAGACCTACAGGGATTACCGCGACAAGGGTTTCAAGGTGCTGGGCTTTCCGGCCAACAACTTCGCCGGCCAGGAGCCGGGGACCGACGCGGAAATCGCCGATTTCTGCGCCGCCACTTTCGATGTCGACTTCCCTATGTTCTCGAAGATCAGCGTCCAGGGCGACGACCGCCATCCGCTCTACAAGGAGTTGATCGCCGAACATCCCGGCCGCACCAACAAGCCGGACAGCCAGCTGAAGAAGATCCTCGACGACCGCGGCCTCGCCTCGAAGAACGAGACCGACATCATGTGGAACTTCGAGAAGTTCCTGGTCAGCCGCGACGGCAAGGTGGTTGGCCGTTTCGCCCCGGACATCCCGCCGACCGATCCGGTGATCACCGGCGCGATCGAGAAGGAACTGGCGGGCTAGCGGCCGCACCCCTCATCCGGCGCTGCGCGCCACCTTCTCCCCGGGCGGGGAGATGGGAAAACGCCGTGGTGTTGCACCCCACACCCCGCCGGGGAGTGGTTAGGGTGTGGGGGTCTTTCCGCTTTTTCGGAAAGGTCACCCATGCACATCGAACCCTTCACCGTCGCCATTCTCGACGAAGATCTGGATGACCTGAAGCTTCGGCTCAAGGCCACGCGCTTCCCCGACGACTTCGCCAACGCCGACTGGAAATACGGCACGCCTACCTCCTATCTGAAGGAGCTGGTCGCGTACTGGATCGAGGAGTACGACTGGCGCGCCGCCGAGCGAGAGATGAATGCCTTCCCGCACTTCCGCACCGGGATCGACGGCGTCCCGATCCACTTCATCCACCTGAAGAGCGGCAGGCCCGGCGCCGTGCCGATCATCGTCAGCCATGGCTGGCCGTGGTGCTTCTGGGACATGAAGCACGTGATCCGCCCGCTGGCAGAGGGCGAGCCGGCGTTCGACGTGGTCGTGCCGTCGCTGCCGGGCTTCGGGTTCTCGACGCCGCTGCGCACGCCGGGCATCAACTGGTGGCGGACCGCCGATCTCTGGCATCGGCTGATGACCGAAGGGCTGGGCTATCCGAGATTCGCCGCGAGCGGGGGCGACTGGGGCGCGCTGGTCACCAGCCAGCTCGGCCACAAATATGCGGCCAGCCTCCACGGCATCCACCTGATGCACGCCATTCCGCTGACCCTGTTCAACCACGAGCGGCCATGGGACATCACCGGCGGCGCGCTGGTGTCGCCGGCCGTCACCGGCGAGCTGCGCGAGGCGGTGTACGCCCGCCAGCGGCGCATCGCCAGCCATGTCGCCGTACAGGTGCTCGATCCCATGACCCTCGCCAATGGGCTCAACGACTCGCCGGCAGGCCTGCTGTCATGGCTGGTCGAACGCCGGCGGGCCTGGGGCGACACCCATGGCGACGTGGAATCCCGGTTCCCGCGCGAGCACCTGATCACCACCACCATGCTCTACTGGCTGACCGGCAGCTTCCATACCTCCGCGCGCTACTACGCGGAGGCGGCGCACAAGCCGTGGAAGCCGTCCCACGACCGCATGCCAGCCGTCGAGGCACCGGTCGCCGTCACTTTCCTGGGCGGCGAGAAGGACCCCGCAGTGGACGATCCGGTCGCTGCCTTCACCGCCAGCGAACGGGCAAAGGTCTACAATCTGCGCCAGGTCACGGCCCATCCGACCGGCGGACATTTCGGGCACTTCGAGGAGCCCGAGGCGGTCGTCGGGGCGATCCGCTCCATGTTCGCGTCGTCGCGCTAGTGGCGTCCTCGGGTTGCCCTTATGCTGGCTTCGAAGCGTCGCTCAGCAGGAGGAACCAGCCATAGCCAAGAAGGCGAAACGCGGCGTCGGGCGGCGCATCCTGCGCATCCTCGGCGTGCTGGTATTGTTGTTGCTGCTGGGCCCGCCGGCAATCATCCTCGCCTATCGCTTCGTTCCGCCGCCGGTCACGCCGCTGATGCTGATCCGGCTCACGGAGGGTTACGGCATCGACAAGGACTGGACGCCGATCTCGCGCATCTCGCCCAATTTGCAACGGGCGGTGATGGCGTCCGAGGACGCCAAGTTCTGCACCCATGACGGCTTCGACTGGGAGGCGCTGGAAAAGAACATCGACAAGCTGCAGTCCGGCGGCAGGTCGAAGGGCGCCAGCACCATCACCATGCAGACCGCCAAGAACCTGTTCCTGTGGCCGAACCGGTCGTTCGTCCGCAAGGGGATCGAGGCCTACCTGACCGTCTGGCTGGAATTGCTCCTGCCGAAGACGCGCATCCTCGAGCTCTATCTGAACATCGCCGAGTGGGGCAGGGGCGTCTACGGCGCCGAAGCGGCGGCGATGCACCATTTCGGCGTGCCCGCGGCGAGGCTCGGCCCGCGGCAGGCGGCGCTGCTGGCGGTCACGCTGCCCAGCCCGCTGCGCTACAATCCCGGCAAGCCCGGCCCATACCTGTCGTCGCGGGCCGGGGTGATTCAGGGGAGGATGTACGTGGTGCCCTACACGCCGAAGATCGTCTGCAAGGAGTGACGCCATGAGCCTGCTGAGACCCGACCGCCTCTATCTGGGGACTGGCGCCGCGCCGCAATATCTCAGCCTGAAACGCGGCAACCGGCACGGCCTGATCGCCGGCGCCACCGGCACCGGCAAGACCGTCTCGCTGCAGATCCTCGCCGAGGGCTTCTCCCGCGCCGGCGTGCCGGTATTCCTCGCCGACGCCAAGGGCGACCTCTCGGGCATCTGCCAGAAGGGCGATCCCAAGGACTTCCTGCTCAAGCGCGCCGCGCAGATCGGCCTCGACGACTACGACTTCGAGGCGTTCCCGGTGGTGTTCTGGGACCTGTTCGGCCAGCAGGGCCATCCGGTGCGCACCACGGTTTCGGAAATGGGCCCGCTGCTGCTCAGCCAGATGCTGAACCTCAATGATGTGCAGGAGGGCGTGCTCAACATCGCCTTCCGCGTCGCCGACGAGCAGGGCCTGCTGCTGCTCGACCTCAAGGACCTGCGCGCCATGCTCAGCCACATCGGCGAGAACGCCGCCCAGCTGACGAACGAGTACGGCAACGTCTCAAAGGCATCCATCGGCTCGATCCAGCGCGCGCTGCTGACGCTGGAGAACGAGGGCGCCGAGGGTTTCTTCGGCGAACCCGCGCTCGAGCTGCGGGATTTCATCACGCGTGGACCAGACGGCCGGGGGACCATCAACATCCTCGCCGCCGACCGGCTGATCCAGTCGCCAAAGACCTACGCCACCTTCCTGCTGTGGCTGCTGTCCGAGCTGTTCGAGGACCTGCCCGAGGTGGGCGACCCGGACAAGCCCGTCCTGGTGTTCTTCTTCGACGAGGCCCACCTGCTGTTCAAGGATTCGCCGAAGGCTCTCGTCGACAAGGTGACCCAGGTGGTGCGGCTGGTGCGCTCGAAAGGCGTCGGCGTCTACTTCATCACCCAGAGCCCGGACGACATTCCGGACGACGTGCTGGGCCAGCTTGGCAACCGTGTCCAGCATGCCCTGCGCGCCTTCACGCCGCGTGACCAGGCCGCCGTGCGCACGGCGGCGGAAACCTTCCGCCAGAACCCCGCCTTCGACACCGCGACCGTGATCACCGAGCTGGGCGTGGGCGAGGCGCTGGTCTCCACCCTCGACGACAAGGGCGTTCCCACGATCGTCGATCGGACGCTGATCCGTCCGCCCCAGTCCAGGCTCGGCCCGGCCGACTCGCATGAGCGGCAGCAGGTGATGGCGAGCAGCGCCATGCGCGGCCGTTACGATGCCGCGCATGATCGTCAATCGGCCTATGAGATGCTGACGCGCCGTGTCGAGCAGCCCCACGAAACACCACGCCAGACCGGCCGGGCGCCGTGGGGCGGAAGCGGCGGGCGGGATGAGGCTGCACCGCCGCGCAACTATGATCCCCCGCCGCGCACCACGCGTTCGTCGCGAGTGCCATCCAGCCGACAGCGTCAGGGCGTGGGAGAGACCTTCGCCAAGTCGATCGCGTCGTCGGTGGGCCGGGAACTGGGCCGGGCGCTGTTGCGCGGCCTGATGGGATCGCTGAAGCGGCGGTAAGGAGCGTCCGAGTCTACGTCTGGCGGACGTTACCGGCGCCTGGGGCGGAACAGGATCAGCGCGGCGACGGCGCCGATCGCCAGCGCGCCGCCAAGGGCGGTGAGCGGACGGTCGGCCACCCAGTCCTCGGCTTGTTCAACCCCGCGCAGGGCGTCACCAACCAACGCCTGGATTTCGGCCGCCGGCGTATGGACGGGGCGGTTCACCAGATTGTACAGCGCGAAGGCGAACGCTCCGCCGATGGGCAGCAAGCCCGCGCCGACAGCAAAAGCCGCCCAGGCCGGTCCCCAGACCGGCTCGAGCGCCATGTAGATCGCCGCCAGCAGGAAGCCGGCGGCGGTCAGGAAGATGACGAAGCAGGCGCCCCCGAGCGCGAGCCCGGCGGGCAGCCTGCTCCACGGGATCGCGGCCGCTGGCCGCGTCGCCGCCGAGACCGTCAGGGCCAGGCCGACGGCCTTGGCCAGAAGTCCCATCAACGCCGGCCGGCCAGTAGCAGGGCCAGGATGGCGCCGACGCTGAACGCCACGCCCAGGCTCGTCAGCGGCTGTTTCTGTACGTTGATCCGCACCGAGTCCACCGCCTGCTGGCTGCGATCGCTCAGGATCACGCCCAGGTCTTCCAGCCGCGTACGCAGCGCTTCGAGTTCCGCTTTAGCTTCGTTCATTCCCGTCCTCGTTCCTTCTCGCAGGACGTGCTGTGTCGAAGCGACCAGAGCGTCCCAATCCTTCTGCAACTTGCGCAGATCCTTCTTCAGCGTCTCTACATCGTCTGCCGGTACATCCGCCATGGCGACATCCTTTCCGTTTTCCGTTACTCCGATCGCGGGTCGACCCTTCATGGCGGGCCGCGACGCCTGAGGGCGTTAAAGAGCAGGCTGGCCACGAACAGCACCAGGAAGACCACGAACAGGATCTTGGCGATGCCGACGGCCGTACTGGCGATGCCACCGAAGCCGAACAGACCGGCCACCAGCGCCAGAACCAGGAACACCAATGCCCAGTATAGCATTTCCCATCTCCTTGTGGTGACGACGGGCCGCCCCTTGGCGCGCGGCCCGTTCCATTCAACAACGCAGGACGACGGAGAACGGTTCCTCCAGGCTTCGGGTAAGACCTTACCAGCGCAGGCCTATCCGGCTCAACTCGGTTCTCCGGGCATCGCAGCGGGATTCTCCGATGGACTGAATTAATCGATTGAATTAATCATTCGATTATATAGATTGCGGCTGAGTTCCGGAGATTGCGTATGAGCAGGACGTTGGTTGACAGGGGCGATGCCCGGCAGCGGCTGATCGAGGCCGCGCTGCGCGTGTTCGGCGAACACGGTTTCTCCGGCGCCTCGACGCGCGCTATCGCGGCGGAGGCGGGCGCCAATATCGCCGCCATTCCGTACTATTTCGGCGGAAAAGAGGGCCTGTACCTGGCGGTCGCCGACCACATCGCCGACCAGATTACCGGGCGCATCGGCCCCATATTCGCCACTGCGCAGGTGGATCACGACCCAACTCCAGAGGAGGCGCGCCGGCTTCTGCTGGGGATCGCCGACGGCTTCATCTCCATGATGATCGGTTCCGAGGACAGCGCGCTCTGGGCCCGGATCATCGTGCGCGAGCAGTTCGACCCCACCGAGGCATTCGACATCCTCTACGACCGGGTGATGGGGCCTTACTACGTGGCCATCGGCCGGTTGCTGGGCGTGATTTTCCGCAAGCCGCACGAATCGGACGAAATCAAGTTGAAGGTTTTTGCGCTGATCGGCCAAGCGCTGATCTTCCGTATCGCCCGCGCCGCCATCAACCGGCGCATGGGGTGGCAAAAACTGACCGAGGAGCGGCTCGGTCAGATACGCACGGTGGTGCTCAGCCACCTTGCGGCCATCATCGACGAGGGGGCGGCATCATGAGAAAACCCGCGGTCCTGCTTCTGCTGGCCGGCCTTCTCGCCGCCTGCGGCGACGCTTCGTCGCCGTCCTGGCAGGGCTATGTGGAAGGCGATCCGCTGCTGGTCGGCCCCAAGTCCGCGGGCCAGCTCACCCGGCTGGCCGTGGATTCCGGGGCTCGGGTCGAGCAGGGTGCCTTGCTGTTCATGCTCGACGCCGACACGGTGCTCGCCCGCCGCGACCAGGCCGCCGCCCGGGTGCAGCAGGCCCAGGCCCAGCTCGAGGATCTGATGAAGGGCCGGCGTCCCGAGGAGATCGCCGTCGTCGACGCGCAGATTCGCGAGGCCGAGGCGCGCTACGCGGTCGCCCAACGGGAATTCGAGCGGCTGGAGAAGCTGGTCGCGACGAAGGTCGCCTCGGTGAAGGCGTTCGACGCGGCCAGGGGCGACCGCGACGTGGCGGCCGCCGAGCTCGAGCGCCTCAGGCGCGAGCGCCGCAGCCAGCTGCTGCCCGGCCGCGAGGACGCCGTCGAGGCGGCGCGGCGAAACGTGGCGGCCGCCCGGGCCCAGCTCGCCGAGGCCGAGACGGCGCTCGACGAGCGGTCGGTCCGCGCGCCGCGGGCCGGCTCGGTCCAGGACGTGTACTTCCGCGAGGGCGAGGTGGTTGCCGAAGGGCGGCCGGTGGTGTCGATCCTGCCGCCGTCGGGCCGCAAGGTGCTGTTCTACGTGCCCGAGGCCGAGTTCGCGGAGGTGAAGCGGGGCGACGTCGTCGCCGTGGGCTGCGACAACTGCCCTTCGGGCATGACGGCGAGGGTAACCTTCGTGTCGGGCGAGGCCGAGTTCACCCCGCCGGTGATCTTCTCGGTCAAGACGCGCGAGAAGCTGGTCTACAAGATCGAGGCCCTACCCAACGCCAACGCCGCCTCGCTGAAACCCGGCCAGCCGGTCGACGTGGTTCCGGACGATGAACGGTGAGGTCAACGCCATCGAGGCCGCGGGCCTTACCAAGCGGTTCGGTGAGCGGACCGTGGTCGACAATGTCTCGCTCGAGGTGAAGCAGGGCGAGATCGTCGGCTTCCTGGGCCCGAACGGCTCGGGCAAGACCACCACCATCCGCATGCTGACGGGACTTTTGACGCCCGACAGCGGCACCGGCAGCTGCCTGGGCTACGACATCGTCCGCGAGGCCGACCAGATCAAACGCAACATCGGCTACATGACCCAGCGCTTCAGCTTCTACGAAGACCTGTCGATCCGCGAGAACCTGGAATTCGTCGCCAGGCTCTACGCGCTCAGGCCGATGAAGGACTATGTGGACCGGACCCTGGAGCGCCTTGGGCTCACCAGCCGCCAGAAGCAGCTCGCCGGCCAACTCTCGGGAGGCTGGAAGCAGCGCCTGGCGCTGGCCGCCTGCGTCATGCACGAGCCGAGACTGCTGATGCTCGACGAACCGACCGCCGGCGTCGATCCCCAGGCCCGCCGGGAGTTCTGGGACCAGATCCACCAGCTCGCCGACGAAGGCATGACCGTCCTCGTCAGCACCCACTACATGGACGAGGCCGAGCGCTGCCACCGCATCGTCTACATCTCCTACGGCAAGGTGGTGGCGCGCGGCACGGTCGAGGAGGTGATCGCCGATTCGGGCCTGACCACTTTCGTGATCCGCGGCGTCGCCAATGGCGGGCTGGCCGAAGAGTTGCGCAGGCAGCCGGGCGTCGAGCAGGTGGCCCAGTTCGGCACCACGCTGCATGTTGTCGGCTCCGACGCGGACGCACTGCATGCCGCCATCGACCGCTACGCGGATCGCCCGGGCATCCAGATCGCGCCCGGCGATACCAGCCTCGAGGACGTGTTCATCCGACTGATGAGCCAGCACGGCGAGGCCAAACAATGAGCGGCAGCCCATGAACGCCGGCAGCCGGATCAAGGCCATCCTGATCAAGGAGTTCATCCAGCTTCGCCGCGACCGGCTGACCTTCGGCATGATGGTGGGCATCCCGATCATGCAGCTGATCCTGTTCGGCTTCGCCATCAACACCGACCCGAAGCAGCTGCCCACGGCGATCATCGCCCCAAATCCCAGCGCGTACACCCGCGACATCCTGGCGGGCATGCGCAACTCGGATTATTTCCGCTTCGAGCGCGAGAGCTACACCGAGGCCGAGGCCGAGGAGGGGCTGCGGCGGGGCGAGCTGTCCTTCGTGGTGACCTTTCCCGCCGACTTCAGCCGCGACTTGGTGCGCGGGCAGCGGCCGCAACTGCTGATCGAAGCCGACGCCACCGACCCGTCGGCGGCCAGCAACGCGGTCGGCGCCTTCACCCAGATCGTCGACAACGCCCTGCGCGACGACCTGGTCGGCCCGCTGGCGCAGGAAAAGCGCGGCCAGCCCGCCGTCGACGTGGTGGTGCACCGGCTCTACAACCCGGAGGGCATCACCCGCTACAACATCGTGCCCGGTCTGCTTGGCGTCATCCTCACCATGACCATGACCCTGATGACGGCGATCTCGCTGACCCGCGAGGCCGAGCGCGGCACCATGGAGAACCTGCTCGCCATGCCGGTGAAGCCGCTCGAGGTGATGATCGGCAAGATCCTGCCCTATATCGGCATCGGCTTCGTGCAGGTGTCGATCATCCTGCTGGCCGCCTATTTCGTGTTCGGCGTACCGATGATGGGCTCGTTCGTCGCCCTGTTCGTTGGTCTCACCGTGTTCATCGCCACCAATCTGGCGCTGGGCTACACCTTCTCGACCGTGGCCCGCAGCCAGATGCAGGCGATGCAGATGACGTTCTTCTTCTTCCTGCCGTCGATCCTGCTGTCGGGCTTCATGTTCCCGTTCCTGGGCATGCCGAACTGGGCCCAGTGGCTGGGATCGGTGCTACCGCTCACCCATTTCCTGCGCATCGTCCGCGGCACCCTGCTGAAGAGCTCCGGTATGTGGGATATCCTGCCCAATCTGTGGCCGATCCTGCTGATCTTCGCCATTGTCTCCACCATTGCCCTGCTGCGCTACCGCAAGACACTGGACTGACACGCCTTTCTTGGGGTCAATGGCGCATGGACAATCTGGCGCACACGTTGGCCGGCGCCGCCCTTGGCGAGGCCGGGCTGAAACGGAAAACCGGCCTCGGCATGGCCACGCTGATGATCGCGGCCAACCTGCCGGACCTCGACGTCATCGGCCTGTTCTTCGGCGAGAACCTGGCATGGCGGCGCGGCTGGACCCACGGGCCCGTCGCGCTCGTCCTGCTGCCGCCGCTGCTGGCCTGGATCATGCTGGCGTTCGACCGTTGGCAGGCGCGGCGCGGCAGGCGGCCGGCGGACCGGCTGCCGGTACGGTTCGGCTGGATTCTGGTGCTGGCCTATATCGGCATCCTGTCGCACCCGCTGCTCGACTTTCTCAACACCTACGGCATCCGCTGTCTGATGCCGTTCTCCGACCGCTGGTTCTACGGCGACGCACTGTTCATCATCGACCTGCTGGTGTGGACGTCACTGGGCACCGGCGTCTGGCTGTCGCGCCGCCGGGCGAAGCTGGGCTGGGACGGCGCGCGGCGGCCGGCCGTCGCGGCGCTGGCGTTCGTCGCCGCCTATTCGATCGCCATGGGCGCGGGCAGCGCCGCCGCCGAGCGCTACGTGGCGCGGCAGGTGGCCGCCGCCCGGGGCGAGGAGCCGAAGATGGTGCTCGCCAGCCCGGTGCCGCTCGATCCGTTCCGCCGTTCCATCGTGTTCAGCACCGGTCCCGCCTATGGATTCGGCGAGCTGCGCTGGCGGCCGGGCATGGAGTTGGCGCTGGATCCCGACCTGGTGCCCACCAACATGGACGATCCGGCGATCGCCGCCGCGCAGGCGCAGGACAGGAAGGTGGCTGACTTCCTCTACTGGTCGCGCCTGCCCTTCGCCGAGGTCGAGCGGCGTCCCGGCGTCGCGGAAGTGATCATCGGCGATGCGCGTTACCAGCGGTGGCCGTCGGACGGGCGCTTCACGGTGCGGGCGACGGTTCCCGAGTGAGCCGCAACGCGGCCAGCAATGCGGCGAGCCCGACGGCCAGCATGACCGACAGCACGGCGGCGTAGAATCCGGCGCTTTCCTTCGCCGGGCCGTACAGCAGGTGGTCGAGAGTCGGCACCAGCAGCGACAGGGTGAAGCCGCAGAACGCGCCCCACGCGGTCGTCAAACCGATCCTGCGCCCGGCCCATGCCGCCCACAGCAGGCCCGCCGCCACCAGCAGCTCGTCGAAGGCCAGCGGCAGGAAGCGGGCCTGTCCCCACCAGCGCGCGACCTCTCCGGCGGCGAGCAGCAGGCCGATGGCGGCGGTGAGGAGGCGAAGCAACGTCATGCCGATCTCCCGTGTTGTGTCGCGTGGGCGCCGCCGCGATACTGCGCGGGGGCGCAACGGAGCACGCCATGAAACTCTACGAATTCGGTCCGACAAGGTCGATCCGCGCGCGCTGGACCCTGCAGGAACTGGACGTACCGTTCGAGGCCGTCACGGTCAACATGCTGAAGGGCGAGCACAGGCAGCCGGCCTTCCTCGAGGTCAATCCGGCCGGCAAGCTGCCGGCGCTGGTCGACGGCGACCTGGTGCTGACCGAATCCATGGCGATCTGCACCTATCTGGCCGAGAAATATCCCGAGAAGGGGCTGATTCCCGCCGACCTGAAGCAGCGGGCCGAGTTCCACAAGTGGATCATGTTCACCGCCACCGAGCTGGAGCAGCCGCTGTGGCGCATCGCGCGCAACACGAATCTTTATCCCGAGGAGCAGCGCCAGCCGACCGAGGTCGACCGGGCCGCCGAGGATTTCGCGCCCATGGCCGAGGTGCTCGACGAGCATCTGGACGGCCGGGAATTCCTCGTCGGCGGCAGCGCAACGGTCGCCGACTTCGCGCTGGCCTACACCCTCGACTGGGCCAACGAGGTGAGGCTGCTCGGCGACTTTCCAAGACTGCAGAGCTACATGACCCGAATGTACAAGCGCCCCGCCGCGCCCATGCGCATCGCCACGGCGCTCTCGAGGGTGAGGCGGTAGGGGCGCGTGTTTGGGATCGGGCAACGCCCCTCACCCTAACCCAGAGGGAGAGGGAACGTGCCGAAGCGCTCCATTGGACCCTTTCCCTTTGGGAGAGGGCAGGGTGAGGGGCGTTCTGCCCATCACGCTGTCGTCAATGAAAAAACCCCGTTCTTTCGAACGGGGCTTTTCGAACTCGCTTGTCTTGGGCCGCTCAGTGCAGGTGCTTGGGCAACTCGCGGATGGCGTCCTCCACCAGGGCGTTGGACTTTCCGGCGTCGATGCTGGCGGCGATCACCTTGCGGGCGGCCTCGGTGGCGACCTCGACGGCTACGGTGCGGACTTCCTTGACCGCGGCCGCTTCCGCCTGGGCGATCTTCTCCACGGCCAGCTGCTCGCGGCGGGCGATGCTGGCTTCCAGCGCCTTCTGGGCGTCGGCGGCCAGGCGTTTCGCCTCGGCTTCGGCGTGGGCGACGATCTCCTGTGCTTCCGACTGGGCCTCGCGCTCCTTGCGCTGGTACTGGGCAAGCAGGGCTTCCGCCTCCTCTCGCAACCTGCGGGCCTCGTCGATCTGGGCGGCGATGCCCGCCGCGCGCTTGTCGAGGGCTCCGGCGATCAGCCTGGGAACCTTGACGTAGAGCAGCACCGCGACGAACAGCAGGAAGGCGATGGCGACCCAGAAGGTCGGCGACTGGTAGAACGGTTCTGCGTGGACCGCGGCGTCGTGGCCGATCTCGGTCATGGTGCCGTCTTCGTGCTCCATGTTACTTCACTCCCCGGCGCGAAAGCTCCTCGCCAACTGCCGCGTCGACGCTGGCGGCGTCGGGCTGGTCGCCCAGCAGCCGGGCGACCACGGCGACCGCCGTATCGGTGGCGATTTCCCGAACCTGGCTGAGAGCCTGGTCGCGGGTGGCGCGGATGCTGGCTTCGGCCTCGGCGGCCTGGGCCGACAGCCGGGCTTCGGCGTCCGCCTGGCGGGCGTCGGCTTCGGCCTGGATGGCGGCGCGGGTCCGGGCGGCGATTTCGGTCGCCTTGGCGCGGGCCTCGGCCAACGCCTGCTCGTAGCCCTTCAGGGCCGCGTCGGCGTCCTTGTTCAGCTGCTCTGCCTTGTTCAGGTCGCCGGCGATTTTTTCCTCGCGAGCGCGGAGGATATCGCCCACCCGCGGCAACGCGAGCTTCGACATGAGCAGGTAGAGCAGGATGAACGTGACCGCCAGCCAGAACAGCTGCGGCGGGAACCGCGACACGTCGAGCTGGGGCAGGCCGCCGCTTTCCTGCGCGTAGGCAGCCTGACCGGCTGCCACGGCGAACGCTCCGGCAAGGCCCAGGGCCGCTGTTGAGAACTGGCGCATAGCGGGGTGTCCCCGATCCGGTTCGATTAGCCGAACAGGATCATCATGGAGACGAGCAGACCGAACAGGCCGGTCGCTTCGCAGAGCGCGAAGCCCAGGAACATGTTGGTGGTCTGGGTCGAGGCGGCGGCCGGGTTGCGCAGCGCACCCTGCAGATAGCTGCCGAACACGATGCCCACGCCGATACCGGCGCCGATGAGGGCGGTGGCGGCAATACCGGCGCCAATGAGCTTTGCGGCTTCAGCTTCCATGGATCAATTCCTTAGCTGTGTGTTGTTGGTTTCTTAGTGCAGGTGGATTGCATCGTTGAGGTAGATGCAGGTCAGGATCGAGAAGATGTACGCCTGGAGCACGGCCACCAGGACCTCGAGGCCGGTCAGCGCGACCATGAAGGCCAGCGGGAAGATGCCCAGCGGGATCAGGATGGCGCCCAGCGAGATCACGAAGCCGGCGAACACCTTCAGCATCACGTGACCGGCCATCATGTTGGCGAACAGTCGGACCGAAAGGCTGATCGGGCGCATGAAGTACGAGATGATCTCGATCGGCACCAGCAGGAACAGCACCGGCAGCGGCACGCCCGAGGGCGCGAACAGCTTGAGGTAGTGCAGGCCATGCTTGGCGAAGCCGATGATCGTGACGCCGAGGAACACCACCGCGGCCAGCGCGAAGGTGACGGCGATGTGGCTGGTCACGGTGAAGGTGTAGGGGATCATGCCCGTCAGGTTGGCGATCAGCACGAACATGAACAGGCTGAAGATGAACGGGAAGTACTTCTTCCCGGCGGAGCCGACGGTGTCGCGGATCATTCCCGCGATGGCCTCGTAGCCCATCTCGACCATGGACTGCCAGCGGCCCGGCACCATGGCCTTCTTGCTGGAGCCGATCAGCATGAACAGCGTGATCACGGCCACGGTGGAGACCATGAACACGGACGAATTGGTGAAGGAGATGTCGTAGCCGCCTGCTTCGAGCGGCACCAGGGTCTTGATCTGGAATTGTTCGAGCGGATTATGACCAGCAGCCACGGGGCATTCCCTGTATCAGGGCCCGGTGTCGATGTCCTTCCGGGCCTTCCTTGTTTCCTCCTGGGCGGCCCGAATGGTGTTCCGCAATCCGGCCGCGATGCCCAGTACCATGAGCACGACCATCAGCCACGGCGCGGTGCCAAGCCAGCGGTCCAGGGCGATCCCGGCGATGAGGCCGAACGCAACGCCCGCGAACAACTCGATCCCGGCCCTCATGCTCACCGCTTTCGCGCTGGGCGCCTTCGGGGGCGGGGGCGCGGCCTTGCGCCGCGCCTCGTCGATGCGGGCCTGCAGGTCCGACGCCGCGCTGGGCGGATCACGATCGTCCAAACAAGCCTCCTCTCGGGCGCCGACTCGGTACCCTTGAGGCGCGTGCACCATAGGCGGGCCCCAGGGTACTGTCAAGCATGCGGCGGAACCCCATAAGCTATTGACTGATATGCAAAAAATGGCGATCCGGCGTTAGCGCAACGATGTCCTGCGCTTACTCGGCGGCGACCAGTTGTTCGGCTTCTCCCAAGTCGACGGAAACCAGTTGCGAGATGCCGCGCTCGGACATGGTAACGCCGTAGAGCCGGTGCAGGTTCGCCATGGTCAGCGCATGGTGCGTGACCACCAGGAACCGCGTGCCGGTCTCGCCCGAGATGTCGTGCAGCAGGTTGCAGAACCGTTCCACATTGGCATCGTCGAGGGGCGCGTCCACCTCGTCGAGGATGCAGATCGGCGCCGGGTTGGTCCTGAACACGGCGAAGATCAGGGCGAGCGCGGTCAGCGCCTGTTCGCCGCCCGAGAGGAGGGAAAGGTGCTGCAGGCGCTTGCCCGGCGGACTGGCGTAGATCTCGAGGCCGGCATCCAGCGGATCGTCCGATTCCGACAGCTCCAGATGGGCCACGCCGCCGCCGAACAGGTGGGTGAACAGCTTCTCGAAGTGGTCGTTGACCGTGCCGAACGCGGCCTGTAGGCGCTCGCGGCCTTCCTTGTTGAGCGCGGCGATGGCATGGCGCAGCTTGCCGATGGCGGCCTCGAGGTCATCGCGCTCGCGCACCATGTTGTCGAGCTGCGCCTGCACCTCGATCGCCTCCTCGTCGGCCCGCAGATTGACCGGGCCCATGGTGTCGCGCTCTCGCTTCAGCCTGTCGAGATTGGCGGCGACGCTTTCCATCTCGGGCAGGGGCCTGCCCTCCTCGTGCTCTGCGAGCGCGAGGGTTTCGGCGGGCCGGCACTCCAGATCCTCGGCGATCTGGGCGACGATGCCGTCGAACCGCTCCTGGGCATGCTCGGCGTCGGCCTCCGCGCGCACCCGCAACTCGCGCGACCGGGACAGCTCGCCCTCGACGGTGCGCAGGGCCGCATCGCGCTGCGACAACGCGGACTCGGCCTCGGCCAGGGCGGCGGCCGTCTGGTTGCGCTTGTCCTCGGCAGCGGCGATCAGTTCCGCAAGGCGGACGCGCTTCTCCTCGATGCCGGCGGGCTGGTCCTTCAACTCGGCGAGCGCGGCCTCGGCCTCGGTCCTGCGGGAGCCGAGCTGGGTGATCTGGCCGGCGGCGCTCTCGGCCCGGCTCTTCCACGACACCTCGTCGCGGCCGATGGCGGCGATGCGGTTCGCCCTGAATCCCGCCTCGCGGGTCAGGCCGTCGCGTGCGGCCTTGGCTTCCGAGAGCGCGTTTCGGGCGGCGTCGACGGCGCGGCGCAACTCGGCCAGCGGCGCGGCGAAGCTGTCGGCGGGCGGCAGCGACTCGATCGAGCGCAGGATGTCCTTCAGCCGGCCGTCATTGCCGGCGAACTCTTCGCGCAGCCGGGCCTCGGTGTCCTGCAGCGCGGCGATGCGGCTGTTCTGCTCGGCAAGCAGGCGGGCGACCTTCGCCTCGGCGTTGCGGGCGGCGATCAGGCCGTCCTCGGTCTCGCGCACCATGCGCTGGGCGGTCTTGTCGCGGGCGGCGGCCGCATCGAGCGCATCGACCAGCGCCGACAGATCTTGCTGTGCAACGGCGAGCCGCGCCTCGGCCTCGGCCAGTTCCCGGCGCACGGTCTCGAGGCGGTTGCGCTGCTCGAGGCGCGTGGCGGCGGCGCTGGGCGCGCCGGAGCGGGCAACCTTGCCGTCCCAGCGCCAGGCGTCGCCGGCTCGGCTGACCAGCACCTGGCCGGGCAGCAATCCGGCCTGGAGGCGATCGCCCTCGCCGGCGTCGACGACGCCGACCTGCGACAGCGCCCGCGCCAGCGCCGCGGGACCGGTGACGAAGCCGGCCAGCGCTTTCGCGCCGGCGGGCAGGGCGGCGGGGCTCTCGATGGCCGGCAGCGTCTGCCAGAAGGCGGCGGCCTCGCTGCTTTCCGACAGGTCGAGGTCCTCGCCGAAGGCAGCGGCCAGCGCCGCCTCGTAACCGGACTTGACCTTGATCGCATCGAGGATGGGGGCGAACCCGCCGCGCGCCGTCTGGGTCAGCGCGGCGAGGCCTCGCTCCTCGGCCTGCAGCTCGCGCGCCCGGCCGCGGATCTCGTCGAAGGCCGCGCGGGCTTCGGCTTCCTCGGCCTGGGCCTTGGCGCGTGCCGATGCCGCGGCCTCGGCCTCGGCGCGGGCGTCCTCGACCTTGCGGCGGGCCTGCTCGACCAGCCGGGCGGCTTCTTCCTCGGCGTTGTCGGCGGATTTGCCGGCGACCAGCTTCTGCTTCTCCGCCTCGGTCGATTGCAGGCGTTCTTTCAGCCTGGCGACCTGCTGGGAAAGCTGATTGGCCTGCTCGCTCAAGCCGCGCCTGCGGGCGGCAGCTTCCTGCGCCCTGCCGTTCAAGGCGTCGAGCGCTTCCTCGGCCGCGGCGGTCTCGGCGGCGACCTGCTCCACCGCCTTCACCGCGGCCTCCAGGCGAGCGGGGTGTCCTTCCTCTTCCTTGACCAGTTCCGCCCGCTCCGTGGCCAGCTGGCCGAGGTGCGAGGCCGCGTCGCTTGCCTGCGCTTCCTCGCGGCCGATGTCGCCGGAGATCTGCGACAGGCGGGCCTCGAGCCCCGCGATCGCGTCGCGCAGCCGCCGCGCCTCGGCGTCCAGGTTCTCCTGCTCGACCTTGAGCCGGTGGGTTGCGGCGGCGGCCTCGGCGGCCGTCTCGCGCAGCGGTGGCAGCGTGGCGGCGGTCTCGGCCTGGGCGGCGCTGGCCACGGCGGCCGCGCGGGTGCGTTCCGCGACCACGGCCTCGGTCTGCTTGAGGTGTTCCTGCGCCGCCGCCAGCGCGTCCGTGGCGTGCAGCCAGCGTAGATGGAGCATCATCGCCTCGGCGGCGCGTAGGCGGCCGCTCAGGGTCTTGTAGCGCGCGGCCTGCCGCGCCTGCCGCTTGAGGCTGGCGAGCTGGGCCTCGATCTGCACCATGATGTCGGCGAGCCGCTCCAGGTTGGTGGTCGCCGCCTTCAGCCGCAGTTCGGCCTCGTGACGCCGTGAGTGCAGGCCGCTGGTGCCCGCCGCTTCCTCCAGGATCGCCCGGCGGTCCTTGGGCTTGGCGGCGATCAGCGCGCTGATCCGGCCCTGCGACACCAGCGACGGTGAATGCGCGCCGGTGGCCAGATCGGCGAACAGCAGCTGCACGTCGCGGGCGCGTACTTCCTTGCCGTTGAGCCGGTAGACCGAGCCCGCCTCGCGCTCGATGCGGCGGGAGATCTCGATCTCCTCATGCTCGTTGAACGACACGGGCGCGGTGCGGTCCGTGTTGTCCATCTTCAGCGTGACCTCGGCGAGGTTCCGCGGCGGGCGCAGCGCCGTGCCGGCGAAGATCACGTCCTCCATGCCCTCGCCGCGCATGTTGGTGGGCTTGGTCTCGCCCATCACCCAGCGCAACGCCTCCAGCAGGTTCGACTTGCCGCAGCCGTTGGGTCCGACGATCCCCGTCAGGCCGGGTTCGATGTAAAGCTCCGTCGGGTCGACGAAGGACTTGAACCCGGTCAGTCTGAGGCGCTGGAACTGCAAGCGGTCTCTCCCCGTCTGATCCTATTGCGGCGTCGCATCCTTAATCGCCTGGGCGACATCGGCATAGGACGGCGACGGCGTCAGCTTGCCGTTGACCACGATGGCCGGCGTGCCGTTCACCTGGTAGCGGTTGCGGGCCTCGTCCATGCGGTTGGCCAGGTGATCCTTCAGCGGCTTGTTGTCGAGGCAGGCCTGGTATTTGGCCTCGTCGACGCCGTACTTCTCGCCGTAATCCTGCAGCCGGTTCTGGGTCGCCTTGCGCGACACCTCGCTGACCGGGCCGGGCGCGGGCATCCACTGCGGCTGTTCCTCGAACAGCTTGGACAACACCTCGAAGTAATTCTCGGCGCCGGTGCAGCGGACCAGGATCGAGGCGTCGACCGCGTAGCTGTCCAGCGGGAATTCGCGGAAGATGAAGCGAATCTTGCCGGTGTCGATGAAATCGCGCTTCAACAGCGGGAAGGTTTCCTTCTGGAAGTGCGCGCAGTGCGGGCAAGTCATCGAGGCGAACTCGATCACCGTCACCGGCGCGTCCACCGAGCCTTCCGCCATGTCATCGAGCGGCACGCCGGGGATCGGTTTTTCGTTGGCCGCGTCGCCGGCGGCGGGCGCCGGCGTCGTGGTCTCGGCCGCCTTCTCCGGCTCCGGACCCTTGGCGTCGCCGTTGCCGCAGGCGGCCAGCGACAGGCCCAGCGCCAGCAGCATCGCCGCGGGCAGGCGGTACACGTTGGACATGAGATTTTGGTGCTTTGTCATGGTCCATCCACAAGATGTTGTGAGTATAGTGGGTTCATCGAGGCGCCACAATAGCTCCGCGGGCGCCGGATTCAGGCCTTCTCCTCGGCCAGCAGGCGCCGTCCGAGACGCGCGAGCGCGTCCTTCACCGGGCCCGGCTTCAGGCCGTCGAGACTGCGGCCTAGTCCCGCTTCGGTCTCGGCGTCGAGCCCCGGCTCCGCCTCGCTCCGCGTCGCGGCTGGGCGTGGAACCGGCCCCTGCTTCATCACCATCCGCGCCACCGCCCGATAGCCGTAGAATGTGTTCACCCGCTCCAGGATCTGGGGGGTGAGGTGCTGGAACTCCAGCGCGAAGCTGCTTTCGACCCGGATGAACAACGTGCCGTCGATCCGCTCGCCCTGCGGGAAGCGCAACCGCTCGGGCATGGAGCGGGCGGCCAAAAGCGGACCGACCACGTCCCGCCAGCGGGTGACGATCTCGTTCTGGGCGAAGCCCTGGCGGCGCAGCGCCGGGCTCAGCAACGGCCGGGCCAACTCGCCGAATCGGCGCGGTCCGTGGCCTGTGCGGTGCTCGGTCATGGGCCCGAGTTGTGACAGCGCCCCGGTTGACTGGCAACGTTTTTCCGGGTGAGTTTCGCGAACCATGACCGTGCCGAAAACCCAGCGCCTACAGGCCGACCTGCTCGACTGGTACGACCGCCACCGCCGCACCCTGCCGTGGCGCGCGCCGCCGGGCCGCATCGCCGATCCCTATGCGGTCTGGCTCAGCGAGATCATGCTGCAGCAGACCACCGTGGCGACGGTGAAGGGCTATTTCGAGCGGTTCCTGGGGCGGTGGCCGACCGTGGCGGACCTGGCCGCCGCGCCGCTCGACGACGTGCTCACCGAATGGGCGGGGCTGGGCTACTACGCCCGCGCCCGCAACCTGCACAAATGCGCAATCGCGGTGGTGGAGCGCCACTGCGGCGCCTTTCCAACCGATGAGGCGGCGCTGCGGGAACTGCCCGGCATCGGCCGCTACACGGCGGCCGCCATCGCTGCCATCGCCTTCGACGTTTCGGCCACCGTGGTCGACGGCAACGTCGAACGTGTGGTCAGCCGGCTGCACGCCATCGAGACGCCGCTGCCGGATTCGAAGCCGGAAATCTGGCGCCTCGCGGGTGTGTTGACGCCGGAAGGCCGGGCCGGGGACTTCGCCCAGGCGATGATGGACCTGGGCGCCACGGTCTGCACGCCGCGCAATCCCCTGTGCATGGTGTGCCCCTGGTCGTGGGCCTGCGAGGCGCGGATTGCCGGCATTGAGTCCGAACTGCCGCGCAAGAAGGACAAGAGGCCCCGCCCCACCCGCTACGGCATGGCGTTCTGGCTCGAGCGCCAGGGCAAGGCGGGCAGGGAGGTGCTGCTGCGGCGGCGACCCGAGGAGGGGTTATTGGGCGGAATGATGGAGATACCGTCCAGTCCATGGGTGGAGGACGATACTGCTGATGGTTGGAGCCATGCGCCGGCCCAGGCCGAGTGGACGGCTATCGACAAGCCGGTGGTGCATGTGTTCACCCATTTCCGGCTGGAACTGGACGTGGTGAAGGGCGAGGTTTCGGCCGGAGCGAAGGCGGACGGGATCTGGGTGCCGGTCGATCGGTTAGCGGATTACGCGCTGCCGACGGTGATGATAAAAGTGGCTAATCTTGCTGCGGGCTAGCTACGCATTGGGGGAGTTTATGAGCGACACCCATGATATTCCTGAATTTCCGCTCAATCACATAATTCCAGATAGCGTTAAGAAGTCATATTTTCGAAGGATTTATTATACAGATATTGAGGATGAGAGTGACCTGGAGTTTCTAGTAGAATTGCTGTGGCGCGAGCCGCATGTTGATAATTATATCTTCTGGCCAACCACCGATGCTCTAGGCGATGTGCTTCTAAGCGCGGAAAAAGATAATAAGTTACGATTTGGCCCTATGGAGAGCAAATGGTATGCTCATCCAAATTATGAGAATGATTTTGTTCGAATAGATGTGCCTCGGTTTGATTGGGAAAGAGAGGTAATTCAGAATGCGCCCATGCATTGGAGAGTGGAGGTGTTTATAACAGATCGTGAAAAACAGAGAAGAAATAATCTTGAGGTTGCTGAACTATTGGATAAATCCAGCAACATTAAAGCGTATAAGATATCATCTCTAAACTATATGGTAACTCACTATAGAAATAATAGCGACATTTACAATATAATATTTGGTGTAATTGGGGTTGTGGGTTTAGTTATCGCCTTCATCTGATACCTCAGGCGATCATCACCGACCGCAGCTTCTGCCGCAGCAGGTCGATCGGAATAAGCGCGCCCTTGTCCTCGAAGTGCCAGAAGGTCCAGCCGTTGCAGGCCGGGGCGCCCTGCACGCGGGCGCCGATCTGGTGGATCGAGCCGGTGGAATCCATCGCCGCGAGCGAGCCGTCGGCCCGCACCTTGGCGCGGTGGCGGCGGGTCGGGTCGTAGAGCACGGTGCCGGGGGCAAGCAGCCCCTGCTCGATCACCTGGCCGAACGGGATGCGCGGCTGGGCGCGCTTGGAGCCGATGGTCTCGACGGCCTCGTCGGGCAGGGTGCGCACCTTGGCCAGCCGGTCCAGCGCCACCTCGATGTAGCGGCGCTCGCGCTCGATGCCGATGTAGTGGCGGCCCAGCCGCTTGGCGACGGCGCCCGAGGTGCCCGAGCCGAAGAACGGATCGAGGATCACGTCGCCGCGGTTGGTGGTCGCCAGGATCAGCCGGTGCAGCAGCGCCTCGGGCTTCTGGGTCGCATGGGCCTTCTGTCCGTCGACCTTCAGCCGCTCGCGGCCCGAGCAGATCGGGAACAGCCAGTCCGAGCGCATCTGCAAATCGTCGTTGGAGACCTTCATGGCCTCGTAATTGAAGGTGTACTTCTTCTGGTGCTCGTCCTTGGCGCACCAGATCAGGGTCTCGTGGGCGTTGGTGAAGCGGGTACCCTTGAAGTTCGGCATCGGGTTGGTCTTGCGCCAGACCACGTCGTTCAGCATCCAGAACCCCAGATCCTGGAGCGCCGCGCCGATGCGGAAGATGTTGTGGTAGGTGCCGATCACCCACAGCGCGCCGTCGTCCTTCAGCACCCGCTTGGCCTCGGCCAGCCAGGCGCGGGTGAACGCGTCGTAGTCGCCGAAGCCGGCGAACTTGTCCCAGTCGTCGTCGACGCCGTCGACCCTCGAATTGTCCGGCCGGTGCAGATCCGACTTCAGTTGCAGGAAATAGGGCGGGTCGGCGAACACCAGGTTCACCGACTTGTCGGGCAGCGAGCGCATCACCTCGATGCAGTCGCCCTCCATGATGGTATCGAGCCGCACGCCCGGATTCGCCATGTTTCCCACCCTCTTGTCGCACGGCCTTCTGACCGATTCGCGCCATGGTGAGTCACGCGATTCCTCACGTCAACTATTAACTGAGTGGATTCAATATTAGGAATCAATCACTTGTCAGTGAATCCTGATTCATGAGTCGATAAACCGGCTCGAAGCTTCTGCGATGATGGGGGGATATCCCTACCATGGATAGCGCCCGTTGGTGCTCGGGCGTACCATATCCTGCGTTTCGCTCCCAACCGTAGTGGGGATGCGCCTGCGCCAGTTCACACATGATCCGGTCGCGGGTGACCTTGGCGACGATCGAGGCGGCGGCGATCGACAGGCTGAGCGCGTCGCCGCCGATCACCGTCCGGCAGGCGCAGGGCAGCGATTTCGGACGCCGGTTGCCGTCGATCAGCAGGTGCTGCGGCGACACCGGCAGCGCCTCGATGGCGCGCACCATGGCGAGGAACGTGGCCTGCAGGATGTTGATGCTGTCGATTTCCTCGACGCTGGCGATGCCCACGCCCACATGGGCACTGGCGACGATCAGGCCATGCAGCCGTTCCCGGTGCTCGCCCTTCAGCTTCTTGGAATCGTCGATGCCGGCCGGGATGCACGTCACATCGAGGATCACCGCGGCCGCGACCACCGGCCCCGCCAGCGGCCCGCGGCCCGCCTCGTCGACCCCGGCGACGATGCCGCCGATTTCTGTCTCGATGGAATAGTCCGGCATGGGCCGGTTGTAGCATGGCGGGACGCGCGTCGAACAACCCCCATCCAGGTTGTCACCCCGGATTTATTCCGGGGTCTGTGCCTCGGCGTGACGGAACGCCTGGCTCTACTCGCTGTCCCCCCTCCGTGCACCTGCTTTGCTCGCGCTCGCAGATGCACGAAACAGGAAAGGGTGACGGCGTAGCGGTTCATCACGCGGAGAGACGGACCCCGGAATAAATCCGGGGTGACAATAGAGAACCCTTCAAAACAGCTTCAACTGATCGCCCCTGGCCGGCGGCGGCGCGAACTTCGAATAGTCGACCGGGTGCGGCGCCAGGTTCATCTCCAGCCTCCTGCATGCCGCCCGAAATCTTTGGCCAAGCAGTTCGGCGTAGGGACCCTTGCCCTTGCCGCGGGTGAAGAACTCGCTGTCGTAGTCCTTGCCGCCCCGCGCGCCGCGGATCAGGTTGATCACCTTGCTTGCCCGGTCGGGATAGTTCTCGGCCAGCCAGTCGCGGAACAGGTCCTTGATCTCGAACGGCATGCGCAGCAGCACGTAGCCGGCGCGCCGCGTGCCCACGTCGCGGGCCGCCTGCAGCAGGGCGTCGATCTCGTGGTCGTTGAGGCCGGGGATCAGCGGCGCGGTCATCACCGTGGTCGGCACGCCGGCCTTGTTGAGCGCCTCGAGCGTCGCCAGCCGTCGCGGCGGTGTCGCCGCGCGCGGCTCCATTCGGCGGGCCAGATCACGGTCCAGCGACGTAAGGGAAACCGCCGCCATCACCAGCTGGCGCCCGGCCATGTCGGACAATATGTCCAGGTCCCGCAGGATGAGCTGGGACTTGGTGATGATGCTCACCGGGTGGTTGAAGGCGCTCAGCACTTCCAGGATCCGGCGGGTGATGCGGTGCTCGCGCTCGATCGGCTGGTAGCAGTCGGTGTTGACGCCCAGAGCGATCATCGCCGGCTGGTAGCCTTTCTTGCGCAGTTCCCGGTCCAGAAGTTCGGGCGCGTCGAGCTTGGCGAACAGCCGGCTCTCGAAGTCGAGGCCGGGCGACAGCCCCAGATAGGCGTGGGTCGGCCGGGCGAAACAGTAGACGCAGCCATGCTCGCAGCCCCGGTAGGGATTGATCGACCGGTCGAAATGGATGTCCGGCGACTGGTTGTAGGAGATCACCGAGCGCGCCGTGTCGGGCTGCACGGTCGTACGCAGCGGCGGCGGTTCCTCGCCGGCGGTCTCCCAGCCGTCGTCGAACTGTTCCGTCTGGAACCGCTCGAACCGCCCCGCAGTCCGCGTCGCCGACCCGCGCCCGCGCCTCGCGTCGGGCTGGACGCCGTGCACTGTCGGCGGCGGCTTGTAGGGGCGGGACATGCCCCATGTTAGAACGGGCGAATTGAACAAAACAAGAACATTTATCTCCACAACATTATCGTCACCCCGGCGAAGGCCGGGGCCCAGACTGGACAATCCGGTGCGCTTCGCGCCGGTCTTTTCGTAAGAGGGACTGGGTCCCGGCCTTCGCCGGGATGACGAACGAGGGGTTGGCGCGTGCGGAGTCTAGCTCGTTCGCTCGCCGCGCTCATAGGTAGCGACGACCTCTATCAAGCCGATAATCTGGGCGTTGAACGCATCCAGTTCTCTCGGCCCGACGGGCCGGAACAGGATCACTTCCCCCGTCCCTTCACATGCTCCTGCAGCCTCGGCATCAACTCGACGAAGTTGCAGGGCTTGAAGCGGTAATCGAGCTGATCCTTCAATATCCCGTCCCAGCCGTCGCGGCAGGCGCCGGGCGAGCCGGGGAGGGCGAAGAGGTAGGTGCCGCCGGCGACGCCGCCGGTGGCTCTCGACTGGATGGTCGAGGTGCCGATCAGCTTGTAGCTGAGCATGCGGAACACCTCGCCGAAGCCCTCGATCTTCTTCTCGTAGACGGATTCGAACGCCTCGGGCGTCACGTCGCGGCCGGTGACGCCGGTGCCGCCGGTCGAGACCACCACGTCGACCTCGGGGTCGGCGATCCAGGCGCGCAGTTGGGCGACGATGGCCTCGATCTCGTCCCTGACGATGGTGCGCGCGGCAAGCTTGTGGCCCGCCGCCGCGATGCGGTCGACCAGGGTCTGGCCGGACTTGTCGTCGTCGAGCGTGCGCGTGTCCGACACCGTCAGCACGGCGATGTTCACCGGCACGAACGGGCGGCTTTCGTCGATGCCGCTCATTGCGAGGCGAACTCGCGCGGGTCGCTGCGCGAATAGGTCGGCGCCTCGCCCACCAGCATGGCGTCGAGCGACGGCGACGGCTGGTTGAAGCGGGCGCGGTAGACCCAGAGGTTCTCCAGCACGTGCTCCACATAGGCGCGGGTCTCGAAGATCGGGATCGACTCCATGAACAGCAGCCAGTCGCCCAGCGAGTCGTCGCGGTCGAGCCATTTGGACACATTGCCCGGCCCGGCATTGTAGGATGCCGCCACCAGGATCAGGTTGCTCTGGGTCACGCCCTTGTCGAACAGGTAGAGCAGGTATTTCTGGCCCAGCATCATGTTGAACGACGGATCGAACAGCTTCTCGGCGTTGCGGTCCTTGAGGCTGGAATCCTCGGCGATGTAGGCGGCGGTCGTGGGCATCAGCTGCATCAGGCCGCGCGCCCCGGCCGAGCTCACCACCCGGGTCATGAAGTTGGATTCCTGGCGGGTGAAGGCATAGAGCAGCGCCCGGTCGAGCTTGAAGCCGTCCTGCGGCTGCCAGTCGGGCAGCGGGAACAGCGCGGCCTCGATCACCGGTCCGCCCTTGCGCTCGGTCTGGCGCGCCAGGGTCACCGCCGAACCGATGAAGTTCATGCGGAAGGCGACGCGCAGCAGGCCGGTGCGGGGCGCGTCGGGGGCGAGGCGGCGGATCACGATCCGCATTTCCTCGTCGGCCTCGGGAATGTTGCCGACCTGGGCCAGCGCCATGGCGCGGCGGGCGCCCTGGTTGTTGAGCGCCTCGTTCAGGTCGGCCTGGGTCAGCAGCGGCGCCGACCAGTCATAGGGCAGCGGCATGCCGAGCTGCCGGGCGGCCAGGATGCCGTAGAAGGTACGGCGGTTCTGCACCGCCACGTTCAGCATCTCGACCGCCTTTTCCGGCTCGCGGTCCTTCAGATGGGCGCGCGCGGCCCAATAGGCGCCGGCGGAGCCCAGGCTGGCGCCGGAATCGCGTGCCCGTGCGGTCCGCTCGAACAGCTTGGCCGCCTTGCCGTATTTCTGCATGCGCCAGGCCGACAGTCCGGCGACCCACGCCCCCTCGGCGATCTCGCCGCCGTCCCGGTCGGAAGCGTCCTCGCCCAGGTCCAGGGCCTTCTTGTACTTCTGGTTGAAGTAGTAGGTCTTGGCGATCAGCGACAACTGGGTGTCGAAGCCAGCCTGGGTGAATATGCCCTTGCCCTTGGCGACCATCAGCGCGCGTTCGGCCTTCTCCGGCTCGCGCTCGCGATTGGCGGCGGCGACCTGGGACCTGATCGCGGACTCGCGGCGCCGCCGCTCCAGCTCCTCGGGGGGCAAGGGCTCGCCCTCGCCGACGATCTCGGGCGGCACGTATTTCTGTGGCACCGGCGGCACCGGCGCCACGTCGCGCTTCGGCTTGCGGCGCATGGCCAGGGAATAGATCTCCTCGGCCTCGGGATGATCCGAGTAGAGCGTCATCCAGTCCCGCAGTTCGTGATAGCTCGAGCGGTATTTGGTCGGGTGCATGTAGCGCTGGTAGAGCACATGGCCCATCAACGCCGTGTCCTTGATCTTCTTGATGTGCTTGTCGGCCTCGGCCCACCGGCCGTCCTTCTGCAACTCGAAGGTCTTCCGGTATGCCTCGACATCGTCGGGCGACAGCACCGAAGGGGTCACACCGGTGGGCACGGTGACGCTCGCGGGCGAAGGCGGTGGTCCGGACGGTGCCGGCGCCGCCGCGTTCTGGGCCGTGGCCGAGCCGCCGACCAGCAGGAGGACGCTTGCCGCTGCGATGACCTTGAACCCTGATTTCATACGAACTGTCGACCCGTTACCCGCGAAAACCACTACCGATTGATTCTAGACGACTTCTGACGTCGAGGAAATCCCGCCAGGCGTCCCGCTTGGCGGGCGTGTGACGCAGCAGGTAGGCCGGATGGTAGGTCGGCATGACGGGCACGTCGAGACCGCCCCGGGAATATGACTTCCACTTGCCGCGCAGGCGGGTGATCGCCTCCGTCGTCTCGAGCACGACGGCGGCCGACTGCTTGCCCAGCAGCACCAGGACCTTCGGCCGCACCAGTTCGATGTGCCGCTCGAGGAACGGGACGCACAGTTCGGACTCCAGCTGGGTCGGCGTCCGGTTGCCGGGCGGCCGCCAGAAGATGGTGTTGGTGATATAGGCGCTGGAGCGGTCGCGGCCGATGGCGGCCAGCATGCGGTCGAGCAGCTTGCCGCTCGCGCCCACGAAGGGCAGGCCCTGCCGGTCCTCGTCGGCGCCGGGCGCCTCGCCGATCAGCATCAGGCCGCTGTCCGGATTGCCGTCGGCGAACACCAAATTGGTGGCGGTGGCGCGCAGGGGGCAGAGATCGAACCCGGCCAGTGCGTCGCGCAATTCGGCGAGGCTGTTGCAGTCCCTGGCGATGCGCCGCGCGGTCGACACGGACTCGCCGACCGGTTCCAACGGCAAAGCCTGCGGGGCGCGGACGGTCGGGGCGGGCGCCGTGGCCGACGGATCGGTCTTCGGCGGTGGCGGCGCCGCCGCCAGCCGGTTCATCGCGGCGTCGCCGATCGCCTCGTCCGCGCCCATCTCGACCTGCCAGCGGAGCAGGGCAAGGGCAAGGTCGCGGTCATCGGTCATGGAGTCTCCCGGTCGAGGCATTGTTGGCGGCGGTTCGCCACGGACCATATAGTAGGCCAAATCACCAGCGAGGAGCAGCATCATGGACGAAAAGACCCGAACCGAGCTGGAGGCCGCGGCGTTCCGCCGCCTCGTGGCGCATCTGCGCGAGCGGCCGGACGTGCAGAACATCGACCTGATGAACCTGGCGGGGTTCTGCCGCAACTGCCTGTCCAACTGGTATCAGGACGCGGCGAAGGAGCGCGGGATCGAGATCGGCAAGGAGGCGGCGCGCGAGACCGTCTACGGCATGCCCTATGACGAGTGGAAGGCGAAGCACCAGACCGAGGCTTCTCCGGACAAGCTGAAGGGCTTCGAGCCGCACCGTCACTGAAGGCGCAATTCGTTGGGCTTCGCCGCGACTCGGCCTATCGTTGACCCTCGTGCCCGGCGGCGCATATAAGGCGGGCACCTCAGGAGCGACAACAAGGGGCGCGCAATGGAACGTGAATCGATGGAGTTCGACGTCGTCGTCGTCGGCGCCGGTCCCGCCGGACTGGCCGCGGCGATCCGGCTGAAGCAGCTGTGTCAGCAGAACGACGTCGATTTCAGCGTCTGCGTCATCGAAAAGGGCTCGGAAGTAGGCGCCCACATCCTGTCGGGCGCCGTATTCGAGCCGCGCGCGCTGGGCGAGCTGATCCCCGACTGGAAGGAGAAGGGCGCCCCGATCGACACGCCCTGCGTCGAGGACAAGTTCATGTATCTCACCGAGAACGGGTCGATCAGCTTCCCCAATTTCATGCTGCCGCCCGTGCTGCACAACAAGGGCAACTATATCGTCAGCCTCGCCAACGTGACCCGCTGGCTGGCGACCCAGGCCGAGGAATTAGGCGTCGAGATCTATCCCGGCTTCGCGGCCGCCGAGGTGCTGTTCCACGAGGACGGCAGCGTCAAGGGCGTCGCGACCGGCGACATGGGCGTGCACCGCGACGGCAGCCACGGCCCCAACTACACCCCCGGCATCGAGCTGCACGCCAAGTACACCTTCTTCGCCGAAGGCGCACGCGGCTCGCTGACCCGCCAGCTGACCGACCGCTTCCATCTGCGCGACGGCAGCGGCCCGCAGAAATTCGGCATCGGCATCAAGGAACTCTGGGAGATCGACCCGGCCAAGCACAAGCCGGGCTACGTCCAGCACAGCTTCGGCTGGCCCATGGACAGCCACACCTATGGCGGCTCGTTCCTCTATCATTTCGGCGAGAACCTGGTGTCGGTCGGCTTCGTGATCGGCCTCGACTACGCCAATCCCTACCTGTCGCCCTTCGACGAGTTCCAGCGTTTCAAGAACCATCCGGCGGTCCGCCCCTTCTTCGAGGGCGGCAAGCGCATCGCCTATGGCGCGCGCGCCATGACGGCGGGCGGCTACCAGTCGGTGCCCAAGCTGACCTTCCCCGGCGGCGTCACCATCGGCTGCGCGGCGGGATTCATGAACGTGCCCAAGATCAAGGGCTCCAACAACGCCATGAAGACCGGCATGCTCGCCGCCGAAGCCGCCTTCCAGGCGCTCAAGGAAGGTTCGGAGGGCCATGACGAGCTGACCGGCTACGCCAAGGCCTACGAGTCCTCGTGGGTCAACGAGGACCTGAAGAAGGTGCGCAACGCCAAGCCGGCCTTTGCCTGGGGGTTGATCCCCGGCGTGCTGATGACCGGCATCCAGGGCTGGCTGGGCGGCCATCTGCCGTTCACGCTGAAGCACAAGAAGGCCGACCACGAGGGACTGCGGCCAAAGTCCGAGTTCCAGCCGATCGCCTATCCTAAGCCCGACGGCGTCATCACCTTCGACAAGCTGTCCTCGGTGTTCGTCTCGAACACCAATCATGAGGAGGACCAGCCGATCCACTTGACACTCAAGGATCCGTCGGTGCCGATCGAGATCAATCTCGCCAAATACGACGCTCCCGAGCAGCGCTATTGTCCGGCCGGCGTCTACGAGATCGTGCGCGACGAAAACGGCGAAAATCCCCGCTTGCAGATCAACGCGCAGAACTGCGTGCATTGCAAAACTTGCGATATCAAGGACCCGACGCAAAATATAGTCTGGGTTACGCCGGAAGGCGGCGGGGGCCCGAACTACCCCAATATGTAAGGAACGGAATGACTACAGCAGCCCGTGAGGGGCGCGGCAAAGCTCCCGGTTCCAGGTCAGGCCTACAACGCTTGTGGCGGCTGCTGTTGGTGACCGGAATCGCGGCGGCCGTGCCGGTGACGACGGTTGCGTCGCAGCCCGCGCAGGGCAGCCGTCCGTCCCGCGCCGAGCAGGACGCCGAGGCGCGCGCCTTCGGCGACTACCTCGCCGGCCGCTTCGCCATCGTCAACCGCGACACCGAGGCCGCGGCCGACTATTACATCCGCGCCGTCGAGGGCGATCCCACCAACACCGAGCTGGTGCACCAGGCGTTTTCCGTGGCGGTGGCCAGCGGCCGGCACGACGACGCGGTGCGGCTCGCCAAGCGGCTGGGCGAGCTGAAGGAGAAGCCGACAGGTCTCACCGAGCTGGTGTTGCTCGCCGACGATCTGAAGAAGAACGAGCTCGGGGCCGCGCGCGCCAGGCTCGACGGCATGTCGAAGACGGGCATCGTCGAGCTGATGGCCCCGGTGATCGCGGCCTGGATCGATGCCGCCGAAGGCAACACGGACCAGGCGCTGGCGAGCCTCGACGCGCTGGCGGCGAACAAGGGCTTCACCTCGTTCATGAAGACCCACCGCGCCTACATCCTCGACTTCGCCGACAGGGTGGACGAGGCGACGGCCGCCTATGACGAGGCGATCGCGCTGCAGAAGGGGTCCGACCTGCGCTTGGTGCTCGCCTATGGACGCTTCCTTGCCCGCCACGGCAAGTCCGAAGAGGCGAAGGCGGTCTACAAGGCCTATCTGGAGTCCTATCCCAGCAACGTGTTGATCGAGGCGGCGCAGAAAAGCGCCCAGGACAACGCCTCGCTCTACCCGGTGATCAAGTCCGCCGCCGACGGCGCGGCCGAAGCCTTCTTCAGCACCGGACGCGCGCTGGCGCAGGAGCGCTCGCGCGGCCCGGCGGTGATGTATCTGCGGCTCGGCCTGGCGCTGAAGCCCGACTTCCCCGTCGCCTATCTGCTGCTCGGCGACGTGCTCGACCGCGACGGCCAGTACGACGAAGCGCTCGAGGCCTATCGCGCGGTGATGAACGATCCGGTGCTCGGCTGGGATGCGCGCTTCGAGGCGGCGCTCCTGCTGGGGCAGATGGACAAGGCCGAGGAGTCCATCAAGGCGCTGCAGGCCATGCTCGCCGAGCAGCCGGAGAACCTCAACGTGCTGACGTCGCTCGCGGACACGCTGCGCGGCGAGGAACGCTTCGCCGAGGCCAAGGCCGCCTACGACAAGGTGCTGGCCAAGATAGGAACGCCGGCCGAGCGGCACTGGGCGCTGTTCTATGCCCGCGGCATCACGCTGGAGCGGCTGGGCCGCTGGAAGGACGCCGAGGCCGACCTGAAGAAGTCGCTCGAGCTGTCGCCGGAGCAGCCGCTGGTCCTCAACTATCTGGGCTACAGCTGGATCGAGCAGAAGGTCAACCTCGAGGAGGCGCTGACCATGATCCAGAAGGCCGTCGAGCAGCGGCCGGACGACGGCTACATCGTCGACAGCCTGGGCTGGGCGCTCTACAAGCTGGGCCGCTACGAGGAAGCCATCCAGTGGCTCGAGAAGGCCGCGGCCCTGATCCCCGAGGATCCGACGATCAACGATCACCTGGGCGACGCCTACTGGCAGGTCGGCCGGCGCCTCGACGCCACGTTCCAGTGGCGGCACGCCGCGGCGATGAAGCCCGAGGCTGAGGCCCTCGTCAAGATCGAGGCCAAGATCAAGTCCGGCCTCGATACCGAAAAGCGCAGCGAGAAATAGCGCTTGGCGATGCTCGTCGACGGTCGGCTGGTCGAGACCGCCTGGGCCAAGCTCAACCTCTACCTGCACGTCACCGCCATCCGCGAGAACGGCTACCACGAGATCGACAGCCTGTTCGTGTTCGCCGGCTTCGGCGACACGCTGACGGTCGAGCCCGCCGGCGCGCTGGGCTTTTCGGTCGACGGCCCCTTCGCCGCCCAGGTGCCGGCCGACGGCGACAATCTGGTGATCCGCGCGGCGCGCGCCCTGTCGCCCGACGGCTCGCGCGGCGCCCGCATCCGCCTGACCAAGAACCTGCCGGTCGCCTCCGGAATCGGCGGCGGCTCTGCCGATGCGGCGGCGACGCTCCGGGCGCTCAACGCGCTCTGGGGTCTGGAGTTGCCCGATGTGCGGCTGGAGCGCATGGCCGAGGGGCTGGGCGCCGACGTGCCGGCCTGTGTCGGCAGCCTCCCGGTACAGGTCTCGGGCATCGGCGAGATACTGTCGCCTGCCGCCGTGCTGCCGCCTTGCTGGGTGGTGCTCGTCAATCCGGGCGTTGCGGTGTCGACCCCTGCCGTGTTCCGCCGCTTCGACGCCGAGGTGACGGGCTTCCGGCCGCCGGCGCCGCTCGGTCCGGCCGGATCGGCGGTGCGGCTGGCCAGCGCGCTCTCCGAGCGGGCCAACGACCTGGAGGCGCCGGCGCGCGCCATGGAGCCGGTGATCGGCGACGTCCTCGATCTGATCCGCCGGACCACCGGATGCCTGCTGTCGCGCATGTCGGGCTCGGGCGCCACCTGCTTCGGCCTCTATGCCGGCGAGGTCGAAGCGCGCGACGCGGCCGGGCGCATCCGGGACGTGGCGCCGTCCTGGTGGGTTGCCCATGGTCCGCTGCGCGCTGGCGGCGGCTGAGAGGGCTCGCGTATCATGCTTCGTCCACGCCACCGCATCGAGACCTCAGCCTTGCGACTTCCCAATCTGCTGCCGATGCTCGTACTCGCCGTCGCGCTGCTCATCGGTGCGGGCGTCTCGCCGGCCGAGGCCCGGAAATCCGATCTCGAACTCACCTGGCACAAGGGGTACATGGCGCTGCCGGACGCGGCGGGCGGGGGCATCTCGTTCCTCAGCGATGAGGGCCGCCTCGATCGCCTTGCCGCCACCGGCCGCAAGTTCCCCGTGGTCATCTACATGCATGGCTGTACCGGACTGGGCGACGTCGACCGTGCCCTGATGCGCCGCATCGCCAAGGCCGGCTACGTGGTGGTCGCGCCCAACAGCATGGCCCGCTCCTGGCGGCCGCCGCAGTGCGATTCCTGGAACAAGCGCGGCTACGACAACTATTTCGTCTTCGACTTCCGGCAGGCCGAGATCAACTACGCCGCCCGCATGATGTTCACGCTGCCATGGGCAGACACGGACTACCTGTTCCTCGCCGGCACCAGCGAGGGCGGCCTCGCCACGGCGCATTACCGGGGCGACGTGTTCAAGGCCCGGGTCATCACCCAGTGGACCTGCCACGGCTCGTCGTGGGTGCGCGGCATCAGCGGTCCGGAGGACACGCCGATCCTCGCCGTGGTGCGCCGGAACGATCCCTGGAACGCCGACAACCCGGAGCAGCGCGGTGATTGCGGCGCCTATTTCGGCGACCGGCGGCCCGGCTCGGAGTCGATCGTGCTCGAGGAGGGCAGCCGGCACGAGGTGATCGGCGACGAGGCGGTGATCGAGCGCATCGTCTCGTTCCTGCTGGGGTTCACCCGGTTCAAGCCGCCGCCTCCGCCGCCCGCGCCCAAGCCGGACTGGAACGCCATGCCGCTGCGGTGAACGCCGCCGTCAGCCGGGGAACAGGGCCGACGATTTGCCTTCGAGACGGTAGACGATCAGCGCCATCCATTCCCGGGCGACGCTGTCGAACGCGGCGAGCTGATAGCCGGCGCTGTTGAACCGCCAGCGCACCGTGCCGTCGCTCTGGTAGTCGACCGGATAGGGGATCACCTCCCAGCCAAGCTTGCGGAACACGCCGACGGCACGCGGCATGTGGGCCGCCGACGTCACCAGCACCCAGTTCTGGCCAGGCCGCGGCCCCACCGCCTCCCGGCTGAGGACGCCGTTCTCCCAAGTGGTGCGGGACTTGTCCTCGAATACGACATGCTTGGGCATCTGGCGCAGCTCCCGCAGGATCTGGCGTGCGATGGCCGCCTCGGGCAGGCGTTCGTCGGCATCGTAATGGCCGCCGCTGATCAGCAGGGTCGCGTCCGGGTAGCGCCGCGCCAGCACCATGGCCTCGAACAGGCGCTCGCCATGATGGTTGATCTGGGGCCGGCCCCAGCGATCCGTGGCGTGGCTGTTCAGCGCACCGCCCAGCATGATGATGCCGTCTACCCGCTCGGGCAGCACCGGCTGCGGGAAACGTGTCTCCAGCGCCACGAGAAGACCGTTCGATACCGGCAACGCCAATATGGCGGCGAGCGGGATGCCGGCCGCGAGCAGCAGCCACCTGCCGATGCGGCGATGCCCGGCGGCGGTGAGCAGGAGCCCCAGCGCGAACAGCAGCAGCAGGCTGGTGCTCGGCTGGAAGGTCTCCCACAGCAGTCTCACGCGGGCATGCCCCGCCAGTGCCGGTACCAGTCCACGAATTTCGGCACGCCCAGCTCCAGCGGCGTCGTCGGCTCGAAGCCGTGGTCGCGGCGGATGGCCTCGATGTCCGCATAGGTCGCCGGCACATCGCCCGGCTGCATGGGCTCGCTGACGATCACGGCCTTGCGGCCCGTCGCCTGCTCGATGATCTCGACCAGCCGGGTGACGCGCTCGGGCCTGTTGTTGCCGATGTTGTAGAGGCGGTGTGGCCGGTCGCCCGACGGCGGCCCGTCCAGCACGGCGAGCACGCCAGCGACGATGTCGTCCACATAGGTGAAGTCGCGCAGCAGGGTGCCGTTCTCGAACAGCCGGATCGGCCGGCCGTCGAACAGCGCCTCGGTGAACAGCCACACCGCCATGTCGGGCCGCCCGGACGGGCCGTAGACGGTGAAGAACCGCAGGCCGGTCTGGGGAATCCCGTAGAGATGGGCGTAGGTGTCGCTCATCAGCTCGTCTGCCCGCTTGGTCGCGGCATAGAGCGAGACCGGATGGTCCACCGCATCGGTCTCGGAAAAGGGCAGCTTGGTGTTGCCGCCATAGACCGAGCTGGAACTGGCATAGACCAGATGCCTGATGCCGGAGATGCCGCGCGCCAGCTCCAGCATGGCGAGATGGCCGGTCAGGTTGGCGGCCGCATAGACCATGGGATGGTCGATGGAATAGCGCACACCGGGCTGGGCGCCGAGGTGGACGATGCGGTCGATCCCCGCGCCGCCCACGGCGTCGCGCAGGGCCTCCAGTTCGGCGAAGTCCTGCCGCACGAAACGGAAGCCGTTGTGGGGGCGCAGGTCGGCGAGGCGGGATTCCTTGAGGGCGACGCTGTAGTAGGTGTTGAGGTTGTCGATCCCGATCACCTCTTCGCCTCGTGCTAGCAGCGCCTTGCAGACATGATAGCCGATGAAGCCGGCGGCGCCGGTGACGAGTACGGGCATGTCTGCAACCTCACTTGGACAGTTCTACAACCGGGACGATACAGGAATCGCGTTGCGGTTTCATGCGCCGCATCGGTAAGGTCAAGCGCATGACACCAAAGGCGAAACGACGCCCATGAGCAGCCGTCTCCGCATCCTGTCCGTGTTCGGCACGCGCCCCGAGGCGATCAAGATGGCGCCGGTCGTCAAGGCGCTGGAAGCCAGCCCGATCATCGATGCGAAGGTCTGCGTGACGTCCCAGCACCGGCAAATGCTCGATCAGGTGCTGGACCTGTTTTCCATCCGGCCCGAATGGGACCTGGGCGTCATGCGGGAGGGACAGTCGCTTGGCGGCATCACCTCGGCCGTGCTGGCGGGCATGGAAGGGGTGTTCGGTGAGTGGCAGCCCGACCGCGTGCTGGTGCACGGCGACACCACCACCACCTTCGCCGCCTCGCTCGCCGCCTATTACCGCAGGATTCCGGTGGGACACGTGGAGGCGGGACTGCGCACCGGCAATCGCTACAGCCCCTGGCCGGAGGAGATGAACCGCAAGCTGACGGGATCGCTCGCCGACCTGCATTTCGCTCCCACGTCGCGGGCCCGCGACAACCTGCTGGGCGAGGGCGTTCCGGCCGACGGCATCTTCGTCACCGGCAACACGGTCATCGACGCGCTCGCCATGACCCGCGACGGGCTGATGGCCGACACGGCTGCGTTGCGGGCCTGTGATGAACGCTTCGGCTTCCTCGGGCCGAAGCGGCTGGTCCTGGTCACCGGCCATCGCCGGGAAAGCTTCGGCGAGGGATTGCGCGGCATGTGCCTCGCGCTCGCCGACCTGGCGGCGCGCGGCGACGTCACCGTGCTCTATCCCGTGCATCTCAACCCGAACGTCAGGCAGCCCGTGCACGAGATCCTGGGCGGCATTTCCGACATCCATCTGATCGAGCCCGAAGACTACCGGCCGTTCGTCTACCTGATGAACCGCTGCGACCTGATCATTACGGATTCGGGCGGCATCCAGGAAGAGGCGCCGTCGCTGGGCAAGCCGGTGCTGGTCACCCGCGACACCACCGAGCGGCCCGAGGCCGTCGAGGCGGGCACGGTCGTCATGACCGGCACCGACCGCGGCAGGATCGTCGCCGAGGCGGCGCGCCTGCTCGACGACGCCGGTCACTACGACCGCATGGCCCGCGCCCACAATCCCTATGGCGACGGGCATGCGGCGCGCCGCATCCTGCGCTACCTTGAGGCGCTGGCCGGTGAAGGCCGGCAGCCGGAGCCCTGGACGGACAGGGCGGCCTAGGAGGCAGGATGGCGCGTTTCGACAAGACCGTGTGCGTGATGGGCCTGGGCTATATCGGCCTGCCCACGGCCAGCCTGCTGGCGACGCGCGGCTACCGCGTGCTCGGCGTCGACGTGGATCGCCGTGTGGTCGACGCGGTGCAGGCGGGCTCCCTGCATTTCCACGAGCCCGACCTGGACATCCTGGTGGCTTCGGCCGTCGGCAGCGGCCAGCTCACCGCGTCGCACGAGCCGGCGCCTGCCGACATCTTCATCATCGCCGTGCCCACGCCCTTCGCCGAGGGCCATGCGCCCGACCTGTCCCATGTGGAGGCGGCGGCGCGTGCGCTCGCGCCGCATCTGCGAACCGGCAATCTGGTGATTCTGGAATCCACCAGTCCGGTTGGGGCGACCGAGGAGATCGCCGGCTGGATCGCCGCGGAGCGGCCGGACCTGGGGCCGGACGTGACCGCCGGGCCGAAACGCATCTACGTGGTGCACTCGCCCGAGCGGGTGCTGCCCGGCCGGGTGCTGCAGGAACTCGTCATCAACGACCGCATCGTCGGCGGACTCGACGCGGCATCGGCCGAGGTCGGCGCCGAGTTCTACCGCACCTTCACCGCCGGCACCGTGTTCACCACCAAGGCGCGCACCGCCGAGCTATCCAAGCTTGCCGAGAACGCATTCCGCGACGTCAATATCGCCTACGCCAACGAGCTGTCGCTGATCTGCGACCGGCTGGGCGTCAACGTCTGGGAGCTGATCCAGCTCGCCAACCGGCACCCCAGGGTGAACATCCTGCAGCCCGGGCCGGGCGTCGGCGGCCACTGCATCGCCGTCGACCCGTGGTTCATCGTCCATTCCGCGCCCGAGCAGAGCCGGCTGATCCGCGCCGCCCGCCAGGTCAATGACGGCAAGCCCCGCTGGGTGATCGACCAGGTGCGCCAGGCCGCCGACCGGTTCAAGGATCCGGTCATCGCCTGCCTGGGTCTGGCCTTCAAGGCCAACATCGACGATCTGCGCGAAAGCCCGGCGCTCGCGATCACCGAGGCGGTGGCGCGCGAGACCGGCGCCGTGGTGCTCGCGGTCGAGCCCTATGTGGATGATTGTCCGCCCGGGCTGGCAGCCTTGCCGAACGTGGAGTTCGCGGGTGCCGACGAGGCGCTGCGGCGCGCCGACATCGTGCTGCTGCTGGTGGACCACGACCGTTTCAGGCTGATCGAGCGCGAGCAGCTGGCCCGCAAGGTGCTGATCGACACCCGCGGCCTGTTCCGCTGAGTGCCGGCATGGACCGGATCGAATGGCTCGAACCCTGGCAGCCTGCCGAACGCGGGCAAAAGGCGGCGCTCGAGCGACAGCTGTTCGCCGAGACGTCCCGCGGACATGTGCTGTGGGGTGAGAGCGCTGTGCTGGTCGCCACCTGCATCCAGTCGGACGACGCGCTGTTCCTGTTGCCGGATGGCCGGGTAGCCCAGGTTCACCTGACTTGGAGCGGGACGCCGGAGCGCGATCCGCAATGGCCCCATACCGAGATTTTCGGGTCTCTCGACGACTGGGCCGAGCGGAGAATGGCGTCCGACCACCTCGACTGGACTTCCTGATCGCGCGCCATTCCAACCGTTGATCGGGTGCCGCTCTCGCACTATTGTCCGCCGCCTTGCTGGGGCGTAGCCAAGCGGTAAGGCAGCGGATTTTGATTCCGCCATACGGAGGTTCGATCCCTCCCGCCCCAGCCAGATTCCTCCAAGGATGTTACTTCTTCGCCGCCTTCTCGGCCTTGGCCTTTTCCTTCGCTTCGCGGTCGGCCGCTTCCTTGGCCAGGCGCAGCGCCTTCAGCTTGGCGGTCTTGTCCATGAGGTCCTTGTGGGCCTTGTCGCGGGCCTTGATCGCGTTGTCCTCGCTGGGGCGCAGCTTGGCGAACTTTTCCTCTGCTCGGGACCTGGCGGGATCGGACATGGACATCTCTCCTGTTCGTTGCTGACGCCGATGCGGCACGCGCGGCGGCGTGCTCGTCTGGTTGCGGAATCGGGGCGTGCTCGTCGGTGGGCGCGCGCCCGGGAGGTCGTTGGTCGAAGGGCCGCTCCGGTCCCCAATAACCGGTGCGGAAGGCGGCTTCGTGTGCTGCCGCTGGTCTTGTCCGGACGCGGCCCGACAGGCCTCGTCCTGCGTCTCGGATACTAGCCTATAGGTAAAACGGTGCCCCTATCAATCAAGTATCGGGGCCTCAGGCGCGGCGCTTGCGGAACGCCAGCTGGTTGCCGATCACCACCATGGACGTGACAACGACGATGAAGATGGTGGCAAGCGCGTTGATCTGCGGGCTGACCCCCATGCGGACGCTGGAGAACACCTCCATGGGCAGGGTCTTGGCGCCGGGGCCCGAGGTGAAGGTGGCGATCACCAGGTCGTCGAACGACAGGGTGAACGCCAGCAGCCAGCCCGCCAGCATGGCCGGCCAGATCAGGGGCAGAGTGATCACCCGCACCACCTTGAATGGTCTGGCTCCAAGGTCCATGGCCGCTTCCTCGAGACTCATGTCGAGCTGGCTCAGCCGCGACTGCACGACCACGGTCACATAGGCGGTGGCGAAGGTCGCATGGGCGATGACGATCGTCATCATGCCGCGCCCGGGCCAGCCGATGACGCCCTCCATCGCGACGAACAGCAGCAGCAGCGACAGACCGGTGATCACCTCGGGCATCACCAGCGGCGCGGTGATCATGCCGGCGAACAGGGTGCGGCCGCGGAAATTGCCGAACCGGATCAGCGCGAAGGCGGCGAGCGTGCCCAGCACCACCGCCAGGCTCGCGGTGAGGAACGCGATCTGTACGCTCAGCCACGCGCCCGACAGCAGCGCATCGTTCTCCATCAGCGCGCCGTACCACTTGGTCGAGAAGCCGGCCCACACGGTGACGAGGCGCGACTCGTTGAACGAATAGACGATCAGCGAGACGATCGGGCTGTAGAGGAACAGGTAACCCAGGACCAGCACGGAGATGGCGAACCAGGGAAGGCGTCCCGACATCACCGTCCCCTGAAGTAGCGGCTGGCGAAGCGGTCGAACAGCATCACCGGGATGACCAGCAGCGCCAGCATGGCGACGGCCACCGCCGAGGACACCGGCCAGTCGCGGTTGCTGAAGAACTCGGCCCACAGCACTTTGCCGATCATGGGCGAGCCGAGGCCGCCGAGCAGTTCGGGGATGACGAACTCGCCCACCGCCGGGATGAACACCAGCAGCGACCCCGCGACCACGCCCGGCATGGACAGGGGCAGCGTGACCTTCAGGAACGCCTTCCAGGGGGGTGCGCCCAGGTCGTTGGCCGCTTCCAGCAGGCTGGGGTCCATGCGCTCCAGCGCGGCGTAGATCGGCAGGATCATGAACGGCAGGTAGGAATAGACGATGCCGATATAGATTGCGGTCGGCGTGTACATGATGGCCAGCGGCTGGTCGATCACGCCCAGCGACATCAGCACATTGTTGATCAGGCCGTTGTCCTTCAGGAAGCCGATCATGGCGTAGATGCGGATCAGGAACGAGGTCCAGAACGGGATGATGATCAGCATCAGCAGCAGGTACCGCCAGCGCAGCGGGCTGCGCGCGATGGCGTAGGCCATGGTGTAGCCGAGCACGCCGGCGAACAGGGTCGAGATCGCCGCGATCCGGATGGAGTTGACGTAGGCGACCGCATAGACGTCGTCGCGCAGCAGCAGCAGGAAGTTCGAGAACGTCAGGTGGATCTGGACCTTGGCGTTCTCGACGAATTTCAGGATCGGCTCGTAGGGCGGAATGCCCATCACGCTTTCCGACACGCTGATCTTCAGCACGATCAGCAGCGGCAGCAGGAAGAACAGCACCAGCCAGGCATAGGGAATGGCGAGCGCGGCGAACCGGCCCAGCGCGCCGCGCTCCCTGAATCTTCGGGCCGCGGCGGCGATGCCTTCGATGCGCGTGCTCATAGGACCAGCATGATCCCGTTGTCGGGGTGCCACTGGAATCGCACTCTGTCGTCCCAGGTCAGCGGCGCATCGGCTGTATGCAGCAGATTGGCGCGCGTGAACTGCACACGTTTCCCGGACAGCAGTTCCACATGGTAGACCGACACGTCGCCCAAATAGGCGATCTCGCGCACGATGCCCTCGGCCGAATTGCTGCCCGGATCGGCGCTGCCGTCGGGCATCACCTGGATTTTCTCGGGGCGCACCATGACGCTGACCGAGGCTCCCTTGGCGACGGCGCCGCTCGCACCCACCAGGATGTCGCCGCCCAGGTCTGGCGAGGCGATGCGGGTCCGGTCGGCGCTCACCTCGGTAACGATCCCGTCGAACAGGTTGGCAGTGCCAATGAAGTCGGCGACGAAGGTTGAGTTGGGATATTCGTAGACCTCTGCAGGGGTGCCGACCTGCTCGATCATGCCGGCGTTCATCACGCAGATTCGGCTGGCCATGGTCATGGCCTCTTCCTGGTCGTGGGTCACGATCACGAAGGTCATACCCAGCTTTTCCTGGATGTTGACCAGCTCGAACTGGGTGTGCTCGCGCAGCTTGCGGTCGAGGGCGCCCAGCGGCTCGTCCAGCAGCACCAGCTTGGGGCGCTTCACCAGCGCGCGGGCGAGCGCGACCCGCTGCCGCTGCCCGCCGGACAGTTGGTGCGGCTTGCGCCGGGCGAGCGGTCCGATCTGTACCAGGTCCAGCATCTCGCCGACCCTGTCGGCGATCTCCTTCCTGCCGACCCCGTCCTGCTGCAGCCCGAACGCGACATTCTGGCCCACCGTCATGTGCGGGAACAGGGCGTAGGACTGGAACATCATGTTGACCGGTCGCCGATAGGGCGGGATGTCGGCCATGTCGACGCCGTCGATCCAGATCTTGCCCGCGGTCGGGGTCTCGAAGCCCGCGAGCATGCGCAGCAGCGTGGTCTTGCCGCAGCCCGACGCGCCGAGCAGGGCGAAGAATTCACCGCGATAGATCTCGAGGTCGACATTGTTGACGGCGGTGACGTCGTCGAACTGCTTCGAAACGCCTTCGATACGCACGAACGGTTCGGCGTTGGGATCGGTCCACGGTCGGCCCTGGAGGCCCGCTGCCCCGGTGGCCATCGTCTAGTTGGACTCCGCCTTGAACGTGGTCCAGGCCCTGGTCCGCTCGCGCTCGTAGTCCTGCTCGGCGGGGGGCACCGAGAAGCCCTTGGCGCGCTCGTCGTCGGACGGATAGATGAACGGGTCGGACTTGATCGCCTCGTCGACCTTTTCCAGCGAGGCCGGCACCGCGTTGGCGTAGCCAGTGGTATTGGTGATCGCCGCCACCACGTCGGGCCGCATCATGTAGTAGATGAAGACGTGGGCGTTGTTCGGAAGCTGCGCGTCCTTGGGTATCGCCATGGTGTCGATGACGAAGGCGGTGCCCTCCTTCGGGATCAGCGGCAGGATGTCCACGCCGTTATTCGCTTCCTTGGCCCGGTCGCGGGCCTGCACCAGGTCGCCGCCATAGCCCTGGGCGACGCACAGGTCGCCGTTCGCCAGGTCGTTGATGTAGGACGAGGAGTGGATGTATTTCAGGTTGCCCTTGATCTTCTGGAGCGCCTCCATGGCGGTCGCAAGGTCGGCGGGATCCTGGCTGGTCGGGTCCTTGCCCATCCAGGCCAGCACCGCGGGGATCACGTCCACCGGGTCGTCGAGCAGGCTGATGCCGCAGTCCTTCAGCTTGGCCGTGACCTCGGGATTGAACAGCAGGTCGCCACTGGCCTCCGGCACCGACCCGAGACGCTCCTTGACCTTGGCCACGTTGATGCCGATCCCCGTGGGCGCGACCATGTAGGGCACGCCGTAGGTGTTGTCGGGATCGTTCTTGGTCATGGTCTTGAGGATCGTCGGCGACAGGCCGGCATAGTTGCTGAGCTTGGCCTTGTCGAGCGGCTGGTAGATGCCCGCCTTGACCTGCCGCGCCAGAAACGGGGTCAGCGACGGGAACACCACGTCGTAGCCCGAGCCGCCGGCGAACAGCTTGGCCTCGAGCATGTTCATGGAATCGTAGACGTCGTAGTTGACCTTGATTCCGGTTTCCTTCTGGAAATTCTCCAGCGTGTCGGCGGCGATGTAGTCCGACCAGTTGTAGACGTTGAGTACCTTTTCCTCTTCGCCGCCCTTGGCGCCGTCCGCCGTGTCGGCGGCCTTGTCGTCGCCGCAGGCGGCGAGCGCGCCGCCCATCACCACCAGGAAGCACAGGGCCAACCAGTTGCGCATCAGAGAACCTCCGTCGGTGCCAACCGGCGAATCGCGCCGGCATCGATTGGTGAGCAGCCGCCACAACGGGCGTCCCGAGCGAAAAACTCTGCGGACAACGTCCCCGCCAGTCAAACGGATGTGTGGCGCGGGGACGATTTTTTGGCGCGGATCAGAACGGAAGCGGTCCGAACTGGTCGCTGGCCGGATCATAGGCCAGGAGGTCGCCGGAATGGATGTCGAACCACCAGCCGTGCACGAACAGCGAACCCTCGTTCACCTTCGCGACCACGAACGGGAAGCTGTCCAGGTTCCTGAGCGACTGGACGATGGACCGCTGCTCCAGCAGGCGCTGCTGCTCGGCCACGGGTCGGTCGCTCGCCTCCTTCAGCACAGCGGCGCGGGCCTGGCCGATCATTGAGACCCAGGTGCCGATGAACTGGCTTTCGCCGGCCAGCTCGCCCATCAGCGCGGCCCGGATGCCGCCGCACTCGGCGTGCCCCATCACCACGATATGGTTGACGCCCAGATTGTTCACCGCGAATTCCAGCGCCGCGCTGGTGCCGTGGTGGTGCATGTCGGGCTCGTAGGGCGGGATCAGGTTGGCGATGTTGCGGACGATGAACAAGTCGCCGGGTCCGGCGTCCAGGATGATCGCCGGCTCGACCCGCGAATCGCAGCAGCTGACCAGCATGACCTTGGGCTCCTGGCCGGCGCGGAGCTGCTCGAACAGGCCCTTGTTCTTCTCGTAGTAGTTCTGGCGGAACGCCCTGTAGCCCTGAGCGAACCGGCGTATCCATTGCTGCGGCATGTTATCCCTTCGCCAGACTGTTGGTTCCCTCGCCCGGATACATCAGGCCCAGCGTCTCGGCGATCAGCGCCGGGCGGTCCTGCCCCTCGATCTCGATCGTGACCTCGTAGGTCATCTGCTTGCCCCCGTCCTTGCGGTGCTCGACGTTCTTCAGCGTCTGGTGGGCGCGTACGCGCGATCCGACCTTCACCATGTTGGTGAAGCGCACCTTGTTGCTGCCGTAGTTGATGCCGTGGCCGACGCCGCTGACCGACAGGATGTCCTGCATCAGGCCCGGCAGCAGCGACAGGGTCAGGTAGCCATGGGCGATCGTGCCGCCGGCCGGGAATTCCTTGGCCGCGCGCTCCGGATCGACGTGGATCCACTGGAAGTCGCCGGTTGCCTCGGCGAACTTGTCGACCCGCTCCTGATCCACCTGCAGCCAGTCGGACGTACCGAGCTTCTGGCCGACCAGCTTGTCGATCTCGTCGAAATGGACGCTTACCTGTGCCATGCGAACTCTCCCCTGTTCGGATTGTCTCTTGTCCCGCCGACCGTAGCCCCACATCTCTTGCCTGGTAAAGGGGATAGACCGCATGGCCGTTACGACGCTCGGAAGGCTGGTGCTGGCGGCGGCGTTCGTGGCCTCCGCGGCGCTTCCGTGCGCCGCAGCGTCCGATGTCAGCCGGATCGCCGAGGACAGCTGGATCGAGGCGCGCACCGACAATTTCGTGGTGCTGACCAACGCCGGCGAGGACCGCGCCCGCTTTCTGATCCAGAACCTCGAGGACTTCCGCCGCCTGGTGATCACCGCCACCAGCCTGGACATCGAATCGAACCCGCTGCCGTTCCATATCGTCGCGCTGCAGGGGGCCGGGCAGCTCAAGTCGCTCATCGGCGCCGACAACGTGTTCGGCGCGTTCCAGCAGAGCTACCGGGGCGGCCTGGCGGCGGTGAACCTCACCGCCCGGGCGCCGGACGGCACCGACAGCCTGACGATCACCTATACGCCCTACGGCCCGATCTACCGCGCCAGGCAGAACACGCGCGGCGTCGGCATGGACGGCGTGTTCCATGAATACGTCCACTACTTGCTGGAGATCGACGCGAAGCGGCGCTATCCGCTCTGGTTCCACGAGGGTTACGCCGAGTTCCTGTCGACCTTCGACGTCACCAGCGACGGCCGTTACAAGGTGGGCGCGCCGCCCATGCACCGGGTGCTGACCCTGGGCAAGACCCGGCGCCTGCCGCTGGGGGCGCTGCTCAACGCCAAGGGCTACAAGACCGGCCACGAGGACCGGGATTTCAACGCGGAATCGTGGCTGATCGTGCACTACCTGATGACCGATCCGGATCGGCGGGCGAAGCTCTACCGCTTTCTCGACCGGCTGAACGCGCCGACCATCGACACGGTCCCGGTGTTCGAGGAGGTGTTCGGCGAGTCGGAGCAGGACGTTTCCCGCCGCCTGCGCCAGTATGCCCGCATCGCCAAGTTCGGCGTGGAGCGGTTCGAACGGCCCGGCGCCCCGCTGCCGCAGCCGGTGCTCCGCAAGCCGCCGGCCGACGAGGTGCGCGAGCAGCTGGCCTATACCCTGCTCCACTTCTCGCCGCGCCGCGAAAGGGGTGTCGAGCTGCTCGAGCAGGCGATCGCGCTCAATCCGGCCAACATGAAGGCACGGGCCCTGCTCGCGGCGCTGGCCATCTCCAACGACGACATCCCGGGGGCCGAGAAAATCCTGTCCGACGCCGGCGCCGCGGCGGCAACCAGCGCCGACATGCTCAGCCTGCGGGGCGAGATCAATCTGCGCCGCGCCGCCGAGTTGATCGGCGGCAGCAAGCCCGGTTGGGAAGGATTTCTCGATACCGCTTCGCGGTCGTACCGCGCCGCGCTGGCACTGGAGCCGGACCACCCGCAATCGCTGTCCGGCGTCGCCCGTGTATCCTTGATTTCACCCGGCCAGCCTTCCGACGAAGCGCTCGCCCTGATCGAGCGGGCGGGGAGTCTCCTCCCCATGAACCTGGAGATCGAGCTGATCGAGGCCCACACCCTGCTCAAGCGCGGCGAGATCATCCCCGCCGTGCGAACCTACGAGCATGTGGTGGCCTGGGGACGCGACGCGGCCGTGGTCAGGCAGGCACGCGAGCGCCTCGAGGCCATCTACGCCATAGGCGGCGACAGCCTAAAGCAGGGCGCGAACGCGACGCCGTAACGCCGGCACTGCCTCGGCCTCGAACCACGGGTTCCGTTTCAGCCAGCCGGTGTTGCGCCAGCTCGGATGCGGCGCGGGGAAGAAGCGAGGCAGGAATTCGCGCCATCGCGCCACGGTCTCGGTCATGCTCCTGCTTCTCTGGTCGCCCAGATACCGCGCCTGCCCGTAGCCGCCCGCCAGCACGAGAAGCTCGATGGCAGGGAGCAGCGCGATCAGCCTGTCGTGCCACAGCGGTGCGCATTCCGGACGGGGAGGGGCGTCGCCGCCGCTGCTGTCGACGCCCGGGTAGCAGAATCCCATGGGTACGATGGCGATGCGCGCGTCGTCGTAGAAGGTTTCGCGGTCCAGATCGAGCCACTGCCGCAGCCGGTCGCCGCTGCGGTCGTTCCAGGGAATGCCCGTCTCGTGCACCCGCGTGCCGGGCGCCTGGCCTACGATCATGATCCGTGCCGTGGTGCCGGCGCGCAGGGTCGGGCGCGGGCCAAGGGGAAGATGATCGGCACAGACTCGGCAGGCACGGATGTCGGCGAGCAGACGGTCGAGATCGGACATGGTCCGGTCATCCCATGCCGCGCAGCCAAACGCAAACCTGCTGACGCGGCGCCGTTCGCGGCGGGTGGCGGGGTACCGGGAACCTTCGCTGTCCTCCGGCGTATTACCGGTATGAGCGGATTTTGCTCGTCACTCGATCCAAAGTTGAAACTGCCCCGCCACCGGCGGGGCATTTTTTCGGGCCGGGTTACTTCACGATCTCGTACAGGGTGACCGTGCCGCTGACCTCGGACGCGACCGCCAGCAGCGGCACGCCCAGCGGATTGCCGTCGGCCGGAATGAACTTCACGCCTTCCGGGCCCAGGTCGCCGGCCACGGCGAGATCGCTCGGCAGCGAGAAGTCCAGCGACGAGGTGAAGTTGCGGTTGTTCTCGTAGCCCGCATAGGCCGGCGCGGCGGGATTGGTGATGTCGAACATGATGATGCCGCCGGTACGCTCCAGGCCGATGAAGGCATAGGTGCGGCCGCCGATCACGCCCACGTCGACACCCTCGGGTTCGGGACCCTTGTCGTCGCTGCGGCTGTCGCCCTTGTTCTCGTCGTTGTTGTTGTTGAACTTGTTGCCGAGCTGGTCCGCGGTGAGCTTCTCGATCTTGTCGCCGCTGTCATAGACCAGCTTGCCGTTCTCGTCCCAGATGGAGAACGACCGGGCGCCGTAGCTGTGCAGCACGTCGATGTCGCCGTCGCCGTCGGTGTCGCCGTCGATGGTCGACACCTTCAGCCGCTCCAGCCGCTTCTTCTGGGCGCCGTCCAGCGCCTTCGCGTCGAGGTTGACCTTCTCGACCCGCTCGTCTTCCGTGCGGGCGTCGCCCTCGTTGGCGCTGACCACGTAGGTGGCGCCCTTGGCCGTGAAGGCGGCGATGGCGTCGGGCATGTACATGCCCTTCACCGGCGTCGGCGCGATGTCGACGGCGCTGTCCTTGTCGTGGGGATCCATGCCGTTGCCGGGCTGGCTGTGGTCCTTCAGGCCCAGGGGCAGGATGTCGATCAGCGTGCCGCCCGCGATATCGATCTTGGCGAAGGCGTTGGCCTCCTGCAGCGACACCCATGCGGTCTTGCTGTCGGCCGAGACGGCGACATATTCGGGTTCGAAGTCAGCCGCCGGCTCCTTGCCGGGGAACATGCGCACGCCCTTGGCCTTCATGTCGGCGGCGGTCAGCCCCGAGAAGCCGATGCGGGTTTCCTTGGCTGCGGCCGGGCCGCCCGAGATGTCGATGACGCTCACCGAGCCTTCAGGGTCCATGGTGTCGGTCGGCTCGCCTTCATTGGCGGTCAGCACGTATTTGCCGTCTGGCGAGAAGGTCACCATGTCGGGCAGCGAGCCGGTCTCGACCTCGGCCAGGCGCTTGCCGTCGCCGTCGAAGAAGATCACCTTGCCGGGCCGGCCCTGGTCCTTGGAGCCGTGTACCGCGGCGGCGATGATGCCGCCATGGACGGCGACGCTGGTCGGCGACTCGTCTTCCGCGAGGGCGAGCTTGCCCGCCTCCGACCATTTGGCGCCCGCCGCGCTCGTGCCTTCGAGCTGCAGGATGTCGATGGCCGGTTCGGCGCCGTCGACGACGTAGAACCGCTTGGTGCCGGAATCGAAGGCGACGATCTCCGCCGCGCTCTTGCCGAACAGGCCGGTTTCGTGGCGCAGCACCTGCTTCAGGGTGAGTGCCTCCGCCTGATGGGCGCTGAGCAGGGCGGCAGCGGCTGTGGTGGCCAGGGCGAGCAAGCGGAAGGCCTTCATGAGCGTCTCCTCCAGGTGATTTGATTGGAACTTTCTGTATTCCCGCCGCGCTACAGAAGAGTGACCGCGGCGTTTCTATTTTGTGACAGCGAGCGGAAATCGTCTCGGTTGGCCCGTCATTCGGAAAATATTACACACTAAACATATGTATAAATAGGAAATATACGATATGGATATGTGAAAACGGGGTTGCCAACGCGCCGGATGGCGAGTAAACAGGCGCCGGGATTTGCGGACGCGCATGCGTCCAGGAGCGCATCGACATGTACCAGTACGACAGGTTCGACCATCAGATGCTGGCCGACCGGAACGCCCAGTTCCGCGGCCAGGTGGAACGCCGGCTGCGCGGCGAGCTGACCGAGGAGGAGTTCCGCCCGCTGCGGCTGATGAACGGCCTCTATCTGCAGCTGCACGCCTACATGCTGCGCGTGGCGATTCCCTACGGCGTGCTGTCGTCGGCCCAGCTGCGCCAGCTGGCCATGATCGCGCGCAAATACGACCGTGACTACGGCCATTTCACCACCCGCCAGAACCTCCAGTACAACTGGATCAGGCTGGAGGACATGCCCGACATCCTCGACGACCTGGCCAAGGTCGAGATGCACGCCATCCAGACCTCGGGCAACTGCATCCGCAACATCTCCACCGACCAGTTCGCCGGCGTCGCCCGCGACGAGCTGGAGGACCCGCGTCCCTACGCCGAGATCCTGCGTCAGTGGTCCACCTTCCACCCGGAATTCTCCTACCTGCCGCGCAAATTCAAGATCGCGCTCACCGGCGCCGAACGTGACCGTGCCGCGATCTATTTCCACGACATGGCCTACCGGCTGGTTCGGAACGAGGCAGGCGAGATCGGCTTCCAGGTCATCGTCGGCGGCGGCATGGGGCGCACGCCCATCGTCGGCAAGGTGATCAAGGACTTCGTGCCGAAGAAGCACCTGCTGTCCTATTCGGAATCGGTGATGCGCGTCTACAACGGCTACGGCCGGCGCGACAACATCTTCAAGGCCCGCATCAAGATCCTCGTGCAGGACCTGGGCATCGAGGAGTTCCGCCGCCAGGTCGACGCCGACTTCGCGCAGAACATGAGCGCCTCGCTCGAGCTCGAGGACGCCGAGATCGAGCACATGAAGGCGTTCTTCGCCCCGCCCGCCTACAGGTCGCTGCCGGACGGCGACGCCTCGGTCGACGCGTTGATCGCCGAGAGCAAGCCGTTCAAGATGTGGCACGACCGTAACGTGACCGCCCACAAGGCGCCGGGCTATTCCATCGTCACCATCTCGCTGAAGCCCAAGGGCGTGCCGCCGGGCGATGCGACCACCGACCAGATGAACGCCATCGCCGACCTGGCCGACGAATATTCGTTCGGCATCCTGCGGACCACGTTCAAGCAGAACCTGGTGTTGACCGACGTCGAGACCTCGAAGCTGCCCGAGCTGTGGGAGAATCTGAAGACGCTGGGCCTGGCGACCGCCACCGTCGACGGCCTCACCGACATCATCGCCTGCCCGGGCCTCGACTATTGCAGCCTGGCCAACGCCCGGTCGATCCCGGTCGCCCAGCGGCTGATCGACCGGTTCGACGACCTCGATTTCGTCCACGACCTCGGCGATCTGCGGCTCAACATCTCGGGCTGCATCAACGCCTGCGGCCACCACCATGCCGGCAACATCGGTATCCTGGGCGTCGACAAGAAGGGCGAGGAGTTCTATCAGGTCACCCTCGGCGGCTCGCCGGAGGACGATGCCTCGGTCGGCAAGATCATGGGCCCGGCGTTCTCCGAGCACGAGATCGTCACCGCCATCGAGAAGGTCATCGAGGTCTTCCTCGCCAATCGCGAACCCGAGGAGCGGTTCATCGACTGCTACCGGCGCATCGGCATGGAGCCCTTCAAGGAACGTGTCTATGCGGATCATTAAGCAGCGGGAAATCGTCGAGGACGACTGGCAGCACGTGGAAGACGGCCAGCCGCTTCCCGAAGGCAAGGTCATCGTCTCGCTGTCGCGCTGGCGGGCCGAGCGCGAGGCGCTGATCGGCCGCCGCAACAGCGGCCTCGGCATCCAGCTCGCGTCGAGCGAGCATGCCGAGGACATCGCCGCCGACCTGGACAATTTCGAGGTGGTGGCGCTGAACTTCCCGATCTTCCGGGATGGCCGCGCCTATACCACGGCGCGCCTGCTGCGCGACCGCTACGGCTACAAGGGAGAGCTCCGGGCCACGGGCGACGTGCTGCGCGACCAGATCTTCTTCATGCACCGGGTAGGCTTCGACGCTTTCGAGGTTCGTGCCGACCGCAGCATCGACGACGCTCTGAAGGCGTTCGACGATTTCTCGGTCACCTACCAGCCCTCGACCGACGAGCCCCAGCCGCTCTGGCGGCGCCGGGGCTAGGCCCGGCCTCGCTGTGCCAGACCTTGCGGTGAACAAGCCGGCCGTCATCCTCGTCGTCCCCCAGATGGGCGAGAACATCGGCGCCGCGGCGCGGGCGATGAACAATTTCGGCCTGACCGATTTGCGCCTGGTGCGCCCGCGCGACGGCTGGCCCAATCCGGACGCCGTGCCCATGGCGGCCGGCTCCACGGATATCCTCGACAACGCGACGGTGTTCCGCACCACCGAGGACGCCATCGCCGATCTCAACCACGTGGTCGCCACCACCGCCCGCCAGCGCGGCATGATCAAGCCGGTGCAGACGCCGCGTGCCACCGCCGAGGATCTGTGGTCGCGGAGCGGGCAGGGGCAGAAGACCGGCATCCTGTTCGGCGGCGAACGCTCGGGCCTTGCCAACGAGGACGTGGCGCTGGCCGACGCCGTCGTCACCATCCCGACCAATCCGGACTACGCCTCCATCAACATCGCCCAGGCGGTGCTGCTGCTGGGCTATGAGTGGATGATGGCGGCCGGCGGCACGGTGCCCGAGCCCACGCTCGACGAGCGTTCCCGGCCCGCCACCAAGGAAGAGTTGGTCGGCTTCATGGAACACATGGAACAGGCGCTCGACCAGGCGGGCTTCCTGTTCCCGCCGGAGAAGCGGCCGAGCATGATCATCAACCTGCGCAACATGTGGCAGCGTGCCGATTTGCGCGAGCAGGACGTGCGCACGCTTCGAGGTATCATCGTCGCCCTGTCTTCGTATAAGACTCGGGGCGTCAAGAACGACTGACTGAAGGGGAGAGACCATGAGCGCGTGGTGCATCGTCGCCAAGATCAAGGCGAAAGACGGCAAGGCCGATGAGTTCGTGAAGGCCGCCAAGTCGCTGTCGGCGGCGGTGAACGCCAACGAGCCGGGCTGCCTGTTCTACGAACTGCACAGCACCGACGACCCGCTGCTGTTCGTCTTCGTCGAGCGCTACGAGAGCGAGGACGCCATGAAGGCTCACCGCGGCTATCCCCACTTCAAGGAACTCGGCCGCGCCATGGGCGAGTTCATGGACGGTCCACCCGACATCATGCGCCTGCCGCAGGTTTGAGGCAGGCTTCCGCGCGCCGCGCGGACCCCTTGGCATCGCCATCGCTGCCCTCTAGTGTAGCCGCCTGATACGGAAGCGCCGCCAACCAGCTTCCGCACGGCGTCCATTTGGGGGAAATTCATGCGCTTGTTGATTGTCTCGCTGCTCGCGGGGTCCATTGCGATGCCGGCCTATGCCAAAAAGGCTAAGCCCGCCGAGGAAGAGCAGGGACCACCCAAGGTTTCGGTATTCGTCCAGTGCGATGGTGCCAAGGGGCATGCCGACGGCTTCGAGCTGTTCGGGCAGCTTGTCGCCATCACGTTTACCGCCGGCCTGTCCGAGGCGGCCATGGGCCATCCGAAAGTGACCGACCGTCTCGACGGCCGTCCCGGCGCGGAGGCGTGCGAGGCTGCCGTCGCGCAGGAAGGAAACCTTGTGCGGCGGACCCAGCTCTCGTTCGCCCGCACGATCCATTACCTCGAAGCCGAGGATCTCGACGCGGCGCTCGAAAGCGCGCGCAAGAGCGCAGGAATCGTCGACGCCAATCGCGAGGACTGGGCGTATCTGCAAAGCATGGGCGCATCCGCCTACTTCCTCGAAGCCTATGTGCTGGCGAAGATGGGCAGGGTCGAGGAAGCCGAGGCCGTCGCCTATCGCTCGGGCATGATGGCGCCTTATGACCTGCTCGCCATGTTGCGCGTCTCTGGCTTCCTCGGGCTCACGTCGCAGCTCACGCCGGAAAAGACCGCCTATCTCGACCAGTTCGTCCGGCTGTTTCCCCACGCGCTCAAATATCGGGCCGAACTCTTCGCGGAGAATCGCGATTATGTGCGTGCGGCGGCCGACTTGCTGGCGTTCAGGCGCGCTTGGCACGCCTTCAAGCCGGACGACCGCCAGCCCAGCTTTTCCGCCCAGCGTGCCGTCTATCTGATCATGGCGGGCGACAGGGCCGCCTCGTTGGAGGTCGTTGAGGAAGCGCAGTCCGAACTGGACAAGCTCCGCGCAGACGGGGACGCCGCGAACAGCATGGCTGTGATCACGCTGGCCGAGGAGCTACTGCGGTTTCAGGCGATCGTCGACAAGTTCCAGGCCGGGCAGAAGGACGAGGCCGCCGAACTGCTCATGACCGGTGGCAACTGGACGGCGGTAAACAGCGCCGTCGTCGCCGACCTGCTGGAGCAGATCCAGCGCGATCTGCCGGAAGCTGACCGCAAGGGCATCCTCAAGGATGCGCCCGATGCGCTGCGGAAAAAGCGCCTCGCGGACAACCTCGCGAATCTGACCCAGACGAAGGGCATCGAGAAGCTCTATGACAGGGTGGCCGCCGTCGCCCAGCGCTCGGCGTACACCAGCAATGCGAGCGCTGTCTGGAAGGCAGGGGATGATCCCAAGTTCCTGCTCGAGAGGCAGCCGAAAGAGGACCGGATCTACGAAGTTGTCGGAATGTATCCGCGTTACGTGGGGTTGGCCGCCGGCGAGGCGCTGATACTTCACTGCGCCCTAATCGCCAGGCACCGCGGTTCGGCGGGCTTCGTGCTGTTCCCCTCGCGGAACCGGCTGGACATCGCGGGCGTGCAGTTCATCGATTCCGCGGACCAGGAATTCCCGCGGTCTGCGATGTTCGATCCCGAGACGGTGATCGGCGCGCTGTCGCAGCATATCCCCGAGCCCGAGCGGGTATCGAGGAAGAACAAGCGCTGACCTTGGCCGCAGCGGTTGTTGGACACGTGTTCAATTAGCCTTGCACTTGCCTGTGCGGCCGTCCATAAATTCTGCACCGTTGCAGAATCAGGGGAGAAGCCGCATGGGCAAGCTTGACGGCAAGGTCGCCATCGTCACCGGCTCCGGCCGAGGCATCGGCAAGGCCATCGCAATCCGTTTCGCCGAGGAGGGCGCCAAGGTCGTCGTCGCCTCGCGCACCAAGGCCACCGTCGATTCGGTCTCGAAGCAGATCAAGGACGCGGGCGGCACCGCGCTGGGCGTCGTCTGCGATGTCAGCGAGAAGGACTCCGTGTTCGCCATGGTCGACACGGCGGTCAAGGAGTTCGGCACCGTCGACATCCTGGTCAACAACGCCCAGGGCTTCGGCACCAAGCAGAAGCCGCAGGGCTCGACCGTGTTCGTCGCCGTAGAGGACACCAACGACGACGAGGTGCTCTACACCTTCACCTCGGGCTGCATGGCCATGCTGTGGGGCATGAACGCCGTGTTCCCCTACCTGAAGGAGAAGGGCGGCCACATCATCAACTTCGCCTCGACCGCCGGCATGGAAGGCCAGCCGGGCAATCTGTCCTACAACATCGCCAAGGAATCGATCCGCGCGCTCACCCGCACGGCGGCCCGCGAATGGGGCGTGCACAACATCCTGATCAACACCATCTGCCCGTCGCTGAAGACGGATGCGTTCGAGGCCTGGGAGGCGGCCCGGCCGGAATTCGTGCGCAATATCCGCGAATCCATCCCGCTGAAGCGCCACGGCGATCCCTACAAGGACGGCACGCCCATCTGCCTGTTCCTCGCCAGCGACAACACCTACCTCACCGGCATGACGTTCATCCTGAACGGCGGGAGGATCATGCCGTAAGCGAAGCCTGTATATACAGGGATTGACGTCTCGGCCTGCGAAGCTATCTTTTCGGGTAACGCACCCTGAGGACGGTTCATCGTGGCTCGCACCAAGGCCTTCAAGTCAGGCAACAGCCAAGCGGTTCGCATACCCGCCGAACTGGCGTATGCCGATATGCAAGTCGATCTGGAGATCACCCGCGTCGGCGACGTGATCACGATCTACCCGGCGCGGACCAGCCTAAAGGACATGGTTGAGGCGCTTCGCCGGCTGCCCGACCTGCCGGAGGTTGAAAAGCGTGAGCCGATCGAGGTTCCGTTGCGGCCGGGCGACTGATCATTGGCTTACCTTCTCGATACCAGTATCGCGATCCATGTGCGGGACGGAACGGACGAGGTGCTCGACAGGATGATCGACCATGAAGGTCGAGTGCTGCTGTCTTCGCTCAGTCTCGCCGAACTCGAACGCGGCGTCTATCGGCGGCCGGACATGACAGCGCTCAGACGCGCAAGATTGGATGAGATGCTGAAATACCTTCCGGTGGTGGCGTTCGACGCGGCGGCGGCCAGCGCCTACGGACAGATCATCGCCTACTGTGGCTGGGCCAAGGCGCGGGACTTCGACCGGATGATCGCGGCTCATGCGATCAGCACCGGCTCTACCCTGGTGACAGACAACGAGGCCGACTTTCGCGACATTCCCGGCCTGTCGTTCGAAAACTGGGTTTTACGTGGGGCATGACGGCAAGCCCCTTGGAACGCCGGCAGCAATCGTCACTCGTGGGAGCATGCGATGCGCATCAGAGACGAGCGGCCCGAGGACGTGCAGACCATCTACGACCTTACGGAGGCGGCTTTCAGCGGCAGGCCCTACGGCGACGGGGACGAGCAGGACTTGATCAACGCCCTGCGCGCCGCCGGTGCGCTCGCCGTTTCACTGGTCGCGGAACGGAGTGGCGAGATTGTCGGCCATATCGCCTTCTCGCGCGTGAAAATCGACGGCAAGGAAGGCAACTGGTTCGATCTCGGCCCGGTTTCCGTATGGCCTGCGTTGCAATCCCAAGGCATTGGTAGTGCACTCATCCGCGCGGGCCTTGCGCGGATCGAGGCTCTGGGCGCGGAGGGATGCGTATTGCTTGGCTATCCGTCCTACTACAGCCGCTTTGGCTTTCTCCATGATCCCAGGTTGACCTACAAGGGCGAGGCAAATCCCAATTTCCAGCAACTAACGTTGAATGGAAAAACCCCTGCAGGTGAGGTGATTTACCACCCCGCATTCTATGGATCAGAATAAGCCGGGATGAGAAACGCCTGACTTCACACGTCAACTACCGCGTCGAACTCCAGCGGCAGGTGCCAGGGCTCGATGCGGATGGCGATGGGGCCGGGGTTCGAGCCGGGCTTGAAGCGCGGGTTCCTGATCACCTCCATCAGCAGCTTGGTGCCGATCACCGTCTCGGCCCGCGCCAGCTGGTAGCCGACGCAGAAATGCGCGCCCAGGCCGAAGCCCAGATGGCCGGCGACGCCGCCCTGCTGGTAGCCCGAGCGCAGCTCCTTGCCGAAGTAGAAGTCCTTGCGGAAGATGTCGAACTTGTCCGGGTTGGCGAACACCCGGTCGTCCCGGTTGGCGCCGTAGAGCGACAGATGCACGTAGTCGCCGGCCTTGATGGTGACCCCGTGCAGTTCCACGTCGCGAACCGCGCGCCGCGTCTGGGCGCCTGACGGGCCGTGCTGTCGCATCATCTCGGCGAAGGCGGGCTCGAGCAGCTCCGGATCCTTCTGCACGGCGTCCCACGCCTCGGGATTGGCGAGCAGCTGGTACCACAGATTGGCGATGGCCTTGTCGGTGGTCTCCGCGCCCGCGACCAGGATCAGGCTGGCGAAGGACTTGATCTCCTCCTTGGTCATGCGCGCGCCGTCCACCTCGGCGATCGACAGCCGCGACAGCAGGTCGTCGCCCGGGTTCTTCGCCCGCGCGTCGATCAGCGGGTCGAGATAGGCGTGGTATTCGGCATTGGCCTTCTGGCCCTCGACCCGCAGCACCGGCCCGCCATTGATGCCGTTCATCATCGCCGGATACCACTCGTGGAACATCTCGTGCGCTTCCTGGGGCAGGTCCAGCACGTCGAGGATGACGTTGAGCGGCAGGCGTGTGGCGAAATCGTCGACGATGTCGATCTCGCCCTTGGCCGCCGCGTCGACGGCGATGCGGCGGGCGTGCTTCTCGGTGAATTTCCGGATCAGCGCCATGGCGTTGCGCTGGATGGTGGGGAGCAGGGCAGTCAGCTTCATGCCGACGAACTGGGGCGCCACGATGTTGCGCAGCTTGATGTGCTCCTGGCCGTCATATTCCATGAGCGTCGGGCCGAACACCTGGCCGATGTGCTCGCCATTGGGCGAGGCCGAGAAGTTCGCGGTGTCGCGGAACACGTTCACAACGTCCTCGTAGCGTGTCACCATCCAGTGCCCGGTCAACGGATGGCGGTAGACCGGATAGTGGTCGCGCAGCAGCTTCAGCGTCGGATACGGGTTCGCCGCGAAGGCCGGACTGCGGAAGATGTCCGGATCGATGACGGGCTTCTCGATGGTCGACATGCATGAATCTCCCCAGTCGTGTTTCAGAGCCTAGCAGGGCGCAAGGGGTTGGAAAAGTCATGGATGAACGGTATGTCGCCGATCTCGCCGCCCGTGCCTCTAACCGTTTGACATCGCGTTTCCGCTGCGTATAGTGCGCCCACCCAGCGGGCAGCGATGCCCGCGCACTGTTTTTTGCACGCAAGCGAACCGAGAAGAACGGCTTAATGAGCAAGCGGATCAACGCCAAGTACAAGATCGACCGCCGTCTGGGCGAGAACCTGTGGGGCCGGCCCAAGAGCCCGGTCAACAACCGGTCCTATCCGCCGGGCGAGCATGGCCAGCGCCGCCGCCGCAAGCCGTCGGACTTCGGCAACCAGCTGATGGCCAAGCAGAAGCTGAAGGGCGTCTACGGCTCGATCACGGAAAAGCAGTTCCGCAACATCTACACCGAGGCCGTCCGCCTGCGCGGCGACACTGGCGAGAACCTGATCGGCCTGCTGGAGCGTCGCCTCGACGCCGTCATCTATCGCGCCAAATTCGTGCCGACCGTGTTCGCCGCCCGCCAGTTCGTCAACCACGGCCATGTGCTGGTGAACGGCAAGCGCGTCAACATCGCGTCCTACCGGGTGCGCGAGGGCGACAAGATCCAGATTCGCGAGAAGTCGCGCCAGCTGATGATCGTGCTCGAGGCCGTCGAGTCGGCCGAGCGCGACGTGCCGGAATATCTCGACGTGGACTACAAGGCCATGTCCGCCACCTTCGTGCGCACGCCGAAGCTGGCCGACGTGCCCTACGCCGTCCACATGGAGCCGAACCTGGTGGTCGAGTTCTACTCGCGCTAAGCGTTCCACTTTCGGGGTTTCAAACGGGCCGGATGCAAATCCGGCCCGTTTTGTATTGCGCCCCTCCAAGGGAGTTGCGCCAATCCGTGATTGCCTGAAAGTATCCCTGAGTGTACTTTCTGCGGCATGGAAACGGCGGGGAGGCCGGGCGATGTATCCATTCCAGCAGGCAAGCGGTTTCGTCCGGAACGCCTGGTATGTCGCCGCCCTGTCGGATGAGGTCGGCGTCGGTCTGCTCGAGCGCCGAATCCTCGGCGAGCCCGTCCTGCTCTACCGCACCGCAGCCGGCGAAGCGGTGGCCCTGTCCGCCACCTGTCCGCACCGGCGCATGCCCCTGGGATTGGGTCGGCGGGTTGGCGACGGGGTCCAATGCGCCTATCACGGCTTTACCTTCGACCAGCATGGCGACTGCATCCGGGTGCCGACCCAGGCGCGTCCGGTGGATCGGGCCGCGCTGCGCCGCTATCCGCTGGTCGAGCGCTGGCGGTGGCTGTGGATCTGGACGGGCGATGAGGACCTGGCCGATCCCGGCCTGATCCCGGACCACCGGGCCATGGGCCTTGCCGATGGCTGGGAATGGACGCCGCCGCTGCGTCTCCACGTCGCGGCGCGCAACCAGCTGCTGGTCGAGAACCTCCAGGACCTGAGCCATATCGGCTTCCTGCACGGCGACTACGTGGACGACGAGTCGTGGTTCCGCGAGCGGGTGCGCACGTCGAGGACCGCCGAAGGCTTCGTCGCCTACCGGGAAAGCCGGTCGGAACCGCTGTCCGAGTTCAACGGCATGCTGTTCCCCGGCGCTGCGTCCAGTGTGGACCAGGACCTGCGCTCGGTGCTCGTCAGCCCGGCGCTGACCTACAGCGGTCCGGTGGTCAGCAAGGCGAGGGAGCTTGGCGGTGCGCCGGAGTATTACGGCACCCTCAATGCGATCCACGCGATCACGCCCGAGACGCTCCATTCCACCCACTATTTCGGCACCGATACCCGGGATTTCCGGCAGGACGACAAGGGCCTGACCGACTGGCTCTACGAGGTCGACAAGGTGGTGCGCTCACAGGATGTCGACGCGCTCGGCGCCATCGAGGCCCGGCTCCGCGACGGCTCCAGCCTGCCGCCGGAGGTGTCGGTCGGCGCCGACGTGCCGGCGCTGCGAGTGCGCCGGCTGGTCGAGGCGCTGCTGCTCGACGAGCAGCAGGCGGCCGGCGGCGACCGCCACCATCGGCCGGAGACCAGCGAGGCGGAGTGGGACGATCGTTTCCGGCTCTCGGACCAGTCGTGAACCACCCCTACGTGCCGACGCTGTCCTCGACGAGCCCGTAGCGCCAGTCCCTCAGGCTTTGCTGGAGGGCGTCGATACGGCCCTCGATCATGCGGCGGGTGGCGCCGCGCGTCACCGGCAGCAGGATGCGGCAGGCATTGAGCAGCGAGAAAGACCTCAGTTCAGCGCCGTCGACGATGCCGGCGGCCCACCAGTTCTCCAGCGCGATGTGATCGACCATCAGGTTGCGGACGATGAACCCGAGATCGGCGGCCTCGTCCCAATCGCCATCGTCCCGGATCTGGAGCAGGCACTCCCGGTGCAGCTCGTGAAACACGCGGACCACGCTGAACTGGCTGAGATGGGACAGCAGCACGGGCTCCAGCGCCCGCTGCAGCGGCGCGCCTTCAATCGAGGCCTCAGCGGTCTTGGCGAGGATCGCCAGCAACCTGTCGATTCCCCTTCCTGCCACCTCTCCCCTGATCCTGTCGAATACCTCCGACACGCGCTGGTCGACGCACGCGGCCAGCAGCGCGTCCTTGCTGCCATAGATGTCGTAGAGCGTCTTCTTGGTCACGCCGCTCGCCCCGGCGAGCTCGTCCATGGTGACGTTCTGGAAACCCCTCTCGACGATCAGCCGGCGCGTTTCCGCCAGGATGCGCTCCCGGCGTTCCTGCTGCTTCACGGTGCGGGGCTTGTTCGGGTCTCGAACCCGCCGCCTCATGGCCTGATCAGCCGCCAAGGACCGGCTCCTTTCGTTGAGCCGACACTATAAAGCCTCGCACCCGCGATCAATTTCCTTCGCGGTGGGAGTGGTGTCTTCAGGAGCCGATCCGGCCGCCGCCCTTCTTCGTCACCACCACCACCGAAGGCCGGGGCGGCATGCCTTCCTTGAAATCGGGCCAGCGGGTTCCCGGGTTCTCGAAGCTGGAAGGGCCCTTGAACAGCGGCCACCTGTCGCAGCTGTCGTCGCCCGGATGCTGGACGGCGAGGAACAGGGTCTGGCCGTCGGGCGTGAAGCGCGGCCCGCACATCTCCGCCCCGATCGGCACCCGGAAAAGCATTTTCGCCAGGCCGCGGCCCGGGCCCTTTGTCTCGATCGCCCAGAGGCCGTCTGCGCTGACGCCCTTCGGCGCCTCGCCCTTGGTCGTGGCGGCGTCGATCTTGCCGGAATTGAACACCCAATTGTCGCCCTGGTCGGTCGCGATCCAGAGATTGCCCCCCGGATCGACGGCGCAGTTGTCGGGCGACGAGAACCAGCCATTCTCGCCGGTGGCCGGGTTCCACACGGCACCGATGCCGTCGCGCGACGGGTCGCCGCAACGCACCAGCAGCTCCCAGCGCGCGGTCGCCGCGGCGTGGTCGCCGCCGTCCGGCGTGATCTCGACGATCTGGCCCATGGTGTTCTCGTTGCGCGGATTGGGGCCGAAGCTGCCGGGGTTGCTGCCCTTGCCCCGCTCCGAATTGTTGGTGAGCATGACGTAGACCTTGCCGGTGACCGGGTTGGGCTCCACGTCCTCGGGCCGGTCCATGGGCGTGGCGCCGACCAGCTCCGCGGCGCGTCTCGCCTCGATCACCACCTGCGCCTGGCTGTCGAAGCCGTTCGAGGCGTCGAGGCCGTGCTGGCCGTGCATCAGCGGCATCCATTCCAGCGTTCCGTCCTCGGCGAATTTGGCCGCCGACAGCGTGCCCTTGTCGAGCAGCGCGCTGTTCTCCATCCGGCGCTTCGGGTCGTAACGCCCGTCGGAAACATAGCGGTAGAGATATTCGAAGCGGGCATCGTCGCCCATATAGACCACCAGCCGCCCATCGCGATTGACGATGGATTCGGCGCCCTCGTGGACGAAGCGGCCGAGCGCCGTGTGCTTGACCGGCGTGGATTTGGGATCGAACGGATCGACCTCGACGATCCAGCCGAAGCGGAACGGCTCGTTGGGCTCGGTGCCGATATCGAAGCGCGAGTCGGCGACGGCCCAGTTGCCGCCCTTCGGGATGCCGTAGTCCTTGAAGGTCGCCGTCCTCGGGTCGCCCTCCGGCAGCGTGCCGCTGAAGTAGAAGTAGAAATTCTCCTCGGCCATCAGGTAGGTGCCCCAGGGCGTGATGCCGCCGGCGCAATTGTTGAAGGTGCCTAGCACCCTGGTGCCGGTAGGGTCGGCCTTGGTCTTCAGCCAGTCGTGCCCGGCCGCTGGCCCGGCGACGGTCATCGGCGTGTCGGCGGTGATCCGGCGGGCGTATTTGCTGTCCTGCACCACCGTCCAGGCGTCGTTCCGCTTCCGAACCTCGATCACCGCGCCGCCATGTGCCTGGATCTCGATCAGTGCCTGCCGCCTCAGTGCTTCCTCGCGCGCTACGTCCGCCGGGATGGTCGGATGCATGACCTCGCGCGAGACATATTCGTGGTTCACGCACAGCAGCCCGTGGTCCGAGTTGTTCGAGCCGAAGGGCAGCGGCACGAAGCCTATGAAGTCGTTGTTGTAGCCGAATTGCATCGCTTGGGCGTCGGCCGACTGGTTGGAGGGATCGAAGGCCGGCGCGCCCGGCAGCACGGCGTCGCCCCAGCGAATCAGGATCTTGGCGTCATAGCCCTCGGCGACCACATGGGAGTCGCTCACGCCGCGCGCGACACCCTTGAAGCCGAACGGCTGGCCGCCGGCCTTTTCGGCCGCCATCAACGCGGTGGAACTGACCGACGCGAGCGCCGCCGAAGCCGTCGCGGCGACGCCGCCCCGCAGCACCGCGCGGCGGCTGATCCGGCTGGAAATGATCTCGTCCAGCGCGGGCGAGGCGAGCGGGCGGTCGCGGTAATCGTTATCGTCGTGCATCGCGGGTTCCGGCTGGCGGTCGAGGAAGGTTTCTGGCAAGGCATAGCAGACCGCCAGTGTCACTATTGTGAAGGGGCTTCGCCATGGAAAAAGGCGCCTGGGCCGTGATCTTCACCTCGCGCCTGCGGGACGCGGACGGCTATAGCGTGGTGGCGAACCGCATGGAAGAGCTGGCCCGCGCGCAGCCCGGCTATCTTGGCCATGACAGCGTCCGCGGCGAGGACGGCCTGGGCGTCACCGTCAGCTACTGGGCGTCCGAAGCAGCCCTCAAAGCCTGGCGCGCCAATGCCGAGCACCTCGCCGCGCAGGCCATGGGCCGGGAGAAATTCTACGAGTGGTTCAGGCTGGACGTATGCCGCGTGGAGCGGACCTACGCGTTCGAGCGGGATTAGGCTCGTCCTCGTCAAACCCACCATCTGTCACCCCGGACTTGTTCCGGGGTCTGTCTCTCAGCGTAACGGAGCCGCTTTTGGTTCTCGCCTACCTGTCCGTGAATTTGCGAGCGGAGCGAAGCAAACCAGCCGTGCCGTTGATGGCTGTGTGGCGGAGAGGCTGAGTTTGCTTCGCTCCGCTCGCAAATTCAGTGGAGGTTTGGGAAGAGTGTTGGACTTCACGTCACGTAGCGACACAGACCCCGGAACAAGTCCGGGGTGACAATGGCGTGGTGGAGGAGAAAGAGGTGTAAGCCCTACACGTATTCCGGGTCGAAGCCCTTGGACTTCATGTATTCGTGCAGCTCGCCGGTCTCGTACATCTCGCGCATGATGTCGCAGCCGCCGACGAACTCGCCCTTCACGTAGAGCTGGGGAATGGTGGGCCAGTCGCTGAATTCCTTGATGCCGTTGCGGATGGTGTCGTCCGCCAGCACGTTGATGCCCTTGAACGGCACGTTCATGCGCTTGAGGATCTCGACCGCGGTGGCCGAGAATCCGCATTGCGGGAACAGCGGTGAGCCCTTCATGAACAGCACGATGTCGTTGCTGTCGAGCTCGGCCTGGATGCTGTCGAAAACGGGGTTGCTCATATTCTGTTCCTATTCCGGCGCGGACGTCTGCAGCGCCAGCGCGTGCAGCACGCCGCCCATGTTGCCCTTCAGGGCCTTGTAGACGATCTGGTGCTGTTGTACCCGATTCTTGCCGCGGAACGCCTCGGAAATAACGTGGGCGGCATAGTGGTCGCCGTCGCCGCGCAGGTCGTCGATGGTGACCTTCGCATCGGGCAGGGCTTCCTTGATCAGCCTTTCGATCTCGCTCGCGTCCATCGCCATCGGCTGCGGGCTCCCTCAGGGAATGGCCATGTAGGCTGGCATCCAGCCTTCATGGACCTGCTTCAGTTCGGCCACTGATATGGAATCGAAGTCCGAGATTTTCAACGCGGCGCCGCCGGTCACCCCGATCACCGAAGCGCTGACACCCTCGACGGCAGCCTGCTCGAGCACCAGTTCCGGGTTGTTCGTGGTGATCACGTAGCGGCCCTGGTCCTCGCCGAACAGGAAGGCGAAGGAGGGGATGCCGCCTCGGTCGTAGTCCAGCACGGCGCCGATGCCCGAGGCCATGGCCATCTCGGCGATGGCGACCAGCAGGCCGCCGCCGGATACGTCGTGGCACGAGGTGGCGACGCCGTTGATGATCAGCCCGCGCACCAGGTCGCCATTGTGGCGCTCCGCCGACAGGTCGACGGGCGGCGGCGCGCCGTCCTCTCGGCCGCAAAGCTCGCGGGCATAGAGCGACTGGCCCAGATGGCCCTCGGTGTCTCCGATCACCACGATGGTCTCGCCCTCGGCGGCGAACGCGATCGAGGCGCGATTGTCGTAGTTGGGCAGGATGCCCACGCCGCCGATCGCCGGTGTCGGCAGGATCGCCTGGCCGTTGGTCTCGTTGTAGAGCGACACGTTGCCCGAGATCACCGGATAGTCGAGCGCGAGGCACGCCTCGGCCATGCCCTCGAGGCAGCCGACGAGCTGGCCCATGATCGCCGGCTTCTCCGGGTTGCCGAAGTTCAGGCAGTTGGTGATGGCGAGCGGGATGCCGCCGGTCGCGGTGATGTTGCGCCAGGTCTCGGCCACGGCCTGCTTGCCGCCCTCGACCGGATCGGCCTTGCAGTAGCGCGGCGTGCAGTCGGTCGAGATGGCAAGCGCCTTCTGGGTGCCGTGCACGCGCACCACGCCCGCGTCGCCGCCGGGCCGGCCGATAGTGTCGCCCATGACCATGTGGTCGTATTGCTGCCAGATCCACCGCTTCGAGGCCAGGTCGGGCGTCGCCAGCAGCTCGCGCAGCGCGTCGGCATTGCTCTCGGGCGCGGTGAACGCGTCCGGGCCCAGCACGTCCTGCTTCTCGGTCTCCTCGTGCGGCCGGTCGTAGTTCGGCGCGTCGTCGACCAGCGGGCCGAGCGGGATGTCGGCGACCGTCTCGCCCCTGTGTTTCAGCACCAGGTGCCTGGTGTCGGTGACGCGGCCGATGATGGCGAAGTCCAGGTCCCACTTGCGGAAGATCGCCATGGCCATGTCCTCGCGGCCCGGCTTCAGGATCATCAGCATGCGTTCCTGGCTTTCCGAGAGCATCATCTCGTAGGCCGTCATGCCGGTTTCGCGCTGGGGTACGTTGTCGAGGTCGAGCTCGATACCCACTTCGCCCTTCGAGCCCATCTCCACCGAGGACGAGGTCAGGCCCGCCGCGCCCATGTCCTGGATGGCGACGATGGCGTCGGTAGCCATCAATTCCAGGCACGCCTCGATCAGCAGCTTCTCGGTGAAGGGGTCGCCCACCTGCACGGTCGGGCGCTTCTCCTCGCTGTCCTCGCCGAACTCGGCCGAGGCCATGGTGGCGCCGTGGATGCCGTCGCGGCCGGTCTTCGAGCCCACATAGACGATGGGATTGCCGATGCCGGCGGCCGCCGAATAGAAGATCCTGTCGGTGGCGGCGATGCCTACGGTCATGGCGTTGACCAGGATGTTGCCGTTATAGGCGGGGTGGAAGTCGCACTCGCCGCCGACGGTCGGCACGCCGACGCAGTTGCCGTAGCCGCCGATGCCCGCGACCACGCCCGACAGCAGGTGCCGGGTCTTGGGGTGGTCCGGGCTGCCGAAGCGCAGCGCGTTCATGTTTGCCACCGGCCGCGCGCCCATGGTGAACACGTCGCGCAGGATGCCGCCCACGCCGGTCGCCGCGCCTTGATAAGGCTCGATGTAGCTGGGGTGGTTGTGGCTCTCCATCTTGAAGATGGCGGCCTGGCCGTCGCCGATGTCGATGACGCCCGCGTTCTCGCCCGGGCCGCAGATCACCCACGGCGCCTCGGTGGGCAGCTTGCGCAGGTGGCGGCGCGACGACTTGTACGAGCAGTGCTCGGACCACATCACCGAGAAGATGCCCAGCTCGGTGAGGTTGGGCTCGCGGCCCATGGCCTTGACGATGCGGTCGTACTCGTCGCCCTTCAGGCCGTGCTCGGCCACGATTTCCGGGGTGATCGCGTTCATAGGGCGGCCACCAGGCTTTCGAACATGCGGGCGCCGTCGTCGCCGCCCAGGTCGCGCTCGATCATGCGTTCCGGGTGCGGCATCAGGCCCAGCACGTTGCGTTCCCTGTTGAAGATGCCGGCAATGTCGTGGCGCGCGCCGTTGGGATTGTCGAGATAGCGGAACGCCACCTGGCCGTTCTGCTCGATCTCGGCGAGGGTCGCGTCGTCGGCGAAATAGTTGCCCTCGTGATGGGCCACCGTGTACTTCACCACCTCGCCGGTCTGGTAGGCGCTGGTGAACATGGACTGGTTGCTCTCGACCTTCAGCGCCACGTCCCTGCACACGAATTTCAGGTCCGCGTTCATCATCAGCGCACCCGGCAATAGGCCGGCTTCGGTCAGCACCTGGAAGCCGTTGCAGATTCCCAGCACCGGCGTGCCCGCATTGGCGCGCGCGACGACTTCGCGCATCACCGGCGAGCGGGCCGCCATGGCGCCGCAGCGCAAATAATCGCCGAACGAGAAGCCGCCCGGGATCACGATCAGGTCGACATCCGGCAGCGTGCTGTCGCCATGCCAGACCATGTGCGGCTTCACGCCGCAGATTTTCTCGATGGCGACGGCGGCATCCCGGTCGCAGTTCGAGGCGGGGAAAACGATGACGGCGGGCTTCATTCCACCAAATCGATGCTGTAGTTCTCGATGACGGTGTTGGCGAGCAGCTTGTCGCACATGGCCTTGACCGCCTTCTCGGCGGCGGCGCGGTCGGTCTCGGTCAGGTCGAGCTCCAGGTACTTGCCCTGGCGCACGTCGGTGACGCCGGCGAAGCCCAGTGAGCCCAGCGTGTGCTGAATGGCGCGGCCCTGCGGGTCGAGAACGCCCGACTTCAACGTCACGTGCACGCGCGCCTTCACTGCATGACCTCCGGTCCCTTCATGTCGGTCGGGCCGCTTTCCGGCAGGATGCCCAGCCGGCGCGCCACTTCCTGATAGGCTTCCGCCTCGCCGCCCAGGTCGCGGCGGAAGCGGTCCTTGTCCATCTTTTCCTGCGTCTGCAGGTCCCACAGCCGGCAATTGTCCGGACTGATCTCGTCGGCCAGCACGATGCGCATCTGGTCCTGGTCGTCGTAGAGCCGGCCGAACTCCAGCTTGAAGTCGACCAGCTTGATGCCGATGCCCAGGAAAAGGCCGCTGAGGAAGTCGTTGACGCGCAGCGCCAGCGCCATCACTTCGTCCAGCTCGGCGGGTGTGGCCCAGCCGAAGGCGGTGATGTGCTCCTCGGCCACCATCGGATCGTGCAACTCGTCGTTCTTGTAGAAGTACTCGACGATCGAGCGGGGCAGGGGCGTGCCCTCGGCGATGCCCAGGCGCTGCGACAGCGAGCCCGCGGCCACGTTGCGCACCACGATCTCGATCGGGATGATCTCGACCTCGCGCACCAGCTGCTCGCGCATGTTCAGGCGGCGCACGAAATGCGTCGGGATGCCGACCTCGCCGAGGCGCAGCATGATGAACTCGGAAATACGGTTGTTGAGCACGCCCTTGCCGGTGATCGTGCCCTTCTTCTTGTTGTTGAAGGCGGTGGCGTCGTCCTTGAAGTACTGGACGAGCGTTCCGGGCTCAGGGCCCTCGAACAGGACCTTGGCCTTGCCCTCGTAGATTTGCCGGCGCCGGCTCATTGGCTGATTCCTTGCCGCAACATGGGGCAGATTTGGAGCGCGGGACCATAGAGCAAAGCCGCGGTTCCGACAATCCATTTACACGGTTGATTATAGGTGGTGCGGTGGCTATCTGGTTATCAAATCCAAGTCACCCGGCGGGAGCCCAAAGCCATGACGCAGTTCGACAACCGCGAGAAAGCCTTCGAATCCAAATACGCCCATGACCAGGAGCTCCAGTTCAAGGTCATGGCCCGCCGCAACAAGTTGCTGGGCCTGTGGGCCGCCGGCGAGATGGGCATTACCGGCGACGCCGCCACCCAATACGCCATCGAGGTGGTGAAGGCCGACTTCGAGGAGGCCGGCGACGAGGACGTATACCGCAAGGTCAAGGCTGACCTCGACGCCAAGCAGGTCGCGGTCACCGAGCACCGTGTCCGCAAGGAGATGGAAGACCTGATGGCCGTCGCCAAGCAGCAGATCATCAGCGAGATGCCCTGAGCGGGCTCCGTCGACCGGTTCGTGCTTGAACCGGTCGCATTAGCGAAACCATCGATCGTCGGGTGCGCGGAACCCCGCCATTGGCCGGGAATTGTCCGGGCATGTGCGTGCACCGCGGCGTGGAGGCGGTGACGCGCCGTCGCGTCCACCAAGGATAAGGACATCAAACGTTTCAGCACCGGCGGAATCTGCGGATTCCTGCTGATGGCCCTTTCGTTTCTGCCGGCAGGCGCTGCAGGCCTGTCGGGGATCGCGTCGATCATCGACGGCGACACGCTCGAGATTAATGGCGAGCGCGTCCGGCTCTTCGGCATCGACGCACCGGAATCCCGGCAGCACTGCATCTCGGCCGGAAAACAGGTGCGGTGCGGGCAGGCGGCGGCGCGTGCGCTCGATGCCTTCATCGGCAATCGCCCGATATCCTGTGTGGCGAAGGACCGCGACGGGTATGGCCGGATGGTCGCCGTCTGCCGCGTGGCCGAGGCGGACCTCAACGAGTGGCTGGTGCGCCGCGGCCATGCCGTCGCCTACACCCGGTACAGCAAGGCCTATGTCGCCGCGGAGGCCGAAGCGCGCCGTGCCCGCCGGGGCATCTGGGCGGGCGTCTTCGAGACGCCCGAGGACTGGCGCCGCGCCCGGCGCAGCCCGAAGACGCCGCAGGCGGTGCCGCCGGGCGAGTGCCGGATCAAGGGCAACGTCGGCAAGAGCGGCCGGATCTATCACTTTCCGGGCCAGCGCGACTATGACCGTACCCGGATCGACGAGCGCCGCGGCGAGCGCTGGTTTTGCAGCGAAGGCGAGGCGCGCCGGGCCGGCTGGCGCCCGTCGGGGGTGCGCAAGCCTGATTGACTGTCGCGGCAAAGAAAAATACCGTTAGTCGATCGACCAAGCAATATGCTCCCATCAGGGCATTGGGCTGGCCGGTATTGCTCAGGAACGGGAGACCGCATGTGAACAAGCCTACACTCGATCTGAAGCCCGGCGAGGCGCGCTGCCCCGGCCGCAGCGTCCAGGACATCCTGGACAGCGATGGCGACAACCCGCCTTCCCACTACCGGCTCGATGGCTACCGCTACCTGGGCAGCGAGGACATTCCCTTCGACCGCTACACCAGCGCCGATTTCTTCCAGCAGGAACTGGACCGCATGTGGCCCCGGGTCTGGCAGTGGGCCTGCCGCGAGGAGCACATTCCCGAGGTCGGCGACTACTACGTCTACGATGTCGGGCCGTACTCGTTCATCGTCGTGCGCACCGCGCCCGACACCGTCAAGGCCTACTACAACGCCTGTTTGCACCGCGGCACCAAGCTGAAGGCCTCGGGTCCGGGCGGCAGCAGCGCCGACATCACCTGCCCCTATCACGGCTGGCGCTGGACCCTCGACGGCAAGCTCGACCGGTTGCTGTGCGACTGGGATTTCCCCCATGTTGACGTCGAGGAATTCAACCTGCCCGAGGTCCAGGTAGGCCTCTGGGGCGGCTTCGTGTTCATCAACATGGACGAGAACGCGCCGCCGCTGGAGGAGTACCTGGCGCCGCTGCCCGAGCACGCATTGCGGGCGCGGCTCGAGGACCGCTACATCTCGCTGCATATCGAGAAGATCCTGCCATGCAACTGGAAAGCGGCGCAGGAGGCGTTCCTCGAGGCCTATCACGTGCCCGAGACCCATCCGCAGCTGCTGCGCTCCAGCGGCGGCGTGAACACCCAATACGACCTGCTCGGTCCGCACCTCAGCCGCCTCTACAGCCCGTCCGCCTCGCCGGGACCCATGCTCGACTTCCCGATCACCGAGCAGCAGATTCTCGAGGCGACGACCATCGGCAAGACGAAGAACGTCGACGGTTTCCAGGTGCCGGAAGGCTCGACGGCCCGCAAGGCGCTGGCCGAACATTTCCGCAAGCTGCTGATGGAGCGCGCCGGCTGGGATGTCTCCGAATACAGCGTCGCCGAGATCACCGACACGGTGAGCTACTGCGCATTCCCCAACGGCACCTTCTTCCTGTCGATCTCGTTCCCGGTGGTGATGCGTTTCCGGCCGCTGGGCATGGACCACACCAAATGCGTCTACGACCTGATCCTGATGTCGCCGGTGCCCAAGGACGGGCCGCGGCCCGAGCCCTACGAGGCGGTGCGCATCGGCATCGAGGACTCCTACACCAAGGTGCCGGGCATGGATTCCTACATGGGCCACGTCTTCGATCAGGACACCATGAACATGGGCCGGCAGCAGGAGGGTTTCATGGCGGCGAAGAAGAAGACCGCGACTCTCGCCAACTATCAGGAGGTGCGCATCCGCCACACCCACCAGATCCTCGACCGCTACCTGGCCGAACCGGGAGAGCAAGGATGAGCGCGCTATTCGGACCGGTCGTCCAGCAGGGCTATGTCGTGCCCGACATCGACGCGGGCATGCACCACTGGCTCGATCGCGGGATCGGCCCGTTCTACCTGATGCCGCCGTTCGCCGTGGACGTGCTGCATTACGGCAAGCCCAGCGAATGCCGGATCACCGCCGCCTTCGCCTGCACCGGCGCGCAGCAGATCGAGCTGATCCAGCCGCTGCCCGGCGGCGGGCCCAGCGTCTACGGCGACTATCTGGCGGCCCATCCGGCCGGCGGCCTGCAGCACCTGGCGTCGTGGTGCGACGACATCGAGGCGAAACTGTCGGCCCTCGAGGTCGACGGCGTCGACTATGTCCTTGCCCAGCGTTACCCCAATTCCCATGCCTATCTGGATATCGCCGGCTCACCCGGTGTGATGATCCAGTTGCTGCCGCGCCGAGACGGCACGGTCGCGTTCTTCGACGAGATCGAGCGGGGCGCGGCGGAATGGGACGGCGTGACCGAACCCATACGCGTTCGAGGCGTAGGCGGGTACCGGCCGCTGACCGGCGCTGCCTCGGGCTGACGGCGAGGCCGGACCGCTCCTCACGGGCTACGGAAAGTAACCCCTTTTTCGGTCATACCGCCGACAGAGCCGGATCGGCCACTTGACGCGCCGGTCCTCAGCCGCTTCCCTAGGACGATGAATGGGAAGCCTGCATGACTCTGGATCAGGGCCTGTTGTTCGGATTGTCGGCTGCGATCCTGGGAATGCTGTTGTGGGGGCGCTACCGCCATGACCTGGTGGCTGCCTCGGGTCTGGTGCTCGCGGTCGTGCTGGGACTGGTGCCCGAGGAGGTCGCGTTCTCCGGCTTTTCCAGCCATGCGGTGATCATCGTCGCGCTCGTGCTGGTGGCCTCCCGCGCCTTCGAGAACTCCGGCGCGCTTGGGTTGCTGTCGGACAAGATATCCAAGGGCGGCCGCTCGGTAGCGGGACATATCCTTGTCACGGGCGGCATCGGCGCGGCGCTCTCGGCGGTGATCAACAACGTCGCCGCGCTCGCATTGCTGATGCCGCTGGACACGCAGGCGGCGCGCAAGGAGGGCAGGCCGCCGGGGCTGACGCTGATGCCGCTGGCATTCGCGACGATTCTGGGCGGTATGGTCACCCTGATCGGCACGCCCACGAACATCGTCGCGTCCGATCTGCGCGCCAGGCTGCTCGGCGAGCCCTACAGGATGTTCGACTTCACGCCGGTGGGAATCTGCGTGGCGCTCGCCGGCCTCGCCTTCGTCGCGATCATCGGCTGGCGCTTCGTGCCGCGGCGCGAGGATACCGTGCCCGAGACCTCTTCCGGCGCGTCGTTCAAGGCGGAACTCACGATTGGCGCGGGATCGCCGGTGATCGGCCAGGTCGGCGCGGAACTGGACAAGGAGGCCGAGAAGGCCGACGTGCTGATCATCGGCCTGATACGGGAAGGGCGGCGGTTTGTCAGCGGCTTGCGGTCCAGGGTGCTCGAGGCCGGAGACGTGCTTGTCGTCGAAGGCTCGGCCGAGGCCATCGCCGTCTTCATGAAGGCAACGGAGCTTCACTCGGCGGACGAGGACGACAGCGGGAATGCCGCGGCGAAGCCCGTTGCCGAGGCGGCCGAAGCCGGCGAGGACGATGCGGAACCCGCGAAGACCCACGATCCCGAGATCGTCGAGACCGTCGTCCGCGGCGACTCCAGGCTGGTCGGCCGCTCCGCCCGTATGGTGGAACTGCGCAGGCACCACGAGATCACCTTGCTGGGTATCGCGCGCGCCGGCAGCTTTCGCAGCCAGCAGGTGCACTCGAGGTCGATCGCTGCGGGCGACGTGCTGCTGATCACCGGTCCCGGCGCGGTGGAGGCGCGGACGCTGGAGGCCCTCGGACTCATCTCGGTCAGCAGGGTGCGCGCGGCGCCGTTCAAGCCGCGCGAGGCCATCATTGCCGCCGGGCTGTTCGCCGGCGCCATCGTCCTCGCCACGACCGGGCTGCTCTCCTTCACCATCGCCATCGCCATCGCGGTCATTGCATACGGCGCCATCGGACTCGTGCCGGCCCGTGAGTTCTACCACCAGATCGAATGGCCGGTGGTGGTGCTGCTGGCCTGCCTGCTGCCGGTCGGGGCCGCGTTCGAATCCCTTGGCTGCACCGCGCTGATCGCCAACGGGATCAGCGCCATGACCGAGGGCTATTCCCCCGTCGTCGCGCTGGTGACGGTCATGGTCGTGACGATGACCCTGTCGGACGCGCTCAACAACATCGCGACCATGGTCATCACCGGGCCGGTCGCCATCGACCTGGCCCACCGGCTCCAGGTCAACCCGAACACCTTCCTGATGGGCGTGGCGATCGCCTGCTCATGCGCGTTCCTCACGCCCATCGGGCACAAGAACAACACGCTGATCATGGGGCCGGGCCGGTTCCGGTTTTCCGACTACTGGCGCCTCGGCCTGCCGCTCGAGCTGCTGGTGATCGCCGTTTCCGTGCCGGTGCTGCTCGTCGTCTGGCCGCTCTGAGGGCGCTCAGGCCTCGCCGAACACCCGGCGGAAGATCGTGTCCACGTGCTTGGTGTGGTAGCCCAGGTCGAACAGGGCCTCCAGCTCGGCATCGGGGATGATCACGCCGTCATCGGCCTTCAGCAGGGCGAGGAAGTCGGCCTCGCCGCCCACCTGCGCCGCTTCCCAGACCTTCATGGCGTTGCGCTGGACGATGGAATAGCTGTCCTCGCGGGAAACGCCGGCCTGGGTCAGCGCCAGCAGGACACGCTGCGAGAACACCAGGCCGCGCAGCTTGTCCATGTTGCGCTGCATGTTCTCGGGATAGACCAGCAGCTTGTCCATCACGCCGGTCAGGCGATTGAGGGCGAAGTCCAGGGTCACGGTAGCGTCCGGGCCGATGCCCCGCTCGACCGACGAGTGCGAGATGTCCCGCTCGTGCCACAGCGCCACGTTCTCCATCGCCGGCACCACCGCCATCCGCACCAGGCGGGCGAGGCCGGTCAGGTTCTCGGTCAGCACGGGGTTCCTCTTGTGCGGCATGGCCGAGGAGCCTTTCTGGCCGGGCGAGAAATACTCCTCGGCCTCCAGCACCTCGGTGCGCTGCAGATGGCGGATTTCCGTAGCCAGCCGCTCGACCGAGCTGGCGACCACGCCGAGCACCGCGAAATACATGGCGTGGCGGTCGCGCGGGATGACCTGGGTCGAGACCGGCTCCACTTCGAGGCCGAGCGCCTTAGCGACATGCTCCTCGACCCGCGGGTCGATGTTGGCGAAGGTGCCGACGGCGCCGGAGATGGCGCAGGTGGCGACTTCCTTGCGCGCGGCGACCAACCGGTCGCGGCAGCGGTCGAACTCGGCATAGGCCTGCGCCAGCTTCAGGCCGAAGGTGGTCGGTTCGGCGTGGATGCCGTGGCTGCGGCCGATGGTCACCGTGTCCTTGTGCTCGAAGGCGCGGCGCTTGAGGACGGCCAGCAGCTTGTCCATGTCGGCGATCAGCAGGTCGGCGGCGCGCACCAGCTGGACGTTGAGGCAGGTGTCGAGTACGTCCGAGGAGGTCATGCCCTGATGCACGAAGCGGGCCTCCGGCCCGACATGCTCGGCCAGGTTGGTGAGGAAGGCGATGACGTCGTGCTTCACCTCGCGCTCGATGGCGTCGATGCGGTCGACCTCGAACGCGCCGCGCTCCCAGACGGCCTTGGCCGCCTCCTTCGGGATCACGCCCAGCTCGGCCAGCGCGTCGCAGGCATGGGCCTCGATCTCGAACCAGATGCGGAACTTGGTTTCCGGTTCCCAGATGCTGGCCATTTCGGGGCGGGTATAGCGCGGTATCATGCTGTTCTCTTGATGCGGGATTTCAACGGCACGTTGAATGTGCGGTTGGTTAGCAGACCGCGCGGCACGCCACAAGCGGCTGGCCGTCTTGTCCACCGTCCCCGGCGCGCGCACTATGGCTGTGCCCGCGGCCGCGCGGGCATTTGCGGGAGTTATTCTTTGAGACGTTCATTGCTCTGTCTGGCCATTTTGCTGGCTGCCGCGCCCGCCGCCGCCCAGAATAAGTCCACGCCGGTGACCATGGCCGACTTGCCTGACGCCTACCGCGCCGAGATCGCGGAATCCGAGGCCGTCGGCCAGGAGGTTTTCCAGCGCGACGAGGCCACGAAGGGCGCGGTGGTTTACATCAGGCGCGAGCAGTCGATCGATCCCCGCGCGAATGTATGGATCACCGACATGGTGCCGGACGGCGTCAAGGTGATGGCGATCGCCTACCTCGGCGACCAGCACATGGTGATCCAGGAGGTGACCATGCTCGGGCGCGGGGAGGTGGCGGGCTCGTTCCATGCCTATCCCAACGGCATTCCGCTCGACGCGCGATTTCTCCCGATGCTGAGCGCCATCAGGACGGCCGCGTCCCAGAGGGTCCAGGGCTGTCCCGGCCATTACGAGATGGTGGTCATGCCCCGCAGCGTCGGTGGCCGCGACGAGATCTGGGTGTTCCTGCTGATGGCTGGGGGCGATGGCGTGATGCGGGTGGGCGGAAACGTGCTCGTCCGGGTCGATGCCGCGGGCGAGACGGTTCTGGAGACGCGGCATTTCACCAAATCCTGCCTCGACGTGCGCATGGACGAGGCGCCCGAAGACCATCGGCTGGCGATGGCCGCGGTCAGCCACCTGACATCGGACACGCCGACGCCGGTTCACGTTTTCCTGAACTTCAAGCACGGGCTGCCGCTTTCCATCATAACGACGAGCAATGGTATCATGTGGAACGTGGAGCAGGGCCGGATCATGCCCTTCGAGAAGTTCGAGATGCCCAACTGACAGCGGGGGGCGCATGAGGCCGATCGATCTGAAATGGGGACTGGCGCTGGGCGGTGTGGTGATCGCCGCCGGTCTGACGCTGTGGTTCGTGTTCGCCCAGCCCAGGGACACCGAGGTTTTCGAAATCCCCGGCCAATACAGCGCCGCCACCTACATGGCCAAGCGTATAGGCCGCGACATCTTCGACTTCGACAATGCCGGCAACGCGGCCGCGGCCTTCATGCGCGAGGCGGGCATCAACGCCGACGAGCGGCTGCGCGGCTGGGTGGTGTCGCGCGATGGCGACAGGGTGCTGGTCAGCTTCCTGGGTGCCCATGAGGGCAGCGGCGCGGTGCTCTACGAGGTCGCGGTGCGCGGCACTACCGTGCTCAAGGAGACCTATATCGCCTATGGCGTGCCCAAGCCGGCGACCGAGGACCAGATGGCGCTGGTCACGGCGGTCTACACCTCGCGGGAAGCGACGATCGACCGGTGCGCGCCGTCTTACAACCTGGTGGCGATGACCGACGCGAAGACCGGCGAGCGGGTGATCTACTATCTGCCTGCGGGCTATCCGGCGGACCACGCCGTGGTCGGCGGTTTCGTCACCGTGCGTGTCGACGCGGCGGGTGAAAACGTGGTGGGAGTGACCCAGTCGCCGGCGAAGTGCCGCACCATCCCGATCAGCGAGGATTTGGTCGGAGTCGGCATCCTCTACGAGGAAGGCGAGACGGTGACACCGTTCGACGTGTGGGCCAGCCTTGCCTACAGTCGCCCCGCCCATGTGAAGAGCAAGGTCAACGGCCTCGAATGGGTGGTCTACGGCGACCAGAAGATTGGGCTGGAGACGCTGCCGGCGGCGGAAGGGAAGTAAGTTCCCCGTGTTACCCCGCGGCCGCGCATTCTGGAGGGCCCTTCGCGACGCGGCTTCGCCGCTCCTCAGGGCTCACGGATCATTTTTGTATGTACAACCACCACCGAGAGTGCTGAGGAGGGCCGAAGGCCCGTCGCGAAGCACGGGTCCAGCGGGCTGAACCCGTGCCGACTGGCGTGTCCTACTTCCGCCCCTCGACATAGTCGTTCAGCGTCTCGTGGAAGTGCTGGACGCGGCGTTCCTGGTCGGTCAGGTGGGCGCGCCGATAGCCGGCCGAGTTGAAGCCCAGCTGCTGGTTCTCCGAGATCGACAGGTCCTGGTCGTTGGTGCGGCCCAGCGACTTCTCGCCATATTTGAAGTGGTCGACCGGCGCGTCCTCGAGCGGCAGGTCCGGGCCGCCGGCGGGCGAGGGGACGGTCTTCACGCCGTCGATATGGGGCACGAAGTACCAATGGTCGAACTCGCATTTCTGCGGGTCGGTGGCGTGCGGGCGCGGGCGCAGCAGCTGCACCCCATCCGGGCCCACCGTGATCACGTTGTTGGGGAAGATGTTGTAGATGACGTAGTCGGTGAGCTGGTAGTCCTTCAGATGGGCGTAGTGGTGATAGCCCTTGGACGGCCCCAGCTTTCGCTTCTGCTTCTGGATGTCGAGGCGGATCTGCTTCATCCGCTCGTTGCCGTGATAGTCGGCCGGGTTCAGTTCCCACTTCACCATCATCGCCGCCACGTCGGCGGGCGGCTCGTCGCCCTTGTAGGAGGCGGTCGGCCGGTGCGACGGGAACCAGCCGCTGTTGGTGCCGTTCTCGCGCAGGTCGAACTGGCATTCCGAGAACACGGTCTCGATATACGGCGCCAGCTCCGGGTGCAGCACCTGGACGTGATAGCCCTCGTTGAAATTGTCGGTGATGACCTTCCAGTTGCAGTTGGCGTCGGCGGTCATGGCGAGGACCCGCACCATGTTCTCCATGCGGTAGCCCTCGATCTCGTCGCCCGAGGAACCCAGCGCCTCGCGCAGGGGGATCGCGTTGGGGTCCATGTTGAACCAGACGAAGCCGGCGAATTCCTCGCACGGCATGTCGATCAGGCCCAGCTTGCCCAACTGCGACCCGCCGGGGAAGTCGTCGGCGTCGGGCATGGCTTTCAGCAGGCCGTCGGCGCCCCAGTTCCAGCCGTGATAGGGGCAGGTGAAGCCGTTGGTGGCGCAGCCCTCGTCGGCGAAGGTGAGCCGCGCGCCGCGGTGCTGGCAGACATTGTAGAACGCACGCACGCCGCCATTCTCCTGGCGCACCAGCAGGATGGACTCGCGGCCCAGCGTGGTATTGAGGAAGTCGCCCGGCTCGGGCATCTGGTAGGACAGGCCGCCGATCTGCCAGGTGCGCATCCAGACCCGGCGCCACTCCTTCTCGAAATACTCGGTCGAGATGTAGCGGGGCGCGTCGATGATATCGCCGCGCAGCTTGGGCTCCGGAATTTTCTCCGGGCGTTCGATGTCCAGCCTGGTGCTCACCGTGCTCATGGTCTTCCCCGATCTCGTCTTGCCATCACCCGTTCGATCGTGCAGAATTTCAACGATCGTTCAACTACGGTGCCCAAGGCGCCGGTTGTTGTCAAGAGAGTCAATATAGGCCGATCGGGCCGGTTTTCCGGTCTGCCGGAGCCCGAGCGGAAAGGGATTGCGGACCATGGAGATAGCCGAGATCGAGCGCGGCGGGACGGCCGAAGAGCCCAGGCTTTCGACCAAGGACAGGATCCTCGACGCCGCCGAGGAACTGTTCGCCGAGCGCGGCTATTACGGCGTCTCGATTCGCGACATCACCCGCCACGCGGGGGTCGAGCTGGCGCTGGCCAACTACCATTTCGGCCCGAAGGAAGAGCTGTTCAAGCACGTCATCGGTCGCCGCGCCGAGGAGAACAGCAGCCGCCAGCTCGCCTCGCTCCAGCGGGCGATCGACGCCGCGGGCGGCCGCCCGCCGTCGATCGAGGCGCTGGTGCGGGCGTTCTGCGAGCCCATGTTCGAGCGCACCATGCGCGGCGGACCGGGCTGGAAGCATTATTTGCAGCTGCTTTCGCACACCGCCAACACGAGGCAGAGCCACGCTTTCCTCGAACCCATGAACGAGCGCTACGATCCGGTGGTCGCGGCCTATACCGACGCCTTCAAGCGCGCGCTGCCGGCCGCCGCGCCGCGCAACGTGCACTATTCCGTGTTCTTCCTGCAGGGCGCCATCGTCTACGCCCTGGCCGAGACCGGCGCCATCAACCGCCAGTCAGGCGACCTGGTGGACGCGTCGGACTTCGACGCGATCCTTGACCGCATGGTGCCGTACTTTGCGGCTGGATTTTACGCGCTTGCAGGCAAGTAGAAATTTGAACGTTCGTTTAAGAGCATTCAGCAGCTATTGTACGAACGATCGTAGGGCCGCGTCGCTCGGGGATAGGCGCGGGAGTTCCACCGGTTTCCATTTCAAGTTGGTGAACGGAACCTCGAATGTCTTCCCAAACGCGGTCTGGACATAGACCAAGTCATATTCTGTGTCGTCTGCCGGAACATAGACGATTGCCTTCATGCCTACGAGTGAGGGCTCGGGAGGCTCGTATGCCGATGTGATCACGAAGCTGGCAAGAACAGCCAGTTGCCTCCCTTTCAGCTCAAAGTCGTGCGGATAGTGGAGGTAGTTGATCAGGAACATCAACATATCTGGCTCTGGATCGTGACGGTAGGTGATCAGCAGATTGTCGTTGGACGCCGTGTCGACAACGAACGTCGATGCGGGGTCGAGTTTATATATTGAGGAAAATTTGGAGAGGATTCTATCGAGCTCCGCTCGACTCCAGCCGCAGACTATAATGCGAGGAGCGCTGGCTGGCTCTGAAAGCACTGGGATTGAGGGCGGTTTTGCGAGTGACGCCGCGGCAGGACGCCGATGGAGCGTCAAGGCGAGGATTACGAGCAATCCAATGAGGATGGCCGCGACGATGAATGTCTTAATCATGTTCTGAATCCTAATGCGCTATTGCAGGGTGCCCCACGGAGTTATCTGTGTCATCCGGAATGACCGCTCAGCATCGGGCCATACTGGCGAAACGTGGAAACCCACATTCAAACATGTTTGAATTTATGTTACTCCCCGGTTAATTTTCCGCCGGGGCAGGCTTGCGGCCCCTTCCAAACTCTTTAAAGTGCGGATGACGTTTTCCTGGGGAGGCCCCGTTCGGGGGAGCAGAACCGTGTCTGACTACGAATTCATCCTGGTGGATGATCCAGCGCCCTTCGTGCGCCGCATCACCCTGAACCGGCCGGAGAAGCGCAACGCTATGAACAACGGCCTGCGTGGCGAGGTGTTCAAGGCGTTGCACGCGGCCGACATCGACGAGAGCGTGCGCGTCACCATCCTGCGCGGCGCCGGCAAGGCGTTCTGCGCCGGCTACGACCTCGCGGGCGCCAACAACCAGGAGCAGCCCTATTACACGCCGGGCGGCATCGGCAACTGGCCGCGCCACGTGGTGCAGGGCTGGTTCACCATCTGGGACCTGGCCAAGCCGGTGATCGCCCAGGTGCACGGCTACTGCCTCGCCGGCGGTACCGAACTGGCGACCGCCTGCGACCTGGTCTATGTGGCCGAGGACGCGCAGATCGGCTATCCGCCGGTGCGCACCATGAGCCCACCCGACATGCAGTTCCATCCATGGATGCTGGGCATGCGCCACGCCATGGAACTGATGCTCACCGGCGACGCCATGAACGGCATCGAGGCGGTCGACAAGGGCTTCGCCAACCGCGCCTATCCGGCCGACGAGCTGGAGGCGAAGGTGCTGGAGCACGCCGAGCGGGTCGCCAAGGTGCCCACCGACATCCAGCAGATGAACAAGCGCAGCATCCACCACGCCATGGAGATCATGGGCATGCGCGCGGCGATCCGCGCCGGCACCGAGGTGCAGGCGCTGGCCTTCTTCACCGAGACATCGCAGACCTACCGGGCCGAGCTTCGCAAGGGGGTAACCCAGGCGCTGACAAAGCGCGACGAGACGTTCGGCGACTACCGCACCCAGGGACAGAAGAAAGCAGGGGAATAACCAGATGAACTTCGAATTTTCCGACGACCAGAAGCTGCTGAAGGAACAGGCTCGCGGCTTCCTGTCGAGCAAATGCACGGCGAAGGACGTGCGCCGCATCCTCGACGGCAACGAACCCTACCATCCCGAGCTCTGGAAGGGCGTCGCCGAGATGGGCTGGCTGGGCGCCTCGATCCCCGAGGAATATGGCGGGCTCGGCCTCGGCTATCTGGAGCTGTGCGTGATCGCCGAGGAGCTGGGCCGCGCGGTGGCGCCGATCCCGTTCAGCTCGACGGTCTACCTGTTCGCCGAGGCGCTGCTGGTCGCCGGTTCCGAGGAGCAGAAGCAGAAATACCTTCCCAAGGTCGCCGAGGGCGCGATCATCGGTGCGCTGGCCCTGTCCGAGGGCGCGGGCGCGGTGACGCCCAAGACCATCAAGGCCTCGGCCGCCGGCGGCAAGATCACCGGCACCAAGCTGCCGGTCACCGACGGCGACGTGGCCGATTACATGGTCGTCGCCGCGAGGACCGGCTCGGGCAATGACGAGGGCTCGATCTCGCTGTTCATCGTCGACGCCAAGGCAGGCGGCGTGAAGGCCGAGACCGTCGAAACCGTCGACCCGACCCGTAGCCACGCCAAGGTGACCTTCGACGGCGCCGCGGCCGAGCCGCTGGGCGCGACCGGCCAGGGCTGGGCGATCCTCGACAAGGTGTTCGACCGCGCCGCCGTTCTCTATGCATTCGAGCAGGTGGGCGGCTCGCAGGCGGCGCTGGAAATGGCGCGCGACTACGCCATGGGCCGCTATGCCTTCGGCCGCCCGATCGCCTCGTTCCAGGCCATCAAGCACAAGCTGGCCGACATGTATGTGGCGACCGAGTTGGCCCGCTCGAACTCCTATTACGGCGCCTGGGCGCTGTCGACCGACGCGCCCGAGCTGGCGGTCGCCGCGGCCACCGCCCGCGTCAGCGCCACCGAGGCCTATCACGAGTGCTCCAAGGAGAACATCCAGGTGCATGGCGGCATGGGCTTCACCTGGGAGTTCGACTGCCACCTGCATTACCGCCGCTCGAAGGTGCTCAGCCTGGTGCTCGGCAGCCTGCCGCGCTGGAAGGACCGGCTGATCAGCCGGCTCGAAGAGCGCAACGCGGCCTAACCGGAGGCAACAATGGATTTCAACGATTCACCGGAGGAAGCCGGCTTCCGGGCGCAGGCGAAGGCGTGGATTGCCGCCAATCGTCCCGCCGAGGGCTGGCAGAGCCGCACCGGCCGTGACACCGATGCCATCAAGGTGTCGAAGGACTGGCAGAAGAAGAAGTACGATGCCGGCTGGGCCTGCATCCACTGGCCGAAGGAATTCGGCGGCCGTGGCGCCACGCCCATCGAGCGGGTGATCTGGTCGCAGGAAGAGGGCGAGCTGGGCCAGCTCGGCGGCGTGTTCATCATCGGCCAGGGCATGTGCGCCCCGACGATCATGGCGCACGGCTCCCAGGCGGCCAAGGAACGCCATGTTCCCAAGATCGCCAGCGGCGAGGAGATCTGGTGCCAGCTGTTCTCCGAGCCGGGCAGCGGCTCCGACCTTGCCGGCCTGCGCACCCGCGCCGAGAAGCAGGGCGACGAGTGGGTGATCAACGGCCAGAAGATCTGGACCTCGGGCGCCCACTATGCCGATTACGGCATCCTGATCACGCGCACCGATCCGACCGTGCCCAAGCACAAGGGCCTGACCATGTTCTACCTGGACATGCGCTCGCCCGGCGTGACCATCAAGCCGATCCGGCAGGTGTCCGGCCGTTCGGACTTCAACGAGGTCTATTTCGACAACGTCCGCATTCCCGACAGCCAGCGGCTGGGCGGGGTGGGCGAGGGCTGGAAGGTGTCGCTGACCACGCTGATGAATGAGCGCCTGGCGGTGGGCGGCGGCTTCCCGACCAACTTCGACGAGATGTTCGAGATGACCAAACTCATCGAGGACGAGGACGGCCCGGCGATCGACAACGCCGCCGTGCGCGAGAAGCTGGCCGACTGGTACATCCGCTCGGCGGGCCTGCGCAACACCTCCTACCGCATGATCTCGGCCCTGTCGCGCGGGCAGGCGCCCGGGCCCGAGGCCTCGATCAGCAAGCTGGTGCTGGGCGTCAACCGCCTCGCCATGGCCTCGACCATGCTCGACATTCAGGATAGTTACGGCGTCATCAGCCAGAAGGACCAGGCCATCAACGGCGGCCAGTTCCACGAGATCTTCTTTCGGGCCGTCGCCCACCGCATCGAGGGCGGCACCGACGAGATCCTGCGGAACATCATCGCCGAACGGGTGCTGGGCCTGCCGGGCGACATCAGGGTCGACAAGGACCTGCCGTTCAACAAGATCCCCACCGGGGCGAACTAAGAGGGAATTCAAGTGCTCAAGACCCGTTTCACCGAAGAGTTCGGCATCAAGTATCCGATCGTGCAGGGCGGCATGCAGTGGGTGGGCCGCGCCGAACTGGTCTCGGCCGTGGCCAATGCCGGCGCGCTCGGCTTCATCACCGCGCTGACCCAGCCGACGCCGGAAGACCTGGCCAAGGAAATCAAGCGCTGCCGCGAGATGACCGACCAGCCCTTCGGCGTCAACCTCACCATCCTGCCGACGGTGAAGCCGACGCCCTATGACGAGTACGCCCGCGCCATCATCGAGGGCGGCGTCAAGATCATCGAGACTGCCGGCCGCAATCCCGAGCCCTACATGCCCTGGTTCAAGGAAGCCGGCGTGAAGGTGATCCACAAATGCACCTCGGTCCGCCACGGCGTGAAGGCCCAGCAGGTGGGCTGCGACGCGGTCTCCATGGACGGCTTCGAATGCGCCGGTCATCCCGGCGAGGACGACATCCCGAACCTGGTGCTGCTGCCGGCGGCCGCTGACAAGCTGACCATCCCGATGATCGCCTCGGGCGGCTTCGGCGATGGCCGCGGCCTCGTCGCCGCGCTCGCGCTCGGCGCCGAGGGCATCAACATGGGCACCCGCTTCATGGCGACGAAGGAAGCGCCGGTGCACGAGAACGTGAAGCGCAAGCTGGTCGACAGCGATGAGCGCGACACCCAGCTGGTCTACCGCAAGTTCCGCAACACCGCGCGCATCTACAAGAACGACATCGCCAAGCGGGTGCACGAGATCGAGACCACCAAGGCCGACGCCACCTTCGAGGATATCAAGGAACTGGTCGTCGGCGTGAAGGGCCGCTCGCTGCTCGAGACCGGGGACATGGAGTCGGGCGTCTGGAGCGCCGGCACCGTGATGGGCATCATCAAGGACATCCCAACGGTGAAGGAACTGGTCGAGCGCATCGTCCACGACGCCGAGGAGATCATCAACCAGCGCCTGAAGCGCATCGCCAACTAGGGGCTACCCATCCAGGCTGGCCTCCCCGCCATTGGGTTAGGGAGGCCAGCGGCGATTCGCTCCGGTGATATTGCCGGTCCTGATCCAGGTTAACTCCGGTGTCTCCCGAAACCGGTACCATGATCCCATCAACGGAACATTCACCGGCTGCCGTTGACTGAGAGAGACCTGTGCTCCCGCCACGGTGGGAGCCTGTCCGTGAAAGATACCGAAGCACTGATGAAGGTCATCGACGCCATCCTTCTCGAGATGGCGGTGCCCCATCCCTACCTGACCGAAGCCGAGGAAGCCGCCATGAAGACGCGGCTGTTCGCGATCATGGAGGCCGAGCATGACCACGAGACCGATCCGCGGGAGATGGTCAGGCTGTTCCGCGAGGCCGTGAAGGCGTCCTGACAGGCGCTGATCAGCGGCCGTCCAGCAGCCGGTCCACATGGGCCTTGAGGTCCGCCTGCTCATAGGGTTTGGACAGGCGGGGCAGCCCCGATCCGGTCACCGACGGCAATTCCGCATAGCCTGTGGCGAGCAGTACCGGCAGCCCGGGCCGGGTCTTGCGCGCCAGCCGGGTCAGTTCGACGCCGTTCATGCCGGGCATGGCCAGGTCGGTCACCATGACGTCGACCGTCTCGCCGGTCTCCAGGATCTCGAGCGCCTGGCGGCCGGAGTTCGCCTCGATGACCTTGTGCCCGAGATCCTCCAGCATGCCGGCGGTGCTCATGGCGATCAGCGGATCGTCGTCGACAATGAGGATCACGGCTGACCGGCCGGTCGCCCTGGCCTGGCGGTCATCCGCCGCCGCCGGCAACTCGCCATCGGCCGCGGGTGCGAGCGGCAACCACAGAGTCGCGGTCGTGCCCTTGCCCGGCGCGCTCGACAACTCCAGCAGTCCTCCCAGTTGCTTGGTGAGGCCATGGACCATCGACAGCCCGAGCCCGGTGCCCTTGCCGACGGGCTTGGTGGAAAAGAACGGCTCGATGGCCCGCTTCAGGGTCTCCTCGTCCATCCCCTGGCCGCGGTCGGCGATACGTAGCCTCAGATAGTCGCCGGGGGCGACCTCGTCGCGCCGGACGTCGGTTTCCAGGCTCAGGGAAAAGCGGATGACGCCGCCGTGCGGCATCGCGTCGCGGGCATTGATGGCAAGGTTGAGGATTGCCAGTTCGAGCTGGTTCGCGTCGACCCGCGCCGGCGGTAAGCCTCGCGGAATGTCGAAACGCAGGATGACCTCGGGTCCCAGCGTCCGGTCGAGCAGGTCGCGCATGCCGGCCAGCAGGCTGCCCAGGTCAGCCGATGTGGTTTCCAGGTCCTGCTGGCGCGCGAAGGCCAGCATGCGCTGGGTGAGGGAAGCACCCCGCTTGGCGCCCTGCAGAGCGCCGTCGATCAGGCGGTGCAGGCGGGGATCGTCGGGCGCGCGCTTGCGCAGCAGCTCCAGATTGCCCATCACCGCCGCCAGCAAATTGTTGAAGTCGTGGGCGACACCGCCGGTGAGCTGGCCGATGGTCTCCATCTTCTGCGCTTGCAGCAGCTGCTCCTGCGCCCGCTCGCGGGCGGCGATCTCGGCAAGCAGCGCCTCGGTGCGCTCCCCGACGCGCTTCTCGAGGGTCGCGGTCAGGTCGGACAGGGTCGCGCGCTCCCGCGCCAGCTCGCCCAGCAGGTGCTCCCGCTCCAGTTCCGAGGTCTTGCGGTCGGTGATGTCCGATGAGACGCCGATCAGCTGGTCCGTATCGCCGCCATCGGTCAGCGCCCGGCCGCGCACGTCGATCCAGTGGACCGTGCCGTCGGGCCAGACGCAGCGATATTCGATCGCATAGTCCTCGCCGGTGCGAATGCAGCGCTCGACGGCAGCCTGCATCCTCGCCCGGTCGTCGCCGTGCACCGAGGCGAGGACATCGGCATAGTCGAGACGCTCGTCGGGAAGGCGGCCATAATGCGCCTTGCACCGATCCGAGGCGCGCAGCGTCCGGTCCGGCACGGCGAGCGCCCAGGACCCCAGATTGCCCGCGATCAGCGCCGTTTCTAGCTGCTGTTCACGTTCGCCCAACTCCTGTAGCCGGTCGCGCGCCTCGTACTGGCGCCGCCGGCCCCGTATCGCTGTATGCACGACGCTCGCCAGCGTCGACGGGTGGAACGGCCGCTCGAGGAACACCACGTTGCCCAGCCGGCTCGCCAGTTGCGCGGCGAGCGGATCGCGCTCCGGACCACCGCCGCGCTGGATCAGCAGGATGATCGGGAAGTCCGACCAGGGTGGCTGCGCCCGGAGCCAGGCGGCGAGCGGCGCCAGGTCGGCGCCGCGCAGGGCCTCGTCGGCGACGATGGCAAGCCCGGCTCCCCGCCTGATTTCGTCGTGGAGCGCGGCAAGGTCGCGGCAGGCATGGGCGGCGAAGCCGGCCTTTTCCAGCAGCGATTCAGCCAGGGGGCCGTCGCGCCCGCCCGGCGCGAGAATGATGGCGCGTTCCGAAAGCGGTCCCGCCGTGGTCACAACCCCGGCCTTTGCATCAGCGGGTCGGTCGAGCCCGTATAGGTCGGAACGCCGCGCAGGACGCCGTGGAAGTCGGTCAGCGGCAAGCCGACCGACAGGCCGCCACTACCGATGCGAAACTCGCGAATGGTGGATTCGTGGCCGCCGGTCCGCTTCTTGATCACGGAGATGGCGCGGCGGACCTCGCCCCTGGCCTCGAAGTAGCGCAGCAGGATCACCGTGTCGGCCAGGTAGGTCACGTCCACCGGGGTCTGCATGTCGCCCATCAGGCCGTGCTGGGCGACCGTCATGAAGGTCGTGGCGCCCTGCCGGTTCAGATATTGCAGCAATTCGTGCATGTGCAGGATCAGCGAGTTGGCTTCCGGCATGGCGGCCTGATAGCCGTTGAGGCTGTCGATGACGACGGTCCTGATCTGTTCCTGATCGACGGTCCGGCATACCCGGTAGATGAATTCTCCCGGCGACAATTCGGCCGCGTCGATCTGGCGTACGAACAGCTTGCCGTCGGAGACCAGTGCCTCGAGGTCGAATCCCATGCCCTTCATACGGTCGAAGAGCAGGCCCAGTTCTTCGTCGAAGACGAAAACGGCGGCCTTCTCGCCGCGGGCGATGGCCGCGAGGGCGAACGTCAGGGCGACCAGCGACTTGCCGGTGCCCGCGGGCCCCAGCACGAGGGTGCTCGATCCGGTGTTGACGCCGCCGCCGAGCAGGTCGTCGAAGTCGCCGATGCCCGTGGACACCAGCGTGCGGGGGAACCGCCGATGGTGCTCCGCCGATACCAGGCGCGGAAACACCCTGATGCCGCCGGTCTCGATGGTGAAGTCGTGGTGGCCGCCGCGGAACTTCTGGCCGCGGTATTTGATGACCCGCAGCCGGCGCCGCTCGGCGCCGTAGTCCGGCGCCGTCTCCTCGAGCCGGATCACGCCGTGCGCGACGCTGTGCACGGTCTTGTCCGAAGCTTCCGCCGTCAGGTCGTCCAGCATCAGCACCGTGGTGCTGTGGCGGGCGAAATAGTGCTTGATCGCCAGAATCTGGCGGCGGTAGCGCAGCGAGCTCTGCGCCAGCAGCCGGATTTCCGACAGGCTGTCGACCACGACGCGCGACGGCCTGATCCGCTCAACGGCCTCGAAGATCTCCTTGGTCGTCTCAACCAGCTCCAGGTCGGACGCATAGAGCAGGCTCTGCTGCTGGCCGTCGTTCAGGATGCTCTCGGGCGGGATCAACTCGAACAGTTCGATGGTGTCGGGAATGGTCCAGCCGTGGGACGCCGCCCCGGCGCGCAGTTCGTCAGGCGTCTCGGACAGGGTGATGTACAGCGAGCGTTCGCCCCGCCTGGCGCCATCCAGCAGGAACTGCAGCGCGAAGGTCGTCTTGCCGGTTCCCGGCTCTCCCTCGAGCAGGAACAGGCTCCCGCGCGAGAAGCCTCCGGAAAGGATGTCGTCCAGTCCTTCGACGCCGGTAGCGGCCTTGCTCTGATATTCAACCATGGTCTTCCTTCATCCACGATCCGCGGGCCTGGAGACGTCCTTGGGACATGCGGTTCTCGCCTGGACCTCCATAGGCGCGGCGGCTTGAATTTTGGCGACGGTTGTTGGCCCGTGGCCCACTTCCGACGCCTAACGTTCCGTGATTGTGGGCGGTTCCGGTTTCGTTGCGCAGCCGTCGCGTGGCGGCGCCGGTTGGGCTGGCCGGAGCAGGAACATGTTCGTTGCTCGTGGGTTGCACCCGGACAACGCGTGCAACAGGAGACGGACATGACCACGCCCAAGGACCTGGAAGCCAAATTCTGGAAGGCCCTCGACGCGGACAGGACCATGATGCTGGGCCTCGAAGGCCGGCCCGAACTCGCGCCCCGGCCCATGACCGGCCTGATCGAGCACGGTCACGGCCCGATCTGGTTCTTTACCGCCCGCGACAACGCCATCGTCGAGCATCTTGGCGGCGCCGCGCCGGGCTTCGCCACCTTCGTGTCCAAGGGCCACGACCTGTTCGCCTCCGTCCACGGCATGGTGACCGTCGATAACGACCGCGCGGTGATCGACCGGCTGTGGAACCGCTACGTCGCGGCCTGGTTCGAGGGCGGCAAGGACGATCCTTCGTTGACCCTGCTGCGCTTCGACGCCGACCGCGCCGAAATCTGGGCCGACGCGTCGAGCCTGGTGGCCGGCATCAAGATCCTCCTCGGAATGGACCCGAAGAAGGAATACCGGGACAAGGTGGCCGAGGTCCGTCTCGACTGACCGGATTTCCGGTTTCGGTTGACAGCGGCGCACCGGGCCCTAGGCTTTTTGCGGCGTTGATCGGCCTGCACGTGGCCGGTCCGAGGCACGGGGAACGGACATGACCGAGATCATCACCCATCCACTGGCGGTTGACGGCAAGGATCCGCGCAACCTGCGCGGCGACGCCATCACGCCGGACCGCTACTACTCGCGCGAGTGGATGCAGCGCGAATGGGACCAGATGTGGACAAAGATCTGGCACATTGCCGGGCGCGAGAACGAGTTGCCTGAGCCGGGCGACTACATCGTCCACGACTTCATGCACGAGTCGGTCATCATCGCCCGCCAGAAGGACGGCAGCCTGAAGGGCTTCTACAACGCCTGCGCCCACCGCGCCCAGAAACTGGTTTGGGGCAAGGGCTCGCAGGATAGCTGGGCATGTTCCTATCACGGCTGGGTGTTCAGCACCGACGGCACGCTGATCGACGCCTGCGACCGTGACGACTTCCCGCAGGGCGACCCGGTCGGCAAGCGCCACCTGATCGAGGTGCGGGTCGACAGCTGGGGCGGCTTCGTCTGGTACACCATGGACGATGAGGCGCCGCCGCTGCTGAAGTACCTGGAGCCCATCCCCGAAATCTACCGGAACTTTCCGTTCGAGACCCAGGTGCGAGTCCGCTGGGTGCGTGTCGAGCTGAACTGCAACTGGAAGTTTTCCTCGGACAATTTCAACGAGTCCTACCACACCCGCACCGCGCATCCGCAGGTGCCGCCGATCATCGACCAGGACCATTTCACGTCCCGGTTCGAGATGTTCCCCATGGGCCACGCCCGCATCATCCAGATGGGCCGCCCCTCGCTCAGGGATCGCGTCCCTGAAGGCCAGCCCCATCCGTTCGACGAGACGCTGCGCGCCTGGGACATCGACCCGGCCAAATATGCCACCTATGAGGAAAAGGCCATGCAGGGCTGGCTCGACCTCAAGGAAGCGAAACGCAGGCTGGGTCCCGCGCGCGGCTACCGGCATTTCGACAGGCTGTCGGACGAGGACCTGACCGAGAGCCCGTTCGGCGTGGTGTTCCCCAACATCGCCTTCGGCGCCGGCGCCGAGGGCATGTCGTTCTTCCGCTGGGAGCCGCACCGCGACGACCCGGAGAAATGCTATTTCGACCTGTGGGATCTGGCGTTCCCGGTCGAGGGAGCCTACCGGGCCCGTCTCACCGAGACCGACATGGAGATGGCGGAGGCCGAATACGATTTCCGCGTCTATACCGGCAACGAGTCGGTCGCCGACCTGCACGACCAGGTGGTTTTCCAGGACTGGGCGCTCAGCCCCGGCCAGCAGGCCGGCTGGCGCTCGCGCGGTTATCAGGAGCCGTATCTGGCGGCCCAGGAAACCCGCGTGCGGCGCTTCCATGAGGTGCTGAACGACTATCTGGACGGCAAGCCGCCGGGTCGGTGAGCGACCGGGCGAAACAGTCGGCTTATCTCGTCTTTATCGTCAGCTCGTTGCCGCGCCCCGGGCTGAAGGGTAGCGGCGTGGACAGATAGCCATTGCCGGGATCGCGGACGTAGTCCAGATATCCGGACGCCTGCTGCAGGGCGTTCTCGCCGACGATGACCGCGCCGGGCCTGAGGTGGGGCTCCAGCAGCATCAGGACCGCGTGGTAGAGGGTGAAGGCGCCGTCGAGCAGCACCATGTCGATCTCGCCGCCGACGCCGGATTTTAGCGTCTCTCGTGCATCGCCAACGCGGAATTCCACCAGATCGGCGAGTCCGGCGGCCGCAACATTCGCGCGCGCCCGTTCTGCCTTGCCGGGTTCCATCTCGGTGCCGATGAGGACACCGCCGCCCATGTCCCGCAGGGCCGCGGCCATATAGATGGCGGAGATCCCCATGGACGAACCGAACTCGACGATCCGCGTCGCCTTGCAGGATCGGACCAGCATGTAGAGAAAGCGGCCAAACTCCGGATCGACGCTGAGGAAGTTGCCGGCATAGAAGCGATAGAGGCCCGGCAGGTCCTTCAATTCGGCATCGACCACCCTCTGCATCGCCTGCTCGAAGGTGATCGCTTCCCTGCCGGTGGCCTGCATCAAGGGCGCATCGGCTGCCTCCGCTTCCCGGTGAAGCCGGCCTAGAACCTCCGCGACCAGGCCGCTGGTGATTGAATCCATGTTTGGCTCCCTAAGGCCCATCCAGTTGCTTGGAGATCACGATAACCTCGCTTGGAGCGTAGCCGAGGCGCTCGTAGAAGCCTTGCGCGCCCAGATTGTCGGTGCGCACCATGACGTTGAGTTTCGGCACGCCGCGATCCTTCAGCCATCGCTCGGCAGCCGCCATCAGCATTGCCCCGACGCCGCATTTCTGAAACTCGGGCTTTACACCAACATAGTAGACATTGCCGCGGTGGCCATCGTGCCCAACCATGACAGTGCCAACCAGCATGCCGTGCAGGCGCGCCGCGAGGATCGTCGATGCAGGACCAGCTAGGGTCTGTTGAGATTCACCGGGCATTGATGACGGCGGCAGCGAGGTAGATGTTCGCCGCGAAGCTGGCGTCGGTTTTGTCAGCGCGCATGGCGATCCGTTTGAACTCTTTGAGTTTACAGAAGA
>JBFWZH010000008.1:0-143988 GCA_050185585.1 Sphingomonadales bacterium | reverse complement strand
CTAGCGGGGTCAGTCGGGCATTCTTGTGCACGTCCACTCGGCTCTCCCTGGGAACACTGAAGCTTCGCAAACCTCAGCTTCCTCGGATCAGACCGAGTGGACAACCTGTTGAGAGATCACAGCTAGCGCGCGTTCAGCTCGCCAACCGGTCGAGCCGGTCGAGCGCCTCGCCGACCAGCCTGCCGGAATAGCCCGCGGGATCGGCCCAGAACGCCGCGAGGCGCTCGGTCTCGCCGTGGCTGACGCACCATACCTCGCCCGCCATCCGCCATGTCTGGTTGTCCGAACTGGTGTAGATGGCCGCCATCTCGAAGCAGGTGATCGCCTGGGCGCCCCACAGCGCGATCACCGCGCTGACGATCCGCTCCCATTTCGGCACCGGCTCGCCCACATAGCGGGCATCGTAGGCGTTGCGCCAGGACTCGTGCTTGTCGCCGGCGGCGGCAAGGAAGAACAGACGCTCCGGCCAACTCAACACGGCGGTCTGCCGGACGGCATCCTCGGAAATACGCTGGAATCGTGGGCTGAGGTCGTCGAAATACGGACCGATCCTGCTGAAATCGTCGTTGGGCACGCTGCTCCCCGCGAAAACCCGAAAAAAGTACCGAGCGCCGCCCCAGGCGCATGTGCATCTAACGGTGCGCCGGTCATGGACGCCAGCCCCCGCGAACCCAGACTGGGTAATCTCTTACCGCGTCGTTGTCACGCCCCTTTTCGACCCGAACGGCGAGGAGACTCGGCCAGGGGCAAATCGGGCCTGGCCGAGACCGATCAGTCTCAGGAAAACCTTAGTCACCGCCTGAAAGCGTCACAATGACGCGACAGATAATGGAATGCTGCTCGTCGTGCCCACGTCGGCCGGAGCGGCCTCGATGCCGCCCAAGCCGAACAGAATTAAGCCTTCGCGGATCAGCTTTGCGGTGTTGGATCAACCACGCGGATGCTCAGCTCGCGCAGCTGCTTGTTGGTCGCGGGCGCCGGCGCCCCCATCATCAGATCCTCGGCCTGCTGGGTCATCGGGAACAGGATGACCTCGCGGATGTTCGGCACGTCGGCCAGCAGCATGACGATGCGGTCGATGCCGGGCGCGATGCCGCCATGGGGCGGCGCGCCGTAGCGGAACGCGTTCAGCATGCCGCCGAAACGGGTTTCGACGTCGTCCCGGGTGTAGCCGGCGATCTCGAACGCCTTGACCATGATCTCCGGGCTGTGGTTCCGGATGCCGCCGGACGACAACTCGACGCCGTTGCAGACGATGTCGTACTGGAACGCCAGGATGTCGAGCGGGTCCTTGCTTTGGAGCGCCTCGAGGCCGCCCTGGGGCATGGAGAACGGGTTGTGGGAGAAGTCGATCTTCTTATCTTTGTCGTCCCATTCGTACATCGGGAAGTCGACGATCCAGCAGAACCGGAACGCGTTCTCCTCGATCAGGCCGAGGTCCTGGCCAAGCTTGGTGCGGGCGAGGCCAGCGAGCTCGGCGGCCTTGGCCGGCGTGCCGGCCGCGAAGAACAGGCTGTCGCCGTCGCCCAGGCCGGTCGCTTCCTTGAGCTGGGCGATGCGCTCGGCGTCCAGGTTGTTGGCGATCGGACCCTTGCCGCCGCCATCGGCGAAGATGATGTAGCCGAGGCCCGGCGCGCCGTTGCTGCGCGCCCAGTCGTTCATCTTGTCGAAGAAGCTGCGCGGACGGTCGGCGCTGGCGGGCGCCGGAATGCCGCGGACCACCGAGCCGTTCTCGATGGCGCGGGCGAAGATGCCGAAGTTCGAGCCGCGGAACGCCTCGGTCACGTCGGTGATGACCAGCGGGTTGCGCAGGTCCGGCTTGTCGCTGCCGTATTTCAGCATGGACTCGCGGTACGGGATGCGGGGGAACGGCGCCGGCGTGATATTGCGGTTCGAAAACTCGCTGAACACACCGTGCATCACCGGCTCGATGGCGGCGAACACATCGTCCTGGGTGACGAACGACATCTCCATGTCGAGCTGGTAGAACTCGCCCGGCGAGCGGTCGGCGCGGGCGTCCTCGTCGCGGAAGCACGGCGCGATCTGGAAATAGCGGTCGAAGCCGGCGACCATCAGCAGCTGCTTGAACTGCTGCGGCGCCTGGGGCAGCGCGTAGAACTTGCCCGGATGGATGCGGCTGGGCACCAGGAAGTCGCGCGCGCCCTCGGGCGAGGACGCGGTCAGGATCGGCGTCTGGAACTCCATGAAGCCCTGGTCGATCATCCGGCGGCGGATGCTGGAGATGATCTTCGAGCGCAGCACGATGTTGGCGTGCATGCGCTCGCGCCGCAGGTCGAGATAGCGGTGCTTCAGCCGGATGTCCTCGGGATATTCCTGCTCGCCGAACACCGGCATGGGCAGCTCCTGGGCCGCCGACTGGACGGTCACACCCTTGATGCGCACCTCGATGCGGCCGGTGGGCAGCTCGTCGTTGATGGTCTCCGGCGTGCGCGCCACCACCTTGCCATCAATGGTGACGACGCTCTCGGCGCGGGCGCCCTCGATGGTCTCGAACCCGGGCTCGCCCGCCTCGATCACGCACTGGGTCAGGCCGTAATGGTCGCGCAGGTCGACGAACAGCAGGTTGCCGTGGTCGCGCTTGCGGTGGACCCAGCCGGAAACCCGGACCGTCTGGCCGACGTGTTCCTGGCGCAGGTCGTTGCAGGTGTGCGAGCGGTACGCGTGCATTTTCTTGGATTCCTCGAGAGCGGAAGGCGGTGCGGGCGGGCGTAAAGCACACACTTGCCGGTGATTTGTCAAGCGGAGGACGGGATTGATGACGCGCCCGGAGAATGGCTGTATAGGAACGATTCCATGCAAGTACAAGTAATCGAAAAGACAGCCGATCTGGCTGCCATATGCGACACGCTCCGCAAGGCGGAGTTCGTCACCGTCGACACCGAATTCATGCGCAGCAACACCTACTGGCCCAAGCTGTGCCTGATCCAGGTGGCCGACGATAACGGCGCCTGGGCGATCGATCCGCTGGCGCAGGGACTGTCGCTTCAGCCCTTCATCGACCTGCTCGCCGACGACAAGGTCCTAAAGGTCCTGCACGCGGCGCGACAGGACATGGAAATCTTCCTGCACGATTTCGGCGCGCTGCCCCATCCGGTGTTCGACACCCAGGTCGCCGCCATGGTGGCGGGATTCGGGGATTCGGTGGGCTACGAGACGCTGGTCAACCATTTCACCCGCGCGCGGGTCGACAAGTCCTCGCGCTTCACCGACTGGTCGCGCCGGCCGCTGACCGGCAAGCAGGTGCAGTACGCCCTCGGCGACGTCATCCATCTGCGCGACATCTACACGGGGATCATGAAGATCCTCAGCCGCAACGGCCGGCAGCACTGGCTCAGCGAGGAAATGGACACGCTGACCGACCCGGCGACCTACCGGACCGAGCCGCAGGACGCCTGGCTGCGCCTGAAGCCCAAGAGCTCCAACCGGCGGTTCATGGCCATGGTTCGCGCCGTCGCCGAATGGCGCGAGCACCGGGCGCAGAAGATCGACGTGCCTCGCAACCGGGTGATCCGCGACGACGTGGTGCTGGAGATCGCCGCCCATCCCCCGACCACGCTCGACGAGCTAAAGGGCGTGCGCGGCCTGGCCGACAATCTGGCGCGCGGCCCGATCGGCGAGACCCTGATGAAGGCGCTCGACGACGCGCGCGCCCTGCCCGAGGACCAGCTGCCGCAGGCCGAGCAGCGCCGCCAGCTGCCGCGCGGCATCGGCCCCATCGTCGACCTGATGCGGGTGCTGCTGAAGCTTCGCTGCGAGGAAGAGAACGTGGCCCAGAAGCTGGTCGCTTCCATGTCCGACCTCGAGGAACTGGCCGCCGACGACGAAGCGGACGTGCCGGCTCGCCACGGCTGGCGCTACGACGTGTTCGGCAAGGACGCCCTCGCCCTCAAGCACGGCAAGCTGGCGCTGTCGATCAAGCGCGGCAACGTGGCTGTTACCGAGCTTTAGGATTTTCCGGCAACTGTCATGATTTATCGGGAGATGGCGGCGCATCCCGCCATTGTCCCGGTGCCAGCCCGGCGACGGTCCAGTCGCCGATGCTCCAGCGGACGAGCCGCAGCGTCGGGTGGCGGACCATCGCGGTCATACGGCGCACCTGCCGGTTGCGACCTTCGCGAATCGTCAGCCGCAGCCAGCAATCCGGCACCGACTTGCGGAAGCGGATCGGCGGATCTCGCGGCCAGAGGTCGGGCGGATCGATCCGCTCCACCACGGCCGGACGGGTCGTCACGCCGTCGAGCGGGACGCCTTTCCTCAGCCGCTCCAGGCTCGCTTCCTCCGGCTCGCCCTCGATCTGGACGAGGTAGGTCTTGGGTTGCTTGAACCTGGGATCGGCGATCCGCGCCTGAAGCCGGCCGTCGTCGGTCAGGAGCAACAGCCCCTCGCTATCCTTGTCGAGCCGGCCGGCCGGATAGACGTCCGGCACCTTCACAAAGGCCGAAAGTGTCGCATCGACCTCGTGCACCCCGCCGGACGTGAACTGCGAGAGCACGCCGAACGGCTTGTTGAAGAGAATCAACCGCCTCCCACTTCGCGCCTTCCCGTCACCATCTACCGCCATGTGGTCTGTTCCGCCGGCCGGCACGAGCCTCCTAGAAGGCTCGCCGCAGGGCCTTAGTCGTGCAACCTGATCACCGGCTGCTTGCCAAGCGCCGTGGCCAGCAGATCGAGCCGCCGCTCGACCGACTCGCCGGCCATATACTTGCCGTCGGGCTGCACCACCAGGGTGACGGCCTCGTTGGTGACGGTGAGGTGGGCGAGACCCAGTAGCTCCTGCGTGCCGCCCGAGATGCGCTGGGCGAGCCGCAGCGCCAGGCCGACAGCGCGGGCGCGGGCGATTTCCTGCGGGCTGAGCAGCGCCCTCGCCCGCTGGGTCGCAACATTGTCCGGCGCACCACCGTTGAGCACGAACAGCGCCATGCCGATGAAGGCGCGGCCGGGATGGTCGGTGCCCAGCACCTGCGCCAGCATGATCTGGTCCATGGCCAGTTCGGCCCGGTAGCTGGGATGGCCGGACCAGGCGATGTCGGACAGCAGGCAGACGGCATAGCGCAGCCGCTTCTCGCGGATGTTCTCGCGGCGGAACAGCGGGTCGATCCAGCGCATCAGGTCGTCGCCGTGCTCGGGGAAGCGGCTGCGGCGCTGCGCCATCTCCCGGCAGAAGGCGAGCAGCGGGTCGGCGCGCTTGAGCTCTTCCGGCGCGTGGTGGAACAGGATGCCTTCGCGCAGTCCCAGCCCAGAGACGACGATCTTCTTGGGCGCCGCCAGCTTCAGCACTCGCTGGAAGATCAGCGAGGCTACCGGCAGCATGGCCATGCGCTTCTTCGAGATGCCGGCGGCGAGCACCTCGCTTTCGTTGACGTGGCTTTCGATGTCGCGCAGGAAACGCCGCAGCTCCTCGCGCTCGATCTCGTAGTTGTGGAGGATCCTCAGCGGGTAGTCGCGATAGGCCATGTGCAGCCGGGCGATGGCGCGCCAGGTGCCCCCCACCGCATAGAAGTCGCGGCGCCCGAACTCCTTCAGCCAGTCGAGGCCCGAGAGCGCTGCATCGATAGCCTTGGTCGCCGCCGCCACGTTGCCGCCGTGGGCGTCCATCAACCGCAGGGTGCCGAGCGGCGTCGATTCGCCGCGCTCGACGGCGCCGTTCCTGATGCCGACGAGTTCGAGGCTGCCGCCGCCCAGGTCGCCGACCAGTCCATCGGCCTCCGGGATGGCGGCGATGACGCCCAGCGCCGCATAGCGCGCCTCCTCGGCGCCCGAGATGATCCGCGGCCTGCGGCCGCCGGTGACCGTCTCCACGCGGGCCGCGAACTCGTCGCGGTTCGCCGCCTCGCGCACCGCCGCCGTCGCCACGATATCGAGATGCGAAACGCGCATCTGGTCGGTCAAGGTGACGTAGCGGTGAATTGTGTCGACCGCCAGTTCCATGCTTTCGGGATCGAGGCGGCCGGTGGTGGCCAGCGCCTTGCCGAGGCCGCAGAAGGCCTTTTCGTTGAAGATCAGCTGGGGAATGCGGCCCTGCAGGTCGAACGCGACGAGTCGAACCGTGTTCGATCCCACGTCGATGACGGCGATCCGCGCCGGCACCTGCCAGACGACTTCGCTTGTCAGGGGTTGCACGGCGACGTTCATAGGGACCGGCGGACTCCTTTTCGGCGGCGCCAACCTAACGGCCGGACGTCCACGATGTAACCCCAAAAAGCCGCAGACCTGCCGTCAGTCCTCATCCAGCACGAGCGTCGGCGCCGGCTTGTCGCGCAACGACTGGCCGCGCCCGGAGAGGCTGGGGTTGGTCATGAAATATTTATGGGCGTTGAAGCCGTCCGGCCCCGCGTCCTCGCGGACGTAGCTGCCGTCGGGCTGCAGCCACCAGGTCTGCTGCTCGTCGTTGAGGCTGGCGACCATCACCTGATCGAGGACCTGGGCGTGCACGGTCGGGTTCTCCAGCGGGATCAGCGTCTCGACCCGGCGGTAGAAATTCCGGGGCATCCAGTCCGCCGACGAGATGAACACCAGTCCGTCCTTGGACGGCAGGTCATGGCCATTGCCGAAGCAGATGATCCTGGAATGCTCGAGGAACCGGCCGACCATGCTCTTGACCCGAATATTGTCCGACAGACCCTTCACGCCGGGCCGCAGGCAGCAGATGCCGCGCACGATCAGGTCGATCTTCACGCCCGCCTGACTGGCCTCGTAGAGGGCATCGATGATGGTCGAATCGACCAGCGAGTTCATCTTGGCCCAGATCTCGGCGTGCCTGCCCGCCCTGGCGTGCTCGATCTCGTTGCGGATAAGCTCGAGCAGTTTCGGCGCGAGGGTGATGGGCGAGATCGAGATTTTCTCGAAGTCGCGCGGCTCGGCATAGCCGGTCAGGTAGTTGAACAGCCGCGTCGCGTCGCGGGCGATCACGGGATCGACGGTAAAGAACGACAGGTCCGTGTAGATGCGCGCCGTGACCGGGTGATAGTTGCCGGTGCCGAAATGCACATAGGTGCGCAGGTCCCTGCCTTCGCGCCGGACCACCAGCGACACCTTGGCGTGGGTCTTCAGCTCAATGAAGCCATAGACGACCTGAACGCCCGCGCGTTCCAGGTCGCGCGCCCACTGTATGTTGGCGGCCTCGTCGAAACGGGCCTTCAGCTCGACCAACGCGGTCACCGACTTGCCGCTCTCGGCCGCGTCGATCAGCGCCTTGACGATGGGCGAATCGTCGCTGGTCCGGTAGAGCGTCTGCTTGATCGCCACCACGTTCGGGTCGGCCGCGGCCTGGCGCACGAACTGCACCACCACGTCGAAGCTCTCGTAGGGGTGGTGGACGATGATGTCCTTCTGCTGGATCGCCGCGAAGCAGTCGCCGCCATGATCGCGAATGCGCTCGGGGAAGCGGGCATTGAACGGCTCGAATTTCAGGTCGGGCCGGTCGTCGACGATCAACTGCCTGGTGTCCGACAGGCCCAGGATGCCGTCGACCACGAACACGTCGCTGTTGTCGACCCTCAGCTCGTCGAGGACGAACCGGCGCAGGGTTTCGGGCATGGTGGCGCTGACCTTCAGGCGGATCACCCGGCCGCGCCGGCGGCGCTTCAGCGCGCTCTCGAACAGGCGCACCAGATCCTCGGCCTCTTCCTCGATCTCGATGTCGCTGTCGCGGACGATTCGGAACTCGCCGCGGCCGACCAGCGAATAGCCGGGGAACAGCTGGTCGAGAAACAGGGCGATCACGTTCTCGAGGGTGATGAAACGTACTGCGTCGCCCGGCAGGCGGATGAACCGGTCGATCTGGCGCGGCAGGGGAATCAGCGCGTTCATCGCCGATCCGTCGCTGTCGCGCCGCAGCTGCATGGCCAGCACGAAGCCGAGATTGGGAATGAACGGGAACGGATGAGCCGGATCGACGGCCAGCGGCGTCAGCACGGGGAACACGTCCTCGAGGAACCGGTCCTCCAGCCAGGCGCGCTCCGACGGCGTGAGGTCGGCGTTGTCGACAACGCCGATGCCGACCTCGCGCAGCAGGCGCAGCAGGGCCCGCCAGCATTCCTGCTGCTGGTTCAGCAACACATTGGCCATGTCGTTGATGGCCTTGATCTGCTGGCTGGCGGTCAGGCCGTCATCGCTGATCGTGTCGATGCCGGCCGCGATCTGGCCGCGGATGCCCGCGACGCGCACCATGTAGAACTCGTCCAGATTGCTGGCGGAGATAGACAGGAAGCGCACCCGCTCCAGCAGCGGGTGGGCCGGATTCATGGCCTCCTCGAGCACGCGGGTGTTGAAGGCGAGCCACGACAGCTCGCGGTTGATGAACCGGGAGGGCGAGGCCATGTCGAAGGCCGCGGCAGGAGGTGCCGAGTCCTCGATCGCTTCTGCCTGGGACGTGGAACTCTCGGTCACCTTCAACCCCTTGTCTCGCTGTCGCCGCAGACGCTAGCCGCAGGCCGTGACAGTTTCGTGACGGTTCGTCTCCGGCCTCAGATGCCGAGCACGCGTTTGGCGAAGCGCGGCGTGATCGCCCGCTTCTCGGCCAGCGCGGCCCGGTCCAACCGGTCGACCGCCTCGCCCAGCGCGGCGAAGGACCGGTCGACCCTGGCGAGGATATAATTCAGCAGGTCGGGCGTGACGACAAGCTGCCGATCGGCGAAGAGCTTGACGGTGAGTGCCGTCAGCAGCGCGTCGTCGGGCTCGGCGAGCGCGGCCGCCGGCGCCGCCATCAGGCGCGAGCGCAGGTCCGGCAGGGCGATTTTCCAGTCCCTCACCGGCGCGCGCCCCGTCAGCAGCAGCCAGCCGCCGCATTCCCCGGCGCGATTGAAGAGATGGAACAGCGCGGTTTCGTCGGCGATCCGACCGTCGATGTCGAGGCAGACCGCGCCGCCACTCCCGTCGCGGAACCGAGCGTCCAGCGCGGAGCCATCTTCCCAGGCCGCCTCCGAGCGCTGCTGCCAGACCCGCGCGAGGTGGGTCTTGCCGCTCCCGGCGGGCCCGTGCAGGACCAGGCAAGGCCCGGGCCATTCCGGCCAGCGGTCGATCCAGCCGACCGCATCCCGGTTGCACGGCGCGACCATGAAATCCTCACGGCCCATGGCGGGCCGGACGGGAAGGTCGAAGGCAAGCTGCATCGCTACCGGCGGGGCGCGACGTACCATTCGCCGTCCCGCCTCGTCAGGTCGATCCCATACTGGACCATGGCGCCGGTCAGCTGCTCGGGCGGAACGGTGGCGGTCATGGCGATCAGCGCCCGGTGCGTGGCGAGGCTGGCGACGCGCGGGTCCTTGATCATCGGCGCGTTCTCCAGCCGTTCCGTCACGGTGATCAGCTGCTTGAGCGACGACAGGTCGCAGATGGCGACGATATCGGTCTTGGCGCCTTGGCCGATCATGGCGTTACGCTTCCAGTTGTAGGTCAGGCCGTCGCCGATGTCGCGCGCGGCGCGCATCAGCATGCCATCGACCGTCTCGCCGGGAAGCTGGGAGATCTCGATCGTGTTGGTCTGCTCGCCGGCGATGCCGTAGTGGCGGGTGTTGACCGTGAGCCTGGCCGCGCCACCGTCGTTGCGGAGGGTGGCGATCGGCACGACGACCTCGCTGGTGCCGTAGCGCCGGCCCAGCGATTCGACCCAGGAACCGTTCCCCTGCATCACTTCGGCGACGCCCGGCCCCATGGCGATCTCGCCGGCGCGCGGCAGGGTCAGCGCCAGCAGGTTCTCCTGCCAGTCCTGCCGCGCCCAGGCGTTCCACCAGGCGTTGGACGCGCTGATCTGCGCGCCGCCCATGTCGAACACCGGCAGCACGACGATGGGATAGGACGGCGCCTCGGCGAACGGGATGTTGTAGCGGCCCAGCAGCGAGCGGATACCGCCCGGGCTGAACGCGACGGTCACCTTGCCGATGTAACGGGTGCTGGAATAGCGTTCCTCGTCGAACTGCAGGCTCTGCACCAGCCGCGACACACTGTTACCGTCGAGCCTAGGCAGCCTGCCCCGGTCCTCCTTGAGGGTCATCCGCCGCAGCAGCAGGTCGAGCGCCCGCGACTGCGCCTCGCCGATGGCGATGTTGCGCGCGTTGGCGGCGGTGTCGGCGGTGACGTCGACCGGCACTTCCCGAACTTCGAACGCGTTGAAATACTCGGCGGCGTCGGCGAACCGGCCCCCCGAAACGACGCTCACGCACAGCAGGATCACGGCGACTGCGAGTGATTTCGGGCCCATGCCCCCTCCGCAAATTCTCATGGGCGTACTATACCAAGGCCGGCCGGAGCGCCCCAGAGAATATGGGAGTCGATTTCCGGCCGGTAAATCCGTAAGTTCCCGCCGAAACAGCCGTGGACTCATCGTGACCCGCAACATCGAGCCTCTCAGCTACAAGACCGCCGGCGTCGACATCGACGCAGGCAATGCGCTGGTCGAGCGCATCAAGCCGCTGGCCGCCTCGACGCGCCGTGCGGGCTCCAATCCGGACCTCGGCGGATTCGGCGGGTTCTTCGACCTGAAGGCGGCCGGCTACAAGGATCCGGTTCTGGTCGCCTGCAACGACGGCGTCGGCACCAAGGTGAAGGTCGCCATCGACAGCGGCCGCCACGACACCATCGGCATCGACCTGATCGCCATGAGCGTCAACGACCTCGTCGTCCAGGGCGCCGAGCCGCTGCTGTTCCTCGACTACTTCGCCACCGGCAGGCTGGATGTGGATGCGGCCGCCGATGTGATCGCCGGCATCGCCGAGGGCTGCCGCCAGGCCGGCTGTGCGCTGATCGGCGGCGAGACCGCCGAGATGCCGGGCATGTATGCGGGCGACGACTATGACCTCGCCGGCTTCGCCGTGGGTGCGGTCGAGCGCGGCGAGCAGCTCACCGGCGCGGCTGTCTCGGCCGGAGACATCGTCTTAGGACTTGCCTCCACTGGACTGCACTCAAACGGTTTTTCTCTCGCACGCAAGGTCGTCGAGCGCAGCGGCCTGTCCTATGCCGATCCGGCGCCGTTCGACGCCTCCCGCTCGCTCGGCGAGGCGCTGCTGACCCCGACGCGCATCTATGTGAGGAGTTGCCTCGCAGCAGTGCGCGCAGGTGCGGTCCACGCCCTTGCCCACATCACCGGCGGCGGCCTGGTCGAGAACATCCCGCGTGTCCTTCCCAAGACGCTAGTCGCCGAGCTCGACCAGAGGAGCTGGCCGCGCCCCGCCGTGTTCGGCTGGCTGCAGCATGAGGGCAACGTGCCCGAGGACGACATGATCCGCACCTTCAACTGCGGCATCGGCATGGCCGTCGTCGTCCCGGTTGACAGGGCCGATGAGGCCGAGGCCATCTTCGAAGCGAATGGCGAAACCGTCTTCCGCATCGGCCGCATCCGCGAGCGCCGGGACGGCGGGCCCGCCGTCAGCCTGATCTGATGCGTTTCGCCGTCCTGATCTCCGGCCGGGGCAGCAACATGCAGGCGCTGCTTGATGCCTGCGCCGAGCCGGGACATCCCGCGAAGCCCGCCATCGTCATCTCCAACAAGCCCGACGCGGCCGGCCTCGACGTTGCCAAGTCATACGGCGTGCCGACCAAGGTCATCAGCCACAAGGATTACCCGTCACGCCACGATTTCGACGAGGCGCTGCATCAGGCGATCGTGGACAGCGGCGCCGAGATGATCTGCCTTGCCGGGTTCATGCGGCTGCTGGAAGCGGAATTCGTCAACCGCTGGCGCGACCGGATCCTCAACATCCACCCGTCGCTGCTGCCCGCCTATCGCGGCCTGCACACGCACCAGCGGGTGCTTGAGGACGGCGTGCGCTTCTCGGGCTGCACGGTACATTTCGTGCGGCCGGAGATGGACGAAGGCCCGATCGTGTTCCAGGCCTGCGTGCCGGTGCGCGACGGCGACACCGAGGACACCCTCGCCGCCCGCGTACTGTCCTGGGAGCACAGGCTCTACCCGCTCGCCTTGCGGCTGATGGCGGAAGGCAAACTGCGGGTCGAGCGAAACACAGTCCACATCGACGCGCCGCTGGCGGCGCAGGACGGGCTGATGAACCCGTCGCCGCTGATCTGAGCCACTGATTTCGATGGAGTTCGCCGCCGGAGCGGTTCGGCACGGCGGCGGCTGTTCACGCCGCCGCCTTCAATCGCCGGTTCAGCCGACGATCTCGATGCCGCTGAAGAAGTAGGCGATCTCGATCGCCGCGTTCTCGAGCGAATCCGAACCGTGGGCCGAGTTGGCCTCGATGGATTCGGCGAAGGTCTTGCGGATGGTGCCCTCGGCGGCGTTGGCCGGATTGGTGGCGCCCATCACGTCGCGGTTCTTCTGCACGGCGCCCTCGCCCTCCAGCACCTGCACCACGACCGGGCCCGAGATCATAAAATTGCAGAGGTCGTTGAAGAACGGACGCTCGCGGTGCACGGCGTAGAAGCCTTCCGCCTGGGCGCGGCTGAGCTGGATGCGCTTCTGCGCGACGATGCGCAGGCCGGCCTCTTCCAGCATGGCGTTGATCTTGCCAGTCAGGTTGCGGCGGGTGGCGTCGGGCTTGATGATCGACAGGGTGCGTTCGGTCGCCATTGTTCTTTCTCTCCTGGAACGGGTCGGCGGCTTCTTAGCCGCATCGCCCGCGCCGGGCAACCGAAGATTTGGCGACGCAGGCTACGCCTTCTTGTCCCAGCGGCCGTTCTCGTCCTGCTGCCAGTAGACCACCTGATGGCCGGCGGACTTGTAGTGCCGCCAGCGGTCGCGCGCGGCCTGCTTCGACGGCTCGGTATCGTTGAACAGGTCGAGGCAGCGGGCGAAGTCGCCGAGATAGGACGGGATGCGCTCGTCCACGACCACCAGGATGCCGGCGCCGTTCGGGTTCTCCTCGCCGGTGGTCAGGAATATGGGCTGGTCGGCGGCAAAGCCGTCGCGCGCCGAGCCGTGGGGCAGGAAGGACTCGTTGGTGTAGGACCACAGCAGGCTCGACAGCGCCTCGATGCGCTCGTCGGTCTCGGCCAGCACCACCGCACGCTGGCTGGTGGCGATCACCCGCTCGAGCAACCGGGGCAGCGCATCCTCGACGCGGCGGTAGAGGTGATAGAAGCTGACCTCGGTCACCGGTCGCCTACTTGCCTTCGTAATGGTCCTCGACCAGCCGGTTCAGCAGCCGCACGCCATAGGCGGTGGCGCCCTTCGGCACCGTGGCGCCCTCGCTGTCGGACCAGGCCATGCCGGCGATGTCGAGATGCGCCCAGGGCGTGCCGCGGCGGACGAACCGCGCCAGGAACTGGGCGGCGGTGATGCTGCCCGCCTTGCCGCCGGTGCCGACATTCTTCATGTCGGCGATCTGCGAGTTGATCATCTTGTCGTAGTTCTCGTGCAGCGGAAACCGCCACACCTTCTCGTTCTCGGCGATGCCGGCGTCGAACACCTGTCCGGCCAGCGTGTCGTCGTTGGAGAACATGCCGCCATATTCATTGCCCAGCGAGGTGATCATCGCCCCGGTCAGGGTCGCCAGGTCGACGATGAACTGGGGCTTGAACTGCTCCTGGCCGTAATGCAGAGCGTCGGCGAGGATGAGCCGGCCCTCGGCGTCGGTGTTGATCACCTCGATGGTCTGGCCGGACATGGAGGTGACCACGTCGCCGGGCCGCTGGGCGGTGCTCGACGGCATGTTCTCGACCAGCGCGACGATGCCGACGGCGTTGACCTTCGCCTTGCGGCCGGCCAGCGCCTTCATGGCGCCGATGACCGCGCCCGCGCCGCCCATGTCCCACTTCATCATCTCCATGCCGCCGGCCGGCTTGATCGAGATGCCGCCGGTGTCGAAGGTGACGCCCTTGCCGACGAACATGACCGGGCCCTTCTTCGAACTCTTGGCGCCGTTCCATTCCATGACCACGAGCCGGCTTTCGCGGGCGCTGCCCTGGCCCACGCCGAGCAGGGCGCCCATGCCAAGCTCGGTCATGCGCTCCTCGCCCAGCACGTCGACCTCGACGCCCAGCTTGGCGAGGGCGCGGCAGGCGTCGGCCAGCGTCTCGGGATAGATGACGTTGGCGGGCTCGCTCACCAGGTCGCGGGTGGTGAAGATGGCCTCGGCGATCTTCTCCAGCGGCTCGAACGCCTTCTTGGCGCCCTTCGGATCGTCGGTCACCACCACCAGCCGCTTCACGCTGACCCGGGAATGACCCTCGTTCTTCCTGGTGTAGTACTTCTCGAACGCATAGGACTTGAGCATCGCGCCATAGGCGATGTTGGCGGCGAAGTCGGCGGCCGACAAAGGCAGCCCGTCGATGGCGTCGGCGAAGATGGCCACCTGCTCCTCGCCGCCGGTCTTGTACTGGCCCAGCGCCGAGCCGCCCGCGGCCTGCGCCGCCGCGGCGTTGACGCCCGAGGCCTCGCCCAGGCCGGCCACGAAGACCCGGTTCGCCTCGATATTGGCCGGCGCCAGGATCTCGAACGACTTGCCCTTGTCGCCCTTGCTGCGGGAGCCCTCCATGCCGCGCCGGATCGCGCCGCCGGTGCGCGCATCGAACGCTTCGGCGGTGGGCGACAACGCCTTGCCCTTCAGGGCGAAGACGGCCAGCACGCCGGAAGTCTGATTTCGATCGTCGGTAAAGGAAATGCGCATCGGGAACTCTTACCTTGTGATTCAGGTATGCTGTCTTGGAGGGGGATTCCGGCGCGCCGGACGTTCCCGTCGATTGCATCTTAGCCATCGGCATCGAAATTGAAAGGGAACACCAGTGACGCGCGGCAACGCTGTCAATCCAGTAGCTTCCGGCTTTACGAACGTGTAGTTACCGGCGCACGATGACCCTGTTCCACAAGGATCACCTGACCTGCCTGCCCGTTGGACTCCGTTGATGGCCTGGCTTCACACATTGCGGCGGATGGCGCTGCTGGGCACGGTCGCCGGTGTCTTCCAAGCCTTGCCGGCCGCGGCGCAATCCGTCGACCCTCCGGTGGCGGAATCGCCGAAGAAGGCCACCTGGGCGGCCGACGAGATCGTCGTCGAGCAGAAGGGCGACCTGATCATCGGCAAGGGCAACGTCGAGATCACCTACGAGGACACGACCCTCCACGCCGATGAGATCGTCTACGACCGGAACACCGACAAGGCCGTGGCGCACGGCCACATCCGGGTGATCGACAAGAGCGGCAACGTCTCGACCGGGACTTCCCTGGAGCTGACCGGCGACCTCAAGAACGGCGTGGTCGAGAGCATGTACGTTCTGTTCAAGGACGGCGAGCGGCTGGCGGCCAATTCGGGCCGGCGCGTGGACGGCGAGAAGAACGTGCTCGACCATGCGGTCTATTCCGCCTGCGACATCTGCGAGGACGAGCCCGAAAAGGCGCCGCTATGGCAGATCAAGGCGATCAAGGTCGTCCACGACGAGCAGAAGAAGACGCTGACCTATCACAACGCGACGCTGGAGCTGATGGGCCTGCCGCTGATCTACACGCCCTGGCTGCGGCATCCGGACGCCAGCGTGAAGCGTGCCAGCGGCTTCCTGACGCCGGATTTCGGCACCTCCTCGGTGCTCGGCTTCACCGCCGAGATCCCCTATTTCTGGAACATCGCCCCCAACAAGGACATGACCATCACGCCCATGTTCACCACGGGCGAGCGCGCGGTGCTGAAGGCCGAGTACCGGCAGCGCACCCGGACAGGGCAGTTCACCCTGGACGGCAGCGGCACCTATGTGAGCAAGCGCGACGACGACAACAACCTGCTGCCCGGCGACGAGTTCCGCGGCCACATCTTCGGCACCGGCCAGTTCCAGATCGACAAGGACTGGCGCTGGGGCTTCGACCTGGCGCTCACGTCCGACGACACCTATCTGCGCCGCTACGACATCTCGCGGGCCGACAGCCTGATCAACCACCTCTATCTCGAGCGCTTCTGGGAGCGCAGCTACCTGCATATCGGCGCCTATGCGTTCCAGGGACTGCGCGAGGAGGATATGGGCGGCACCACGCCGATCGCCGTTCCCCTCATCCAGTACAATTTCGTCGGCCGGCCGGGCTGGCTGGGCGGCCATTTCAGCGCCGACGCGAGCATGTCCATGCTGACCCGCACCGACAGCGCCGACACCGGGCGCATCTCGCTGGACGGACGTTACGAGGTGCCTTTCGGCTCGGCGCTGGGCGACATCTACAAGCTGACCGTGGGCATGCGGGTCGACACCTATTACCTCAACGACTGGGACAATCCGTCGGCCGACGATCTCGTCGCCAAGCCCGACGTGCTGTCCGGCAGCGACTTCGAGGGCCGCTACGTGCCCTACGCGGCGCTGGAATGGCGCTTTCCGTTCATCCGCTACGGCGCCAGGTCGCACCAGATCGTCGAGCCGATCGTCACCGTGGTGTCGAGCCCCGCCCACGCCAACAACGACGAGATCCCCAACGAGGACAGCCAGGCCTTCGACCTGGATACCTCGAACCTGTTCGCCATCGACCGCTTTCCCGGCTCCGACCGCTGGGAAGGCGGCACCCGCGTCGCCTACGGCATGCGCTACCGCTATTACGGCGACGACGGCGTGAAGGCGTCCGTCACCCTCGGCCAGAGCTACCGGTTCAACCGCGACTTCAGCCTGCCGGCGGATTCCGGCCTGCGCGAGCGCACCTCGGACATGGTCGCCACGCTGATGCTGAGCCTGCCCGGCTGGTTCGACTACTATCACCGCCTGCGGTTCGACGACGACGGCTTCGGCGTCCAGCGCAACGAAGGCCTGGTGGTGTTCGGCCCGACCGACTACCGCTTTGCCGTGGGCTATACGGACATCAAGCGCAACGGCTTCGACCCCACCCTGCCGGACCGCAAGGAAATACGCACAGCCGCGAGCATCAAGCTGTCCCGCTACTGGACCATGAACGCCGACTTCGCCTACGACTTCGAGCGGGGTGGTGGTGCCTTGACGGCGGGTGGCGGCTTCACGTACGAAGACGAGTGTCTCCGGTTCCGGCTGCGGGCGCGGCGGGATTTCACCGACGACCGGGACGTGCGGCCGTCGACGTCGGTGGGGTTCCAGCTTATCTTCAAGGTGGTCAGCGACACCCGGACAAAGGATGCAGAACTGGAAGACCTCCCGTTCAGCCCCACATTCGGGAACAAGTCGAAGTACTACAGGAAAACGGTGAACGGACTAGAATGATCTCGCGCATCAATACGTTAGCCGGAGTTCTCCTGCTCGTCGCCGGCGTTGCCGGGGGCGTCTCGGCACAGGCGCCCAGCGACGTCCAGAAAATCGTCGCCGTGGTCAACGACGAGATCATCTCCGAATACGACGTCAAGGAACGCATGCAGCTGATCACCTCCACCACCGGCGCGCTCCGGAACCAGGAGGAGTACGACCAGCTGCGCAAGACCGTGGTGCAGCTGCTGGTCGACGAGAAGCTGCAGGTCCAGGAGGCCAAGGAACAGAAGATCAACATCACCGACGCCGACGTGCAGCAGCGGTTCAACGAGATGGCCGCGCGCAACAACATCACGCCGGCCCAGTTCACCCAGGAGCTGGCCCGCATGGGCGCCAGCAAGGACATGATCATGCGCCAGGTGAAGGCGGGTCTTGCCTGGGAAGAGGTGATCAACGCCCGGCTGCGCCCGTTCCTCGCCATCGGCGACAGCGAGGTGACGGCCTATCTGGACAATCTGAAGAACAACAAGGGCCAGCCCGAATACCGCATCGGCGAGATATTCCTCGCCGTCGATTCGCCGGACAAGGACGCCGAGGCGCGCCAGACCGCCGAGCGGCTGGTGCGCCAGATCCGCGAGGGCGCCGAGTTCGCCGCCGTGGCGCGCCAGTTCTCCGATGTCGCGACCGGCGCCGTGGGCGGCGACACCGGCTGGACCATCGGCGACCTGATCAATCCGGACATCAAGAGTGCGGTGCTCAAGCTGCAGGAAGGCCAGGTTTCCGACCCGATCCGCACCACCGCGGGCTATTACATCGTCACCCTGTCCGACCAGCGCCAGGTGCTGAGCGCCGATCCGGACGACACCCAGGTCGAGTTGCAGCAGATCATCGTCAAGACCGCCGCCGATCCGGCCGCCCAGCGCCAGCGGCTCGCGGCACAGGCGGAGACCCTGAAAAGCTGCGAGGGCGTCGGCCAGCTCGCCGCCGCCATGGGCGCCGAGGATACCGGCAGCCTCGGCACGGTGCGGCTGGGCGACCTGCCACCCCCGGTTCGCACGGCCGTGCGCTCGGTCGAGATCGGCCAGGCCAGCGAGCCGGTGCAGACCGGCACCGACTTCCGCATCCTGGTGGTCTGCGGCAAGAAGGTGGCCGAGGTGCGCGAGCCGACGCCGGCCGAGATCGAGGACTTCCTCAGCAATCAGCGCCTGGCGATGATGGCGCGGCGCTATCTCCGCGACCTGCGCCGTGACGCGATCATCGACTACAAATAGGCCGCCGCTCGCCCTCACCATGGGCGAGCCTTCGGGCATCGGCCCCGACATTTCCATTGTCGCCTGGCTGCGCCGCGACGCGGCGAAGGTGCCGCCGTTCTTCCTGCTCGCCTGCCCCGGCCTGATCCGTACGCGGGCCCGCGCGCTTGGCGTCGACGTGCCTCTGAGGGAGATCGCGTCGCCCGCGGAAGCGTCGGCGGCGTTCGGCACCGCCCTGCCCATCCTGCCGCTCCACCGTTCGGTGCAGGCCAGGCCGGGCAAGCCCGATCCCGCGAACGCCAAGGCGGTGCTCGATTCCATCGAGACGGCGACGGAGCTGTTCAAGCGGGGCGAGGCTTCGGCCATCGTCACCAACCCGATCCAGAAGGCGGCGCTGTACGAGGCCGGCTTCGAGCATCCGGGCCATACCGAGTTCTTCGAGGCCCTGGCCGGCCATTTCGCCTTCGCGGTGATGATGCTGGCGGTGCCGGGCCTGCGCGTGGTGCCGGTGACCGTCCACAAGCCGCTGGCGGCTGTGCCGAAGGCGCTGACCACCGAGCTGATCGTCAAGACCGGACGCACCGTCGCCGCGTCGCTACGAGATGATTTCGGCATCGCCGCGCCGTGCCTCGCCGTCGCCGGGCTCAATCCGCATGCGGGCGAGGCCGGCACCATCGGCCGCGAGGAAGTCGAGATCATCGAGCCGGCCATCGCCGCGTTGCGGGCCGAGGGCATCGCGGTCAGCGGCCCGCGCCCGGCCGACACGCTGTTCCACAAGGAAGCGCGCGCGGGCTATGACGCGGCGCTGTGCATGTATCACGACCAGGCGCTGATCCCGCTGAAGACGATCAATTTCCACGAGGGCGTCAACGTCACCATCGGCCTGCCCTTCGTGCGCACCTCGCCCGATCACGGCACCGCCCTCGACATCGCCGGCACCGGCCGCGCCGACCCGCGCAGCCTGGTGGCCGCGCTGAAGCTGGGCCGCGACATCGCCCGCGCCCGCCGCCACAGGCGGGCCGAGCCATGACCCTTCCTCCACTCCGCGACGTGATCGCCCGCCACGGGCTGATGGCCAAGAAGTCGCTGGGCCAGAACTTCCTGCTCGATCTCAACCTGACGGGACGGATCGCGCGTGGCGCGGGCGTTGGCCCGGACTCGCTGGTGTTCGAGGTCGGCCCCGGCCCCGGCGGCCTGACCCGCGCGCTACTCGACACCGGTGCATCGGTGGTCGCGGTCGAAAAGGACGACCGCTGCATCGAGGCGCTGGCCGAGGTCGAGGCCGCCCATCCCGGCCGCCTGACCGTGGTGCCCGCCGACGCGCTGCAGGTGGACGAGGCGGCGCTGCTGGCCGGCCGCACCGCCAAGGTGGTCGCCAACCTGCCCTACAACGTCTCCACCGTGTTGCTGGCCAAATGGCTGGCCACCGAGACCTGGCCACCGTTCTTTTCCAGCCTGACCCTGATGTTCCAGCGCGAAGTGGCCGAGCGCATCACCGCGCCGCCCGGCGGCAAGGACTATGGCCGCCTGTCGGTGCTCAGCCAGTGGCGCACCCTGCCCCGCCGCCTGTTCGACATCCCGCCCACCGCCTTCGTGCCGCAGCCCAAGATCACCTCGACCGTGGTGCATTTCAGCGTGCTGCCCGAACCGGTCGCCCCCGCCGAGTTGCGCGACCTGAAGGCGGTGACGGACGCGGCGTTCAACCAGCGCCGCAAGATGCTGCGGTCGAGCCTTAAGGCGCTTGGCGTGGATACAGAAGCCCTGCTGGCCGAAGCCGGCATCGAGCCGATGCTGAGAGCGGAAGTGCTGTCGGTGGAGCAGTTCTGCGCGCTGGCGCGATCATTGAGCTCGATCCGAAAGTCGTCGCATTGAGCCAACAGTGTCCGATTTGCGGAAGTGAGGTTACCGATAACTCGCGTTATCCGCGATATGTCTGCATACCCTGCAAGGAGAGAGCCACCGACTTAGACGGGCAGCCGCTTCAGTTTTATCAGCGCAGCCCAGACGGACGCTACGCCGCCAGATATCCTGATGGACGCAACTACGACAGCCACGAATGCTACATAGACGGCATCAAATGTTGGGCGGACGAAGCCCGCTTTGGTGGCATTGTTCTGCAAGTAGTTTAGGCGTGTTTTCAACCCTCAGTAGCCAGACCACTCACGAACCAACGCGGATGGACTATGAACTTCGTTACCTGTGTCGCCGAGCAACGGCGCGCTGGCGCTGGTACTGGACTTCCATCAGTTGCTTCCAGAGGGCGGGGTCATCAGGCTCTGCGTCGAGAAGGAATCTGCCGTACGTCGGCACATAATCATCCCGTTCCTTCATCAGGATCAATTCGCGCCTCACCTGCATCAGGAGTCTTGGCATCCGGGCAGTTCCTAAGACGGCATCTAACGATGCTATGGCTTCGTCTATATATGTCTTACTCATGTAGGCATGATGGCGAATGCGCCGCTTCCGTCAATGTCTGCTTCCCACCCCCTGTCGCCGTTCAGGCCGACTGGTGATGCTGCTAAAAGCAGACATCGGGGGCAGCCGGAAACGACGCTAACGGATTAGGCCGGCACTCAATCCACGCCGCGCAGGCGGTTGACGAATTCGGCCATGCCGACAAGGCGGTCGCGGCGCAGGCGTTCGGCGGCGAGGATGGCCTTCACCCGGGCGAGACTTTCGTCGATATCGATGTTCACCACCACATAGTCGTATTCCGCCCAGTGGCTCATTTCCTCGGACGCCTTGGACATGCGGCCGGCAACCACCTCGTCGCTGTCCTGCGCGCGGGTGCGCAGGCGCTTCTCCAGTTCTTCGGTGGATGGCGGCAGGATGAAGATGCGGACCACGTCGGTGCGCGCCTTGCCGGACAGCTGCTGGGTGCCCTGCCAGTCGATGTCGAACAGCACGTCCCTGCCCGCCTCCAGCGCCGCGAAAACGGGCTGCGCGGGCGTGCCGTACATGTTGCCGAACACCTTGGCGTGCTCCAGCAGGTCGCCCTTCTCGACCATGCGGTCGAACCGGGCGTGGTCGACAAAACTGTAGTCCTTGCCGTCGACCTCGCCGGGTCGCGGCGGGCGCGTCGTTACCGACACCGACATGGTGATGTCGGGGTCCTGCGCCAGCAGCTTCCGCGAGATCGTCGTCTTGCCCGCGCCCGAGGGCGAGGACAGCACGAGCATGAGGCCGCGGCGCTGGATGCTCATTCGATGTTCGCCACCTGCTCGCGGAGCTGGTCGATCACCGCCTTGAGATCGAGTCCGATCCGCGACAGGGCGGAATCAGACGATTTCGAGCACACGGTGTTGGCCTCGCGGCCGAATTCCTGGGCGAGGAAGTCGAGCTTGCGGCCTACGGGGCCGCCATTGGCCAGCAATTCCGTTGCGGCGACCACATGGGCGCCGAGCCGGTCCAGTTCCTCGCGGACATCGGCCTTCACCGCCAGCCAGGCCGCTTCCTGGGCCAGCCGCGCCTCGTCGATCGGCACGGTGGAGCCGGCCAGCAGGTCGGTGATCTGCTTGTGCAGCCGCTCGCGAATGGCGCCGGGCTGCTGCGAGGGGATGGTGCGCGCCAGGGTGATCAGGTCGCCGATGCTGCGGATCTCGTCGTGCAGCACCTCGCCGATGCGCGCGCCTTCGTTGCGGCGCATGCCGACGACGCCGCGCAGCGCCTCGGAAAGCCCGGCCAGCAGCACCTTGTCGCGCTCGGCGGCCTGCTCCTCGGTGAGGCTGGTGTCCTTGACCTCGATCACGCCGCGCAGCTCCAGCAATTCCTCGATGCGCGGCTTTTCCAGGTCGTGGCGCCGCGCCGCCGCCTTGGCCGCCTCGACGAGGCTGTCGAGCACCTGGTCGTTGACATAGACGCCGGCGTTGGCGTTGACCCTGTCGAAGGTGAGCACGCAGTTCACGTTGCCGCGTGTCAGTTGCTCGCCGATCATGGCGCGGGCCGGAATATCGAGGCTCTCCAGTCCCTGCGGCAGCCGCATGCGGACGTCGAGACCCTTGCCGTTGACGCTTTTCACCTCCCACACCCAGCGATACTCTTGCCACGCGCCGTCGAGGCGGGCGAAACCGGTCATGCTGGCGATGGCCATGGAGGCTCCTGGGTCGTTTCGGCAGGTGGAACCTTATATCCCCCAACAGGCGTGATGAAAAACCCGAAATCCATCCTGATTACCGGCGCTTCGAGCGGAATCGGCGAGGCGCTGGCGCTGCATTACGCGGCGCCGGGCATCGTGCTGCATCTCTGCGGCCGCGACCGGGCGCGCCTCGACGACGTCGCCGCGCGCTGCCGCGCTCGCGGTGCCGAGGCACACGCGGCGGTCGTCGACGTCGCCGACGAAGGCGCCGTCGCGGCGTGGATCGGCAGGGCCGAGGCGATCCGGCCCCTCGACCTGGTGATCGCCAATGCGGGCGTGGGCATCGGCCATGGGGAAGGCTCGCTGGCGGAGGTGGCCAAGCGGACGTTCGACGTCAACGTCGACGGCGTGTTCCATACGGTCCACGCGGCAGCCGATTTCATGCGGCGCCGTCGCCGGGGCCAAATCGCCATCGTCAGCTCGGTGGCGGGCTTCCTGGGTCTCGCCTCGACGCCGGCCTATTCGGCGTCGAAGGCGGCGGTGAAGGCCTATGGCGAGGCGCTTCGCGGCTACCTCGAGCCGGACGGCATCGAGGTCAGCGTCGTCTGCCCCGGCTTCGTGGCCAGCCGCATCACCGCCCGCAACAGCTTTCCCATGCCGTTCTTCATGCAGGCCGACCGGGCCGCGCGCATCATCGCCCGCGGGCTGGCGCGCAACCGGGGCCGCATCCTCTTTCCCTGGCAGATGGCGATCGCCGCGCGCGTATTGGTCAATCTGCCGATGTGGGTCGTCGACTGGACCGCGCGGCGCGCCCCGCGAAAATAAAACGATATTACAATTCTTAACGTGCGCCACAAATTTGCCTGAATTAGTTCTTCCTGCAGCCGTTTGGAGCATTGTTTTTGTCGGAAACAAGACACATCCCCGACGTTTATCTAAAATGCGAAGTAACTATTAGAGAGCTGTTGAGGGATATTTTATTCGAATTCGATTCTTTCCCGCTCGGGGCCGCGAGCATTCGACCTATCAGGTCATCCACCAATTCCTTGGGCCGGCGAACCGCGACAGCCTCGGAGCCTGTCGCATCCATTCCTCCAGGCCGGACGGAGCCAACATGATCCTGGACAGAGAAAGCATGCAGAACCACAAGCACGTGGAAAAACAGCGGGTGATGGTGATCCTGCAGCTCGTCACCGGGGAGAGCATTTTCGGATTCATCCACGCGGCGCACAGCGAGCGCGTTTCGGACGTCCTCAACGATCCGCGGGCGTTCCTGCCGTTCGAGGACGTGGACGGCGAGCGGATGATCCATGCCAAGACGTCGATCATGCGGGTCTACGAGATCTGCAACGTCACCCGCCATTTCCACCATCCGGATCCCTATGTGGTGCTGAACGTCAGCCGCGGCGACAGCTGGGAGATGATCCAGCGCGCCTATCGCCAGCAGATGGCGCTGACCCATATGGAGCGCCACGCCGACCGCAATCCCCCGGACGCCGCGCTGGAAATGCTGGAAAGGATCGCCCGGCGGCTCGACGAGGTACTGGACCAGATCAGGCCCAACCACATGAACAACGCCGCCTGAAGCTTTCGCGGCATGCAACGCAAGGGAACCGCTTCGCGGTCCCCCCTCATCCTAACCTTCTCCCCCGCGGGGAGAAGGGACCCGGCTGGAGCCTTGGCCAAACCCTTCTCCCCGGCGGGGAGAAGATGGCGTCCTGAGCTTGCCGAAGGACGCCAGATGAGGGGTGAGCCGCGCCAGCGGCTAGTGTACCTCCGAGGAAAACGCAGAGCCTACCGCGCGCCCTGGCGTTCCAGGGCGCGCCAGCGCTGGACGTTGCGCTGGTGCTCGGCATAGGAGCTGGCGAAGGCGTGGCCGCCGCTGCCGTCGGCGACGAAATAGAGGTCGTCGGTTTCCATCGGGTTCATCACCGCCTTCAGGGACTCGAGCCCCGGATTGGCGATCGGCGTCGGCGGCAGGCCGACGAAGGTGTAGGTGTTGTAGGGCGTCGCCCCCTGCAGCTCCGACAGCCGGATCGGCCGGCCCAGCTTCTCGCCCGCCTTGATGCCGTAGACGATGGTGGGGTCGGACTGCAGCGGCATGCCGGCGCGCAGACGGTTGACGAACACGCCGGCAACGCGTCCGCGCTCCGACGGTACGCCCGTCTCCTTCTCGACGATCGAGGCGAGGATCAGCGCCTCCTGCGGCGTCTGCAGCGGCAGGTCCGGCGCCCTCCCTTCCCATAGCCGATCGAGGTGCCGGTCCATCGCGGCGCGCATGCGGTCGATGATCGCCTTGCGGCTGTCGCCCAGGCTGAAGTGGTAGGTCTCGGGCAGCAGGCTGCCTTCCGGCGGCAGCGGCCCCGGATCGCCGTCGAGCGCCGGTTCGGCGCGGATCAGCGCGTCCACCTGCCTGACGCTGAGGCCTTCGGCGACGGTGAAGCGGCGGACCACGGTCCGGCCGGACCGCAGCAGGGCGAGAACGTCGCGCATGGTCGAGCCGGCCGGCACGCGGTATTCGCCAGCCCTCAGCTTGCGGTCGGCGCCGGTGATCTTCGAGGCGATCAGGAACAGGTCGCCGTTGCGGATAACGCCCGCCTTTTCCAGCGCCGCGGCGGTGCCGCGCACGCCGGACCCCTTGGGGATGACGACGGTCACGTCGCTTGCCGGTCCCTCGACGGCCTGGAACTGCCAGAGGCCGTAAAGCCCGGCGGCGCCGGCCACGACCACCGCCAGAACGGCAACGACCGCGACCAATCGCCGCAAGTTGCGGGGTTTCGGCCCGGATGGTTGAGGGGACGTGGGGATTTGCTCGGCAGCGGTCGCTGGTTCGTCCGCCATGGAGCGCCGTCAGATGTCCTTGCGGAAGATCACGCTGGCGTTGGTGCCGCCGAAGCCGAACGAATTCGACATCACCGCACGCACCGGCCGCTCCTTGGCCACGTGCGGCACCAGGTCCATGCCGAGGCAGTTCTCGGACGGATTGTCCAGGTTGAGGGTGGGCGGCACCACCTGGTCGCGCATGGCGAGCAGGCAGAAGATCGCCTCTACCGCGCCGGCCGCGCCGAGCAGGTGGCCGATCGACGACTTGGTCGACGACATTGACAGCCGGTTGGCCGACGAGCCGAACAGCCGGCGTACCGCGCCCAGCTCGATCTCGTCGCCCAGCGGCGTCGAGGTGCCGTGGGCGTTGACGTAGTCGATCTCGTCGAGGCCCAGGCCCGAGCGCTTCAGCGCCGCCTGCATGGCCCGGAACGCGCCGTCGCCTTCCGGCGAGGGAGCGGTGATGTGATAGGCGTCGCCCGACAGGCCGTAGCCGACGATCTCGCCATAGATCTTGGCGCCGCGGGCCTTGGCGTGCTCCAGTTCCTCGAGGATGACGATGCCGGCGCCCTCGCCCATGACGAAACCATCGCGGTCGCGGTCATAGGGACGTGAGCCCTTGGTGGGCTGGTCGTTGAAGGCGGTCGACAGGGCCTTGGCCTGCGAGAAGCCGGCGATGCCGATGGGGCAGATTGCCGCCTCGGCGCCGCCCGCCACCATCACGTCGGCGTCGTCCAGCATGATCAGCCGGGCGGCGTCGCCGATGGCGTGGGCGCCCGACGAGCAGGCGGTGACCACGGCGTGGTTCGGGCCCTTGAAGCCGTGCTTGATCTGGATCTGGCCCGAGACCAGGTTGATCAGCCGGCCGGAAATGAAGAACGGGCTGACCCGGCGCGGGCCCTTTTCGTTCAGGGTGGTGACGGCTTCCTCGATGCCGGGAAGGCCGCCGATGCCCGAGCCGATCATGCAGCCGGTGCGCAGCCGCTCGTTCTCGTCGGTCGGGTGCCAGCCGGCATCCTCCAGCGCGATGTCCGCCGCGGCCACGCCGAACAGGATGAAGTCGTCGACCTTGCGCTGCTCCTTCGGCTCCATCCACTGGTCGGGATTGAACGAGCCGTCGGTGCCGTCACCGAGCGGGACGTCGCAGGCGATCTTCGCCGCGTAGTCCGTGGTGTCGAACTTGGTGATCGGCCGCGCGCCCGACTGACCTTCGATCAGCCGGCGCCACGGAATGTCGATGCCCGCGCCCAAAGGCGTGACCAGCCCCAGGCCTGTGACGACTACTCGACGCATCAATCCTGTCCGTTCCGTTGATCCCGAATAGGATTTAGCTCGCCTGCTCGATGAAATCGACCGCATCCTTCACGGTCAGGATCTTCTCGGCGGCGTCGTCCGGGATCTCGATGCCGAACTCTTCCTCGAACGCCATGACCAGCTCGACGGTATCCAGGCTGTCCGCGCCCAGATCGTCGATGAAGCTGGCGCTTTCCGTGACCTTGTCCTCGTCCACGCCCAGATGTTCGACCACGACTTTTTTCACGCGTTCGGCAACGTCGCTCATTTCAGTATTCCCTTGAAGGTTTGTCGTTAAAGGGTTGAAGTCCCTGCCAATCTTGCTGGCAGAATTTTGCTGGCAGGCTGGCGTTGGTTGCCGTTTGGTATCATAATTCGGCGACCTTGGCCAGCAGACTGGTTTTCGTCGTGGCTTTCGCGCGGCGCGGCGATTCCGCCCCGCCCGAAAGCGTTTCAGATCATCGCCATCCCGCCGTTCACATGCAGCGTCTGGCCGGTCACGTAACCGGCCTCGTCCGAGGCGAGGTAAACCACTGCGGCGGCCACGTCGGGCCCCGAGCCCATGCGTCCCGCCGGGATACGGCCGATCAGCGTGTCGCGCGCCGGGCCGGAGATGGCCTCGGTCATGGCGGTCTCGACAAAGCCCGGCGCGACCGCGTTCACGGTGATGCCGCGGCTCGCCACTTCCTGGGCGAGCGACTTGGACATGCCGATCAGCCCGGCCTTCGAGGCGGCGTAGTTCGCCTGCCCCGGATTGCCGGTGACGCCGACCACGGAGGTGATCGAGATGATGCGCCCGAACCGGCGCTTCATCATGCCGCGCAGGACGTTGCGCGACAGCTTGAAGGCCGCCTTCAGATTGACGTCGATCACCGCGTCCCAGTCCTCGTCCTTGAGGCGCAGGGCCAGGTTGTCGCGGGTGACGCCGGCGTTGTTCACCAGGATGTCGACCTGGCCCATGGCGGCTTCCGCCTGGCCGATCAGACCGTCGACGGCGGCCGCGTCGCCCAGATTGCAGGGCAGCACGTGCACCCGGTCTCCGAGCGCCGCCGCCACGTCCTGAAGCGCCGCCTCGCGGGTGCCGGAGATGGCGAGCGTCGCACCCTGCGCGTGCAGCGCCTCGGCGATGGCGCGGCCGATGCCGCCGCTGGCGCCGGTGACGAGGGCCGTCTTGCCGGTAAGGTCGAACATCGGCTTCTCCTAGAGGGACTTCAGCAACGCGTCGATCTCGTCGGGCGTTCCGGCGGCCGAGGCGGTCAGGTCCTTGTCGATGCGCTTGGCCATGCCGGTCAGCGCCTTGCCCGCGCCCAGTTCGATCACCTCGGTGACGCCGTTCGCGGCCATGTACTCGACGCATTCGCGCCAGCGCACCGAGCCGGTGACCTGTTCGACCAGCAGCTTCCTGATCTCGTTGGGATCGGACACCTGCGAGGCGATGACGTTGGCGACCAGCGGCACGGCGGGCGCCTTGACGGCGACGGCGGCCAGCGCTTCCGCCATCTCGTCGGCCGCGGGCGCCATCAGCGAGCAGTGGAACGGCGCGCTCACCGGCAGCAGCATGGAGCGGCGGGCGCCCTTCTCCTTGCCGATTTCAATGGCGCGCTCCACCGCCGTACGGTGGCCGCTGATCACGATCTGGCCGGGCGCGTTGTCATTGGCGGCGGTGCAGACTTCGTCCTGCGCCGCCTCGGCTGCGATCTCGCGGGCCACATCCATCTCGACGCCGAGGAGCGCGGCCATGGCGCCGACGCCGACCGGCACGGCGCGCTGCATGGCCTGACCGCGGCGCTTCAGCAGCCTGGCGGTGTCGGCGAGCGAGAAACTGCCGGCGGCGGCCAGCGCCGAATATTCGCCGAGCGAGTGGCCGGCGACGAAGGCCGCCTTGCGCGCCAGGTTGACGCCGCCTTCCTTCTCCAGGATGCGCATGACGGCGACGCTCACCGCCATCAGCGCGGGCTGGGCGTTCTCGGTCAGGATGAGCTGGTCCTCGGGACCGTTGAACATCAGCTTCGACAGGTTCTGGCCCAGCGCGTCGTCGATCTCCTGGAACACCTCGCGCGCGGTCGCCGAAGCCTCGGCCAGCGCCTGTCCCATGCCGACGGCCTGGCTGCCCTGGCCGGGAAACGTGAAAGCTCGGGTCATCAATTCCGGTCCGTTGTTGCGGGTCCCCAAGAAGCGCGCCACAGATAACGCCTCCCCGGCTCCTGTCAAGCGCGGGACAAAAGTCGCAGTGCCCGCTTGCCAGCGCAAACTTTTTCCGTATAGTGCGCGCCTTCACCGCTCCTTGCCGGCACATGCCGGCTATGCCTGTGCGGCCCGACGGCGGCAGGCAACCAACAGCCAGAAGGAGTTCATATGGCTTTGTACGAGCACACGCTCATCGCCCGGCAGGACATTTCCTCCCAGGCGGTGGACCAGCTGGCGGAAGAGTTCGCCGGCATCATCACCGCCAATGGCGGTACGGTCTCCAAGACCGAGAACTGGGGCTTGCGTACCCTCGCCTACCGGATCAAGAAGAACCGCAAGGGCCACTACGTGTTCATGAACATCGACGCGCCGCCCGCCGCGGTCGCCGAGATGGAGCGCCTTGAGAAGATCAACGAGGACGTGATCCGCGCCATGACCATCCGGGTCGAGGCGCTGGACGAGGAGCCGTCGCCGGTTCTGCGCAGCCGTGACGAGCGCGACGAGCGCCGCGGCGGCCGCGATGGAGGTCGTTTCTGATGTCGAGCCCCCGCCCCCGCACCGCCCGCCGCCCGTTCTTCCGCCGCCGCAAGAGCTGCCCGTTCAGCGGCCCGAACGCGCCGAAGATCGACTACAAGGACGTGAAGCTGCTGCAGCGCTACGTGTCCGAGCGCGGCAAGATCGTCCCCAGCCGCATCACCGCCGTCTCGGCCAAGAAGCAGCGTGAGCTTGCCCGCGCCATCAAGCGCGCCCGCAACATCGCCCTGCTGCCTTACGTGCTGCAATAGGAGAGCCCGATGCAAGTCGTACTGCTTGAGCGGGTCGAGAAGCTCGGCCAGATGGGCGACGTGGTCACCGTGCGTGACGGCTATGCCCGCAACTTCCTGCTGCCGAAGAAGAAGGCCCTGCGCGCCACCGCGAGCAACATGGAGTCCTTCAAGGCCCGCCGCGCCCAGCTCGAGGCCGCGAACCTGGAGCGTCGCCAGGACGCCGAGGCCGTCGCCGGCAAGATGGAGGGCGTGCGCGTCGTCATCCTGCGCCAGGCCGGCGAAAGCGACCACCTCTACGGCTCGGTCAGCCCGCGCGACATCGCCGAGGCGCTTAAGGAAGCCGGCTACACCGTCGAGCGCAGCCAGGTCGACCTGGACCGTCCGATCAAGACCACCGGCCGCCACGAGATCCGCGTCTTCCTGCACCCGGAAGTGGCCGTCACCGTGGCCGTCGTCGTCGCCCGCTCCGAGGCCGACGCCGAGAACATGGAGCGCCAGCCCGAAGCCGCCGCCGCCGAGGACATGTTCGAGAGCGAGGAACTCGCCCGCCATGCCGCCGAGGAACTGGCCGAGGACGAGGACGAAGACGCCGAAGAGGAATAAGGAAACTAGGGAAGACGACTTGAACCATCGTCTAACCAATAAAAAAACCAACAATAAGAAACTGAGGAAACTCCCGAAGGGCGGCGCAAGCCGCCTTTCTTTTTGGTACCGCGCCGACCATGCTGCCGGAAAGGATGGGAGCGCCGCCGACGATGACCGACCCGCACTATGATTTCGAGCGCATCCTGGTTGAGCGCCGCGACGGCGGCATCGTGCTGTTCACCCTGAACCGGCCCGAGCGGATGAATACCACCGACGCGGTGATGCATCGCGAACTGGCCCGCCTGCCCCGGCTGCTCGACGTGGACGACGAAGCGCGCGCGGGCGTGATCACCGGCGCCGGCAAGGCGTTCAGCGCCGGCGGCGACTACGAGACCATCGCGGCCGAGGCCGGCGACTATGGCCGCACCGTCGAGATGATGCGCGAGACCACCCAGATCCTCTACGGCATGGTCGAGTGTCGGAAACCCATCGTCTCGGCGATCAACGGGCCGGCGGCGGGCGCCGGGCTCGCGGTCGCCCTGCTGGCCGACGTTTCCGTGGTCGCCGAGGACACGGTGCTGAGCGACGGGCACACCAGGATCGGCCTTGCCGCGGGCGATCACGCGGCGCTGATCTGGCCGCTGCTGTGCAGCATGGCCAAGGCCAAGCTGTACCTGCTGACCGCGCGCAAGATCGACGGCCGCGAGGCCGAACGCATCGGCCTCGTCTCCGCCGCCGTGCCGCGGGAGCGGGTGCTGGACGAGGCGCTCGCGATCGCCCGCGAGCTGGCCGAGCGGCCGCCGCTCGCCGTCGAGCTGACGAAAAGATCGCTGAACCACTGGATCCGCGCCGCCATGCCGGCGTTCGAGTCCTCGCTGGCCTACGAGACGGTCACCTCGTTCAGCCCACAGGTCGCCGAGGAAATCGCCAAACTCCTTGCGAGGAAACGCTGATCACCTGTCCCCGCTTTTCCCATGCTGTGGACAAATCGCCTGTGGACGGTGATGATGTTCCCAGAATGTTCGCGTGACCGGCGCGGCCCCGTCAGGCTCAATGCGCGGCTTCCGCCCTCCGTCAGAAGGATTCGCACCCCATGCCGCCAGGTTTCCAGGATAGCGCCCAGCTCGCCGCCTTCGAGTCTCCCGAGGGCTACGCCGGCCTGCCGCACAACCTGGAAGTGGAGCAGGCGCTGCTCGGCGCGATCCTGGTCAACAACGACGCGTCGAACCGGGTGTCGTTCCTGACGCCGGAGCACTTCTTCGATCCGCTGCACCAGCGTATCTACGCCACCGCCATGCGGCTGATCGAACGCGGGCAGCTGGCGATCCCGGCGACGCTCAAGACCTACATGGAATCGGATTTGGGCCTGCGCGAGGTCGGCGGACCGCAATATCTGGCGCGGCTCGCGGCGGCCGCCACGTCGATCCTGCATGCCGAGGAATACGGCAAGACCATCTACGACCTGTCGCTCCGCCGCCAGCTGATCCTGATCGGCGAGGAGACCGTGCAGCATGCCAGTGAGGGCGATACCGAACTGACCGCCGTCAGCCAGATCGAGCAGGTCGAGCAGAAGCTGTTCAACCTGGCCGAGAGCGGCCAGTCCGAGGAAGGCTTCAAGCCGTTCTCGCGTTCGCTCGGCCTCGCCATCGAGAACATCGAGGCGGCGCACAAGCGCGAGGGCAAGCTGACCGGCGTATCGACCGGCATGCGCGCCCTCGACGACCTGCTGGGCGGGCTGCACAAGTCCGACCTGATCATCCTCGCCGGCCGCCCCTCCATGGGCAAGACGGCGCTGGCCACCAACATCGCGTTCAACGCGGCGCGGCGCTGGCAGCGTTCGAAGGTCGAGGGCGAGGATCCGGCCAAAGCGGGCGGCGCGGTCGTCGGCTTCTTCTCGCTGGAAATGTCGGCCGAGCAGCTCGCCGCCCGCATGCTGTCCGAGCAGGCGGAAATCCCGTCCGAGAAGCTGCGGCGCGGCGACATGACCTCCGAACAGTTCCGCCAACTGGTGCGTGCGTCGCAGGAGGTCGAGGACGTGCCGATGTTCATCGACGACACGCCGGCCCTGTCCATCGCCGGCGTCATGTCCCGAGCGCGGCGGCTGAAGCGGCAGCACAATCTGGGGCTGGTGGTGATCGACTATTTGCAGCTGGCGCGGCCGTCGGGCATGCAGCGGACCGAGAACCGGGTGCAGGAGGTTTCGGAAATCACGCGCGGCCTCAAGGCATTGGCGAAAACTCTCAATGTACCGGTGCTGGCGCTCTCCCAGCTCAGCCGCACGGTGGAGCAGCGCGAGGACAAGCGGCCCCAGCTGTCGGACCTGCGCGAATCCGGCTCGATCGAGCAGGACGCCGACGTGGTGATGTTCGTCTACCGCGACGAGTACTATCACGAACGCAAGCAGCCCGAGATGGGCACACCGGCCCACACCGAATGGCTGGAGCGCGGCGAGCGCATCCGGGGCGTGGCCGAGGTGATCATCGGCAAGCAGCGTCATGGACCGACCGGCGTCGCGCGCTTGCACTTCAGCAAGGAAACCACCAAGTTCGGCGATCTCGCCGATAGCCACTACCTGCCGGACCGGACGTTTTGACCACCGCCGCAAATCCCGTCGCCAACATCGGCCGCGCCACGCTGGAGTTCATGGCCGACATCGGCCGGCTGTGCCTGTTCGCGGCCCAGGCGGTGCTGGCGGTGTTCACGCCGCCCTACTATTTCGCCAATCTCGGCCGGCAGCTGCTTGCCGTCGGCTTCTATTCGCTGCCGGTCGTCGGCCTGACCGCGTTGTTCACCGGCGCGGTGCTGGCGCAGCAGATCTATATCGGCACCGGCCGGTTCAACGCCGAATCGACGGTGCCCACCATCGTGGTGTTCGGCATCACCCGCGAGCTGGGACCGGTGATCGCCAGCCTGATGGTCGCCGGCCGCGTTTCGGCGGCCATGGCGGCAGAGCTTGGCACCATGCGGGTGACCGAGCAGATCGACGCGCTCACCACCCTCGCCACCAACCCGTTCCGCTACCTGATCGCGCCGCGGGTGCTGGCCGCGACGCTGATGATGCCGGTGCTGGTGCTGGTCGGCGACATCGTCGGCGTGATGGGCGGCTGGCTGCTGGCGACCACCGCGCTCGACTACAATTCCGTGGCCTACCTGCAGCGGTCGGTGGACTTCCTGGAGACCTGGGACGTGATCTCGGGCCTGATCAAGGCGGCCGTGTTCGGTTTCATCATCGCCCTGATGGGCTGCTACCAGGGCTTCAACAGCTCCGGCGGCGCCCAGGGCGTCGGCAAGGCCACCACCAATGCCGTGGTCTCGGCCTCGATCCTGATCCTGGCCGCCAACTACATCATCACCTCCATCGTGTTCACCGACTGATGGACCAGCCCAAACTCAGCCTGCAGGGCGTACGCAAGAGCTTCGGCAGCAAGGTCGTGCTCGACGGCCTCGACCTGGACATCTTCCCCGGCGAGTCCGTGGTGGTGATCGGCGGCTCGGGCACGGGCAAGTCGGTGATGCTGAAATGCGTGCTCGGCCTGATCCAGCCCGACGGCGGCCGCATCCTGCTCGACGGCGAGGACATCACCCATGTGCATGGCCGCGAGCGCGAGATGCTGTTGCGACGCTTCGGCATGCTGTTCCAGGGCGGCGCCCTGTTCGACAGCCTGCGGGTCTGGCGCAATGTGGGTTTTGGCCTGATTTCGGCGCAGCGCCTGCGCAAGAAGGAGGCCCGCGCCCGGGCGATCGAAATCCTTGCCAAGGTGGGCCTCGCTCCCGAGGTGGGAGACCTGCGTCCCGCCGAGCTGTCGGGCGGCATGCAGAAGCGCGTCGCGCTGGCGCGCGCCATCGCCACCAATCCGGAGATCATCTTCTTCGACGAGCCGACGGCCGGCCTCGATCCGATCATGGCCGACGTGATCAACAAGCTGATCATCGAGCGGGTGCGCGACCTGGGCGCCACGGCGCTCACCATCACCCACGACATGGCCAGCGCCCGCAAGGTCGCCGACCGGATCGGCATGCTGCATGGCGGCCGGATCATCTGGATCGGCCCCGCCGCCGACATCGACCGCTCCGGCAATCCTCATGTGGACCAGTTCATCCACGGCCGCGCCGAGGGTCCGATCACCATGGCGGTGCGGAGAGGCTGATGGCGCGGGCAGCGGAACAGTTCGTCTGCCAGAACTGCGGCGCCTTCTACCGCAAGTGGCAGGGCAAGTGCGACGACTGCGGCGAGTGGAACACCATCGTCCAGGAGGTGGCCGCCGAGGCGGTGCCCCGCGGCCTTTCGATCGGCAAGGGCAACGTCGTCGAGCTGACCGGTCTGACGGGCGAGACGGAATCGGCGCCGCGCATGCTCACCGGCATCGCCGAGTTCGACCGGGCCTGCGGCGGCGGCCTGGTGCCCGGCTCGGCGCTGCTGGTCGGCGGCGATCCCGGCATCGGCAAGTCGACCATCCTGCTGCAGGCCGCCGCCCTGCTCGCCAAGCGCGGCACGGCGTGCGTCTACGTCTCGGGCGAGGAAGCGGCGGCGCAGATCCGCTCGCGCGCCGAACGGCTCGCGCTGTCCGATTCGCCCATGGAGCTGGGCTCGGAGACCAGCCTGCGCAACATCATGACCACGCTGGAGCAGCGCCGGCCGCAGCTGGTCGTCATCGATTCCATCCAGACCCTGTTCGCCGACAACGTGGAGTCGGCGCCCGGATCGGTCAGCCAGGTCCGCGCCTGCGCCCAGGAGCTGATCCGCTTCGCCAAGCGCCGGGGATGCACGGTGATCCTGGTCGGGCACGTCACCAAGGACGGCCAGATCGCCGGCCCGAGGGTGCTGGAGCACATGGTCGACACCGTGCTCTATTTCGAGGGCGAGCGCGGCCACCAGTTCCGCATCCTGCGCGCGGTGAAGAACCGCTATGGCGGCACCGACGAGATCGGCGTGTTCGAGATGACCGACCGGGGACTGACCGAGGTGCCCAACCCGTCGGCCCTGTTCCTGACCAACCGGCGCGAGCCGGTGAGCGGCGCGGCCGTGTTCGCCGGCATCGAAGGAACGCGCCCTGTGCTGGTCGAGATCCAGGCGCTGGTCGCCCCCTCGCCGCTCGCGACGCCGCGCCGCGCGGTCGTCGGCTGGGACACCGGACGCCTCGCCATGGTGATGGCGGTGCTCGATGCCCGCTGCGGCCTGGGGTTCGGCGGCCACGACGTCTACCTCAACGTGGCCGGCGGCCTTCGGGTCAGCGAGCCGGCTGCCGACCTGGCCGTGGCCGCGGCGCTCGTCTCGTCGCTGACCGACATTCCCGTGCCGGCCGAGACGGTGATCTTCGGCGAGATCAGCCTGGCCGGGGAGGTCCGGCCCGTCGCCCAGTCGGACGCCCGGCTCAAGGAGGCCGAGAAGCTGGGGTTCGCCCGGGCCTGGCTGCCGCAATCGTCGAAGACCGCGCGCTCGAGCCTGCAACTCACCGAACTCGAAAAGCTCCAGTCCGTCAAAGACCTGTTCATGTCCTGAGGACCCATGGAAAGCATCGCCACGCTCGATCTGGTCATCGTCGCCGTTGTCGGTCTGTCCGCGATCATCGGCCTCTATCGCGGCCTGGTGCGCGAGCTGTTGTCGCTGGCGGCATGGATCGGTGCGGGCTGGATCGCGCTGACCCTCTACGAGCCCACCAAGAAGCTGCTGGGCCAATGGATCGAGGATCCGCAATGGGCCGCGATCGCCTCGGGCGCCGGTCTGTTCCTGGTCGCGCTGGTCGCGCTGCTCGTCATCGCCGGGTATCTGTCCCGCGGCACCAAGCAGGCCAGCATGCTGGCGCCAGCGAACCGCATGCTGGGGGTGATCTTCGGCATCCTGCGCGGCGGTGTGGTGGTGGCGCTGGTCTATATCGCCGTCGTCCATGTGGTGTCGCTGTACGAGGAAGAGGGCGTCGACGAACAGGAGAACCCCAAATGGGTGGAAACCTCGCGGTTGCTGCCCCATGTAAGGGCCGCAGCGGCGGCTATCGAACGTCTGGTGCCCGAGAAGATGCGCCCGGCCGACAGGGAAAAACGGCAGGACTCCCCAAAGGAATCGGGAGTGCTCAGGGCGCATTAGGGGCCTGACACGGTCGTGGAATCGGGCTATACACCCGCACGACAGCAGATACCGAACCTGCTTGAGAGGCAACCGGCGGAGTAAGGGCCGAGGAGTCAGGGCCGAAGTGACGGTATCCACCAATCCATTCGACGACGACAAGCTGCACGAGGAGTGCGGCGTATTCGGCATCTATGGCCATCCGGACGCGGCCGCGCTGACCGTGCTGGGTCTGCATGCGCTGCAGCACCGGGGCCAGGAAGCCGCCGGTGTGGTCAGCTACGACGGCAAGCAGTTCCACAACGAGCGGGCGCTGGGCCTGGTCGGCGACACGCTGAGCGCCGAGAGCGTCATCGCCTCGCTGCCGGGCGACGCGGCGATCGGCCACAACCGCTACTCCACGGCCGGCGGCACGGTGCTGCGCAACGTGCAGCCGCTGTTCGCCGAGCTTTCCGGGGGCGGCTTCGCCGTCGCCCACAACGGTAACCTCACCAACGCCATGACCCTGCGGCGCATGCTGGTGTCGAAGGGCGCCATCTTCCAGGCCAGTTCGGACACCGAGGTGATCATCCACCTTGTGGCGCTGAGCCAGCAGCCGCGCCTGGTCGACCGGGTGGTGGACGCGCTGCACCAGATCGAGGGCGCCTACTCGCTGGTGATTCTGACCCAGAAGAAGATGATCGGCATCCGCGACCCGCTCGGCATCCGCCCGCTGGTGCTGGGCGAGATGGAAGGCGGCGTGCCGGTCCTCGCCTCGGAGTCGGTCGCCTTCGACATCATCGGCGCCAAGTATGTGCGCGAGATCGAGCCGGGCGAGATGATCGTGTTCACCGAAAACGGCATCCAGAGCCTGCGCCCCTTTCCGCAGCAGCGCCCGCGGCCCTGCATCTTCGAGAACATCTATTTCTCGCGCCCGGACAGCCTGACCCGCACCGGCAGCGTCTACGAGATCCGCAAGCGCATCGGCGCCGAGCTGTCGCGCGAGAAGCCCGTGGATGCCGACCTGATCATCCCGGTGCCGGATTCGGGCACGCCCGCCGCCATCGGCTATTCCCAGGAATCCGGCATCCCGTTCGAGCTGGGCATCATCCGCAACCACTATGTGGGCCGCACCTTCATCGAGCCGACGGATTCGATCCGCCATCTCGGCGTGCGCCTGAAGCACAACGCCAACCGGGCGCAGATCGCCGGCAAGCGGGTTGTTCTGGTCGACGATTCAATCGTCCGGGGCACCACCTCGATCAAGATCGTCGAGATGATCCGCAGCGCCGGCGCGAAGGAGGTGCACATGCGCATCGCCAGCCCGCCGACGACCCATTCCTGCTTCTACGGCGTCGACACGCCCGAGCGGCACAAGCTGCTGGCGGCGCGCATGAGCGTCGAGGACATGGCGCGGCTGATCGGCGTCGACAGCCTCGCCTTCCTTTCCATGGACGGCCTCTACCGCGCCGTGGGCGAGGAAGGCCGCAACGAGATCGCGCCGCAATATTGCGACGCCTGCTTCTCCGGCGACTATCCGGTGCGCCTGGTCGACCATGACGGCGGCCAGCAGTCGCAGCTTTCCCTGCTCGCCGAAGCATGACCCAGACGCTTTCCGGAAAGATCGCGCTGGTCACCGGCGCCTCGCGGGGCATCGGCTACCGGGCCGCGCTGGCGCTGGCGAAGGAAGGCGCGCACGTCATCGCCGTCGCCCGCACCGTGGGCGGCCTCGAGGATCTGGACGACGAAATCCAGGCGGCGGGCGGCAGCGCCACGCTCACCCCTCTCGACCTGAAGCAGGGCGACCTGATCGACCGCATCGGCGGCGCCATCCACGAACGCTGGGGGAAACTGGACATCCTGGTCGGCAACGCCGGGATCCTCGGCGAGCTGGCGCCCATGCACCACGTCTCGCCCAAGGTCTGGGACGAGGTCATCCAGGTGAACCTCACCGCCAACTGGCGGCTGATCCGCGCCTTCGATCCGCTGCTCCGCGCGTCGCAAGCCGGCCGCGCCCTGTTCCTCACCTCGACGGTGGGCCACACCGCGCGGGCCTATTGGGGCCCCTACGCCGTGTCGAAAGCAGGCGTCGAGATGATGGTCCGCACCTATGCCGACGAGCTCGACGGCACGCCGGTGCGCGTCAACCTGCTGAACCCGGGCGCGACCCGCACCGCCATGCGCGCGAAAGCCATGCCAGGCGAAGACCCCGACATCCTGCCGATGCCCGCCGACATCGCCCCCGCCATCGTCCGCATGGTCTCGCCCGACTGGACCGGCCAGGGCGAACTGGTGAACTGGCGCGAGACGAGGTAACTCGCCTTCAATCCCTGTCCTGGAAAGGATTGTCCTGCTTCTTGAGCCGGATGCGGATCGGCGTGCCCCACAGATCGAAGGTCTCGCGCATGCCGTTCTGCAGGTAGCGCATGTAGCTTTCCGGCATCTCGTCGGGGCGCGAGCAGAAGCACACGAAAGTCGGCGGGCGCGCCTTCACCTGGGTCATGTAGCGCAGCTTGAGGCGGCGGCCCGAGGGCGCCGGCGGCGGATGGGCCTGGGTGGCGCCGTCGAGCCAGCGGTTGAGGCGCGCGGTGGAGATGCGGCTGTCCCAGGCTTCGTAGGCCCGCATCACGGCGGGCATCAGCCTGTCGAGGCCGCGGCCGGTGAGCGCCGAGAAGGTGACGAGCTGGACGCCGCGAATTTCCGGCATGTCGAGATCGAGCATGTCTTCGACCTCCTTCAGCACCTCGGTCTTGTTCTCGATCAGGTCCCATTTGTTGAGGGCGACGACCAGCGCCCTGCCCTCGCGCGCGACCAGATTGGCCAGCACCCTGTCCTGGCGATCCAGCGGCGAGGTCGCGTCGACCAGCAGCACGACCACCTGGGCGAACTTCACGGCGCGCAGCCCGTCGGCCACCGACAGCTTCTCGAGCTTGTCGACCACCTTAGCCTTGCGCCGCATGCCGGCGGTATCGAACAGCCGCACGCGCTGGCCCTCGAAGCTCCATTCGACCGAGATCGAATCCCGCGTCAGTCCGGCTTCCGGCCCGGCCAGCAGGCGTTCTTCGCCGATGAGCGTGTTGATCAGGGTCGACTTGCCGGCATTGGGCCGGCCGATGACGGCCAGATGGAGGACGCCTTCCTCATGCTCGTCTCCCGCCTCGTCTTCCCGGGGCACGATGATCTCGGCGTGCTCGACCAGCGCGTCGTAGAGTTCGCCCATGCCCTCGCCGTGCTCGGCCGAGACCTGCACCGGCGTGCCGAGACCCAGGCCGAAGCCTTCGAGATAGCCCGCCTCGCCCGCCGATCCCTCGGCCTTGTTGGCGATCACCACCACCGGCTTGCCAGTCTGGCGCAGCCAGTTGGCGAAATGCTCGTCGAGCGGGGTGATGCCGGCGCGGCTGTCGTACATGAACATGACGATGTCGGCGCCCTCGACGGCCCGCTCGGTCTGCTGGCGCATGCGGGCTTCCATGGAATCGTCGGTGACGTCCTCGAGCCCGGCGGTGTCGATCAGGGTGAATTCCAGCCCGGCGATGCGGGCAGCCGCCTCGCGGCGGTCGCGGGTCACGCCCGGCCGGTCGTCGACCAGCGCCAGGCGCTTGCCGGTCAGCCGGTTGAAGAGCGTCGACTTGCCGACATTGGGCCGGCCGATGATGGCTGCGGTGAAGGACATCCCGTCATGTTACCGCATCGCGACGAGTTCGCCGTCGTCGCCCAGCAGGTAGAGCGTGCCGTTGGCGACCACCGGATCGATATAGTTCTTCTTGCTGGGGATCTCGATGCCGCCGAGGAACTCGCCGGTATAGGGCGAAAACGACGCCAGCATGCCGTTGTTGGTGACGACCAGCAGGCGGTCTCCGGCAAGTACCGGACCGGTCCAGGTGATCAGGTCCTTCTTCTTGTTGTTCTTCTTGTAGCGCAGCAGGTCGGTGACCCACTTGGCCTTGCCGGTGCGCCGCGACAGGCACATCAGCTGGTTGTCGGCCGTCACCACGTAGAGGAAGTCGCCCGCGACCCAGATGGTCTGGGCGCTCGGCACGTCGTTCTCCCACAGGCGCGAGCCTGTAGTGAGGTCGATGGCGGCCATGCGGCCCGAATGGCCGACGGCGAACACCGAGCCTCGGTCGATGACCGGCGAGCCGTCGATGTCGTTGAGTGTCGACAGCGCGGTCATGCGGCCGACGCGGGTGAGCGAATCCGCCCAGGCGACGCGGCCGTTGCTGGCCTGCAGCGCGAACAGCTCGCCCGAGGAGAAGGCCGCGACCACGGTCCCTCCGATCACCGCCGGGCTGGCCGCGCCGACAAGGCCCGCCGCCTCGGCGATGGCCACGTGCTGCCAGACGGTCTCGCCGTTCTGGGCGTTCAGTGCGTAGAGCTGGTTGTCGTGGGTTGTGACGAAGACGAAGCCTTCCGACGCGCTGGGCGCGCCGCGCAGCGCCACGTCGAACTTCACGCGCCAGACCTCGCCGCCGGTGCGCGCGTCGAGCGCGATCGCCTCGCCGGTGCCGAGCGTCACGTAAAGACGCCCGGAATCGTAGGCGATGCCGCCGCCCGAGGCGGTGTCTTCCTTTTCCTTGTCCTTGGGCGCCTTCAGACGCTGACGCCAGACCAGATTGCCGCTGTCGGCGCCGAAAGCGGACACTTCCCAGCCCGAGCCCATGGCGAAAACCAGGCCCTCGGCGACTACCGGCTGGGCGACCAGGTTGCGGTTGCTCGTCGAACCCTCCACATGGGCGCGCCAGATGATCCGCGGCGACGGGCCGAGCGCCAGGTGATGCATGGCGTGATTGGCATAGCCGCCGGCCTGCGGCCATTCCGGATTGGCGAATGGCTGCGGCAAGGTGACCGGCACCGACTGCAACGCCTCGTCGGGCGTGACCACGTCGTTGAGTTCGACGATCGCCTTGCGCTCGCCCTCGAGGATGACCTTTTTTTCCTTGCCGCCGCAGGACGCGAGCAGCGCGGCCACGGCGACCGCGGCCACGGCGGTCCGGCCCAGGCCGCGCAGGAAAACGGAATTGCGACGGGACATCGGCATCAGGCGCACCATCCTACTTGGTCTTGTTGTCGATCTTCAGTTCGGCCGCCGGAACCCCGAGGACCATCAGCATCTGCTGCGCGCGCAGCCGGAAGCCTGAATCGGCGGGCGCCTCGTCCAGCAGTTCCCTGAACGTCTTCTTGGCGGCATCGCGCTGGCCCGTCTTGTACTGATTGAGACCCCGCAGTTCGTCGACCGACAGCTTCCAGACATTATCGTCGCCCGACATCGCCTTGATGCGCTGGTCGAGCTCGGCGCCGCCGCCGCCTTCCAGCAGCAACGAGGCAGCGTAGTAGCCGGCGAGATCGCGATAGACCCTGGCGACGCCCGAATCCGCGGCTATGGCATCGTAGGTCGCCTGGGCGGCCTTGACATCCGTCTGGGCCTGGAGCTCGGCCACCCGGAAGCGTGCCAGCAGGCCGAAGCTGTCGTCGCCGTCCTTGGCGAGTTCCTGCAGCTTGGGCATGGCTTCCGCCGTCTTGCCCTCGTCGACCAGTTCCACGGCGGCGTCGAATGCGTCGCCCTGCGCCGCATTGTCGGCCCGCTGCCGGTCCTCGAAGTAGCGGTATCCCGCGACGATGGCGATAGCCAGGACGATGACGGCCGCAAGGTACTTTCCATAACGCTTCAGGAAAGTGACGATCTGCTCCTGGCGGACCTCTTCATCGACCTCGCGGAAGATGTCGCTCACTCAGTGACCTCCTACTCGGGAACGGGCGGCTACCTTAGCTTGCGGCCCGAGGGTTCGCAAACGCTGAGGCGGCCGGAAACCGCGTCGCGGGGCTAATCCCGCATGGAATAAGTATGTTCGCGCGCCGGGAACCGCCGCGCCTTGACTTCCTCGGCGTAGTGCGCCGCCGCCTCGTCGATCGCCGCGCCCCATTCGGCGTAGCGCTTGACGAAGGTCGGCGTGGTGGCGAACAGGCCGATCATGTCCTCGGTAACCAGGATCTGGCCATCGGTGCCAGCGCCGCCGCCGATGCCGATGGTGACGTTGGGCACGCTGGCCGTGAGCTTCTCGCCCAGCTCCGCCGCGACGGCCTCGACCACGGTGGCGAAGGCGCCTGCCTCGGCGACCGCCTTGGCGTCGTCGATGACGTCGTCCCATTCGCCGCGGCGACGGCCCTTGGCCGCATAGCCATGCATGTTCACCTTCTGCGGCTGCAGGCCCACATGGGCCATCACCGGAATGCCGCGCTGGACCATGAACTCTATGGTCGGCGCCATCACCTTGCCGCCTTCCAGCTTCACTGCCGCGCAGCCGGTCTCGCGCATGATGCGAGAGGCGTTCATGAACGCCTGCTCGGGCGAGGCCTCGTAGCTGCCGAACGGCATGTCGACGACGATGCACGCGCGCGGCGCGCCGCGCATTACCGCCTGGCCGTGCAGGATCATCATCTCCATGGTCACGCCGACCGTATTAGGCAGGCCGTGGATGACCATCCCGACGGAATCGCCCACCAGCAGCAGGTCGACATAGGGATCGAGCAGCTGGGCGACGAGGGCCGTGTAGGCGGTCAGGCAGACCACCGGTTCCTTGCCCTTGCGCGCCGCGATGTCGCGCACCGTGATGTTGCGCTGCTTTTCGAACTTGGACATGCCTTCTTCCCCGTTCGCCTCGGACATCCGGCCGGACATCCGGCGCCTTCATAGCATCTGAGCGCCGCCGCTCCAACGCCAGAAGGGTTGACGCGGCGTCGCACTTCATTTATTTAACCATTCAGTAATTTAACTGATCGGTAAATTCCAGTGGCCGACGATCGCCTCAGCGCCGTGTTCTTCGCCCTCTCCGATCCGACGCGGCGGGCGATCCTGGCCCGCCTCACGGCAGGGGAGTCCTCGGTGACCGATCTCGCGGCGCCGTTCGACATGACCATGCCCGCCATCACCAAGCACCTGAAGGTCCTCGAGCGCGCCGGCCTCGTCACACGCAGCCGCGAGGCGCAGTGGCGCCCGGTCCGGCTGGAGGCCGAGCCGCTGCGCGGCGTGTCCGGCTGGCTGGAGACCTACCGCCGGTACTGGGACGAAAGCCTCGACCGCCTCGACGACTACCTGCAAGCCCTCCAGAAGGGAGACCCCGATGCCGGACGTCACTGAGGCCATTGCCAGCAACCTGATCATCACGCGGGTGCTGGATGCGCCGCGGAGCCTGGTCTGGAAGGTCCATTCCCAGGCCGAGCACCTTGCCCGCTGGTGGGGACCGGCGAGTATGACCTGGATGAACGGAACCCTCGACTTCCGCCCCGGCGGCCGCTTCCACTACTGCATGCGCGGCGAGGACGGCACCGTGCTGTGGGGCAAATTCGAGTACCGGGAAATCGAGGAGCCCTCGCGCATCTCGTGGGTCAACTGCTTTTCCGATCCGGATGGCAACACGGTGCGCTGCCCGTTCATGGACGATTTTCCGATGCAGGTCCTCAACGCCGTCACCTTCAGGGAAGACGGCGCCCGCACCATCCTGCGCCTCCAGAGCGCGCCGCACGACGCCACCGACGCCGAATGGGCCGCGTTCAAGTCCATCCACGCCTCGATGCAAGAGGGCTTTGGCGCCACTTTCGCCCAACTAGGGCTGTATCTCGGACAACTTCAGGACGACGGCCGATAAACCGATGACCGAAAAAAGGGGAACTTCATGACCACCAACGACCGTGAACTCGTTCTGACCCGCCTGATCGACGCGCCCCGCGCCAAGCTGTTCCGCTGCTGGACCGAACCGGAGCTGATGAAGCAGTGGTTCGTCCCGGCGCCCTGGACCCTTGCCCGCGCCGAGGTCGATCTGCGGCCAGGCGGCAGCAGCCTGGTCGTGATGCGCGACCCCGACGGCAACGAATATCCCAATCCGGGCATCTATCTCGAGGTGGTGGAGAACGAGAAGCTGGTGTTCACCGACGCCTATGTGTCGGCATGGCAGCCCTCGGACAAGCCGTTCATGACCGCGATCGTCACCTTCGAGGACGAAGGCGGCAAGACACGCTACACCGCCCGCGCGCTGCACTGGACCGCCGAGGACCGCAAGGCGCACGAGGACATGGGCTTCCACGAAGGCTGGGGACAATGCGCCGACCAGCTCGCCGAACTCGCGGCCCGGATCTGAGGAGCGGCCCGATGGATCAGCAGCTTGCACCGCGCCCCCATCAGGACGTTCTCATCCGGCGCCGGTTCGACGCACCGCGCGCCCTGGTGTTCAGGGCATGGACCGATCCGGCCATGTTGGCCCGATGGTGGGCCCCCGCGACTTCACCAACCCCGTCTGCCGCGCCGATCCACGTCCGGGCGGCGAACTCTACGTTGTCATGCGCGCACCCGACGGAAGCGATTACCCGATGAAGGGCTCGTTCCATCAGGTCGTGCCAGATCAGCGATTGGTGTTCACCGACCAGGCGATCGGCCCGGCCGGCGAAATCCAGCTCGAGGGTGTCTCCATCGTCGACTTCGCGGCAGACGGCGACGGCACCAGCGTGAACGTCTGGAGCAGCGCCATCGGACTGGTCGAGGAAGCGCCGCAAATGCTCGCCGGCATGAACGAGGGGTGGTCGCAAAGCCTTGACCGCCTGAGGGAAGTACTGACCAAATAGCCCCCGGACCTGAAGGCCGCGCCCCGGTTCAGGCCGCTGCGTCGGAGACGTGTCATGTGGATCATCCTCGCCGTCATCGTCATCGCCATCGCCATCGCAGCCTTACTGGCCGCGGCCTCCTTCAGGCCGGACGACTTCCGCATCGCGCGCGGAACGTCGGTCTCGGCACAGCCCGAGGCCATCTATCCGATGATCGCCGACTTCCATAGATGGACCGAGTGGTCGCCCTGGGAGACGCTCGACGCCGACCTGAAGCGCACCTATGGCGGCGCCGGCAGCGGGCTTGGCGCCACCTATTCGTGGGAGGGCCGCAAGGCCGGCGCCGGACACATGGAGATCGTCGGCGTGACGCCGCCGAACCTGGTCTCCATCAAGCTCGATTTCATCCGCCCGATGAAGGCGAGCAACATGGCCGAGTTCGCCCTGCGGCCCGAAGCCGGCGGCACGGCCGTCACCTGGTCCATGACCGGCAGGCAGAACCTGATCGCCAAGGTCATGGGCGTGTTCTTCAGCATGGACAAGCTGGTCGGCAAGGACTTCGAGACCGGGCTTGCCAACATCAAGCGAAACGCCGAGCAACAGACGGGAGACCTGCCATGAAGAGACTGCTGACCGCCCTCGCGATCATCACGCTGGCCGCGGCCCCTGCCCTTGCGGCCGAACAGCAGACGCCGCCACCCGCAGCGGCACCGGTGCCCGCCGGCGCCTATACGCTCGACAAGTCCCACGCCAGCGTGGTGTTCACCGTCAACCACCTGGGCTTCTCGCTCTATACGGCCCAGTTCCGCAGCTTCGACGCCAAGCTGGAATTCGACCCGGCCAAGCCCGAGACGGGCACGGTCGAGGCGACCATCGATGCCAACTCGCTGGAGCTGCCCTCGCCGCCCGAGGGCTTCACCGACACGTTGAAGGGCCCGCAATGGCTCGACACGGCCAAGTACCCGGTGATCACCTTCAAATCGACCAAGGTGGAGCCGACCGGCGACAACACCGCCAGGATCACCGGCGACTTCAGCCTGCACGGCGTGACCAAGCCGGTGACGCTCGAGGCAACCTACAATGGCGGCTATGCGGGCCATCCCATGGACCCGAACGCCCGGATCGGCTTCTCGGCCAAGGGCACGTTCAAGCGCTCCGACTTCGGCATCGCCTACGGCGTTCCGGCGCCCGGCACGACCATGGGCGTCGGCGACGAGGTGACGGTGATGATCGAAGCCGAGTTCAGCGGCCCGCCGCTGCCCGGCACCGAGAAGAAGTAGGCTTTACCAGTCATTAAGACGGTCTTGCTAGAGCGATCTGTCACATCGGCAGGAACCCGCGTATCGCAAGGACGGCCGGATCAAACCCGGCACGCCGGCGTTCATCTCTGGCGACGAAAGCCCGGAGTAGCCCATGAGCCTGCAGGACCAGCTTCTCGCCATCGAGCGCGAGCTGTGGACCAACGATCCGCTGATCTACCGGCAGCACCTGATCGAGGAGGCCGTGCTGGTGTTCGGCGAGACCGGCCCCATCGGCCGCGACACCGCCATCGACGCCATCCGCAAGGAAGTCGATGCAGGAGACGGGTGGACCAAGGTGGACATCACCGGCGTCATCTCCATGACCCTCGGCACCGACTCCGCCCTGCTGACATACCGGGCCTCGGCGGCACGGAAGCGCGAGAGCGTCACCGTGCTGGCGACCAGCGTCTACGTCCGGCGCGGCGAGGACTGGAAATTGGCGCTGCACCAGCAGACCGAGGTGGCATGAGGGCACATCGTGACAGTTTCCCCGTTCTGAAAACCGCGCTAGGTTTTCACAGTCACGAATGCTGGCAACCAGACGGGGAGATCGGGGATGCAGCTTGCCGAACAGATGGCGGCGACGGACCGCAAGCCATGGGATGATCCGCTGGCGCTGATCACGCCCGAGGTGATCGAGCAGTACCGGCGCGACGGCGTGGTCTACCTGCCGCAGGCGCTGCATCCGGAATGGCTGACGCTGATCGACTACGGCATCCAGCGCATCCTCGCCAGCGGCAGCCCGAACATCCAGACCTTCTTCAAGGGATTACCCGGCGAATTCAAGGACATGGTGCGTCATTTTGCGGTGACGCCCGAATTCCAGCGCCTGCTCTATGACAGCCCCATCGCCGACATGATCGCCAGGCTGATCGGGTCGGAGAACGTCTGGCTGCTGTTCGACCACGTGTTCGTCAAGGAAGGCGGCTTCTGCCGCAAGACGCCGTGGCACCAGGACCTACCCTACTGGCCGGTGGGCGGCGAGCAGATCGCCTCCATGTGGATCACGCTCGATCCCATTCCCAAGGAGGAATGCCTGGAGTTCATCCCCGGCTCGCACCGCCAGATCATCTATGACGGCTTCAGCCCGCCGGACGCCCATATCGATCCCACGAAAGGGTTCTACGGCAAGGACTTGCCGCGTCTTCCCAACATCGAGGAAGAACGCGAGAAGTGGAACATCGTCTCGTTCGACATCACCCCGGGTGATGTGGTGCTGCTGCATCCGGGCGTGCTGCACGGCGGCGGCCACACGACGAACGGGCGCCGCCGCCGCACCCTGTCTGCTCGGCTCTACGGCGACGACATCGTCTTCGCCACGCGCCCCGACAGCCGGCCGACCGTGCCGCTGACGCCGGGCCTGAAGCTCAAGCTGAAGCCGGGCGATCCGCTGCGCAGCCCCTATTATCCCCGCATCCGGCCCGTGCCGGCCCGCGAGGCGGCGCTGTGGCAGTAGCTATTTCTCCGGGTCCAGCTTGAGCGACGCCGAGTTGATGCAGTAGCGCAGCCCGGTCGGCCCCGGCCCGTCCTCGAAGACGTGGCCCAGATGGGCATCGCATTTGGAGCACAGCACCTCGGTGCGGATCATGCCGTGGCTGCGGTCCGTTTCCTCGTCGACCACGCCGTCCTTGATCGGGGCGGTGAAGCTGGGCCAGCCGCAGTGGCTGTCGAACTTCTCCTGCGAGGCGAACAGTTCCTCGCCGCAGCAGATGCACCGGTAGACGCCTTGTGTCCTGGTGCTGTTGTATTCGCCCGTCCAGGGCCGCTCCGTCGCCTTCTCCCGGGTGACCGCGTACTGGATCGGCGACAGCTGCTCGCGCCACTCGGCCTCGGTCTTCCGGACTTTATCGCTCATGCATGCTCTCCACCTGAACTGAACCATAGATAGCGCCGCGCGGCGCCTCCGGCCAGCAGGCTCGACCGTCAGCCATGAATTTCGGCCAGCGCCTCGACGAACCGCCGCTCGAACGCCGCCCTCTTGTCGAGATAGAACCGGCGCGCCCGCCGCCCCATCTCGGCGATCTCGGCCTCGTCCATGGCGACGATCCGGTCGATGGCCGCGGCCAGCGCGTCGGGATCGACGAAGTGGCGCATGCCGAGCGTCCTTGGCCGCGTTTCCCTGTAGGGTACCAGCACGCCATGCTCCGGACGGATCAACTCGTTCATGGGCGGCCCGTCGGTGGTAACGACGACGGCGCCGCACGCAAGGCCCTCGCACAGGGCCAGACCGAAGCCTTCCGCCTCGGACGGGCAGACGTGCACGGCGCATTCGTTCTGCAGCGCCGCCAGCCTCGCGGACGGAACCATCTCGCTCACCAGAGTGATGTTCGGCGCCGCGTAGGCATCCGCATCGATCAGGTTGCTCCTGACCAGCGCTACCAGCTCCGGCCATTCGGGATGGGCGCGCCACAGGTCCAGCAGCACCTTGGATCCCTTCTGTTTGGTAACACCCGCGACGTGCAGGAACCGGTTCCGGGTGCGGGGAACGTCGGGGTCGTACCGGTCCTCGCAGGTGAAGCCGGTATAACGCGCATTGCAGCCGAGGCCACGGAAGATTTCCTCGGCGTGGCGGGACTTGCAGATCACCATGTCGATCCGCCCGAGCAGCCCGACGGTTTCCGCGGCGCAGAATTCCTGATTGGGGATGAGTACGTTGCGCCGCGCCATGTCCAGCCAGCCGGGCTTCACGTCCTGCACGAAGATGTTGGTGCGCGGCGCCTCGAACCGTTCGAGAGCCAGCCTGGCGCGCAGGCAAAGCCGCGCCGGCAGTCCATAGCCGTTCCGCCGGCGGGCATAGTAGATGTGAGACGACAGGCCCATGGTCCCGACCAGCCGCCCGACCAGGCGCCCATCGGTCTCGAGGCCGGGATTGGCACGGGTCAGGATGCTGACGGCATGCCCCGGCACGTTCATTGCGACGTCCCTGTCCAGGATCTCACGAACGTTCATGCCGCCCCCGCCAGAATGGCGTTCACCTTAGCCGCAGCCGCGAGGTTCGAAAAGCACCTGGGGCACCGGCGCACCTTGCACATATTTGCGAGCATCCATTGCTGAAGCGGAACGGAGTGCTAGTTTCCCAGTGGGGGGCATTTCTCGATGAGGGACACGATGAAACAGGGAACACTATTCGGTGCCGCGCTCGCCGCCGTCTTCGCGCTCGCCGTCGCCGGCCCGGCCGCCGCCAAGGATGTGGACAAGAGCTCGCCGAAACTAATGGAGTCGACCTCGAGCTCGAGTTCGAGTTCGTCGTCGAGCAGCTCGGCCTGCGTCGATGCCAGCGGCAAGCCGGTCACCGACGCCTCGGTCTGCGCGTCCGGCGGCTGCGTCGACGCCAGCGGCAAGCCGGTCGCCGATGCCTCGGCCTGCGCCGTGACGTCGCCGCGCGATGCCGCCAGCGGCATGGCCACCGGCAAGCGCCAGCACAAGCCGATGTCGCCGTAAACCGGGCAACGGGAGCCGGCACGCCGGCTCCCGAATCGGCTACAGCCCTTTCAAATATTCGATCAGAGCCAGCTTCTGATCCGGCTCCAGTTGCGTGCCCCATTCATGGCCGGCATTGGAGTTGCCGCGAAGGACGACGTCGTAGCGGAAACCGCGCTGCTTGGCCTGGACACCCGACGAGACGAAGCCCACCCGTTCCCGGTCGACGACGTCATGGCCGCGCCAGAACATTTTGGGCCGTTCGGCGGGCGGCATCAGCAGGTCGGCCAGCGTCGGCACCGAGCCGTTGTGGAGGTAGGGCCCAAGCAGCCAGACGCCGACCAGCGGCTTGGCCACGTATCCCCGGGACGCGACCATCGGCGGCTCCTTCACGCCCAGCACCGCGCTCACCTTCTTCATGCGGCGCGCGTCGTCCTTCTGCCAGGTCAGTACATGTTCCGGATCGGTGCCGATCTCGGCGAGCGGGATCGAGGTGCCGGTGCGCGCGCCCGCATGGCACGAGGCGCAATGCGCCGCGAACAGCGTCTCTCCGGCCGCCGCCCTCGCAGGATCGATCGGACCTGGGAACGGCGGCGGCGTCAGGTTCTCGATGAACGCCTCGGTCCAGTCGTTCTGCCGGTCGAAGCCGGGACCGGGCAGCACGCCGGTACCGAGCGACGAGGTCGCGACCACCGTCGACAGGTTCCCCGCCTCGCCTCCCGCGTGATAGAGGCCGCCCTTGCGCGCGCCGAGCTTCCACAATGACGGGAAATCGGTGGTCGACAGGGTGCCGTCGTCCTCCGCCTGGGTCAGGACGAATTTGGGCAGGCCGAACGCGTCATCGCGGCCGGGTCCCCAGTCGGGCCGCTTTTCCATCCACGCCAGTTGGCGTTCGCCTTCCTTCAGCGCGGCGCGGGTGGCCGGGATGATGACGAACTTGTAGAGCGCGAGATCGGCCGCATCCATGGGGAAGTGCAGCGCCATCTCGGGCAGCAGCCGGTCGCCGGTGAAGCGCTCGTCATTGGCACAGGCGAACAGGAAGCGCAGCAGCCGCTGGATGTCCACCGTGTGACCCGGCCCGCCCACGGCGAAGCGCGGGTTCTCGTTTTCCGTCAACCGATACTGTGTTGTGTGGCACAGCGCGCAGTTGACGGTGATCCGCTCGAAGCCCTTTCGCCTGATCGAGAAGCCGATCGGCAGGCGCTGACCCGGCTCCCACGGCAGGCCGAACGCACCGTAGCCGCCGCCCTCGCCGATCTTGTCCGGAAACACACGCGGCAGGACGAACAGGATCGGATAGGGAATGCCGGCGATCAGATCGCCCCCCAGCGTGCCGTACTTGAACCGCTGCAGCTCGGCCGAGGCACCGGTCTCCGGGTCGGCGGCGAATTCCTGGTCCGCGGACTTGAAGAATTTCCACCAGAGCAGCACGCCCGCCGAGACGCAGACCAGCAGCGCGAGCGCCAGCGCGATCACCGCGCGGCGGCGCCATTTGGATGGGGTCACCATTGACGTGCTCCCGGGTCCGGGCTGGCAGATTGGCCGGAGCAAGCTGGAACGTACTTCGCGACGGGCCTGCGGCCCTCCTCAGCACTCTCGGCTTTGGATGCGGATACAACAAAAACCGAGCGTCCTGAGGAGCCGCGCGGCGGCGTCGCGAAGGACAACTCCAGCGTGCGCGGACCTGCCGTCATGCTCCCCTCAGAAGGTCTTGAGGTACTCAACAATCGCATCCTTGTCGTCGGGCGGCAGATCGGTGCCGTATTCCGGGCCGTCATGGCCCCGATTGCTGTTGCCCGCCCACGGGCCGGGCACGCAGCGGTTGGCCTCGTGCAGGTTCTCCGGGTTGGTCTCGTTGGCGCAGGGCGTCCTGCGGCCCGCCTCGTCGACGCAGCGGGTCTCGTAGCGAAAGAACTTCTCCTTGCCCTGCGACGGCAGGTCCGAGACGAAGCCCAGCTTCCGCCGGTCGATCACGTCGTTGCCGCGCCAGAACACGGCCGGGCGCTTGTCCGCGGGCTCCAGCAGGTCGCGGATCGTCGGCACCGAGCCGTTGTGCAGGTAGGGCGCGCGCAGCCAGAGGCCGTCGAGCGGCATGTTGGCGTAGCCGTGGGTCTTGCGGAACCGGCGGAAGCGCTCGTCCGGATAGGCGGCGTAGAGGTTCCCCTGCTCCACGGCGAGCGCCCAGCTGTAGTTGTCCAGCCGGCAGGGATCGGTGCGGATGTCCTCGATGGGCACCACCTGGCCGACCAGCCGGCCGGAGAAGTCGCGGCCGCTCGCGCCGTGGCACTCGGCGCAGAACCGGCCATAAAGAACCCTGCCCCGCTCGGCCCGCTGCCGGTCGATGGCGAACGGCCAGGGCGGCGGCGCCGCCTCGTCACGCAGCCAGTCGGCGATGCGTTTCACCGCGGGCCGGTCGAGGGTGGTCGGCACGCCGCCGCTACCGAAGCTGGCGCTACGGTTGCGCTCCTCGACGCTATCGTTGTTGCCGTCCCAGTGCAGCCGCATGCCGTCACGCTTGCCCTGCAGCCACAGCGACGGGAAATCCACATTGCCGACCATCTCCTCGTCGGGCAGCGCCTCCAGCGGCCAGTTGAGCAGCGCCTTGGCCGGATTGAAGGTGTCGAAGCGGCCGACGCCGGATTCCGGCTCGCGCTCGAAGAAGCGGAAGCGATGCCGGGCGAGTATCAGGAATTCCTTGATCGCCGGCACCGCGAGATAGAGCTGGGTGCGCTCCAGCATGGAATAGCGCGCACCGGCATCCTCGGCGGCCTGGATCACCTGCCACGGGTTGAACCGCTCGTCGGCCGCGCAGGCGCCGAGGCCACGCGCGAACCGGGCGAGGTCCAGCCGGTTGGCCGGCATGCCGACGACCAGCGTCCGCTCGGCCGCCGGATCGGCACGCCAGGTGCCGGTGTGGCAGGCGGCGCAGTTCAGGAACACCCGGTCGAGTCCGACGGTGCGGCGCAGGCTGGTGCCGACCGGCCGCTCCATGCCCGCCTCGAAGTTGAAGCCGAGCGCCTCCCAGCTGTCGCCGCCGAAATAGGGTGCGCACAGCTTCGGCAGACCCTTCCAGATGCCGATGGGAATTCCGGCGATGCGGTCGCCGCCGGTGGAGCCGTACTTGAAGTGCCGCACCGGATCATCGAACACCTGCGGCTCGTCGCGGGTGAAGTGCCACCATGCCCACAGCGCCGTCAGCACGACCAGCAGGACCATGGCCAGCACGAGTTTCCAGCGGTTCCGCCACAGCCATCGGAGGAACGCGGCGATCCGGTCGGCGGTGCGCGACAGCCAGGCTTTCACGGCGCCGGCCCCGCGAGTTCGGCCCGCACCATGTCGGCAACGTCCCGCGGCATCTTGTCGGTCGAGGACCGATCGAGAGCCGCCATCGCCCGTCGCAGCGCGGCGATGTCGTCGATGACCGCGATCTCGGCGCTGCCCTCGCCGAGCCGCAGCGGCGCCAGCCGCTCGCCGGTGGCGAGACGCGCGGTCAGCCCTTGGGCGGCTTCCGCCAGCCGTAGGTCGCGTCCGGATCCGGGCAGCACCGCGAGTCCGCCGAGCGGCGCGTGACCCTTCAGCGCCAGCCGGCTCACCGTGCCGCCGCCGGCCGAGACATGGCCGGACATCGTCAGGACCGGACCCTCGCACTCGAAGCGGGTTTCGCCCGAAACGCGCTCGATGGCGCAGGCGGCCGCAAATCGGGTCGCAGGGCCGCCACGGCGCGTCAGCGCCGCATCGATGCCTGCGACCATCCGCGGAGAAAACGACTCGCCGATGACGGCGACGGCGAGCGCGAGGGTGTCGCCCTCGGCATCGGACGGGCTCGCCAGCAGGCGCGGCGCACGCGCGGCGGCGGGATCGTAGACCCCCTCGGGCTCGACCACGTCCATCGGTTTCGTACCCGCCTCCAGCTCGAGCAGCGGGTTGCGGTCGGGCAGGCTTGGATCGGGAACGGCGACGCCTTCGGGCGACAGCGACCGCAAGGCCGCATGGAGCGCGGCGGCCAAATCCGCGTCTTCCCCGGCCCGCCACGGACCGCGCGAGCCGCCGAGCCGCCAGCGCAGTGCCGCCAGCAGCAGCCGCGCGCGGCATTCGGCCGGACGCAGGCCCGGCGCGGCCGCACAGAGCTGCCGCCAGACGAACGGTACAAGGGCCAGCCGGCCCGCCCGCCCCACCGCCTGGTCGAGCGCGTCGGGCTCGTCGATGCCGCGCTTCACCGGCACGCCATGAAACGACGACCCCAGCCCCGCCATGCGCGACGCGATCTCCGGGTTGGCGTTGGTCTCGTTCCACTGGGCGATCGGGAAGATCGGGCCGTGCCCCTGGTGACAGCTCGTGCAGAGCGAGCGGTCGGCGTACTCGACCAGCGGCTTGCCGGCGCCGTCATAGTTGCTGACCACCTGGAACTCGAACCGGCCCAAGGTCTCGTTGTAGCTGATCACCTCCATGGAGGCCGATGCCGGCTGGTAGCCGATGAACAGCCTGTCCCTGATGTGAAGGGAGGCCTGCGCGTTCGAGGCGCCGACGCCCATGACCACTCTCGGCGAGGCGAAGTAGTCGGGATCGGCGGCCAGCCGCTGCAGCGAGCGGCCCATCGGGATCAGCACCGCCCGCGGCCGTACTCCGCCATTGGCCTTGGTCACGGCCGCGGTCAGGCGCTCGAACGGATATGGCGGCTCGGTGCCCGTGGCGGCGCCGAACAGGTCGTCGAACAGCGACCGGCCGACGGAAGGCGCGGTCTCGCCCGGCCTTGCCGGATCGGCCAGCAGCAGCGGCGCAGCGTGGGGGACGGAAGGGATTGCCAGGATCGTGGCGATTGCAGCAGCCATCGGCAACCCTCCTTCCGTCCCCCTTGCCGCCCCCTTCATGGCCGGTCAGTTCTGACCGGCCTGCGCAACCTGTTCTCCGGTCCAGCAGTCCTCCTCGATCGGCGCACCCTCGCGGAAGGCCTTTTCGCCGGCCTCGGCGGCCTTCTCGTTGTAGACGGTGAAGTTCAGCAGGAAGATGCGGTTCATGTAGGCCCGGCCCAGGTAGAAGCCGGGCCGCACCATGCGCACCTCGTCGCGCACCCTGAGGCCGTTGCGGCCCGCGAGGCTGTCGGGCCGCTCCTGGTAGCCCGGTATCTCGTCGGCGTAGTTGTAATCGACGATCACGGATTCGCGCCGTCCGTCCAGCAGGCTCTGGCCGCAATAGAGCTTGGCCGGAAACATCAGGTAGACCGTGGTCCTGCTGTCGAACATGCCGAGCCAGCCGCGCCGCTCGATCTCGGTCTTCAACATCGCCTCGGGCCGGTCGATCAGCGCATCGAGCGCCCTGGGATCCTCGATGAAGTTCCGCAAGACCCGCTCGTCGCGGTAGAACATCTTGCCCTTCCAGAGGTGGCGGCCGACGTTCTCCAGCGTCTTGATCTTGGCATCGGCGAGGCGCCCGCCGATGCCGCCAATGATCTCGTCCATGCGCGTCCTGAGGTCCTCGCCGCGGGCGAAGAACAGGTCGCCCTCGTGGCCGCCGTCCGGGATCGGCCCGGCGGTCAGGCGGCCGTAGATCTGGTCGATCTGTTCCTGGGTGAAGCCCTGGATGTTCTCCGGCGTCAGCGCCATGCGCTCCTCGCGCGTCAGCGGAAAGTCGTGCTCGACCCTGGCCATGTCCGTGTGGAACACCTTGGACGGGTTGTCCGGGTCGGCGAGGCTGGAGTCGGTCGGTGCGAAGGGGATGTCCGGCGAACGATCGCAGGCGTGAAGTCCGGCGGCCAGCGACAGCATCAGGGCGGCGTGCACGATCTTGTTCATGGCCGGTCTCCCTACAGGGTCGCCAGGAAGGCGATCAGCGCCTTCTTGTCGGCCGGCGACAGGTCCTCGCCGAAGCGGTGGCCCTTGTTCTCGACCCGGTCGAGCACGTTCGAGTAGTAGCGCTGGATGAAGGTGTTGGGATCGCCGGTGATGTCCATCACCGCCTTCTCGCGCTCCTTCAGCAGCCGCGCGCGCAGGTCCTTCAGGCCCTGCTTCAGGTCGTCGTACTGGGCGACGGTCAGCACGTCCTTGTACTTGGCGTCGAGCTCGTCGGGATGGCGCTCGAGCAGCACCATGTCCTGCATCAGGTCCTTGTAGCGCAGGCTGTTCAGCGCCACCGCCGGGAAGCCCTTCGGGATCTTCAGGGTCAGGCCCGTGGTGATGTCGCCGATCTTCAGCTCGGGCGCCACGTCGACGATGATGTCGTCCTGGGTGAGGAACATCTTCGGCACCCGGGAGCGCGGGTTGAGCATCTCCTCCATGGACGCCTTGTAGAGCCTGTAGCGCCCCTCGACCGAGGGATCGAACGGCCAGCAGGCCGGCGGATCGGCGAGCGGCTTGCCGGCGGCGTCCACATAGGGCGAGGCGTAGAAATCGTAGGCCGGATCGGTGGGCTTGCCGCAGATTTCCGGACCGACCGCGTTGTTGTGCATGAACGGCGCGTGCGCCCACAGGCTGAGCAGCGAGATGTTGCGGTAGTAGCCGCGGCCGTTGCCCTTGAGCAGCTCCTTCAGGTTCGGGTCGGCGGAGCGCTCGTGCAGCGTCTTCGACGCGTACTGCGCCCAGACCCGGCTTTCCATGTGGTTGGAGTGCAGCGCGCGGGCGTTGTAGGTGCCGACCTCGGTGGCCAGCGTCGGCGCGTCGTTGCCCAGCCAGTCTACGCGCAAGGTCGGATCGGCCTCGTCGACGGCGCGGAAGTCCAAATTGTCGTAGGGCCCCTTCTGGCTGGAGTGGCAGCGGGCGCAACCCGCCGCGAAGATTGTCCGGCCCTTGGCGACCGCACCGGCGCCGAACTCGGCTTCGAGCGCCACTTCCAGATCGCGCTCGCTCCGCAGGCCGCGCGCCTTCCACAGGTCCGTGGGCCGGGCGGTGAGGAAGAAGGCGATCACGTCGTCCAGCCGGTCCTCGATGGCGCGGAAACTGGCGCAGTCGCGGCGGCACTGGCCGATGTCGAACGGCGTCTGGCCATAATTGCGCTGGGCCGGGTCGACCGCGCGCAGATCGGGGATATGGTTCAGCCAGCACTGCTCGGCGCACGAACCGATGTTGAAATAGACCCGCTGGATCGCCTCGGCGTAGCCGATGGAATCCTCGCCGCCCTTGAGGATGTTGGCGACCATCTCGGTCTTCATCGAGCGTTCCCAGCACTTGCCGGGCTTGCCCGGCTCGCACCAGCACGAAGCCGGGTCCGCGCCCTCGGCGCAACTGGACGCCTTGCGCCACTTCAGGACCTCGTGCCGGTGGAGCGGGCGCTTCATGAAGTTGATGATGGCGTTCATGGTGCCCGGATTGGCCGCCGTGTCCATGGGCAGCGCCGAGGTGTCGACCGTGCCGGGCCGCGCCCAGCCGATCAGCTGCCATTCCAGCCGGTGCTTGTCCATGCCGGACGCCAGGAGCTGGGAGATGCGGCTGTACTGGTTGCCGACCAGCCCGTCGATGTTCTCCCACTTGGGATGGTTCGGATCGGCGGGCGGGTTCTCGGGCTTGTAGCTGATGTGGCAGGCGCCGCAGGACATGCCGATACGGAACGGCGGCTCGATCGATCCGTCGAACAGCCGGTTCATGCGCGCGTCGGCCTTGGCCGGGTCGGCCGACAGCATCTTGCGGTAGGCGTCCCACGACGCCAGCGAGCCGTTGAGCGCCTTCCATTTCTCCGCGTCGAAGCGCGGATTTGGGAATTTCCTGAGGCCCAGCGCGCCGGTCGACGTGCCGAAGCGCAGGTCGCAGGCGCTCTGGCGCTGGTCCTTGCCACCGTGGGGAGTCGACTTGTTATAGGGACCGTCCTGGAACATGCAGGCCGGATCCTCATATCCCTGCTTGCCCACGTGGCTCAGCAGGTCGGCGTCGCCCGGGCAATAGGGGAAGCCGTAGGTCTGCTCGAGGCTTTTGGCGGGACAGCCGTCCTCACCCGGAATGCAGCAGTCCGGATCGGGAATCGCTCCCCAGCCCTGAAACAGCTGGTCGTGATGCTCGGCGCCCAGCACCCGGTACCAGTCGATGGCCGCGCCGAGCCGCTGCGGATAGGAGTAGGTGAAGAACCGGTCGTTGAAGGCGGTGGCGAAGAACCAGATCTCGCGCCCGGCCCGCTCGCTTTCCGTGTAGGGCGCGTTGGTGGCGACATACTCGCCGCTGAGCATACTCTGCGCGCGGGACTCGCCACCCCACGTTGCAGCCAGGAACACCGCCACGGCCGCCGCCGCGACCAACCGAAACCGACACCACTGCATTGCCCATCCCCTCGCGAGCGGCACGTCTACGATGGTGGCCTCGGTGATTGACGCGACCGGCTACCCTCCCCCCGGAGACGCCGGTCTAGGCGGCGCTCCGGCTCCAAGCGAAATTTCCGGCGCGCTGCAAGACGTTACGTTAGCACGGCTCCCAGGCACTCGCCCAGCGCTTCTAAGCGTACCGCGCGACGAAATCGTCGATGTCGCGGGGCGAGCGCAGATGGAACACGGACTTGGACCCACGAAGCATGTCGACCTTTGCCAACAACTGGGCTCGGAACTGGGTGTGCAGTCGTCGAATGATGCGCATCAACCGAAACGGGCAGGTTGCCCCCGGCCAATCTCCCGGCGCACACTTTCCGCCAGACAGAAATTTTCGCACCTGCCGCTTGAAGGCCCACCAATAGTGGAGACGCAGTGGCAGGTCGATGACGACAATGGTGTCGGCACGTTCCAGGCGTTTCTCGATTGCGCCCCAGGGCCCAACACCATCAATGATCCAAGCGTCCTGCGCCAGCGCAGCATCGTGGATGTCGAGAAACACCCCATCCAGGCCATAACGCCTGCCGTCACCCCACAGCATCACATCCACCGAGAAATGGGGAAGGGAACGTGCCGCGCCAAGGCGACGCGCCAGCGTCGTTTTGCCTCCGCCCGCATTTCCGATGACCGCGATCCGCAACATGCGGTCGAGGGTAACAGAACGGTAACGTACTACCAACCTTTCCAACCGGCCGTCGGCGCCAGCCGAGCATTACAACCCTGCCGTCCACCAGTTCGACGCCAGCGACAGATCGGATTGCCGCAGGAGCGCGTTCTTGGCCTCGTCGCGCTGGACGCCTACGACCACGATCTGGGCGTAGCCGCGAGCCCTGAGCGCGGCGCGACCCGCCTCCAGCAGAGCCGCGCCTACCGTGAGCCAGAGGTCATCGGACCTGACGTAGAAATCGTCGATCAGCGCGTTCGGCCCCCCCCGGATCGAACACCGGCGGCGCCGGGAAATTGGTGCCGATCAGGAAGCCCAGCAACTCCCCGTCCCGCTCCGCCACCAGCGCCAGCCCTTTCTCGTCGCCGAACAGGTGGCCGAACCAGCGCTCGGTCAGCGCCCAGGAATTGACCGCCTTGTTCCAGAAGCGAGGTTCAAATCCCTGATACAGGTCCCGCCGCGCTTCGATGATCGCCACGCAGCCAGGCACGTCGTCCATGGTGCCGGTTCTGATTGTCAATTCGCTCGTCATCGCCGCCTCCAAAATGAAGTAACCGGGTATTCGCGTTGAGACTGCTCCTGTCCGAAATCACTGTCCCCCGAAATTGTCGGCCCCACAGGACGAAAATACGCCGGAACCAGCAATGGACTGGTTGGTTTCTTCACTCACGAACAACGAGGAGAGAGCGATGTCCGACCTGAAGCAACTTTGGGACCTGCTGGACGACTTCACCTTCTGCATGGCGACCACCCACGACGGAGACACGCTGAGATCACGACCGATGTCGCCTCGGGTCGATGCGGAAGCAGGCGTCGTCCGCTTCCTGGTGGAGACTGGGACGACCATGACCCGCCAGATCGAGCAGGACGACGACGTCAACCTGGCGTTCATCGCGCCGACGGACCGGAATTTCATCTCGCTGTCGGGAACCGCGTCCATCAGCGAGGACCGGGCGATGATCAAGCAACTGTGGAACAAGGCCGCCGAGGCGTGGTTCGTCGGCGGGCCCGAGCGCGCGAACGTGGCCGTCGTCACCGTGCACCCGACCTATGCGGAGTTCTGGGACGGCGAGAGCAGCGACATCAAGATGATGTGGGAGATGGCCAAGGCGCGCCGCCACGACCGCAAGCCGGACGTGACCGAACACAAGAAGATGCCCATGTGACCCTTGCCGCCATTAGGCGGGGCCGACGGGGCCGGTGACGGATCGTCGCCGGCCCTTTTACTTGCGGGGCGCCCATCGAGGGCGACGGAGGGCCTCAAACGAGGCTGTCCCAGGCCGCGGCGAAGCGGCGCAGAAAGGCCCGCCGCTCCGACAGGTAGAAGCGCCGCCCGCGACGTCCCATGGCGGCGAAAGCCTCGTCGCTCATGGCGAGGACGCGCTCGACCGCCGCCTCGAGGGCGTCCGGGTCGACGAAATAGGCCGTCGCCAGGGCCTTGGGCTCGCTCCGGCTCCACGGCACCAGCACGCCGTGCTCCGGGCGGATCAGTTCGTTCATCGGATCGCCGTCGGTGGTGATGACGACGGCAGCGCAGGCAAGCCCTTCGGCGAGCACGTGGCCGTAGCCTTCCGCCTCGGAGGGACAGATGTGCACGCCGCACTGGTTCTGCAGCACCGCCATCTCGCCAGGTGGTACCTCGCGGTCGATGATGGTGATGTTGGGTGCGGCGTAGATGGCGGGCGCGGCCCAGGGCAGGCGCACGACGACAACCAGTTCCGGCCAATCCGGATGGGCCTTCCACAGGTCGAGCAACGGCTTGGTACCCTTCTGGGTGGTGGTGCCGGTCACGTGGAGGAACCGGTTGCGGTTGCGCGCGATCGCGGGGTCGTACGGATCGTCCGGCGTCGTGAAGCCGGTGTAGAGGACGTTCGCGCCAAGCGCCCCAATGGCCTGCTCGGCAACCCGGGTCTTGCACATCACCAGGTCCATTTCGCCGATCCTGGCTACACTATGCTCGCCGATATATTCGTGATTGGGCAGCATCACGTTCCGGCGGGCGAACGGCAGCCACTGCGGCCAGATGTCGTTGAGCATGACGTTTACCGCCGGTTTGTCCTCGCCCGCCGTCATCGCCGCCCGCATCGCCAGGCGCGCCGGCAGTCCGTAGCGGTTCCGGATGCGGGCCATGAACAGGCGGCTGCCGAGACCACGTTCGGTCATCAGCCGCCGGATGAGCGCCGCATCCTGAAGCAGCCCCATGAACTTCCTGGAGATGATGCTGACCTCATGCATGCCTCGAACCGAGCCCCCCATCCGCCGCCACAGCAGCTCTCTCCATCACACCGGTTCAACGTGACTATACGTCGGGGTATATGGAGGGAGAAGGCAACTATCCTGTGGGGACGATGACAAACGGCATCATTGACGCGCGATCGGGGTCGCTGGGCGACGTCATCGACACCGATATCTGCGTCATCGGCTCGGGCCCTGCCGGGGTCACGCTGGCCCTGGAACTGGCCACCGGCGGGCGCCGCATCTGCCTCGTGGACAGCGGCGGGCCGGACGGCTCCGCCGAGGCCCTTCGCGGCCCGCTCGACGTGATCGGGCGTCCCTACCGCACGGAACGCGCACCGCGGGCGTTCTGCCTGGGCGGCACGTCGACGCTCTGGGGCGGACACTGCGTGCCGCTGTCGCCGCTGGAGATGGAGGAACGCGACTGGGTGCCCGGCGGCGCCTGGCCGATCTCCCATGCGGAGCTGTCGCGGCACTACCCGAGGGCGCTGGAGATCGTGGGGCTGGCCGGGACGGACTTCGACGCCCCGGCCACGGCACGGTCCATCGGCGTGCCGCTGCTGCCGCTGGGCGGCGGGTTCGAGACGACGGTGTCTCGCTACAGGGTGGTGGATTTCGGCAAGGATCACGCGGCAGCGCTGGCCGCCAGGGGAAACGTGACGTTCCTGCTCAACGGCACGGCGACCCGGCTCGTGCTGGACGACGATCTCGGCAGGGTCTCGGGCGTGACCGTGCGCATCGCGGGCGGAACCAACCGCACCATCCGCGCGGGAGTCGTGGTCCTGGCGGCCGGCGGCATCGAGAACGCCCGCCTGCTGCTTGCCTCCAACGACCAGCTCGCCGCCGGTGTCGGCAACGGCAGCGACATGGTCGGGCGCCATTTCATGGAGCATCCGGCCTGGGTCCGAGGCGTCCTGGCGCCAGGCCCCGCCTATGATCTGCATGCGGACTATACCCATTACTGGCAGCAGGTTCCGGCCGGCGACCACAACGTGCGCTTTCACCTCGCCGCCACCGACGACCTGGCGCGCCGGCTGCGGGTTCCCCAGTTCCGGGCCGAGCTGACCATCCGGCCGCTGCTGGCCTGGGCCGCCAGCGGCGTCCTGATGAGGCCGGGCAATCACCGGCTCGGCACGGTCGCGTGGGCCGCCTCGGCGCTGGCGTCGCATCCCGCCGGCCTGGCGAAGCTGGCGCTCGGACGCCGCGCCGCGCCATGGTGCCTGCAGCTGTGCAACTTCACCGAGCAGGTCCCCAATCCCGACAGCCGGGTGACGCTCTCGCCCCGGCGCGACGCGCTGGGCGAGCCGCTCGCGGCGCTCGACTGGCGATTGTCGCCCATCGACCGGGACGGCATCGCCCGGGTTCACGCGGCGCTGGCCGCCGAGGTTGCCCGTTCCGGACTGGGCCGTTTCCTGTGGGCGCCGGAGACCGGCGACGGCCTCATGCGCGGCGTGAGCGGCGGAAGCCATCACATGGGCACGACCCGCATGAGCAACGATCCGAGGAAGGGCGTCGTCGACGCCGATCTCAAGGTGCACGGCGTCGGCAATCTCTATGTCGCCGGCTCTTCGGTGTTCCCCAGCGGCGGCTGGGCCAATCCGACCCTGACCATCGTCGCGCTGTCGGTGCGGCTCGCCGAGCACCTGCGGGCGCGTCAGCTGGCCTGAAACGCCTCGCGCAGGCGGAATTTCTGCACCTTCGAGGCCGACATGGGCCATTCGGTGACGAAGCGGACGTGCCTCGGCACCTTGAAGCCGGCGATGCGGCCGCGGCAAAAGCCGATGATCTCGTCCTCGGTGGCCGACGCTCCGGGCTTGAGCTCGACGAAGGCGGCCGCGACCTCCTGCAGCCGCTCGTCCGGCACGCCGATCACCTGGGCCAGCTTCACCGCCGGATGGGACATCAGGAACGCCTCGATCTCCAGCGCGGCGACGTTCTCGCCGCCGACCCTCACCATGTCCTTCAGCCTGCCGTGGCAGGTGACATGGCCGGCCTCGTCCACGGAACAGAGATCGCCGGTGTGGAACCAGCCGTTCCGCAGCACCTCGGCGGTCCTGGCCGGATCCTTGTAGTAGCCGCCGAACACCGAATAGCCGCGGACCTTCAGCTCGCCCTTCGCTCCGGCCGGCAGTTCGGCGCCAGTGTCGGGATCGATGATGCGTATCTCCATGCCGCTCAGCGGCGTGCCGCAGGTTTCGAGGCGTTGCACCTCGCTGTCCGACGGGCTGCCCATGCACATGCCGCCGCCGTTCTCGGTCATGCCGAAGGCGCTGGTATGCACCGCCCAGGGCATCGCCGCCTGGAACAGGCGCAGCGTGTCGGGCGGGCCGGTGTTGGACACGCGGCGCACCCGGCTCAGGTCGCGGCGCGGGAAGTCCGGATGGTTGATCAGCCCGGTCATCACCGTGGGAAACAGCGGAAAGATGGCGGTCGCCCGCTCCGCCTCGATCATCGCGAGCGCCTCGCCCGGCTCGAAATGGAGCATGGAGAGCAGCGCGGCGCCGCCGGTGAACATGGTCAGCATGGGCAGCAGCGCGGCCATGTGGAACATGGGCAGCGGGTCCCAGCAGCGGTCCTCCGGGCCGAAGAAATACTTCTCGCGGTTCATGGCGAAGGCGTTGCGGATCACCGCTTCGTGCGACAGCAGGCAGCCCTTCGGATTGGCGGTGGTGCCGGAGGTGTACATCATCAGGCACGGGTCCCTGAGGGCGACCGCCGCCCGGCGGCGGTCCACCTCGTCGTCGGACGCGCCGTCCCGCAGCGCCTCGAAGTCCCGCCAGTCCATGAAGCCGGGCGCCGGCGCGCCGTACATCACCAGCGTGCGCAGCTTCGGCGCGCCCGGCAGCGACACGCGGCGCGGATCGGACTGATCCCGCAGTTCGGGGAACGCCTCGCCCAGGATGGCGGCGAAATCGGCGAATTCCGAGATCGTGTCGCTGGTGAACAGCGCGACGATGTCGGCGTTCTCGACCACGTAGCCGGTCTCCGCGGCCTTGTAGCGGCCGTTGAGCGGCACGGGGATCGCGCCCGCCAAGGCTATGCCGAACAGCAGGTCGAGGAAGGTGAGGCAGTTGGGCATGAGGATGCCCACATGCTCGCCCGGCCGGATTCCCAAGGTGACCAGCGCGCGCGCCGTGTCACAGGCGCGCGCGGCCAGCTCGGCGAAGCTGCGCCGGCCGTCCGGAAACACCACGGCGTCGTTGTCCGGCCATCGGTCGGCGGCGCGGAGCAGCAGGTCGCCGAGCGTCGTGACCTCGATCCGGTGCGGGTTCACCTGGGTCCCCTTTCGACGCCAGCATGCCAGCGCCGGGGACGGGGCGAAAGCGCTATGGACCGAAGGTCACATGGCCTTCCGGGCTGATCGGCCAGTCCGGGTTCCAGGCGATCTCCCAGGCATGGCCGTCCGGATCGGCGACGTAGCCGCGGTAGCCGCCGTGCGGCGGCGCCGAGGCCTCCATGACCAGCGAGCCGCCCGCCGCGCACAGGGCGTCCATCACCGGCTCCACGTCGGACCGCACCGCCACATTGTGGGCGAGCGACATGATGCCTGGCTTCGTCTCCGGCGGCCGGCCGAGATCGGCGGCGAGCGCCGTATGCTGCCACGTCCCCAGCACGAATCCGTTCATCTGGTAAAAGACGATCTCGGGGTTTTCGAACACCGGCGTCCAGCCGAAGCCGTCCACGTAGAACCGGCGCGAGCGCGCCAGATCGGCGACGCCCAGGGTGATCACGGACATCTGCTGCTGCATGGTTCATGTCCTGTCTTCGGCCCGCGCACCGCGCGCGGGCATCCAGGCCATGGGACTCGGCAGCGCGCGGAGCGCCCGCCGGACAGAGCCTTCCGTTCGGGAAGGCGGCCGGGCTAACCACACCGGCACCGCCTTTTTCGGCCCGGCGAGCATGCCATGGCGCGGAACGGCGGTTCAAGCCTATGCTCGCGCCGAAGGAGCACGCCATGGACAAGCCCGCCACCGTCGACGCGTACATGGCCGCCGTGCCGGAGCGGCTCCGCCCCGTGCTCGATGACCTGCGGGCCATGATCCTTTCCGCCGTTCCGGGCGCCGAGGAGCGGATCAGCTGGGGCATGCCGAGCTACAAGCTCGGGAGGCCGCTTTTGTCGTTCGCCGCGTTCAAGGAGCATTGCTCGCTTTTCGGCATGAGCGGCGGCGTGTACGATGAACTCGGCGAGGCGCTCGAGGGCTGGCGCACGTCAAGGGGCACGCTCCGCTTCACGCCGGAGCGACCCCCTGCCCGAGGCGCTGGTGCGACAGATCATCACCTGCCGCCTCGCCGAAATAGCGCGGATGAACGCCGAGAAGAAGGCGAGAAAAGCGCGCAAACATACTTGAATACCTCGCAAAGGGGATGGTTTCGTTCGCGTTTCATTATGCGCGGGCCCCAATAGAGATTGAAATATCGTCGGCCCCTCAGGCTTTTGGGCAATCTATACGTCGCATCGACTGCGGAAAAGTGCGCTGCCGTGAAATTAGGCAGTGCCTTTTAGCCTGTACTCCGGTATAAAAACGGCGGTTCCACAGGGCACGGCTCCGCCGCAGCCCGCACTACAGGCAGGCATCGGGAACGCACGCCACGGCCGTGCGGAGGAGAGAGGGTTTGAACTTATCGCGGCGCGCCCTTCTGGGCGCAGGACTGGCAGGAACGGCGGTGCTGGCGCTTTCGAGCGCGTCCATGGCTGCCGGCGGGACGGCCCTCGAAAAGCTTCCCCGCGCCTCCGGCCTCGATCCCGACCTGCTTCGCCGCGCGCTCGCCTCGCTGGAACGGCACCAGGACCAGATTCCCAAGCGCGACGTGATCGCCGTCGCCGATTTCGCCAAGCCCTCGCGGCTGCCGCGCTTCCACCTGGTGAATGTGGGCGATGGCAAGGTCAGCTCGTACCTGGTCGCCCACGGCAAGGGCTCGGACCCGAAGCATACCGGCTGGCTGAAGAACTTCTCCAACGTAGTGGGCTCCGAAGCGACCTCGGAGGGAGCCTACCGCACCAGCGACTTCTATACCGGCCAGCACGGCCGCTCCATGCGGCTCGACGGCCTCGATCCCACCAACGATAATGCCCGCGACCGCGCCATCGTGGTCCACGGCGCCTGGTACGTCAGCCGCGACATGATCCGCGACCACGGCGTGCTGGGCCGCAGCCAGGGTTGCTTCGCCTTCGAACAGGACAAGCTGCACGCGGTGATGCAGCGGCTGGGCGAAGGCCGGATGATCTACGCCGCCAGGGCGTAGACACGCGACACGCTATTTCGGCGGCGCGTACTCGTCGGACTTGGCGCGCTTCATTGCCTCCAGCGCCTCGGCCGGGGTCAGCAGCGGCGTCGTATGCATCTTGCGCACCGCGCCGCCGGCGTCCGCCGACAGCGACAGCGCCGCCGCGGCCTGGTTGTCGGGCAGCTCGGCGATCACCACCGCGTCGTACTCGCCGAAGCTGAAGAAGAACTGGTGCATCTTCCCGCCCAGCGCCTTGCACGCCTTGGCCAGCGCCTTTTCCCGCTGCTGCGGCTTCTCGACGAGCTTCTTCGAGCTCTCAGCGCTGTAGTCCGCCTGGATCAGATAGAACGGCATGGTGTCCCCCGGTTCCGGGCGCGCCCCCACGGCGCCGCCCTGGGCGGCAGCCTACTCCATCACCGTGGCACCATGCTACCGGCGAGCCGAGTCGAGGTCCGCACTTACCCGTTGGTGCGGCACTTCATCATGCGAAGCGGCGTGTAGACCATCACCGTCTTGCCGTCCTGCTTCTTCACCGTGTTGCGGGTGCGCACCAGGGCGCGATCGGGGCGCTTGCTGGTGCGGCGGGCCTCGATCACCTCGACCTCGACATGAAGGGTGTCGTTGGCGAATACGGGCCCTTCGATGTTGAGGTCCATGCCGAGGAAGGCGACGCCGGTTTCCTGGATCGAGGCGGACATGGTCAGTCCCTCGGCGACGGCGAACACCTGCGCGCCGGGCACCAGACGCGCCGGGAAGTCGGTGTGGTTCTGCAAATAGTCGAGGTTGGTGAACAGCACCTCGGTGATGCCGGTGGCGCCCAGGAAGTTGGCGATGTCGGCCTCGGTGATGGAGCGCCCCAGCGTACGGAACTTGAAGCCCTCGTGGATGTCCTCGAAATAGAAGCCGATGCCGATGGTTTCCATGGTCGTTTCCTCGTGATTCCGGTTGCGCGGGACGTTAACCAGCACGCGCGCGGATTGGAAGGATCATCACATTCCTGCCGGTCCACGGACTTGAGCGCAGCCGGTCGCATCCCTACATGCCGGTAGCGTGCTACTGTGGCGCGCCACTGGGAGAGGACCGCCGATGATCTGCGCCATGTTTTCCAACGCCAGGACCGTGCTGCTCGCCATGACCCTGGCCGTGGGCCTGTCGGCCTGCGGCATCAACAACGTGCCGACCTATGACGAGGAAGTGAAGGCCGCCTGGGGCCAGGTGCAGAACCAGTACCAGCGCCGCGCCGACCTGATCCCCAACCTGGTGGAGACGGTGAAGGGCTATGCCGAGCACGAGCAGGAGACGCTGACCGCCGTGGTCGAGGCCCGCGCCAAGGCGACCCAGATGACCCTGCCCGCCGACATCACGGAGAACCCCGAGGCGTTCCGGCAGTTCCAGCAGAACCAGTCGGAACTGTCGAGCGCGCTGGCCCGCCTGATGGTGGTGGTGGAGCGCTATCCCGACCTGAAGGCCAACCAGAATTTCCTGGCGCTGCAGTCCCAGCTCGAGGGCACCGAGAACCGCATCGCCGTCGCCCGGCGCGACTACATCGCGGCGGTGCAGAAGTACAATACCGAGCTGCGCACCATTCCGGGCCGCTGGGTCGCAGGCATCTTCTATCCCGATGCCAAGGTGAAGGAGAGCTTCGCCGCCACCGCCGAGTCCCAGGCCGCGCCGACGGTGAACTTCCAGTGACGCGGGCGCTTCGCGGCGGCGCCTGGGCCGGCCTGGCCCTGGCGCTGCTGTTCACCGCCCTGCCCGCCTCGGCCAGGGCGCCCGACTATCCCGCACTGACCGGACGGGTGGTCGACCAGGCGCAGATCCTGTCCGAGCCCGCCGAACGGCGGATCGACGGCTGGCTGGAGAGCTTCGAGCACGACACGCGGCGCCAGGCCGTCGTGGTCACGGTGAAGAGCCTCGAGGGCACCGCCATCGAGGACTACGGCGTCGGCCTCGGGCGCAAATGGGGGATCGGCGAGAAGGACACGAACACCGGCGCGATCCTGCTGGTCGCGCCCAACGACCGGCAGGTCCGCATCGAGGTCGGCTACGGCCTCGAGGGCGAGCTGACCGACGCGCTCAGCCGCGCGATCATCGAGCAGAAGATCATTCCCGCCTTCAAGCGCGGCGACTACGAGACCGGGATCACCGACGGCACCGCCGCCATGCTGGACGCGCTGGGCTGGACGCACGCGCCGCCCGGGGCGCAGCCGGTGATGAGCCCGCTGCCTTTCGGCGTGGACTGGGTGCCGTTCGTGATCTTGGGCCTGATCATGGTGTTCTGGGTGTTCAGGGCCCTGTTCGGACTGGGCCGGCGCAATCGGCCGGGCATCTGGGGAGCGCGCTCGCGCGGCTGGGCCGACGGCGGCTGGAGCAGCGGCGGCTGGACCATCGGCGGCGGCTCGGACGACGACTGGGGCGGCTCGGGCGGTTTCTCGGGCGACGGCGGATCGTTCGGCGGCGGCGGCGCGACGGGACGGTGGTGACGCGATGAAACTGACGCGCGAGGATCAGGACAGGATCGAGGCGGCGGTGGCGGCAGCCGAGAAGCGGACCGGCGCCGAGTTCGCGCTGGCCGTGGCCCAGGCCGCCGACCGCTATGCGGCATGGCCGGCGCTGTGGGCGGCGCTGCTCGCCCTGGTAACCGGCGGCACGGCGGCGCTCACTCTGCCCGACCTGCACGCTCGGGCGCTGTTCGGTATCGAAGCGGCGGTGCTTGTAGTGGCCGGGCTGATCCTGCATGCGGCGCCGATCCGGCCGCTGCTGGCGCCGCGCTGGGTGCGGCGCGAGGAAGCCGCAAAGCTGGCCAGGCTGCAGTTCTCGGCCCTGGTCCAGCGGCGCACGTCGGGCCGCGTCGGCGTGCTGCTGTTCGTCTCGCTCGCCGAGCACCACATCGAGATCATCGTCGACCGCGCCATCGACGAACGCATCCCCGCCCGGTCGTGGCAGGGCGTCGTCGAGGCCTTCGCCGCCCGGATCCGGCGGGGCGAGCTGGCCGACGGTTTCATCGAGGCGGTGGATCGCTGCGCCGGCCTGCTGGAGCGGCAGTTTCCCGTGCTGCCGGACGATCGCGACGAACTGCCCAACCGGGTGACGCTGATCTAGGCCGTCACGACGACGCCCTTCCAGAACGCGACGCGGCCCCTGATCTCCTGGGCGGCGGGCTTCGGGTCGGGATAGTACCAGACGGCATCCCTGTTCTCGCGGCCATCGACGACCAGCGTGTAGTAGTGGGCCGTACCCTTCCACGGACAGAAGCTCGTCGTCTCGCTCGGCCTGATCAGGCCGGAGTCGAGAGCGCTCTCGGGAAAGTAGTGGTTGCCCTCGACCACAACCGTATCGTCCGACCGGGCGATGACCACGCCGTTCCAAGACGCCTGAACCATGCGCTCCTCCACCGATTGCCTGCCGGCTCAATTAGATCGGACAGGCGCGGAACCAACCCGCCGGGACGACGTTGTGGGAACAAGCCAAAACCGGAGGACTCAACCATGCTGAAATGGGCACTCATCTTCGCCATCGTCGCGGTCATCGCCGGCCTTCTCGGCTTTACCGGCATCGCGGGCGCGGCGGCCGGGATCGCCAAGTTCCTGTTCTTCCTGGCGCTCGCCATCTTCGTCATCTTCCTGCTGATCGGCCTGTTCATCGGCAAGGCGATTACGTGACGGCACCAGCGCTAGGCGCCTCTTGAGAGGCGTAGAGGAATACCGACGGCGGGGTTGACAGACCCCGCCGTTTTCCGGCCTGAATGCCGTGATCGAGGCCAGCCAATGCTCCCCATCCATTACACGCCCCAGACGAAGCTGTTCCTGATCGTCAATGCCGGCTCTGGCCGGGACGACAAGGAAACGGCCGTCGAGACCATCGAGCGAGTGCTGAGCGAGGCCGGACGCGCGCATGAGCTCGCGGTCATCAAAGACACGTCCCAGATCGAGCGGGTCATAGACGAGACCATCGCCAGGGCGCGTGCCGAGGGCGGCGCGGTGGTGGTCGCCGGCGGCGACGGCACGATCAATGCCGCGGCGCAGAAGGTGCTGGGCAGCGGCTGCGCGTTCGGCGCCCTGCCCCAGGGAACGTTCAACTATTTCGGCCGGTGGCACGGCATCCCGCTGGAGATCGAGGCCGCCACGCGGGCCCTGCTCCAGGCCCGGCTCCAGCCTGCGCAGGTCGGCTTCGTCAACGACCGCATCTTCCTGATCAACACCAGCGTCGGCCTCTACCCGCAGCTGCTGGAAGACCGCGAGGCCTTCAAGCGCAAGCATGGCCGCAGCCGTTTCCATGCCCTGCTGTCAGGCATCGCCACCATCGTCCGCCGCGAGCACCGGCCGCTGCGCATCACGCTCGACGTCGATGGCACGGCACAGACCGTCGAGGCGCTGACCCTTTTCGTGGGGAACAACCCGCTGCAGATGCGCCAGGTCGGCATCCCGCTGGACCGGGCGGTGGATTCCGGCCGGCTGGCAGCTGTCAGGCTCCGCCCGGTCGGCACGCTGGAGCTGCTGTGGTTGACCCTGCGCGGCATGATCGGCAGGCTGGGCGAGGAAGCCGACATCACGGCCTTCAGCTTCCGCCGAATGACCGTGCGGCCCAACAGTTCGCGCGGCCGGCCGATCAAGGTCGCCGTGGACGGCGAGATCATGCACCTGCCGGCACCGCTGGAGTTCCGCGTCGCCGACGAGCCGCTATACGCGCTGCTGCCGCCGCCCGGCGTGGCCGAGGAGCCGCGATGAAGGTGATCCAGATCTCCGATCCCCATTTCGGCACCGTCCGCCCGCCTGTCGCCGAGGCGCTGCTGCGCCTGGTCGAGGTCGAGGCGCCCGACCTCGCCATCCTGTCCGGCGACATCACCCAGCGCGCCCGGACCCACGAATTCGACGAGGCGCGTGCCTTCGTCGACCGCCTGCACGTGCCCGCATGGCTGGTGATTCCGGGCAATCATGACGTGCCGCTCTACAATCTGCCGGCGCGCCTGCTGTCGCCCTATGCGGGCTTCCAGCGGGTGTTCGGCGACGACCTGGAACCGGCATTCGAAAGCGAGAGCCTGCTGGCGCTGACGGTGAAGACCACGCGCCGCTACCGGCATGTGGACGGCGAGGTGTCGGGCGAGCAGATCGAGCGGGTGTCGAGCCGGCTGCGCGCCGCCCGGCCCGAGCAGCTGCGCATCGTCGTCACCCACCAGCCGGTCTGCGTGCCCCGTCCCGAGGACGAGAAGGACCTGCTGCATGGTCATGGCAAGGCGGTGCGCGCCTGGGCCGCGGCGGGCGCGGACATCATCATGGGCGGGCACATCCACCTGCCCTATGTCTGCCCGCTGCACGAGGCCCATCCCGGCCTGTCCCGAGCGGTCTGGGCCGTCCAGGCAGGCACCTCCCTGTCCTGGCGCATCCGGTGGGAGGCCGACAATTCGGTGAACCTGATCCGCTACGACGAACCGGGCGCGTGCACGGTCGAGCGCTGGGACTACGTGCCGGGACGGGAATGCTTCGAGACGGCCTCCACACAGGAGTTGTCATTGGGACAGCTGCCCTCCTGAACCGCCGGATCAGCGTCCCGCGAAACCGTCGCGCGATATGATGGCCGGCGGCAGTGGCCGGAACGCGAGGAAGTCCCTCGGGCTTGCCGGCTCCGTCACGGCTCTCCGTCCCTTGCCTCCCTTCACCACTGTCGGCGGCGGGAGAACGAAGCGGCCCACCTGGTACAGGTCGCCGCCCCGCAGCACTAGGGCCGTGCCGTCAGCGGCGCCATAGACCGGTGCGCTGAACGCGGCGCCGTCGGTAAGGAACCCCAGCATCGCAGGCACGTAGTAGGGCCGGTTCGAGGGCATCGGCCGGGCATCGCAGTTGCGCGGCCCGAACAGCCGCTCGCACTCCTCCTCCAGTTGGGATATCGGCGCCGACTCGGCGTGCGCCTGCCCGGCCTCGTCGAGCGCTCTCCTGCAATCGGCCTCGCTCAACCGGGTCATGCAGGCGGGCAGATCGGCGAAGAACACGGCACCCGGCGGCGGACCGGTATCGCACCCCGCCAGCATCAGGCCGGCGATCCCCAGCAGCGACATCCGGATCGAGTGTGAAACGCGCATAGCGTGTCTCGCGCCTTCGCGGTGGGTCGATCACGTCCCTACCGTTGTGCCACATCGATGCGGGCGGGGCGAGCGGAGGCTGAAACGGCAACAAGGCCGTGACTCATGCACGGATGACTTTTATGATGGCGTCCCACATGGCCCGGCTCAGCCGGGCGGCGTCATCGGGGAGAAGACCGCCGTGAACAAGGAAACCGCCGTCAGCCCGGATACGGGGAACCAGGCCGCCGCGTCGGGCTGCCCGTTCAAGTCCGCCGCCGAGATCAGCTTCATGGATCCGGCCGTGCAGGAGAACTGGTTCCCCGCCTACGACATTATCCGCGAGGAATCGCCGGTCTACTTCATGCCACAGATCGGCATGTACGTGGTGACGCGCTATGCGGACCTCGAGCACATCATCCGCAACCCGCAGCTGTTCACCACCGGCGGCGACGTGCAATCGACCGAGCCGCTGATCAAGTTCGCCTCCAACCGGGCGATCTATGACGAGAAGGGCTGGAAGCGTTACACCTCGCTGGGCGAGAACATCCCGAAGCACCAGCACTACCGCGCGCTGGTCGACCCGAAGCTGACCATGGGCGCCGTGCGGCAGAAGGAGCCGTTCATCCGCGCGACCATCAACGAGCTGATCGACACCTGGATCGACAAGGGCGAGATCGAGTTCATGAAGGACTTCGCCGAGCCGCTGCCGATGATGGTGATCGCCGAGCTGCTGGGCTTCCCGCGCATGGACCTGCCCAAGCTGAAGGAATGGTCGTTCGCCTGGGTGTGGCCATTCTCGCGCGGTCTGACCGAGGAACAGGAGAAGTGGGCGGTGGAGCGGCACATCGAGCTGCAGCACTACATCCACGACACCATCAAGGACAAGCTGAAGAACCCCAAGGACGACATCATCACCCATCTGACGAAGACCGAGCTGTTCGACGTCGAGCTGGGAAAGCACCGGCCGCTGATGGAGCACGAGATCATCGGCATCATCGATCACCTGCTGATCGGCGGCAACGAGACCACGACCTTCGCCATCTCCAACGGCATGTGGCTGCTGTTCCGCTTCCCCGAGGTTTACCGTGAACTGCAGGCCGACCTGTCGAAGGTGAAGACCTTCGTCGAGGAAGTGCTGCGCATGGAAAGCCCGACCCAGGGCCTCTACCGCTTCGTCACCGAGGACACCGAGATCAACGGCGTGAAGGTGCCGAAAGGCGCCACCCTGAGCATCCGCTTCGGCGCCGGCAACCGCGACCACCGCATGTTCCCCGAGCCGGACCAGATCCAGCTCGACCGCAAGAACGCCGGGAGGCATATGGCGTTCAGCCTGGGCGAGCATCATTGCCCCGGCGCGTCGCTGAGCCGCTTCGAGCAGAACTGCGCCTGGGACATCCTGCTGCAGCGCTGCCACAACTTCCGCCCGGCGCCCGAGAAAAACACCTACGACCACGTCCACGGCATGTGGGTGCGGGCGCTGAAGGAACTGCATGTGCAGTTCGACAAGGTGGCGTAGGCCTTAACTGGACCCGTGCTTCGCGACGGGCCTTCGGCCCTCCTCAGCACTATCGGTCTTTGTGTGTTCAACAAAGCCCGTGAGCCCTGAGGAGCGGCGAAGCCGCGTCGCGAAGGGCCGTCCAGCAAGCACGAAGCGGTCTTCTACAGAATCATCCCGCCGTCCACCGAGAACACCGCGCCGGTTGCGAAGCGGCTCTCGTCCGACGCCAGGTAGAGCACGATACTGGCGATGTCGCTGGGCTGGCCGATGAAGCCGATGGGATGGCTGGCCTCGAAGCCCTTCAGCATGGCGTCGGGATCGGCGACCTGGGCCAGCACCTTGTCGATGATCGGGGTGCGCACCGCGCCCGGCGCCACGGCGTTGACCCGGATGCCGTAGCGTTGCTGGCCGCAATGCAGGGCGATGGCCTTGGTGGCGGCGATGACCGCCGCCTTGGCGGCGTTGTAGGCGACCAGGCCGGCGCTGGCCTTGATGCCCGCGCCCGAGGCCATGTTGACGATCGTCCCGCCGCCCGTACGCTTCATCAGGCCGATGCCGGCCCGGCAGCCCCAGTAGACGCTTTCCACGTCGACCTCGAAGGTCTTCCGCCAGGCCTCGATGGAAATATCCTCGATGGTGCCCATCAGGGTGATGCCGGCGTTGTTGACCAGCACGTCGAGCCGGCCATGCGCCCGTTCCACCTCGGTGACGATCCGCGCCCAGTCGTCGCCATTGGTCACGTCGTGGCGGTGGAACGTGCCGCCGATCGCTCCGGCGACCTCCCTGCCCGCCGCCTCGTCGATGTCGGTCGCGATCACCGCCGCGCCTTCGGCGGCCAGCCTTTCGGCAATCGCCTTGCCCAGTCCCGACGCCGCGCCGGTGACCAGCGCGATCTTGCCTTCGACCCGTCCCATGTGAATCCTCCCCGGGAATATTCACTCCGGCGATAGCATCCGGCGTCCGCCCCGGCAACTGTCTACACGCCCGGATGGCGACGAATGCGCGCATGGCGCAAAAGCCACACTTTCCCGGAAATTCCGCCCATTCAAGTATTCAGCTACCCCCAAGCCGGAGATGACCGGAACTTCCAAGAAATCCTGATGTTCTCTCAGCCATATGGGAAAGAGATCGCACCATCACCGGTAGATGTTCCGGGACCGCGTCTCTCCCACGTCCGGTTCGCCGGATGGAGCTTGTCGCAGGAACCCACGGAGATTTGACGATGCTGAAGAACATTCTCGCCGGTACGGTCATCGCCGCCGGCACGCTTGCCGCCGCCACGTCCGCCCAGGCCGCGGCCGGCTACACCACGAATCCCGTCGAGCTGCGCTCTGGTCCCGGCACCGGCTATCCGACGCTCGGCGTCATCGAGAACAACAGCGCCGTCGAGGTGAATGGCTGCCTGCAGAGCTGGAGCTGGTGCGATGTCAGCATCGGCGGCGATCGCGGCTGGATCGCGGGCAACGCCCTCGCGCTCGAATATCAGAACAACCGCACGGCGCTGGTCGAGGTGGCGCCCCAGGCCAATGTGGGCGTCGTGACCTTCGACTTCGACGACTACTGGGACACCAACTACAAGACCCGGACCTTCTACAAGGAGCGTCCGCGCTGGCAGACCTACTACCGCGAGACCTATCAGCCGATGAACTGATCGGCGTCGATAGGACAGGCGGAGCGCCGGGAAGCCACTCTCCCGGCGCTCCTGCTATGCGGTGAGGGCGAACAGCCAGGCCACGCCGGCGATGCCGAACACGGCCAGGCCGCAGGCGGCCTGCAGTCCCGACCGCGCGGCGAGTTCCACGCCACGGCGGCCGAGCACGAGCCCCATCAGCCCGCCGCTGACGAAGCCGGTCACGTGGGCCCAGATGTCGGTGCGCTCGCCGGCGGTGCCCATCAGCACCAGCAGCGCGAGGCCGGCGCCCAGCGGCGCCCAGCGCCTCGGCCCGCGATGCCAGGGCGCGGCGGACGAGACCTGGGAAAATCCCGCCAGCAGGCCGATGCCGCCGAACACGGCGGTCGAGGCGCCGATGGCGGTGTGCGAGGGCAGCTGAATGGCGGCATTGAGCGCATTGCCGGCGATTCCGGAGGCGAGGATGGCGAGCCACGCCACGCCGGAGCCGAGAAGCTGGGCGACGAGCAGGCCGACCACCACGCCCATCGCCAGGTTGCCCAGCAGATGGGTGCCGTCCGAGTGGAGGAACAGCGCCGTGACCGTGCGCCACCACTCGCCCTTCGCGATCAGCCCCGCCTGGACCGCGCCGCGGGCGATCCAGTCGACGCCCCAGGCCGATGCCTCGGTCGCGGCGAAGAAGAACGCCATCACGGCAATCAGCAGCAGCGGGCCTTCCGGTTTGGGCACCGCGAAGCGCGCCAATGCCGGCCGGCGCACCCGGCGGGCTTCCTCCTCGTCATAGGCGGCGAGTTGCCGGACCGCCTCCTGTGCGTCGGCCATGGGGACATAGAGCACGATGCCATCATCCTCATGCGCGATGACCGAGCGGATGCCGACCGCCGTCAGCACCAGCGCATGCTGGTCCGCGTCGGCCTGCGTGGCGCACAGCCTTACAGAGATCAGATCCACCGGATACGCTCAGTCGCAGAGTTCGAAGTCGCTCTCGAGACAGGCCAGGTAGAGCTGCCTCGCCCGCACGATCTGGTCGGTCGACATGCGTTTTGCAAGCTTGTTCCTGGCGTTGAGCGCCAGTTTCCAGCCGGTGCCCGACGCGAAGTCGAGCCACATATAGGCGCGGACATAGTCCTGCTCGGCGCCGCGCCCGGTCTCGTACATGCCGGCCAGGCTGAACCGGGCCGACGGATTGCCCAGCACCGCGGCGCGCCGGAACCAGTGGATTGCCTCGGCATAGTCCGGCTCGACGCCCTGCCCACCTTCGTAGATGCTTCCCAAATTGTACTGGGCCGAGGCGTCGCCCTGCTCGGCGGCCAGCCGGTACCAGCGGATGGCTTCCTCGACGTTGCGCGGGACGCCCTTGCCCTCGAAATAGAGGCCGGCCAGGCTGGCCTGCGACACCGCGATGCCCTGCTCCGCCGCGAGCCGGTACCAGTGCGCCGCCTCGGCGTAGCTTTGCGGCACGCCCTGGCCGCTCGCATGCATCAGCCCGAGGATGGAGAACGCCATCGGTTCGCCCTCGTCGGCGAGCCCCTGATAGAGACGCAGCGCCAGCGGATAGTCGCCGCGCTGGTAGGCGGCGGTGGCGTCTTCCAGGGCGCCGCCGCGTGCCGCGACCGTTCCTGCGGCCAGCCATGCGGCAGCGAGTAGCGCCGCGATGATCCTCTTCAATGTCCACCCCACGATCAGCCCGCCGCCAGAGGTAGCAGAATCAGGGCTTCGTGTGGAGATCGTTCGGGCGCCGTCCAGAGCAAAACCCGATCAGATCGGGTCGATCTGATCGGCGTCATTTGCTCTAGATTCAAGGAGATAGAGCATGATTTGCCGCTCGGGTCGTGCCGACTGAGCGGATCATGCTGCTAGCGCACGACGCAGCGGAATCCCACGTGCGAGGTGGACGTGTCCACCGGCTGGGCGTAGCGCGCGGCGGGGCGGTAGCGCTGGCAGTAGTTCGGGGCGCAGAGGTGCGAGCCGCCCTTCAGCACCTTGCGCCCGATCGGGATGTCGGGCACGCACGGGTCGTGGCTACGCTCCTCGGCGCCGCCGCGCGGGTTGCGCGGGACGCAGCAGGAACCGGGTTCCTTGCCGGCGTGCCGGTCGCCGAACCAGTCTTCGGTCCATTCCCAGACATTGCCGATCATGTCGACAAGGCCGTAGCCATTGGGCGGAAACGAGCCGACCGGCGACGTGCCCTCGTACCCGTCTGTCGCCAGGTTCTGCCAGGGAAACGTGCCCTGCCAGTAGTTGGCGAGCATCCGTCCCCCGGGCGCCAGTTCCTCGCCCCAGGCATAGGCGGCGCCGTCCAGCCCGCCGCGGGCGGCGAACTCCCATTCCGCTTCCGTCGGCAGCGCCTTCCCCGCCCAGGCGGCATAGGCCGCCGCATCCTCGTAGGCCACATGGACGACAGGATGATCCTCCAGCCCCGAGAGGAAACTTCCCTTCCCTTTCGGCCGGCGCCAGAACGCGCCGAAGGTGAAGCCCCACCACTCGGTGTAATCGGTGGTCGGGACCGGCCGGACAGGCTTGCGGAAAACCAGCGAGCCCGCCTTCACCATGCCCGGCTTGATGCCGGGATAGAGCTTCGGGTCGGGCGGACGCTCGGCCAACGTAATATAGCCGGTTGCCTCGACGAAGCGCCGGAACTGCCGGTTGGTCACCGGAGTCCTGTCGATCCAGAAGCCGTCCACCGCGGCGCGGTGCGCCGGGCCCTCTTCGGGATAGTGGGCGTCGGAGCCCATGGTGAAGGTGCCGCCGTCGATCCGCACCATGCCGTCGAGGCGGCTGTCCGTCAGTGTGCTCATGGTCCTATTCGAGCGTAATCGTCACTTTCTCGAGACCGCCGGAGAATTTGCTGTCGGTCACCGCGTAATCCTCGCTGATCGGCGTGCCCGTATCCAGCCCGATGTCGAGGCCCTCGGTATGGGAAATCCAGTTGCCGAGGGTGTGCTCGATCTTGCCCTGAGCCACCTGATTGCCATCGACGAACAGCCTTAGAACGCCGCCTGGGCCGAACTTGCCGCCGTCGGAGGCAAATCGGGCCATCACCTTGTGGGTGCCGGGCGTCAGCGGCTCGGGCGCCGTCACCGTGTAGCGGCGCGGATCGAGGGCGTTGTAGTGGAACACCGGCCTGCCGTCCTTGACGTAAAAGCCCCAGCCACCGAAACGGCCGCCCTGGGTGGCGATGACGCCGTGTGCGCCACCTTCCGGCACGGTCACGTCGGCCGACACCGACCACGAGCGGTTGACGATGTGGGGCGCGGTATCCTGCGAGATGCGCACGGCGCCCGCGGGGAAGGTGAAGACGGTGCGGCCGGTGGTCAGGCTCGGCATGTCCTTCTGCGTCGTGAAATCCGTGCGCAGCGGCAGCACGTTGTTGCGCCCGGCCTCGGCCCAGAACAGTTCCTTCATCTCTCGCAGTTTCTTCGGATTCTGCTTCGACAGGTCGTCGGCCTCGCTGAAATCCCTCGCGACGTTGTACAACTCCCAGGGCTGCTCGTTGGGATCGGAATCCGCCGCGGAGGTAATGCCCCAGGGTGTCCGGTACGGCTTCATGGCCGCCACCCAGCCATCGGCGTAGATGCCCCTGTTACCGACCATCTCGAAATGCTGGATCATCCGCCGCGAGGGACCGGAGGCGGCGAAGCTGTATTCCATGCCGATGCCATCGATCGGCTTCTGCGGCACGCCGTTGAGTTCAGCCGGAGCGTCCACGCCCACCGCCTCGTAGATGGTCGGCGCGATGTCGGTGACGTAGTGGAACTGGCTGCGCAGCCCGCCCTTGTCCTTGATCGCCTTCGGCCAGGAGATCACGACGCCGTTGCGGGTGCCGCCGAAATAGCCGGCGACCTGCTTGTAATACTGGAACGGCGTGTTCATGGCCCAGCCCCAGGCCGCGCCGAAGTGGTTGTAGAGCATGGGCCCGCCGATATCGTCGATGCGGGTCACCATGTAGGCCAGGTCTTCCTTGTAGCCGTTGATGCGCGACTGCTGGAACATCAGGCCGTTCATGCCGCCCTCGGCGCTGGAGCCGTTGTCGCCCTGGATGAAGATGATCAGCGTGTTGTCGTACTCGCCCGAGTCCTTCAGCGACTGGATCACGCGCCCGATCTCATGGTCCATATAGGCGACTGACGCGGCGTAGGCCTCCATCTGCCGGGCGTAGAGCCGCTTCTGGTCGGCCGACAGGGAGTCCCAGGCCGGCAGCTCGGCGGGCCGCGGCGTCAGCTTCGTCCCAGCGGGGATCACGCCGGCCGCCTTCTGCCGCGCGAAGCTCTCCTCGCGCACCTTGTCCCACCCCTGATCGAACTTGCCGCGGAACTTCTCCAGCCATTCCTTCGGCGCATGATGCGGTGTGTGCGCGGTCCCGGGCGCGTAATAGGCGAAGAACGGCTTCGACGGCGCCAGCGACCGCTGCTCGCGGATCCAGTCGATGGCGTGGGTCGCCATGTCGTTGTCGAAGTGGTAGCCGGGATGGCCGGCAGCCGGGTCGATCGGCTTGGTGCCCTCGAACGCCGCCGGGTTCCACATGCTCGTGTCCGACGCCAGGAAGCCATAGAAATACTCGAACCCCTGCCCTGTCGGCCAGCGGTCGAACGGTCCGGCCTGGCTCTGTTCCCATTGCGGCGTCAGATGCCACTTGCCGAAGGCGGCGGTGCTGTAGCCGTGCTGGCGCAGCACCTCGGACACCATGCCCGCCGACTTGGGAATCACCGTGTTATAGCCGTCATAGCCGGCCGCCATGTTCTCGACCGTGCCCATCGCCACGTTCTGCGGATTGCGGCCGGTCAGCAGCGCCGCCCGCGTGGGCGAGCACAGCGCCGTCGTATGGAACTGGTTGTAGCGCAATCCATCCTTGGCGAGGGCATCGAAGGCCGGCGTCGGCACCGGGCCGCCGAAGGTGCTGGTGCTGGCGAAGCCCACGTCGTCGGTCAGGATAAGCAGCACGTTGGGCGCGCCCCTGGGCGCCTGCCGCTGCGCCGGCCATGACGGCGTCCCCGATTCCGCGACGGTACGGCCGACGAATTTCTGCGGCGGCGCCTCGGGTGCGGGCAGCACGCTCTGCGACGTGGCGGCAACGGGCTGCAGGACCATCGAGGCAGTGGCCGCCGTCGCGGCGATCCTGAGGGCGATGCGAGAGCAGCCGTGGCGCAGGTCATTCTTCATTTCAACTTGTCCCCTGTTTCATCGGCATCGATTGAGCCGTTCGCCGGCAGTATGCGGTCGAGTGCAGCCGCAATGAACCCCGATATCACCACAAAACGAGAAAATTTTTGCCAGTAAGGTAATAATATCTTTAGTCTAACGAGGATTTGGCAGAATAGTGCAGTCTGAGGAAGAAATGTTATCCATTATGGATAATATTGGAATCGTCCTGATCGGCAGTTTGCCGACGTCTCGGGTTGTGGCACGGTTGCCTCGGGAGGATCACATGAACCATCTGGAAGCAAGCGAGGCGCGGCCGCTCGACGGCCTCAGGCTCGCCGTCACCAAGAACATCCCCAACCCGTTCTGCGAGGCGGCGAAGAGCCTGTTCCACGTCAAGGGCATCGAGTTCGTCCCGGTGGCCCAGCACGCCGCCCAGCCCAACGAGGATTTGAAGGCCTGGACCGGCCACCGCAACGCGCCGGTCGCCGTCTGGAACGAGGAGCCGGCCCGCGCCGGCTGGGCCGAAATCCTGATGCTGGCCGAACGGCTGAACCCCGATCCGCCGCTGCTGCCGCGGGACCGGGCGCAGCGGGCGCAGGTGTTCGGCATCTGCCACGAAATCTGCGGCGAGGGCGGCTTCGCCTGGAACTCGCGCTTCATGATGTTCCCTCAGGAGGCGTCCAACGACCGCAATGCCGAGAAAGGCTCGTGGGACGAGATCCTGCACCGGCAATATGGCGCCTCGCGCGAGCAGGTGGAGCAGGCGCCAGCCCGCGCCGCCTCGGTGCTGCGCTTCCTGGCCGATCAGCTGCACCGGCAGCGGGAGGAAGGCAGCGACTATTTCGTCGGCGACGGTCTGACCGCCGCCGACATCTTCTGGGCCTGCATGTCGATCGGCGTGCGCCAGCTGCCGGACGAGTGGTCGGCGACGCCCGGCTTCCTGCGGAAAGTCTGGAAGCAGATGGGCGAGAGGCTGGAAGTCGACCCGATCCTGATCGAGCACCGCGACCGGATTTACCGGACGTATCTCAAGCTGCCGCTGGATTTTTGACACTACTCAGCGATTCAGCGCCGTACTTCCGCTGGCATGCAAATTGCCGCGCTCGAAATAGCGGCGCAGTTGATGTGCCTCCTTGCTGATGCCGATGCGGACGCTGGTGCCGATCTCGCCGGGCGGCGTCGGGCGATGGGCCAGCCAGATCGGCCCTTGCCGGCACATGTCGACACCGTTCAGCTCAGGTTCGATCGCCAGCGCTTTGGCGAGATTGCCGGGGCCGCGCGTCAGGTCGCGGTCGCGCACCGGGCCGCGCCTTGCCCGCATCAGGTCGATGCCGCTCACCGGCTCCAGCGCACGCAGCAGCACGCCGCCGCCTGTGCCGGCCGGCTCGGCGCTGACGTTGAGCATGAAGTGGACGCCGTAGATGAAGTAGACATAGGCCCTGCCCGGCTCGAGGAACATGGACCGGTTCGCCGCCGTCTCGCCGCGGAAGGCATGGCCGCTGGCATCGCCCGGCGGATAGGCCTCGGTCTCGACGATGCGGCCGGTGATCCGGCCCTCCGGCAGATCGCGCACCAGCAGCGCGCCGATCAGGAAGCGGGCCATGGCCTCGGTATCGATGGGCAGGTCCGGACGGGCGATGGGACGAAGGACGGCAGTCATGCCGCAGGGTAGCCCGGGCGCCGGCGTCTAGGCCAGATAGCGCTCGCGCAGGCGGCCCATCCGCCCGGCATCCAGCCCCAGTGCGTCGCGAAGATAGGCCTCCGGCGACCCGTGCCGTTCATCGAGTTCGGCGAGGGTCGCGCCGATATAGTCCGGGTTGGCGTCGAACATCACGTCGGCGACCCGCCGGTTGACCAGCGACGGGTCATCCAGCATGGCGGCGAGGATGTGTTCGCGCCACGCCAGGTCGAGATAGTCGCGGGTGGCGCAGTAGTCCTCGATCACCGCGTCGCGGCCCGCGCCCAGCGCCAGCAGCACCAGCGCCACGCTGATACCGGTGCGGTCCTTTCCCGCGGTGCAGTGGATCACCGTCGGCCCGCCCTGCTGGCCCAGCAGCACGTCGAACAGGGCGACGTAGCGGTCGCGGTGGTCGTGGACGTACCGGCGGTAGCTGGCCTTGATCGCCTCGATCGCCTGCTCGGGCGTCGCCTCGGCCACGGTCAGCAGCACCGGGCGCGGCACCGGCGCGGCGCCGCTGCCCGAACCCATGGGCAAAGAGTGGGTGAACTGCGCCGACAGCCCGGAAGGTGTGGGCGCGGCGATGCGCTCGCCCTCGTGCCGCAGGTCGACGACGGTCCAGCCGCCGAGGGCGTTGAGGGTCGCGACGTCGGCGTCGGTCAGGCAACCCAGCGCGCCGGAGCGATACAGCGTGCCGCGCCGGATGGTGCCGCCGTCCGCGGCCGCATAGCCGCCGAAATCCCTGAAGTTCGGCGCGCCCTGCAGCCGGACGCGCCTGTCGAACTGGCTCATGGCCCGAGCATAGAACGGCGATGTTACGGAATCACGTCCGGAACCGGAGCGGCGCGGCAATTGTTCACCTGCGGTCGATCACGATGAATGGTGGCCAATGCCCGCGTCGCGCCTGTCCCTCGCCCTGTTATTCCTGATTCCGTTCGGCGCCATGGCCGCCGAACCGGAGACATCCGCGCCCGAGAGGCCTGCCGGGGAGTCGTTCACCATCGAGGAGATCAACGGGGCCGCCTTCGACGGCGCCGAGGTCAAGGGTGATGCCCGCAGCGCGCTGGCCGTCAGGGTCCAGGTGCTGCTGGACGGGCAGGACTTCTCGCCCGGGGTGATCGACGGCTATTTCGGCGACAACGTCGCCAAAGCGCTGGCCGCCTGGGAACAGGCCAACGGGCTCGAGCCCGATGGCAGGCTGGACCAGGCGGCCTGGGACAGGCTGTCCGCGGACGGCGCGCCGGTATTCACCCGCTACACCATCACCGAGGACGACCTGAAGGGTCCCTATGTCGACGAGGTGCCCGCCGACTACGCCGAGATGGCGAAGATGGAGCGCGTGTCGTTCACCGGTGCCGACGAGATGCTCGCCGAGCGGTTCCACATGGACATCAAGCTGATGCACCTGCTGAACCCGGAGGCGGACTTCGGCAAGGCCGGAACCGAACTGGCGGTGGCGGCGCTCCGCCAGCGGCCGGACAAGGGCATGGCCGAAAAGGTCACGATCAGCAAATCGGCGGCCAGCCTCCGGGCGCTCGGCGCGGACGGGAAGGTGCTGGCATTCTTCCCGGTCACCGTGGGTAGCGACCAGCTCCCCAGTCCCGCCGGCGCCCATAAGGTGAAGGTGGTGGTCCACGACCCGGACTACTCCTACAGGCCCGAGGTGAACTTCAAGCAGGGCGGGAATACGGAGAACCTGCGTATTCCGCCAGGCCCGAACGGCCCCGTCGGCACGGTGTGGATCGGCCTCGACAAGCCGACCTACGGCATTCACGGCACTGCCGAGCCGTCGCCCGTGGGCAAGCATTTCAGCCATGGCTGCGCACGGTTGACCAACTGGGACGCCGAGACGCTGGCGGCCATGGTCAAGCCGGGCGTCGCCGTGGTGTTCGAGGACTAGGCGATGAAGCAGGTCGCGCTGGTGATCGTCGCACTGCTGCTGGCCGGGTTCGCCATCGTCGCGTTCTCCGATTCGCCGCAGATGCGCGACGCCGCCCTCGCGCCGATCACGGTCACGCCTTCGGGTCCCGTCGAACCTGCACCGCCCGCGCCGGAACCCGGCATGGAACCGCCGGCCGGTGACGCGGTCGCGAACCTCTCCGACGCCTCGACGGACGGTCTGGAGGAGGAACCTGGTGCGGCATTGCTCATCACCCCGCCGCCGTCGGAGTCGCGTCCGGCGACCGAATGCGAGACCGAACTGAAAGCACTTGGCGTGATCTTCGAACCGCAGCCGCCAATCCCGGGCGAAGCCGGTTGCGGGGTCGATCGGCCGCTGAAGGTGTCGTCGGTGGGCGTGGCCCTGAAGCCGGCGATCGTCACCCGCTGCGAGATGGCGAAGACCCTCGCCGTCTGGACCAAGGACGTCATGGCCCCGTCGGCCGCGCTGCACCTGAAGGCCGCCCCCAGCGCCATTCTGACCGGCGATTCCTACCAGTGCCGCGCCCGGCGCGGCGACGGCGAGGTCAAGGTCAGCGAGCATGCCAAGGCCAATGCGATCGACGTCGCCGGCATCGAGTTCGCCGGCCGCGAGACCGTGCCGGTCAAGGACCGCACCGGCTCCGGCGACGGCGAACGCGCCTTTCAGGCCGCCATCCGCGGCGGCGCCTGCGCCTATTTCACCACCGTGCTGGGACCGGGAACGAACGCGGCCCATGCGGACCACCTGCATCTCGACCTGATCGACCGCGGCAACGGCTACCGGATCTGCGAATAGGCTCAGGCCTCTACGTCGAAGCGATGGCCGCAATCGGTGCAGACGCGTCGGTTCATCAGCGCGTGGCCGTCCTTCATCTCGGGCACCACGTGATGGGACGCGCATTTGGGGCACGCCTTGCCGCCCGCCATCTCGATGATGTCCTCCTGGGTGGAGATCGGCTGGAAATCCACGGTCTCGCCATCGGCCCATGTGGCGCTGAGGTGCACCTCCACATGCTCGACGGCTTCCAGATAGCCCTGCTGCACCAGCCGGGTGAGGAACGTCTCCCACTTCGGCAGCGCGCCGTCCTCGCCGCGGAATTCGCGAAACTTCTCGCCAACATTGAAGGGCTTGAGCGCCCGCGCCAGGAAGCGCGGCACGTCGTGGGATTTGCCCGACGTGAACAGGATCACCTGGCCGGGAATGCAGCGCTGGTCGGACACGCTGGTCGTGAACATCCGTTTCTCCCGTTTCATGGGCCACTCTGTGCCCTTGCGGGGAGAACGTCCAGCCCGCGTAACAAGTTGCGGGCCGGACTGCGGCTCGCGTGCGGACGGCTCAGGCGTCGTTGGCGTAGCGGCCGTTGACGTAGTCCATCAGCGTCTTGTGGGTGTGGCGGATGCGGCGCTCCTGCGCCGAGATCCAAAGGCCCTTGAACGCCTCGGACTGCATGCCTTTCTGAACATGCGGCAGATTGACCGAGTCCTGATCCAGCACCAGACCCAGCGAGCGTTCGCCATGCTTGCAGTGCTCGTGGTCGGGCAGCGGCGGCTCGGGCCTGCCTTCCGGCGTGTGGATGACCCGGTAGAGGTCGAAGAACATCTTGTTGGGGTCGGTCGGGTGCGGCCGCTGCCGGAACAGGCCGAAGCTCTCGGCGTGGATGTTGAACGTCAGGTTCGGATAGATGCAATAGTGGTAGTCATCGGTAAGCTGGTCGTCGTTCAGCTCGGAATAGTCGAAGCCCAGCGTCTTCTCGTTCTGGCGCTTGTAGATCTGCACCCCGCGGCGGATGTCGGCGACCCGGCCCTCGAACTCTTTCGGGTCCATGCCGATGGCGGCGATCTGCTCGGCCAGGTGCTCGGGCACCTCCTGCAACTCTTCGTTGAGGCGCGGGCTGTAGGTCTTGAACGGCACCAGGTAGCGGTTGTGACGCTCGTAGAGGTCGATCTGGATGTCCACGTCGTCGATGGTATAGGACAGCTCCGGGTGGATGCACTGGACGTGGTAGATCTCGTTGAACGCGTCGACGGCGGTCTTGTAGTTGCAGTCCCATTCCACGGTGATGTCGACCACCATGCGCATCTTCTCGAAATGGTACGGGTCGAGGTGCTCGGGGATGATGCCGAGATACTCGCTCAGCGGCTCGCAGTCCGGGTTGAGGTTGAACCACACGAAGCCGCCCCAAGTGTCGGTCTTCACCGGCTTCAGCGACAGCTGATCCTTGGGGCAGCCCTGGCTGAAGTCCTGCTCGTCCGGCACGTTGATCAGCCTGCCGGTCAGGTCGTATTCCCAGAAGTGGTACGCGCACTGCAAGGTGCGCGAATTGCCGCACTGGTCGAACTTCACCTGGTTGCCCCGGTGGTTGCAGACGTTGTAGAAGGTCCGCGCCTTGCCGTCCTCGCCGCGCACGATCAGCAGCGATTCCGGGCCGATGTCGGTGGTGATGTAGTCGCCCGTCTCGGGTATCTGCTCCTCGCGGCAGCCCATCAGCCACACCTTGGTCCACATCCGCTCCCATTCGAGCTTCATGAACTCTTCCGAGATGTAGCGTTCCTTGGGGATGTAGTCCCCGCCCATGTTGGGTTCGGGCGCCTTCTCGATCGGCGTCTTGACGGACTCTTTGACTCGGGTGATCGCGACCATGCTGTTCTCCTAGGGGGCGCCGGGCGCCCGTCGCGCGGCAGTTTAAGCACTAATGAATTTTTAATGAACTGCTTTCTTTGCGCGAAAGGTCAAGGGGCGTATGAATCCATGTCGGAACGGGAGAGCATAGATGACGGGCATCGAGATCGAACCTCTTGGCTCAGCCGCGGGCGCGCGCATCCATGGCGTCGACCTGTCCCGGCCGCTCAGCGGCAACGTATTCGGCCAGGTGCGCCAGGCCCTGCTCGACCACCTGGTGATCTTCTTCCCCGGACAGCAACTGACGCCCGACCAGCACAAGGCGTTCGGCCGGATGTTCGGCACGCTGAATATCCATCCGCATGTGAAGCCGCTCGAGGGGCATCCCGAGGTGCTGAACATCGTCAAGGAACCGGGCGACAAGCGCAACTTCGGCGGCGGCTGGCATTCCGACATGACCTTCCAGCGGGAACCGGCGCTGGGCTCGATCCTCTACGCCCGCGAGGTCCCCGCGACCGGCGGCGACACCATGTGGGCCAACATGTACCTGGCCTATGAGGCGCTCAGCGACGGCATGAAGGCCCTGCTGGACGGACTGGTCGCCATCCACACCGCCGAGGACATCTACGGCGAGGGCGGCGTCTACACCAATGCGCGCACCGCCATGGTGACCATGGCCGCGGAACAGGCCACCGGTCGGGCCGAGCATCCGGTGGTGCGCACCCATCCCGAAACCGGCCGCAAGCTGCTCTATGTCAACGAGGCCTTCACCACCAAGTTCAAGGGCATGACCCGCGCCGAGAGCCAGCCGCTGCTCGACTTCCTCACCCGCCACGCCACCAGCGCGCCCTTCGTCTACCGCCACCGCTGGGAAAAGGACGAGGTCGGCTTCTGGGACAACCGCTGCACCCAGCACTACGCGCTGAACGACTATCACGGCCAGCGCCGCGTCATGCACCGGGTAACGGTGGACGGCGACCGGCCCTATTGAGCGAATTGTCCATCAGTGTGACATCAGCACCGGCAGGTACGGCGCCTTCAGCATATCGCGCGTGACGCCGCCCAGGATGAATTCGCGCAGCCGCGTGTGGCCGTAGGCGCCCATCACGACCAGGTCGGCATCGTTGTGCCGCGCATGCTCCTCCAGGGCCTGGTGGACGCTCAGCGTGCCGCGCGCGACCTCGACGTAGCGGGCATCGATGCCGCTCCGCCCCAGGTGGCGCTGGATCGCCGGAGTGCCCGGATGCAAGGCCGCCCCGTCGTCCGAAACGTGAAGCAGGGTGACCGCCTCGGCCTGCCGCAGGATGGGCATGGCATCGGTCAGCGCCCGCGCGGCCTCGCGGCTGAAATCCCACGCGACAACCACTTTCTTCAGCGCAACCGGCGAGGCGGCGCGCGGCAGGACCAGCACCGGCCTGCCGGCGCCGAAGATCACCGACTCGATGCATCCGCGCAAATAGCTGTCGCCGTCGTCGACGACGAACAAGGTGAGATCGTGAAGCCGAGCCCGGCGGGCGATCAGTCCGGGCACGTCCCCCGCAAAGGCGCGGACGAGTTCGATGTCGCTGGTGACGGCGGCCGCGGCCGAGTGCTGTTCGAACTGCCGCGCCAACCGTTCGACGTGCGCATCGTTCGCCTTCTCGGCGTCGCGAAACGCGTCGTACATGAACGCCACGGCGTCCGCATACACGTAGACGGGCTGCGCGAAATCGATCTCAACGGCAAGGCCCGTCGCCGCCCCCTCGAGCGTGCCCACCGTGCGGACGAGTCCGTCCAGCGCCGATGCGGCGTCGGCTTCCGGCACATTCACCAGCGGCACGAGGATGTCGCGAAACATTGCAATCTCCTTCGGCGAGAATGACGCCGATCCTACGGACCGCCGGCTCGCGGGCATTGATCGGCGTCAACGTGGTTCGATTCACCGCTCCCGCTACAACAGGTCCCGCGCCCAGCCCAGCCCATCTTCGGTGGTGCCCTTCGGCCGGTATTCGCAGCCGATCCAGCCGTCATAGCCCAGATCGCGCACCGCGCCGAGAACGCGGCCAAGGTCCAGTTCGCCGGTGTCCGGCTCGTTGCGGCCGGGGACACCCGCGATCTGCATATGGCGGATGACAGGCATCGCCTCGTTCAGGCCGGTGATGACGTCGCCATGGATGATCTGGCGGTGATAGAGGTCGAACTGCAGCGCCACGTTCTCGATCGCGCCGCAGACAGCGAGCGCCACGCCGAAATCGGCAAGGAAGTAGCCCGGCATGTCGCGCCGGTTGATGGGCTCGATCAGCACAGTCACGCCGGCGGCGGCGAACCGCGCGGCGACGTACTCCAGGTTGCGCAGATAGGCGCCCAGCGCTTCCTCGCCGTCCGCCACGCCCGACATGACGTGGACGCGCCGGCAGTCCAGCGCGTCGGCATGGCGCAGCGCCTCGTCGACCGAGGCGCGGAACTCCGATTCCCGGCCCGGCACGGCGGCAAGGCCCCGGTCACCCGCCGCCCAGTCGCCGGGCGGCATGTTGAACAGCGCTTGCTCCAGACCATTGCTCCGCAACCGGGCCTTGAGCTCCGCGGGGTCGTGCTCGTAGGGAAACAGAAATTCGACGCCGGAGAACCCTGCCTTCGCCGCCCGCTCGAAGCGGTCGAGGAAGGCCGCGTCGCCGAACAGGAAGCTGAGGTTGGCGGCGAGCTTGAACATGAAGTCTCCCTGGTGGTCGCGGCTTTCGGTCGGCGAAGCGTGATTGCCTCGCCTGAACGCGCTCAGCCCCGGCCGATGAACGGCATCAGCGTCGCCATGATGGTGAGCGACGGCACGTTGGTGTCGAGCGGCAGGCTGTCCATGAAGGCAATGGCGCGGGCGACGTCGTCCACATGCATCACCGGCTCCGGCCGGGTCGAGCCGTCGGGCTGCAGCATGCCGATCTGCATCTGGCGCGTCAGACCGGTGGCGGCGTTGCCGATGTCGATCTGGCTGCAGGCGATGTTGAAGGGACGCCCGTCCAGCGCCGTCGCCTTGGTCAGCCCGCTGACGCCGTGCTTGGTGGCCGCGTAAGGCGAGGAATGGGGCCGCGGCACATGGGCCGAGATCGAGCCGTTGTTGATGATCCGGCCGCCTTGCGGGTCCTGCGCGCGCATGATCCTGAACGCGTGTTGGGTGCACAGGAAGGTGCCGGTGAGGTTGGCGCCGACGACCCGGTTCCAGTCCTTCAGGGTGACCTCGTCGATGGAGACGGGCTTCGAGCCGCCGCCGGCGTTGTTGAACAGCAGGTCGAGCCGGCCGAAGCGGGCCATCAGGCCCTCGAACACCGCCGCGACCTGATCGGCGTCGGACACGTCTCCGGGCAGCACCAGCGTGCGTTCGCCGCCGGGGTCCTTCGCGGCGGCCGCGTCCTCCAGCTTCTCACGGTTGCGGCCATTGAACGCCACGCGATAGCCCGCGTCCAGCAGCGCCCAGGCCGTCGCCCTGCCGATGCCGCTGCCCGCGCCGGTGACCAGCGCGACCTTCCCCTCGCCCGCCATCTACTTCGCCCTGTAGCCGATATGCAGCTCTTCGAGGGCGTGCACGACGAAGTTGGGCTGGTGCCGGAAGTCGTTCTTTCCGGGGATGAACCACATCTCGTCGATCCGGTCGACGATGGCCTTGAAGCCCCAGTAGAGCTCGCGGCGGGCGAGCGGCGCGCCCATGCAGTGATGCACGCCGCCGCCGAACGCCAGATGGGTGGCGGCGTTCGCACGCTCCAGGTCCAGCTTGTCGGGCTCGGGGAAGTGATCGGCGTCCCTATTGCCGGCGGTATAGCGCACATAGAGCACCGAGCCTTTCGGCACGAAGGTGCCGGCCAGCTCGCAGTCCTTCTGGGCGATGCGCGCCATGGTGTGCGCCGGGGATTCGAGCCGCAGCACCTCCTCGATGAAGGTGCGCATGTATTTTTCCGGCTCGCCTTTGAGCAGCGCCCAGGCGTCCGGGTTCTCGATCAGCAGCTTGATGCCGGCCGACAGGGCGTTGGTGGTGGTCTCCGACCCGCCGCCGAATCCGTCGGACATGATCTCGGCATGCAGCTCGTGATCGTTCAGCGGCCGGCCCCATTCCGGGATCACGACGTTGACCAGGTCCGACAGCAGCGTGTCGTCCGGTTCGCGGCGCAGGCGCTCGAAGATCGGCTGGAAATAGTGCTGCATCTCGACCTCGAGGTCGACGCTCGCCAGGTCCTCCTCCTCGGTCTGCATCCGGCCGATGCGCTTGATCCAGGCGTCGGTCCAGCGCTTGATGTCCCACATGTCCTCGATGCGCCCGCCCATCTGCCGGATGATGACGATCAGCGGCAGCGGCACGGCGTAGGCGCGGACGAAATCGCACTCGCTGCCGGCGGCGATGAAGTCGTCGGCCAGCTTGTAGGCTGTCTCCTCGACGAACGGGTCCATGGCCTTGATGCGGCTGGCGCGGAACGCCTGCTCGAACAGGCCGCGCATCTGCTTGTGGTTCGGATCGTCGCGGCCGGCCAACGTGCGCGCGGGGACCCAGCCCTTTTCCTCGAACCGCGCGACCATCCGCCGCATCTTTTCCTGCTGGATCGGCATGTCCTCCTGGCTCTTGGCGTTGGAGAAATTGGCCGGGTCCATGATGATCTGGCGGATGATGTCGTAGCGCGACACCGCGAAGCCGCCGAGCTTCTCGTTCCACCATACCGGCGCCTGCTCGCGCAGCACCTTGTTGGCCATGTGCGGGCAATCGAGCACGTCCCTGTGCAGCAGGTCGACCTGGTCGGGCGTTTGCGGACGGACTGGATCGAAAGTGGTGCTCATGGCGGCATCTCCCCGGTGTTTCCCCGGGGCAGGCTAGCACACAGGTCCGGCGGGACAACCGGGAAGTCACAGGCGCATGTTTGCCGCCAGGTGGACATACGCCGCCGCCGGCGCGATCCTTCCCAGGGGATTTACGGAATCCGAAATGCAGCACTTTCTGGTCTGGATACCTCGCCGGCGAACCGTGGCAACGACCAGCGCACCCGATCCCGAAACCCTGGCGGAGCGCGCGGCCCGGCCGCTGGGCTACGCCACTCGCCAGCGGCACATGCGCCGCCTGCTGAAACCGGGCGACCGGCTCTGGTTCGTCGGCAGCGACAGCGACTTCGGCCTGCCCCAGCCGTCGCTCGACGCCGAACTGATCGTCGAGAACGTTACCGAGGACAAAGGCACCCTGAAAGCGCGGGCCGGTCCTTCCAGCCGCTGGCTGGCATGGAACGACGCCTCCAGCCTGCTGACGGGCCTGGCCTTCCAGGGCCCGGCGACCAACCTTTCAGGTGAACGGTCCCTCGGCGTGCAACTCCGCACCAACAGGCGCCTGGACGCGGCGTCCGCCGTGTTGCTTCAGTGCCAAGCTGACATCCTCGCCCGGCGTCCGGCCCTGTTCATCAGCTACAAGTGGCGGGACGCGAGCCGGATGGTCGGCCGGCTGGTGCAGGCCGCCGCCGCCGCGGGCTTCGCGCCCTGGTGGGACCGCTGGTCGGCGCCGCGCCGGCTGTCGCGAGAACTGGAGCCCACCGCGGATGGCGAACTTTCAGCGTTCCTCCGCGGCGCCATCGACGCCAGCCGCGCCGCCATCATCGTGGCGACCCCGAACTACGGCACCGGCGGCACGGCGGTCGAATGCGAGTCGATCCGCGAACGCGGCATGCCCACTCTGACCCTGGAATTCAGCGAGCTGGAATCCGCGCCCCGCCTTGCCGACAGGTTGATGGATTTCCGCCGGCGCATCTAGCCAATGCGCCAGCTCCGCAGCCGAATATACGTATCCTCCAACGTCCTGCCTATCGCCTCGCGGGTCGCGCCGAGAACGGCGGGGTAAAGCACCTGGCACATCATCATCACGGTAAAGTCGAGCAGCTGCTCGGAGCTGATCTCGTCGCGTGACCAAAGGATAGTGATCGGTCCCTGATCCACCAACATGAGCCGGACAAGAAAATCCACATCGGCCCAAGGCGCCAGTTCGCCTGCGTCGGCGATTTCCTGGACCGCACGCCGGTGGTATCTCATGTAGGCGTTCTCGATGGTGAATGCCCCGGGCTGGGCGCTCAGGATGGGCGCGACCGACTTGGTCAGGTTCGGCACTTCTAGAGCACCGCGCCACTGCCGCTCCACGATCATCATCAGCCGGTCGAAACCGATCTTGCCCGTATCTCGGTCCAGACCCTCGAACACCAGCCGGGCCCGCTCCTCGATGGCCTTGGCCAGCAATACGTCCTTGCTGCCGTAGATGTCGTACAGGGTCTTCAGCGCGACGCTCGAACGCTCGGCCAAGTCGCGCATGGTGACGCCATCATAGCCACGCTCCTCCATAAGCTCACGAGCCCGCGACAGTATCGTCGCGCGACGCATGATCTGACGTTCGCTCAGCCCCCTGGCCACTCGGTCACTCCTCTTACAAAACTATAACGAAGTCTGCGCAAGTTCACAAATCTCCTGATCATCCTAAGGATCAGGCCACACAGAACTATAACATGTTATGGTTATACTATTGACTCCCCCGCCAAACGGGCAAATGCTTCGGATACGTCGGCGACAAATGCCGCACGCCTGTCTCAGCAACGGGCGTGCCGCAGGGCCAACCGTCAGTTGCAGCGGCCCTCGCCGACGCACCACACGCTTTCTGGGGAGACAGCGTGGCACGTGCGACGCAATGGGGAGATTGGCGCATGATTTTGCGATTGAAGAACGCTGCTGCACCGTGGGCATTGCTTGCCTGTTCCGTAACCTGCGCCACGGCCAGCGCCCAGGACGGCCCGCCTCCGACATTCCAGGGCCAACATCTCGAAACCGTCATCAGTACCGCGCGACAGCGCCAGGAAGCGCTGAAGGACATTCCCGTGGTGGCGACCGCCTTCACGCCGGCGGCGCTCGAACGCTACGCGATCGACGACCTGCAGAAGGTGGCCCAGGCGACGCCGCAGATGATCATCGGCAACGGATCCAGCGGCGCCGGGCCCGTACTCTACATCCGCGGCGTCGGCTCCAATGGCGGCAGCGCCGGCTTCGACCCCGCCGTGGGCATCGTCATCGACGGCGTGTTCTATTCCCGCGGACGGTTCGTGATGCAGGGCTTCTTCGACATGGAAAGCGTCGAAGTCCTCAAGGGCCCGCAGGCGCTCTATTACGGCAAGAACAACTCTGCGGGACTTATCTCCATGCGGACCGCCGGTCCCGGCGACGAGTTCGAGGCCATGGCCCGCGTCGGCTACGAGTTCGAGGCCGACGAGATCGTGTCGGAGGCCATCCTGTCCGCGCCGCTGTCCGACAAGTTCGGTATCCGCCTCGCGGTGCGCTACAGCGACATGAAGGGCTGGATGCGCAACGACGCCGGACCGCAGACCGGGGTCGACCCGCTGGGATTCGACCTCCCCGGCACCTCCCACCCGCGCACGCCGGGCGAGGAGGAACTGCTCGGACGCCTCACCCTCCGTTGGACGCCGACGGACAATCTCGAGGCCGTCGTCAAGGTGAACGGCGCCCGCAATTCGGACAACGGCCGGATCATCGGCTCGCAGATCTCGATCTGCAACGGCCCCGGCGGCCGGCCGCAGCCCATCTTCGGCGTCGAGGAGCTGTTCGACGACTGCAAGCAGAACTTCCACCAGTCGATCGGTGACTACCCGGCCGAGATGCTCGCCGCCGAGCCGCCCGAGTTCGGCGGCGACGGCAGGGCGTTCTCCAAATACAAGTCTCTCGCCGTATCCGGCAACGTCACCTATACGGCCGACAAGTTCACCATCACCTCGGTGACCGGCTACATCCACTTCAAGACGCGCTACGCCTCGAACGCCGACTTTTCCGCGACTGGCCAGATCCCCTTCTTCGAAAGCGAGGACTACACGGCCTTCAGCCAGGAATTGAGGCTGCTGAGCACGTTCGATGGCCCGGTCAACTTCATGGTCGGCGCCTACTACCAGGATGTGGACTTCACCTTCCGGAATTCGTCCAAGGTGGCGCCGCTGCCCGCCGACCCGGTCACCGGCCGCTACTTCACCTGGGACAAGAACTCGGTCACCGACGGCAAGACCTGGTCGGCCTATGCCGAGGCGATCTGGGACATCAGCGACGAATTCGAACTGGCCGGAGGCGCCCGCTACACCAGGGAGACCAAGAAGGCGCTGTTCACGCCGAGCTACATCCACAGTTTCCTTGTGCCGGGCGTATTCGACCCGCGTCAGATATCCAACCGCTTCAGCGACGAGAACGTCTCTCCCCAGGTCACGCTGACCTGGCGTCCGACCAGCGAGTGGACCGTGTTCGCAGCGTACAAGACCGGCTTCAAGTCTGGCGGCGTCGATGCCAGCCACATTCCCGGCGTGGGCTTCGACGACGCGGACCTTGTGTTCAAGAGCGAGGAGGCCGAGGGCTTCGAGGTGGGCGCCAAGGCGTCGCTGTTCGGCAACAGGCTGCGCACGAACCTCACCTTCTACTACTACACCTTCGACAATCTTCAGGTTCAGCAGCTCAACCCGATCACCACCGTGTTCTTCATCGGCAACGCCGCCAAGGCCCGCACCCAGGGCGTGGAATGGGATTTCGACTGGCTGGTGGCGGAGCCGCTGACACTGCGTGGCGCGCTCGCCTACAACAAGGGTCGCTACGTCGAATTCTTCGCGTCCTGCTATGGCGGCCAGACCGTCGAGGAGGGCTGCACGGAAGACGTCAACCCGGCGACAGGCCTGCCCACCACCCACGACCGGTCGGGCGAGCAGCGGGTCAGGTCGCCGGACTGGTATGCCAGCCTGGGCTTCACCTACGAGACGCCGGTATTCAACGGCTGGATGGCGGCCCTGTCGGTAGACGGCATCTATTCCAGCGGCTACGGCCTCGACGAACAGGGAACGCCGGGCGGGCGGCAGAAAGGCTACGCCACGCTCGACGCCAACCTGCGCCTGACCGACGACAAGGACCGCTGGGAGTTCTCGCTGATCGGCCGAAACCTGACCAACGAGGCCATCGCGACCTTCGGCAATGCCCGTCCGCTGACCGGCGGCACGGCCGGCCTGCATGAAAGCGATCCCGGCGCGGGAATTCCCACCGACTTCACGGTCGGCGTGCAGCGCGGCCGCCAGATCATGCTGCAGGCAACCTACCGCTTCCGTTGAGGCGGCATCCGATGGAGAGCACCATGACCACACAACCCCTCGGCCCGGCCGCGAAATGCCCGATGAACCTGGGCGAGGTGGACCTGTTCGCGCCGGGCGCGCAGGAGCACTGGTTCGATGCCTACCGCATCCTCCACGCCGAGGCGCCGATCTATCATATCCCCGGCGGCGGCGAGACGCCGGGCGCCGACGCCTACATCCTGACCAAGTACGAGGACATCTCGGCGGTGGTCCGCGATCCGGTGCGGTTCGTCACCGGCCAGAACAGCGGCTTTCAGGAGCACGAGATGGAGGTGTTCGAGCAGAGCGGGTTCTCGTCAGCCGCGCACGCCGCCTCCACCCTGCGCCCGACCATCGAGCACCACATGCAGCACCGCCAACAGCTTACCGACCCGTGGGTCGGGGCGGTGGGATGCAATCGGCACAAGGACATGATCGCCGAGGTCGCCAACGACCTGATGGACCGGTGGATCGACGACGGCGAAGTGTCCTTCGTCCCCGGCTTCGCGAAGCCGCTGCCCCAGACCGTCATCACCAGGATCCTCGGCTTCCCGCTGGAAGACATGCCCATGTTGCGGGAATGGGAAGAAGCCCAGGTGCGCCGCTTCGTCTACGGCGCTACCCACCGGAGCCTGCTGTCGCCCGAGGAAGAGCGGCGCAACGCGGCGATCCTGGTGCAGTTCCAGCAGTACATCCAGGACCGGGTCACCGAGAAGCGCCGCAATCCAGGAGACGACATGACGTCGTTCCTGACCACGGTGCGCTACGGCGACGAACAGCGCCTGCTGAGCGACGGCGAGGTGATCAGCGTCGTCTATGGCATGCATATCGGCGGCAACGAGACGACCCAGTATGCGCTGACGGCGCAGGCCATGATGCTGGCGCGCGACCCGGCCCTGTTCGCCGAACTGAAGGCCGATCGCTCGAAGGTTCGCGCGTTCGTCGAGGAATCATTGCGTCTCTATGCGCCGACCCAGGGACTGTCGAGCCGGACGGTGATGGAGGACGTGGAAATCCGCGGGACGAAAATCCCCAGGGGCTCCCTGCTCCACCTGCGCTACGGCGCGGGCAACCGGGACGAGGAGAACTTTCCCAAGGCCGGCGAACTGGACCTCGACCGGCCGTCCATCGGGCGCCACCTCACCTTCTCGCAGGGTCCGCGCATCTGTCCCGGAGCCGGCCTTTCCCGGCTGGAGCAGAACATCGCCATCAATCTGTGGCTGGACAGGATCGCGGAGTGGGAACTGGCGCCCGGCCGGAACGATCTGGCGCACCAGCCGGGCATCATGCTCGGCCTTCTGGAACTGCACCTGCAGTTCCAGAAAGCCTGAAGCAAACCTTACGCGTCGTTGGCGTAACGGCCGTTGACGTAGTCCATCAGGGTCACGTGCATGTGGCGGATGCGGCGCTCCTGGTGGCTGATCCACAGGCCTTCGAAGGCATCCGAGTGCAGGCCCTTCTGGACGTGGGGCAGGTTGACCGAGTCCTGGTCCAGCACCAGGCCCAGCGAGCGCTCGCCGTGCTTCACCTGCTCGTGGTCGGGCAGCGGCGGCCGCTTCTCGCCGCGCGGGATCGCCCGGAACATGCGGACGTCGTAGTACATCTTATCCGGGTCGGTCGCATGCGGGCGCTGGCGGAAGAACAGGAAGTGCTCCGCATGCACGTTCAGCGTGATGTTGGGAAAGATGTAGTAGTGGTAATCGTCCGACAGCTGGTCATCGTTCATCAGCGAATAGTCGAAGCCCAGCGCCTTCTCGTTCTCGCGCTTGTAGAGCTGCACCGCCCGGCGTATGTCCGGCACGCGGCCATGGAAGTCGTCGGGGTTCATGCCGATGGCGCGCAGTTCCTCCGCCAGCCCTTCGGGCACCTCCTCCAGCGCGCCGACACGCGGGCTGTGGGTCTTGAACGGCACCAGGTAGCGGTTGTGGCGCTCGTAGAGGTCGATCTGCACGTCGACGTCGTCGATGGTGTAGCACAGCTCGGGATGGATTCCCTGGACGTGGTAGACCTCGTTGAAGGCGTCCACCGACGTCTTCCAGTTGCAGTCCCATTCCACGGTCACGTCCATGACCATGGCCATGTTCTCGAAATGGTAGGGATCGAGATGCTGCGGGATCACGCCCAGATAGTCGGCCAGCGGCTCGGCATGCGGGTTCAGGTTGAACCAGACGAAGCCGCCCCAGGTCTCGGTGCGCACCTTCTTGAGGCTGAGCCGCTCGGACGGGCAGCCCTGGCGGAAATCATCGGCATCCGGGACGTGGACCAGCGTGCCGGTTAGGTCGTACTCCCACAAATGATAGGCGCACTGGAGCGACGACGCATTGCCGGCCTCGTCGAACTTCACCTTGTTTCCGCGATGATTGCAGATGTTGTACATGGCGCGGGCGACACCGTCCTCGCCGCGCACGATGAGCAGGGATTCCTTGCCGATCTCGGTGACCACGTAGTCGCCGACCTCGGGGATTTCCTCCTCGCGACAGCCGACCAGCCATGTCTTCGTCCACATCCGCTCCCATTCGAGCTTCATGAACTCCGGCGAGATGTAGCGCTCCTTGGGAATGACCACATCGCCCATCTCGATTTCCGGCGCTTTCTCGGCCGGGGTGTAGACGCTTTCCTTGACCCGCACGATGGCAACCATGGTTACCCGCTCCTCGCTAGTGTTGATCCGCAGACAAGGGCGGCTCACTGCCGCCCGATTTTCAGCATGTTTGAAGGATTCGGCCCGGCGGCTCATTGATCGCAATCAATCCGGGCCGCTTGACAAGGCCCGGCGGCGGCTGGTCCGATGACGGCTCACATCCTCGGGGGAGGAAGACATGGCCGATGCGGAGCAGCTCGCCCGCCGCTTGGAAGTCCTGGAACGCCGGCTGCGGGAGCTGGAGGACAAGGAGGAGATCCGCGCCCTGAAGGCCCGTTATTGCGACTATGTGGATGGCGGCTGGCCCGAGCATGGCGGGACCCATTGCGGCCCCGTCGCCGACCTGTTCGTCGAGGACGGCGTGTGGGACGCCAGTCCGGGCATGCCGGCTGCCAGGGGCAAGGCGGCGATCCGGCAGCTGTTCATCGACCTGCGCGCCATTCCCTTCGCATTCCACAACGCCATCTGCCCCGACATCAGGATCGATGGCGACGAGGCCACAGGCCGCTGGCACTTCGTCGGCTGCAGCGAGATGCCCGACGGCGCTTCGGCCTGGTTCCTCGGCACCTACGAGGAGCGCTACGTCCGCACGGCGGAAGGCTGGCGCTACCGGCTGATGAAATATGTGGGTATCCGCCAGGCGCCGCGCGCTCCCTGGGGCGGTCCGCCCGGCGAGAAGCCGATGACCGAGGCCGTCACGTATTCCGCCGGATGACCCGGTTCCTGCCGGACGAGCCGTTTCCCGCCTACGCCTTCACACCGGGGCGCAATCCCCATCCGGTGCGTCATCCGGACGGCCACAGCTACGGCGCCGAGCCCAGCGCACCCTCGCCGCCCGATCCGGACGACTGGCGCGCCAGCCACGACTACCTGCGCGGAATCGACCTGTTCAACGCAGGCTACTACTGGGAAGCCCACGAGGCATGGGAAGGCCTCTGGAACGTCAGCGGCCGCGCCGGCGCCATCGCCCTGCTGCTGCAGGCGCTGATCGCGCTCGCCGCCGCCGGGCTGAAGCTGCGGGTCCACAACGAGCTCGGCACGACGGCCCATTCCCGCCGGGCCGACTGGCTGCTCGAGGACGCCATCCGCGAGGCCGGGCCGCGCCAGATGGGCCTCGATCTGATGGAACTGCAGGAAAAGGCACGCGGCATCCAGGAGATGGAACCGGCCGCGCCGCCGGCGGTGCTGGGCTTCGAGCTGAATCCGGCCTGACCGCGCCGGCGACGAGGAAATTTGTCGCTTCCCGGCGGAACATCAACGTATCCCGAGGGTTACGCCGCAGGTTGAACGGAAGGGAGATATTCGATGTTCAAGGTACTTGTCACCGCCGGCTGCATGCTCGTTGCCTGGTCCGCCCTTGCGGCGGGAGATACGCCGGCCCTGGTCGAGGTCGAGGACGACGCAGCCATGGTCACCAGCGTGGGCATGAACGTCGACAGCCTCGAGGAACTCGATGTCGTCGGCGCCAATGGGGAAGAGATCGGCGACGTCGAGGAGGTGCTGGCCGACTCGTCCGGGAAGGTGGTCGCGGTGGTGGTCGAGTATGGCGGATTCCTGAACATGGGAGAGAAAGAAGCCGTGTTCATGCTCGACAAGCTTAAGCTGCAGAACGGCAAGCTGGTTACCACCATGACCAAGGGCGAGCTCGAGGCCTTGCCGAACTGGACGAGGTAGCGTTCGCCCGCCGCGCCTCGCGCGTCGGCCGACGCCTCCCCGAGCCAACGCCGACAGCCTCGGGGCTGGGTTGCAGAATCCGGCCCGGAGGTGTGTCCCCGCGCGGATTGTCCTTCGCGCAGCCTTCACTTACGCTGTCTCCATAGGGCCCCTGGAACCCTAACGGCCTGAATCCGTTGAGGAGTTGTCCATGGGGAAAATCCACGTGAATAATCCACCGCGAGACATGGTGGCAGCAGCGGCGGCGGCCCGATGCGGCGGCTCCGCGGGCACGTCGGCGATCGACGAGGAACGCCCGCTCCAATCGTCGCGGATGGCGTTGTTTCTCGACCTCGACGGCACGCTCATCGACATCCGGGAGACTCCCGACGCCGTCGAGGTGCCGCGTGAACTTCCCGGTGTCCTCGAGCGTGCCGCGATGCGGCTGGACGGCGCGCTTGCAGTCGTCAGCGGCAGATCCATCGCCGACATCGATCGACTGCTCGCACCGCTGGTCCTGCCGGTCGCAGGGCAGCATGGCGGCGAGCTGAGGGGACCCGGCGATTCTGCTCCGAGCCTCTACGCCCAGCCGGTCCCCGAACTGGCGCGCCGGGAACTTGCGGCGCTCGCGACCGCCTTTCCCGGTGTGGAGGTCGAGGACAAGGGGTTGAGCGTTGCCCTTCATTACCGCCGCGCGCCCGAAGCGCTGCCGGTGCTGAGGCCGCATGTGGAGGCGCTGGCAGCCCGCTGCGGCGAAGGCGTGACGCTGGTACACGGACGAAAGGTGCTCGAGCTGCGCGACACCAGCATCTCCAAGGGCACCTCCGTCGCCGAGTTCATGCGCAGCCCCCCGTTCAGCGGCCGCGTCCCGGTCTTCGTCGGCGACGACATCACCGACGAGGACGGGTTTGCCGCCGCCGAGGGTCTGGGCGGCGTGGCGCTGCCCGTCGGCAGCGTCCACAGGCCCCGCCGGGACACCGCCTTTGCCGCGCCGGCGCAGGTGCGGGCGTGGCTCGAAAACATTGCGCGAGGCGCGGGAGGGACATGACTGCCGACATGAATCTGGGCGTCATCGGCAATGGAAACGTCGCCGCGCTGATCGATTCCCGGGGGCGCGTGTGCTGGCACTGCCTGCCCCGGTTCGATGGCGACCCGGTTTTCTGCAGCCTGATGAACGGCGACGACCCCGAAGCCGGCTTCATGGATGTCACGATCGAGAACCTTGAGTCCGCCACCCAGGAGTACCGGCGCAACACGGCGATCCTCGTCACCACGCTGGTCGACCGCGATGGAGCCGGCATCCGCATCACCGACCTCGCGCCCCGCTTCAAGCTGTTCGGCCGCATATTCCGCCCTGCCGTGCTGGCGCGCATCATCGAGCCGTTCGACGGCACCCCGCTGGTCCGGATCCGCGTGCGTCCCCTCTACGACCACGGGGCAGCGGTGCCGGCGATCACTCGCGGCAGCAACCACATGCGCTTCGTCATGCCCCAGCAGGCGTTGCGGCTGACCACCGACGCGCCGATCACCTATATAGGAACGGAGGCGCCGTTTACCGTGAGCGCGCCGCTGCACATGATTTTCGGCCCGGACGAGCCGGTCACCGAATCGCCCGCCTTCGCCGCGCGCGACTATCTGGAACGCACCCGCGAATACTGGATCGAGTGGTCGCGCTACCTGTCGATCCCGTTCGAATGGCAGGACGCGGTGATCCGGGCCGCGATCACGCTCAAGCTCTGCCAGTTCGAGGAAACCGGGGCGATCGTGGCGGCGCTGACCACCTCCATACCGGAAGTCCCCCACGAGACCCGCAACTGGGACTACCGCCATTGCTGGCTGCGCGACGCCTATTTTTCCGTGCACGCGCTCAACCGGCTGGGCGCGACGCGCACCATGGAGAAATATCTCGACTACATCACGACGGTGCTGGCGATCGAGCCCGCTTCCGACCTGAAGCCTGTCTACGGCATCCTCCCCGACCAGCAGCTCACCGAGTTCTCGGTCGCGAGCCTCGCCGGATATCGCGGCATGGGGCCGGTGCGGGTCGGCAACCAGGCCCAGGAACAGGTGCAGCACGACAGTTACGGCAGCGTCGTTCTCGCCACCGCCCAGATGTTCTTCGACGGCCGGTTGCCGGTGCGCGGCGACAGGCGGCTGTTCGCCAGGCTCGAGCAGCTGGGCGAGAAGGCGCGCGAGCGTGCGTTCGTCCCCGACGCGGGACTCTGGGAGTTCCGCGGCCGCGCTCATGTTCACACTCATTCCGCGGCGCTCTGCTGGGCGGCCTGCGACCGGCTCGCCAGGATAGCGGGCGTACTCGATCTGGTGGACCGCGCCCGTTACTGGCGAACGGAGGCCGACAGGATCGCGGCAGTGATCCTGGAGAAAGCGTGGAACGCCGAGCTGAATTCGTTCGTCAGCGCGTTCGGCGGTTCCGACGTGGACGCCAGCCTGCTGCTGCTGCGCGAGATCGGACTGGTTTCGGCCGACGATCCTCGCTTCCTCGGGACTTTCGCCTTGATCACTGCCACGCTACGGCGGGGCGACCACCTGTTCCGCTACAGTTCCGCCGACGATTTCGGCCTGCCGAGGAACGCATTCACCATCTGCACGTTCTGGTACATCGATGCCTTGGCGGCAGTGGGCCGGCCCGACGAGGCGCGCGAGATGTTCGAGAGAGCGCTCGCCTGCCGAAACCACCTTGGTCTCCTCTCCGAGGACATCGACACGGTCACCGGAGAGCTCTGGGGCAATTTTCCTCAAACCTACTCGCTGGTGGGCCTGATCCTGTGCGCCATGCACCTGTCCAAGCGGTGGGAGGATGCGTTTTGAGTCGTCTGGTCGTCGTTTCCAATCGAGTCGCGCTGCCGCGCGAGGCGCCCGCCCGCGCCGGCGGCCTCGCGGTCGCCCTGCGGGACGCCATGAAGGAGCGCGGCGGGCTTTGGTTCGGCTGGAGCGGCGAGGTGTCCAATGAACCGCACCAGGCGCCGCGGACGCGGACTACCGGCGGCATCACCTACGCCACCCTGGACCTGACCGCGGACGAGCACCGCGACTTCTACGTGGATTTCTCCAACGGCGTGCTCTGGCCGCTGTTCCACCACCAGCTCAACCGGTCGGAGTTTCACCGCGAGGGCTATGACGGCTACCTCAGGGTCAACCGGCGCTTCGCCCGGCAACTGGCGCCGCTGTTGAAGCCCGACGACGTGATCTGGGTGCACGACTACCATTTCATCCCGCTGGCGGCGGAATTGCGGCGGCTGGGGGTGCGCAACCGGATCGGCTTCTTCCTGCACATCCCCTTCCCCGCCTCCGAACTGCTGAGCGCCCTGCCCGTCCACCGCCAGATCGTCAGCGACCTGTGCGGCTATGACCTGATCGGCTTCCAGACCGAGGACGACGTGCGGGCATTGATCCGCTACGTGATCGACGAGGAACTGGGCGCGGTCAGCGCCGGCGGCCACATCCAGACCCTCGGACGCTCGGTCCGCGTCGCCGCCTTTCCCATCGGCATCGACACCGAGCGCTTCTCGCAGATCGCCGTGAAGGCGGCCGACAGCGAGGAGACGCGGCGGCTGCAGGGCAGCCTGGCGGGCCGCACGCTGGTGATCGGCACCGACCGGCTCGACTACAGCAAGGGAATTCCGCAGCGTCTCGAGGCGTTCCGGAACCTGCTGGACTCCCGGCCCGAGCACCGGTCGAACGTGACCTTCCTGCAGGTCGCGCCGGTCTCGCGCGGCGAGCTCGCCCAGTACCGGTCGCTGCGCCGCGAGATCGAGGGTCTGGCCGGGCGCATCAACGGCCAGTTCTCCGAATTCGACTGGACGCCGGTCCGCTACCTCAACAAGGCGCTCTCGCGGGACGTCCTGGCCGGCTTCTTCCGCGTAAGCCGGGTCGGCCTGATCACGCCGCTGCGCGACGGCATGAACCTGGTCGCCAAGGAATATGTGGCGGCCCAGGATCCCGAGGATCCCGGCGTGCTGGTGCTGTCGCGCTTTGCCGGCGCGGCGCGCGAGCTGACGGAGGCGCTCCACGTCAATCCGTACGACACCGACCAGATGGCGGCGGCGCTGCACCAGGCGCTGACCATGCCGCGGGAAGAGCGCATTGCGCGCTGGAGCGCGATGCACGACGTCGTCTCGTCCAACACGATCACGGTCTGGCACGAATCCTTCGTCCGGGAACTGGCGCGCCCCCGCCTCGGCCCCGATCTGCGCGAGACGCCGGCCCATCTCCGGACGGCGCCGCCCACGCAGGTGTGATTACGCCTCGACGAGATGGTCGGCATAGCCCTGCAGGAACACCGGATCGGCGAAGGTCATCCGCACGCGCACGGACTGGAACTTCCAGCCGTCCTTCGTCCTGACATAGGTGTCGGTGTAGATGTTCGACAGGAACACCGGCGTCGGGTTGGCGTCGGAAGTGAAGGCGAACAAGCCGGTGAAATTGCCCTTGGCACGGTCGCCGTCGACCTCGATCACCGGGTTCAGCATGTAGTGCATGGCGCATTTCCACTGGGTGGTCAGCGTCTTCATCATCTCCTCGATCGCCGCCGGCCCGATCGCCTCTCCCATCCCCACGTCGAACGAGGCGTCGTCGGCGAACAGGGCCGCGAACGCCTTCAGGTCGCCCGGCTGGCCATCGATGATGTTGGCGCCATAGGAGTATTTGTGCCTGAGGGTCTTGATGTCCTCGACATCCTTGAGGTGGCGCAGCGTGGCTTCGATGGAATCGCTCATGACGTTCTCCGGATCTTTCCTGACCAAACGGTCAACATACACCGGGACGATCGCGAGCGATAGGTCAGCGGGCCGCCACTACCCTCGGCCGCGTCGGCAGGATCACGTAGTAGTGGGTGCCCTTGGCCGCCGTGGGGAGGTGAACGTCCGTGGCCGACTCGATCAGCTGGTGGATGTGCGGCAGGATTTCCTCGGTGGCGATGCGGTCGGCGTCGTCGCGAGTAGGGCCGGCCTCGCGGCACACGAAGCAGTCGAAGGCCTGTCGGCCGCCCACGGGATCGGCGATCATGAAGATGTACTGCCAGTCGTCGTCATCGCGCTGGGGCACGTAGGCGACCGCCGTGACCGCATATTTCAGACCGTCATGGACGCGGCAATAGACCCCGAAGTCGTGGGATTGATGAGCCTGGAGTACCGTCATCGGTCATGTCCAACAGATGTTGCGCGGGAGTCCGCAGCCCATGCGGGCGAGCGAACATGATCCCGCCTCTCCCACAGGAACCGCATCGGCCGCGGGAAAGTTCCATTGAAGCGAGTCGCCGGCCAGGACGTTGGCGGGCGATGGGAGCCTCCGCATGAAGATCGCCACCTACAACGTCAACGGCATCAACGGCCGCCTGCCTCGCCTGCTGGAATGGCTTGCGCAGTCGAGGCCCGACGCCGTGTGCCTGCAGGAACTCAAGGCGCCGCAGGACCGGTTTCCCGAGGCGGCGATCCGCGATGCCGGCTATGGCTGCATCTGGCACGGCCAGGCGCGCTGGAACGGCGTCGCCATTCTCGCCCGGGGCATGGAACCGGTGGAGACTCGCCGCGGACTGCCGGGCGATCCCGGCGACGCGCACAGCCGCTACATCGAAGCGGCGGTCGACGGCGTTCTGATCGGCGGCCTTTACCTTCCCAACGGCAATCCCATGCCCGGTCCGAAGTTCGACTACAAGCTCGCCTGGATCGAGCGCCTGATCCGCCACGGAGCCGAGCTGATCGCCGCGGACATGCCTGTGGTCCTGGCGGGCGACTTCAACATCATTCCGACGGACCTCGACGTCTACAAGCCGGAGCGCTGGCTGGACGACGCGCTGTTCTCGCCGGAAGCGAAGGACGGATACCAGCGGCTGCTCGCGCAGGGCTGGACCGACGCCGCCCGCGCGCTCCATCCCCAGGAAAAGATCTACACCTTCTGGGACTATTGGCGGAATTCGTTCGCGCGTGACGCCGGCATCCGCATCGACCATCTCCTGCTCAGTCCCAGGGCGGCCAAGAGGCTGAAATCGGCAGGCGTGGACCGCGAGGTGCGTGGCCGAGAGAAGTCCAGCGACCACGCACCGGCCTGGGCCGTGCTGTCCGAGCGGCCTATTTCGGGCGCGGCGTCCCGAGGGCGGCGCCGGGATTGACGAGCGCGCCGTCAAGCCGGGCGCGGGCTGCCTGGGCCAGGGTACGGGCCGCGTTGCGTACCTCTTCCTGCACCGCCTCATCGCGGTCCAGCGCTGCGTGGCTGGTGGCGTAGGGCTCGAAATAACCGATATACCGGTCAAGCTCGCCCTTGGGGCCGGACGGCAGAAGCGCCATGGCGTCCAGCCAGTCGGTGAGCACACGCCGCAGGGTGCCGGCTCCTTCGGCATCGCCGTGCACGACCACGGAGTAGACCCTGCCCGCCAGATGACGGGGATAGTCCCAGCCTTCCAGCTCGAGCTGCTTCGCTTTTCGCGCGTCCTTGCCGTGGGTGGAGGTGGGGTCGGGATTGCCGCCGTCGGCGCAGACCAGCCGATCGATCATCAGCTTGAGCGGCGACGTGGCCTGGTACCAGTGGACGGGCGTGACGATCATCACCCCGTCGGCGGCGACCCACAGCGGATAGATGTCGTTCATCCAGTCCTGCGTCTGGCCCAGGGAATGGTTCGGGTAGCACGAGCACGGCCAGTGGCACAGCGCCGCGGCGGTCGAGAAGCACGACTTGCAGGGATGAATATGCACGCCGTACTCCGACGCGGTCCGCGACAGGTCGAGCACCTCCACCTCCGCATCCGACGTCATCGCCTCCCGGGCTATCTCGACCAGCCGCCAGGTCTTCGACATCTCGCCCGGACAGGTGTTCTCGCTAAGGCGACCCGTTGATCAGCAGAACCCGGGGGCTCCGCTCCTTTCGCTCGTATCCCGCGCGCGCCTCGTCGATCCGGCGGCGCGCCTCGATCCAGTCCACCGACAGCTCATAGTCCGGATCGGCATATCCGGGCCCGGCCTTGCGCGTGACCGGCGCCTTCCGGCCTTGGTCATAGGCCGTCCAGGCGATCTGCGCGAGCCGGTCGAGTTCTTCGCGCAGCGGATCAAACGCCGGATCGAAGAATTGCCGGAGGTAGCGGCGGGTGAACTCTTCCCGGGTCAGCGAAACGCCCGGCATCCCCTTTCTGGGTTCCGTGCTGTCCGACATGGCGGTCTCCCTCCTTCGCAACCGGTGAACGGCGGGCGGCCCGCAGCCGTTCCGCCGGGAAACCGAAATCACGCGGCGGCGTTGATGGCGTGGACGAGGGAGCCGATGACCCAACCACAGATACTGGCGTTTTCCATCATCATCGCCATGATGGGCCTCTTCATCTGGGGGCGGCTCCGTTACGATCTCGTCGCGGTGCTGGCTCTGCTGGCGTCGGTGGCGGTCGGCACCGTCTCCTACGACAAGGCGTTTTCCGGGTTCAGCGACGACATCGTGATCATCGTCGCCAGCGCTCTCGTGGTCAGCGGCGCAGTCGCCCGCACGGGCATCGTCGAGACCGCGCTGGCACGGGTCATGACGGGTGTACCCAGACTGCGCTGGCAGCTCACCGTGCTGGTTTCGTCGGTCACCTTCCTGTCGGCGCTGGTCAAGAACATCGGCGCGCTCGCCATGCTGATCCCCGCCGCGCTGCGGATGGCCAAGAAATCGGAGACATCGCCCTCGGTCTTTCTCATGCCGATGGCGTTCGGCTCCCTGCTCGGCGGCCTGATCACCCTGGTGGGCACCTCGCCCAACATCATCGTCTCGCGGGTCCGCGAGCAGATGACGGGCGAGCCTTTCCGCATGTTCGACTATGCGCCGGTGGGGCTGGGCCTGGCGCTGGCAGGCATCGTGTTCCTTCGCTTCGGCTACCGGCTGCTGCCGCGGGACAGGCGGGCGGCGCCGACCATGAGCGAGGCGCTCGACATCAAGGACTATGTGACCGAGGCGACGGCGGTCGAGGGTTCGTCGGCCATCGGCATGCTGCCCTGGGAATTCTCGGGCAGCATGGAAGACGAGGTCGAGGTGACGGCGATCCTGCGCCCCGGCGGATCGCGCGAGGCCTATGCGCCGATCGCCGAGGGTGACCGGCTGCAGCTGAAGGGCAGTCCGGAGGCGCTCGAGCGCGCGATCGCCAAGAGCGGACTGGCGCTGACTGGCCAGGACAGGAACGTGGCCACGGGAAGCCGCGACGTGGGCGTGATCGAGGCCGTGGTCACGCCGGATTCGGTGCTGGTCGGGCGCGGCGCCGGGCAGATCGCGCTGCACGAGCGGTACGGGGTCAACCTGCTCGCCATCGCTCGCTCCGGACAGCGGCTGACCCGCAAGCTCAGCGACACCTGGCTGCAGGCGGGCGACGTGATCGTGCTGCAGGGACCGCTCGACATCCTGCCGGAACAGCTTCGCGGCCTGGGGTGCCTGCCGCTGGCCGAGCGGCCGTTGCCGCTGGGCAGCGTCCGGCGCGGGCTGCTGCCGCTGGGCATCCTGGCCGCCGCCATGATCCTGACCGCGATAGGCGTCGTGCCGGTCGCCATCGCGTTTTTCGGTGCGGCCGCGCTGGTCCTGCTGACCGGCGCGCTGCCGTTGCGCGAGGCGTACGACCGCATCGAATGGCCGATCCTGGTGATGCTGGGCGCGCTGATCCCGGTCAGCGAGGCGCTGCAGACCACGGGCGGCACCGGCCTGATGGCCGACTGGCTTTCCGCCGTCGCGGCGTCGCTGCCGCCTTGGGGCGCGGTCGCGCTGATCATGGTGGCGGCGATGGCGGTCACGCCGTTCCTCAACAACGCCGCCACCGTGCTGGTGATGGCGCCCGTCGCCGCGTCCTTCGCCCAGGATATCGGCCTGCGGCCGGAAGCGTTCCTGATGGCGGTGGCCGTCGGAGCGGGCTGCGACTTCCTCACCCCGATCGGCCACCAGTGCAATACCCTGGTGATGGGACCGGGAGGATACAGGTTCGGCGACTATTTCCGGCTCGGCGCCCCGCTGTCTGTGATGGTGGTCGCATTCGGCGTGCCGTTGATCCTGGCCTTCTGGCCGGTATAGGTACAAGTCTCTGAGTAGAAGAGCCTTTTTCGATCACCCTGGGCCACGGCCCATAGGCGGCCGGATTCTGCGCGCTTGGGCTTGGGGCAGCCTTCAGGAGCCTGCCCATGCGTCTCGATCTTTTCCTGCGTGTCCGCCGCGACCGCCTCGACGTCGAATTCCGCCTCCGCCTGATCGCGGGCGCGGCCGTCCTCGTCTCCGTCATCGTCGCCTTCGCGGAGAGCGGCCCGAACCGGCCTGCACCTGCACCACCACCTCCAGCCACGCCTGCAATTGCAAATAGTTGCGCTGTAGAACGGGTTTAGCGGCCATGCTAGCCTCGGTATCCGAGACACGATCGTTCGGGGAGACGGACATGTCCAACAAACCAGGTGACCGGGCCGATCAGACCGACTCGAAGATGAGCGAAGATACCTCCGAGACCCTCAAGGAGATGGGGCTGTACGACCTGTTCCAGGCCTACACCCACGCGATCCGTCCGGAGACGTTCCTCAAGACCAGCAGCGACCTCTATTTCAACCTGCTGGAAGTCGCCGCTGGCACCTCGCCGATCGCGCCGGACAACAAGGATTGGCGCTTCAAGGACGAGGCATGGCTGAAGAGCCCGGCCTACAAGCGGCTGGCGCAGGCCTATCTTGCTCTGTCCGACGCCATCGAGGCGATGATTCCGGAGGACCTGCCCAAGGACGAGAAGGCGCGCGCCGAGTTCGCGGCCTCGGTATTCGCCAGCGCCATGGCGCCGACCAACACGCTGTGGGGCAATCCGGAGGCGATGAAGCGCACCATCGAATCCGGCGGCGCCAACCTCTGGACCGGCGGCGTGGCGCTGTGGCGCGACATGTTCCAGAACGACGGCCTGCCCCAGCAGGTCGACGACTCCCAGTTCGAGGTCGGCCGCAATCTCGCGGTGACGCCGGGCACGGTGGTGATGCGCACCGAGATGTTCGAGCTGATCCAGTACAAGCCGGCCACCGAGACGGTGAAGCAGTATCCGGTGATCCTGATCCCGCCGCAGATCGGCCGCTACTATTTTACCGACCTGGCGCCCGGCCGCAGCTTCGCCGAGTACACGGTGAGCCAGGGCCTGCACTATTTCACCGTGAGTTGGCGCAACCCGTCGCCGGAGAACCGCGACTGGGGCCTCGAGGAATATCTCGAGGCCGCGCTCGAGGCGACCGAGGCGGTGATGAAGATCACCGGCCAGGAAAAGGTCAATTTCGTCGGCTTCTGCGCCGGCGGCATGCTGACGGCGATCATGGTCGCCTGGCTGGCGGCGCGGAAGAAGGACTGGGTCAACACCGCGACCCTGTGCGTCACCATGCTCAATTACAAGGCCGAGGCGGCGACCGGCGCGTTCCGCCTGCCCGCCATGCTGGCCGTGGCCAAGGCCAAGTCGCAGATGGACGGCGTGCTGCAGGGCAAGGACCTGTCGAAGGTGTTCGCCTGGATGCGGCCCAACGACCTGATCTGGAAATACTGGGTCAACAACTACCTGATGGGTGATGCGCCGCCCGCCTTCGACATCCTGGCGTGGAACAAGGACAGCACCAACCTGCCGGCCAAGCTGCACCGGGACTTCCTCCACCTGTTCGAAGTCAACGACCTGATCGTGCCGCGTGCCTTCAAGATCCTCGGCGAGCGAATCGACCTGGGGAGGGTCGACTGCGACAAGTTCATCGTCGGGGCGATCACCGATCACCTGACCCCGTGGAAGGGCTGCTACGAGACCGTCCGCCTGATGAAGGGTCCCTCGACCTTCGCGCTGAGCAATGGCGGACATATCGCGGCCCTGGTCAATCCGCCGGGCAACAACAAGGCCTTCTACTGGGTCGGCGACGACATCAGGCCCACCGCCGACGAGTGGCTGGAGCACGCCGCCAAGACCACCGGGAGCTGGTGGGAGAGCTGGGCCGCCTGGTGCTCGGCCAGATCGGGTAAGAACATTGTTGCGCCTTCATTACCGGGATGCGACGGTTTCGCACCCATCTGCGACGCGCCGGGAACATATGTACGAGAAGCAAGCGACTGACGTGCCGTTCATGGGAGCTGGAGGTGGGCAGGCCAACGAACCCACCACCCTGTTGGGCTTGGCGAGGCAGAGACTGACCCTGCTTCCGGGAGAAAGACGCGAATTGCTGTACGACAGCTACGAATCGGTGCGCTTCCTGACGCGCCCTCTCGTTTATTTTCTCGAGGCTTACAGGGACATCCTCAACAACGACCTGAACCCGCTGAAGAACACGGCGCTGAGCCGGACGCTGTCTACGCTCGCGGAAATGCCCTACCGCGTGCTGAAGGATTATCCCAAGCAGGCCTACGGCGTGACCGCCAAGCGCAACGGCAAGACCTATGTGCTGCGCGAGAAGATCCTGTCCCGCCTGCCGTTCTGCGACCTCATCGAGTTCGAGGTGGACGGCGCCGCCGACCGTCCCAAGGTGCTGATTGCCGCGGCCCTGTCGGGACATTACGCCACCCTGCTCCGCGATACCGTGCGGGGCTTCGCACGCGATTTCCGGCCCTACATCACCGACTGGAAGAACGCACGGGAAGTCCCCGTCTCGGAAGGCGATTTCGGTTTCGAGGACTACGTTTCCTACCTGATCGAATTCATGAAGGAACTCGGCCCGGGCACCCATATGGTGGCGACCTGCCAGGCCGCGCCGCCGGCCATGGTCGCCGCGGCGATCCTTGCCGAGCGCCATCCCGAGCTGGTGCCGGCGACGATGACGCTGATGGCCGGTCCCATGGACACGCGAATCAATCCCGGCTTCATCAACAAGCTGACCGAGAAGGTGCCGCTGAAGCTGATGCGCAAGGTGGCCATCAAGACCGTGCCGAAGGGCTTCCCCGGCGCGGGGCGACGGGTCTATCCCGGCTTCTTCCAGCTCAGCGGTTTCATGTCGCTCAACCTGATGCCGCACATCAAGCGCCACGCCACCTTCATGGGCGACGGCATCAAGGGCAACGAGGACGAGGCCCGCATCTTCCGCGACTTCTACGACGAATATTTCGCCGTGCTCGACATGACCGAGAGCTTCTACGTGGAGTCGCTGGAGCGGGTGTTCTTCGAGCACCACATCCCGCGCGGCCTGATGACCTACCAGGGCGAGATCGTCGACTTCGGGGCCATCCACAACATGCCGCTGCTCACCATCGAGGGCGACAAGGACAACATGTGCCCGCCCGGCCAGACCGTCGCGGCCCACGACCTCTGCCCCAACATCCCCGATTTCAAGCGCGGCCAGTACATCCAGACCGGCGCCGGCCACTACGGCGTCTTCTCGGGATCGAAGTTCCAGAAGGAAATCTATCCGCGGGTGCGCAACTTCATGCACCGGGGCCGGGCGTAGCGTTCTATTCCAGCACCACGACGACGACCCGGCGGTTCTCCTGCCGGTTGCCTTCCGTCTGTATATCCTCGCCGTAGGATATGCTTGCCATGCGGTTGAGGGCCACGCCCTGCTGGGCGAGGAAGCGGCGGACCGACTCGGCCCGGTTCCAGCCCAGCCTGTAGTTGGATGCCTCCGATCCGGTCTCGTCCGTATAGCCCTGGATCTCGACGGACACGCCGCGGTTGGCTGATTTGAGCTGTGCGGCCAGATCCGACAGCTTCGTGCGGTCGTCGTCGGACAGTCTGGACCCACCGACCCTGAACGGGCCGATATCAGCCGAGGCGACCACGGTATAGGCGAACTTGCCGCGCGCGGCCGCGTTCGCCCGCTCCATGGCATCGCGTGCCGCCCTTTCGACGGCGGCGGTTCGGCCCTCGAGCGCACCGAGCTGCTGTTGCTGCGCCTGGTCCTGTGACGCGACCTGCGCCTGCAGGGCCTCGACTTTCTCGTCGACATATTTCTCGGTCGCGCAGCCACCCAGCAACAGTGCGCCGCCGGCTACCGCCATCAATATTCTCGTCCCCACCATCGTTCACTCCCTGAGAATTTCCATGGAGTGCAGATGACCTTGATTTCAGGCTAATCTTGGGCGCATTGGAGGCCGTCAGGGGAAACACTGTGGCGGCCGATGCATCTTTAGGTCCATGGAATCCTTTTTATTTGTTTCACTGCGGCAATATTACGATCCCGCAATGGCCGGTCGGTCAGACCGATCGCTCCGCCGGCCTGACCGACCCCGCGGATCAGAACCCGTAGACCAACGTAACGCGGGTGATGGTGTCCAGATTGTCGAGACCGAGCGGCGGGTCGCTCTCGTACTGCACGTCGAAGCCCAGCCGGCCCGACAGCTTGCCGTATATTTTCGCCGTCAGCGCGGTGGCCGACAGCAGCGAGCTGCTGCCGCCCTCGATGAAGCCGCTTGTTTCCTGGGTGAACTTGATCTCGGGCGTGATCTGCCAGCCGAACTTCGAGGCGGCGCGGAATGCCAAACCGTTCTCCGCGCGATCGAAGAACCGGGCCTGGCGCAGTGTCGGGCCGCCTTCCAGGTCCCATGTGACCCGGGGAGATTCGACCACCCGATAGCCAAGGCCGACGGATTCGGTGAACCGCGAGCGCAGCCCCGCGCTCCGGTTGCGTTCCCAGCCGCCGGCGCCGAATACGTACAGGCGCTTGGTGAGCTTGTAGTCGAGCTGATAGTTCACGGCATAGCGTTCCTGGTCGGTCACGCCGTTGTTGCGCTTGAGATCGGCCAGCGCGTCGACGTTCTGTCGCCACTTGATGCCGTCTCTCTTCAGCTTGAGGCCGGCCGTGACCGTCCTGGTGCTGGAATTGCCGGTGGTGAAAGAGCCGCCCAGCTGGCCCTCGCCGGTCCAGCCCTCGAAGAACCCGGCCTCGGCCATCTTTTTCTCCCTGATCGCCTCCTGCTCCCTGGCATGGGCGGTGACGATGCCGTCGATCTCCTCGGCGCTGTTCGGATACATCTCCTTGGCGACGCCGGCGACGGCCTTCGCCTTGGCCTCATCGCCGCTGCTCACGGCCTTTTCCACCATGGCCTTCACGGCCTCGGGCATGGGCTCGGCGGCGGCGGGTACGGCGATGAGCGCAGCGAGGATCGACGGATAGAGTGCCTTCATGGCCAGGTTCTCTCCTGTTTCTAGGGAGCCTCCCTCCGACAGCGGACGGACTGCACCCAGGTTGATGAACGCTGGCCTGCAAGGCCAACCTAGCAGGATTGCCCCATGATGACAGTGCCTTGGGTGGGAGGCGGGGTTGCGCGCGGGAACGCGGACGAAGCCGAAAGGGAACATTCCCCGCCCCGGCGGGTTCGACCTATATGTGGCGGTAACCCGGCGCGATCCGGGCTGAACGAGGTCGGCATCGCCACGATGCACGAAACCGAATGGGAGAATCCAATGCGCGCAGCATTCACGGCCGCCCTCGTTGGGGGCCTTCTCGTCGCCGCGCCCGCCGCCGCGGAGCAAACGGGAAAGGACTGCTTCTGGCTTTCGGAGATATCCGGCTTCAGCAAGGCCGACCGCAAGCACGTACACGTCCACACCGGCCCGAGCGAGGTCTATGTGTTCGAGACCATGGGGACCTGCTCCAATCTGAACTTCACCGAGGACATCGCGTTCGAGAAGGACACGCCCGGCCAGATCTGCTCCGGCCTGGACGTGGATCTCATCGTGCCCACCGCCATCGGTCCGCAGCGCTGTCCGGTGAAGATGATCAGCAAGCTGCCGGCACGGTAGCGGCTGGGTGGAACCACGGGCGGCGCCATGGGTTGCAGGACTCTGTCCACTGGAATGGAGGAGACCCCATGGCCGTCGACAACGAACCGCCCTCACACCGTCCCGAGCCAATGGCCTCGAACAGGCCGAAGTCTCGTACGGTAACCATCGTCGCCCTGCTGGTGGGCGGCGTCATCGTTGCGATCTGCATCGCGGTGCTGATTGGCGTGTTCCAGGCTCCGGCCTGGACGCAGTCCTGAGCAACCGGCCCGAGCGACGATCGAAGCAAGATTCGACGATGTATCGGCCAACGGGCAGGAGCAGGAGAGAGCCAGCGCTGTCTCCCGCTCCCTGCAACCGTCACCGGACCGAATAGCTGCCTTCGATCATGATCCCGTCAGGCAAGGTTTCGGCCGGGGTCACGCTGACCTGCTTGGCCTCGAACATGAAGCAGTTGCCAGGCAGCACGATCCGCTCGCGTCCCGCATATTTGAGTTTGAGCGCCACCGGTTCCTTATGGTCGTCGGTTCCTGGCGGCATGCTGCGCGACGCACAAATCTGAATGTCGCGCGGTCTCGAATATTCGAGCAGTTCCACGTCCGAACTGTCCTGCAGATAGAACGTGCCCGGAGGCGCATAGAATTCCGCGATTTCGTCGGGGAGCGCCAAAGCCGAAGTCGAGGGTACGAAAAACGCCCCCATCAACAGCATTTTCGGCAGGCTCAGGATTTTCATCTGTGAGCTCCTGTTGGTGGTTGGCAATACCCCTTAAACCGTGGAGCAGCGGCGAGGTTCCCCGAATGGGTCGAAATTCCGGCTTTCCTGTGTCGGGGCTCTCTCGCGCCGGAAAATCCGCACGAGGGTCCACGCCGCACATTTTTGGAATTTGGTAGCGGAGGAGGGACTCGAACCCCCGACACGCGGATTATGATTCCGCTGCTCTAACCAGCTGAGCTACTCCGCCCCGAGAGGCGCCGGCCGTACGGGCCGCGAGGCGCGGGTATAAGGCGCGGCCGCGCGCTCTGTCAAGCCATCAGGGAACCGCGCCGCCGCCGCGTCGTTAGCAGGCCAGTCAACAACCAGACAAAGGTCTTTCAGATGCGTATCCATGCAGCTCTCATCGCGGTCTCCGTGGCCCTCGGCGCGACTGCCGCCCATGCCGGAGATGCCGCCACGAAGGTCGAGAAGGTCTACGAGGAACAGCAGCGCGAGGCGCTCAAGGCCGATCAGAAGGCCGACATGAAGGCCACCAAGGCCCTGCAGGAATCCCAGCGCGAGCAGCTCAAGAAGCAGCAGGACGTCCAGGACGAGGTGCTCGACCCGGTCACCAACGATCACGCCCTGAGCGAGGCGCAGGAAGCCCAGCGCGAGAACCTCAAGGACAATCAGAAGGCCGTGAAGAAAGCCGTCAAGGAGCAGAACGAGGCAGAGCGCGAAGCGCTGAAGAACGCGCAGAAGATGAACTAGGTCTTCCCCAGGGTCGGCAAGGCGCGGCGCGGACGCAAGTCCGCGCCGCTTTCGTATCCGGTGTCCGTTTCGTCGGCTCAGGAACGGGCGCGTTCGGCGCCCATGATCCAGCCGCCGCCCAGCACCCGGTCGCCGTCATAGACGACGCAGGCCTGCCCGGCCGAGACGCCTTCCTCGGCGCGGGGGAGCGAGATCACCGCCCTGCCCTCGCCCAGCGGCCGGATCACGGCCGGCAGCGGCGGACGCGTCGAGCGCACCTTGACGGCCACATCGAGGCCATTCGCGCCAAGGGGCTCGCCCAGCCAGTTCAAGTCCTTGAGGTAGACGTCGGTCACGGCCAGCGCCTCGCGCGGCCCGACGACAACCTGCCTTGCCTCCGGGTCGATCCGCACCACGAACAGCGGGCTGTTCCCGTCGGTCACGCCGCCGCCGATCCCCAGGCCGCGGCGCTGGCCGATGGTGTAATGGATGATGCCGTCGTGCCTGCCGAGGATCCTGCCATCGAGATGGACGATGTCGCCGGGCGCGCCGGCGCCCGGGCGCATCTTCTCGATCACCGCGCCGTAGTCGCCTGACGGGACGAAGCAGATGTCCTGGCTGTCCGGCTTGTCGGCCACCGGCAGGCCGAAGCGCGCGGCGTGGGCGCGGGTCTCGTCCTTGCCCATGCCGCCCAGCGGAAACCGCAGATAGTCGAGCTGCTCGGCCGTGGTGGCGAACAGAAAATAGGACTGATCCTTGGCCGGATCGGCGGCGCGGTGCAGCTCGGCGCCTGCCGCGCCCTCGACCCGGCGGACGTAGTGGCCGGTCGCCAGGCACTCGGCCCCAAGGTCGCGGGCGGTCTCCAGCAGATCGCGGAACTTCACCGTCTGGTTGCAGCGCACGCAGGGGATCGGTGTCTCGCCGCGCAGGTAGCTGTCGGCGAAATCGTCCATCACCGACTGGCGGAAACGGCTCTCGTAATCGAGCACGTAGTGCGGGATGGCCAGCGTCTCGGCGACCCGGCGTGCGTCATGGATGTCGGACCCGGCGCAGCACGCGCCCTTGCGCGACACTGCCGCGCCATGGTCGTAGAGCTGAAGGGTAATGCCGACCACGTCGTAGCCCGCCTCGGCGAGCAGCGCGGCAGTCACCGAGCTGTCGACGCCGCCAGACATGGCGACGACCACGCGCGAGGCGCCCGGCGCCTTGCCCAGTCCCAGGTCGATCGTGTTGGGGGCCGTCATGTGCATGGCGTGGCTATATAGCGGGAGGATAGCGGGGAGCAAGGATCCCGGTGCCGAGCCAGCTGGAGCCGCCCTTCGCGACGCCGCTGCGCGGCTGCCCGGGGCTCTCGGTTGTGTTTTATCCGCCGAGAGTGCTGGGGAGGCCCAAAGGGCCGTCGCGAAGCACGGGTCCAGAACGCGCGAACATCCCCGCGTGACAGCCCTTCGGACACCCATTAAAACCCTTCGCCATGACCCATCACGCCGCCCTCTGCACGGAACTCCAGGCCATCGCCCGCGACGCGGGCGAGGCGATCCTGGCCATCTACAACACCGACTTCGACGTGCGCCGCAAGGACGACGCCTCGCCCGTCACCGAGGCGGACGAGGCGGCCGAGGCCGTCATCCTGGAAGGGCTGGCGCGCATCGCCCCGGACATTCCCGTGGTCGCCGAGGAAAGCGTCTCGGCCGGCCGCATCCCGGACGTGTCGGGCGGCCGGTTCTGGCTGGTCGACCCGCTTGACGGCACCAAGGAGTTCATCAACCGGAACGGCGAGTTCACCGTCAACATCGCGCTGATCGAGAACGGCCAGCCGGTGATCGGCGTGGTCTACGCGCCCGCCATCGGCCGCATGTTCTGCGGCTACGGCGACAGCGCCACCGGCGACGGCGCGCCGATCGCCGCCCAGAAGGTGCCGGAAAAGGGCCTGACGGTCATCGCCAGCCGCTCGCACCGGGACTACAAGACCGAGGAATTCCTCGAGGCCTACGACGTCAAGGAACTGAAGTCGGCGGGCAGTTCGCTGAAGCTGTGCCTGATCGCCGCCGGCGAGGCCGACATGTATCCGCGCCTCGGCCGGACCATGGAATGGGACATCGCCGCCGGCCACGCCGTGCTCCGCGCCGCCGGCGGCACCGTTACCACGATCGACGGTGCGCCGTTCCTTTACGGCAAGCCGGGTTTCGAGAACCCGTTCTTCGTCGCCTGGGGAAGACGCTAGCCGCGGTGGAAGGCTAGAAGATCAGGGCGAGAAGCCCGATGATCACGATCAGGCCCACGAGGAAGATCACGCCGATGGTGCCGCCGATGAATTTCAACACGCTTACGCTCCCTTGTTGCAGCAACGTCCAGTGCTGCCTCGGCGAAGGCCGAGAACGCGGCAACGCGTTCGGCCGCGATGCGTTCCGCGGCCGAAGCGTCGCTTGGCTGTTATCGCGGCATCTCGATCCTGCCCTGTAGCGAGCCGATCACGTCGCGGGCCATGAAGGCGCGCGGATCGTCGGGCCGCGGGCCGCGTCCCATCACGATTTCGGCGCTCGCCTCATAGCGGTCGATGTTGCGCACGTCGACGCCGCCATCCCAGAACGGATCGCCCACATAGGGATCCCAGTAGCGCCAGCCGAAGCGGGGGCTGCTGTATCGCCAGTAGGGCGCCCAGTAGGGATAGGGACCCACGCCATAGGCGCGGTCTACGACAGTCCGGGTCTTGCGGTCGGTGCCGCGCTGCACGGTGAGGAACCAGTCGTTTCCGGTTTGCAGCGTCAGCTCCGCCGCCCGGAACAGCAGATAGGTCTCCACCCTCTGACGCGAGGTCATGCTGTTGCCGCTGAACATGACCATGAACCGGTCCTGCTCCAGCCGCTGCTCGCTGTAACCGTAGCCGGCGGACGAGTTCCGGCCGGGCTCGGCGGCGGGCTGGTAGGGCGTCGCGCCGCCGCACGCGCTGAGACCCGCTGCAGCCAGGGCGCACAGGCCGACGAAGGCTCCGAATCTTGCTTGCATGTTTCTTCTCCCGTTTGCCGGGCCGGCATTCGCCCCTGACGGCTGAATCGGCCGGCCGCTCCCCACAGGAACTACGGGAGGTACGTCAATGTTCCGAAACGATCGGCCCTGGACGGTCTAACTGAATATTTGCAGCGTCACCGAGTCGACCGCGTAGAGGCCGAACAGCACCACGGCGGCGGCGGTGATCCGGTTCAGCAGCAGCATATGCCGGTCCTCGATCACCCGGTGCAGATGGCCGATGATGAACACCAGGGCGAGCCACCAGATCGCCGACCCGACCAGAACCCCCAGCACCACCTCGGCGGCGGCGGCGATGTCGAGGCCGGAGCTGAGGCCCCAGGCGACGAACAGCGCCAGGAACGCGGCGATGGTGATGGGATTCGATACCGTCAGCAGGAAGGTGGCGATCAGCGACCGGAACAGTCCCTGTCCGTTGGTCTCGCGCTGCTCGTAATGCGGATGGGACAGCCAGAGCTTGACCCCCAGAGCCAGCAGCATGATGGCGCCCGGAATCCGGAACCAAGCCTCATGGGCCTCGACGAAGGCGGAAACCGCGGTGATGCCCAGCGCCGCGACCAGCGCGAAGGCCGCATCGCCCAGCGCCGCGCCCGCGCCGGCGGTCAGGCCGGCGAAGCGGCCGCAGGTCAGGGTGCGATGGATGCAGAGGATGTTCACCGGCCCCATGGGCGCGGCGACGATTATGCCGATCAGCAATCCCTTGATGAAGACCGGCAGGCTATCCATGCGCCCGGAGGGTGTCGTTGAACCGGATCGGCTGCCCCGTGGCGGCGCCGGCCAACTGGCCGTCCCACATCACCCGCTGGCCGCGGATGATGGTGCCGATGGGCCAGCCCGCGACCTTGCGGCCGTCGAACGGTGTCCACCCGGCGCGGCTGGCGATCCAGCCGTCCTCGATGGTGCGCGCGGCCTTCATGTCCACCAGGGTGAAGTCGGCGTCCCAGCCGACGGCCAGCCTCCCTTTGCCCGCCATGCCCCAGATGCGGGCCGGCCCGGCGCTGGTCAGGTCGACGAATTGTTGCAGGTTGAGCCGCCCGGCGTTGACATGGTCCAGCATGACCGGCACCAGGGTCTGCACCCCGGTCATGCCCGACGGGCTGGCCGGATAGGGCTTGGCCTTCTCCTCCAGCGTATGCGGCGCGTGATCCGAACCGAGCACGTCGACGATGCCGTCGGCGATGCCCTTCCACAGCCCTTCCCGGTGACGGGCCTCGCGAATCGGCGGGTTCATCTGGGCGCGGGTGCCGAGCGCCTCGTAGCACTGCGGCGCGGCCAGTGTCAGGTGCTGGGGCGTCACCTCGACGGTGGCGATGTCCTTGTGTTTCGCCAGCAACTCGATCTCGTCTGCGGTGGTGATGTGCAGCACGTGCACCCGCCTGCCCGCCTGGCGGGCCAGCTTGAGTAATCTCTGCGTGGCGATGATCGCCGACTGGTCATCGCGCACCACCGGATGGGTCAGCACGTCGCCCTCGACCGCAAGCGACTTGCGGTCGCGCATACGCTGCTCGTCCTCGGAATGGATCGAGACCCGGCGCGAGCCCGATTGCAGCACGCGCAGGATGGTCTCGTCCTCGTGCACCAGCAGGTCGCCGGTCGAGGCGCCCATGAACAGCTTCACCCCGCAGCAGCCGGGCAGCCGCTCCAGCTCGCCCAGCAGTTCGACGTTCTCGGCGGCGGCGCCCACATAGAACGCATGGTCGCACCACATTCGGTTCAACGCCCGGTCCAGCTTGTACTGCAGCGCCTCGGCGGTGGTGGTGGACGGCTTGGTGTTGGGCATCTCGAACACGGCGGTCACGCCGCCGAGCACCGCGCCGCGGCTGCCCGATTCCAAATCTTCCTTGTGCTCGAGCCCCGGCTCGCGGAAATGTACCTGGCTGTCGATCACGCCCGGGAGCAGGTGCAGGCCGGCGGCGTCGATGACCTGGGCGGCGTCCGACTGCGACAGGTCGCCGATCGCGGCGGTCTTGCCGTCGGTGACGCCGACATCGGCCTGGCCGATGCCGCGGTGGGAAACACAGGTGGCGTTGCGGATGAGAAGGTCGAAGGTTGCCATGCGATCCGGTCCTGTTGGCCTTCGGGTTATAAGTCACTAAATCACGTTGCAAAAGCCCGTAACCCGGCACCACCATCATTCGGGCTCCCGCCGCTTCCGGCCGGAGCCCTGAGCAGACAGGAGAAACCGTTGAAACACGCGGTGTTACTGGAAGAACGTGGCGTTCTCGCCATTGGCGGCCCGCAGCGGCGCGAGTTCCTGCAGGGGCTGATCTCCAACGACATGGATCAGGTCGGCCCGTCGCGCGCCATCTATGCCGCGCTGCTGACGCCGCAGGGCAAGTTCCTGTTCGAGTTCTTCATCGCCGAACTGGGCGACGTCCTGCTGCTCGACACCGATCTGGCCCGCCTGCCCGACCTGCAGAAGCGGCTGACGATGTACAAGCTGCGCTCCGACGTGAGCATCGCCGACCGCAGCGCCGACTTCTCGGTCCACGCCCTGCTCGACCCGGGTGACGGCTTCCACGAGGCGCTGGGCGTCGACGGCGGCGTGATCTACACCGATCCGCGCTCGCCGCGGCTCGGCGCGCGCGCCCTGCTGCCGCGAGACACAGCGGCGGCGACCCTAGCCCGGCTGGAATTCGCCGCCGAGCCCTTCGAGGCCTACGAGGCGCGGCGCGTCGAGGTGGGCGCGGCCGATGCCCGCCGCGACCTGGAAGTGGACAAGACGCTGCTGCTCGAGGCCAATTTCGACGCCTTCAACGGGGTGTCGTTCAGCAAGGGCTGCTATGTGGGCCAGGAGCTGACCGCCCGGACGAAATATCGCGGCAATGTCCGCCGCAGACTCTATCCGGTGACGATCGAGGGCGCCGCCTTGCCCGGCGCCGAGGTGCTGCTGGGCGACAAGCCGGCCGGCGAAGTGCGCTCGGTCGCCGGCAACCGGGGCATCGCGCTCTTGCGCATCGAGGACGTGGACGCGGCCCGCGAACAGGGCGCGCCGCTCACCGCCGGCGCCGCGACCCTCACGGTCGGGAACCCGTCGCCATGACCGGACCGGTCCGCTGCACCTGGCCAGGCCAGGATCCGCTATACGTCGACTATCACGACCATGAATGGGGCGTGCCCGAGCGGGACGACCGCGCGCTCTACGAAAAGCTGGTGCTCGACGGCTTCCAGGCGGGACTGGCCTGGATCACCATCCTGCGCAAGCGCGACAACTTCAGGAAGGCGTTCGACGGCTTCCGCCCCGAGGCGATCGCCCGCTACGGCGAGGCGGACGTCGCGCGGTTGCTGGACGATGCCGGCATCATCCGCCACCGGGGCAAGATCGAGGGCGCCATCGCCAGCGCCAGGGCCTATCTGGACATGCGCGAGCATGGCACGTCCTTCTCCGACTATCTCTGGGGCTTCACCGACGGCCGCACCATCCAGAACCGCTGGAGCGGCATGAAGCAGGTGCCGACCGAGACCCGGGAAAGTCAGGCCATGTCCAAGGACCTCAAGCAGCGCGGCTTCAAGTTCTGCGGCCCGACCATCTGCTATGCCTTCATGCAGGCCGTCGGCATGGTCAACGATCACATGGTCGAGTGCTACCGCCACAAGGAACTGGGTGGATAGTTTCTTATTGTAGGACTGAGTCTTGTGGGGCTTTCTTCTCATCCCAAATAACCGCCATACCGGCGAAGGCCGGGACCCGGCACGCTTGCGAATAATCCGGCGCGAAGCGCGCAATCACCCGCCAAGTCTGGGTCCCGGCCGTCGCCGGGATGGCGGCTGATGAGGTGGCTGACGGTAGCGGCGATGGTGGTAATGCTCGCCGCCTGCGGCGCCAGCGCGCCCGCCGGCCGTGAGAAGGTCACCCTCGAAAGCCGCACCATGGGCTTCATCGACGAGATCGCCCATCCGGGCGATTCGCCGCCGCAACGAATCACCGCCACACTGATGATGCCCCGGAACGTGCCGCCTGGCGTGCGGGTGCCGGCCATGGTCATCATGCACGGCGGCACTGGACAGGGATCGCAGGACTGGTTCTACGCCCGGCTGCTGAACGAGTGGGGCATCGCGGCGCTGGCCGTGGACAGTTTCGGCGGCCGCAAGGTCGCGCACACCCTTTACGACCACGCCGCCGTCACGGAAGCCTCGTTCGTCGCCGATGCCTACGCGGCGCTTGCCATGCTCGCAAGAGATCCCCGGATCGATCCGGAACATATTGGCGTCATGGGGTTTTCGAAGGGAGCGGGACCCGCCTTGCTGACCAGCCTGGAGCGCTTCCGAACCGTCCTCGCCGCGGGCGGCAACCGCTTCGCCGTGCATGTGGCGTTCTATCCCTGGTGTGGCTTCTCCTTCATCGACCAGACGGCCACCGGCGCGCCCGTGCTGATCCTCAGCGGCGGCCTCGACCGGGTGACGCCGGCGACCCTGTGCACGGCATTCAGCGAGCGTCTGAAGCAGGACAATCCGGCGATGAACCTCGACATGCGGGTTTATCCGGGCGGCGGACATGCGTTCGACTATCCACACCCCTTCTTCCGCTTCGTGGAAGAATTGCCGGTGCGCGGCAACCTGCCGGTCCGTTGCTTCTTCGCCGAGACCGGCCCCAACGTCTTCGTCGAGCAGGCGTCGCGGCTGACCGTGACCGCGGCCAATCTGCGCTACGCGCTCGGCCTGTGCAGCGAACCCGACCCCGGCGCCAGGGCGATCTATGACGCCGAAGGCACCATGGACGCACTCGTCCGCATTGAAGCGCTGGTCCGCGCCAGCCTCTTGGGTCCGCGGCCGCAACCGGCTAATGTCGGGGCGTCACGATAACGACCTGACTATGGAACCGGAACAGGCGGGCAGATGACATCGCGCAGGCGCAAGGAACAGCAGCAGTCCAAGGAAAAGTGGGTGTGGATCGTGCTCGCGGTCGGCGTGGTCGCGGCGATCGTTCTGATGAGCGTTTCCGCATAAGCTGCTGCTAAAGCAGCATCTTTCCCAGAGCCGATTCGCGGCCGAAGGGCGAGCCGGCACACTGCCCGATCGCGTCGCCCAGGCGCTTCAGCCCTTCCCGGCCGAACCGGTCGCGCAGCGTCTCCTCCAGCCAGCGCCGGTCCTGGGCGCCGCGCGACTCCGCGAGGCGAGCGCCCTCTCCCAGCCACGCCCATCGGCGGGCCAGGGCCTCAAGCAGCCTGTCGAGCCCCGAGCCGGTCGATGCCGAGGCCAGCAGCACCGGCACGTCCCAGCCGTCGCCGGCAGCGTTGAGGCTGAGCGCGCCCCTCACGTCGGCGCGGGCGCGGATCGCCGCCTGGCCCATGTCGGCCTTGGTGACGACGATGATTTGAGGCACCTCCATGATGCCGGCCTTCATGAACTGCAGGCTGTCGCCCGAGCCGGGCTGGATGCAGAACACCACCGTGTCGGCCACGCTTACCACGTCGGTCTCCGACTGGCCGACGCCGACGGTCTCGACCAGCACCACGTCGTAGACGGCGCGCATCAGCACCATGGCGGCGAAGGTCAGCGAGGCGAGGCCGCCCAGCCGGTCGCGGGCGGCCATGGAACGGACGAAGACGCCCTGGTCCTCGGGATTGGTGGCGAGCCGCGTGCGGTCGCCCAGCAGCGCGCCGCCGGTGCGTTTCGACGAGGGATCGACGGCGATCACGCCCACCGTCCTGCCCTCGCCTCGCCAGGCGCGGATCAGCGCGCCGGTCAGCGTCGACTTGCCGACGCCGGGCGGGCCGGTCAGGCCGATGACGTGAGCCCTGGGCGCGGCCCAGGCCCGGTCGAGCAGCGCAACGACCGCCGGGTCGCCCGCGCCCTGCTCGATGGCGGCCAGCGCCGCCGCCATGGCCGGCTTGGCGCCGGTCGCGAGGGCCTCGAAATCGGGGACCCGCGCGGCCAATTCTCAGTCCTTGGCCGGCGCGTTGTTGAGCGTCGCCTGCGCGGCGGCGAGGCGCGCGATCGGCACGCGGTAGGGTGAGCACGAGACATAGTCGAGGCCGACTTCCTCGCAGAAGGCGATGGAGGCCGGATCGCCGCCATGCTCGCCGCAGATGCCCAGCTTGATGCCTTCGCGGGTCTTCCTGCCCTTCTCGGCCGCGATCTGCACGAGCTGGCCGACACCGTCGCGGTCGAGGGTCACGAACGGATCCCTTTCGTAGATTCCGTTGCGCAGGTAGTCTTCGAGGAAGCTCGCCGAATCGTCGCGGCTCAGGCCATAGGTGGTCTGGGTCAGGTCGTTGGTGCCGAAGCTGAAGAACTGAGCTGTCTGGGCGATCTGGTCGGCGAGCAGCGCTGCGCGCGGCAGCTCGATCATGGTGCCGACCACATAGCCGTGGGGATCGAAGCCCAGCTGCTTGGCGATGCCGTCGACGCGGCCCTTGAGGATGTCCAGTTCCCGCTTGGAGCCGACCAGCGGGATCATGATCTCGGGTACCACCGTGTCGCCGGTCTGCCGGTGCACCTCCTGGGCGGCCTCGAAGATCGCCCTCGCCTGCATCTCGTAGATTTCCGGATAGGAAATGCCCAGGCGGCAGCCGCGATGACCGAGCATGGGATTGGTCTCGTGCAGCTCGCCCGCGCGCTTGCGCATGGTGGCGAGCGACACCCCGGCCTGCTCGGCGATCTCCTTCAGTTCCTCGTCGGTTTGGGGCAGGAACTCGTGCAGCGGGGGATCGAGCAGCCGGATGGTGACCGGCAGGCCCTTCATGATGGTGAACAGCTCGATGAAGTCCTGGCGCTGCACCGGCAGCAGCTTGGCGAGCGCCGCCCGGCGCTCGGTTTCGGTCTCCGACAGGATCATCTCGCGCACCGACATGATGCGGTCGGCTTCGAAGAACATGTGCTCGGTGCGGCACAGGCCGATGCCTTCGGCGCCGAACTCGCGGGCGGTGCGCGCATCGAGCGGCGTCTCGGCGTTGGTGCGCACCTTCATCCGGCGGACCTTGTCGGCCCAGCCCATCAGGGTGGCGAAATCACCGGACAACTCGGGGTTGATGGTCGGCACCGCGCCCTTGATCACCTCGCCGGTCGAGCCGTCAAGGGTGATGACATCGCCGCGCTTCAGCGTCTCGCCCGCCACCGACAGGGTACCGGCGTTGTAGTCGATGCGCAGCGAACCGGCGCCCGACACACAGGGCCGGCCCATGCCGCGGGCGACCACCGCCGCGTGGCTGGTCATGCCGCCCCGGCTGGTCAGGATGCCCTGGGCGGCGTGCATGCCGTGGATGTCCTCCGGGCTGGTCTCGATGCGGACCAGGATCACGTCCCTGCCCTCGGACGCGGCGCGCTCGGCTTCGTCGGCGTCGAACACGATCATGCCGCTCGCCGCGCCGGGCGAGGCCGGCAGGCCGCGGGTGAGCACCTGTTTCTCGGCATCGGGATCGAGGGTCGGATGCAGCAGCTGGTCGAGCTGTTCGGGGTCCATGCGGCCCACCGCCTGGCGTTCGTCGATCAGGCCCTCATTGGCCATCTCGACGGCGATCTTCAGCGCGGCGGCGGCGGTGCGCTTGCCGCTGCGGGTCTGCAGCATCCAAAGCCGGCCGCGCTGGACGGTGAACTCGATGTCCTGCATGTCGCGGTAATGGGCCTCGAGCTTGTCCATGATCGCCGACAGCTCGGTAAAGGTCTCGGGCAGCGATTCCTCCAGCGACGGATCGGTCTCGCCGGCGGCCTCCCGCGCCGCCTTGCTGATGTAGCGCGGCGTGCGGATGCCCGCGACCACGTCCTCGCCCTGGGCGTTCAGCAGGTATTCGCCATAGATCTCGCGGGCGCCCGTCGCCGGGTTGCGGGTGAAGGCGACGCCGGTGGCCGAATCCTCGCCCATGTTGCCGAACACCATCGCCTGCACGTTGACCGCCGTACCCCACGCTTCCGGGATGTTGTGCAGGCGCCGGTAGACCTTGGCGCGGTCGTTCTGCCAGGAATCGAACACGGCGCCGATGGCGCCCCAGAGCTGCTCCCGGGGATCGGAGGGGAACGGCCGCCCGAGTTCCTCGGCGACCTTGTCCTTGTAGGCGGCGACCAGCGTCTTCAGCTCCTCGACGCCGAGATCGGTATCGAGCGTAACCCCATGGTTTTCCTTGTGGATATCGAGGATTTCCTCGAAGTGGTAATGATCGACCTCGAGCACCACGTCGGAATACATCTGGATGAAGCGCCGGTAGCTGTCATAGGCGAAGCGCGGGTTGCCCGACAGCGCCGCCAGCCCCTCGACGGTCTCGTCGTTGAGGCCCAAATTGAGCACCGTGTCCATCATGCCCGGCATGGACGCCCGCGCGCCCGAGCGCACCGAGACCAGCAGAGGATTGTCCTTGTCGCCGAATGCCGCGCCGACGATGCCCTCGACCTTGCGCAGCGCTGCCGAGACCTGATCCTTCAGGTCGGCGGGATATTCGCGGTCGTGATCGTAATAGGCGGTGCAGACCTCGGTGGAAATGGTGAAGCCCGGCGGCACCGGCAGGCCGAGATTGCTCATCTCGGCCAGGTTGGCGCCCTTGCCGCCCAGCAGGTTCTTCATGCCGGCCTCGCCGTCGGACGCTCCGCCACCGAAGCCGTAGACCCATTTCCTCATCGGCAATTCTCCACTACCCATGATCGATCATGGGGACTTCTTCTTACACCAGCGAGATGCCGCGATCCCACCCCAACATCGGCATCGCGCAAAATGCGAGGACGTCGCCCCATATCGGCAACGCCCCTCACCCTGCCCTCTCCCAAGGGGAGAGGGTTCGAGAAGGCGACCGCCATTCCCTCTCCCACTGGGAGAGGGTTAGGGTGAGGGGCGTTCTCTCCACGAGACGCCAGCGCCGCAACGCCTCGCATCATCCCTCGATCTTGGAGAAGTCCGCCACCTGGTTGAGGGTCGCTCGGATCTGCGACAGCAGCAGCAGGCGGTTGCGGCGCAGGTCCGGATCCTCGGCGTTGACGGTCACGTGGTCGAAGAACGCGTCGACCGGACGGCGCAGGCCGGCGAGCGCGGCCATGGCGTCGGTGAAGCGCTCGTCCCGCACAGCGGCCTCTGCGGCGGCCATGGAGTCGGCGAGCCGGGCGTGCAGCACCTTCTCCTCTTCCTGAACCAGCCGCTCATAGAGGGCGGCGCCGTCATAGGATGCGCCGTCCTTCTTCTCTTCGATCCGCACGATGTTGGTGGCGCGCTTGTACGCGGCCAGCAGGTTGGCGCCGTCCTCGGTGTCGAGGAAGGACTGCAATGCCTTCACCCGGTCGAGCAGGCGCACGAGGTCGTCCTCGCCGCTCAGCGCGAAAACCGCGGTGATCAGGTCGTGGCGCACGCCCTGCTCGCGCAGATGGACCTTCAGCCTGTCGGCGAAGAAGTCCAGCAATTGCAAAGCTGTATCGGATGATGCTCCAGCACTGACGAAGACATCCAGCAGCCGCAGCCGCAACCCGTTCTCCAGCACCAGCCGGATCGCGCCCAGCGCGGCTCGGCGCAGGGCGAACGGGTCCTTCGAGCCGGTCGGCTTCTCGTCGATGCCGAAGAAGCCCACCAGGGTGTCGATCTTGTCGGCCAGCGCCACGGCGACGCTGACCGGCGCGGTCGGGCAACGGTCATTGGGCCCCTGCGGCCGGTAATGGTCGGCGATCGCCTCGGCCACCTCGGGCACCTTGCCCTCGGCGAGGGCGTAGTAGCGGCCCATGATGCCCTGCAGCTCGGGGAACTCGCCCACCATCTCGGTGCGCAGATCGGCCTTGGCCAGATTGGCCGCCTCGCGCGCCTTCTCGTGATCGGCGCCGGGGATCGACCGGGCGAGATCGCGGGCGAGCGCTGTGACCCTGCGGACCTTCTCGCCCAGCGAGCCCAGCTTCTCATGGAACACCACCTCTTCCAGCGCCGGCAGACGGCTGGCGAGCGGCGTCTTCCGGTCCAGGTCCCAGAAGAATTTGGTGTCGGACAGGCGCGCGCTCAGCACCCGCTCGTTGCCGGCGACGATCGCCTTGCCGCCGTCCCTGGCGACCAGGTTGGAGACGATGGCGAATTTCGGCGCCAGCTTGCCGTCCCGGTCGCGGAACATGGGATATTTCTGGTGGGTCTTGATCGCCGAGATCAGCGCCTCGGGCGGCACGTCCATGAACGCCGTGTCGATGTCGCCCACCAGGATCACCGGCCATTCGACCAGGCCCGCTACTTCGTCGAACAGGCCGTCGTCCTCGATGGGAACGAGGCCGTTCCGCTGGCCGTAGAGGTCGAGATGCTCGCTGATGTCGAGCTTACGCTCGCGCGGATCGACGATGACATTGGCCTTGCGCAGCTTCTCCTTGTAGTCGGCGAAGCCGGTCACGGCGAAGCGCGCCGGCCCCAGGAAACGGTGGCCCACGGTGCTGTCGCCGCTGGCGACGCCGTCGACCTCGAACGGCACCACCTTGCCGTCGAACAGGGCGACGATGGAATGCAGCGGCCGCACCCAGGTCAGGCTGCCCGCGCCCCAGCGCATGGATTTCGGCCATGGGAACGACTTGACCACCTCGGGCACGATTTCCGCGATCACGTCGGCTGTCGCCCCGCCCCGCTTTTCGATCACCGCGACGAGGAACGTGCCCTTCTTGTCCTCGACCTCGGTGAGCTGCTCCCGGGTCAGGCCCGTCGAGCGCAGGAAGCCGTCGATGGCCTGCGCCGGAGCGTCCACGCGCGGGCCCTTGCGCTCTTCCTTCACGTCGGGCTGGGCGACGGGCAGGCCGTCGATCACCAGCGCCAGGCGGCGCGGCGTGACGAACGCCTCGGCCTTGCCGAAGGAGAGGCCGGCGGCGGTGAGCTTCTCGGTCACCTGCCGCTTCAGGTCGTCGGCCGCGCGCGCCTGCATGCGGGCGGGGATCTCCTCGGAGAGGAGCTCGAGCAGGAATTCGGCCATCAGGCGGCTCCCGCCTGGTTGGAACCCTGCGATTTCAGCCAGGCCTCGCAGCAGGCCTTGGCCAGCGCCCGAACGCGGCCGATATAGGCCTGCCGCTCGGTGACCGAGATCACGCCGCGGGCGTCCAGCAGGTTGAAATTGTGGCTGGCCTTGATGCACTGGTCATAGGCCGGCAGCGCGAGACCGGCGGCCAGCATCGCCTGGCACTCGCCCTCGGCGTCGCGGAAATGCTGGAACAGCACCTCGGTGTTGGCCTTCTCGAAATTGTAGGTCGACTGCTCCCGCTCGTTCTGCAGGAACACCTCGCCATAGGTGACGCCGTTGCCGTAATCCAGGTCGTAGACGTTATCGACGCCCTGGATGTACATGGCCAGCCGCTCGAGGCCGTAGGTGAGCTCGCCCGAGACCGGGCTGCAGTCGATGCCGCCGACCTGCTGGAAATAGGTGAACTGGCTGACTTCCATGCCGTCGCACCACACTTCCCAGCCAAGTCCCCAGGCGCCCAGCGTCGGGCTTTCCCAATCGTCCTCGACGAAGCGCATGTCGTGAATGGCCGGATCGAGGCCCAGCTCCTTGAGCGAGCCCAGATAGAGCTCCTGGATGTCGGGCGGCGACGGCTTGAGGATCACCTGGAACTGATAATAGTGCTGCAGCCGGTTGGGATTCTCGCCGTAACGGCCGTCCTTGGGCCGGCGCGATGGCTGCACATAGGCCGCCTTCCAGGGCTTCGGCCCCAGCGCCCGCAGCGTGGTCGCCGGATGGAAGGTGCCCGCGCCCATCTCCACGTCGTAGGGCTGCAGGATGACGCAGCCCTGCCGGCCCCAATAGGCCTGCAATTTCAGTATCAGGTCCTGGAAGGACGGCGCGGCGGACATGGCGTGCGGAAACCCCTCGTGGAAGGCGCGCGCACCCTAGCGGCGGGCTTGTTGCCGGTCAAGGAAACGGAGCATTCGGCGGGCTGCCATGCGGCCGGCCTGCAACAAAACCGTAAAACTGCTGTGGTCCTATGGGCCGCAACCCGATCAGCCGGCCACTGGAGGCCCCATGACCCCGAAGCAGGACGACGAACTCGACTGGCTGGAGGCCGAACTGGCCGACACGCTCGACGAGGACTACGAGCTGGAGATTTCCGAGCCGGCGCTGTCCATGGAAATCCGCAAGATCTACAAGCGGATGCATCCGGACACCATCGAGCGGCAGACCTATTTCCGTGAGCTGCTGCGGCTGCAGTCCGAGCTGATCAAGCTGCAGAGCTGGGTGGCGCACACCAGGGCGCGGGTCGTGGTGCTGTTCGAGGGCCGCGATAGCGCCGGCAAGGGCGGCGTGATCAAGCGCATCACCCAGCGGCTCAATCCGCGCATCTGCCGCGTGGTCGCCCTGCCCGCGCCGTCCGACCGCGAGAAGACCCAGTGGTACTTCCAGCGCTACGTGCCGCACCTGCCCGCCGGCGGCGAGATCGTGCTGTTCGACCGCTCCTGGTACAACCGCGCCGGCGTCGAGCGGGTGATGGGGTTCGCCAATCAGGAACAGGTCGGCCGCTTCTTCAACGACGTGCCCGAGTTCGAGCGCATGCTGGTGCGCGACGGCATCATCCTGGTGAAGTACTGGTTCTCGATCACCGACGAGGAGCAGCAGATGCGCTTCCTGGTGCGCATCCACGACCCGATGAAGCAGTGGAAGCTGAGTCCCATGGACCTGCAATCCCGCGTGCGCTGGGAGGACTACACCAAGGCCAAGGAGGAGATGCTGGTGCGCACCAACATCCCCGAGGCCCCCTGGTACATCGTCGAGGGCAACGACAAGAAGCGCGCCCGGCTGAACTGCATGGCCCACCTGCTGACCCTGATCCCCTACACGGACGTGCCGCACGAGGACGTCGACCTGCCCGACCGGGTGTTCAACCCGGACTATGAGCGCAGCGTGCTGCCGCCGGAGCTTTACGTGCCGGAGAAGTTCTAGGTGCCATACGGCCCGCCCTTCGCGGAGATTCCTGACGTTTCACGGCTTGCCGCCGCGTGACGGAGCCTCGGTCATTCCGTCTCCCCTATCGTGCATCTGCGAGCGCGAGCGAAGCAGTCCAGCCACACGGCCATCAACGGCGCGGCTGGGCTGCTTCGCTCGCGCTCGCAGATGCAAGGAATTTCATGAAAGAAAAGCTCGCCGCCGCTTCACGCGGGACGTGGACTCCGGACACTTCTGACTGCCATTTAGGCGATGCGCGCAAAAGCGCGAGCCTTAGGTTGACGGCCCGGAGATGCCGTAACCTCAGAAAAACCGCTCCAAATTCCACCGCACCCGGGCGAGCGGCGGTGCTCCGGAGGAGTCCGGCTCGAACCTGCGGCCGGTGATGGTCTCGTAGGCCTTGATGTAGACGCGGCTGGTCTGCTCGATCAGGTCCCTGGGAATCTCCGGGATCGGGTCCTTGTAGGGATCGCAGCGCGCGACCACCCAGGCGCGGACGAAGTCCTTGTCGAAGCTGTCCGGGCGCTGGCCGGCCTCGAACCGCTCCGGATAGGTGCCGGCGATCCAGTAGCGGCTGCTGTCGGGCGTGTGGATCTCGTCGGCGAGGACGATCTTCCCGTTCCCGTCGGTGCCGAACTCGTATTTGGTGTCGACCAGGATCAGGCCGTGCTGGGCGGCGAGCGCCTGGCCGCGGGCGAACAGCGCCAGCGAATGGCGCGCCACCGTTTCCCACTGCTCCTGGGTCAGCAGCCCCTGCCCGACGATCTGCGCCGCCGTCATGGGCTCGTCATGGCCGCCGTCGAAGGCCTTGCTGGTGGGCGTGATGATGGCTTTGGGCAGCTTCTGGTTGTCGCGCAGCCCGTCGGGAAACCGGTGACCGTACATCTCCCGCTCGCCCGCCTTGTAAAGGGTGAGGATCGAGGTCGCCGTCGTGCCGGCCAGATAGCCGCGCACCACCATCTCGACCGGCAGGATGTCGAGCCGCCGGCCGATCACCACATTCGGGTCGGGATATTCCAGCACGTGGTTGGGGCAGATGTCCTTGGTCGCCTCGAACCAGTAGCGGGCGGTCTGGGTCAGCACCTGGCCCTTGTAGGGGATCGAGCACAGGATGCGGTCGAACGCGCTCAGCCGGTCGGTGGCGACGATGATGCGCCGGCCGTCGGGAAGGTCGTAGTTTTCCCGCACCTTGCCGCTGTAGTGATTGGGCAATTCGGGAATGAAGGCGTCGGAGAGGACTGGCGCGTCGCTGGTCATCGTGTCGGTTTCCGGGGAATCGGTGTGAGACCCTAGCACAGGCTGTCCGGCCGCAGGAATTGCGTTCGATCGCGCCTTGGGCCGCTTCTCCGGGTTGTGTACCTTGGTGAACTTTCGGGAGCCGACAGATGAACCGTGCCGCCAGGGCCAGACACCTCAAGTCACTCGCTTTCCGGTTCGTCAGCAGCGGGCGAAGCCTCCCGCTCCGGCGGATCGAGCGTTTCGTCGAGATGCACCTGCTGAAGCGGCTGATCGGCCTGCTCGGGATCAACTGCGTCCTCGACGTCGGCGCCAACAATGGCGGGTTCGCCACCGAGCTGAGGAACATCGGGTATTCGGGCAGGATCGTATCCTTCGAGCCCATCGCCGAGGAATTCGACGCGCTGACCCGGTCCTTCGCCGGCGACCCGAACTGGCGCGGCGTGCCGTTGGCGCTCGGCAGCCGCGAGGAGATGGCGACGCTGCACGTGCCCCCTGCCGCGACGGGGATGAGTTCGTTCCTCGATCAGACCCTGCCCAGCCCGAACATGAGTTCGCGGCCCGTCCAGATCGTGCGCCTCGATTCGCTGTACCCGTCGCTGGTCGCCGACATGGCCTCGCCCCGCGTCCTGCTCAAGATGGATACCCAAGGCTATGATCTCGAGGTGTTCCGCGGCGCGGGCGACTGCATCGACGGCATCGCCGCCCTGCAGTCCGAGCTGTCGTCGCAGCCGCTCTATCACGGCATGCCGCATTACCTGGAAGCGCTGCAGGTCTACGAGACCGCCGGATTCGAGCTCTACAACCTGACGCAGATGAACCGGGCGCGGAACGGCACCGTCGTCGAGATGAACTGCCTGATGAAGCGGCCCTGACCGTCTTTCCCGCGCATCCGGATAGCTGAAAGGGATCAATCGCCCCGCCACGGCGTTATCGGCCGTCCATATCCAATGGCGAACCCCGATCAGGGTTCCGGCACGAAACAGGAGGTTGTTGTCATGCCATGGAGAACCAGGCTCATCGCCGCGCCAGCCATCGCGCTTGCCGCGCTGCTGGCCATTCCCGCCGCGGGCGTGAGTTCGCCCGCCCAGGCTGCCTGCGAACCGGGCACCCGAATCAATAACAGCACGGCCGACTGGGCCGCCGAACAGGCCCGCGACGCCGGCTATACCAACATCGACATGCAGCGGAAGGGCTGCGACAACTACTGGCACGGAATCGGCACCAAGGACGGCCAGTCCGGCCGCTTCGTGGTTTCGCCCGAAGGCCAGGTGCTGCCGGAAGGCGACTGATCCGTCAGGGCTGTAGCCCGGCCTTCCTGAGCATCTCGATGGCAGGCGGGATCGGCATGGCGAAGGTGACGCCCGAGGGCCGGTCGAGGGCGCTGTCCTTGGTCTGCTGGACGTAGGTCGAGTTGATCATGCCGACGACCGCCCCGTCCGACGGGTCGAGCATCGGCCCGCCGCTGTTGCCGGGAAAGCTGGTCGCGTCCAGCTGATAGGCCATGATCCTGCGGTCGATGGCGCGGATCATGTCGGGCGTCAGGTCACCCGGCTTGACCTGGGCGCGCGCGATCGGCGTCACCGCCGAGACGATGCCCCGGTGCGTGGCGGGATAGAGGCCGTAGACCGCGCCTACCGGATAGCCCGTGAACGCCACCTCCTCGCCCTCCTCCAGCGGCTTGCCGAGGAACAGCCTCAGCGCCGGCAGCGTCTTGCCATCGATCCTGAGCAGCGCCATGTCGTTGTCGGGATCGGCGGCGACCTGGGTCACGCGGAAGATCTCGGCGTCGTCCCCCTTGCCAACATAGATCGACAGCGCGCCTGCCGGGGCGCCGCGCACCACGTGCAGCGCGGTCAGCACGTGATTGCCGTCCCCGACGGCGAAGCCGGTCCCGAGGATCGCGTCGGGCGGGCGCCTCGTCGCGTCGTGGGTTCCGATGGCGACCACGCTGGGCTTCACGGCGGCGATCAGTTCGACAATGCCGTCGGCCCGGGCGGGAACGGCGGCGAGCACAAGAAGGACGGCCAGGACCAGGCGGCGCATCAGCGAACCTCCGCGAGCCGTTCCGGGCGCGGCATGACGGTGAGGAACGCCTCGGCGCGGGCCGTCGCCTCGGACAGGTCGCCGCCATCGCCGGCGACGGCGATCACCGCCGAGGCCGGATCGGCGGAGATCAACCGCGACCACGTCAATCCAACCTTCGCCATCATGTCGCTGCTCACGTTGCCTCCGTTCACCCGGTACCAGTAGAAAACGATGCGCTGCCGGCCATGCTGCGCGAGGCGCACATATCGGACGTGGAGCGGACCGCCGTCAACCATGAGCGTCGCGGGAAGCCGCTCGCCCAGATCCTCCCAGCCATCGCCGGCCAGGCTGTTGGCCCAGCTCACCAGTTCCGCGCCCTGTCGCTGGGCGCGGTAGCGGCCGACATAGAGATCGACAACGTCGGCGCCGCGCACGTAGCGCGCCAGCACCTCGTCCTGCGCGCCCGGATAGACCGGCCGCCAGTCGAGCCCCTGATAGGCGGTCCGGCGCCAGCCATCGACCTCTCCCGGCAGGCGAGAGCCGGATGCCGGCGGCGCGTCGTCCGGCCCGCCGTCCAGAACCGCGGCATAGAGCGGGCCGGGCGCGGCGGCCAGCAGGGCAAGCGCCGCGGCGGCGAACAGGCGCCGCGCCTCACCCGGCGCGGCCGGCACGCCGGCACCAGCCACGTGCATGCGCCGCGGCGGCGCCTCGGCGAACAGCCAGCAGACGCCGATATAGACCGCCAGCACGAACAGGAAGAACCAGAAGCCGTAGATCAAATGGTCAACGTCCATGCCCCGCTCGCCCTCGGTATGATAGACGATCAGGACGATGCCGACGGCGCGGATCCAGTTGGCGAGGATCGGCACCGCCAGAGCCGCCAGCACTGCGGCCGCCCGGCGCGGCCAGCTGCGATAGAACAGCCAGGCGGTGAGCAGGCCGATTTGGAACATGGCCGTCAGGTAACGGATGCCCGAGCACTCCCGCGCCACGTGGAAGCGCTGCCACGCCTCGGCGCCGCCCTCCAGGGTGATCATGAAGCCGTCGGTCACGGTCGGGATGCCGGTCAGCCGCACCGTCCAGACGACCACGTCGGCGGTCCAGCGCTGCAGGATCGGCACCATGAAATCGCCCATGGGCACCAGGAAGACCATGAACAGCAGCGGAAACCACAACAGCCGCACCACGCGCCAGCCGAACACCGCGAACGCCAGGCCCTGGACCATGCCGATCACGGCGAGCTGCTGCACCACCTGGACCTGCGCCGCCCAGCCGAGCAGCCAGACCAGCGAGGCGGCCAGCACGATCCCCGCGCCGCGCCAGTCCGCCGCCGGTGTCTCCCGCGCCAGCCGGTCTCGGTCGTCCCACACCAGCCACGCGAGGATCAGCGGCGCCAGATAGGTGTGCTGGTAGCTGTCGTTGGTGCGCCATATCTGTTCCATGGACACGGCTGTCGGCCAGAACAGCGCCAGCAGACAGGCCGCCGCCGCGCCGAACACCACCATGGCCAGCCGCCAGCCGCGCCTGGGGCCGGAATATCGAGCCGCCGCCATCATGGCTCCAGCACCCGGTCGAGCACCTTCAGGTTCGCTTCCCAGCCATAGTTGGCCAGCACCCGGCGGCGCGCCGCCTTGCCGTCGGGCCCGCCCCGGCCGGTCAGCACCGCGACGACCGCGTCGGCGATTCCATCGGCCGTCGCCGCCACCGCGAGTTCCTCCGGCGCCATGCCCGGAATTCCCTGGGCCGCCTGCGTGCTGGCGACCACCGGTTTCTCCAGCGCCATGGCTTCCAGCACCTTGTTCTGAATGCCCCGCGCCACGCGCAGCGGCGCGGCGATGCAGTTCGCATGGGCGATGTAGTCCCTGGTGTCGTCGATGGGGCCGGTGACTGTCACCCCCGGCAGCTCCGCCAGCGCCCGCACCTCGGGCGTGGGCTTGAAGCCGACGATGAAGAACCGCGCCCCGTCGACGCGCTCGCGCACCAGCGGCAGGATGTCGCGGGCGAACCAGACCACGGCATCGACATTGGGCCAGTAGTCCATGGCGCCGGTGAAGGCGATCACCGGGCCGCCCGGCGGATAGGGATCTGGGTATGAGCGCTCGGGCGAGAACCGCTCGGTATCGACGCTGCTGGTGAGCGCGAATGTCTTGCGCGCGGCATGGGGCGCCTTCTGGCGGAACAGCGCCGCTTCGGGCTCGGACACCAGCAGGCAGGCATCGACCTTCCCCGCGACCTCGGCCTCGAACCGGGCCAGAGTGCGCGCCTCGCGCTCGTAGAGCCAGCGCATGGGTCCGCGGCGCGCCTGTGCGTACTGTGCCCACTTGTCCGAGTCCACATCGACCAGGTCCATCACCGTGCGCAGCCCGGAAAGCTCGTCCAGGAAGACGCCGGTCTGGGACGAATAGAGGAAGGCGGCGCGCGGCCGGACGCGGGCGATGGTGTCCCGCACCCATTCCCGCATGGCGGCGTCCCGGTAGCAGGCCACGCTGAGCGCATCGCCCCGCCCCAGGCCGGCCAGGCTTCGCGCCCTCGCCTTCAGCATGGGCAGCGGCGCGAAACGGGCGCTGGCGCAGAGACCCTCGAGGAACGCGGTGTGCTGCCAGTCCTCGGGATAGTCGACGAAGCAGCCGAGATGCACCCGCCAGCGCTCGGCCAGATGCTTCAGGATGCTCCACGAACGGATCTTGTCGCCCTTGTTGGGCGGATAGGGGATGCGGTGCGCCAGGAACAGCAGGTCTTGCATGGCCCTATCCCAGATGGCGCGAAATGAGCGGGCCGAGTGTGTTCGCGACTCCCAGCGGCAGACGCGACCACAGCGCGATCATCAGCCGGTACTTCGGATTGTTGGGACTGACATCCGGCACCCTGCCGCCGCGCCGGAGGTAGAGCTGGTAGGTCAGCGGCTCCGGCTCGAAGCCGAAATTGCGCTTGAAGGCGAAGGCGCCGGTCCCGACCTTGCTGCGGCCGAAATCGAACAGGGTGCAGCCGCGCGCCCCCGCCCGGCACATCAGGTCGTAATACATGAAGTCGTTGGCGCCAACCCGCCGGGCATCCAGCCCGCCGCCGCCATAATACGGCAGCACCTGGCCGCGAAAGTAGAAGCTGAGCACCGAACTGACCGGCGTACCGCCATCGGTTACGGTCAGGATGTCGCAATCGGCTGAGAATGCGCGGCGCAGCGCCGCGAACCAGGCCCTGGGAAACACCGGCGTACCCAGGTTCCGGACGCTGGTCGCATAGAGAGGGAAGAACCGGTCGATGCCCTCGTCGACCTCCGAAGTCAGTCCGCGATCGATCGCCTTGCGCACCACCGCGCGCTGCTTGCGCGGGATCGCTTTCAGGTTGTCCGCCGGATCGTCCGAGATGGCGCGGCGGAATGCGGCATAGACACCGTCCTTCGACTGCCAGCCCGGCCCGGCGACCCCGGCCGAGCGGAACTCCAGGTGGCCGGCGTCGAGCCGCTCGGCGAGTTCGATCGCCTGATCGGCCAGCAGCGCCACGATCTCGGGCGTGTCGCCGACCGGGCCGCCTTGAACGGCGAAGGCGTTCGAGACCAGCGCGTGGCCGAACAGCCTGCTCCTGATCTGCACCAGCGGCAGCACGCCGACGACGCGGCCTTCCTGCTGGGCGAGCAGGTAGAAGCAAGCATGGCCATACGCCTCCTCGATGGCGGCGCGCCAGGCCCACAAATGGAACACCGTCGCGTCCGGCGCGGCCCGCACGTAGGCGTCCCAGCGCTCGCGGTCGGCGAGCCTCGCCTCGCGGATGGCGATCGTCATGGCCCGCGCCCCGCAACGGCATCCGTCATGCCCGCCTCCTTCGCGGAGGATGTTCTAGGATTCGAGAAAGACACGGTCCATGCGGTCCCACTGGAACTCGCGCAGTGCGCGGCGGATCTTGTCTTCCATCGCCGACAGGCGGGAGTAATGGCGCAGCTTGGACTTCAGCGGCGCGGCATGCTGGCGCGGCTGCCCGGGATCGATTTCCCAGGGGTGGAAATACAACATGGCGGGCTGCCCGTCGTCGCGGTTCACCCGGCGCCACGCCCAGCGGTAGAAGGCATAGGGCAACAGCCGGAAATAGCCGCCGCCGCCGCAGGGCAGCCGCTTCCCCGCCAGCGTGACGGTACTGACCGGCACCTCCATGATGCCGCTCCCCGCGCGGTAGCTGAACCGCGCACCGCCAGGCATGCCGTAGATGTCGTGGGCGATGGGGTAGATACTGGAGCTGTAGGTGTGCCCCTCCTCGGCCAGTACGTCGTGGGCCCAGAGCGTGTGCGCGTCGATGGAGAAGCTGGCGGCGCGGTATCCGTTCACGGCCGCGCCCGAGACGTCCTCCAGCAGCGCCTTGGTGCGGCGGGTGTCGTCGCGGAACTGCTCGGGCGTCATCTCGCCGACGCGCCGGTGGCGGAACCCGTGGCTGGCGATCTCGTGCCCTTCGTCGGCCATGCGTCGCAGCAGCGCCGGGTAGCGCTCGGCGACCCAGCCAAGGGTGAAGAACGTCGCCTTGACGTCGTGCTCGGCGAACACGTCCATGACCTTGTTGGTATTGCGTTCGACCCGGTGCTCGAGGCTGTCCCAGTCGCTTTCGCCGATCTGGCCGGCGAAGGCCTGCACCTGGAAATAGTCCTCGACGTCGACGGTCAGCGCGTTTCGCATGTCAGAACAGCGCCTGCAGGTTCAGCTGGATCACGTTTTCGGTCTGGTCCCGCTCGGCGAGGTTCGAATCCAGTACGGAGAACACGTAGGCCAACTCGCCATTAAGGTATTTCGAGAAAGTGTAGTGCAGTTCCGCCCGCACCCCGTAGAAGTTGTCGACCCGGCTGGGACCGAGGTCGAAATCGGTGTGCCGGTGGCGCAGGTGAAGCACGGCGCGCAGGTCGTGGCCGAGCCGCTGCGAGAACCGGGTCTTGATGTCGTATTCGTGTATCTCGCGGTCGGTGGTGTCGAACTTGCGGACCTCGTAATAGGCGCGTGCGTCCCATGAGAACAGGCGCTTTTCCCACTGGGCGTTGACCTCGAGCCGGTCACTGCGGAAGGTGTCGTTCTCGACGCCGAACACGATGTCGTCCGGATCGAGAATGCTGCCGAAATCGCTGACGAAAAAGTCGAAGTCGTTGAACTGGCCGTCCTCGTTGATGTCGGCGAAGCGGCGGTGGGTGGTGGTGATCTCGTGCAGGTAGGTGACGCCGAATTTCCAGCGCTTGCGGCGGTAGAGCGCATCGGCGCCGAACGAGTTCTCGCCGTCCTGCTTGCCGTACCACAGCTTGATGTCGGTGTTGCGGGTGGGATTGAAGCGCAGGCCCGCGTCCCAGGCGAAGCCGTCGACGTCGTCGTCCAGGTCCGGGTCGATGATCCTCTCGTAGCCGGCGGTACCGGTCACGCCCAGCCATCGGACGATGCGGTACTCCAGGTCGACATGGGCGTCCAGGTCCTTGGAATCGCGGCCGTCGCCCCTGTGCCGCCGGTCGTAGGACGCGTCGACCGCCCAGCGGAAGCGGCCGAGCCGGTCGCCGCTGTCGGCGGTCACCCTGCCGGTATGGCTGAGATAGTTGTCGATGAAGCGGGGAGTCGGGTCGTCGTCCCTCGGCCGCGCCACGGTCACGTAGCGGAACAGATAGCTCCACTGCATGTCGGCGATGTCGAACAGCCGGTGCTTGAAATAGGGCTCGATCGAATAGGACATGGTCTGGCGCCGGTTGATCGAGAAATTGGTGTCGGAGAACGTCACCGACCCGGTGTTGTCGACGAACGGCTCGGCCATGATGCCGGTGGCGTTGACGTAGAAGTGGTCTTCCCACAGTTCGGCATGGAGCTTGGAGCGCAGGTGGTTGCGCCACTGGGTGCGCCCGTCATTGACGAAATGCAGGAATGTGCCGTCGTAATCCGCCTGGAACTTCAGCCGGTTACCATCGGCCTTGATGGAAAGCCCCGGCTCGACCTGGAGCACCAGATCGGACTCCTTGCCCCTGTCGTCCAGGTCAACATTGTCGGTATAGGCCGCCTGGACCTCGAGCCGGGGCGTCACGCGCCACTTCGCCGCTTCCGCGGGTTGGGTTCCGACAATGGCGGAACCAGCGGCGGCGGTCAGGATCAAGGTACTGCTGGCGCCCACGGCCCGCCGGCACGTCACACCCAGCGCCCTCCGCCCAGGACCGCCAAGGTCAGCTCCTGTAATATTCGTAGTACGAGCCGAACCGGACCTTGCCGCCCATGAACCGCGACTTGTTGAGCAGCAGGCTGATGTGGCGGCAGTCGCTGATCAGCGACAGCGCCTCCATGACCTGGGTCTCGCGGGTGCGGTCGGCCTCGACGACGAACATGATCTGGCCCATGCGCGCCGCGAGCACGCCGGGGGCGCTCGAGGCGAGCACCGGCGAGCTGTCGAAGATCACGATGCGATCGTGGTAGCGGCGCGCCATCTCCTTGAGCAGCGCCGCCATCTTCTCGGACGAGAGCAGCTCGGTAGCGCCCGGATGGGGCCGGCCCGCTGGCAGCACGGTCAGGTTCTCGATATTGGTGCGCAGCAGGCAGTCGGCGACGTCGAGGCGGTCGTCGACCAGCACGTCGATGAGGCCCTTGTCGGCCTCGATGTCGAGCGCGCTCAGCAGCTGGGGACGAGCCACGTCCGCGTCGACCAGCATGACGGTGAGGTCGCGCTCGGACGCGATCGAGAGCGCCAGGTTAATGGAACAGAAGGTCTTGCCCTCGCCCGGCTGGGTGGAGGTGACCATCAGCAGGTTGCCGTTGGGGATCAGGTCGGGGCTGGAAGGCAGCGCCTTGCGCAGCAGCTGGCGCTTGACGATGCGGAACTCCTCGGCGACGCGGGTGGGCGCGTCGTCGGGCACGATGAAGCCGCCCTCGCGCAGCCGGTCCAGGTCGATCATGGCCGTTTGCGACCGCCGCCGCTCTCTCGCCCGCTGCTCGGCGGCGTCCGCATCCGCCGACGCTTCATGTTCCGCCGTCAGCGGCAGCGGCTCCGACAGCGCCTCGGGCGCCGCATCGACTGGCTCGTCACGCTGCCCGCCGGCCGCGTCGGCGATGCGCTGCGCGGCGCGCTCGATCAGGCTCTTCGACTCTTCGGCGCCCATCAGCTGGATCCCCAGAGGGCGACCGGTCCGATCCGGTACGTCATGACGAATACATATGCCACAATCAGCCCTGCCAGCACGACCGCGAACGAGGCGATCTCGATCCGCCGCCGGCGGCTGTAGCTGTCGAAGGACACCGCCGAGATGGTGCCCAGCACCGGCAGGTCGAAACTGGCGCGCAGCCGGTTGGCCGTCGAGAAGGTGTGGTGCACCTGGCTGAGCAGGAAGGCGATGCCGAGTCCCGCGCCCAGGCCCAGCAGCAGCGACGCCGACAGCAGCGCCGGACGGTTCGGGCTGCTGGGGCCGCGCGGCAGGTCCGGCGGCTCGATGACCCGGAACTGAACCTTGTCGGTCTTGCCTTCCAGGTCCTGGGTGATGCGCGCGGATTCGCGCCGCGCCAGCAGGTCCTCGTACTTCTTCTTCACCACCTCGTAGTCGCGGTCGACCCGCATCAGCTCCGCTTCGACGTTGGGCACGGTCTTCGCGAGCTCGTCGAGCTGGGCGATGGTCGAGGTCTTGTCCGCGATGCGCGACTTCAGGCTCGCCAGGTTGGCATCGGTGTCGACCAGTTTGACCTGGATCTGCTCCCACACCGGATTGATCATGGTCGCGTTGGGGTTGAGCGGACTTTCGTCCTCGCCGGCGCCGGTCTGTTTCGATGCCTCGGCCTTTTCCCGATTGTAGTCCTCCAGCGCCTTGTCGAGGGATTCCTGGGCGGCGACCACGTCGGGATGCAGCGAGGTGTATCCCATGGCGTCGAGCTCGGCCAGCTTGCGGCGGAGCTCGGCCACCTGGTCGGCCGAGCTGAACGAATCCCGGTTGGTGCCGCCCGCCGTGCGGATGGCGACGAAGCGCGGGACGCCCGATGCCTGCCTGGCCAACTCGGAGCGCATCAGGGCGGCGTCGTTATGCTGGCGCTGCAGGTCCGACAGTTCCATCTTCTCGCGCTGCATGCGGCCGAAATAGTTCTCGTCGCCCGGCAGCAGGCCGATATTGTCGCGGCGGAACTGGGCGCGGCGCTGTTCGGCCTCGGACAGTTGCTGCTCGTAGTCGCGGATCTGCTCGTCGAGGAACCGCCGCGCCTGCGAGATGTCCTGGCGGCTGAGGCCCAGATTGCTCTCGACGAATATGGTCAGCAGCGACTGGACGACGCGCTGGGCCTTCTGCCGGTCGTGGTCCTCGTAGGACAGGCGAAACAGGTTGGGCGCGATGGGCGTCAGCTGTACCCGGCTACGCAGCTGCGCCGCCATGGCGGCGACCTGCGCGTCGCTGGTCGCCGTCAGGTCGAGGTCCGACATGCGCAGCACGCGCTCGAGGTTGGGGCGGCTGAGCAGCGTCTGCTGCATCACCTGCACCTGGCGGTTGGTGTCCACGTCCACGGTCACGCCGGCCAGCAGATCCTTCAGCATGGTGTCGGTGTCGATGTAGATCTGCGCCGAGGACTCGAACTTGTCCGGGATCGACGTCACGTACATCCAGCCGCCCAAGGTCACCAGCCAGGCGACGCCGAGCGCATACCATCGGCGCAGCCACAGCGAGCGCAGCAGGAGCAGGAGTTGGACGTAGTTATCGTTCATGCTTCGACTTTGGAGCCCGAGCCGCTAGAGCCCTTCCTTATGGCCGGCGCCGCCCCCAGCGCCGGCTGCTGTTGTGTTCCCGGCCTCGCCTTCGCGGGCGCTTTCCACGGCCGTCGGGGCGATGGCGATGTGCTGCCGTTCATTTGCAAAACGGGCGGACCATTGCGGCGGCCGGCGCCCAATCAACTCAGAAAAAACTCTCCGGGATGATGATAACGTCGCCGGGATTGATCTTGACGTTGGCCGACACGTCGCCGTCGCGGATCAGGTCGCTGATCCGCACCGTGTATTCCTCCTGCTTCTGGTTCGCCGTGTTGTAGCGCACCAGCGTCGACCGGTTGC
>JBFWZH010000007.1:0-155694 GCA_050185585.1 Sphingomonadales bacterium | reverse complement strand
CCAATGGACCGTCATCTTCGCAAGTCGCCCCATCGCCCAGATCAACCTGCGCGATGGAACAGTGCAAACTGTCACCCATGTCTCCGAACAGGTGTAACCTATGTCCCCGGTCCAAACAGGGAGAGGGCAGGGTGAGGGGCGTTGTTTCAACCTACTCCGCCGCCGCCTTCACCCTGGCGCCGTAGAAGCTCTCGCCGTTCGCCGCCATGTCGCGCAGCAGCTTGGGCGGGGCGAAGCGGGCGCCGTATTGCTGGGCCAGCCGGTCGCATTCGCGAACGAAGGCGTCGACGCCGACCGCGTCGATCAGGCTGAACGGGCCGCCGGTGAAGGGCGCGAAACCCCAGCCGAAGATGGCGCCGATATCGCCGTCGGCCGGATCGGTCAGCACGTTCTCCTCCAGGCACCGGGCGGCTTCGACGGCTTGCCGGTAAAGGAAGCGCTTCTTCACCTCGGTCACGTCGGGCTGCTCGGCGGCGGACGGCCAGTTCTCGGTCAGGCCCGGCCACAGGTACTTCTTCCCGCCTTCCGGATACTCGTAATAGCCCTTGCCCGCCTTCTTGCCGAGGCGGCCCAGCTCCATCAGCTTGTCGACGATGTGGTCGCCGGGCGCGGGCTTCCAGGCATCGCCCAGGTCCTTTTTCGTCTGCTCGCGGACCTTGTAGCCCAGCTCGATGGACACCGCGTCGCCCACGTCCAGCGGGCCGACCGGCATGCCGGCCTGCTTGCCGCCGTTCTCGATCAGCGCGGGCACGATGCCGTCGGCCAGCATGGCCAGACCCTCGGCCACATAGGTGCCGAAGCAGCGCGAGGTATAGAAGCCGCGGCTGTCGTTCACGACGATCGGCGTCTTGCGGATCTGCGCCACGTAGTCCATGGCGCGGGCCAGCGTCTGCTGCGAGGTCTCCTTGCCCATGATGATCTCGACCAGCGGCATGCGGTCGACGGGCGAGAAGAAGTGCAGGCCGATGAAGTCCTGCTGGCGCGAGAAGCTCTTGGCCAGCCCGGTGATCGGCAGGGTCGAGGTGTTGGAGGCGAACACCGGCAGTTTCGGCACGGCGGCCTCGGTCCTGCGGGTGACGTCGTCCTTGATGTCGCGGTTCTCGAACACCGCCTCGATGACCAGGTCGCAGCCCGTCAGGTCGTCATAGGAGGTGGTCGGCCTGATGCGCGCGAGCAGCGCCTCGCCCTTCTCGGCGCTGACCTTGCCGCGCTCGATCCCCTTCTTCACCAGCCCTTCCGAATAGGCCTTGCCCTTCGCGGCGGCTTCCAAGGAGGTGTCGAGCAGCACGACGTTCATGCCGGCCTGGGCGGAGACATAGGCGATGCCCGCGCCCATCATGCCGGCGCCGAGGATGCCGAGGGTCTTCACCTCGAACTTGTCCACGCCCTGCGGCCGGCGGGCCAGCTTGTCGGCGGCCTGCTTGTTGATGAACAGCGAGCGGATCATGGCCTTCGACGACGGGTCCATCATCAGCTTCGTGAAGTAGCGGCTCTCGATGCGCAGCGCCGCGTCCATGGGCACCTGATGGCCCTCATAGACGCAGGACAGGATCGCCCGGACGGCCGGGTAGTTGCCCAGCGTCTCTTTCTGCGCCATGGCGTTGCCGCCGGTGAATGTCTGGACGATGCCGGGATTGAACGCGCCTTCGCCGCCGGGAACCTTGAAGCCCTTCTTGTCCCAGGGCTGGACGGGATCGCCCTTTTCCCTGATCCATGCTTTCGCGCGGGCGATGATCTCGGAAAGCGGCGCCAGCTCGTGAACGACGTTGGCGCCCTTGGCCGCCTGCGGGCTCATGGATTCGCCCTTGACCAGGTACATCAGCGCCGCCTGCACGCCCATCAGCCGGGGCAGGCGCTGGGTGCCGCCGCCGCCGGGCAGCAGGCCCACCTTCACCTCCGGCAGGGAAAGCTGGATCTTCGGGTCGTCGGCGCAGACCCGGTAATGGCAGGCGAGGGTGATCTCGAGCCCGCCGCCCATGGCAAGGCCGTTGATCGCCGCCGCGAAGGGCTTGCCGCAGGTTTCCATGCGACGCAGCTGGCGGTTCAACGCGTGGGCGTTCTCGAACATGTCCTTGACCGAGGACGCGCCCGCCTGCGAGCCGAGCATGCCGAGGTCGGCGCCGGCGAGGAACGCCGTCTTGCCGGACGTGATCACGGCGCCCTTGACGGCGTCGTCGGTGGCGACCTTCTCGATCACCTCGCGCAGGTCTCGCGAGACCGCTTCGTTGATCACGTTCATGGAGCGGCCGGGCAGGTCGATGGTGAGGAGGGCGATGCCGTCCGCATCGACCTCGAACTTGATGGTTTCGGTCATTGTGGTTCTCCCCGTTCCGCGCTCAGACGCGCTCGATGATGGTGGCGGTGCCCATGCCGGCGCCGATGCACAGGGTGACGAGCGCGGTGTTCAGGTCCCGCCGCTCCAGTTCGTCGAGCACGGTGCCGAGTATCATGGCGCCGGTCGCGCCCAGCGGATGGCCCATGGCGATGGCGCCGCCATTGACGTTGATGTCCTCATGCGGAATGTCGAGCGCCTGCATGAAGCGCAAGACCACCGATGCGAAGGCCTCGTTCAGCTCCCACAGGTCGATGTCGTCCTTGGTCATGCCGGCGCGCTTCAAGGCTTTCTCGGCGGCGAAGGACGGGCCCGTGAGCATGATGGTCGGCTCCGATCCGACGTCGGCGAAGGCGCGGATGCGGGCGCGCGGCTTGCCGCCGAACGCGGCGCCGATTTCCTTCGTTCCGATCAGCACGGCGGCCGAGCCGTCGACGATGCCGGAGCTGTTGCCGCCGTGGTGGACGTGGTTGATCGCCTCGACCTCGGGATAGCGCAGCTGGGCGACGGCATCGAAGCCGAGCGCGCCCATGTCGACGAAGGACGGCTTCAGCGAGGCCAACGACTGCATGGTGGTGTCGGGGCGCATATGCTCGTCATGGTCGAGCACGGTCAGGCCGAGGATGTCCTTCACCGGCATGATCGAGTTCTTGAAGTAGTTGTTCTGCCAGGCGTTCGCGGCGCGCTTCTGGCTTTCCACCGCATAGGCGTCCACGTCGTCGCGGCTGAAGCCGTATTTGGTGGCGATCAGGTCGGCGCCGATGCCCTGGGGCGCGAAATGGGTCTTGACCGCGACCGACGGGTCCATGCTCCAGGCGCCGCCCGACGAGCCCATCGGCACGCGCGACATGCATTCGGTGCCGCCGCCGATGGCAAGGTCCGACTGGCCCGACATGACGCGCGCGGCGGCGAAGTTGGTGGCGACGAGGCCCGAGGCGCAGAACCGGTTGATCTGCACGCCGGCGACGTCCTCGGAGAAGTCGGCGTTGAGCGCGGCGACGCGCGGCAGCACGGCGCCCTGCTCGGCGACCGGATCGACCACGCCCCAGACGATGTCGTCGACCAGCGCGGTGTCGAGCCCGTTGCGGTCGCGCACGGCCTGCAGCACCTGGGTGGTCAGCGAGATCGGCGTGATCTCGTGCAGGCTGCCGTCCTTCTTGCCGCGGCCGCGCGGGGTGCGGACGGTGTCGTAGATATATGCGTCTGCCATCGGTCTATTCCCTTGCTGGTATCTGTCAGAATGCGTCGGCGGGCAGCGCCATCAGGCTTTCGCTGCCGGATTCGATCTTCTTCAACAGGCTGCCGGTGTCGGGCAGCATGCGCTCGAAGAAGAAGCGGGCGGTGATCAGCTTGTGCTCGTAGAAGGCCTCGTTGCCGGCGCCGTCCGCGAGCTTCGCGGCGGCAGTTTGCGCCATCAGGCCCCAGACATGGCCCATGGCGACCAGCGCCATCAGCCGCAGGTAATCGGACGAGGCGGCGCCCGCGTTGTCGGGCTTGGCGAGACCGTTCTGCATCAGCCACATGGTGGCCTGCTGCAGCCGGCCCAGCGCCTTCTCCAGCTCGCCGGCCATGGCGGCCAGCGCCTCATTTTCCCTGGCGTCCTTCACGAACTGGCCGACCTCGGCGAAGAACGCCTGGATGGCGCGGCCGCCGTTCATGGCCAGCTTTCGGCCGACCAGGTCCATGGCCTGGACGCCGTTGGTGCCCTCGTAGATCGGCGCGATGCGCGCGTCGCGCAGGAACTGCTCGACGCCGTTCTCCTGGATGTAGCCGTGGCCGCCATAGGTCTGCACGGCGAGGCTCGCCACCTCGACGCCCATGTCGGTGAAGTAGGCCTTGATCACCGGAGTCATCAGCGCGACGTAGTCGTCGGCCTTCTGGCGCACCTTCTCGTCAGGATGACGGTGCAGCAGGTCGACCTGCAGGCCGGCGATGGCGGCCATGGCGCGGGCGCCCTCGGTGAACGCCTTGCCGGTCATCAGCATGCGTCGCACGTCCGGGTGGACGATGATCGGGTCGGCCGGTCCGTCGGCGTTCTTGGCGCCGCTGATCGCGCGGCCCTGCAGCCGGTCGCGGGCATAGTGGGCGGCGTTCTGGTAGGCGACCTCGGCGATGCCCAGCCCCTGGATGCCCACCCACAGCCGCGCCTCGTTCATCATGGTGAACATGGCGGACATGCCCTTGTTGACCTCGCCCACCAGCCAGCCGGTGGCGCCGTCATAGTTCATCACGCAGGTGGCGTTGGAATGGATGCCCATCTTGTGCTCGATGGAGCCGCACGCGACGCCGTTGCGCGCGCCCACCGAGCCGTCGCCGTTCACCAGGAACTTGGGCACGAGGAACAGGCTGATGCCCTTGGTGCCCGCCGGGCCGCCGGGGATCTTGGCCAGCACCAGGTGGATGATGTTCTCCGACAGGTCGTGCTCGCCCGCCGAGATGAAGATCTTGGTGCCGCTGATCCTGTAGCTGCCATCCGCCTGCGCCTCGGCCTTGGTGCGGATCAGGCCCAGGTCGGTGCCGCAATGGGGCTCGGTCAGGTTCATGGTGCCGGTCCACTTGCCCGCGACCATGTTGGGCAGATACTTCTGCTTCAATTCGTCCGAGGCATGGGCGTCGATGGCCTCGACGGCGCTCTTGGTCAGGCCCGGATACATGGTGAAGCCCCAGTTGGCGGCGATCATCATCTCCGAGACCATGATGGCGAGCGTCTGCGGAAGGCCCTGGCCGCCATGCTCGGTCTTCGCCGTCAGACTGCCCCAGCCGCTCTCCACATAGAGGTCGTAGGCCTCCTTGAACCCCTTGGGCGTGGTGACCACGCCGTCGTTCCACTGGCAGCCTTCCTGGTCGCCGGAATAGTTGATCGGATGCAGCACTTCCGAGGCCACCTTGCCGGCCTCCTCGAGGATGGCGTCCACAAGGTCGGGCGACACTTCCTCGAAGCCGGGGAGGTTGGAATATTTGTCCATGCCAAGCAGGTCGTTGAGCACGAACTTGAAATCGGCGATGGGGGCTGTGTAGGTGGTCATTCGGCGACACTCCTCAGCTTGTCGTTGTGCTTGCGCCGGGCTTCGTCCAGCGACATGCCGGCTTTCATCTCCTCGAGCAGCCGGCAGAATGAATCGAGTTCGTCGATGGTGGCGTCGAGATCGGCCCGCTGGCTCTCCAGCGTGGCCAGCCGCTCGCGGCACTTTTCCAGCGTGACGGCGCGCTGCTTCTCGCGCCCGTCGTCCAGATCGTAGAGGTCGAGCATCTCGGTGATGTCGGCCAGGGTGAAGCCGACCCGGCGGCCGCGCAGGATCCAGGCGAGGCGGGCCCGGTCGCGGGCGTCATAGATGCGGTTCTGGCCGTCGCGCTCGGGTTTGAGCAGGCCTTCGTCCTCGTAGAAGCGGAGCGTCCGGGGCGTAACCCCGAATTCCTTGGACAGGTCCGATATGGTCCAGGTCTGCGACACGAAGGAGTTCCCGTTTCGATTCGGCCGATGGGCAGAAACATAGTTTACCTTTACGTAAACGTCAATACCGGGGATTCGTGCTGATGATAGCGGCGGTGCGTGATAGTTCTCGGACGGGCAGGCAGGACGCGTCCGGATGACATCACCGTCGATCACCATCGCCATGAGCGTGTTCAACAATGCGCCCCACCTGGCCCAGGCGATCGAATCCATGCTGGGCCAGTCTCATGTGGATTTCGAGTTCCTGATCGTCAATGACGGATCGAGCGACGGCTCCGCCGGAATCCTCGACAGCTTCGCCGGCCGCGACAGCCGCATCCGCGCCATCCACCAGGATAATCGCGGCCTGGTAGCCAGCCTCAACCGCATGCTGGAGGAGGCGCGGGCGCCGCTGGTCGCGCGCATGGATGGCGACGACGACTGCCATCCCGAACGCCTGGCCAAGCAGTTCGCCTTCATGCGGGCGAACCGGGATCACGGCGTCGTCGGCACCCAGTCGATCTCGTTCGACGACAGCGGCGCGCGCTGGGCGTCGCCGCTCTTTCCCGTCACGGACGCCGAGGTCCGCGCGACAATCGGAACCCGCAACGTGCTGTGTCATCCCAGCGTGCTGATGCGGCGCGACCTGGTGCTGGCGGCGGGCGGCTATCGCCGCCAGTTCGTGCATTGCGAGGACCGCGACCTGTGGCTGCGGCTGTCCGAGCGTACGAAGATCGCCAGCCTGCCCGAGGCGCTCACCTACTACCGGCGAACGCCTGGCCAGGTCAGCAACCGGCACATCGTGACGCAGGCGGTCGGCGCCGCGATGGCATGGCTGGCGCATGTGGAACGGGCCGCCGGCCGGTCCGATCCGTTCGATGACCTGGAGACGTTGCCGCCGGTCGAGTCGCTGGACCGCCTGCTCGGCCGACCCGGCTGCGCGGCCCTGGTGCGCGAGAAGGCGCTGCCGCAGCTTGTCTACACGCCCGTCGGCCTGTCGCCGGAGGTGTTCGGCATGGTGCTCGACCAGGTCGCCGAAGGCGGACGGGTAGACCAGGCCTGGCGACTGGTGGGAAGGCTGCTGAAGTTCGGGCAGCCGGGCAGGGCGCTCAGACTGGCGGGTGCGCTGCTGCGCGCCTGATCAGGCCTTGCGCAGCCGGAAGCGGAAACGGCCGTCGGTCTCCTCGGATTCCAGCAGCACGTGTCCGGACTGCTCGCAAAACGCGGGAAACTCATGGACCGAGGCGGTGTCGGTGGCCAGCACCTCGACGATTTCGCCGGACGCCATCTCGCGAAGCGCCTTCTGCGCCCGCAGCACCGGCAGCGGACAGAGCAGGCCGGTGGCGTCCACCGTTCTCATGCCTCGACCGGCTCGATCTTCACATAGGCGCTGCGATGGAACAGCAGCGGGGCCGCGTCGGACACCACTTCGGTGCGCACCACCCGGCAGATGAACAGGATGTGGTCGCCGGCGTCGACCCGCTGGTCGATGTGGCAGTCGAAGGCCGCGAGCGCGCCGGGGATGATCGGCGCGCCGGTCTCCCACTGGTCGTAGGGGATGTCGCCGAAGCTTTTGTCGCCGGGCGTGGAGAAGCGGCCCGACAGGCCGACCTGCTCCTCGCACAGCACGTTCACGGCGAAGATGCTCGCCGACATGAAGTCGTCGTACTGCTCGGACTTCTTGCCCAGGCTGAACAGGATCAGCGGCGGATCGAGCGACACCGAACTGAACGAATTCATGGTCAGGCCGATGGGCGTACCCGCGCGGCTGTGGGTGGTGACCACGGTAACGCCGGTCGCGAAGCACGAGAAGGCGCGGCGCAAGGCTCTCGGGTCGATGCTGTCGCTGTCTTCCATGATGCTCCGTCCGCGATGTGGTTCGCCGCCATTGATTTCAGAAGTCGCCGCCGAGTGCAAGGTTCGCGGCGGTTGCGCGGGCCGGGCGGCCTACGCATATTGCGGTGCAAGAGAAGGAGCAACGATCGATGCCGCTTTCAGCGCCGCAGCCGGGCCGCAAGCCGCTGCACACCCGCACCATCGCCATGGACGCCTTCTACCGCGAGGACGGCCTGTGGGACATCGAGGGCCGCGTCACCGACGTGAAGAACTACGCCTATGACAGCCATGTCCGCGGGCAGGTGGAAGCGGGCGACCGGGTCCACGACATGTTCATCCGCCTGACCCTCGACGACCATTTCACCGTGCAGGCGGTCGAGGTGAAGATGGATGTCTATCCGTTCTCGATCTGCAACGAGGTCGAGCCCAATTTCCAGGAATTGGTCGGCCTGAAGGTCGGCTCGGGCTGGATGAAGGCGGTGCGCGAGCGGGTCGGCGGCAAGCACGGCTGCACCCATGTGGTCGAGCTGTTCGGGCCGATGGCGACGGTGGCGTTCCAGTCGATCCCGAGCTACAGCCGCATCCGCGACGCCGACAAGCCGAAGGACCCGAACGCGCCGAAACGAAAGCCGTTCTCCATCGGCGGCTGCCACTCCTGGGCCTATGACAGCCCGATCACCAAGGCGCTGGCGCCGGAGTGGTACCGCGAGGGTTAGAAGCCGAGGATGATGAAGTCGATAGCGCGGATCAGCTGATCGCTGTGCGACTCCAACGAACCAACCTTCTCGCCTAGTCCCTTGATCGGGGTATTGAACAGGTCTTGGGTCACGACCACGAACCGCTCTCCATTGAGTTCGATGATCGGGTTCAAGTGCTTCAACGGCCGCCGAACATCCGCAGTTCGCTGGAGGGGCAGGACGATCCTCGACGCAATATCGGAAAAGAAGTCAGCCTGGACGTCGATGAGGAACGGTATGCGCGGGCCAAATCCGGTGTCGTTTCGATAAACGTCAAACTGGGCCATGTTTGGCGGCCCAAACTTTCATGCCCAGTGTGCCTTCACGGTCTATCCGCTCATTGTACTCATCGATCGCCTCGCGATTTTCCTCGACCCAGCGCCGTTTCTGCTCTTCTGAAACCGCCTGCCTTAGGCTGCTCTCGAATATCTGGGACAGATTCATGTCCATGGATTTCGCTGCCTCGACGAGTTCGGCATCGACACTAAGGTTGACCGCCTTGCGACTGCGATTGGTAACTTTGTCGATCTTGTTCATGTACGTGCTCCCAATGCGCATAGATTATGCGCATGTGTACGCATGCTCGTCTAGCCGATGAGATTGGCTAGGTCGGGCGCCTCGTTCCACTCAGTGACACGCGGCAGGCAGGTGATCTCAACCGTTTCCACGAACCGCCCCAACGTCGCCTGTGTCTCCGCCAGCGGTACCGGGCTTTCGGGGGACTCGGAGATGATGATGCCGGTTACTGTCACGCGCCGGTTGGCCAGCGCTTCCAGCGTTGCGATGGTGTGGCTCAGCGTGCCCAGGTAGGAGCCGCAGACCAGCAGGGCCGGCACATTCATCTCGGCGATCCAGTCGGCGACGGTGCGGTCGTCGCCCAGCGGCACGAATGCGCCGCCGACGCCTTCGATCAGGGTGTGGTCGGCCGATCGGGAGGCGTTGCTGAATTCGATCAGCTCGAAGAAGTCGATGTTGCGTCCCTCACGGGCCGCCGCCATGTCGGGCGACAGCGGCGCCTCGAAGCGCCAGGGTGACACCTCGGCGATGGTCTCGGGCGTTACAGGTCGCTCCATGGCGCGCAACAGTTCGGCGGTGTCGCTCTCGTGCAGGGTTTCATCGCGGAAGCCACTGATCACCGGCTTCAGGGCGTGCACGGTCCTGCCTTGCGCGCGGAGCTGACGGGTCAGGATCGAGGTCACCAGCGTCTTACCGATACCCGTGCCCGTCGCCGTGATGAAGGTGCGGCTCATCCCGCCAGTCCCAGTTCCCGCATGGCGCCGACGAGGCCGTCGATTTCCCCGTGGGTGTGCGCGGCCGAGAACGTCACCCGCAGCCGGGCCGTCCCTTCGGGCACGGTCGGCGGCCGGATGCCGGTCACCAGATAGCCGCGCTCCTGCAGCGCTGCCGAAGCTTCCATGACGCTGTTTGCCTCGCCCAGGATCACAGGCACGATCGGGCTCTCGGGCGCGGGCAGGTTGAGCGCGGCGCAGAATCTGGCCGCGTTGGCGACCGGCCGGGCGCACAATTCCGGGTCGCGCTCGATGATCTCCAGCGCCTTGATGGCGGCGGCGATCGTCCCCGGCGGCAGGCCCGTCGTATAGACGAAGCTGCGGCCCCGGTTGCGGATCAGGTCGGCGACCGGCCGGCTGGCGCACAGATAGCCGCCATAGGCGCCGATCGCCTTCGACAGGGTGCCCATCTGCAACGGCACGTCGGATTTCTCCGGACCGAGGAAGCTGCTGCCTCGGCCACCGCCCACCACGCCCAGACCGTGGGCGTCGTCGGTCATCAGCCAGGCATCGTAGTCGCGGGCGAGGGCGGCGAGGGCGTCGATGGGGGCGAGGTCGCCGTCCATGCTGAACACGCCGTCGACGGCGATCAGACAGTTGCCATGCGCCCCCCGGTGCTCGCGCAGCAGGGCGAGGGCGTGATCGAGGTCATTGTGCCGGAAGATTTTCACGGTGGCGCCGCTCATCCGGCCGCCGGCGAACAGGCAGGCATGGTTCAGCTCGTCCTGCAGGATCAGGTCGCCCCTGCCGGCGAGGCAGGGGATCACGCCGATATTGGTCAGGTAGCCGCTGCCGAACACCAGGCAGTCCTCGGTCTGCTTCCAGCGGGCCAGCGCCGATTCCAGTGCATCGTAGAGCGGCGTGTTGCCCGAGATCAGCCGCGAACCGCCGGAGCCGGCACCGTAGCGCGAGGTCGCCTCGCGCGCCGCCTCGATCACCTCCGGGTGGTGCGACAGGCTGAGATAGTCGTTGCAGCAGAACGACACCAGGTCGCGTCCGCCGCGCCGCGCGCCGGTTTCGCTGAACCGGTCGGTCGGAATCATCCGGCGGCGCAGGCCCTCGGCCTCCAGCCGCTCCAGCTTGCCGCGGGCAAAGTCGTCGAGCGATGTCATGGCGGCTGATGTATCATACGTCCCCCGGCCTTGACAGATGCTGCTACCACGTGAAGGTTAGCCGCGTATTCCGGAGAATGCCGATGACCGACGCCGCCATCCGCCACGACTGGACCCTGGAGCAGATCAGGGCGCTGTTCGACCTGCCGTTCAGCGATCTGGTTTTCCGCGCCCAGTCGGTGCATCGGCAGCACTTCGATCCGAACAAGGTGCAGCTCAGCACCCTGCTGTCGATCAAGACCGGTGGCTGCGCCGAGGATTGCGCCTATTGCCCGCAGGCGGCGCGCTACGATACCGGCGTCGACGCCGGCAAGCTGCTGCCGCTGGACGAGGTGCTGGAGGATGCGCGCCGCGCCCGCGACGCCGGCGCCTCGCGCTACTGCATGGGCGCCGCATGGCGCGCGCCCAAGGACAAGGACCTCGACAAGGTGATCGACATGGTCCGCGGCGTCCGCGCCATGGGTCTCGAAACCTGCGTCACCCTCGGCATGCTGAAGGCCGAGCAGGCCAGGCGGCTGAAGGGCGCCGGCCTCGACTACTACAACCACAACATCGACACGTCGGAAGAGTTCTACGGCGAGATCATCACCACCCGCTGCTACGAGGACCGGCTGGAGACGCTCGAGCACGTGCGCGACGCGGGCCTAAATGTCTGCTGCGGCGGTATCGTCGGCATGGGCGAGTCGCGCGACGACCGCGCCGGCATGCTGATGACCTTGGCCAACCTGCCGAAGCATCCGGAAAGCGTGCCGATCAACATGCTTGTGCAGGTCGCCGGCACGCCGCTGTTCGGCCAGGAGACGCTCGATCATTTCGAGTTCGTCCGCACCATCGCCGTCGCCCGCGTCATGATGCCGGAAAGCTTCGTGCGTCTGTCCGCCGGCCGCGAGACCATGGACGACGCCACCCAGGCGCTGTGCTTCCTGGCCGGCGCCAACTCGATCTTCTACGGCGAGAAGCTGCTGACCACGGCCAATCCGGAGAACAACCGCGACGCGCGGCTGTTCGACCGGCTAGGCATCGAGCCGCTGGGTACGGAAGACCTCTCGGCGCGCCACGCGGCGGAATGAATTCAACGACGCCAAGGCTGCCCAACACGGCGCCCGAATGGCTCCGTGACGGCTACCAGCACATCTGGATGCCCTACACCCAGATGCAGACCGTGCCGCCGCCGGTGCCGGTGACGCGCACCGAAGGCGTGCGGCTGACCCTGGCGGACGGGCGCGAGCTGATCGACGGCACCGCCTCGTGGTGGACGGCGTGCCACGGCTACAATCATCCCCACATCGTCGCCGCCATGCAGCGGCAGGTGACCGAGATGCCGCACGTCATGTTCGGCGGCCTGGCGCACGAGCCGGCGTTCAAGCTTGCTTCGCGGCTCGCGGCGCTGACGCCCGGCGACCTCGACCGGGTGTTCTTCGCCGAAGGCGGCTCGGTCGCGGTCGAGGTGGCGATGAAGATGGCGCTGCAATACTTCATCAACCGGGGCCAGGACGGCCGCGGCAAATTCGTCAGCTTCTATGGCGGCTATCATGGCGATACCTTCGCGGCCATGTCGGTCTGCGATCCGGCCGACGGCATGCACATCCTGTTCAAGGACGCCATGCCGGAGAACTTCGTCACAGTGCTGCCGGAGACCGCGGAGCAGCAGGAGGCGTTCAACCTGTTCATGGATGAGAACGCCCATCACGTCGCCGCGGTGATCGTCGAGCCGCTGGTTCAGGGCGCCGGCGGCATGAAGTTCCACGACGCGTCCGTATTGCGCTGCCTGCGCGAGGCCTGCGACCGGACCGGCGGGCTGTTGATCTTCGACGAGATCTTCACCGGCTTCGGGCGTACCGGCGCACTGTTCGCGGCCGATGCGGCCGGAGTCGTGCCCGACGTCATGTGCGTCGGCAAGGCGCTGACGGGCGGAACAACACCGTTGTCGGCGGCGATCGCCCGTGAGCACGTGTTCGAGGCGTTCCTGAGCGACGATCCGCAGGCGGCGCTGATGCACGGCCCCACCTTCATGGCCAATCCGCTGGCCTGCGCGGCGGCCAATGCGGCGCTCGACCTGTTCGAGCACGAGCCGTGGCGCGAGAACGTCGCCCGGATCGAGGCGCAGATGCGCCGGGAACTGGAGCCTTGCCGCACTCTGCCCGGCGTGCTCGATGTGCGGGTGATGGGCGCGATCGCCGCGATCCAGCTGGCCGATGCGAGCGACAAGGAGGCGCTGAAGGCCCGGTTCATGGACGAGGGCGTCTGGCTGCGGCCGTTCGGCGATATCGTCTACCTGACGCCGCCCTTCATCATCGGCGAGGCCGATCTTCGCCGGTTGACGGGCGCGATAGTCGGCGTACTTTCGGCGCGGGGGCTGTGATCGCGGCGGAAAACTCTTTTCCGTTGCACCTTCGAACCAATATAAACTGCGCAGGATCGGAAAGCGCCCCAATGGACATTCACGTCGATACGCAGCCCGAAGCTGACCTGCCGGCCGATGTGCTGGAACGGGCCCGCGCCGTCGCCGCTGCGCCGGTCAGCCTGGTCACGGGCGTCGACCTGGCGCTGATCGCGGGCGAGGGAGCGGCGGTTCCGGCCGACGAGGTCGTAGGCTATGTGGAGCGCGCCGCGTCGGGCTTCGCCGGACAAATCAGTTCCGACAAGGGTGCCGAGAGGGTCGCGGCCCTGCGCGCCGAACTGGCCCTGCGCGGCCTCGACGGCTTCGTCGTGCCCATGGCCGACGAGTACCAGAACGAGTTCGTGCCGCGTCACGCCCAGCGTCTTGCCTGGCTCAGCGGCTTCCTGGGGTCGGCGGGGACCATCATCGTGCTGGCCGACAAGGCCGCCGTGTTCGTCGACGGCCGCTATACCCTGCAGGTGCGCGACCAGGTCGACCTTTCGGTGTTCGAGACCAAATCCTATCTCGACGTGCCAAAGTGGCTCGGCGAGACCCTGAGCGCGGGCCAGAAGCTGGGATACGACCCGTGGCTGCATACCGAGACCGGCGTCAAGGCGCTGGCCGAGGCCTGCGAGAAGGCGGGCGCAGCTCTGGTGGCGGTCGCCGGCAACCCGGTCGATGCCGTCTGGACCGACCAGCCGCCGCGGCCGCTGGCGCGTATCGTGCCGCACGACCTGCGCTACACCGGCGAGCCGTCGGCCGACAAGCGCGCCCGCATGGCCGAGGCGGTGAAGACGTCGGGCGCCAGCGCGCTCGCCCTGTCTGCCACCGATTCCATCGCCTGGCTGCTCAACATCCGCGGCGCCGATGTGGCGCGCACGCCGCTGGCGCTGTCCTATGCGCTGCTGAAAGACGATGCCTCGGTCGACCTGTTCGTCGACGAGCGCAAGGTCGACGGAGCGCTTCGCGAACACTTGGGCAACCAGGTCCGGGTCGAGCCGGAAGCGGCGCTGGCCGCGGCCCTAGCCGATTTCGAGGGCAAGTCGGTGATGGTCGATCCGGCGTCGGCGCCGGCCTGGATCATGGAGCGGCTGGAGGAAGCGGGCGCGATTATCGTGCGCAAGACCGACCCGGTCCAGAAGGCGAAGGCGCTGAAGAATCCGGCCGAGCTCAATGGCACGCGCGCCGCGCACAGGCGCGACGGCGTGGCGCTGGCCAGGTTCTTCCGCTGGCTGGCCGAGAACGCGCCGAAAGGGACGGTCGACGAATTGTCCGCCGTGGACCGGCTGCAGGCGTTCCGGCAGGAAGGCGACCTGTTCCGCGACCTCAGCTTCGACACCATCTCGGGCGCCGGGCCCAACGGCGCCATCGTCCATTATCGCTCGAGCGAGAAGACCAACCGTAAACTGGGCCTGGGCGAGCTTTACCTGGTGGATTCGGGCGCCCAGTACCTGGACGGCACCACCGACGTCACCCGCGCCGTCGCCATCGGGAAGCCCTCGGCCGAGCACCGCGACCGCTTCACCCGGGTGCTGCGCGGCCACATCGCGCTGGCTATGGCGCGCTTCCCCAAGGGCACCACAGGCCACCAGCTCGACGTACTGGCGCGGATGCCGCTGTGGCAGGGCGGCTTCAACTTCAATCACGGCACCGGCCATGGCGTCGGGTCGTATCTGGGCGTGCACGAAGGGCCGCACAGCATCTCGCCGCGGCCATCCAGCGTCGCGCTGGAGCCGGGCATGATCGTCTCCAACGAGCCGGGCTACTACAAGGAAGGCGAATACGGCATCCGCATGGAGAACCTGGTCGCAGTGGTTCCGTCCGAGCCGGGCGAGGACGATTCGCCGTTCTACGAGCTGGAGACGCTGACGCTGGTGCCGATCGACCGGACGCTGATCGACCCGGCGATGATGACAGGTCCCGAACTGGGCTGGCTCAACGCCTATCACCGGCGGGTATTCGACGAAATCGGTCCTAGGCTCGACGAGGCGACCCGTGCCTGGCTCGAGGCCGCGACCGCACCGATCACGGCATAGCGGCGAGCTTCCGTCCCTTCACCACCATTGCCGCCGCCATCGCCAGGCCCAACACCGCAGCACCCGCGAGGAACGGCGTGGTCTCGCGCCACGGCCACAGCAGGTCGAGATAGGCCGTCATCAGTCCGAGCCAGAGGAACGCCAGGCCCCATGCCATGATGGCGCCGTGGCGCAGGGCGAGGCCAAGCCGGGCGATCCACAGTGCCGCGGCGCAGAACGCCGCGCGCCAGAGCACGGCCAGGATGGTCCACGGCAGGAGCGCGGTCATGGACAGGAGCTGCAGCACCAGCATACCGACCACGAGGCCGAGGCCGATCGCCGCGAAGCCGGGCATGGCAGCGGCGGCGTCCTGGCCCGACCGGCCGGAGCGCCGGACCAGCAGCACCGCGCCCAGCACGACGACGGTGCCCAGCAGCATGCCGAACCATCGGCCGCCGGCCGGATAGGCCAGTGACGCCTGTTCGAGTACATGGGCGTCCGAGGCGACATAGGCGGCGGTCAGTCCAATCATTACCGTCCAGGCCTTGCCGGTGCGGGCAAAAAGCCGGCCGCCGCGCCGCGCGCCCATCCGCGCGAGCAGTTCATTGAGCAGCAGCGCCGCGAACAGGTAGACGCCCATCAGCGCGCACACGTCCGGATAGGACACGCGCCATGCCCTCCAGGCGGCCAGCGCGACCAGTGCCGCGAAGATCAGGTGCGCGGTCAGCCGGGCGCCGCCGAAGCCCCCCGCGCCCCTCATCGCAGCATCACCAGCGCGTTGATAGGGGCATTGGAAAAGCGCAGCCCGGGGTCGAACGAGAACGTCGCCGCGTAGACCGTGCCGTCTTCGAAGGCGGACTCGATCCGGTAACTCCTGCCCTCTTCGATCAGCGGCGCCTCGTGCGGATAGGGTGCCGCATTGCCATCGACGGTGGCCGACCAGACCTCCACCGGCTCGGCGGCGCCGATATCGAGGAGGCGCAGCCGCGCCGGCATGTCTCGTGCGGCCGGCCAGGCGAACAACGGCTCGGAGGAATTGACCGCGACCGGCCCGTGCCCGCGGCCCGGGCCAGGCAGGACCAGGTCGAGCGGCTGGCAGGAAAGCACGCGGCTGTGCGGCGCCGGCGCGCCGCTCACCCGCGGGCCGGAGCGGGTCACCGTCACGACCCCGCCGACGATGCTGTCCTCGCGGCAGGGCGACAGCCAGGTCAGCGTCATCTCGCCGTCGGCGCCCAGGTCGATCCGCGTTCCGGCCGTGACATAGCCGTAGAGCCTGGCCGCCGGGTCGCTCACGTCCCGCAGGGCGCTGATCCAGGCGAGCGGGCGGTCGGGTACGGCGTTCACGCCGGGCTCGGGCGCAGCCGGGGCCGGCGTGACCGGCACGGCCTCCGGCTCGTCCGCGAACAGGCCCAGGAGGCCGCGGGCGTGGACGGCGCCCGCGAGCGCGAGGCAGAGCGCCGCCGCCATGCCGATGCGCCGCCCCCAGAGCCCTGCGCACACCCCGGTCACGGACGCGAGATGGTGACCGAATGGTACGGCTCGCCGAGCCGCAGCAGGTCGTCGCTCCTGTAGCACTCGGCCTTCATGCTTTCCCCCTCCGCCAGCCCCTTGCGGACGCTCTCGATGAAGTCCTTGTTGCCGATGGCCGCCTCGCACGGGCGGGCGGGATCGATCCCCGCCTCGCGCTGGAACGCGCCATATTCGCTGACCGTATAGCTGACCAGGTTGCCGTTCAGCAGATAGAAAAGGACGATGAGTGTCTTCATGGCCGGGATTATGCCGTTCGGGGCATCCGGAGGCCAGCGGCGTCAACCGGCCTTCGCGGCCTCGCGGCGGCCCGGCAGCAGGGCGAGCACGGCCAGCTTCTCGGCATCGTCATAGGACGACCAGCCGCCGATCTCGCGGATGGTGCGGAAGCAGCCGAGGCAGTAACGGTCGCCGAGGCGGCACACGCCGATGCAGGGGGATTCGATGGTCACGTCCAACTCGCTCTACTCGCCCCGTCACTTACCCACACTCGCGATCCGGTGCAAGCGCCGCGCCGAGTCGAGCAGCCCCCGGAGCGCGTCCCAGGTTGGCGTGGCGGGAGAAAAAACCTATGTTCTACCGGGAATTGACTTATTATGGCCGTGATTGTTCATTCGCGGTTTAGGTGGGGGTGGTACAGTAGCCGCATGCGATGGACGACAATCATAATGGGCGCCATGTTGCTGGCCGGGGCCGGCAATGCCGCAGCCTTCAGCGACCAGGACGACGCCCGCGATGCCTATCAGCGCGGCGAGATCATGTCGCTCGAGGATATCAGGCGCAACGTCCAGCGCGACTTCAACGGTCAGATCATCCGCACCAAGCTGCGGTCGGAGAACGCCGACTACGTCTACAATTTCCGGCTGCTCTCGCCCGACGGCAACATGATGAGCATCGACGTGGACGCCAAGACCTCGCGGGTGATCGACGTCAAGGGCAAGCGCTAGATGCGGGCCTTGGTGGTCGAGGATGATCCCGACCTGATCCGTCAGCTTTCCGAAACCCTGCGCACCGAAGGGTATGCCGTCGACCAGGCGACCGACGGCGAGGAAGCCCAGTATCTGGGCGAGGTGGAACCCTATGACGTGGTGGTGCTCGATCTGGGCCTGCCGGTGCTCGACGGGGTGTCGGTGCTGAAGGGCTGGCGCGCCAAGGGCCGCACCATGCCGGTGCTGATCCTAACCGCGCGCGGTCAGTGGAGCGAGAAGGTGGCGGGCTTCGACGCCGGGGCCGACGACTACCTGACCAAGCCGTTCCAGATGGAGGAACTGCTGGCGCGCATCCGGGCGCTGATCCGCCGCGCCGCCGGCCATGCCTCGCCGGTCATGAAATGCGGGCCGGTGGAGGTGGACACCAACAGCGCCACCGTGACCGTCAACGGCGAGAGCATCAAGCTGACCGGGCACGAGTACAAGCTGCTGTCCTACATGATCCACCACCTGAACAAGATCGTGTCCCGCACCGAGCTGACCGAACACATCTACGATCAGGATTTCGACCGTGATTCGAACACGATCGAGGTCTTCGTCGGCCGGCTGCGCAAGAAGCTGGGCGTCGATGTGATCAAGACCGTGCGGGGCCTGGGCTACCGCATGGAGCCGGACGGTGAGGCGTCCTAGCTCCCTAACCCTCCGTCTCATCCTTGGCGCCGGTCTCTGGACGCTGTTCGCGCTGGTCATCGTCGGCGTGGTGCTCTCGTTCCTGTTCCGCCAGACAGTGGAGCGCAGTTTCGACGCGCGCCTCAACGTGCTGCTCGAGAGCCTGATCGTCTCGGCGGAATACGACCGCAGGCAGGGCGTCTATCTCAGCGGCTCGCTGCCGGATCCCCGCTTCGAGCAGCCCTATTCGGGATGGTACTGGCAGATCACGCCGCGCGAGGGCGCGGTGATGATCTCGCGCTCGCTGTGGGACCGCGAGCTGGCGCAGGATCTGTCGCAGCCGGCGCCGCAGCCGCGCCAGTACTACGCGGTCGGCCCGGACGAGCAGGAGATCCGTGTCGTCGAGCGGGACATCATCTTCCCCGAGGCCGAGGCCGGCATCCGCTTCGCCGTCGCCGGCGTCACCACCGAGAACAAGCAGCAGGTCGCCCGCTTCGTCGGCGCCATCGTCGTGGCGCTGGGCCTGATGGGCGTGGGCCTGCTGGGGGCCGTGGTCATCCAGGTGCGCTACGGCCTCCGGCCGCTGCGGTCACTGCGTCGCGAGCTCGAGCGGGTGCGGTCCGGCTCCGTCGACCAGCTGCAGGGCGAGTATCCTGCCGAGATCTCGCCGGTTGTCGGCGAGCTCAACCAGCTGATCGCCCACAACGCCGAGGTGCTGGCGCGCGCCCGCACCCATGTGGGCAACCTCGCCCATGCCCTGAAGACCCCGCTGTCGGTGATGGTGAACGAGAGCGAGGCCGATTCGACGTCGCTCGGCGCCTCGATCCGCCGGCAACTGGAGGTGATGCGCCGGCTGGTCGACCACTATCTGGTGCGCGCCCGGACGGCGGCGGCGGGCCAGGTGATCGGCACGCGCACGCCGGTCGCGCCGGCCGTCAACAGCCTCAAGTCGACCCTGGAGAAGATCTATTCGAGCCGCGACCTTTCCATCGTCGTCGACGGCGGCGAGAAGCACAGTTTCCGCGGCGAGCGCCAGGACTTCGACGAGATGCTCGGCAACCTGATGGACAATGCCTGCAAGTGGGCGCGGACCGTGGTCCACGTCACCGTCGAGCGAAGTGACAACCAGCTGGTGTTCCTGGTCGAGGACGACGGCCCAGGCATCAGTGACGAACTGCGCGAGGCCGTGTTCAGCCGGGGCCAGCGGCTCGACGAGGCCACGCCTGGCAGCGGCCTCGGCCTCAGCATCGTGCGCGACATCTCCGGTCTCTATGGCGGCGGCATCACCTTGGGCCGTTCCGAACTGGGTGGGTTGAAGGCGGTGCTCACGCTGCCGGCGGCCGCGGATTCTCCTGCGGCCTGACGGGAACAGGCCCTCGGTCCACTCGTTCAGGAAGTGTTCAGCAAGCCGGCGCCATTGTCGCGGATGACGGGGCCTGCGGGACGTACCGACGGCTAAAACGAGGGTTCAAGTGAAAAAGGTACTTGCTGTCATGTTCTGCGCCGGGCTGCTCGCGGCGTGCGAAAGCGACGGCTACGGCAACGACAACGAGGTCGCCGGCACCATCATCGGCGCCGGCCTGGGCATGGCGCTCGGCTCGGCGGTGCACGGCGACGGCGGCGCGGCCATGGTGATGGGCGGCGTGCTCGGCGGCGCGCTCGGCAACCGCATCGGCGCCCGCATGGACGAGCGCGACCGCATCCGGCATCAGCAGGCCTACTACCAGGCCATGAACAACAATCGGGATTACGACACCGCCGGCTGGTACGACGCGGAAACCGGCGCGCGCGGCTCGGTCACGCCGCAGTCGACCTACCGCGACCGCCGCGGCTATCAGTGCCGCGAGTACCAGCAGGAGATCTGGATCGGCGGCCGCCGCGAGGAAGGCTACGGCACCGCCTGCCGCATGCCCGACGGCAGCTGGCAGATCGTCAACAATTAGAGGTTATCCGCCGGGACCTTGTGTCCTCGTCAGACTGATTTCCGGCGGATCAAAGTGAGGCGCGGCTGATATCCCCCCAGCCGCGCCTCATTCTTTCTTTGGCCGCTCATCCCTGCAAATCTGGAATCGAATGCCAGATTTGCAAGGTCGGACAGGAGAAGAGGCTCACGAGATCGATCGCCTCTGCCGTTCATGTGCGAAAGCGAGCCGCCCTACTGGGAACTAGCTGCCTCCTGCCACCACGAGTTCATTGTGGTCGCGAGTTGGCTGACTGGAAAACGAGGCAGCTTTCCTCGGGACCGGGTGGCGGAGAAGTTGCTTTGGCATTGACAGTATTGACAGGCAAATGGCGTGGGAAGGTGCAGAAGCGTACTGTTGTTGGAAATGTGGGCTCTTCAGAACGCTCAATCCCAGTCGAATTGGGTTGTTGCCCAACTATGGAGAGCCATCAAATCAAACATGAATAATTGTGCGACGGTGGCCCCCTGCATGAGGGGCCCGATCCAGACCCTAGTTCAGTAGTCTGCCTCAGGCGCCTGGCGCTTGAACTTGATGGTGACGAGCCAGCTGTCCTTGCCGAATTCCTCCGACACGTCCTGGGCGTCGCTGCCGGTGATGTCGGCGCCCTTGGGTAACGCTTCGGCGGCGATGTCGATGGCGCTCTGCGCGTCGCTCGCGCTGACGATGGATTCGAAGGTGCCGCGCAGCCGTGACATCAGGGGCGCCGCCGCCCGAGGAAGATCGCGATCGCCAGCAGCAGCCAGCCGGCCATCAGCGCGGTGCCGCCGACCGGCGCCATGAATGACGGGGTCATGAGCCCAAAGGCGCGCAGGTAGAGCGAGCCGCAGAACATCACCGTGCCGAACAGGAAGGCCATGCCGGCGAAATGCGCCCACATGGCCCGCGCGTGGCCGATGGCGAGGCCGACGGCGATCAGTGCGAGGGCATGGTAGAAGTGGTAGCGGCTCGCCGTCTCGAACAGCGATGTCCGGTAGTCGTCCATCGGCACCGCGTGGCTGCCCGCGGCGCCCAGGGCGACGGCGGCGAGGCCGAGAACGGCGCCGGTCGGTCCCCAGAGTTTCATGCGCGCTCCTCCAGCTGGAACAGCTCGGACAGAAGCTCGTAGGAGCGCAGCCGGGCCTTGAAGTCGTAGCAGATGGTGAGGATGACCAGCTCGTTCACGCCGTAGCTGTCGGCAAATTCCGTCAGTTGGCGCTTCACCTGCTCGGGCGCGCCGATGATCGAGTGCATCTTGCGCCGGCCGATCATCGCCCGCTCCTCTTCCGTATAGGGATAGGCGAGCGCGTCCTCGGGCGACGGATAGGGCCCGAGCCGGCCCTGCTCGAACCGCAGCCGCCAGAGGTCGCGGCTGGCGGCGGCGCGCAGCGCCTCCTCCTCGGTGTCGGCGCACAGCACGAACACGCCGACGCTGACCTTGGGCACGCCGTAGAAGCGGGACGGCCTGAAATAGGTGCGGTACTGGTCGACGATCTCGCGCCCGCCCTCGGGCGTGATGAAGTGGGCGAAGGAGAAGGCGAGGCCGAACTGGGCGGCGAGCGCCGCGCTCTGGTCGCTCGATCCCAGCATCCAGACCTGCGGCACGGTGCCCGGGCGCGGCGTCGCCTTGACCTGGGCGAGCGCGCTGGTGGCTGGCGGCGTGTCGGTGAGGAATGCGAGGGTATCGGCGACGCGGGTGCCGAAGAACTCGACGCCCACCTGCGAGCCGTAGGCTAGCGCCGCCGATGTGAGCCCGTCGGCGCCCGGCGCCCGGCCGATGCCCAGGTCGATGCGGTTCGGCGACATGGTCTCGAGGATGCGGAAATTCTCGGCGACCTTGAGCGGGCTGTAATGGCTGAGCATCACGCCGCCCGAGCCCACCCGCATCGTCGATGTCTCGGCGGCGATGCGGGTGATCAGGATCTCGGGCGACGAGCCGGCGAAGCCGCTGGTGCTGTGGTGTTCGGCCAGCCAGAAGCGGGTGTAGCCCCAGCGCTCGGCGGCCTTGGCCAGCTCGATGGTCTCGGCGATAGCGTCGGCCGCCGTGCCGCCCTCGCGGATGGGCGACTGGTCGACGACGCTGAGCCTGAGGTCGAGGTTGGGCGTGTGGTCCGGCATGGCCCAAGCTCTAGGGGGCTTCGGCCCGGAACACAAGGCTTGCCGGCGCCGTCCGGCCCGCCGCGCGCATGAGGATCAGGTGGTGCCGGGCCGTCGCCGCTCCGGCGGGGGTGCCAACCTTCGCTTTCGGTCCGGCGCGCCGGCCGGGCCGGGCCCGTTCAGATCGCCAGGCCGAGAAGGATGCCGCCGATGAAGACCAGCGCGATGAAGGCGTCGGCGGCAAGGATCGTCAACGCTTCCACGGCGTCGGCGACGTTGGCGGTGTCGGGGTGATGCATCTTGAGGCTACGCATCGGTCTGCTCCTTGAGCGTGAGTCGTGTTGGCCTCGCAGGCAGAAGCATACCACCGATGGGTCCGTGGGAAAATGATCGGGTTGATTGTAAATTTCGTGCGGGATCGCACGATACGGTGTTCCCAAAGCAGAAAGGCCGCCTCGTCAGGGACGAAGCGGCCTTTCCTTGAGGTCCCGGGGGAGGGAACCCATCAGCCGACGAAGGCGGCGAATAACCCCAGGAAGGTCAGCGCGGCGATGACGGCGCCGGTGGCGACGTTCAGCGTACTGTCCAGGTCGATGTGCCGAAGCGTGTTCATGGTCGTTTACCTCGTGTCCGTGTCGGGGCGGGATGCCCTTCCGATACGAGGAATATATTGCGGCGCAGGCCGTGTGGAAATTATCGTATTTCGCATCATTGCTGTGCATTTATGATCTAGATATGCGATAACGTGATATGTCAAAAAAGGCACAAATGGCCTGGAAAATTTGTCAATATGTATTATAAAACAAACCATTGTGTACGAAATTACGTGTCGACTTAGACATGCGAAATTATAAGGTGTTAGCGGCCATATTGCTGCGCCGCAGCGCGAAATACGCCCGGGATATGTTGCCGGTGCGAGCGTGCTTCCACGCTCGACTCATGCATGGGAGCCGTGCATTAATGCGGCTCATGATCGACTGGGACGACATCCGCTATTTCCTCGCCGTTGCCCGCCGCGGGTCCATCACCTCGGCGGCGCGCGACCTCGGCGTCAACCATTCGACGGTGTCGCGCCGCATCGCGGCGTTCGAGGACAATCTTGGGGTACGGCTGTTCGACCGCATCGCCACCGGCTACAACCTCACGCCCGCCGGCCAGGAGATGGTGCCGCCCGCCCAGCGGATGGAAGAGGAGGCGCTCGGTCTCGACCGCCGGCTCTACGGCCGCGATACCGAATTGAGCGGCGTGCTGCGGGTGACCACGGCGGGCACTTTCGTCAACCCGTTCCTGATGGAGCAGATCGGCCGGTTCCTGACCGAGTATCCCGGCATCGACATCGAACTGGTGGTGTCGACCGACCTGGCCAACCTGCATGCCCGCGAGGTGGACGTGGCGATCCGCGCCACGCTCAATCCGCCCGACACGCTGGTGGGCCGCCGCATCGGCCGGCTGACCGCCATGCTTTACGGCCACAGGGACTTCCTCGCGCCCGGCGAGGCCGGCGCGCCCAACTCGGCCGCATCGCCCGACGTGATCGCCTTCGACGGCGGCCCGCGCGACTATACCCAGTCGAGCTGGTTCCGCGACGTCTATCCCAACGCCCGCGTCCGCATCCGGCTCAACAGCATCGAGGCGGCGTTCCACGCGATCATCTCGGGCGTCGGCATCGGCATGCTGCCGTGTCACGTCGGCGACGTCGCGCCCGAACTGCGGCGGCTGCCGCCCTATCACCTCGAGCCGGTGTTCGACCTGTGGCTGCTGACTCACGCCGACCTGAGGCGCACCGCCAAGGTGCGCGCGTTCATCAACTTCATGGCCAACGCCATCATGCCTCACAAGGACCTGATCGAGGGCCGGCGCCCGCCGGGCTTCTCGTCGGGCGACAAGCTGGCGGCGGAAAGCAGTTACGCGGCGGCGAAAGCCGTGTCCGAGGACGTGGAAGAGGACGTGACGGCGTAACGCGGCGGCTGATTCTCCCGCTTCGATCGTCATTGCAATGACGGTCAGGGATTATCCCTTCCGCGTCCCCAGCTTGGCCGTGGACGAGGATGTCACCAGCAGCTCGCCGGCCTCGCTGAAGATGCGGCCTTCGAGGAACACGATCGAGCGGCCCTGGCGCACCACCTGGCCTTCGCCGATCACAGGCCCGATCGGCGCGGGGCCGACGAAGGTGGTCTTCATCTCCAGGGTCTGGATGATCTGGCCGTCGCCCAGCCGCTGGCCGACGGCGCGCGACATGACGTTGTCGAGCATGGCGGCCAGGATGCCGCCCTGGATCAGGCCGCTGCTGTTGTCGAAGGCGGGCGTGCCCAGATAGCGGATGCGGATCCAGCCCTCGTCGGCATTGCCGTCGATGAAGGTCGCGCCCAGCGTGTCGTTGATCGCCGCCCGGCGGCGACCGGTCGGATTCTCGGTGCTCAATCCAGCCTCCCTCTGCGCTTCCGCTTTTAGCGGCCCGGCGCCGGGCCGACTATCAGAATCGATAGTTCGCCGCTCGGGGGCATTTCTGCTAGGCTGACGCCAGCGGAAGCACGCTTGCTCATACGGGGAAGAACAATGGCCACCAAGCTCAAGGACGTTAACGACTGGCGCTCGCAGCCCTCGCCGAAATGGCCGGAGCCCGAACTGCGCGGTCACCGGATTCCGGGTTATCGCTACCACTCCGAGGAATTCTGGAAGCAGGAGTGGGAGAACATGTGGACCAAGGTCTGGCTGCTGCTGGGCCGTGCGTCCGAGCTTCCCGAGCCGGGCGATTACCAGATGGAGGAAGTGGGCCCCGAGTCCTTCCTCATGGTCCGCCAGCAGGACGGCTCGATCCGCACCTTCTATAATGTCTGCCAGCATCGCGGCGCCCGCCTGATCTTCAACGATCTGGGCACGGTCGACGCCTTCACCTGCCCCTATCACGGCTGGCGCTGGGAGATCGACGGCAGCCTGACCTTCGCGCTCGACCCCGAGGATTTCCCGGAGGGCGACCCCTGCGGCAAGCTGACCCTGGAAGAGGTGAAGACCGAGGTCTTCGCCGGCTTCGTCTGGATCAACATGGATCCGAACTCGGTCACGCTGAAGGAATATCTCGGCCCGATCTGGGACGACTGGTCGGCCTATGGTTTCGACACCTGGAAGCGCTACCTCGCGCTCACCGCGCGCGCGCCGATCAACTGGAAGGTCGTGCTCGACAACTTCAACGAGTCGTACCACCTGCCGGCGGTGCACCCGGAGTCGGACACCACCATCGAGGAAAACTACAAGTGGACCCAGTTCGACCTGTCGGAAGAGGGCCACAACCGCATGATCATGAAGGCGGGCATGCCCTCGCATTCGCTGATCGGCAAGAACGTGCCGCTGCTGCGCGAGCCGCTGCTGTCTACCCTGAAGGCGTGGGGCCTCGATCCGAAGGATTTCGAGGGCCGCGAGTTCGAGACCCGCGAGGCGATCCAGCAGGCCAAGCGCGAGCGTGGCAAGGAGAAGGGCTACGAACACTATGATCGCCTGCGCGACGATCAGCTGACCGACGCCTATCACTACACCATCTTCCCGAACTTCGCCGTGACGGCGTGGTCGGACGGCTTCCACTTCCTGCGCGCGACGCCGCACCCGACCGACCCGACCAAGTGCGTGTTCGACAATTGGTGGTACGCCAGCCAGCCGGAAGGCGAGACCGGTCCGGTGTTCACCGCCGCCGGCCCCGTCGACCGCGACGCCGAGGTCGAGCATGAAGTGTTCGATTACGGCGAGAAGAGCCTGGGTTTCGCCATCGACCAGGACATGGGCGTGACCGCCGGCCAGCAGCTCGGCTTCCGCAGCCGCGGCTTCAAGGGCGTGTACCTCTCCGGCCAGGAGCGCCGCATCCGCCGCTATCACGAAGTGATCGATGACTATATCGAAGGCCGCCGCCCGCTGAAGAAGAAGGCGGACTGATCCACCTCACAGGCCAACGGAAGGGCGGCGCGAGCGATCGCGCCGCCCTTTTCTTTGGGAGTTGCCCATGCAGGATGGAATGAGCTATCCGCTGTCGGCGGTCGTACTTCGAGGATCGGGATCTGCAATCGCGCAAGCCAAAGCTGCGGCCAAAGCTCAAGGTATAGGCGCAAATATCGAAAGCGGGGATGGAACGGAGCTTTGGTTGTCGCCGCCTTCGGGTCAGCTGCAACCGTTGGCACTATTTCTCAAGCGCGTGCAGGACGGCGAATTCGGAGAGATAAAAATCGGGTTGGCTACTTCGCCGCGCGGGGTGACCTAGACGACTAGCCCCGCGACCGCCGCCGTCATGCAGCAGGCGATGGTGCCGGCGACGATTGATTTGAGGCCGAGGGAAACGATGTCGCTGCGCCGGTCCGGCACCATGGCGGCCATGCCGCCGATCATGATGCCGAGGCTGCCGAAATTGGCGAAGCCGCACAGGGCGTAGGTCATGATCATCTCGGAATGGGGCGACAGGGCGCCCTGGGGCAGCGCCGCCATCTCGGCATAGGCGAGCAGCTCGTTGAGGATCACCTTGGTGCCGAGCAGGCCGCCGGCGGTCTGCGCCTCGTTCCACGGGATGCCCATAAGCCAGGCGACGGGCGCCAGCACCCAGCCCGCCATGCGCTGCAGGCTGAGCGGTGCGCCGCCCACGTCCGGCAGCAGGCCGATGATCGCGTTGATCAGGGTTACCAGCGCCACCAGCACGATCAGCATGGCGATGATGTTGAGCAGCAGGGTGATGCCGTTGGTGGTGCCGCGGGTGAGCGCATCCATGCTGTTCTCGGCCCCGGACCGGGGAATGGTCAGGCGGGTGTCCTGCGGCCGCGGCGCGGGCGGCACCATCAGCGCCGCGATCATGATCGCGGCCGGCGCGCTGATCACCGAGGCGGTCACCAGGTGCCCCGCCGCGTCCGGCAGGATCGGCGCGAGCATGGTCGAGTAGAGCACCAGCATGGTGCCGGCGATGGTCGCCATGCCGCCCACCATGACCAGGAACAGGTCGCCCCGGTCCATGCGCGACAGGTAGGGCCGGATCAGCAGCGGCGCCTCGACCATGCCGACGAAGATGTTGGCGGCGGCGCTGAGGCCGACCGGCCCGCTGACGCCGAGGGTGCGGTTGAGCGCCCAGGCGAACACGCCGACGATGGCCGGCAACACGCGCCAGTAATAGAGCAGGGCGCTGACCGCGCTCACCACCAGCACCAGTGGCAGGGCATTGAACGCCAGGATGAAGGCGCTGCCCGTGCCGCTCGCGGCGAAGGGCGAAGGGCCGCCGCCCAGATAGCCGAACACGAAGCTGGTGCCCGCCGTGGTGGCCTCCTGCAGCGCGCCCACCACATGGTTGACGCCCGAGAACACCTGCTTCGAGCCGGGCACCCGCAGGAACAGCAGCGCCAGCAGCACCTGCAGCGCGAGGCCGCCCAGCACCATCTTGGCACGGAATGCCTTGCGGTCCTCGCTGATCAGCCAGGCGAGCGCGGTCAGCGCCACGATGCCCAATATCGCCTGCACGGTGTCCCCCTCGGTTGCCGGCCTCGGGCTATTGGGGGTGAAGCGTGCCGCGCATTCAAGGTTTTCTCGCCCGGCGCACTTACTTTGTCACGCGCCTGCGCTATAAACCGTCACGGACGAATGCAGGAAGAGAACCGATGAGCACGACAGCGAACCAGCGCCGCATGGACTTGCAGGGCGCCACCAATTTCCGCGACCTGGGCGGTTACGAGGCGGCCGACGGCCGCACCGTCAAGTGGCGGCACCTCTACCGCTCGAACGCGCTGGCGGCGCTGACCGACGCGGACCTGGAGCATATTGGCGGTCTGGGCATCAAGGTGATCTGCGACCTGCGCCGCGAGGAGGAAAGCGTCGAGGCGCCGAGCCGCCTGCCGCCGCTGAATGCACCGTCGATCCTGCAGCTTCCCATCGGTCCGCAGCGCCAGGACTCGAAGCTCTACGAATATCTCTGGAGCGGCGAGGCCACCGAGGAACAGCTCCGCGACGTGATGAAGACCATCTACCGCGAGTTCGCCATCCGATACGCGCCGCAATATGCCGAGTTCATGGGCCGGGTCGCCCGCGCCGACCAGCTGCCGCTGTTGTTCCACTGCGCCGCCGGCAAGGACCGCACCGGCTTCGCCGCCGCCATCATTCTGGAGGCGCTGGGCGTGTCGCGCGAGACCATCCTCGAGGACTACGCCCTCACCAACGAATACACCCGGCGCAACCTGCTCGAGAAATATCCCGAGCTGAAGTCGCCCGAGCTGTTCCACACCATGATGGCCGCCAATCCGGATTACCTGCTCGCCTCGTTCGAGGCGGTGGACGAGAGCTTCGGCAGCTTCGACCGCTACCTGACCGACGCCATCGGCCTGACGCCCGCCGCCCGCGAGGAACTGCGGCTGCTGTTGCTGGAATAGGCGCGGCGCTTTCCGGCGTCAGAAGGGCCGAAACGGAAACGATCCGTTTCGGCCTTTTCTATTTCTGATCGCTCGCGAAAACTTCACTCTGACCTCGTTCCCGGCCGATGCAAGAATGGCCGGGCCGAGTTGAACGCATTCTTCCAGAGGGAGCGCGCCATGACCGTCACCGCCAACACCACGCCCGGAAAGAGCCTGCTGACGCCGCTGGACCACACGCTGATCATGATCGACTTCCAGTCGCAGATGGCGTTCGGAACCCATTCCATCGACGCCGTCAGCCTGCGCAACAATGCCGCCCTGGTGGCGAAGGGCGCCGCCGGCTTCGGCGTCTCCACCGTGCTGACCACCGTGGCCGAGAAGACCTTCTCGGGACCCATGTTCGACGAGATCAAGTCGGCCTTCCCGGGCCAGGCGATGATCGACCGCACCACCATGAACTGCTAGGAGGACGCGAACGTCATCGACGCCGTCAACGCCATCGGCAAGGAGCGTGTCGTGTTCGCGGGCCTGTGGACGTCGGTGTGCATCGTCGGACCGGTGATTTCGGCGCTGGACCAGGGATTCCAGGTCTACGTGATCGCCGACGCTTGCGGCGACGTCTCCGCCGAGGCCCACGAGCGCGCCATGCAGCGCATGATCCAGGCCGGCGCCGTTCCCATCACCTCGCTGCAGTACCTGCTGGAGCTGCAGCGCGACTGGGGCCGAGCCGAGACCTACGGACTGACCACCGGAATCGCCCGTGTCCATGGCGGCGCCTACGGCCTGGGCATCATCTATGCCAAGGAAATGTTCGGCGCCCACGAGGGCTGAGCGCCGCTGGAGTGGAGGTGGAACCATGCCCACCAACCCGACAAGGCGCCAGGCCATCGCCGGCGCCTCCGCCCTGGGGCTCGCGGCCGCGCTCGGCCCGGCCCTCGCCAGCAACGGACGTGCCATCATGCCGGATCGCGACCTCATCCTGATCAACGGCAGGTTCACCACCATGGACCGCGCCAACCCGCAAGCCGCCGCCGTCGCCATCCGCGGTGGCCGGTTCCTGGCGGTGGGCACGGAAAGGGAGGTGCGGCAGGCCGCGGCGCCCGACTCGCAGATCCTCGATCTGGGCGGACGGCGGGCGATCCCGGGGCTGATCGACAGCCACATGCACATCATCCGCGGCGGCCTCAACTACAACATGGAACTGCGCTGGGACGGCGTGCCGTCGCTGGCCGACGCCATGGCCATGCTGAAGACCCAGACCCAGGTGACGCCGCCGCCGCAATGGGTGAGGGTCGTCGGCGGCTTCACCGAGCACCAGTTCGCCGAGAAGCGGCTGCCGACCCTCGACGAGATCAACGCCGCCGCGCCCGAGACGCCGGTGTTCATCCTGCACCTCTACGACCGGGCGCTGCTCAACCGGGCGGCGCTCAGGGCGGTGGGCTACACGAAGGACACGCCCGATCCGCCCGGCGGGGAGATCGTCCGCGACGCCTCGGGCGAACCCACCGGCCTGCTGCTGGCCCAGCCCAACGCCACGATCCTTTATGCGACCCTGGCGAAGGGCCCGAAGCTGCCGCCCGACGTCCAGCTCAACTCCACCCGCCACTTCATGCGCGAGCTGAACCGGCTGGGCGTGACCGGGGTGATCGATGCGGGCGGCGGCTTCCAGAACTATCCCGACGACTACGAGATCATCGAAAAGCTGCATGGCGAGGGCCAGCTCACCGTGCGTATCGCCTATAACCTCTTTACGCAGAAGCCGAAGCAGGAGCTGGCCGACTTCACCGCCTGGGCCGGACAGGTCAAGCCGGGCGACGGTGACGACACCTACCGGCACAACGGCGCCGGCGAGATGCTGGTCTACAGCGCCGCCGACTTCGAGGATTTCCGGGTCGAGCGGCCCGAGATGCCGCCCAACATGGAAGGCGACCTCGAGGCCGTGGTGCGCCTGTTGGCCGAGAAGCGCTGGCCGTGGCGGCTGCACGCGACCTACAACGAGACCATCAGCCGCGCCCTCGACGTGTTCGAGAAGGTGAACAAGGATATCCCGTTCGACGGCCTGCACTGGTTCTTCGACCATTGCGAGACCATCGACCAGCGCAACATCGAGAGGATCGCGGCGCTGGGCGGCGGCATCGCCGTGCAGCACCGCATGACCTATCAGGGCGAATATTTCGTCGAGCGCTACGGCGCCAGGGCCGCCGAGGCGACGCCGCCGGTGCGACGCATGCTCGAGGCGGGCGTGCCGGTCGGCGCGGGCACCGACGCCACCCGCGTCGCCAGCTACAACCCGTGGGTGTCGCTGGCGTGGCTGGTCACCGGCAAGACCGTGGGCGGCCTGACCCTCTATCCCGCCGCCAATCGCCTTGACCGCGAGGAGGCGCTGCGGTTCTGGACCGACGCCAACACCTGGTTCTCGAACGAGGCCGGCAAGAAGGGCCGGATCGAGGCCGGCATGCTCGCCGACCTGGTGGTGCTGAACAGCGACTATTTCAGCGTGCCCGAGGCCGAGATTGCCCACATCACCTCGGCGCTGACCCTGCTGGGCGGCAGGCCGGTGCATGGCGACGGCGATTTCGGGCCACTGGCGCCGCCACTGCCGCCGCCCGCGCCCGACTGGTCTCCGGTGAAGACCTTCGGCGGCTACTACCGCGACCCGAAGCACGCCCATGCGATGTCGGCCGCCTGCGGCTGCGCCAGCGCCTGCGCCGTCCACGGACACGACCATGCATCGGCGCTCGGCGCCCGCGTGCCGGTGGCCGACGACCGGAGCTTCTGGGGCGCGCTGGGCTGCGGCTGCTGGGCGGTGTGAAATGACCGGGTCGGCGCCGGGTCCGCTCGGGCTTCCGGTCTTCCGGGCGCTGTGGATCGCCACCATCGTCTCCAACGTGGGGACGTGGATGCACGACGTTGGCGCGGCCTGGCTGATGACCTCGCTGACCACAGATCCGCTGATGGTGGCGCTGGTGCAGGCCGCGACCACCCTGCCCATGTTCATGTTCGCTCTGCCGGGGGGCGCGCTCGCGGACATCGTCGACCGGCGAAAGCTGCTGCTGGCGGCCCAGGCCTGGAGCCTGCTCTCGGCGGGCGCCCTCGCCGCGCTGACGGTCGCCGGGCTGACGGATGCGTGGGTGCTGCTGGCGCTGACCTTCTCGCTGGCGACGGCGGCGGCGCTCAACGCGCCGGCATTCCAGGCCATCGTGCCCGAACTGGTGCCGCGCGCCGCGCTGCCTCAGGCGGTGGCGCTCAACAGCCTGGGCGTCAACATCTCCCGCGCCATCGGTCCGGCGCTGGGCGGCGTCATCGTCGCCGCAGCGGGGCCGCCGGCCGTGTTCCTGCTCAATGCCGTCTCGGTGCTGGGGGTGGCCGCGGTGCTGTGGCGCTGGCGGCGCGCGCGGTCGCCGTCGTCGCTGCCGGCCGAACGATTCGTCGGGGCGCTGCGCGCCGGCGGCCGCTATGTGCGCCAGTCGCCAGAGTTGCGCACCGTGCTGGTGCGCAGCACCTTCTTCTTCCTGTTCGCCAGCGCCACCTGGGCGCTGCTGCCGGTGATCGCCCGGCGCGACATGGGGCTGGGCGCGGCCGAATATGGCGGGCTGCTGGGTTTCATGGGCGGCGGCGCCGTCCTCGGCGCGCTGTTGCTGCCGAAGCTGCGCGGCAAGGTGCCTGCCAACGCGCTGACCATCGCCGCGACGGTAGGATTCGCGGGCGTGGCGGCGGGCCTCTCCACCGTTTCCAACTATTGGCTGGCCGGCGCGGTCATGGCCGTCGCCGGCATGGCGTGGATCACCATGCTGTCGGCGCTCAACGTCGCGGCCCAGATGGCCGCGCCCGGCTGGGTCAAGGCAAGGGCGCTTGCCGTCTACATGGTGGTGTTCCAGGGCGCGATGACGGCGGGCAGCACGCTCTGGGGCACGCTGGCCGGGCAGGCCGACGTGCGCACCGCGCTGCTGGTCGCCGCCGCTGGACAGCTCGTCGCGGTGGCCGCAGCGTTCTGGCGCCCGCTGGGCGGCGCGGCGCTCGACCTGGCGCCGTCCATGCACTGGCCCGCGCCCGATGTCGGCGAGGTCGCCCATGATCGCGGCCCCGTGATGGTGATCGTGGAATACCGCATCGATCCGGCCCGCTCCGCCGAGTTCACCCGGGCGATGGACGCGCTGCGCCGGGTCCGCCGCCGTGACGGCGCGCTGTCGTGGAGCCTTTACGAGGACCCGTCCGATCCGGGCCTGATGACCGAGACTTTCGTGCTGGAAAGCTGGCTGGAGCATCTGCGCCAGCACGAGCGGGTGACCGAGGCCGACCATGCGCTGCAGGACGAGATCGCGCGCTTTCATCTGGGGCCCGGCAAGCCGGTCGTCCGGCACCTGATCGCGCCGTCTCGAACTTGAGGCCGTCTCGGACATGAAAAAGCCCCCGCGGAGAGCCGCGGGGGCTTCGTCTCATCACCGGTGAGGCCGGGTCCTTTGGTCAGCCGCTGTAGCCGGTATCGACCAGCACCAGCTCGGCGTCCTCGAGCGCGGTGACGCGGAGCACGTCCACGTCCGTGATCGCCGCGCCGTCGCGGGCGTTCACCCGCACGCCGTTGACCTCGACCGCGCCGACAGCCGGCACCAGGTAGCCGTAGCGATCGCCGCCCAGCGCGTACTCGGCGGTCTCGCCGGCCTTCAGTGTGGCGCCGGCGACGCGGGCGTCGGTACGGATCGGCAGCGCGTCCGTGTCGCCGTCGATGCCGCTGGCGAGGGTCACGAACCGGCCCGAACGGTCGCCCCTGGGGAAGGGTTTTGCGCCCCAGGACGGCGCTTTCCTGTCCGGCTCGCTGGGGATGATCCAGATCTGGAACAGCGTCGTCTCCTCGTCCTCCATGTTGTATTCGGAGTGCGAGATGCCGGTACCGGCCGACATCACCTGCACGTCGCCCGCCTCGGTCCGGCCCTGGTTGCCCAGGCTGTCCTTGTGGGTGATGGCGCCCTTGCGGACATAGGTGATGATTTCCATGTCGGCATGCGGGTGCGGCGGGAAGCCGCTGCGGGGCGCGATGGTGTCGTCGTTCCAGACCCGCAAATTGCCCCAATGCACCCGGTCCGGATCGCGGTATCCGGCGAACGAGAAGTGATGCTTCGCATCCAGCCAGCCATGGTTGGCGCCGCCGAGGCTCTCGAAAGGACGAAGTTCGATCATCTTGGTTCTCCTTGTGCCGCCGCATCGGCGGCCTTGCATGGACACAAGATGGGTGTTTCCCTTCGTTGAAGAAATAGACATGATCGAAACTCATCGTTTCCGAAGTTGTGATGCTGCCTGATTTCGAGGCGTGGGCGATCTTCGCCAAGGTGGCCGAACTGGGGTCCTTCTCCGCGGCGGCCGGCGATCTCGGCCTTTCCAAGGCGACCGTCTCGAAGGCGGTCAGCCGACTGGAGCTGCGGCTCGGAACGCCGCTGCTGCACCGCACGTCGCGCAAGCTGTCGCTGACCGAGAGCGGCCGGACCGCCATGGCGCGGGCCGCGCGCATCCTGGCCGAGGGCGAGGCGGTCGAGCTGGAGGCGACCGAGACGGCCGCCGTGCCGCGCGGCACGGTGAAGCTGGCGGCGCCCATGTCGTTCGGCATCGAGCATCTGGGCGATGCGTTGCCCGACTTCCTCGCCCGCTATCCGGAGGTTACCGTCGACCTTCACCTCAGCGACCATGCGGTAGACCTTGTTGGGGACGGTTTCGACGTGGCGCTGCGCATCGGCGCGCTGGCCGATTCGTCCCTGCGCGCCCGCCGGCTGTGCGCCGTGCGGCGGCCTCTCGTCGCCTCGCCCGCCTATTGGGACGCCCATGGCCGCCCACGGCATCCGCGCGACCTGGAGGCGCACCGGGCGATCATCTATTCCCATCTGGCCTCGCCGGGCCTGTGGACGTTCCAGCATCCGCTGGAGGGCGACGTGACGGTGAAGGCCACCGGCCAGCTGCTGACCAACAACGGCGACGTGGTGGTCCCTGCGTTGCTCGCCGGGGTCGGCATGGCGCTGCAGCCGGAGTTCCTGATCTGGCGCGAGCTGCGCGACGGGCGGCTGGAGGAAGCGCTGCCCGGCTGGTCGGCCCCGCCCATCGCCCTGCACATCGTGACGCCGCCCGGCTCGCTGCGCCCGGCGCGGGTGACGGCGCTGATCGACTTCCTGGCGGCCCGGTTCGTCCGGGCGCCCTGGGCGCACGGCGTCGTTCCGGCCTGACCGCCTTTATTTTGACTGAACGGTCGTTTAAAGTCCGCCTCAGGGGAGCATCGGATTTCAGGAGGCGCTCGTGGACCGCGACCAGCTCATCGACATGGCGAAGGACAACATCGCCCATTCGAAAACCGGGACGATCACGCAGGCGCCGGACATCTTCAAGGTCAAGGCCGACATCTACACCGACCCGGCGCGGTTCGAGCGCGAGAAGAAGCTGATCTTCCGGCGCATGCCGCTGATGCTGGCGCCGTCCTGCGAGCTGCCCGTGCCCGGCGACTACAAGGCCATGGACGCGGTCGGCGTGCCGGTGCTGCTGGTGCGCGGCAAGGACGGCAAGGCGCGGGCGTTCCTCAATTCCTGCACCCATCGCGGCACGGCGGTCGCGCAGGGCTCGGGCAACACCTCGCGCTTCGTCTGCGGTTATCACGGCTGGACCTTCAACCGCGAGGGCAGGCTGGTCGGCGTCGCCTCGCGCGAGGATTTCGGCGAGGTGGATACCGACGCGCTGGGCCTGAGGCCGTTCCCGGTGCTGGAGAAGGCCGGGCTGATCTGGGTGGTGCTCGACCCCAACTCCGACCTCGACATCGCGGCGTTCCTGTCGGGCTACGACGCGCTGCTGGGCGGCTTCGGCTTCGAGAACTGGCATTTCCTGGAGAGCCGCACGCTGGTGGGGCCCAACTGGAAGATCGCCTATGACGGCTACCTGGACTTCTACCACCTGCCGATCCTGCACGGCGAAACCTTTCCCGGCGTCTCGGCCAAGGCGCAGTACTACGCCTGGGGGCCGCATCACGGGGTGACCACGCCGGCCCTCAATGACGGCAGGCCGCCCGAGCACAGCATGATCGCCCTCGACGGCACGCCCGAGGACGAGTGGCCGCTGGAGACATTGATGGGCGGCATCTGGACCATCTTCCCGCACGTCTCCATCGCCTCGTTCTACGGCAGCGGCCGCGAGGTGATGATCTCGCAGCTGTTCCCCGGCGAGAAGGTGGGCGAAAGCGTCACCATCCAGATCTACATCACCGAGAAGAAGCCCACCCAGGAAACCCGCGACGGCGCCGTCGAGATGTTCAAGCTGCTGGAATACGTGGTCCAGCACGAGGACTACGGCACCGGTCTCCGGCAGCAGGCCGCGCTCGACGCCGGCATGACCGAATATGTCTATTTCGGCCGCAACGAGGGCGGCGGCCAGACCTTCCACAAATGGGTCCAGCGCATCCTCGACACGCCCAACGACAACCTCAACGGCCTGTTCGTGAAGGACGCGGCGGAGTAAGGAAGATGGTGCCGGATGTCGGACTTGAACCGACGACCTACCGCTTACAAGGCGGTTGCTCTACCACTGAGCTAATCCGGCGCTCCGGGCGCGACCGGGATACGGCAAACCGGGCGAATTGTCACGCGCCCTGCGTCAGCTCGTAGAGGGCGACGGCCGCGGCGTTCGAGACGTTGAGGCTCTCGACCCGCTCCGAGATCGGCAGCCGCGCCAGCATGCCGCAGAGTTCGCGGGTCAGGTGCCGCAATCCCTTGCCCTCGGCACCCAACACCAGGGCGATCTGTCCCTCGCGCGGCACGTCTCGCACCTGCGCCGGCGCCTCGCCGTCGAGGCCGACGCTGAGGAAGCCGTGATCGTTCAGCTTCTCGATCAGGCCGGCCAGGTTCTGGATGCGGATGTAGGGCAGCACCTCGAAGGCGCCGGCGGCGGCCTTTACCAGCACCGCGGTCTCGGGGGGCGAGTGGCGCCAGGTGGTGATGACGGCGCCGGCGCCGAAGGCCGCGGCCGAGCGCACGATGGCGCCCACATTGTGCGGGTCGGTGACCTGGTCGAGCACCAGCACCACGCGGACCGTCTCGTCCTTCAGCAGGTCGTCGAGCCGGACGTCCTCCATGGGATCGACCAGCAGCGCCACGCCCTGGTGCACCGCGTCGGCCGGCACCAGCCGGTCGATGGCCTTGCGCTCGACGATCTCGGGCTCGATCCGGGGCGCGCCGTCTTCCGACAGGGTCTGCGCCGCGTTGCGCGTCGCCAGTAGCCGGCGCACCTTCCGCCGCGGATTCGCGAGCGCCGCGCGCACCGGATGCAGGCCGTAAAGCCAGTAGGGCTCGGCCTCCTTGTCGAACAATTTTCCGGCGCGTCTTTCGCTGTTCATCGCGGCGTTCCGTGAGCCGTGTCGGGGGAAACGCGGTGTAACCCCATTCGGGGTTGACAGCATAGGGCAAATTCCCTTAGTTCCCCGCACCGTCTTTCGGGGCTGACCCGTGCGGAGGGGTGGCCGAGCGGTCAATGGCAGCAGACTGTAAATCTGCCGGAGTAATCCTACGTAGGTTCAAATCCTACCCCCTCCACCAAGGTCACCAGATGGGCGAACGAAGCTGCGCAAGCGGCGGCGCGTGCGGGTGTAGCTCAATGGTAGAGCTCCAGCCTTCCAAGCTGGCTACGTGGGTTCGATTCCCATCACCCGCTCCACTACGAGTTTTGGGTCACGTCAACGCGCCGCGCGGGCGCTAGAGCAGAGGTCGAGCCGATGGCTAAGGGAAAGTTTGAGCGGACGAAGCCGCATTGCAATGTCGGGACGATTGGTCACGTCGACCACGGCAAGACGTCGCTGACGGCGGCGATCACGAAGGTTCTGGCGGAGACGGGCGGGGCGACGTTCCAGGCGTACGACCAGATCGACAAGGCGCCGGAGGAGAAGGCGCGCGGGATCACGATCTCGACGGCGCATGTGGAGTACGAGACGAGCAACCGTCACTACGCGCATGTGGATTGCCCCGGCCACGCCGACTACGTGAAGAACATGATCACGGGCGCGGCGCAGATGGACGGCGCGATCCTGGTGGTCTCGGCGGCGGACGGCCCGATGCCGCAGACCCGCGAGCACATCCTGCTGGCGCGCCAGGTGGGCGTTCCGGCGATCGTGGTGTTCCTGAACAAGGTCGACCAGGTCGACGATCCTGAGCTGCTGGAGCTGGTCGAGCTGGAGGTTCGCGAGCTGCTGTCGTCCTACGACTTCCCGGGCGACGACATCCCGATCGTGCCGGGCTCGGCGCTGGCGGCGCTGGAGGACAGCAACAAGGAGATCGGCCACGACGCGATCCTGAAGCTGATGGCGGCGGTCGACGAGTACATCCCGCAGCCGGAGCGTCCGATCGACCTGCCGTTCCTGATGCCGATCGAGGACGTGTTCTCGATCTCGGGCCGCGGCACGGTGGTGACGGGCCGCGTCGAGCGCGGCATCGTGAAGGTGGGCGACGAGGTCGAGATCGTGGGCATCCGCGACACCCGCAAGACCACCTGCACGGGCGTGGAGATGTTCCGCAAGCTGCTGGACCAGGGCCAGGCGGGCGACAACATCGGCGCGCTGCTGCGCGGCGTCGACCGGACCGACGTGGAGCGCGGCCAGGTTCTGGCCAAGCCCGGCTCGATCACGCCGCACACGGTGTTCCAGGCCGAGGCCTACATCCTGACCAAGGAAGAGGGCGGGCGTCACACGCCGTTCTTCAGCAACTACCGGCCGCAGTTCTACTTCCGCACCACGGACGTGACCGGCATGGTCAAGCTGCCGGAGGGCACCGAGATGGTGATGCCGGGCGACAACATCTCGATGGAAGTCGAGCTGATCGTGCCGATCGCCATGGACGAGGGCCTGCGCTTCGCCATCCGCGAGGGCGGCCGCACCGTCGGCGCCGGCGTCGTCGCCAAGATCCTGAAGTAGGATTTTTCGGCCACCGCACGGTTGACAATCGAGCCTCGTTCACCATAGAACGTGCGGCTCGAAACAGATCAACGGCTCCGGGGGCGGCAAAGTGCCGTCCCCGGATGCTTTGTGGTCCGGATGCTTTGTGGACGGTGCGGCGGCGAGCGAATCAGGCCGGAAGGCCGATAGGAGTGTAGCTCAATTGGTAGAGCACCGGTCTCCAAAACCGGGGGCTGGGGGTTCGAGCCCCTCCACTCCTGCCAATACTGACGCCAACGCCTGGGCGGCATAGATAGACGAGTACGCGGGTACGCTGAGGAAAGATGGCACGGACGAATCCAGCCCTGTTCATGAAGCAGGTCAAGACGGAAGTCTCGAAGGTGGTGACGCCTTCGCGCAAGGAGACCTTCGTGACCACCGCCATGGTGTTCATCATGGTGGTGCTGGCGTCGCTGTTCTTCCTCGTGGTCGACATGGGCTTCGCCCAGGCCGTCAAACTCATCCTGCCGAACCACGGCTGAGCCAAACGGAACCGACATGACCGCCAGGTGGTACATCATCCAGACCTATTCCAATTTCGAGAAGAAGGTCGCCGAATCGATCAAGGAGCAGGCCGGCCTGCAGGGCATGACCGACCTGTTCGAGCAGGTGATCGTGCCGATGGAAGAGGTGGTGGAGATCCGCCGCGGCCAGAAGGTGAACGCCGAGCGCAAGTTCTTCCCCGGCTACGTGCTGGCGAAGATGGAGATGACCGACGAGACCTACCATCTGGTGAAGAACATCCAGAAGGTCTCGGGCTTCCTGGGCTCGGGCAACAAGCCGATGCCGATCTCGGAGGGCGAGGCCGCCCGCATCCTCAGCCAGGTGCAGGAGGGCGTCGACCGGCCCAAGCCGTCGATCCGGTTCGAGATCGGCGAGCAGGTGCGGGTCACCGACGGACCGTTCACCTCGTTCAACGGCCTGGTCGAGGACGTCGACGAGGAGCGTGCCCGCCTGAAGGTGTCGGTGTCGATCTTCGGCCGCGCCACGCCGGTCGAGCTGGAATACGGCCAGGTCGAGAAGACCTGATCTCGAGTTTCGGACGCCTCGGCGTCCGGTTGCTGAGTTTTTTCGGATGCCAGGGCATCCGAAATGGTGCGGGAGGTTGAGCCATGACCGGACCGCGCATCCCTGGGTGGCCTCGAAAGCGGCGCCCGCAGTGAAAGGAAGGGAACACCATGGCGAAGAAGATCACCGGGTACATCAACCTCCAGGTTGCTGCCGGTAGCGCCACCCCGTCGCCGCCGATCGGTCCGGCGCTGGGTCAGCGCGGTGTGAACATCATGGAATTCTGCAAGGCCTTCAACGCGGCGACGCAGGAGATCGAGAAGGGGACGCCGATCCCCGTGGTGATCACGGTCTATGCCGACCGCAGCTTCACCTACATCACCAAGACGCCGCCCGCGTCGCACTTCCTCAAGAAGGCGGCGAAGATCAATTCGGGCTCCAAGACCCCCGGCCGCGACCGCGCCGGCTTCGTCACCCGCGCCGATCTGCAGCAGATCGCCGAGGCGAAGATGAAGGATCTCAACGCCAACGATATCGATGCGGCGATGAAGATGATCGAGGGTTCGGCCCGTTCGATGGGCCTCGAGGTGAGGGACTAGACCGATGGCGAAACTGTCCAAGCGTCAGAAGGACGCCGTCAAGGCTGTCGATTCGACCAAGACCTACTCGCTCGACGAGGCGGTGGGCATCCTGAAGCAGCATGCCAAGTCCAAGTTCGACGAGACCATCGAGGTCGCCATGAATTTGGGCGTCGATCCGCGCCACTCGGACCAGATGGTGCGCGGCGTGGTGCTGCTGCCCAACGGCACCGGCAAGACCGTGCGCGTCGCCGTGTTCGCCAAGGACAAGAAGGCCGATGAGGCCCGCGCCGCCGGTGCGGACATCGTCGGCGCCGACGACCTGGCCGAGCAGGTCCAGGCCGGCAACATGAACTTCGACCGCGTGATCGCCACGCCGGACATGATGGCCCTGGTCGGCCGGCTCGGCAAGGTGCTGGGCCCGCGCGGCCTGATGCCGAACCCGAAGCTGGGCACCGTGACGCCGGACGTGGCGGGCGCGGTCAAGGCGGCCAAGGGCGGCCAGGTCGAGTTCCGCGCCGAGAAGGCCGGCATCGTGCATGGCGGCGTCGGCAAGGCCAGCTTCACCGATCAGGCGCTGGCCGAGAACATCCGCGCCTTCGCGGACGCGGTGATCAAGGCCAAGCCGACCGGCGCCAAGGGAACCTATGTGAAGAAGGTGTCGCTCACCTCGACCATGGGCCCGGGCGTCAAGATCGACGTGGCGAGCCTGAGCGCCCAGTAGGGCGATGACGAGATTTCCGGGCGCCTCGGCGTCCGGGAAAGGGCGGCTCGACTATGCCGCCCGCCTGTCCAAGACCGTAGGCGCCGCGCGAGCGGCTTAATCGGATGCGCCGGCCTGCACAGACGGGGAAACGAGACTTGAAGCTTTTCGGTCCGGGCACCATATCCCGGGCCGCTCCTGGCAGGGAGGCCTTCGGGCGGGCATCGGGTTCACGGCCCTGGGACAGGGTAACCGGGTCCGGTCGGCGGTTCGCCGCAAACCGGACCTCAATGTGGCTGCGCGGCAGGGAAAGCCCCCGTCGCGCTTACACTGGAGAGTAAAAGTGGACCGAGCCCAAAAGGCGGAACTGGTCTCCGAACTCAAGGGCGTCTTCGACAAGACGGGTCTGGTGGTGGTCACCCACTACACCGGACTTTCCGTCGCGGAGTTGACGGACCTGCGCGTGCAGATGCGTGGAGTTGGTGCCCAGTTCCGTGTGACGAAGAACAGGCTGACCAAGCTTGCTCTCGAGGGCACCAAGTGCGAGTCCATTGCCCATCTGTTCACCGGGCCTACGGCGATTGCCTACTCGGACGACCCCGTGGCGGCAGCCAAGGTGTCGATTGACTACGCCAAGAAGAACGAGAAGCTGATCGTTCTCGGCGGCGTGATGGGTGACACGGAACTGGATGCGAACGGCGTGAAAGCCCTCGCGACCCTTCCGTCTCTGGACGAGCTGCGAGCCAAGCTCCTGGGCCTGATCAACGCCCCGGCGACCAAGGTCGCCGGTGTGCTTCAGGCACCCGCCGGACAACTGGCCCGCGTGTTTGCTGCCTATGGGAATAGCGAGGCCGCCTGATCGGTTGAACCCGACATGGCCTTAATCTTTGGAGATACGAAATGGCTGACCTGCAGAAACTTGTTGACGAACTCTCGAACCTGACCGTGATCGAAGCCGCCGAGCTGTCGAAGCTTCTCGAAGAGAAGTGGGGCGTCTCGGCCGCCGCGCCGGTCGCCGTCGCCGCCGTCGGCGGTGGCGCTGGTGCCGCTCCGGCCGCCGCCGAGGAGGAGAAGGACTCCTTCGACGTGATCCTGCTCGGCTCGGGCGACAAGAAGATCAACGTGATCAAGGAAGTCCGTGCGATCACCGGCCTGGGCCTCAAGGAGGCCAAGGACCTGGTCGAGGGCGCGCCGAAGCCCGTGAAGGAAGGCGTGAACAAGGCCGAAGCCGCCGACCTCAAGAAGAAGCTCGAGGAAGCCGGCGCCACGGTCGAGGTGAAGTAACACTTCGCCAAGGAATTGGGCAGGCTCTCCGGCGCCGGGGAGCCTGCCCGTTTTGGTCATTTTAGCATTTCACCGCCGATCATTTTCGTCGGCCTGAGACTGAGCGGTCAGAGAAGGATCAAGGATGGCAAACTCGTTCACCGGTCGTAAGCGGGTCCGCAAGTTCTACGGCAACATCAGGGAAGTTGCCTCGATGCCGAATCTGATCGAGGTGCAGAAGAATTCCTACGACCAGTTCCTGCAGAAGGACGTGTCACCGGACCGCCGCGACGACAGCGGCCTGCAGGGCGTGTTCAAGTCGGTGTTCCCGATCTCCGACTTCGGCGAGACAGCCTCGCTGGAGTTCGTCCGCTATGAGTTCGAGACGCCGAAATACGACGTCGACGAGTGCCAGCAGCGCGACATCACCTTCGCCGCTCCGCTGAAGGCGACGCTGCGGCTGATCGTGTTCGAAGTCGACGAGGACACCGGCGCCAAGTCCGTGCTCGATATCAAGGAGCAGGAAGTCTACATGGGCGACATGCCGCTCATGACCTCGAACGGCACCTTCATCATCAATGGCACCGAGCGCGTCATCGTCTCGCAGATGCACCGTTCGCCCGGCGTGTTCTTCGACCACGACCGCGGCAAGACCCATTCCTCGGGCAAGTTCCTGTTCGCCGCCCGCGTGATCCCGTACCGCGGGTCGTGGCTCGACTTCGAATTCGACGCCAAGGACATCGTCCATGCCCGCATCGACCGCCGCCGCAAGCTGCCGGTCACCACGCTGCTCTATGCGCTGGGCATGACCAGCGAGGACATCCTCGGCTATTTCTACAGGCACGTGACCTACTCGCGCGCCAAGGACGGCTGGAAGAGGCCCTTTGACGCCAAAACCATGCGCGGCGCCAAGCTGCCCTATGCGATCTCCAACGCCGATACCGGCGAGGTGATCCTCGAGGCCGACGAGAAGCTGACGCCGCGCGCGGCGCGCCAGCTCGAGAAGGCCGGCGTGACCGAGGTACTGGTGCCGGCCAAGGATCTGGTGACCCGCTATCTCGCGGTCGACCTGGTGAACGAGAAAACCGGCCAGATCTACCTGGAAGCCGGCGAGGAAATCACCGAGGCCCACATCGCCACCTTCGACGAGGCGGGCATCGTCGACGTCCCGACCCTCGACATCGACCACATCAATGTGGGCGCCCACATCCGCAACACCATGCTGGCCGACAAGGTGGAGACCGCCGAGCAGGCGCTGGTCGAGATCTACCGCGTCATGCGCCCCGGCGAGCCCCCGACCAAGGAGACCGCCGAGTCCCTGTTCGACGGCCTGTTCTTCGACCCGGAGCGCTACGATTTGTCGTCGGTGGGCCGCGTGAAGATGAACATGCGGCTCGGCCTCGACGTCGAGGACACCGTGCGCACCCTGCGCAAGGACGACATCCTGGCCGTGATCAAGACCCTGGTCGAGCTGAAGGACGGCAAGGGCGAGATCGACGACATCGACCACCTGGGCAACCGCCGCGTCCGCTCGGTGGGCGAGCTGATGGAGAACCAGTACCGCATCGGCCTGCTGCGCATGGAGCGGGCGATCAAGGAGCGCATGAGCTCGGTCGAGATCGACACGGTCATGCCGCACGACCTGATCAACGCCAAGCCGGCTGCCGCCGCGGTGCGCGAGTTCTTCGGCTCGAGCCAGCTCAGCCAGTTCATGGACCAGACCAACCCGCTGTCGGAAGTCACCCACAAGCGCCGACTGTCGGCGCTGGGCCCGGGCGGCCTGACCCGCGAGCGCGCCGGCTTCGAGGTGCGCGACGTGCATCCGACCCATTACGGCCGCATCTGCCCGATCGAGACGCCGGAAGGCCCGAACATCGGCCTGATCAACTCGCTCGCCACCTTCGCGCGGGTGAACAAGTACGGTTTCATCGAATCGCCCTACCGCAAGATCACCGACGGCAAGGTGACCGACGAGGTGGTCTATCTGTCGGCCATGGAAGAGGGCAAGTTCACCATCGCCCAGGCCAACGCCGAATTGGATAACGACGGCCGCTTCACCAGCGACCTGGTGTCGTGCCGCGAGGCCGGCGAGTTCGTCATGTCCTCGCCCGACCAGATCACGGCCATGGACGTGTCGCCCAAGCAGCTGGTGTCGGTCGCCGCGGCGCTGATCCCGTTCCTCGAGAACGACGACGCCAACCGCGCGCTGATGGGCTCCAACATGCAGCGTCAGGCGGTGCCGCTGGTGCGCGCCGAGGCGCCGCTGGTGGGCACGGGCATGGAAGAGGTGGTGGCCCGCGATTCCGGCGTGACCGTGGTCGCCAAGCGCGACGGCATCATCGACCAGGTGGACTCGACCCGTATCGTCGTGCGTGCCACGTCCGACGTGGGCCCCGGCCAGTCGGGCGTCGACATCTACAATTTGGTGAAGTTCCAGCGCTCGAACCAGAACACCTGCATCACCCAGCGCCCGCTGGTCCGCGTCGGCGACGTGGTCAAGAAGGGCGACATCATCGGCGACGGTCCGTCGACCGATCTGGGCGAACTGGCGCTGGGCCGGAACGTGCTGGTCGCGTTCATGCCCTGGAACGGCTACAACTTCGAGGACTCGATCCTGATCTCCGAACGGATGGTCAGCGAGGACGTCTTCACCTCGATCCACATCGAGGAATACGAGGTCATGGCCCGCGACACCAAGCTGGGCCCCGAGGAAATCACCCGCGACATCCCGAATGTCGGCGAGGAAAGCCTGTCCCACCTGGACGAGGCGGGCATCGTCTATATCGGCGCCGAGGTGAAGGCGGGCGACATCCTGGTCGGCAAGGTGACGCCGAAGGGCGAGTCGCCGATGACCCCGGAAGAGAAGCTGCTGCGCGCCATCTTCGGCGAGAAGGCCTCGGACGTGCGCGACACGTCGCTGCGTGTCCCGCCGGGCGATTCCGGCACGGTCGTCGAGGTGCGCGTGTTCAACCGTCACGGCGTCGACAAGGACGAGCGCGCCCGGACCATCGAGCGCGAGGAGATCGAGCGTCTCGCCAAGGACCGCGACGACGAGCTCGCGATCCTGGAGCGCAGCTCCTATGCCCGCCTCGAGGACCTGCTGGCCGGCCAGTCGGTCGCCAAGGGCCCCAAGGGCCTGAAGACCGGCGCCGAGGTCACCAAGGACCTGCTGAAGGACCTGACCAGGGGCCAGTGGTGGCAGGTCGCGGTGAAGGACGAGGCGCGCCAGGCCGACATCGAGGCGCTGCGCAAGCAGTTCGACGACGCCAAGGACCGGCTGCAGAAGCGGTTCGAGGAGAAGGTCGAGAAGCTGCAGCGCGGCGACGAGCTGCTGCCCGGCGTGATGAAGATGGTCAAGGTGTTCGTCGCGGTGAAGCGCAAGCTGCAGCCCGGCGACAAGATGGCCGGCCGCCACGGCAACAAGGGCGTGATCTCGCGCATCGCCGCCATGGAGGACATGCCGTTCCTCGCCGACGGCACCGTGGCCGATATCGTGCTGAATCCGCTGGGCGTGCCGTCGCGCATGAATGTGGGGCAGATCCTCGAGACCCATCTGGGCTGGGCTTCGGCCGGCCTGGGCCGCCAGGTCAAACGCCTGCTGGAGGATGTCCAGAGAGCCGGGTCCGACACGGCGCTGCGTGAGCGGCTGAAGGAGCTCTACGGCGACAAGCAGTATGACGAGGTGATCCGCGATCTCGACGGCGACCAGCTCCGCGAGCTGGGCAGGAACCTGTCGAAGGGCATCCCGCTGGCGACGCCGGTGTTCGACGGCGCCAAGGAGGCCGACATCGTCGACGCACTGGTCGCGGCCGGCATGGACGGCTCGGGCCAGGTCACGCTGTTCGACGGCCGCACCGGCGAGCCGTTCGACCGCAAGGTGACCGTGGGCTACATCTACATGCTGAAGCTGCACCATTTGGTGGACGACAAGATCCACGCCCGCTCCATCGGCCCGTACAGCCTGGTGACCCAGCAGCCGCTGGGCGGCAAGGCCCAGTTCGGCGGCCAGCGCTTCGGCGAGATGGAGGTGTGGGCGCTGCAGGCATACGGCGCCGCCTACACCTTGCAGGAGATGCTGACGGTGAAGTCGGACGACGTGGCCGGCCGCACCGGCGTCTACGAGGCGATCGTCAAGGGCGACGACACCTTCGAGGCGGGCATTCCGGAATCCTTCAACTTGCTGGTGAAGGAAATGCGGTCGCTGGCGCTGAACGTGGAGCTGGTCACCATCGACGACTGATCCACTTGACACGGTTGCTACACCAGGTCGCGAACATATCTTACCGAGCAGGACCCGAAGTCGGGGTCCAGTCTAGGAGCAGAACATGAACCAAGAGGTCGCTAACCTCTTCAGCCCGCAGAACAAGGCCCAGAACTTCAACTCGATCAAGATTTCGATCGCGTCGCCGGATCGTATCCGGTCCTGGTCCTTCGGTGAGATCAAGAAGCCCGAGACCATCAACTACCGGACGTTCAAGCCCGAGCGCGATGGCCTGTTCTGCGCCCGCATCTTCGGTCCGATCAAGGACTACGAGTGCCTGTGCGGCAAGTACAAGCGCATGAAGTATCGCGGCATCGTCTGCGAGAAGTGCGGCGTCGAGGTGACCCTGTCCAAGGTCCGCCGCGAGCGCATGGGGCACATCGAACTGGCCGCGCCGGTCGCGCACATCTGGTTCCTGAAGAGCCTGCCCTCGCGCATCGGCCTGCTGCTCGACATGACCCTGAAGGATCTCGAGCGCATCCTGTACTTCGAGTCCTACGTGGTCATCGAGCCCGGCCTGTCGCCGCTGAAGAAGGGCCAGCTGCTCAACGAGGAAGAGTACCGCGACGCCCAGGACAATTACGGCGACGACGCCTTCACCGCCGGCATCGGCGCCGAGGCGATCCGCAACATGCTGGAGAGCCTCGACCTGTCGGTCATCCGCGAGGAGATCCGCCAGGAGCTGGCCGAGACCAAGTCCGAGTTGAAGCCGAAGAAGCTGATCAAGCGGCTGAAGGTGGTCGAGGCGTTCATCGAGTCCGGCAACCGCCCGGAATGGATGATCCTCACCGTCGTGCCGGTGATCCCGCCCGAGCTGCGCCCGCTGGTGCCGCTGGACGGCGGCCGCTTCGCCACGTCGGACCTCAACGACCTCTATCGCCGCGTCATCAACCGCAACAACCGCCTGAAGCGGCTGATCGAACTGCGCGCGCCGGATATCATCGTGCGCAACGAGAAGCGCATGCTGCAGGAGTCCGTTGATGCGCTGTTCGACAACGGCCGCCGCGGCCGCACCATCACCGGCGCCAACAAGCGTCCGCTGAAGTCGCTGTCCGACATGCTGAAGGGCAAGCAGGGCCGGTTCCGGCAGAACCTGCTCGGCAAGCGCGTCGACTATTCCGGCCGTTCGGTGATCGTGGTGGGCCCCGAGCTCAAGCTGCACCAGTGCGGCCTGCCGAAGAAGATGGCGCTCGAGCTGTTCAAGCCGTTCATCTATTCGCGCCTCGACCAGAAGGGCCTGTCGACCACCATCAAGCAGGCCAAGAAGATGGTCGAGAACCAGCGTCCCGAGGTGTGGGACATCCTGGACGAGGTCATCCGCGAGCATCCGGTCATGCTGAACCGGGCGCCGACCCTGCACCGCCTGGGTATCCAGGCGTTCGAGCCGGTGCTGATCGAGGGCAAGGCGATCCAGCTGCATCCGCTGGTCTGCTCGGCATTCAACGCCGACTTCGACGGCGACCAGATGGCCGTGCACGTGCCGCTGTCGCTGGAGGCTCAGCTCGAGGCGCGCGCGCTGATGATGTCGACCAACAACATCCTCAGCCCGGCGAACGGCAAGCCGATCATCGTGCCGAGCCAGGACATCGTACTGGGCCTCTACTACACCACCCTGCAATACGACAACGAACCGGGCGAGGGCATGACCTTCGCGGGCCTGGGCGAGATTCGCCAGGCGCTCGACAACAAGGTCCTGTCGCTGCACGCCAAGATCAACTGCCGTTACGACACGGTCGATGACGAGGGCAACCCGATCACCGTCCGCGTCGAATCGACGCCCGGCCGCATGATGCTGGCGCAGCATCTGCCGAAGCACCCGAAGGTGAAGTTCGACGTCATCAACCGGACGCTCGGCAAGAAGCAGATTTCCGAGGTGATCGACATCGTCTATCGCCATTGCGGCCAGAAGGAGACCGTGCTGTTCGCCGACGCGATCATGGGGCTGGGCTTCCGCCAGGCGGCGCTCGCCGGCATCTCATTCGGCAAGGACGACATGGTGATCCCGGACACCAAGACCAAGCTGGTGGACGACACCCGCGCGCTGGCCAAGGAGTACGAGCAGCAATACGCCGAGGGCCTCATCACCCAGGGCGAGAAGTACAACAAGGTGATCGACGCCTGGGCGCAGTGCACCGACCGCGTGGCCGAGGAGATGATCAAGCGCATCTCGTCGATCCAGGTGGACGAGGAGACCAAGCGCACCAAGCCGATCAACTCGATCTACATGATGTCGCACTCGGGCGCCCGCGGTTCGCCCGCGCAGATGAAGCAGCTCGCCGGCATGCGCGGCCTGATGGCCAAGCCGTCGGGCGAGATCATCGAGACGCCGATCATCTCGAACTTCAAGGAAGGCCTGACCGTGCTCGAGTACTTCAACTCGACCCACGGCGCCCGCAAGGGCCTGGCCGACACGGCGCTGAAGACGGCGAACTCGGGCTACCTGACCCGCCGCCTCGTGGACGTGGCGCAGGACTGCATCATCATCGAGCGGGACTGCGGCACCACCAACGGCCTGACCGTGACCGAGGTGATGGAGGGCGGTGAGGTCATCGAGCCGCTGGCCGAGCGCATCCTGGGCCGTTCGGCCTCCGAGGACATCACCGACCCGGTGTCGGGCGACGTGCTCGTCGCCGCCGGCCAGGAGCTGGACGAGGTGGCGGTCGAGAAGGTCGAGCGCGCCGGCGTGTCGACGGTCAAGATCCGCTCGGTGCTGACCTGCACCTCCGTAGGCGGCGTCTGCGGCGCCTGCTACGGCCGAGACCTGGCCCGCGGCACCAAGGTGAATATCGGCGAGGCGGTCGGCGTCATCGCGGCGCAGTCGATCGGCGAGCCGGGCACCCAGCTCACCATGCGCACCTTCCACATCGGCGGCGCGGCGCAGTTCGCCGAGCAGTCCTCGGTGGAGGCGACCAGCGACGGCACCATCGCCCTCGAGAACCGCAACGTGGTCGAGGACTCGCAGAAGCGCCTCATCTCCATGAGCCGCAATTGCGAGATCGTGGTGTCGGACGCCACCGGCCGCCAGCGCGCCCGCTACAAGGTGCCTTACGGCTCGCATCTGCTGGTCGACGACGGCAGCACGGTCAAGCGCGGCACGAAGCTGGCCGAGTGGGATCCCTACACCATCCCGATCATCGTCGAGCGCGGCGGTATCGCCCGCTATGTCGACCTGGTGGACGGCGTGTCGGTCCGCGAGGTGCTGGACGAGACCACGGGCATCTCGCAGCGTGTGGTCATCGACTGGCGCTCGCAGCCCAAGGGCGCCGACCTGCGTCCCCGCATCACCCTGCGGGACAAGGACGGCGAGGTGATCAAGCTGTCGAACGGCCTCGAGGCCCGCTACCTGCTGTCGGTCGACGCCATCCTCACCGTCAACGACGGCGCCGAGCTGCATGCCGGCGACGTGGTGGCCCGTATCCCGCGTGAAGCCGCGCGTACCCGCGACATCACCGGCGGTCTGCCGCGCGTGGCCGAGCTGTTCGAGGCCCGCCGGCCCAAGGATCACGGCATCATCGCCGAGAACTCGGGCTATGTGGAGTTCGGCAAGGACTACAAGAACAAGCAGCGGATCGTGATCAAGCCGAAGGACGGCGACGGCGAGCCGGTGGAGTACCTGATCCCCAAGGGCAAGCACATCAGCGTGCGCGAGGGCGACTTCATCGAGTCCGGCGAGTACGTCCTGGAAGGCAATCCGGTGCCGCACGACATCCTGCGCGTGCAGGGCGTCGAGGCGCTGGCCAACTACCTGGTCAACGAGATCCAGGAGGTTTACCGGCTGCAGGGCGTGAAGATCAACGACAAGCACATCGAGGTGATCGTTCGCCAGATGCTGCAGAAGGTCGAGATCCTCAACCCCGGCGACACCACGTTCCTCAAGGGCGAGCAGGTCGACAAGATCGAGTTCGACGAACTCAACGAGAAGACGCTGAAAGAGGGCGGCAAGGCCGCCACCTCCGAGCCGGTGCTGCTCGGCATCACCAAGGCGTCGCTGCAGACCCGCTCGTTCATCTCGGCGGCCTCGTTCCAGGAGACCACCCGCGTCCTCACCGAGGCGGCGGTCAACGGCAAGGTCGACCGGCTGTACGGCCTGAAGGAGAACGTCATCGTCGGCGGCCTTATCCCGGCCGGCACCGGCAACATGATGAACCGTCTGCGCCAGGTCGCCCATCGCCGGGACCGCGACTACCTCGCGGCCCAGCAGACCGAGCAGTCCGACGTGACCATGATCGCCCCCGGCACCGACGCCGGCCCGGCGGCGCCCGCGGCCGAGTAACCGCCGGCCAATCGAGCTCGAGAAGGGCGCGCGGTTCCCTCGGGGACCGCGCGCCTTTTCATTTTTGTCCTCACGGATCAGCGGCGTGAGCTGGTGATCGCTTTGGCTACTCAGCAGCTTTCGTGGGGCAGGACATAGCTTTCACCGTGTCCCTGAGCTCGTCGAAGGGCCTGGCATCAGTGCTCGTGCAGAGCCCTTCGACGAGCTCAGGGACACGGATACGGTGAGGCCTGCATCGAAATCCTGATGTCCCGCTAATCCGCGAGGAACCTTTCATTTGTCGGTCGCGGCTTGCGGGTGCCGCGGCAGATCGTCGCGAATCTCGAACCAGCCGGCTTTCGATTCGGTCCAGACGTGGGCCGTGATCTCCACCTCGGCCGGATCATCGAGGCCGCCGAGCCTGATTCGGACATGGCCGGGGTCGCGGGCCACCCTGGCGAATACCGGCGAGCCGCATTCGCCGCAGAAACAACGGACTGCGCCGGGCGATGCCTCGTATTCGCGCACAACCTCGGCGCCGGCCAGCAGTGCGAATCTCTCCATCGGCACCCTGGCATTGGCAGAAAACGCCGTGCCGGTGGCCCGCCGGCACATGCGGCAGTGGCAGTAACGCACCTCGCCGAGCGGCGCCTCGACGCTGTAGCGCACCTTTCCGCACAGGCATTGGCCCATGGTCGTGCACGTTCCCGCCGTCATCGCGTCCTCCCTCTTGGAACGGCGGCAGCATAGCAGACCTGCGGGGGGCGGATTCGGACAGGATTCCTGCCGGATCGGAGGTTCCGGATAGGCGTTGGAAATCTGTCATCTAGCCCTTGACGGGGCGGCGGGCCGCTTATATGTTCCGCGCCTCTCGAGGGTGCAGGCAGTAGGCCCAGTCCTAGACGCTGCGCTGTGACGGCTCCAGTAGTGGACGTCAGCCTCTCCGATCACCCCGGGAAACAGATCAGCGGCAGCCGCGACGAGGCGGAATGCCGTTGGTTTTTTGCTAGTTGAACGCGGCCGAGGGCCGCAGCTGTTGAAGTTGGACGCCAAAGGGTTCACATGCCGACGATTAACCAGTTGATCCGCAAGCCGCGCCAGGCGCCGGTGAAGCGTAACAAGGTTCCGGCTCTCGAAGCTTGCCCGCAGAAGCGCGGCGTATGCACGCGCGTGTACACCACGACGCCGAAGAAGCCGAACTCCGCGCTCCGCAAGGTTGCCCGCGTGCGTCTGACCAACGGTTTCGAGGTCACCAGCTACATCCCGGGCGAAGGCCACAACCTGCAGGAGCACTCGGTGGTGCTGATCCGCGGCGGCCGTGTGAAGGACCTTCCCGGCGTCCGTTATCACATCCTGCGCGGCGTGCTCGATACGCAGGGCGTCAAGGACCGTCGTCAGCGTCGTTCGAAGTACGGCGCGAAGCGTCCGAAGTAAGGAGTTCCGAGTATGTCGCGCCGTCGCGCTGCCGAGAAGCGAGAAGTCCTCCCCGACGCCAAGTACGGCGACGTGGTGGTGTCCAAGTTCATCAACAACCTGATGTATCACGGCAAGAAGTCGGCCGCCGAGGACATCGTCTACGGCGCCTTCACGCGCATCGAGAAGGTTGGCAAGAACGAGCCGATTCGCGTTTTCCACGACGCGCTCGACAATGTCCGCCCGCAGATCGAGGTGCGTTCCCGCCGTGTCGGCGGCGCCACCTACCAGGTTCCGGTCGAGGTTCGCTCGGACCGCGCCCAGGCGCTGGCGATCCGCTGGCTGATCGAGGCCGCCCGCAAGCGGTCCGAGAACACGATGGAAGAGCGCCTGTTCAAGGAGCTCATGGAAGCCAGCGACAATCGCGGCTCGTCCGTCAAGAAGCGCGAGGACACGCACCGCATGGCGGAAGCGAACCGCGCCTTCTCGCATTACCGCTGGTAACCGAACCGAAGGTTTGACTCAAATGGCCCGCACCACTCCGCTCGATCGATACCGCAACATCGGCATCATGGCGCACATCGACGCCGGCAAGACGACCACGACCGAGCGCATCCTCTATTACACCGGCCGCAGCCACAAGATCGGCGAAGTCCACGACGGCGCCGCGACCATGGACTGGATGGAGCAGGAGCAGGAGCGCGGCATCACCATCACCTCGGCCGCGACCACCTGCTTCTGGCGCGACCACCGCATCAACATCATCGACACGCCCGGCCACGTCGACTTCACCATCGAGGTGGAGCGCAGCCTGCGCGTGCTCGACGGCGCCGTCGCCGTGTTCGACAGCGTCGCGGGCGTCGAGCCCCAGTCCGAGACCGTCTGGCGCCAGGCCGACAAGTACGGCGTGCCGCGGATGTGCTTCATCAACAAGATGGACCGCACCGGCGCCAATTTCGACCGCACCCTGAGCATGATCCGCGACCGCCTCGGCGCGACCGCGCTGGTCATCCAGCTGCCGGTGGGCTCGGAGAGCGACTACAAGGGTCTCATCGACCTGGTGAAGAACAAGGCGATCATCTGGCGCGACGAATCGCTCGGCGCGGAGTTCGACTATGTCGACATCCCCGCCGAACTGGCCGACGCCGCCGAGGCCGCCCGTCTCGAAATGATCGAGCTGGCCGTCGAGCAGGACGAGGCAGCCCTCGAGGCCTATCTGGAAGGCAACGAGCCGGACGAGGCGACGCTGAAGGCCTGCATCCGCCAGGGCACCATTTCCGGTGCGTTCGTGCCGGTGCTCAACGGCACCGCGTTCAAGAACAAGGGCGTGCAGCCGCTGCTCGACGCCGTCGTCGACTTCCTGCCGTCGCCGCTGGACGTGCCGGCCTATGTCGGCCACCTGCCGGAGAGCGAGGAGACCGCCGAGCGCCGCGCCGACGACGATCAGCCCTTCGCCGGCCTGGCGTTCAAGATCATGAACGACCCGTTCGTCGGCTCGCTGACCTTCGTGCGCGTCTATTCGGGCGTTGTCGAGAGCGGCACCCAGGTGCTGAACTCGGTGAAGGGCAAGCGCGAGCGCGTCGGCCGCATGCTGCAGATGCATGCGAACCACCGCGAGGACGTGAAGGAAGCCCGCGCCGGCGACATCGTCGCGTTCTGCGGCCTGAAGGAGTCGACCACGGGCGACACGCTGTGCGACCCGGTGAAGCCGGTCGTGCTCGAGCGCATGGAATTCCCCGAGCCGGTCATCGAGGTGGCCGTGGAGCCCAAGACCAAGGCCGACCAGGAGAAGATGGGCGTCGCACTGCACCGCCTGGCGCAGGAGGATCCGTCGTTCCGCGTCTCGGTCGACCATGAGAGCGGCCAGACCATCATCAAGGGCATGGGCGAACTCCACCTGGAGATCATCGTCGACCGCATGAAGCGCGAGTTCAAGGTCGAGGCGAATGTGGGCGCGCCGCAGGTGGCTTACCGCGAGACCCTGACCAAGCGCGCCGAGGTGGACTACACGCACAAGAAGCAGACCGGCGGTTCGGGCCAGTTCGCCCGCGTGAAGATCGTCATCGAGCCGGGCGAGGCGGGTTCGGGCGGCGTATTCGAATCGCTGATCGTCGGCGGCTCGGTGCCGCGCGAATACATCCCGGGCGTCGAGAAGGGCATCCTGAGCGTCGCCGAGACCGGCGTGCTCGCGGGCTTCCCGGTCATCGACTACAAGGTCCAGCTGATCGACGGCGCGTACCACGACGTGGACTCCAGCGTCCTGGCGTTCGAGATCGCCAGCCGCGCGGCGTTCCGCGAGGCCGCCCAGAAGGCCGGCATCCAGCTCCTCGAGCCGATCATGGCCGTCGAGGTGGTGACGCCGGAAGACTACGTCGGCGACGTGATGGGCGACCTGAACAGCCGCCGGGGTCTCGTCGAAGGCACCGACATGCGCGGCAACGCCAATGCCATCAAGGCGTCGGTCCCGCTCGCCAACATGTTCGGCTACGTCAATACGCTGCGGTCCATGACCCAGGGCCGGGCCCAGTACACCATGCAGTTCTCGCACTACGCGCCGGTACCGAAGGCCGTCAGTGACGAGGTCGTCGCGAAACGCGCGTAACAAACGCAGAGAGAAGGAATACTCCCATGGCTAAGGGAAAGTTTGAGCGGACGAAGCCGCATTGCAATGTCGGGACGATTGGTCACGTCGACCACGGCAAGACGTCGCTGACGGCGGCGATCACGAAGGTTCTGGCGGAGACGGGCGGGGCGACGTTCCAGGCGTACGACCAGATCGACAAGGCGCCGGAGGAGAAGGCGCGCGGGATCACGATCTCGACGGCGCATGTGGAGTACGAGACGAGCAACCGTCACTACGCGCATGTGGATTGCCCCGGCCACGCCGACTACGTGAAGAACATGATCACGGGCGCGGCGCAGATGGACGGCGCGATCCTGGTGGTCTCGGCGGCGGACGGCCCGATGCCGCAGACCCGCGAGCACATCCTGCTGGCGCGCCAGGTGGGCGTTCCGGCGATCGTGGTGTTCCTGAACAAGGTCGACCAGGTCGACGATCCTGAGCTGCTGGAGCTGGTCGAGCTGGAGGTTCGCGAGCTGCTGTCGTCCTACGACTTCCCGGGCGACGACATCCCGATCGTGCCGGGCTCGGCGCTGGCGGCGCTGGAGGACAGCAACAAGGAGATCGGCCACGACGCGATCCTGAAGCTGATGGCGGCGGTCGACGAGTACATCCCGCAGCCGGAGCGTCCGATCGACCTGCCGTTCCTGATGCCGATCGAGGACGTGTTCTCGATCTCGGGCCGCGGCACGGTGGTGACGGGCCGCGTCGAGCGCGGCATCGTGAAGGTGGGCGACGAGGTCGAGATCGTGGGCATCCGCGACACCCGCAAGACCACCTGCACGGGCGTGGAGATGTTCCGCAAGCTGCTGGACCAGGGCCAGGCGGGCGACAACATCGGCGCGCTGCTGCGCGGCGTCGACCGGACCGACGTGGAGCGCGGCCAGGTTCTGGCCAAGCCCGGCTCGATCACGCCGCACACGGTGTTCCAGGCCGAGGCCTACATCCTGACCAAGGAAGAGGGCGGGCGTCACACGCCGTTCTTCAGCAACTACCGGCCGCAGTTCTACTTCCGCACCACGGACGTGACCGGCATGGTCAAGCTGCCGGAGGGCACCGAGATGGTGATGCCGGGCGACAACATCTCGATGGAAGTCGAGCTGATCGTGCCGATCGCCATGGACGAGGGCCTGCGCTTCGCCATCCGCGAGGGCGGCCGCACCGTCGGCGCCGGCGTCGTCGCCAAGATCCTGAAGTAAGAAACGAACAAGGGCCGGTCCGGCCTATCCCGGACCGGCCCGATTATTTGGTGAGAGTGGCATGGACAACCAGAATATCCGCATTCGCCTGAAGGCGTTTGACCACCGGATCCTCGACCAGTCGACGGGCGAGATCGTGGGCACGGCCAAGCGGACCGGCGCGCGCGTGCGCGGCCCGATCCCGCTGCCGACCAAGATCGAGAAGTTCACCGTGCTGCGCTCGCCCCACATCGACAAGAAGTCGCGCGAGCAGTTCGAAATCCGCACCCACAAGCGGCTGCTGGACATCATCGACCCGACCCCGGAAACCGTGGACGCGCTCATGAAGCTCGACCTCGCCGCCGGCGTCGACGTCGAGATCAAGCTGCAGGCCTAAGGCAGGAAGACTCCAATGCGTTCGGGATTGATAGCACAGAAGGTCGGAATGACCCGCGTGTTCGCCGAGGACGGGGCCCATGTGCCCGTGACCGTCCTGAAGGTGGACAATTGCCAGGTCGTCGCCCAGAAGACCGAGGATCGTGACGGCTACACCGCCGTCCAGCTCGGCGTCGGCGCCGCGAAGGTGAACCGGGTCGGCAAGCCCATGCGTGGCCACTTCGCCAAGGCCAACGTCGAGCCGAAGAAGAAGCTCGTCGAGTTCCGCGTGCCGCAGGATGCGATGATCGACGTCGGCGCCGAACTGACCGCCGAGCACTTCGTCGCCGGCCAGTTCGTCGACGTGGTCGGCACCAGCATCGGCAAGGGCTTCGCGGGCGTCATGAAGCGCCACAATTTCGGCGGCCTGCGCGCCTCGCACGGTGTGTCGGTGTCGCACCGCTCACACGGTTCGACCGGCCAGCGCCAGGACCCCGGCAAGGTGTTCAAGGGCAAGAAGATGGCTGGCCACATGGGTGCCGTGCGCGTCACCACCCAGAACCTGAAGGTGGTCTCGACCGACGTCGAGCGCGGCCTGATCCTGGTCCACGGCTCGGTGCCGGGCCCGGCCAGCGGCTGGGTACTGGTGCGCGACGCGGTGAAGCGCGAGCGTCACAAGGATGCGCCGTTCCCGGCCGGCATCCGCCAGACCGCCGCCCCGGTTGCCGAAGAGCCCCAGGCGGAAGAGTCGCAGGTCGACGAGACCCAGGTCGAAACCGGCGGCGATGCCGCCGAGAACCAGGAGTGATGGCGATGAAAGTGGACGTCATTACCCTCGACAACGCCGCCGCAGGCTCGGCCGAGCTGGACGAGGCCATCTTCGGCCTGCCGGCGCGCCAGGATCTGCTGCAGCGCGCCGTGCGCTGGCAGCTCGCCAAGCGCCAGGCCGGCACGCACAAGACCAAGGGCCGCTCCGAGATCGCGCTCACCGGCAAGAAGTTCGTGAAGCAGAAGGGCTCCGGCGGCGCTCGCCACGGCGACCGCAAGGCGCCGCAGTTCCGCGGCGGCGGCAAGGCCTTCGGCCCGGTGGTGCGCAGCCACGAGCACGACCTGCCCAAGAAGGTCCGCAAGCTGGCGCTCAAGACCGCACTGTCGGCCAAGCAGGCCGAGGGCAAGCTGGTGGTGCTGGAACAGGCGACCCTCGCCGACGCCAAGACCAAGGCGCTGGTGGCCTCGTTCGCCAAGCTCGGCTGGTCGAACGCGCTGATCATCGACGGTGACGCGGTGGAGCAGAACTTCGCCCGCGCCGCGGCCAACATTCCGCACATCGACGTGCTGCCCAGCCAGGGCGCGAATGTCTACGACATCCTGCGCCGCGACACGCTGGTTCTGACCAAGGCGGCGGTCGAGAAGCTCGGGGAGCGCCTGAAATGAGCAAGCTGAAGGCGAAGAACAAGCACTTCGACCTGCTGTTGAAGCCTGTCGTCACCGAAAAGTCGACCGTGGGCGTCGAGAACAACCAGGTCACCTTCAAGGTCGCCATCGACGCGACCAAGCCTGAGATCAAGGAAGCCGTCGAGCACGTGTTCGGCGTGAAGGTCAACGCGGTCAATACCCTGCGCCAGCAGGGCAAGATCAAGCGCTTCCGCGGCGTGGTCGGCAAGCGGCCCGACTACAAGAAGGCCATCGTGACCCTCGCCGAAGGCGAGACGATCGATATCACGACGGGAGTCTAACCGATGGCGCTCAAGACATATAACCCGATCACGCCCGGCCAGCGCGGCCTGGTGCTGGTCGACCGCTCCGGCCTCTGGAAGGGCAAGCCCGTCAAGGCGCTCACCGAGGGCCTGACCAAGAAGGGCGGCCGCAACAACCATGGCCGCGTCACGGCGTTCGGCCAGGGCGGCGGTCACAAGCGGTCCTACCGCCTGGTCGACTTCAAGCGTCGCAAGTTCGATGTGGCGGGCGCGGTCGAGCGGCTGGAATACGATCCCAACCGGTCGGCGTTCATTGCGCTGGTGAAGTACGAGGACGGCGAGCTGGCCTACATCCTGGCGCCGCAGCGCCTGTCGGTCGGCGACCAGGTAATCTCGGGCAAGAAGGTCGACGTGAAGCCGGGCAACGCCATGCCGCTGGGTTCCATGCCTGTCGGCACGATCGTTCACAACGTCGAGCTGAAGCCGGGCAAGGGTGGCCAGATCGCCCGCGCCGCCGGCACCTACGTCCAGTATGTCGGCCGCGACGGCGACTATTCGATCCTGCGTCTGGCCTCGGGCGAGCAGCGCATCGTGCATTCCTCGTGCATGGCCACGGTGGGCGCGGTGTCGAACCCGGACAACCAGAACACCAACCTCGGCAAGGCCGGCCGCAACCGCTGGATGGGCAAGCGCCCGTCGGTCCGCGGCGTGGCCATGAACCCGGTCGACCACCCGCATGGCGGTGGTGAAGGCCGCACCTCGGGCGGCCGTCACCCGGTGACCCCGTGGGGCAAGCCGACCAAGGGCAAGAAGACCCGGTCCAACAAGTCGACGGACCAGTTCATCGTTCGCTCGCGCCACGCGCGGAAGAAGTAGGAGACAGAGCGTGCCACGTTCAGTTTGGAAAGGCCCGTTTGTCGACGGCTACCTGCTCAAGAAGGCGGGCGCCGTCCGTGACAGCGGCCGCGCCGAGGCGATCAAGACATGGTCGCGCCGCTCGACCATCGTGCCGCAGTTCGTCGGCCTGAACTTCGCCGTCCACAACGGCCACAAGTTCGTGCCGGTGCACGTGGCCGAGGAAATGGTCGGGCACAAGCTCGGCGAGTTCGCGCCGACCCGCACCTACTATGGCCACGCCGCCGACAAGAAGGCGAAGAGGGGCTGAGATGAGCAAGAAAGCCAAAGAGCGCGCTCTGGGCGACAACGAGGCGACCGCGATCGGTACCGCCATCCGCACCAGCCCGCGCAAGCTGAACCTCGTCGCCGGCATGATCCGCGGCCTGAAGGCCGAGCAGGCGCTCAACGCCCTGACCTTCTCCAAGCGCCGCATCGCCGGCGAGGTGAAGAAGGTGCTGGAGAGCGCCATCGCCAACGCCGAGAACAACCACCAGCTGGACGTCGACCAGCTGGTCGTCGCCGAAGCCCATGTGGGCAAGGCGCTGATGATGAAGCGTTTCCACGCCCGCGCGCGTGGCCGCGGCGCCCGCATCGAGAAGCCGTTCAGCCGGCTGACGATCATCGTCCGCGAAGTCGAGGAGGCTGCCTGATGGGTCAGAAAGTTAATCCGGTCGGGCTGCGCCTGGGCGTCAACCGTACCTGGGATTCGCGCTGGTATGCGAACGACAAGGACTTCGGCAAGCTGCTGCACGAGGACATCAAGATCCGCGAGTACCTGGAAGACAAGCTGTCGGCCGCCGGTATCTCGAAGATCGTCATCGAGCGGCCCGCCAAGAAGGCCCGCGTCACCATCCACTCGGCGCGTCCGGGCGTGATCATCGGCAAGAAGGGCGCCGACATCGACAAGCTCCGCAAGGAGATCTCGACGATGACCGGCTCGGAAGTGCACCTCAATATCGTCGAGGTCCGCAAGCCCGAGATCGACGCCAAGCTGATCGCCGAGAACATCGCGCAGCAGCTCGAGCGCCGCGTCGCGTTCCGCCGCGCCATGAAGCGCGCCGTGCAGTCGGCCATGCGCCTGGGCGCCAAGGGCATCCGCATCAATTGCGGCGGCCGTCTGGGCGGCGCCGAGATCGCGCGCATGGAGTGGTACCGCGAGGGTCGTGTGCCGCTGCACACGCTGCGCGCCGACATCGATTACGGCGAAGGCCGCGCCAACACCGCCTATGGCGTGTGCGGCGTGAAGGTCTGGGTGTTCAAGGGCGAGATCCTGGCACACGACCCGATGGCCTCGGAAAAGCGGGCTCTGGAGTCGCAGACAGGCGGCCCCGGCTCCCGGCCCATGAACTAAAAAGCGCTGACTGAAGGTACAGGTCCATGCTTCAGCCGAAGAAGACGAAATTCAGGAAGGCCTTCAAGGGCCGCATCCATGGCAAGGCCAAGGGTGGCACCGAGCTCAACTTCGGCGCCTACGGTCTGAAGGCGGTGGAGCCTGGCCGCATCACGGCGCGCCAGATCGAGGCGGCCCGCCGCGCGATCAGCCGCCACATGAAGCGCGCCGGCCGCGTCTGGATCCGGGTGTTCCCGGATGTGCCGGTGTCGAAGAAGCCGACCGAAGTGCGCATGGGCAAGGGCAAGGGCTCGCCCGAGTACTGGGTCGCCCGCGTGAAGCCGGGCCGCATCATGTTCGAGATCGAGGGCGTGTCCGAGACGATCGCCCGCGAGGCCTTCGACCGCGCCGCCGCCAAGCTCTCGATCCAGACCCGTCTGGTCGCGCGGCCGGGCGAACACTAGGAGATTGGAAGCCATGAAGGCGTCGGAAACCAGGGGCCTCACCCCCGACCAGCTCGCCGAGCGGCTCGCCGAGCTGAAGCGTGAGCAGTTCAACCTGCGCGTCCAGCAGGCCACCGGCCAGTTGGAGAACCCGTCGCGCCGCCGCCAGGTGCGCCGGGACATTGCGCGGATCAAGACGATTCTTGGCGAGCAACAGGCCGCGAAGGCCGGCGCGTAGGACGGAGACGCAAGAGATGCCGAAGAGAATTCTGCAAGGCGTGGTCGTCAGCAACGCCAATGAAAAGACCGCGGTGGTCCGTGTCGAGCGGCGCGTGAAGCACCCGGTCCTGGGCAAGGTCGTGCGCCTGTCGAAGCGCTACCATGCCCATGACGAAGGTAACGCGTGCCAGGTCGGTGACGTGGTCCGCATCGAGGAATGCCCGCCGATCTCGCGCCTGAAGCGCTGGCGGGTCATTGCCGAACAGGCTTGATGACGTACCGGTAGGAGAGACGCCATGATTCAAATGCAGTCGAATCTGGATGTTGCGGACAACTCCGGTGCGCGCCGCGTGCAGTGCATCAAGGTTCTCGGCGGCTCCAAGCGGAAGACCGCTTCCGTGGGCGACGTCATCGTCGTCAGCGTGAAGGAGGCGATTCCGAAAGGGCGCGTGAAGAAGGGTGACGTGCATCGCGCCGTCATCGTCCGCACCGCCAAGGAAATTTTCCGGCCGGACGGGTCGAGCATCCGCTTCGACAACAACGCGGCCGTGCTGATCAACAAGCAGGGCGAGCCCATCGGCACCCGTATCTTCGGCCCGGTGACCCGCGAACTGCGCGCGAAGGCGATGATGAAGATCATCTCGCTGGCGCCGGAGGTGCTGTAATGGCCGCGAAGATCAAGAAGGGCGACAAGGTCATCGTGACCAAGGGCCGCGACAAGGGCAAGCAGGGCGAAGTGCTGCGCGTCATCCCCGATGACAGCCGCGCCGTCGTCCAGGGCGTGAACGTCGTCAAGAAGCACAAGCGTCCGAACCAGTTCGATCCGGGCGGGATCAAGTCGGAAGAGGCGCCGCTGGCCCTCGCCAACCTGGCCATCGTCGACCCCAAGACGGGCGAGGCGACCCGCGTCGGCTTCCGGATGGAGAAGGGCAAGAAGGTCCGCTTCGCGAAGAAGTCAGGAGAAGTGATCGATGTCTGAGACCGCTGAAAAGGCGCGCCTGCATTCGCACTACGAGAACTCGGTGCGCCCGCAGCTCATGGAGCAGTTCGGTCTGAAGAACCAGTTCGCGGCCCCGCGGCTGGACAAGATCGTCATCAACATGGGCGTGGGCGAAGGCACCCGCGACGCCAAGAAGATCACCATCGCGGCCGAGGAGCTGACCAAGATCTCCGGCCAGAAACCGGTGGTCACCAAGGCCAAGAAGTCCATCGCCGGCTTCAAGCTGCGCGAGGGCATGGCGGTCGGCTGCAAGGTCACGCTGCGCGGCAAGCGCATGTACGAGTTCCTCGACCGCCTGATCACCATCGCGCTGCCCCGCGTCCGCGACTTCCGCGGCGTGTCGCCGAAGAGCTTCGACGGCAACGGCAACTATGCGCTGGGCATGAAGGAACAGATCGTGTTCCCGGAAATCAACTATGACCAGATCGACGAGATCCGGGGCATGGACATCATCATCTGCACGACGGCTCGGGACGATGAGCAGGCCAAGGCCCTGCTCGCCGCTTTCCAGATGCCGTTCCGGAACTAAGGCGTGTTTGCGCTGGAGCAGGTCTCAGGAGGACTTGATCGTGGCTAAGAAGAGTTCGGTTGCAAAGAACAAGAAGCGTGAGCGCATGGCGGCCCAGTTCGCCAGCCGGCGCCGCCAGTTGAAGGCCCAGGCGAAAGACGAGACGCTGTCGCCCGAGGATCGGTTCCGCGCCCGGCTGAAGCTGGCCGAGATGCCGCGCAACGGTTCCGTGGTGCGGGTGCGCAATCGGTGCGAGCTGACCGGCCGTCCGCGCGCCGTCTATCGCAAGTTCAAACTGTCACGAATTGCCCTGCGCGATCTCGGGTCGAAGGGACAGATCCCCGGCCTGGTCAAGTCGAGCTGGTAACGGAGAAACGCCCATGGCGATATCAGATCCAATCGGCGATATGCTGACCCGCATCCGCAACGCCCAGCTGCGGCGGAAGTCGACGGTCCGCGTGCCGGCCTCGAAGCTGCGCGAGCGCGTCCTCGAAGTGCTGAAGTCGGAAGGCTACATCCGCGCCTACGAGCGCTTCGATCTCGAAGGCAACAAGGCCGAGATCGAGGTGTCGCTGAAGTACCACGAGGGCGAGCCGGTCATCCGCACCATCGCCCGCGTGTCGACCCCGGGCCGCCGCGTCTACTCGTCGGTGGGCGACCTGCCGCGGGTGGCGAACGGGCTGGGCATCTCGATCATCTCCACGCCCAAGGGCGTCATGTCCGACAATCAGGCCCGCGCGGCCAATGTCGGCGGCGAAGTGATCTGCACGGTCGTCTAACGGACCGCAGAGTAAGGAAACGGAACGATGTCTCGTATCGGTAAGAAGCCCGTCAGCATCCCCAGCGGCGTCACCGCCACGCTGAACGGCACCGAGTTGTCGGTGAAGGGTCCCAAGGGCACGCTCGCCATGACCTTCGTGGACGACGTGATCGCCACCCAGGAAGAGGACGGTATCTCGGTCCAGCCGCGCGGCAACGGCAAGCGCGCCCGCTCCATGTGGGGCATGCAGCGCACCCTGGCGAACAACCTGGTGACCGGCGTGTCGCAGGGCTTCACCGAGAAGCTGCTGATCACCGGCGTCGGCTACCGCGCCGCGGTGCAGGGCCGCAACCTGACCCTGCAGCTGGGCTACAGCCACGACGTGGTGTTCCCGATCCCGCAGGGCATCGAGATCAAGACGCCGACGCCGACCGAGATCGAGATCTCGGGCATCGACAAGCAGCAGGTCGGCCAGGTCGCGGCGAAGATCCGCGAGTGGCGCAAGCCCGAGCCGTACAAGGGCAAGGGCGTGCGGTATTCCGACGAGTTCATCTTCCGCAAGGAAGGCAAGAAGAAGTAATTGCCGCTCAGGGCACACAGGTGGGTTTGAAGCCATGAACAAGAGAATTCAGCTGTTTCTTCGGCGTCAGCAGCGGGTGCGCAACGCGCTGAGGAAGAACTCGACCGGGCGCGTGCGTCTCGCCGTGCACCGCAGCGGCAAGCACATCTATGCCCAGGTCATCGACGACAAGGAAGGCCGCACGCTGGCTTCCGCGTCGTCGCTGGAGAAGGATTTCCGCAGCGCCGGCAAGTCGGGCGCCAATGTGGACGCGGCCCGTGAAGTGGGCACCCTGATCGCCAAGCGCGCGGTCGACGCCGGCATCAAGGATGTCATGTTCGACCGCAGCGGCTTCCTTTACCACGGCCGGATCAAGGCCCTGGCGGACGCCGCGCGTGAAGGCGGGCTCAACTTCTAGGCCGATAACGGAACGGATAGGAACACGATATGGCACGGGAACGTGGAGAGCGGTCGGAGCGCGGTGAGCGGTCGCAGGAGCGGCAGCAGGACAGCGAATTCATCGACCGCCTGGTGCACATCAACCGCGTCGCCAAGGTGGTGAAGGGCGGCCGGCGCTTCGGCTTCGCCGCGCTCGTCATCGTCGGCGACCAGAAGGGCCGCGCCGGCTTCGGCCACGGCAAGGCGCGCGAGGTGCCCGAGGCGATCCGCAAGGCGACCGAGTCGGCCAAGCGGAACCTGATCCGCGTGCCGCTGCGGGAAGGCCGCACGCTGCACCACGACATCGACGGCCGCCACGGCGCCGGCAAGGTGATCCTGCGGACGGCCCCGGCCGGCACCGGCATCATCGCGGGCGGTCCGATGCGCGCGGTGTTCGAGGCGCTCGGCATCCACGACGTGGTCACCAAATCGACCGGCACGTCGAACCCCTACAACATGGTGCGCGCCACGTTCGACGCCCTGAAGAAGCAGATGTCGCCGCGCATGGCGGCCGCCAAGCGGGGCAAGAAGGTGGGCGACATCCTTGTCCGCCGTCCCGAGCAGGCCGGCGAAATCGTCGAAGGCTGAGGTCCGATATGTCGAAGATGCTCAAGGTAACCCAGATCGGGAGCCCGATCCGCCGGACCAAGGACCAGCGGGCGACGCTGATCGGCCTGGGCCTGAACAAGATGCGCCGCACCAGCGTGCTCGAAGACACGCCGTCGGTGCGCGGCATGGTGAACAAGATTCACCACCTGGTGCAGGTGGAAGAGGTCGACGTCTGAGACGTCGGCCCCTATTGAAGGATTAACGAGATGCGGCTCAACCAGATCAGCGACAACCCCGGCGCGACCAAGACCAGCAAGCGCATCGGCCGCGGTATCGGCTCGGGCAAGGGCAAGACCGGCGGCCGCGGCGTGAAGGGCCAGACCTCGCGCTCGGGCGTGGCGATCCACGGCTATGAAGGCGGCCAGATGCCGCTGCACCGCCGGCTGCCGAAGCGTGGCTTCAAGAGCATCAACCGCAAGCACTATGCCTCGGTCAACATCGGCCGCGTGCAGGCTGCGATCGATGCCGGCAAGCTGCAGGCGGGCGCCATCGACGGCGCGGCGCTGGTGGCCGCGGGCGTGGTGACGCACCTGCGCGACGGCTTCCGTCTGCTCGGCAAGGGCGAGTTGACCGCCGCCGTCGAGATCACTGCCAACGGCGCGTCGAAATCGGCGGTAGCGGCGGTTGAAAAGGCGGGTGGCAAGGTCCACATCGTCGCGGGAGCGACGCCGACGGACGGCGCCGAATAACAGCGCCCAGGCGCGGAAGCGGAAAGTCCTATGGCGTCGGCTGCCGAACAACTCGCACAGAGTTTCAACCTAAGCGCCTTTTCGAAGGCCACCGAACTGAAAAAGCGCATCTGGTTCACGCTGGGTGCGCTCATCGTCTATCGGCTCGGCACCTATATTCCCCTGCCCGGGGTCGATCCCGTCGCCCTGGCGCAGATGTTCAGCCAGCAGAGCAGCGGCCTCCTGGGCATGTTCAACATGTTCGCGGGCGGCTCGATCGAGCGCATGGCGATCTTCGCGCTGGGCATCATGCCCTACATCTCGGCGTCGATCATCGTGCAGCTGATGACCAGCGTGTCGCCGTCGCTGGCCCAGCTCAAGAAGGAAGGCGAGTCCGGCCGCAAGCGGCTGAACCAGTACACCCGCTACGGCACGGTGGCGCTGACCATCGTCCAGGGCTACGGCATCGCCGTGTTCCTGTCGTCGCAGAACCTGGCGATCAGCCCGGGACTGTTCTTCTACATCAGCACCGTGACCACCCTGCTGGGCGGCACCATGTTCCTGATGTGGCTGGGCGAGCAGATTACTGCCCGCGGCGTCGGCAACGGCATCTCGCTGATCATCTTCACCGGCATCGTCGCCAACCTGCCGCGCGCCGTGGTGCAGATGTTCGAGCTGAGCTGGAACCAGCAGCAGTACAGCATCTGGTTCGTGTTCGCCCTGCTGGTACTGGTGGTCGCTGCCACGGCCGTCATCGTCTTCGTCGAACGCTCGCAGCGCCGGCTGATCGTCCAGTATCCCAAGCGCCAGGTGGGCAACAAGGTGTTCCAGGGCGACAGCTCGCACCTGCCGCTCAAGCTCAACACCGCCGGCGTCATCCCGCCGATCTTCGCCTCCTCGCTGCTGCTGCTGCCGCTCACCGTGGCGCAATTCTCGGCGCAGGGCGGTCCGGAATGGCTGAACACGGTGGTCGCGTGGCTCGGCCACGGTCAGCCGCTCTACCTGGCGCTGTACCTGGGCATGATCATCTTCTTCTGCTTCTTCTACACCGCTGTGGTGTTCAATCCGCAGGACACGGCCGACAATCTGAAGAAGCATGGCGGTTTCCTGCCTGGCATCCGGCCGGGCGAGAAGACGGCCGAGTACATCGACTACGTGCTGACCCGGATCACCGTCGTCGGCGCCGCCTATCTGTGCGTGCTCTGCCTGATCCCGGAGATCCTGATCTCGGAGTTCTCGGTGCCGTTCTATTTCGGCGGCACCTCGCTGCTGATCGTCGTCAACGTCACCATGGACACGGTGACCCAGATCCACGGGCACCTGCTGGCGCACCAGTACGAGGGCCTGATCAAGAAGTCGCGGCTGCGCGGGAGGAATCGTTGAACGTCATTCTTCTTGGGCCGCCCGGCGCGGGCAAGGGCACCCAGGCCAAGCGCCTCGAGGACCGTCACGGCATGGTCCAGCTGTCGACCGGCGACATGCTGCGCGCCGCCGTGAAGGCGGGCACCGAGGTTGGCAAGATCGCCGACGGCATCATGAAGCGCGGCGAGCTGGTGCCGAACGAGGTCGTGGTGTCGATCATCTCCGACCGCATCGATCAGCCCGACGCCAGGCGGGGCTTCATCCTCGACGGCTTTCCCCGGAACGTCGCCCAGGCCGAGGCGCTCGACGCCATGCTGGCCAAGAAGGGCCTGAAGCTCGACCACGTGATCCAGATGGAAGTGGACGACGAGGCGCTGATCGAGCGCATCACCGGCCGCTTCACCTGCGGCAAGTGCGGCACCGGGTACCATGACACGTTCAAGCCGACCAAGGTGGCCGGCGTGTGCGACGTGTGCGGCTCGACCGACCTGGTGCGCCGCGCCGACGACAACGAGAAGACCGTGCGCTCGCGGCTCGAGACCTATCACAAGGAAACGGCCCCGCTGCTGCCCTACTACAAGAAGCGCGGCAACCTGGTGCAGGTCGACGGCATGGCGCCCATGGACAAGGTGGCCGAGGAGATCGAAAACGTCCTTGCCGCGGAGCAGCGGTTGGGCGGTTGACTGGACGCCGCAGCTTTCTATAATCCCGCGTTCCGCGAATCAGGGCGGATCAGCGCAGAATTGAACGCCTAAGGAGACTAACGTCGTGGCACGTATCGCCGGTGTAAACATACCGACCAACAAGCGGGTCGAGATCGCGCTGACCTACATTCATGGGATCGGCCACACGCGCGCCAAGGAAATCTGCGCCAAGCTGAGCATTCCCCGCGAGCGCCGCGTCAACGAACTGACCGACGCCGAGGTCATCCACATCCGCGAGGCCATCGACAGCGACTACGTGGTCGAGGGCGACCTGCGCCGCGAAGTGGCGATGAACATCAAGCGGCTGATGGATTTGGGCTGCTACCGCGGCCTGCGCCACCGCCGCGGCCTGCCGGTGCGCGGCCAGCGCACCAGCACCAACGCGCGCACGCGCAAGGGCAAGGCGAAGCCGATCGCCGGCAAGAAGAAGTAAGGAACGAGCGCCATGGCAACCGATACTGGCCGCGTCAAGCGCCGCGAACGCAAGAACATCACCTCGGGCGTCGCGCATGTCAGCGCCACGTTCAACAACACGACGGTGACCATCGCCGATCACCAGGGCAACACCATCTCGTGGTCCTCGGCCGGCGCGCAGGGCTTCAAGGGCTCGCGCAAGTCCACGCCGTACGCCGCGCAGCTGGCCGCCGAGGATGCCGGCCGCAAGGCGCAGGAGCACGGCATGAAGACGCTGGAAGTCGAAGTCAGCGGTCCCGGCTCGGGCCGCGAATCGGCGCTCCGTGCGCTGCAGTCGGTGGGTTTCACGATCACGTCGATCAAGGACGTGACGCCGATCCCGCACAATGGCTGCCGGCCGCCGAAGCGCCGCCGCGTCTAGGCCTCCGGGCCCGCGGCATCATCCGGAACTGACGGCGCCCCGCTGGGGCGCTTGACCTTAAAAGGGGTCTGACAGTGGTAGTACAGAAGAACTGGCAGGAATTGATTCGGCCGAACAAGCTCGAGGTCAAGCCGGGCACCAATGCGAAGACCAAGGCGACCATCGTCGCCGAGCCGCTCGAGCGCGGCTTCGGTCTGACGCTGGGCAACGCCCTGCGTCGCGTGCTGCTGTCCTCGCTTCAGGGCTCGGCGGTCACCGCCATCCAGATCGACGGCGTCCTGCACGAGTTCTCGTCCATCCCGGGTGTCCGCGAGGACGTCACCGACATCGTGCTCAACATCAAGTCGCTGGCGCTGAAGATGCACGTGGAAGGTCCCAAGCGCCTGTCGCTGAAGGCCAAGGGTCCCGGCCAGGTGACCGCCGCCGACATCAGCGAGCACGCCTCCATCGAGGTGCTCAATCCCGATCTGGTGATCTGCACGCTGGACGACGGCGCCGAGATCGTCATGGAGCTGACCGTCAACAACGGCAAGGGCTACGTCCCCGCCGACCGCAACCGCCCGGACGATGCGCCGATCGGCCTCATCCCGGTCGACGCGCTCTACAGCCCGGTCGTGTCGGTTTCCTACCGGGTCGAGAACACCCGCGAGGGCCAGGTGCTCGACTACGACAAGCTGACCATGGACGTCGAGACCGACGGCTCGATCGGTCCCGAGGACGCCGTCGCCTATGCGGCGCGCATCCTGCAGGACCAGCTGCAGCTCTTCGTGAACTTCGAGGAGCCGCGCGAGGTCGTGCGGCGCGAGGAGGAGAAGGAGCCGGAGTTCAACCGCAACCTGCTCCGCAAGGTCGACGAACTCGAGCTGTCGGTGCGGTCGGCCAACTGCCTCAAGAACGACAACATCGTCTATATCGGCGATCTGATCCAGAAGACCGAGGCCGAGATGCTGCGGACGCCGAATTTCGGCCGCAAGTCGCTCAATGAGATCAAGGAAGTGCTGTCCTCGATGGGCCTGAAGCTGGGCATGGAAGTGCCCAACTGGCCGCCGGAGAATATCGAGGAACTGGCGAAGAAACTGGAAAGTGAATACTGACCTGGCCTGAAGCCGGTCATTCGGGAGAAGCGCGATGCGCCATGGTATGTCGGGACGCAAACTCAATCGGGACTCGTCGCAGCGCAAGGCGCTGCTGCAGAGCCTGGCGACGTCGCTGCTCAAGCACGAGCAGATCAAGACCACGCTGCCCAAGGCGAAGGAGCTGAAGCCCTACGTCGAGAAGCTGATCACCCTGGGCAAGACCGGCAGCCTGCACGCCCGGCGCCAGGCCGCTTCGAAGATCCCGGAGGCGAAGGTGGTCGACAAGCTGTTCTCGACCATCGCCGAGCGCTACGAGGACCGCAAGGGCGGCTACACCCGCGTGCTGAAGGCCGGGTTCCGTTACGGCGATGCCGCGCCGATGGCGATCATCGAGCTGGTCGACCGCGACCCGGACGCCAAGGGCACCGACGCCGGACCGACCGCCGAGATGCGCGACGAGGACGAGGACGAGGCGTAAGCCCCGTTCCAAGGCAACTCCATCGAAGGGCAGCCCATCGGCTGCCCTTTGCGTTTTGGGGCCCTTTGCGTTTGCGGTTGGGGTTGCCTACATAGAAACGGAACTTGCGACGGGGTGAGGCAGGCATGAGCGGACGGATTTCGGGCTGGCGCGGCGCGCTGGCGGTGGTGGTGATGCTGGGCGTGGGCGGCGCGGTCGGCGCGAGCCTAGCGCAGCTCGGCCCGCCGCAGCCCGACGACGAGACGCCCGCGCCGCTGGCCTCGCCCGGGCCGATCCGCAAGGTGGTGCCGGCCGACCCCTCGGTGATCGAATATTCCTACGCGCCGCTGGTGAAGCGTGTCGCGCCGGCCGTGGTGAACATCTACACCACCAAGATGGTGACGGTGGGCGGCAACCGCATCTTCAACGATCCCTTCTTCCGCCAGTTCTTCGGCGACCGTTTCGGCGACCAGACCCCCGAGAAGCGCAAGCAGAACAACTCGCTCGGCTCGGGCGTCATCGTCCGTGCCAACGGCGTCGTGGTCACCAACCATCACGTCATCGAGGGTGCCGACGAGATCTTCGTCGTGCTCAACGACCGGCGCGAGTTCAAGGCCAGGATCCTCATCGACGAGCCCCGCCTGGACCTCGCCGTGCTGAAGATCGAATCCTCCGGCTTGCCGTTCCTCCAGCTTCGCGACTCCGACACCATCGAGGTGGGCGACGTCACCTTCGCCATCGGCAACCCGTTCGGGGTCGGTCAGACGGTGACGCAGGGCATCGTCTCGGCGGTAGGGCGGGCCAGCCGTTCCGGCGGCACCGGCGACTTCGAGTTCTTCATCCAGACCGACGCGGCCATCAATCCCGGCAATTCGGGAGGCGCCCTTGTCGGCCTCGACGCCAAGCTGTTCGGCATCAACACCTCGATCATCTCGCCCACCGGCAGCTCGGCGGGCGTGGGCTTCGCCATTCCGGCCAACATGGTGCAGCGCGTCGTCCATGCGGCCGAGACCGGCGGCAAGGTAGTGCGGCCCTGGTTCGGCGCCACCGGCCAGGTGGTCACCAGCGACCTTGCCGAGTCCCTCGGCATGGACCGGCCGGGCGGTGTGCTGATCAATGCGGTCTATCCCGGTGGCCCGGCCGACAAGGCGGGCCTGAAGATCGGCGACGTGGTCGTCGAGCTCGAAGGCCGGTTGGTCGACGATCCGGCGACCATGGTATCGCTGCTGGTCACCCATTCGGTCGGCGGCAAGGCGAAGCTGGTGATCCTTCGGGACCGCAAGAAGATGACGCTTGCCGTACCGTTGATCGCCGCGCCGGAAGTGCCCAAGCGCGACGAGACCGTGCTGCCGCAGGGACACCTCTTCGCGGGTGCCAAGGTGGCGAACATGTCGCCGGCGCTGGCGGACGAACTGCAGCTCGACATCATGGACAAGGGCGTCATCGTGCTGGGCATCGAGCGCGGCAGCCCCGCCCATCGATCGGGACTGCTGCCGGGCGACATCTTCGTGTCGCTCAACGGAACACCGGTAAAGTCGGTGGCCGAGCTGAACGCGAAGTGGACCGGGTACAAGGGCCAGATCCAGGTGCAGATCAAGCGCCAGGGCCAGATCATCAGCGGGACCTTCCGCCAGTAGGGCGTCCACCCTACATTAGGGCGATGTCAGACCTGTTCCAGTCCGCCGGCCTCGAGGCGTCGGCGCCGCGCCCGCTCGCCGACCGGCTGCGGCCGGCGCGCATCGCCGACGTGGTCGGCCAGGACCATTTGATCGGCCCTGCCGGGCCGCTCGGCCGGATGCTGGCGGCGGGGCGCATGGCCTCGTTGATCCTGTGGGGTCCGCCCGGCACCGGCAAGACCACCATCGCGCGGCTGCTCGCCGATCACGTGGACCTGCATTTCGAGCAGGTGTCGGCGGTGTTCTCGGGCGTCGCCGACCTGCGCAAGGTGTTCGAGACGGCGAAAGCCCGCCGCAAGGACGGCCGGGGCACGCTGTTGTTCGTCGACGAGATCCACCGTTTCAACCGCTCGCAGCAGGACGCCTTCCTGCCTTATGTGGAGGACGGCACCGTCATCCTCGTCGGCGCGACCACCGAGAACCCGTCCTTCGAGCTCAACGCCGCGCTGTTGTCCCGCGCGCAGGTAATGGTGCTCAACCGGCTCGACGATGCGGCCATGGAGGTCATGCTGAAGCGCGCCGAGGATGAGATCGGCCGCAAGCTGCCGCTTGAATCCGACGCCCGCGTGGCGCTGAAGGCCATGGCCGATGGTGACGGCCGGTTCCTCTACAACATGGTCGAGGAGGTGGCCGCGCTGGGACCCGACGCGATGCCGCTCGACACCGCCGGGCTCGCCGACGTGGTGCAGCGCCGGGCGCCGGTCTACGACAAGGCGCAGGAGGGCCACTACAACCTGATCAGCGCCCTGCACAAGAGCCTGCGCGGCTCGGACACCGATGCCGCGCTCTACTACCTGGCGCGGATGCTGACGGCGGGCGAGGACCCGCTCTACATCGCCAGGCGGCTAGTGCGCTTCGCCGCCGAGGACATCGGCATGGCCGATCCGCAGGCGCTGGTCCAGGCGCTGGCCGCCAAGGACATGTACGACTTCCTGGGCTCGCCCGAGGGCGAGCTGGGTCTGGTCCAGGCGGTGATCTATCTGGGCACAGCGCCCAAGTCGAACGCGGTCTACACGGCCCAGAAGATGGCGAATGCCGCGGCGCGCGAGACCGGCTCGCTGATGCCGCCCATGCACATCCTCAACGCGCCGACCCGGATGATGAAGAATCTGGGCTACGGCAAGGGCTACGAATACGACCATGACGCCGAGGACGGCTTCTCCGGGCAGAACTATTTCCCCGAGGGCATGGCGCGCCGCCAGCTCTACCGGCCGCAGGAGCGCGGCTTCGAGCGGGAGGTGATGAAGCGGCTGGAATACTGGTCGAAGCTGCGCGCCGAGCGGCAGCAGCGCGAGGCCGGCCAGCAGTGAGGCCGTTCGATCTGTTCGTGGGCGTGGACTGGTCCGGCAACAAGTCCCGGCGGCTGAAAGGCTTGTCGGTAGCGACCGCGTCCCCTGGCGACGCCGCCCCTTCATTGGTTCCCAATCCCAATGGCGGCCGGTGGACGCGAGCCGACTTTATGGAGTGGCTCCTCGATCTGTATCGAACGAGAGGGCGTGTGCTCTGCGGTCTCGATTTCTCGTTCGGCTTTCCATTCTGCGACCGCGACTGCTATTTCCCGAACCTGCCGCTGCAACCCGGCGGTGCAGCGGAGCTTTGGAAGTTCGTGGAGGACGTTTGTGGAGCCGATCCTCACCTGGCGGCGAGCTCATTCCTAATCGAGCCGGGCCTATCGGATCATTTCTACACATCGGGTTCGGGTAGGGCGCGGTTCCGGGTGACCGAAACTGCGTGTGCCGAGGCCAAACTTGGCAGGCCGGAATGTATGTTCAAGATTGTCGGACATTCGCAGGTGGCTAAGTCATCGCTCACCGGAATGCGGGTGCTCTCGGCCCTCGGTGCGAGGTCGAACGACCTGGCTGTCTGGCCGTTCGATCCGGAAAGCGAGGCCAAACTGGTACTCGTGGAGGTTTTTCCTACGGCGTTCGTTCGAAGGGCTGGCGCGGGCATCGGGAAAGTCCGAGAAGCCGGCCGCCTCAACGGTGTGCTCGACCGGTTTGACTCCGCACCCGTCCAAAGCGGGGACGGTTTCCGGCTCACGGACGACATGACCGACGCCCTCATCACCGCTGCCGCCTTGCGCAATCTCCACGCCCAACCCTCGCTGTGGCATCCGCCAGGCTTATCGGATAGGGTCCGCCGCTTCGAGGGATGGACGTTTGGAATCGCCTGAATGAGCGGCCCAGGATGAGCGGCGTCGAGACCATAGCGGTGAAGCCCGCCGATGCCGACCAGCGGCTCGACCGCTGGTTCCGGCAGCATTATCCGTCGCTGTCCTTCGGGCACCTGCAGAAGCTGCTGCGCACCGGCCAGGTGCGCGTGGACGGCAAGCGGGTCAAGGCCGACCACCGGCTCGCTACCGGCGAGCAGATCCGGGTGCCGCCTCTGGGCGACAAGGACGACCAGCCGAAGAAGCCCGGCCTCGCGCCGGTGAAGGCCGACGACGCGCGCATGCTGAAGCAGGCGGTGCTCTACCAGGACGACGCGGTGATCGTGCTCAACAAGCCGCCGGGCCTTGCGGTGCAGGGCGGCACGAAGACCGGCCGGCATCTCGACGGCATGCTCGACGCGCTGCGCTTCGGCGCGCCCGAGCGGCCGCGCCTGGTCCACCGGCTCGACAAGGACACGAGCGGCGTGCTGGTCCTGGCGCGCACCCGGCAGGCGGCCGCCAAGCTCTCCGAGGCGTTCAAGAGCCGCAGGACGAAGAAAACCTATTGGGCGCTGGTGCTGGGCGTGCCGCGCCCCGCCGAGGGCGAGATCACCTCGTTCATGGAGAAGGACGGCGAGGAGGACGAGAAGGTGCGCCCGGGCGACAAGGGGCTCAAGGCCGTCACCGAATACAAGATGATCGACCATGCGGGCGGCAAGGCCGCCTGGCTGGCGCTGCGGCCGATCACGGGCCGCACCCACCAGCTGCGCGTCCACTGCAAGCAGCTGGGCACGCCGATCATCAGCGACGGCAAGTATGGCGGCGAGGACGCTTTCATGGACGGCATCTCCGGCCAGCTGCACCTGCATGCCCGCCATATCTCCATTCCCCATCCGGTGCGCGGCACTGTCGAAGTGACGGCGCCGCTGCCGCCGCATATGCGCGAGACCTGGGACCTGTTCGAGTTCGATCCGGACCTGCGCGGGGATATCTTCGATGACTGACCTGCGCCTGATCATGTTCGACTGCGACGGCACGCTGGTCGACAGCCAGCATGTGATCTTCGCGGCCATGAACCACGCCTTCGAACAGCACGGCATCGCCTGCCCGGAGATGGACGCCGTGCGCCGGGTGGTCGGCCTCGGCCTGGTCGAGGCCGTCGAGGCCCTGGTGCCGCAGATGGACCGCCACGCCCACCTGACGCTCGCCCAGGCCTACAAGGACGCCTTCGGCATCATGCGTCACGATCCCGAGCACAACGAGCCGCTGTTCCCGGGCGTGCGCGAGGCGCTGGAAGTGCTGGCGAACGCCGGCTATCTGCTCGGCGTCGCTACCGGCAAATCCCAGCGGGGGCTGCAGGCGACGCTGCGCCTGCACGACATGCAGGGCCTGTTCGCCACCCTGCAGACCGCCGACGACGCGCCGAGCAAGCCCCATCCGGGCATGCTGGAGAATGCGTTGAGTTATACCGGCGCTAGGCGCGAGGACACGGTGATGATCGGCGATACGGTGTTCGACATCCGGATGGCCCGCAATGCCGGCGTCCATCCGCTGGGCGTCGCCTGGGGCTACCATCCCGGCGACGAGTTGACCGAGGCGGGCGCGTTGCATGTTCTGGGCGACTATGGCGGCCTGTCGCCCTGGCTGGGCGCGCTGTGGGAGCCGACGCCGTGAAGCGGTTCTACAAGGCGGTGGCGGTTGCGCCGGCGGACGGCGGCTTCGGCGTGACCCTCGACGGCAAGCCGATCCGCACGCCCGCGCGAGCGCCCTTCGTGGTGCCCTCGCTGGCGCTGGCCGAGCAGGTGGCGGCCGAGTGGGACGCGCAGCAGGAAGAGGTTCGGCCCCAGGACATGCCTCTGACCGGCCTCGCCAACGCCGCCATCGACCTGATGGCCGCGCGGCGCGGCGAGATCGTCGCCGACGCGGCCGGCTACGCGGGCACCGACCTGCTGTGCTATCGGGCCGAGGCGCCCGCGGAGCTGCGGGCGAGGCAGGACGAGGGCTGGCAGCCCCTGCTCGACTGGGCGGTGGAGAGGCTTGGCCTGCGCTTCACCGTGACGGCGGGAATCCTGCCCGTCGCGCAGGAGCCGGGCGTCGTCGAGGCCACGCGTCTGCATCTCGACACCTATGACGACTTCACCATGGTCGGCGTCAGCCGCCTGACCCAGGGCCTCGGCTCGGTGGTGCTGGCCGCCGCCGTGGCCGAAGGCAGGCTGTCGGCCGAGGACGCCTTCGCGCTCAGCCAGATCGACGAGTTGTGGCAGGAGGCCCTGTGGGGCATCGACGAGGAGGCGGCCGAGCGCCGCGCACTGCTGCGCCGCGACCTGCTCGACGCCGCCCGTCTGATGGCGCTCGCTCGCGCATGAACGCCGCGAGGCGTTGAAAATTCGCCCGGTCGGCCACCGGCAAACGGCCTATCCCGCAGGTGCGAACTTCTGTTACAAAGGCTGTTGGCTTGCTATATGGTCGCCGCCGAATTGCCGGTCGTCCGGCCGGTCTCTCCATAATCGTCAATCAATCTTGGGGGATAACCCGCCATGCAGGAAATCTTGCAGGAACTGGAAAAGCGCCGGGCCCGCGCCCGCCTGGGCGGCGGCGAGGCGCGCATCGAGGCGCAGCACAATCGCGGCAAGCTGACCGCCCGCGAGCGTCTCGAGGTCCTGCTCGATCCCGGCTCGTTCGAGGAATACGACACCTTCGTCGAGCATCGGAACACCGACTTCGGCATGGCCGAGCAGAAGATCCCCGGCGACGGCGTCGTCACCGGCCACGGCACCATCAACGGACGCCTCGTCTTCGTGTTCTCGCAGGATTTCACTGTGTTCGGCGGCGCGCTGTCGGAGACCTTCGCCGAGAAGATCTGCAAGGTGATGGACATGGCCGCCAAGGTGGGCGCGCCGGTCATCGGCCTCAACGATTCGGGCGGCGCCCGCATCCAGGAGGGCGTCGCCTCGCTCGCCGGCTATGCCGATGTGTTCCAGCGCAACATCGAGCAGTCGGGCGTCATCCCGCAGCTCTCCGTGATCATGGGGCCGTGCGCCGGCGGCGCGGTCTATTCGCCTGCCATGACCGACTTCATCTTCATGGTGAAGGACACCTCCTACATGTTCGTCACCGGCCCCGAGGTGGTGAAGACCGTCACCCAGGAGACGGTGACCCAGGAGCAGCTGGGCGGCGCCATCACCCACACCACAAAGTCGTCGGTCGCCGACCTGGCGTTCGAGAACGACGTGGAGGCGCTGCTGCAGACGCGCCGCTTCTTCGACTTCCTGCCGCTCAACAACCGCGAGAAGCCGCCGGTCCGCGACTATTACGACAGCGCCGACCGGATCGAGACCTCGCTGGACACGCTGATCCCCGACAACCCGAACAAGCCCTACGACATGCACGAGCTGATCGCCAAGGTGCTCGACGAGGGCGACTTCATGGAGATCCAGCCCAAATTCGCCGGCAACATCATCATCGGCTTTGGCCGGATCGAGGGCTCGACCGTCGGCATCGTCGCCAACCAGCCCATGGTGCTGGCCGGCTGCCTCGACATCGACAGCTCGCGTAAGGCCGCCCGCTTCGTGCGGTTCTGCGACGCCTTCAACATCCCGATCGTTACCTTCGTCGACGTGCCGGGCTTCCTGCCGGGCACGGCGCAGGAATATGGCGGGATCATCAAGCACGGCGCCAAGCTGCTGTTCGCCTTCGGCGAGGCGACGGTGCCGAAGGTGACCGTCATCACCCGCAAGGCCTATGGCGGCGCCTATGACGTGATGAGCTCCAAGCACCTGCGCGGCGACATCAACTATGCCTGGCCCACCGCCGAGATCGCGGTGATGGGCGCCAAGGGCGCGGTGGAGATCATCTTCCGCAAGGATCTGGGCGATGCCGAGAAGATCGCCCAGCACACCAGGAGCTACGAGGAACGGTTCGCCAATCCGTTCGTGGCCGCCAGCCGCGGCTTCATCGACGAGGTGATCATGCCGCATTCCACGCGGCGGCGGATCGCCCACTCGCTGCGCATCCTGAAGAACAAGGACGTGCGCAACCCGTGGAAGAAACACGACAACCTGCCGCTCTAAGGCCGGGGGAGGAAGCCATGCTGTTCGACAAGATCCTGATCGCCAACCGCGGCGAGATCGCCTGCCGCGTCATCAAGACCGCCCGCAAGCTGGGCATCGCCACCGTGGCGGTCTATTCCGACGCCGACCGCGACGCGCTGCACGTGCAGATGGCCGACGAGGCGATCCATATCGGCCCGCCACCAGCGGCCCAGTCCTACCTGGTGATCGACAAGATCATGGATGCCATCAAGCGCACCGGCGCCCAGGCGGTGCATCCCGGCTACGGTTTCCTGTCCGAGAACATGAAGTTCGCCGAGGCGCTGAAGGAGGCGGGCATCGCCTTCATCGGTCCCAACCCGCATGCCATCTTCGCCATGGGCGACAAGATCGAATCGAAGAAGCTGGCGGCCGCGGCCAAGGTCAGCACCGTTCCCGGCTACGTCGGCGTGATCAAGGACGAGGACGAGGCGGCCAAGATCGCCGCCGAGATCGGCTATCCGGTCATGGTCAAGGCATCGGCCGGCGGCGGCGGCAAGGGCATGCGCATCGCCTTCAACGACAAGGAAGCGCACGAGGGGTTCACCTCGGCCACCAACGAGGCGCGCTCCAGCTTCGGCGACGACCGGGTGTTCATCGAGAAGTTCATCGAGGAACCGCGCCACATCGAGATCCAGGTGCTGGGCGACAAGCACGGCAACGTGATCTACCTGGGCGAACGCGAGTGCTCGATCCAGCGCCGCCACCAGAAGGTGATCGAGGAGGCGCCGAGCCCGTTCCTCACCCCCGAGCTGCGCAAGGCCATGGGTGAGCAGGCCGTGGCGCTCGCCAAGGCCGTGAACTACGACAGCGCCGGCACCGTCGAGATGATCGTCGGACAGGACGGCAGCTTCTACTTCCTCGAGATGAACACCCGCCTGCAGGTCGAGCATCCGGTGACCGAACTGGTGACCGGCGTCGACCTGGTCGAGCAGATGATCCGCTCGGCCGCCGGCCTGCCGCTGAACATCACCCAGGACGACGTGACCCTGACCGGCTGGGCGGTCGAGAGCCGCATCTACGCCGAGGATCCGCTGCGCAATTTCCTGCCCTCCATCGGCCGTATCACCGAATACGAGCCGCCGGCCGAGACGGATGGTGTCCGCATCGACACGGGCATCTACGAAGGGTCGGAGATCAGCATGTTCTACGACCCCATGATCGCCAAGCTGTGCACCTACGCGCCGACCCGCGCCGAGGCGATCGAGCGCATGCGCGTCGCGCTCGACGAGTATTATTTGCGCGGCATCTCGCACAACATCTCGTTCCTGTCGGCGGTGATGGCCCATCCGCGCTTCAAGGAAGGCCGGCTGTCGACCAACTTCATCGCCCAGGAATATCCGGACGGCTTCCAGGGCGCGCCGTTGACGCCCCATGCCCGCGACGGTCTCGTCGGCGTGGCGACCGTGGTGCACAGCCTGTCGATCGCCCGTGAGGCCAGCATCTCCGGCCAGCTGCCGCATTGGCAGCCGGCCGTGGCCACCGAGTGGGTGGTGGGAATCGACGGCGAGACGCACACGGCGAAGATCGCCGAGGCGACCGCCGGTTGGGACGTGTTCCTTGATGGCCGCTTCGTCAACCTGCAGTCCAACTGGAAGCCCGGCCAGCCGGTGTTCAAGGGCCTGCTGAATGGCGTGCCCTTCGGCGTCGAGGTCGACCGGCTGAGCGACGGTTACCTGCTGACCCATGACGGCTCGTTCGTGAAAGTCACCGTCCGGTCGCCGGCGGTGGCGAAGTACGCGGCGCTGATGCCGGTGAAGGTGCCGCCCGACACCTCCAAGCTCCTGCTCTGCCCGATGCCCGGCCTGATCGTGACCATCGCCGTCGAGGAGGGCCAGGAGGTGTTCCCGGGCCAGACCCTGGCCACCGTCGAGGCGATGAAGATGGAGAACATCCTGCGCGCGGAAAAACAGGGCACCGTCTCCAAGGTCCACGCCAAGCCCGGCGACAGCATGGCCGTCGACCAGGTCATCATGGAATTCGAGTGAGGCCGTGAGCCGGACCGTCAAGTCGCGCATCCGCGGCCGCGTTCAGGGCGTCGGCTTCCGCGCCTGGGTGCTGCGCGAGGCGACCGGCCGGGGCCTCAACGGATGGGTGCGCAACCGCGCCGACGGCAGTGTCGAGGCGCTGTTCTCGGGATCCAACGAGATCGTCATCGACATGATGATGGCCTGCTATCTGGGGCCGCCGGGCTCCAGGGTGACCGAGGTGATCTCGGACCCGTCGTCGGAAGACGCCGGCGACGGCTTCGAAATCCGCGCGACGCTGTAACGGCGGCAGTCCCTGTCGCCTAACTTGAGCAGGGGCCGGAGTTGTGCCACCGTCTCCCGCACGAGACTGATCGGTAGAACTGTGACCGCAACGGGGGCTTCCCGAATATCGACGACGACGAGAAAGCGCCGCCGCTCCCAGGCGGAGCGGTCCGCCGCGTCGTCTGCCGCCATCCTCGATGCCGCCGTGGAGCTTTTCTACGAAGCGGGAACCCGCGCATCGATGATGGAGATCGGCCGCAGGTCGGGATTCAGCCACGGCCTCGTGATGGCGCGCTTCGGCTCGAAGGATGGGCTCATCGCCGCGGTCGGCCAGGAAATCCACCGCCGGTTCCGCACCGAGGTTTTCACCCTGCTCGAGGGCAAGCGGGGGCTGGCGGCGCTGCACGGCTTCATCGACGCCTACTGCGATTCCCTGCTCCGGCAATCGCCCAGCACCAGTGCGTTTCTCGTCCTGCTCGGCGAGGCGCTAGGCCCCAAGGAGATCATCCGCCAGGCCTTCGCCGAACTCGACGGCATCGTCCGCGGGATGCTGGGTGAAATGCTCGACGAGGCCAAGGCAGAAGGCGTGGTGCCGACCCGCTTGTCCACCGACGGCACCGCCGTGCTGCTGTTCGCCATGCTGCGCGGCATCGGCATACAGGCGCGGATCAATCCGGAGGCGGTCGACATCGACAGCGCGCGCCACGCGGCGCATGCGCTGCTGCGCGCGGCGTTCGGGCAAGGCTAGAAAGTCCTTGCAAGTGGCGGACTTGCCTGCAAGTCACGGATGACTGTTTGTTTTCATCAGCTTGACTTGACTTTTATATATAGCCGTATACAAACTTTACACCGGAGCCGAAGAAGCTCCGGAAACAGTCCTAGTCGTATCACAGGTGGCAACGACCACCCGCAAGACCTGGTGTTTTAACAGGGGGGAACCATGAAACGTACTGCCAGCGTGCTGCTGCACGCGATCGCCCGGCCGTTCGCGCTCGGCGCGCTCACTCTCGCCATCGCCGCGCCCGCCTGGGCGCAGGATCCGCCGACACGCACCGGCGGCATCGAATCCGTCACCACCACCGCCCGCAAGCAGGAAGAAACCCTGATCGACGTGCCCGTCGCGGTCAGCGCCCTGACCGAGGCCGACCTCGACCGCTACAACTCGACGCGCCTGACCGAAATCGGCGACATGGTGCCGCAGCTGCAGATCACGCCCGGCACCTCGGGCAACGGCGGCGCGGTGATCCTGCGCGGCATCGCGTCCTCGTCGACCAACGCGGGCATCGAGACGGCGGTCAGCTTCAACGTCGACGGCATCCAGATATCGCGCGGCTACATCTCGCGCGCGGCGTTCTTCGATCTGGCGCAGGTCGAAGTGCTGAAGGGCCCGCAGGCCCTGTTCTTCGGCAAGAACAGCCCGGCCGGCGTGGTTTCGCTGCGCTCCAAGGGCCCCGGCTCCGAGTGGGAAGGCTACGTCCAGGCCGGCTACGAGTTCGAGGCCGAGGAATTCATGGTCGAGGCCGCCTATGGCGGTCCGGTCAACGACAAGTTCGGCATCCGCGCGGCGGTCCGCTTCTCGAAGATGCAGGGCTACCTGCGCAATGTCTCGGGGCCGATCGCCAATCCGTTCGAGCCGGCCTATCCGCTGCCCGGCCCCAGCAAGCGCAACGCGACCACCCCGTCCGACCAGAACCTGGTCGGCCGCCTGACCATGCAGTTCGATCCGTCGGACCGGTTCAGCGCGACCCTGCGCATCCTGGGTTCGCAATACACCGACGACGAACAGACCGGCATCACCCAGGTCGTCGCCTGCGGCCCCGACGGCTCCACCACCCGCGGCTTCCGCGATCCCTTCGAGGACTGCGTGCCAGACCATTTCCGGGTGTCGAGCCAGATGCCGGACTTCATCGCGTCGACCTACCCGCTGCAGCCGAAGAAGAACCGCGGCGAGTACTTTACCAAGATCAAGAGCACCCTGATCTCGCTCGACATGAACTACGACTTCGGCGAGGTGAACGTCACCTCGATCACCGGCTTCTACTATCTCGACACCAAGGGCTGGGGCAACTACGGCTACGATACGTCGACCCACTTCCCCGGCCTGAACGGCGAAAGCCAGTCGCAGCTGAGCCAGGAAATCCGCATCACCTCGACCTATGACGGTCCGGTCAACTTCGTCATCGGCGGCTATTACGAGAACACCACACGGCACCCCTACAACGTAGGCCGCGGCGGTCTCAACACCGCCCTGACGCTCGACCCCACGGTGCCGTTCTTCGTCGGCTACTGGCACCGGGACACCAACAAGCGCGAGACCTGGTCGGGCTTCGGCCAGCTCCTTTGGGACATCATCGACGACCTTCAGCTGACCGCAGGCGTGCGCTACACCAACGAGCACATGTACGCGTTCCGCGAGAACCTGTACCTGAATCCGGGGTCGCTGTTCCAGTCGCTGATGCTGCCGGTGGGACAGAACATCCAGGGCACCACGGATACGTCCAACTGGTCGCCTGAAGTGACGCTGACCTGGCATCCCGCGCCGGATCATACGATCTATGCGGCCTACAAGACCGGCTTCAAGTCGGGCGGCATTTCGCATGCGGGCCTGATCTTCAGGACCGAGACATTCCAGGGCCTGTCGTTCGGCCCGGAAACCGCCAAGGGCGGCGAGATCGGCTACAAGGGCGTGCTGCTCGACGGCACGATCCGGCTCGACGTCAATGCCTACTACTATCTGTTCAAGGGCCTGCAGCGCTCGTCGCTGGACATCGTGACCACCTCCTTCGTCATCCGCAACGCGGCCTCGGCCGTGACCAAGGGCGTCGAGGCGGAGATCATGTGGGTGCCGGACGACAACTGGACCGTCCGCACCGCGCTGACCTACAACGTGGCCAAGTTCAAGGACTTCTCCACCGCGCCGTGCTTCAATGGCCAGCTGCCGAGCGAGGGCTGTCTGCCGTCGCGTCCGGGCGGGCCGAACGTGTTTGACCTGAGCGGCGAGAACCTGGCCAACGCGCCGCGCTTCTCGGGCTTCTTCGGTGTCAGCTACGACACGCCGATCACCGAGAGCATCAACCTCGGCCTGTCGGGCGACGTGAAGTACATCACCTGGTACTGGTCGCAGGACAGCCAGGCGCCCGGCAGCCGCCAGCCCGGCTACGCCAAGATCAGCGCGTCCATCCGTGTCCACGATCCCGACGACACGTGGGAGTTCGCGGTGATCGGCCGGAACCTGACCAACGAAATCAAGGTGCTGACCTCGGGCGACAAGCCCGGCGGCAACCGCGGCGATCTCGCCGGCGTGGTCGAGCGCGGCCGCGAGATCATGGTACAGGGCACGTTCCGCTTCTAAGCCTCGCTAGCATCGACGGACGGGCAGGCCTTGTGCCTGCCCGTTTCGTTTCTGGATACGGTCTTCAGGGAAAATTGGCGGGAAACGCGTCCTGCAGCGCCACGTCCAGGTCGGCCATGGCGACCGGCAGCGCCAGGTCGACGAGCGATATCATATCCGCTTCGGTTCCGGGCGGGATTCGGTCCTGCCCCTCAATCGTCAAGCTGATTCAGCATTGCCGCGACGGCATGACGAAACGGCGGCACATGGACTGTCGCGATATCCCACACCTGGGCGTGGTCGATCCCGAAATAGCCGTGCACGACGTAATTCCTGAAACCCACGATACTGGAGCGTTGGGGAAAGTCCTCCAGATGCTCCGGCCATGACCGCGCGATCTGGACCAGCGCTTCTCCGATGATGATTGCCTGTCTCTCGACGGCCGAGCGCAGCATCGCGTCCCGGAGATAGTCCGAAAAGGTCCTCTAGGAAAGGAACGCGGCGATCAGGTCGCACGCCTCGACCATATCGAACAGGTAGGCGCGGATGTCACGCCGCGTCATAAAGAGGCTGCTTGTCGGCCAGGATCGAGGCGCGTCGGTATGGATTCCGGAGGGTTCCTTCGGTCACGAGATCGACCTTGCGGCCGAACAACCGTTGCAGGGCGTCGGCTAAATCGAAATATGCCCGCGACAGTTCCCCCGGACGCATTTCGGCGAATTCCACGAGAAAGTCCAGGTCGCTGGTGGCCGGATCGAAGTCGTCGCGCGCTGCCGATCCGAACAACGACAATCTGACGACGTGATGCTGGATGCACAACGCCTTCAGTTCCGCCATCCTGTCTTCGATCAACTTTATCATTGACGGGAGTTATACACCAATCTCCGGTACCGGGGGAAATGCTTCGCCGTAGTGGCCGGCGGGATGCCTTCCGGATATCTGCCGGTTGCGGGATGGCTGGTCCGGTTACGCCTGAGCGGGGAAGGCCCGGCCGAAGCTCCGCCTCAATGCCACGTCCAGGTCGGCCATGGCGACCGGCAGGCCCAGATCCACCAGCGAGGTCACGCCGTGCTGGGATATCCCGCAGGGGACGATGCCCGAAAAGTGCTCCAGCACCGGGTCGACGTTGATGGCGATGCCGTGGAAGGTGACCCAGTGTCGCACCCGCACGCCGATGGCGGCGATCTTGTCCTCGCGGCCCCCACCCCGATCCACCCAGATGCCGACCCGGCCCTCGCGCCGCTCGCCCTTGACGTTGAAGGCGGCGAGGGTATCGATGATCCACTGCTCCAGCGCGGTGATGTAGCGCCTGAGGTCGCGGCCCCGCCGGTTGAGGTCGAGCATCACATAGGCCACGCGCTGGCCGGGGCCGTGATAGGTGTATTGGCCGCCCCGGCCGGTGTCGTAGACCGGGAAGCGGTCGGGCGCCAGCAGGTCGCCGGCCCGCGCGCTGGTGCCGGCGGTGTAGAGCGGCGGATGCTCGAGCAGCCAAACGGCTTCTGGTGCGGCGCCCGCGGCGATATCCGCGACGCGCCGTTCCATGAAGGACAGCGCGTCGGGATAGGCGACGGGCGCATCGGCGATGATCCAGTCCGGCATGCCCGTCAAATTATGCCGGGGATCTGCGCGATCAACCGGCCTGGATACGGGTGCCGCGGGCGACGAGCTGGTGGCGGGCGATCTTCCATTCGCCGTTCACGCGCTTCATGTCGCTCTCATAGGTGGCCCACAGGGTCAGCGTGGTGTCCGGCTTGTCCTTCAGATAGTGCAGCGCCTGCACGTCGGTGCGGCAATGTGCTTTGTCGCCGTCGACCGTCGCCAGCTGCGGGCCGAGCATGTGCTGGGTCGGTCCGTACTGAGCCAGTGCTTCCTTGACGTATGCGGTCCACGCATCCCCGCCATGATAGACGTTCTGGCCGAAGCCGACGACCTCGACGTCGTCGGTGAACACCGAGCGGTAGAGATCGAGGTCGCGGTTGTCCACGCCCTTGGTGTATTTCAGCATCACGTCCATCAAAGCGATGCGATCCGCCACATATTGCAAGGATTCCGACATGCTGGCTCCCCTTTCCGCCGCTAGGTCTCTCCCAAGAAGGATCGCCAGAATAGGCAGCGGATCGGAGGAGTTCCACCATAACGTCGACGCGCGGCGGGAAAATGAAAAAACATGTGTTTTGTGTAGAATTTTGGGTTCTACATGTTCCCTTGAGATTTTTCCCGATAACCCTAATATACAGTGTCAAATGAAGACCGGCGCGGTTGCCGGGAGCGGAACGTCCCAATGATTCCGATCATGATAGACCCGGAGCGGGTGACCATCGTGGTGGCGGGGAACGGCCCGGCGGCGGAACGGCGGCTGAGCCAGGCCCGCGAAGGCGGCGCGGCGGCGGTTGCGGTGTTCGCCCCTGGCGATGCGGGACGGTTCGCGACGCTGACCGACGGCGCGGTCCACGACCGGCTGCCGGAAGTCGCCGACCTGGCGGGCGTGGATCTGCTCTATGTGGCGGGGCTCGACGAGGACGCCTCGTTCAGCCTGGCGCTGATGGCGCGGGACCACAACGTGCTGGTGAACGTGGAAGACGTGCGCGAACTGTGCGACTTCCACGTGCCCGGCTCGGTGCGGCGCGGCGATCTGCTGATCGCGGTGGGCACGGGCGGGGCAAGTCCAGGTCTGGCGCGCAGGCTGCGCCGCCACCTGGAAGAGGCATTCGGGCCCGAATGGGCCGGGCGGCTTCAGGCGCTGTCGGCGCAGCGCCGGAAGTGGATCGAGGAAGGCGCCGATATGGCCACGGTCGCGGAGCGCACCGACGCCATGATCGAGAACAGCGAGTGGTTGAAATGAGTGCGGCGTTGCAGTTTAAGCAGGAAGGCAGTCTGCCCGACGTGGCGTGGCTGACCGAGCGCTACGGTCACCTCGACGGCAAGGACCTGCTCGAGGCCATGATCAAGGAGGTCTTCCCCGGCCGGATCGCGCTGGTGTCGTCCTTCGGCTCGGAATCCGCCGTGCTCGTCGACATGGTGGCGCAGATCGACACCGCGACCCCGATCCTGTTCCTGAACACCGGCAAGCTGTTCGGCGAGACGCTCCGCTACCGGGACACGCTGCAGAATCGCTTCGGCCTCACCGATATCCGCACCCTGAAGCCCGACCAGGAAGAGGTGAGGGCCGAGGACAAGAACGGGCTGCTGTGGACCCGCAACCTCGACGCCTGCTGCGACCTGCGCAAGACCCGTCCGCTGGACAGGGCGCTCGAGGGCTTCGACGCCTGGATCACCGGCCGCAAGCGGTTCCAGACCGGCAGCCGTTCCGCGCTGCCGCTGATCGAGGAGAGCGAGGGCCGGATCAAGATCAACCCGCTGGCCAACTACAGCCTGGAGGATCTCCAGCGCGTGGCCAACGAGAAGGACCTGCCGCGCCATCCGCTGGTCGCCGACGGCTACCTGTCGATCGGCTGCATGCCCTGCACCAAGCGGGTCGAGGCCGGCCAGGACTACCGCTCGGGCCGCTGGGCCGGCACCGACAAGACCGAGTGCGGCATCCACGTGGCCGAGAATATCTAGGTCTCGTCAGTCTCCAACAACGCCCCTCACCCTAACCCTCTCCCAATGGGAGAGGGAATTTGCCGGTGCCCTCCATAAGGACCCTCTCCCCTCTCCCCTTGGGAGAGGGCAGGGTGAGGGGCGTTGTATCCACCGCCCTCCCCTTGGGAGAGGGCAGGGTGAGGGGCGTTGTATCCACCGCCCTCCCCTTGGGAGAGGGCAGGGTGAGGGGCGTTGTATCCACCGCCTAAACCTTATGGAATTTCCGCCCGTTCTTTCCTTGCGGGGCGCATCCGATTTTGCTACTTGAGCGCCCACTGCGGTCGTGGCGGAACTGGTAGACGCGCAGCGTTGAGGTCGCTGTGGGCGAAAGCCCGTGGAAGTTCGAGTCTTCTCGACCGCACCAGGTTCAAGGACCTGCAGGTACGCGAAATGCCTGCAGGTCTTTTTACTTCCGCCAGCCTCTTTCCGGCAGGAGGTGCCCATGCAGAACGATGAGACGGAACTGGATGACCGCCCCGTCGCCGAGGCACCGGAAAGTTCGCCCTACCGGGTATCCGAGGAAGAGGTCTCGCAAGTCGTCGAGGCGCTGAAGAGCGACGACACCGCGTTCATCCAGAATCTCCTCGAGGACTATCACGCCGCCGACCAGGCCGACCTGATCGAGCAGTTGTCCTCGAAGAACCGCGCCCGCCTGATCGAGGTCGCCCGCGACCGGATCGAGCCCGAGGCGCTGACCGAGCTGGAAGAGACGGTCCGCGACGAGATCATCGAACTGCTGGAGCCGCGCGAGATCGCCGCGGCCATGTCCGAGCTCGAGGCCGATGACGCCGCCTACCTGATCCAGGATCTGGACGACGAGGACCGCCGCCAGGTGCTCGAGGCCATGCCGCTCGAGGAACGCGCCGACATCGAGGCGGCGCTCGCCTTTCCGGACGAATCGGCCGGCCGCCTGATGCAGCGCGACTTCATCGCCGTCCCGGCCTACTGGACCGTGGGCCAGACCATCGACTACATGCGCGAGCACGAGGACCTGCCGGACGATTTCTACGAGATCTTCGTGGTCGATCCGAAGATGAAGCCGATCGGCTCGGTGGCGCTGAACCGCATGCTGCGCGCCAAGCGGGCGGTGAAGGTCGAGGAGATCATGGAGGCCGAGCCGATCCTGATCAATGCCATGACCGACCAGGAAGAGGTGGCGTTCCTGTTCAAGCAGTACGACCTGATCTCGGCGCTGGTGGTCAATGACGACAACCGGCTGCTCGGCGTGATCATGGTCGACGACATCGTCGACGTCATCCACGAGGAGGCGCAGGAGGACATCCTGCTGCTGTCCGGCGTGTCCGACGCCTCGGTCCACGAATCGGTGATGTGGACGGTCCGCACCCGCCTGCCGTGGCTGTGCGTCAACCTGCTGACGGCGATCCTCGCCGCGTCGGTGATCAAGCAGTTCGATGCGACCATCGAGCAGATGGTGGCGCTGGCCGTACTGATGCCCATCGTCGCCTCCATGGGCGGCAACGCCGGCACCCAGGCGCTCGCCGTCGCGGTCCGCGCCCTCGGCATGAAGGAGCTCACCTCCAGCAACGCCATGCGCACGGTGGTGCGCGAGGCCAGCGTCGGCTTCCTCAACGGCGTCACCATGGCGGTGCTGATCGGAGTGTCCGTGGGCCTTTATTTCGGCAACTGGATGCTGGGCGGCGTGATCGGCAGCGCCATGGTCATCAACCTGCTGGTCGCCGCTTTCGCCGGCGTGCTGATCCCGCTGGGCCTTTCCCGGGCGGGCGTCGACCCCGCCGTCGCCTCCAGCGTGTTCGTCACCATGGTGACCGACGTGGTGGGCTTCTTCGCCTTCCTCGGCCTCGCGGCGCTGATCCTGCTTTGAACCGGCGCGGGGTGGCCTATCTGCTCCGTTCCCGGTTGACTCGTCGCGTTTCCCGCAACAAAAGACCTCCACCCCGCCGCCGTTCCGGCGCCCCGCAACGAAGGAAACTCCATGTCAGACAATTCGATCGTCATCACCGGCATCGGCCGCACCCCCATGGCCACGTTTCAGGGCGAGCTGGCGTCGATGACCGCGCCGCAGCTCGGCGCCGCCGCCATCGCCAAGGCGATCGCCGAGACCGGCATTCCGGTCGCCGACTATGACGAGACCATCATGGGCTGCGTGCTGCCGGCCGGCCTCGGCCAGGCGCCGGCCCGCCAGGCCAGCCTGGGCGCGGGCATCCCCGACAGCACCGGCGCGACCACGGTCAACAAGATGTGCGGCTCCGGCATGAAGGCGATCATGCAGGGCGCCGACATGATCGCGGGCGGCGCGGCCGACATCGTCGTCGCCGGCGGCCTCGAGAGCATGACCAACGCGCCCTACCTGCTGCCGAAGGTCCGCCAGGGCCTGCGCATGGGCCATGGCGAGGTGAAGGATCACATGTTCGTGGACGGCCTCGAGGATTTCCGCCACGGCCGGCTGATGGGCACCTATGCCGAGGCGACCGCGCAGCGCTACCAGTTCACCCGCGAGGAGCAGGATGCGTTCGCGATCACCTCGCTCACCCGCGCCAAGACCGCCAACGAGGACGACACCTTCCGCCGCGAGATGGCGCCGGTGACCGTGAAGACCCGCAAGGGTGAGGCGGTGATCGACAGCGACGAGCAGCCCCGCACCGCCGACCTGTCGAAGATACCGAACCTGAAGGCGGCCTTCGCCAAGGACGGGACGGTGACGCCGGCCAATTCCAGCTCGATCTCGGACGGCGCCGCCGCCGTGGTGCTGATGAGCCGCGCCAACGCCGACAAGCGCGGCGTGAAGCCGCTCGCCCGCATCGTCGGCCAGGCCACCTTCGCCCAGGAGCCGGAATGGTTCACCACGGCTCCGGTCGGGGCGGTGAAGAAGCTGCTCGATCGCACCGGCTGGAAGCTGTCGGACGTGGACCTGTTCGAGATCAACGAGGCCTTCGCTGTCGTCCCCATGGCGGTGATGCGCGATCTGGGCGTCGGCCACGACATCATGAACATCCATGGCGGCGCCTGCGCGCTCGGCCATCCGGTGGGCGCCTCGGGCGCGCGCATCATCGTCACCCTGATCAACGCGCTGGAGAAGCACGGCCTGAAGCGCGGCGTGGCCGGGATCTGTCTCGGTGGCGGCGAGGCTACGGCGTTGGCGATCGAGCTGGCCTGATGGCCATCGTTCACCTGCTGCGCCCGGCGGTCGGGGTCACGGACCTCGACCATTTGCGGCAGGTGATGAAGGCGCGCGGGGACGAGCGGTCGATCCAAACCCGCAACATCCCCAAGCGCGCCGACGAGTTGCTGCAGGGTGGATCGGTCTACTGGATCATCGCCCGGAAAATCCAGGCGCGGCAGCTCCTCACTTCCATCGAGAAGCTGGAGGACGACAACGGCCGCGCCTTCTGCCGCATCTATCTGGATGCCAGGGTCGTCCCGGTCCATCCCTGGCCGCGCCGCCCGCATCAAGGCTGGCGCTATCTGAAGCCCGAGGACGCGCCGCCGGATTTGCGTGAGGGCGAAACCGGCGACATGCCGCCCGAGATGGTGGCGGAGCTGAGGGAGTTGGGGCTGCTGTAAGCCCTTGATGGTGCCTCAACCACTTGAATCACTGTCATTCCGCGGGATGACAGTCTTTATTGATGGTCGAGGTAGAACCTATTCCACCGCCCAGTTGTCGATCAGCCGCGTCGTGCCCAGCCGCGCCGCGCCGAACACACGGGCGGGCTTGCCGGGCTCGGTGACCAGCTCCAGCGTCGCGGGATCGCGGACCTCGATGTAGTCGACGCTGTCGAAGCCGGCCTTCAGCACATCCTCGCGCGCCTTCGCCGTTGCGGCCGACGGATCGCCGCCCGCCTTCACCGCGTCCCTCACCGCGCGCAGTGCCACGGACAGCGCCACTGCGGTTCGGCGCTGTTCCGGGCTCAGGTAGCGGTTGCGCGACGACAGGGCGAGGCCGTCGGGCTCGCGCTCGATCGGGCCGCCCATGATCCGGACCGGAATGTTCAGGTCGGCGGTGAAGCGGCGGATGATCTGCAGCTGCTGGAAGTCCTTCTCGCCGAAGATGGCGACATCGGGCAGGGCGGACGTCAGCAGCTTCACCACCACCAGCGCCATGCCGTCGAAATGGCCGGGCCGATGGGCGCCGCACAGCACGTCGCCGAGCCGGTCGATATGAACCTTGGTGGCGAAACCCTCGGGATACATCTCCCGCGCCGACGGCACGAACGCAGCGTCGACGCCGACCGATGACAGCTTTTCCACGTCCTCGGCCTCGGTGCGAGGGTAGCGCTCATAGTCCTCGCCGGGGCCGAACTGGGCCGGGTTGACGAAGATGCTGGCGATAACGCGGTCGGCCTCGCTCCTGGCCAGCCGCATCAACGACAGGTGGCCCTCGTGCAGCGCGCCCATGGTCGGCACCAGGGCGACGCTTTCGCCGGCTTTTCGCCACGCCGCCACTTGTCCGCGCAGGTCGGCGACGCCACGTAGAATGACTGGTTCCTTCGACATGGCGGGACGATACTGAAGCATGGCAGGCAAGACACCAAAAATTGTCGGCGGCTCGGGCGAGGTGGACGCGTTCCTGCGCAAGCTGGCGATGACGCCGACGCCGGCCGCGGCCGGCCGGGGCAGGCTGATCTTCGCGCTCGACGCGACCATGAGCCGGCAGCCCACCTGGGACAGGGCCTGCCACATCCAGGCCGAGATGTTCCAGGAGGCCGAGGCCGTCGGCGGCCTGGACATCAAGCTGGTGTTCTTCCGCGGCTACCGGGAGTGCAAGGCGAGCCCCTGGTTCGGCCGTTCCGAGCCGCTCACCCGGGCAATGACCTCGATTTCCTGCCAGGGCGGCTACACCCAGATCGCGCGGGTCCTGAAACGCGCGGTCAAGGAGGCGCGCGAGGCCAAGGTGAATGCTCTCGTCTATGTGGGCGACAGTTGCGAGGAAGAGATCGACGCCGTCTGCGCCGTCGCGGGCGAACTGGGCCTTGCCGGCGTGCCGTGCTTCATGTTCCAGGAAGGCGGCGATCCCTATGCCGAATCCGTGTTCCGCGAGGTCGCCCGGCTGTCGGGCGGCGCGTGGTGCCGGTTCGACGAGGGCAGCGCCGGTCAGCTGCGGGACCTGCTGAGGGCGGTGGCGGTGTTCGCCGCCGGCGGCCGCAAGGCGCTGGCGGATCACGGCGCCCGCCAGGGAGGCGAGGCGCTGCGCCTCGCGCGCCTGCTGCCGGGCGCCTGACCGGCCTTGTTCCATCGCTATGGCCTGCGCGGCCAAGCTGGGCCATGATGGCAGCCGAACCGCTGACTTGGGGAATATCCGGTGCCGTGGCTGTTTTTCGGGGCGATCGTCCTCGTCCTGCTTCTGCTGCTGACGAACTGGGCCGCGAAGGCCGACCGTGCGACGGTGCGCCGTGTCGTGCGCTATTTCGGCGCGTTCCTCGTGGCGGCGCTGGCGGTATTCCTGTTCGCGCGGGGACAGGCCGGGCTCGCCCTGGCGCTGATCGCGGCCGCGGGCGCGCTCGCCTCGCGCCGTCGGCTGGCGATGCTGGGCGGCGGACGCAAGGCCGCGCAGCAGAAATCCGAGGTGGACACGCCCTATCTCCGCGTGACGCTCGATCATGATTCAGGCGAGATGACCGGCACCGTGCTGGCGGGACGCTTCGCCGGCCAGCGCCTCGACGAGTTGAGCCGCGACGAGTTGAGCACGCTCTATGACGAGCTGAGCCGGGAGGATTCGGAAGGGGCGCGACTGCTGGACGCTTACCTGGCGCGCGCCTATCCCGGCGACTGGCAGGAGGAGACGCCGGCGGAACCTGCGGATTCCGGCCCCATGACCCGCGACGAGGCGTTCGAGGTCCTGGGGCTGGCGCCCGGCGCGACCTCGGCCGACATCAAGGAAGCGCATCACCGGCTGATGAAGAAGTTCCATCCCGACCAGGGCGGATCGACCTATTTCGCCGCCCGGCTGAACGAGGCCAAGGACCTGCTGCTGAAGACCTGAAACGCCGCCCGCCCCGCCGCCAAGTGTGCGCTGCAACACACTTTTGCCTAGGTTGCCGCGTATACAGCGCCGCCGGTTCCGGCATAGACTTACCGCCCGCCATATCCTTCCAACCAAGCCGAGATCATGACCAAACCCGTACGTAAAGCCGTGTTCCCCGTCGGCGGCATGGGCACCCGATTCCTGCCCGCCACAAAGGCCATGCCCAAGGAGATGCTTCCCGTCGTCGACAAGCCGCTCATCCAGTATGCGGTGGAAGAGGCGCAGGCCGCAGGCATCGAGGAGTTCATCTTCGTCACCGGCCGCGGCAAGACGGCCATCGAGAACCATTTCGACCGCTCGACCGAGCTCGAGGCGCTGCTCGCGGAAAAGGCCAAGGGCGACGCGCTCGACGAACTGCTGGCCACCATGCCGACCCCGGGCCAGGTCTCCTACACGAGGCAGATGGATCCGCTGGGCCTCGGCCATGCGGTCTGGTGCGCGCGCTACCTGGTGGGCGACGAGCCGTTCGCCGTGTTGCTGGCCGACGACCTGATCAAGGCGGAAACCTCGTGCCTCCGGCAGATGGTCGATGCGCATGCGCAGGTCGGCGGCAACATGATCGCGCTGATGGACGTGCCGCAGGAGCACACGTCCCGCTACGGCATCATCGCGCCGGGCGCGGTCGACGGCCGGCTCACCGAGGTGACCGGCGTGGTCGAGAAGCCCAAGCCGGCCGACGCGCCCTCGACGCAGGCCGTCGTCGGCCGATACATCCTGCAGCCGGAGGTGTTCACCCATCTCGCCAGCCAGCAGAAGGGCGCCGGCGGCGAAATCCAGCTGACCGACGCGCTTGCCAGGATGATCGGCGGCGCGCCGTTCCATGGTTACAGGTTCGAGGGCACCCGCTTCGACTGCGGCGACAAGGTCGGCTTCTTCGAGGCCAACCTGGCGTTCGCGCTGGAGCGGCCGGACCTGCGCGAAGGCGTCATTGCCTTCATCAAGAAGTTGGGCCTCTAGCACCAGGGTAGGTGAATGCGTATAACGATGATCGGAAGCGGGTATGTGGGCCTCGTTTCCGGAGCATGCTTTTCCGAATTCGGCCACGACGTGGTCTGCGTCGACAAGGACCCGGCCAAGATCGGCGCGCTGCAGCAGGGCAAGATTCCGATCTACGAGCCGGGCCTCGACGATCTGGTCGGGCGGAACGTGTCGGCGGGCCGGCTGACCTTCACCACGGAGCTGGCAACCGCGGTGCCCGGCTCGGACGCCGTGTTCATCGCGGTGGGGACGCCGTCGCGCCGCGGCGACGGACACGCCGACCTGACCTATGTATTCGCCGCCGCGCGCGAGGTCGCCGAAATGCTCGACGGTTACGCGCTCATCGTCACCAAGTCGACGGTGCCGGTGGGCACCGGCGCCCGCGTCCGCCAGGTGGTCGCCGACCGGCTGAGGGAGATCGGCTCGACGGCCACGTTCGACGTGGCTTCCAACCCGGAATTCCTGCGCGAAGGCTCGGCGATCGACGACTTCATGCGTCCGAACCGGGTGGTGTGCGGCGTCGAGGACGGCCAGGCGCGCACGGTCATGCAGCGGCTCTACCGGCCGCTGTCGCTGCGCGAGACGCCCATGCTGTTCACCTCGATCGAGACCGCCGAGCTGATCAAGTACGCGGCCAACGCGTTCCTCGCCACCAAGATCACCTTCATCAACGAGATGGCCGATTTGTGCGAGCAGGTCGGCGCCGATGTCCAGGATCTGGCCCACGGCATCGGTCTCGACCAGCGCATCGGCTCGAAGTTCCTGCATCCGGGGCCGGGCTATGGCGGCAGCTGCTTCCCCAAGGACACGCGCGCGCTGCTCGCCACGGCGGAGGAAGCCTCCATTCCGCTCGGCGTCGTCAGCGCCGCCGTCACCGCCAACGACCGGCGCAAGCGGGTCATGGCCCGGCGCATCGTCGCCGCCTGCGGCGGCTCGGTCGAGGGCAAGACCATTGCCGTGCTGGGCCTCACCTTCAAGCCCAACACCGACGACATGCGCGACAGTCCAAGCCTCGACATCGTGCCGTCGCTGCAGCACGGGGGCGCCACCGTCCGGGCCTACGATCCGGAAGGCATGCACGAGGCCGCAAAGCTCCTGGAGGACGTCACCTTCTGCACCGACGCCTATGACGCCATGAGCGGCGCCGACGCGGTGGTGATCATCACCGAGTGGAACCAGTTCCGCGCCCTCGACCTCGATCGCGCCCGCTCACTGATGAAGCAGCCGGTCCTGATCGACCTGCGCAACATCTACCAGCCGGAGGAACTGGACGGGACCGGCTTTGCCTATCATTCCATCGGCCGGGGAGCCGCGCGATGACCGCCCACCAATTCCATTCCACCGTCCTACGCGAGTACGACATCCGCGGCATCGTCGGCAAGACGCTGTCCGAGGCCGACGCCTATGCGGTCGGCCGCAGCTTCGGCACCCTGGTGCGGCGCGCGGGCGGCAAGCGGGTCTGCACCGGTTATGACGGCCGGATCAGCTCGCCTGCGCTCGAGGCGGCGCTGGTCGACGGCCTGAAGGCCTGCGGCCTCGACGTATTGCGGGTCGGCCTTGGCCCGACGCCCATGCTCTATTTCTCGGTCTACCACCACGACGCCGACGGCGGCGTGATGCTGACGGGATCGCACAACCCGCCGGACTACAACGGCTTCAAGATGATGATCGGCAAGAAGCCGTTCTTCGGCGAGCAGATCATGGGCCTGGGCCGCATCGCCGCCACCGGCGACTACGAGTCCGGCGCCGGCTCGGCCGAGGACGCGCCGGTGTTCGACGCCTATGTCGACCGGCTGCTGCGCGACTGGACGGGCGGCGGCCTCAGCGCCGCCTGGGACACGGGCAACGGCGCCGCCGGCCCGGTGGTCGAGGCGCTGGCCAGGCGCATTGGCGGCAAGCAGGTGGTGATCAATGCCGAGGTCGACGGCACCTTCCCCAACCACCATCCCGACCCGACCGACCCGCACACGCTGCACCAGCTGCGCGCGGCGACCCTCGACAACGGTCTCGACCTGGGCATCGGCTTCGACGGCGACGGCGACCGCATCGGCGCCCTCGACGGCAAAGGCAACATCGTCTGGGGCGACCAGCTGCTCGCCCTGCTGGCGCGCGACGTGCTGAAGGAGGTGCCGGGTTCGACCATCGTCGCCGACGTGAAGTCCAGCCAGGTGCTGTTCGACGACGTCGCTGCTCACGGTGGAAAACCGCTGATGTGGCGCACCGGCCATTCGCTGATCAAGCAGAAGATGGCCGAGACCGGGGCGCCGCTGGCCGGCGAGATGAGCGGCCACATCTTCTTCGCCCACAACTGGTACGGCTTCGACGATGCCATCTATGCCGCCGTCCGGCTGCTGCAGGCCATCGTCAACTCCGGACGGAGCCTGGAAGAGCTCCGCGCCAGCCTGCCGACCATGATGAACACGCCCGAACTCCGCTTCCCGTGCCCGGAAGAGCGCAAGTTCGCGGTGCCGGGCGAGATCAGGGCGCGGCTCGCCGGTTCCGGAGACGACGTCAACGACATCGACGGCGTGCGGGTGTCGAACGCCGACGGCTGGTGGCTGCTGCGCGCCTCCAACACCCAGGACGTGCTGGTGGCCCGCTGCGAATCCGGCACCGAGGCGGGACTCGGCCGGTTGAAGGAACAGCTCGTGGCGCAGCTCCGCCAAAGCGGCATCGAGCCGCCGGATTCCCTTTAGGGGTCCATCCCTTGTCGCCGGGCGAGGAACTCCCTCGCCGGCGCCTGGGCGTGGGCGGCGCGCCATGTGGCCGACCGCGGGACTGAACTTTTCGTCAGTCTGCAAACCGTTGACCGCAAACAGGTTTCTAGTGCACCGCAACATTCTTTGTTGCGGTGCACAAAATTATTCTTGACGGTAGGACGGCCCGACCCCATAGTCTAGTTACGCTGCGCTGCACAAACCCTCTCCCAGGTTACCCTCCCGGCGGCGCTGCGAGTGACTTGTTACCGATGAGGACACAGATGGCCACGACCCGCACCACCAAACCGAAGCCTGCGGCCAAGACGGCTAAAGCGGTTCCCCCTTCCGCGACGGCAGCCGACGCGGCCCCTCCGGCCAAGAAGGCCCCCGCCAGAAAGCCGCGGGCCAAGGCGGTGCCACCGGTTGCAGCAGAACCGGTGACCCCGGTCGCGGCTGTCGAGGCGGCAACCGAAGCGGCCACCCCGGTCGTCGAGGCGGTCGCCGAGAAGATCGAGACGACGGCGGCCGAAGCGCCCCCCCTCGTGGAAGCCGCCGTCGAGCCGGTCGCCAAGGCCGTCACGACCGTGAAGGAGACCGCCGTCAAGGCGGTGAAATCCGCCGAGACATCCGCCCTCAAGGCGGCGAAGGCCGGCAAGGCAACCGCCGAGAAGGCGGTCAAGGCCGGCACCGAGAAGATCACCAAGACCTTCGAGCAAGCGTTCGCAACCAGCAAAGAGAAGTACGAGACAGTCATGCAGAACTTCAGCGACATCTCCGCCATCGGGCGGGAAAACATGGACGCCGTCGTCAGCGCCGGCACCGTCTTCGCCAAGGGCATCGAGGCGGTCAACGCGGAACTCGCGGCCATCTCCAAGCGTAATCTGGAAGACAGCATCGCCGCCGTGAAGGCGCTCGCTGCCGCCAAGAGCGCCAAGGAGTATCTCGAGCTCCAGTCGGACCTGATGAAGACCTCCTGGGACCACATGGTCGCCGACACCACCAAGATCGGCGAGATGATGGGCGAGTACTCGAAAGACGCCATGGCCCCGATCCAGAGCCGCATAACAGCGACCATGGAAAAGTTCTCAAAGCCCCTGACCGCGTAAAGCGGCGGAGCAAAGAGATGGAAAAAGGGCCCGGTGCACAGAAAGTACCGGGCCTTTTTAGTTGGAGGAACGCCCGGCAGAACACTCGGAAAATCGTCTTTGAAACCGACCGTAATTCCCTATTTAATAGGTCCGTCGACCGCTGCGCCCAGCAGCCCCAACACAAGCGCGGCGGCACCACGAGCGGATACGGTCTGTATGAGCAACGAGAACCAAGGCGGGAACGGGGGCACCGGGACGGGCGTGGTCACCAAGACCAAGCCCAAGACCAAGAAGCCGTCCCTCTACAAAGTCCTGCTGCTGAACGACGACTACACCCCGATGGAATTCGTCGTGCATGTCCTGGAGCGCTTTTTCAATAAGAATCGGGAAGAAGCGACCCATATCATGTTGATGGTCCATCAGAAGGGAATCGGCGTCTGCGGCGTGTACACGTTCGAAGTTGCTGAAACCAAGGTGACCCAGGTCATCGACTACGCGCGGCGGCATGAACATCCGCTGCAGTGCACTCTCGAAAAAGAGTAGAAAGAGGAACAGACCGTGCCAGCCATTTCGCAGAATCTGGAGAAGACGCTCCACGGTGCCCTGGCTCTCGCCAACGAGCACCACCACGAATACGCGACCCTCGAGCACCTTCTGTTCAAGCTGACCGAAGATCCCGACGCCATCGCCGTGATGCGCGCCTGCAGCGTCGACCTCGACAAGCTGCGCCAGACCATCCTCGACTATTTCGAGCGCGAGCTCGCCGGCATCCGCGTCTCCGACAAGACCGACGCCAAGCCGACCGCCGGGTTCCAGCGCGCCATCCAGCGCGCCATCATCCACGTGCAGAGCTCGGGCCGCGAGGAAGTGACCGGCGCCAACGTACTTGTGGCCATCTACTCCGAGCGAGAGTCTCACGCCGCCTTCTTCCTGCAGGAGCAGGACATGACCCGGCTCGACGCGGTCAACTACATCTCGCACGGCATCGCCAAGGCGGCCGCGCGCACCGAGACGCGCACCCCGCGCGGCGCCGAGGAAGAGCCCGAGGCGGCGCCGGCCAAGGGCGGCGAGGCGCTGTCGACCTATTGCGTCAACCTCAACAAGAAGGCGCGCGAGGGCAAGATCGACCCGCTGATAGGCCGCCACGCCGAGGTCGAACGCGTCATCCAGATCCTGTGCCGCCGGCAGAAGAACAACCCGCTGCTGGTCGGCGACCCTGGTGTCGGCAAGACCGCCATCGCCGAGGGCCTGGCGCGCCAGATCATCCGCCACGAGGTGCCCGAGATCCTGCAGAACGCCACCATCTTCGCGCTCGACATGGGCGCGCTGCTGGCCGGCACCCGCTACCGCGGCGACTTCGAGGAACGGCTGAAGGCGGTGGTGAAGGAGATCGAGGAGCACGACAACGCGATCCTGTTCATCGACGAGATCCACACCGTGATCGGCGCCGGCGCAACGAGCGGCGGCGCCATGGACGCCTCGAATCTGCTGAAGCCGGCGCTCCAGTCGGGCGGCCTGCGCTGCATCGGATCGACCACCTACAAGGAGTTCCGCTCCTATTTCGAGAAGGACCGCGCCCTGCTGCGCCGGTTCCAGAAGATCGACGTCAACGAGCCGTCGGTCGAGGACGCGATCAAGATCATGAAGGGCCTCAAGCCCTATTTCGAGGAGCATCACCGGGTCCGCTACACCAACGACGCGATCAAGACGGCGGTGGAGCTGGCGGCCAAGTACATCAACGACCGCAAGCTGCCCGACAAGGCCATCGACGTCATCGACGAGGTGGGCGCGGCGCAGATGCTGGTGCCGGAAAGCCGCCGCCGCAAGACCATCGGCGTGCGCGAGGTCGAGGAGATCGTGGCCAAGATCGCCCGCATCCCCCCGAAGTCGGTCTCGCGCGACGACCGGGCGGCGCTGGCCAACCTGGACGCCGAGCTGAAGCGGGTGGTCTACGGCCAGGACAAGGCGATCGAGGCGCTGTCATCGGCCATCAAGCTGGCTCGCGCGGGCCTGCGCGAGGCCGAGAAGCCGATCGGCTCCTACCTGTTCTCGGGTCCGACCGGCGTCGGCAAGACCGAGGTGGCGCGCCAGCTGGCGACCATCATGGGCATCGAGCTGATCCGCTTCGACATGTCCGAATACATGGAGCGGCATTCGGTCTCGCGGCTGATCGGCGCGCCTCCGGGCTATGTCGGCTTCGACCAGGGCGGCCTGCTGACCGACGCGGTCGACCAGCACCCGCATTGCGTGCTGCTGCTCGACGAGATCGAGAAGGCGCATCCGGACGTGTTCAACGTGCTGCTCCAGATCATGGATCACGGCAAGCTGACGGATCATTCGGGCAAGTCGGTCGACTTCCGCAACGCCATCCTGATCATGACCACGAACGCCGGCGCCGCCGAGCTCAGCCAGAGCTCGATCGGCTTCGGCCGCGGCACCAAGGACGACGCGGACGACGAGGCGATCAAGCGGATGTTCACCCCCGAATTCCGCAACCGTCTCGACGCCACCATCGCGTTCGGCCATCTGGGCACCGACATCGTCAGCCGCGTGGTGGAGAAGTTCATCATGCAGCTCGAGGCCCAGCTCAGCGACCGCCATGTCACCTTCGATCTGACCGCCCCCGCCATCCAGTGGCTGGTGGACAAGGGCTACGACAAGCTCTACGGCGCCCGCCCCATGGGCCGGACGATCCAGGAGTACATCAAGAAGCCGCTGGCCGACGAGCTGCTGTTCGGCAAGCTGGCCAAGGGCGGCCACGTCAAGGTGTCGGTGAAGGACGGCGCGCTGTCGTTCGACATCACCTCGCTGTCGTCCCCGCCGGCCGCGTCCCGCAAGCAGGAAAACGACGAGCCGGCGCTGGCCGACTAAGGGTTCGCGGGAACAATAGGAAAGGGCCGGTGGCGACACCGGCCCTTTTCTGTTTTCTGGCCGTCTGCCGCTCAGTCGCGACGCAGATCACTCACGTATCCGAGTCCCTGAGCTTGTCGAAGGGCCTTTGCATCAGCGTTCGTGCAGGGCCCTTCGACAAGCTCAGGGACTCGGTCAAGTAGTGTGTCGCACCCCAAGTACCGGCTTTTGCCGGGCCGGCAATCGAGGGCAGTAGATCAATCCTCCCCGCCCACCTTCCTGAACGGCCCATGCGCCGCGAGCACGTCCTGGTCGTGCTCCACATAGGCGCCCTCCTCCTTGAGGAAGCGGGCGACGGCCTGGCGGAAGCCGGGATCGGCGATCCAGTGGGCCGAGTAGGTGAACTGGGGCATGTAGCCGCGGGCCAGCTTGTGCTGGCCCTGGGCGCCGGCTTCGACCCGCGACAGGCCGCGGGCGATGGCGAAATCGATGGCCTGGTAGTAGCAGGCCTCGAAGTGCAGGCAGGGATGGTCCTCGACGCAGCCCCAGTTGCGGCCGAACAGGGCGTCCGAGCCCAGCAGGTTGATGGCGCCGGCGATGTACCGGCCGGCGCGCCGGCACAGCACCAGCACCACCTTGTCCGGCATGCGCTCGCCGAGCAGTGAGAAGAACTTGCGGTTCAGGTAGGGCCGGCCCCATTTGCGCGACGAGGTGTCGACATAGAAGCGGTAGAACGCGTCCCAGTGCTCTTCCCTGAGATCCTTGCCGGTCACCACCTCGATATCGATGCCGGCGGAAAGCGCCTGGGCGCGCTCCTTGCGGATGTTCTTGCGCTTGCGCGAGCTGAGGGCGGCGAGGAAATCCTCGAAGCTGCCATAGCCGTCATTGCGCCAGATGAACTGCTGGTCCTTGCGCAGCAGCAGGCCGGCCTCGCCCATCTCGGTCCACTGCTCGAAGGTGGGGAAGGTGACGTGCAGCGAGGAAACGCCCATCCGGTCGGCCACCTGGACGCAGGCGTTGAGCAGCAGGCCGCGCGTCTCCTTGTCCTTCGCCAGCAGGCGCGGCCCGGTCACGGGCGAGAACGGCACCGAGACTTGCAGCTTGGGATAATAGTCGCCGCCCGCCCGCTCCCAGGCATGCGCCCAGCTGTGGTCGAACACGTACTCGCCTTGGGAATGGGTCTTGGCGTACATGGGAACGCAGCCCGACAATCCGCCGCCGGCCTGCTCGATGACCACATGCATGGGCGTCCAGCCGGTGCCGGGGCCGACGCAGCCGCTGTCCTCCAGCGCCGACAGGAAGGCGTGGGAGACGAAGGGGTTGTCGCCGCCGGCGCAGGCGTCCCAGTCCGCCGCCTTCACGGCGGAGAGCGAGGGAATGGCGGTGGCGGTAACCGGTTCGCTCACGTGAAGGCCGCGACCGCGTCCACTTCAACCGCCATGCCCAGCGGCAGCGCGTTGGCGCCCAGCGCCGCGCGGGCGTGGCGCCCGGCGTCGCCGAACACGTCGACCATCAACTCCGAGGCGCCGTTCACCACCTGCGGCTGCTGGGTGAAGCCGTCGGCGCAATTGACGAAGCCGGTCAGCTTGACGATGCGCTCGATGCGGTCGAGGTCGTCGCCGAGCGCCGCCTTGAGCTGGGCGAGGATGTTGAGGCCGCACAGCCGCGCCGCCTGGTGGCCCTGCTCCACGGTGAGGTCGAGGCCGACCTTGCCGGCATAGCGCTGGCCGCTCGGCACCGCCGAGACCTGGCCCGACACGAAGATCAAATTGCCGGTGATGACGAACGGCACATAGGCGGCGACCGGTGCGGGCGGCCCGGCCAGCTCGATCCCCAGTTCCCGAAGCCGTGCCGCGATCTTTCCGCTCATCGATTGCTCCTGCCTGTTTCGACGCCCGAGTGTAACAGAGCGCATCGCCGTTCCAAGCGGGCCGCGTACACCCTATGCTGCGCCGGGGACGAAACGAGGGAGGCCCGTCGATGACGCCGGCATTCATGGCCCTGCTGGGCTTCGCCATGTGGACGCTGCTGCTGACCGTGCTGATCGCCGCCACGCGGATGGTCATCGTCATGCAGGGCCGCAGGGCGGCCAACGAGTTCTCGCCCACCGGCGAGGACGTCGGCGGTTTCTCCCGCCGCCTCGCCCGGGCGCACGCCAATTGCTGCGAGAACCTGCCCATCGTCATCGCCGTGATCCTGGTGGCGATCCTGTCCGGTCACAGCTCGGTCGCGGACCGCTATGCCCTCTGGATCCTCTATGCCCGCATCTTTCAGTCCATGGTGCACATGGCCTCGACCAGCATCCCCGCGGTCTATCTGCGCTTCATGTTCTACGCGGTGCAGGTGGTGCTGCTGGTGCTGATCGCGGCGCGGAGCTTCCTGGAGTGAAGCGCTTCGGTCGTCAATTGCGAGGAGCGCAGCGACGCGGCAACCCATGTTCGTGCGGCTCCTAATCCTATCCGAGGCCCTGAGCTTGTCGAAGGGCACCTGCACCGGCGCTGATGCAAGGGCCTTCGACAAGCTCAGGCACACGGTGAAAATTGGGTATGGCATCAGCACTGGGTTGCCGCGTCGCTTCGGTCGTCGCAGGAATGACGGCAAAGTTCAAGTCTGATCCCACAACCTCGCCGCGCCCCTGACGCCGCTCGAATCGCCGTGCATGGCCTTCGCCAGCGGGGTCTTCACGCCGTCGGAGAACACGTAGCGGGGCAGCAGCGGCGGCACCGCTTCATAAAGCCTGCCCACATTCGACAGGCCGCCGCCCAGCACGATCACGTCCGGGTCGAGGATGTTGATCACGGTGGCGAGCGACCGGGCCAACCGGTCGGCGTAGAGGTCGAGCGCCGCAAGGCGCGCAGGCGAATCAGCCAGCGCGATGTCCTCGGGCAGCGCGTCCTCGCCCGTGAGTTGACGGTGCGCGAGCGCCAGGCCGCGGCCATTGAGGAACGTCTCCACGCAGCCATGCCGGCCGCAATAGCAGGCAGGGCCCGGGCGTTCCATGTCGCCGGGCGCGGGCAGGGGATTGTGGCCCCATTCGCCGGTCGTCGCGTTGGGGCCCCGATGCAGCAGGCGACCGTTCGCGACGATGCCGGCGCCCACGCCCGTGCCCAGTATGGCGGCGAAGACAACGGCCTTGCCGGCGCCGGCGCCGTCGCTCGCCTCGGACAATGCGAGGCAGTCGGCGTCGTTGGCCATGCGGATCTCGCGCCCCAGCGCCGCCGACAGGTCCTCGCGCAGTGGCCGGCCCTCCATGTTCTCGGCGTTCTGCATCAGCCCGCTGTGTGGCGAGACCGAGCCCGGCGTGCCGATGCCGACGCTGCAGGTCTGCCCCACCGCCGTCTCCGCGGCGGCGACCAGCGCGGCCATGGCGGCGATGCGGTCCTCATAGGCGGGCGGCGTGGGAATGCGGCGTCGGAACAACTCGGAACCGTCATCCCCCAGCACGACGGCCTCGGTTTTCGTTCCCCCGAGGTCGACGCCCAGGCGGCGCATCAATAGCCCAGCTTTTCCATGTGCGCCGTCAACCAAGCGGCGGCTTCGGGCCAGTTGTCGGCCCGGTGGCGGCTGTTCTCGGCCGGGCCCAGCAGGCCGCCGAGGCGCTCGTCATGGACGAAATGCAGGCAGTGCACCTTCTCGCAGGCCTTGGCGACCGATGCGATGTTGGGCGGGATGTCGTCGATGAAGTAGACCGGCGCGTCGATCTTGTCGGCCAGGTGCTTCACCACCGCGCCCTTCAGGCCGATATTGGCGATCAGCGGATAGTCCATGCCCAGCTTCTTCAGCGCCCGCGCCCGCGCCTCGCGCTGCTGCAGCGGCACGTTGGTGACGATGACGATCTGCGCTTTCTCCGACAGCGCCTTCAGCGCCTCGGGCGCGCCGGGAACGGCGGGCTGGTGCTCGGTCTTCTCGACGAAGAACTGGCCGATCAGCGCGGTCACCTCTTCGGCGGTGACGGCGACGTCGTCGGCCTTGCGCCGGATGTTGCCGGTCAGCGCGAAGCTCTCCAGGTTCAAATAGAGCTCGTTCTCGTGCAGGAATTCCTCCAGCACGCTGGCGAACTGCAGGATCACCTCGTCGGCGTCGGACAGGATCAGCGGCCGCGCCGGATCGAGCGCGATCCGGTCGGCCTGTTCGAGCACATCGGGATGGACGGTCATGCCTCAGGTATAATGGGGGACGTCGCCGCCCGGCAAGTGGGCGCGGGCGCGGATGGGTTCCTCGGGGAGGATGTCCGCCGCCTCGCAGAACGCCAGCAGCATGGCCTCGTCCTGCAGCACATAGTCGAGGATGCCGGCCAGGGTCTCGGGATTGCCGGCGGCCGCGCGCAGCTCGCCCATGCCGAGGCCGGTGACATGCAGAAAGCCGCCCAGCGCCTCATCGTCCGCCGCCAGGAAGGCGAGGGCCTGCAGGGCGATGGTTTCGGCGCGGTCGGTGTTCATGGATGGAATGGGCCGGGAAACGCCCCGGCGGGCGCAGGAGGCAAGATTACTTGATCTTGCCTTCCTTGAACTCGACATGCTTGCGCACGACCGGATCGTACTTCTTCACCTTCATCTTCTCGGTCATGGTCCGAGGATTCTTCTTGGTGACGTAGAAGTAGCCGGTGTCCGCGGTGCTCTCCAGCCGGATCTTGATCGTGGTCGGCTTCGCCATGGGTACGACTCCTGTTGCGCGGCGCGCATCGAATTTGAGGGCGCGACCATAGCGCCAAGTCCCGTCAAGTCAAGCGGGGAGTGGGGCAAAGGCGCCTTGCCCTCCGGATAATTGCCGGCGCGGCCGGCGCGTCCCATATTCACCTTGTCCGGGACGACCCGGACCTTCCGTATAGCATTGGGGACGGCCCTGTGACAGATCGAAGGAGGTCTGTGATGGGATGGGTGTATCTGGGGCTCGCCGGCCTGTTCGAGATCGGCTGGGCGCTGGGGCTGAAACAATCGCACGGCTTCACCAGGCTGTGGTGGTCTCTTGGCACCGTGGCCAGCATCGTGATCAGCCTCGGGCTGCTCGCCCTCGCCCTGCGCAGCGTGCCGATCGGCACAGCCTACGCCGTCTGGAGCGGCATCGGAATCATCGGTACGGCGGTTGCCGGCGTGACCCTGTTCGGCGAGCCCGCGACCGGGCTGCGCGTCGCCTGCATCGGGCTCGTCATCTGCGGAATCGTCGGGCTGAAGCTGCTCCCGGCGTGATCGGCGTTAATTGATCGGTCCTCCGTCGGACCAGCAGCGCTCCAGCGCCTTGCCGACTCCGTCCCAGTCGTCGCAGTCGACCGGGCCGGCGCATATGTCGGGATCGCCGGTCAGCCGTTCCAGGTCAGCGGCGGCGGTGCCGCCCACCTTGGCTCGGCCGCTGCGGCTGTCGATCACGGCAATGGTGCGGTCGTCGGCCGGGCGGGGCACCACGGCGAAGTCGCCGCCGGGGAACACCAGCAGATCGCCGCCCTCGCAGGAGAACTCGCCGTTCTGGTCCCACGCGCCCAGCGGCCCGGCGCGGTAGGATCCGGCCTGGACACCCGCCGGCAGCAGCACGGCAATCGCGCAGATGATGGCGAGTCGCGACATTCGTCGTTTCCTCCGTCGGCCCGCTGGACTTGGCGTCCAGACACTTCCTATCATGCCCGCTCACGCGCCGGTCGGGAAGGGGAGAGGTCCCGCCGGCAATCACCCAGGAGAGACCCATGCCGCCCAAGGACCCCAAGGCCATCACCAACCTGCGCATCATCATCGCGCTCTACAAGGCGTTCGAGGGCGGCACCCGCCAGCATGTGTGGGACGGCTACGACCTCTATCTGTCCGAGGAAGGCACCTACAGCCTGACCGGCTTCCCCACCATGACCAAGGCGCAGGTGAAGGAGACCCTGTTCAGCGACATCGGCGGCAACGCGCCGGTGGTGAAGATCGTCCCAAAGTTGGGCACCCAGGAAGCCATGGACGACATGGTGTTCGTCGAGCACGTGGACAGCTACCGCGACAAGAGCGGCGCCGAGGTGCTCAAGCTCCCGGTCTGCAGCGTGTTTACCCTGAAGGGCGGCAAGATCAGGAAGTGGGTCGACTATTGCGACCCGCGCGGCCTGCTCGAGCTCTACGGCGACCGGATCAAGCCGTGAAACCCGTCGCGCTCGTCGTCGGCGCCGGCGTCGCCACCGGCGGCGCCATCGCCAGGCGCTTCGCGCGCGCCGGCTATACCGCCTGCGTTGCCCGCCGCAACGAGGAGAAGCTCAACCATCTGGTGGGCGAGATCGTCGCCGAGGGCGGTACGGCCCATGCCTATGGCGTCGATTCCACCCGGGAAGACCAGATGGTCGACATGATCGCGCGCATCGAGCGCGAGGTCGGGCCCATCGAGGTGGCGGTCTACAACGCCGCGATCGGCGCCAGCTCGCCCATCGCGGCGCATTCGGCCGAGGATTACGAGCGGGTCTGGCGGGTCAACGCCTTCGGTGCGTTCCTGATGGGCCGCGAGGTCGCCAAATTCATGGAACCGCGCGAGAAGGGCACGATCATCTTCACCGGCGCGACATCGGCGCTGCGCGGCAAGGCCAATCTGGCGGCGTTCTCCGGCTCGAAGCACGCGCTCCGCGCGCTGGCCCAGTCCATGGCGCGCGAGCTGTTCCCGAAGAACATCCATGTGGCGCATGTGATCATCGACGGTCCCATCGACACGCCACTGATCCGGAAAATGATGCCGCAGGTGTTCGAGGAACGGCCCGCCGACGGCGTGCTGGCGCCCGAGGCCATCGCCGACACCTATTTCGCCATCCACTCGCAGCACCGCAGCGCCTGGACCCACGAGACCGAGCTGCGCCCCTGGAAGGAGCCCTGGTGATGGGCAAGACCCTCGAATTCTTCTTCGATTTCATGAGCCCGCCCACCTACCTGGCGTGGACCCGGATGCCCGGCATCATGGAGCGCACCGGCTGCACGGTCGTGTGGCGGCCCATGCTGACCCTCGGCCTGTTCCAGGCGACCGGCAACCGGCCGCCCATGACCGTGCCCAACAAGGGCAAGTATTCCGGCGTCGACCTGCAACGCTTCGCGAAGCGCTACGGCGTGCCGCTCAACCGCAACCCGCACATGATGGAGCTGAAGATCGTCCCGCCGCTGCGCGGCGCGTTCGTGGCGCAGGAGCGGGGCGAGTTCGAGCCCTACGCCAAGGCCATGTTCGAGGCCATGCATGTGGACGGGCTCAACATCGGCGCCGACGACGTCTGGCCGGCGCTGCTGGAAAAGGCCGGCCTCGACGTCGCAGCCTACCAGGCCGGCGTCGCCCGCGAGGACATCAAGGAAAAGCTGAAGGCCAACGTCCAGGAAGCCGCCGAACGCGGCGCCTTCGGCGCGCCCACCTTCTTCGTCGACGGCGAGATGTTCTGGGGCCAGGACCGGCTGGATTTCGTGGAAGAGGCGCTGAAGCGGTAGTGCTACTCAAGCCGTCATCCCGGCGAAGGCCGGGATCCAGACTCGGCAGTACGGCGCGCTTCGCGCCGGTCTTTTTGTAAGGGGCTGGATCCCGGCCTTCGCCGGGATGACGGGATTGGTTAGACCCCCGCCAGCCCATCCACGTAAATGCGCTCGCCGGTCACGTAGCTGTTCTGCTCGGATACCAGCCACCTGACCACGTTCGACAGATCCTCCGGCTGGCAGACGCGGCCGAACGGGGCCGTGGCGTCGGCGTCGCGCGGGTCGGCGACGCCTCTAGCCTTCAGCAGTCGGCGGCCCATGTCGGTCTCGACCACGCCGGGGGCGACCACGTTCACCCTGATGTTGTTTTCCCGTTCCTCCTTGGCGACGCCGAAGGCGATGGCCTCGATGCTGGCCTTACCCACATTGTAGGGCGCGCCGTTGGCCATCCAGCGCCGCGTCGCGGCCGAGGACACCATGATGATGTCGCCGCGCGGCCGCTTGCGCAGGTGCGGGATCACCTCGTGGGTGGCGTAGAAGGTGCCGAAGGCGTGGGTGCGGACCACGCGCTCGAACTCGTCCGGATCGGTGTCGGCGACCGAGCGGCCCTTGCTGGCGATGCCTGCATTGTTGACGAGGATGTCGATGTGGCCGAAATCGGCGGCCACCTTCGCCACCATGTCGCGCACCGCTGAATAGTCGTCGACACCCGCCTGGTAGATTGCCGCGCGTACGCCCAGCACCAGAAGCTCGTCCAGCGTCTTGCGCGCCTCCTGCTCGTTGCCCTTGTAGTTGATCGCGATGTCCGCGCCGTCCTGCGCCAGGCCCAGCGCGATCCCCTTGCCGATTCCCCGGTTGCCGCCCGTGACGATGGCGACCCTACCCTTGAGTGACATTGGCATCCTCCCTTTCCCGGCGGGATGATAGCAGCCTTTATCCCGGCGGCGACAAGCCGATAGACTGTCCGCGACAGGGGAGGTGACCATGAACCGATGGACCGGGGCCGTGATGGCCGTGGCGCTCGCGCTGCTGGCGGGCGGCGCGCTGGCTGGGAAGATCGATTTCGGCAAGACGAGGGACGGCGAACCGCTGGAGAATCTGCCGGAGGGAACGCGCCTGATCAGCGGCTTCGGCGAGCGGCCGGTGTTCTCGCCGGACGGGAAGAAGCTCGCCTTCATAGGCCGCAGCTATGGCGACGCCTTCGAATACGACATCGCCACCGGCAAGGTGCGCAACCTGACGGCGCACACTGCCCATGCCGGCTTCCTGCGCGTCCACTACCTACCCGATGGCGGGTTCCTCCTGCTGGGCCCGCGCCGCCAGGAAGCCGACCGGCAGGTGATGCGGATCAGCAAGATCGAGATGTGGTGGATGGACAAGGATGCGGAAGGCGCGATCCTGCCGCTCGACCAGCATGTTTCCGAGGGCATCGCCGTCTCGCGCAAGGCGAACCGGGTCGCATGGGCGATCCTGCATCCGGAGACCAGCAAGCCCGAGGACACTGTCGAGGAATACACCGCCATCATGGTGGCGGAACTTGTGATGCGCGACGGCGCGCCGGTGCTCGCCAACAAGCGCGAACTCGTTCGCCGGCCCAGCAAGGACTGCATCCTCGAAGCACAGGATTTCCGCGACGACGACCGCGAGGTGACCCTGAGCTGCTACGACATCGGCGGCATCCGCCTGTCGTTGGGCAAGTTCGGCCATATCGTCCACAGCGCCATCCTGGGCGTGCGCGTGGCTGACGGGACGCCGATTACCTATCACGACATCCGCGACGGCGCGTTCAACGAGATCGAGGGCATCGGGCCCAAGGGAGACTATTCGCTGGTGGATTGCGGGCCGGGTTACGGCAAGGGCCTCGAAATCTGCCGCATCGAGCTGGCTGCGCCCGAGCACACGCTGACCCGCCTCACCCATTACATGAACTACGGCGCGCACCGCGTGTCCAACGGCGTCGTCAGCCCCGACGGCAAATGGATGGCCTACCAGTTCGGCCGCGGCAGCGACGAGGCCGGCGTCGGCATGGGCATCCTGCTGGGGCCGATGCCGCCGCCGTGATCACTCCACCGGGAACACCCTCGCGTTGGTGGCGCGCACGAACAGGCCCGCGTTGACCCTGACCTCGCCGGAATCGAAGAAGGCGCGCGGCACCTCGGCCTGCACCGGCGTGGCGTAGCCCTCGACGGCCAATTCGACGCGGATGCCGCCGCCGAACGGGAACACGGCGCGGACGATGGCGGGAACGCCTTCCATCCGCTCCCGCGAGATCAGCTCGATCTCGTGGGTGCGGACATAGGCGACCGCGGGGCCATGGGTGCGCCGGGGTCCCGCTTGAACCGGCAGCTCGATGGGGAACTCGGCGCCCAGCACCTCGGCGAGGCCGTCGTCGAGGGTGCAGGGGAAGGTGTTCACCGCGCCCAGGAACTCGCTGACGAAGGCGGTGGCCGGCTCTTCGTAGACCTCGACCGGCGTACCCATCTGCTCGATCTTGCCGTGGCTCATCACCACGACCCGATCGGCCAGCTCCAGCGCCTCCTCCTGGTCGTGGGTGACGAAGATGGTGGTCAGGCCCAGCCGCTCGTGGAGCTGGCGCAGCCAGCGCCTCAGCTCCTTGCGCACCTTGGCGTCGAGCGCGCCGAACGGCTCGTCGAGCAGCAGCACGCGCGGCTCGATGGCGAGCGCACGGGCAAGCGCGACCCGCTGCCGCTGGCCGCCGGACAGCTGCGACGGGAAGCGGTTCTCCAGCCCGCCGAGCTGTACCAGCTCGAGCAGTTCGAGGGCGCGCTGCCTGATCTCGGTGCGCGGCGGCCTCGTCCGGCGCGGCCGCACCTTCAGGCCGAAGGCCACGTTGTTCAACACGGTCATGTGCCGGAACAGGGCGTAGGACTGGAAGGCGAAGCCGATGCGCCGCTCGCCGACCGACAGGTTCGACACGTCCTCGCCGTCGAACAGGATCTCGCCCGAGGATGGATGCTCAAGGCCGGCGATCGAGCGCAGCAGGGTGGTCTTGCCCGAGCCGGATGGGCCGAGCAGCGCGACCAGCTCGCCCGAGCCGATCTCCAGCGATACGCCGTCCAGCGCCGGGAACCGGTCGAACGCCTTGGCGAGGTTGCTGATGGAAATCCGCACGCCCCGCCCCCTAGCGCCGGTGCCCGGCGGCGAGCTGGCTGGCGAAACGCCATTCCAGGACAGCCTTGATTCCGAGCGTGACGAGGGCGAGGAGGGCGAGGACCGAAGCGACCGCGAAGGCGCCGACGAAACTGTACTCATTGTAAAGAATCTCCACATGGAGCGGCATGGTGTTGGTCTGGCCGCGGATGTGGCCGGAGACGACGGAGACGGCGCCGAACTCGCCGATGGCGCGGGCGGTACACAGCAGCACGCCGTAGACCAGCGCCCAGCGCACATTGGGCAGGGTGACGTGCCAGAAGGTCTGCAGTCCGCTGGCGCCCAGCGACAGCGCCGCTTCCTCGTCGGTGGTGCCCTGCTCCTGCATTAGCGGAATCAGCTCGCGGGCGACGAACGGGAAGGTGACGAAGGTGGTGGCCAGCACCAGCCCGGGCACGGCGAACAGGATCTGGATGTCGTTCTCCATCAGCCACTGGCCCAGCACGGCGTGGCTGCCGAACAGCAGCACCCAGACGAGACCCGAGATGACCGGCGACACCGAGAACGGCAGGTCGATCAAAGACAGCAGCAGGTTCTTGCCGCGGAAGCTGAACTTGGCGATGGCCCAGGACGCGGCCAGGCCGAACACCACATTGAGCGGCACGGCGATGGCGGCGACGATCAGGGTCAGCTTCATGGCCGAGAGCGCATCCGGTTCGGCGAGCGCCTCGAAATAGGCGCCGATGCCGTCGCGCAGGGCTTCGGCGAAGACGAGCGCCAGCGGCATGATCAGGAACAGCAGAAGGAAGACCACCGCGATGGTGACCAGCACGGTGCGGGTGACCCGGCCTTCGGTGACGGGGTTGTGGAGGGGCGCGGTCTCAGCCATTGCCGTACCTCCTGCGCGTCCAGGCCTGCACCGAGTTGATGAAGATCAGCATGGCGAAGGAGATCATCAGCATCAGGGCCGCGACCGTGGTCGCGCCCGCGTAATTGTACTCCTCGAGCCGGATGACGATCAGCAGCGGGGCGATCTCGGACACGTAGGGAATGTTGCCGGCGATGAACACCACCGAGCCGTACTCGCCGATCGCCCGCGCGAAGGCGAGGGCGAAGCCGGTGATGACGGCCGGCAGCACCGAGGGAAGGATCACCCGGCGCGCGGTCTGAAAGCGGCCCGCTCCCAACGTCGCCGCGGCCTCCTCGACCTCCTTGTCGACGTCCTCCAGCAATGGCTGCACCGTGCGGACGACGAAGGGCAGACCGATGAAGGTCAGCGCGATGACGATGCCGAGCGGTGTGTACGCGGCCTTGATGCCGGCGTGCTCGAGCCATGTCCCGACCCAGCCGTTCGGCGCGTACAGCGCGGTCAGGGCAATGCCCGCGACCGCGGTCGGCAGCGCGAATGGCAGGTCGACGGCGGCATCGAGGAAGCGGCGGCCGGGGAAGCGGTAGCGCACCAGCACCCACGCAACCAGTACACCGAACGGCACGTTGATGATCGCCGCGATCAGTGCCGTCCAGACGCTGAGCCAGAGGGCGTTGACCGTGCGCAGGTCGGTCGCGATGCGATAGAGCTCCGACCATCCGAGACCCGCGCTCGTGACCAGCAGGCCGCCGAGCGGGATCAGGATGACCAGGCTGAGATAGACGATGGTGAAGCCCAGGGAAATCCCGAATCCGGGAATGACGCTGCTTCGGCTTCCTGTGCGGACGGCACTCATAAACCCTTAGCTCCCGGTATCTTGACAGCCTGTTCCGACAGGCGCGGAGAATCCGCAATCCGCGGAATAGACCATCTAAACTATAAAACTGATAGGATTACCAGTTTGCGCCGACGCGAAAGGCGAAGGCGTCCCCTTCGGTGTCGATCCCGCGGCGTCTCGCATCGAAGCGGATGTAGTTGAAGGATGCCCGCAAATTGGGGTTCAGCCACCAGTTGAGGGCGACGGTGAGGTTATCCTCCTTGCCGCCAAGCACGTTCAGGTCATCGAGGTCGACGAAGCTGTAGCGCGCGGCGATCTGCCAGGCGCCCCAGCCGCCGCCGGAGGGCGAGAAGTTCGCTTTCGGCTTGATGCCGCCCACGAGGCCGTCCTTGTATTCGACGGTTTCGCCCGTCAGGACCCAGCTGGCGGAGACATAGCCGCCGCTGAAGTTCACGTTCGCGGCCGCCGGCTGGTTCACCCAGGTGGACTGATACTCCGCCTGGACGCTGAACGGGCCGAAGGCGGCCGCTGCTTCCGCCCCGGCGAAGTAGTAGCTGTCGGCGTTGAAGGCGCCCGTGTCCACCGTGCGGGAATTGTCGACGCGCACCTCGGGCCGGTCGCCGAACCGGATGGACTGCTGGCCCTTGGTCTCGCGGTAGTAGCCGGAGGCGCCCAGATGGACCCAGCGGGTCGCCTCCTGGATCGGCGCCCAGGTCACGCGTCCGGCGATGCCGTAGCCTTCGTCGGGCGTGGCGGTGCCGTTCGGCGAGCCCGTCAGCGCGAGGTTCTGGGCGAACACGCCCGCGGTGGCCGTCCAGTTCCGGCCCTGGTACGTATACGAGAGCCCGAGCTTGCGGTCGCCGCCGGCCGTGCGCCGGTCAAGGAAGGAGCCCGAGGCCGTCGACCGTTCCATGAAGGTGAGGACGGTGCTGCTCTGGAGCTGTTCCAGGCCGTTCGGAGTCTTGTGCTGGCCGGCGGTGATGAAATAGTTCGCGCCTTGCGGCGCGTAGCGGACATAGGCGTCGGCGACGTCGATCTCCTGCGATCCGCTGTCGTCGCGGCCCGCGCCGGCAACGTCGATTTCCAGCCGGTACTGCCAGACGGAGTACATGGTGCCGTCGACGCCGATGCGGGCACGGCGCAGCTCGGTGCCGTTGTTGAAGTCGCGCGGGCCCTTCCTCACGTTGAACGCGGCGTAGTCCATCTCGGCGCGGCCGCGGACACGGAACGAGAACTGCTTGTCATCCGAGGCAAACCTAGGGCTGGGCTTCAGCTCGGTCTTCGTGCCGGGCTTCCTGTTCTTCTCGGCGTCGAGTTCCGCCAGGCGCTGCCGGATGGCGGCTTCCTTGTAGGCGGACAATTCGGACTCGACCTGGATCAGGCGCTCCTCGAGGGCGCGAAGCCTGTCTTCGGACGTCTGGGCGAGGGCGATGGTGGGCAGGGCGGTGAGGGTCAAAACGATCCCCCCGCCCAGAATCACTGGGCGCTTCATCACTGGGCGCTTCATGGTCTGTTTCCTCTTGTGTGGTGCGCTGCGGGGCGGTGCGGCCGGCGTCCTGTGCCAGGCCGGCCCGCCTGGCTTTCCTGCTTATCTGCCGGGCTTGTAGATCTGGTCGAAGATGCCGTTGTCGTCGAAGAACTTCGACTGCGCCTTGTCCCATCCGCCGAAATCGTCGCGGATGTTGACCAGTGCGAGCCTCTTGAAGCGCTTCAGGTCGGCGGGATCGGCGGATGCAGGATTGGCGGGGCGGTAGAAGTGCTTGGCGGCGAGCTTCTGCGCCTGGGGCGAATACAGGCTTTCGAGATAGGCCTGGGCCACCTGGGTTGTGCCGTTCGCCCTGGTGTTGGCGTCGACCAGCGCGACCGTGGGCTCGGCCAGGATGCTGAGGCTGGGGGTCACGATTTCGAACTTGTCGGGGCCCAGCTCCTCGAGGGCGAGGAATGCTTCGTTCTCCCAGGCAAGCAACACGTCGCCGATGCCGCGCTGCACGAAGGTTGTCGTCGAACCGCGGGCGCCGGTGTCGAGCACGGGCACGTTCCTGTAAAGCCTGGTCACGAAATCCTGGGCGGCTTTCTCGTTGCCGTATTTCGTCTCTGCGAAGGCCCAGGCGGCGAGGAAGTTCCAGCGCGCGCCACCCGACGTCTTCGGGTTGGGCGTGATCACGTCGATGCCCGGCTTTACCAGGTCGTCCCAATCCGCGATCTTCTTCGGGTTGCCCTTGCGCACCAGGAACACGATGGTCGAGGTGTAGGGGCTGCTGTTATTCGCCAGCCGCGTAACCCAGTTGGCGGGCAGCTTCCTGCTGATCCTGGCGATCTGGTCGATATCGCCTTCGAGAGCCAGCGTGACCACGTCCGCCTTCAGGCCGTCGATGACCGCGCGGGCCTGCTTCCCGGAGCCGCCATGCGACTGCTCGACATTGACGGTGTCTCCCGTCTTTCCCTTCCAGTACGCGGCGAACGCGGCGTTGTACTCCTTGTAGAACTCGCGCGTCGGGTCATAAGAAACATTGAGCAGGGTGATGTTCTTGGCCCAGGCCGGCGTTGCGGCGAGGCCAAGGGCCACAGCGATGGCTGCGGCGGTGATACGTGCGTTCATTGGGCGACTCCGATCTGACTACATAGATAATTCCTATCGAAATACTATTGTATTGCAACCAAAAAAATATCACGCACTAAGTTGTTGATTTCCAATGACTTCAATGTCGTCGGCGCCCATATCGGCGATCGAGGTGTTATCAAGAACTTCGGATGCCGCATCCCGGACCCGGCGCATCATGATACGCACGGCGCATGTCTTCTCGTTGGTGCAGTCGGCGCATTTCCGGTAAGCCGTGAGGCTGGCGCAGGGGATCGGCGCCAGGGGGCCGTCCATGGCACGGACAATGTCGCCGAAGGTAATCTCGGACGAAGACCGGGCCAGCATGTAGCCGCCATGCTTGCCGCGCTGGCTGTACAGGATGCCGTGCTTTTTCAGCTCCAGCATGATCAGTTCGAGGAACTTGCGCGGAATGTTGCCCGCTTCGGCCAGTTCCACCACCTGCACGGGGACACCGACCGGCCGCTCGGCCAGGACGAGCAGCGCCTTCAGTGCGTATTTGGCCTTCTGAGAGAGCATTTATTTCCCGATAGGATCACTGGAGAATAGATTCTGGAGTTCTCCAGTCAAGGGATCGGCGTGCATGACGGCCCTGTAGCGCCTGGCAGACCAGCCTTTCGCGGCGTCCGCGGAGCCGCTTTTTGGAGGAAGGGTCAACGACAAGCGGGCTTGACAGGCAGGCCATCAGGATTGGAAATTGGACCACGCATCAAATTTGGGGAGGCTTGCATGCGCGTGGGAGTCGTTTTTCCGCAGACCGAGATCGCCGCCGATCCGGCGGTCATCCGCGACTGGGCTCAGGCCGTCGAGGGGTTGGGCTTCGATCACATCATCGCCTACGACCACGTGATGGGCGCCAACCTGGCCAGCCGACCGGATTGGCGCATGCCCTACAACCACGACACGCCGTTCCACGAACCGATCACCCTGTTCGCCTTCCTGGCCGGCGTGACGCAGACTCTGGAGCTGGCGTCCGGCATCATCATCCTGCCCCAGCGCCAGGCGGCGCTGTTCGCCAAGCAGGCGGCCAACGCCGACGTGTTCTCGGGCGGGCGGCTGCGGTTGGGGTTCGGCATCGGCTGGAACCAGGTGGAGTACGAGGCGCTGGGCGCGCCGTTCGAGGCGCGCGGCGCCCGGCTCGACGAGCAGGTCGATCTGCTGCGCAGGCTTTGGACCGGCGACCCCATCTCCTATGACGGCCGGTTCCACAAGGTGACCGACGCGGGCATCAACCCGCCGCCGGTGAAGCGCTCGATCCCGGTCTGGTTCGGGGGCACGTCCGAGGCGTCGATGAAACGCGTGGCGCGCACCGGCGACGGCTGGATTCCGGTGCTGCCCGCGGCGCAGGCGGCCGAAAAGGTCGACGAGATGCGCGCCATGGTGAAGCAGGCGGGCCGGGATCCCGGCGCCGTCGGCATCGACAACATCATCTTCGTCGGCGCGACGCTGGGCGGCCCGGTCCGCACGCCCGATGACGCCGCCGCCGACCACGCCGCCTGGAAGCAGGCGGGCGCGACCCACGTCACCGTCCATACCATGGGCGCGGGCCTGAAGACGGCGGACGACCACCTGGCCTTCCTCCGCCGGTTCAAGGACGCCATCGGCTAGCGCCCGGCGCCAAAACCAGCACCCGTGCTGCCCGGTGGACAAACGCGCCGGGCGCGTGGCATCGTGCGCGCAACCGTTTCTGCAAACAGGGGAGACCGCGAGATGGAATACCGCAATCTGGGTAATTCCGGCCTGAAGATTTCCACCATCAGCCTGGGCACCAACAATTTCGGCGGCCGCACCGACATGGCCGAAACCCAGGCCGTCGTCGACAAGGCGCTCGACCAGGGCATCACCATGTTCGACACCGCCGATGCCTACCCCACCGATCCGCATCTGTGGGGCAAGTCGGAGCAATTCCTCGGCAAGGCGCTGGGCGCCCGCCGCAAGGACATCGTGCTGGCCAGCAAGTTCGGCATGCCCATGGGCGAGGGTCCGTACATGAACGGCGGCTCGCGCCGGTACATCATGAACGCGGTCGAGGCCAGCCTGAAGCGGCTGGGCACCGACTATATCGACCTTTATCAGATGCACTTTCCCGATGCCTCGACGCCATTGGAGGAGACGCTTTCGGCGCTGAACGACCTGATCCAGCAGGGCAAGGTCCGCTATATCGGCTGCTGCAACTTCAAGGGCCACGTGCTGGTCGACGCCGTGCGCAAGGCCGAGAAGATGGGCGTGCCCCAGTTCATCTCGGTGCAGAACTTCTACAACATCCTGCGCCGCGACGTTGAGGACGAGCGCCTCGCCGCCGCCAAATATGTCGGCGTGGGCTTCCTGCCCTATTTCCCGCTGGCCTCGGGCATGCTGACCGGCAAGTACAAGCGCGGCGAGAAGCCGGCCGCCGGCACCCGCTTCGGCGAGGGCAGCAACATGGCCGGCCTGGGCGGCCTCGAGATGAACGACCGCAACTTCGATCTGGTCGAGAAGATCGAGACGTTCGGCAAGGAGCGCGGCCTGTCGGTGCTCGAGATCGCCGTCGCGTGGCTGCTCGCCCAGCCGGGCGTCACGTCGGTCATGGCGGGCGCCACCAAGCCCGCGCAGATCGAGCAGAACGTCGCTGCCGCAGGCGCCAGGCTCTCGGCGGAAGACGTCAAGGCGCTGAACGACATGACCAAGCCGATGGGCGGCCTGCCGTTCTGATCGGACCGTTCACCATCAAGGGGCCGTCCGCGCGAGCGGGCGGCCCTTTCGTTTTGGGTGCGGGTCAGGCAGGGAAACGGCGCGGGGCGGCGCTAGTAGAACAGCACCAGCGACACGGCACCGGCAAGCAGTGCGAACGCGTTGATCACGCCGAAAGCCTTGGTCATCTTCGTAGCCCCATGACGAGGCCCATCGCCTCGATACGGCCTGTATATGATGCGCCGTAACGCCTTCGCAATATTCGGACATTTGTAGAAAAAGTATGACGGTAATGCGCGAATCGCACGAGACGCCGTTACCGGCGCTGCACCTTTGCCGTGTGAGTCGACACGTGAAAGTCGGCGGGCTTGCCTGCCAGCCACGAAACGAAGCGGCCGATTTCGGGATGGGCGCGCAGCGCCTCGACGCTGGCGTAGGACCGCGCCAGCAGCGCTTCGCTGAACAGGCTGTGGATTTTCCGGTGGCAGATGGGATGCAGCAGCACCGTATCCCGGCCGCCCTTCAGCCGGGGCACCAGGTGATGCCGCTCGCGACGGCGGCCGAGCGGCCGGTCGCATAGCGGACAGATGTCGGTTCCGGTCTCCATCGCGACCCATTAGGGTCGAGACCCCGATAACCGTCAACCGGACGCGCATGGATCCCGATCTGGAAACCCTGGTTTCAGAGTGCTGGCGCCTGCTGGAAGAAGCGGCCGCGAACCGCGGCTCGCCGCTGCGTACGCCGGTGCTCGCCAGCGGCGCCGCGCAGGCACGCACGGTGGTGCTGCGGGCAGCCGACGGCGGTGCGCGAAATCTGGCCGTGTTCACCGACGTCCGTTCGGCCAAGGCCGGTCAGCTGGCGGCCGATCCGCGCGCCTGTCTCGTGTTTCACGATCCCGCGGCCGGCGTGCAGCTTCGAGCCTGGGGCGATGCGGCGCTCCATCACCAGGACGAGGTGGCGCAGGCGTACTGGGGAACCCTGCACGAATTCGCCAAGCGCCCTTACCAGAGCATGCCGGGGCCGGGGATACGGCGCGGGACGCCCGGCTCGGGCATTCCAGAGATCGAAGACGGGGAGGCAGGCTACCCGAATTACCTGGTCATCCTCGTCACCGTGACGCGGCTTGAATGGCTGCGTCTGGAGCAGGGCGGCAACCTGTCGGCGCGGTTCGAGTGGGACGGCGCGGGCCGACTGTCGGCGAGCTGGATCGTTCCGTGACAATCTTGCCAGTTTGGCTTGGGGCGCACTAGACTTTGATCGGGGAAGCAGGAGAGACGCCATGAGCAAGCTGTACGGTCCGATGATCCAGCAGGGCTACATCGTGCCCGATCTCGACGCCGGCATGGCGCATTGGATCGCGCGCGGCGTCGGCCCCTGGTACGTGATCCCGGCGGTCTCCATCGAGGGGCTGCATTACGGCGAGCCCACGGTCTGCCGGATCACCGCCGCCTTCGCGTGCTCGGGTGACCAGCAGATCGAGTTGATCGCGCCGCTGGAGGGTTCGGGTCCCAACATCTACAGCGATTTTCTCGAAGCCAATCCGGAAGGCGGCATGCAGCATCTGGCGGCATGGTGCGACGACGTCGACGCCAAGCTGGCCGAACTGGAAGCTGCCGGCGTCGATTTCGTCGTCGCCCAGCGTTATCCCGGCTCGCACGCCTATCTGGATGTGGCCGGCTCGCCGGGGGTGATGATCCAGCTGATGCCGACCATCCAGCGCTACCTTGACCTGTACAACAATGGCGTCGCGGCGTCGGCGAAATGGGACGGCAAGACCGACCCGATCCGGATGATGGACTGGACCCATCCGGTCGACCAGGATGCGCACTGACGGATTTTTCAGCAATCCCTTGCAACCGGCAAACCTTCCGGACTTAATTATGCACGGGCGCAGGTAATCGCCCGGTATCCGAATACGGCCGCGCAGGCCGGATGGGGGAACGTGGTGGAACGGCGTTGGTTGATCGCGGGCGCGTGCCTGTTGCTCGTCGCGTGCGATTCGGCGTCGCAGAAATCGTCGAAGCCCCAGCCCGTGCCGGTGGTTTCCTATTCGGTCCAGCGCGGCGAGTTCGTCGAGCGCCTGGAGGCGATCGGCACCCTGCGCGCCAACGAATCGGTGACGCTCTCCGCCAAGGTGACCGAGAAGGTCGCGCGCGTGCATTTCGAGGACGGCCAGTCGGTCGGCCAGGGGCAGGTGCTGATCGAATTCACGAACGAGGAGGAAGGCGCGATGCTGGCCGAGGCCCGCGCCACCCAGCGCGAGGCCGAGCAGCAGCTGGAGCGGGTGCAGGAACTGGCCGCCAAGGGCTATGCCACCAAGGCCCGGCTCGACGAGCAGTCCCGCGCCGTCGACAGCGCCCGCGCCCGCGCCCGGGCCGTCGAGGCGCGCATGTCCGACCGGGTGCTCCGGGCGCCGTTCGCCGGCGTGCTGGGCTTCCGTCAGGTCAGCCCGGGCACCCTGGTCCAGCCCGGCGCGGTCGTCGCCACCCTCGACGACATCGATCCGGTCAAGCTCGACTTCTCGGTGCCGGAAACCTATCTCGGCGCGGTATCGCCCGGCCAGGAAGTCGACGCGCGCACGGCCGCTTTCGCCGGCCGGACCTTCAAGGGCACGGTCGAGACCATCGACGCCCGCGTCGATCCCATTTCCCGCGCCATCGCGGTGCGCGCGCTGATCCCCAATCCGGACGGCGCGCTGCGCCCCGGCATGCTGGCGACCGTCGAGGTGATCCGCGCCCGCGATACGGTGCTGCTGCTGCCCGAAGGCGCACTTGTCCCGCGCGACCGGCGCCAATTCGTCTGGGTGATAGAGCAGGGCGGCGCCGTCGCCCAGCGCGAGGTGACGATCGGCCGTCGCCGCCCGGGCGTCGCCGAGCTGCTTACCGGTTTGAAGGCGGGCGAGCGCGTGGTGGTGGAAGGCGTCGCCCGGATGATGCCGGGCGCCGTGGTGCAGAGCGTCGGCGACCACAAGCTGCCGGATGCGGAAAGCGGAGGCGCCTGAGCCATGATGCTGTCCGACATCTCGGTGAAGCGGCCGGTCTTCGCGACCGTGCTCAGCCTGCTGCTGCTGTCGTTCGGCATTGTCGCCATCCAGCGCCTGCCGGTGCGCGAATTCCCCGACATCGACCCGCCCGTGGTGTCGGTCAACACCACCTACAAGGGCGCCTCGGCCGCCACCGTCGAGGCGCGCGTCACCAAGCTGATCGAGGACCAGGTCGCTGGCATCGAGGGCGTGCGCTGGATTTCCTCGAAAAGCAACGACGGCATGTCCAGCGTGGTCATGGAGTTCAACCTGGACCGCGACGTGGACGCCGCCGCCAACGACGTGCGAGACCGGGTCTCGCGCGTGGTCGAGGAACTGCCCGACGAGGTCGACGCGCCGGAGATCTTCAAGGTCGATTCCGACGAGGATCCGATCGTCTGGTACAATCTGTCGAGCACCGTCATGGACGTCACCCAGATGTCCGACTATGCCGACCGCTACATCGTCGACCAGCTGTCGGCGGTCGACGGCGTCGCCCGCGTGATCATCGGCGGCGAGCAACGCTACGCCATGCGCATCTGGGTGGATCGCGTCGCGCTCGCCGCGCGGCAGCTCACCGCCGCCGACATCGAGAAGGCGCTGCGGACGCAGAACCTGGAACTGCCGGCGGGCGCCCTCGAATCCACCGACCGCGACTATACGCTGCGGCTGGCGCGCGCCTACAGCACCGAGGCCGACTTCGCCAAGCTGGTGATCGCCAAGACCGCCGACGGCCATCTGGTGCGGCTGGGCGAGGTCGCCCGGATCGAGTTGAGTTCGGAAGAGCCGCGCATCTTCTTCAAGGGCAACGGCGAGACCCAGATCGGCCTCGGCGTCGTGCGCCAGTCGCGGGCCAACACGCTCGAGGTGGCCGACGCGGCCAACGCCATGATCGAGAAGATCAAGCCAACCCTGCCGGCCGGCACCTCCCTGCATTACACCTATGACGGTTCGGTGTTCATCAAGGAGGCGATCCACGAGGTCTACCTTACCCTCGGCATCGCCGTGCTGCTGGTGGTGGGCGTCATCTACCTGTTCCTCGGCAGCGTGCGGGCGACCATCATCCCGACCGTCACGGTGCCGATCTGCCTGATCGCCAGCTTCAGCGTTCTCTATGCCTTCGGCTACTCCATCAACCTGCTGACCCTGCTGGCGCTGGTGCTCGCCATCGGCCTCGTCGTCGACGACGCCATCGTGGTGCTGGAGAACATCTACCGCCGCGTCCAGAAGGGCGAGACGCCGCTGGTCGCCGCCTACAAGGGCGCGCGGCAGGTCGGCTTCGCCGTGCTGGCGACCACGGCGGTGCTGGTGTCGGTGTTCGTGCCGATCATTTTTCTCGAAGGCAATGTGGGCCGCCTGTTCGCCGAGCTGGGCGTGGCGGTCGCTTCGGCCGTCGGCTTCTCGGCGCTGGTCGCGCTCTCGTTCAGCGTCATGCTGTCGTCCAAGCTGCTGCGGCCGATGAGCGAGCGCAAGGGCAGGCTGCAGGCGTTCGTCGACGACCGGATGGGCTGGCTTTCCGAGCGCTACACGGCCTTCCTCGGCCGGGCGATCCGCATGCCCGTCGCGGTGGGCGGTCTCGTGGTCGCGGTATTCGCGCTGATCCTGCTGATCGGCAGCCAGGTCAAGGAAGAGCTGGTGCCGCCCGAGGACCGCGGCGCGTTCTACCTGACCTTCCAGGGGCCGCAGGGCGCCGGCTTCGACTACAGCAGGGCGCAGATGGAGAAGATCGAGGCCAGGCTGATCCCCTATGTGGAGAGCGGCGAGGCCAAGCGGGTCATGCTGCGCGCGCCGTCCTATGGCGGGCTGACGGCGTTCGACACCGGCTCGGGCATGATGGTGCTCGCCGACTGGCACGAACGGGAGCGCGACACCTTCGCCGTGATGAACGACATCCGCGCCAACTTCTCCGAGACCATGCCGGGCATCCAGCTCTACCTGATGATGCGTCAGGGCATAAGCAACGCGCGCGGCCAGCCGGTACAGTTCGTGATCGGCGCCAGCACCTTCGAGGAACTGGCGCGCTACCGCGACATCATGCTGGAGAAGGCGCGGGCCAATCCGAACCTGATCGGCATCGACGTCGACTACAAGGAGACCCGGCCGCAGATGGAGGTGATTCTCGACCGCGACCGGGCCGCCGACCTGGGCGTGCCGGCCGAGGAGGTCGGCGCCACGCTGGAGAGCATGATCGGCTCGCGCAAGGTCAACACCTTCGCCCGCGAGGGCGAGGAATACTACGTGATCATCCAGGCCCAGCGGACCGACCGCGAGAGTCCCACCGACCTGTCGAACATCTATGTCCGCTCGCGCACCACCGGCGCGCTCATCCCGCTGTCCAACCTTGTGCGGCTCGAGGAACGGGCCGACGCCAAGGAGCTCAACCGCTACAACCGCATGCGGGCGATCACCATCTCGGCGGGACTGGTCCAGGGCTATCCCCTGGGCGAGGCGCTTGCCTTCCTCGAGAACACCGCGAAGACCGAGCTGCCGGGCACCGCACGTATCGGATACCGGGGCGAATCCTTGGAGTTCAAGGATTCCTCGGGCGCGGTGATCTTCACTTTCTTCATCGCCCTGCTGGTGGTGTTCCTGGTGCTGGCGGCCCAGTTCGAGAGCTTCATCCATCCCTTCGTGATCATGCTCTCGGTGCCGCTCGCCATCCTGGGGGCGGTGCTGGGATTGTGGATCTTCGGCAGCACCCTCAACATCTACAGCCAGGTCGGCATCATCATCCTGGTCGGTATCGCGGCCAAGAACGGCATTCTGATCGTCGAATTCGCCAACCAGCTCCGCGACGAGGGGCGCAGCATCGACGAGGCGATCCTCGAGGCCTGCCACATCCGGCTGCGGCCGATCATCATGACCAGCCTGGCGCTCGCCATCGGCGCCCTGCCGCTGGCGGTCGCGAGCGGCGCGGGCGCCGAGAGCCGCGTGACCCTGGGCATCGTCATCTGCTCGGGCGTGCTGGTCGCGACCGTGCTGACCCTGGTCGTCGTGCCGGTGTTCTACCGGCTGCTGGCGCCCTACACCCGCTCGCCGCACGCCGTCGCCCGCCAGCTCGAGGCGCTGCAGCGGCAGGCGTGAGACCGGTTCCCAACTGGGGCTGGACCGGGGCGCGGGAAAGTGCTTCGCTTTGCCGAAATCATTCTGGGGAGAGCGACATGAGCAAGATTTTCGGACCCGTGGTGCAGCAGGGCTATGTGGTGCCCGACATGCAGAAGGGCATCGAGCACTGGCTGGCGCGCGGCGTCGGACCTTTCTACCTCATCGAGGACATCCGGCTGCCGGCCGAGCACTACGGCGAGCGGATGGACTGCCACATCCAGGCGGCCTTCGCCTATTCGGGCGACCAGCAGATCGAGCTGATCGTGCCCTATGACGATTGCGGCCCGACCATCTATGGCGACTACCTGAAACAGAACCCGGAAGGCGGGCTGCAGCACCTCGCCGTCTGGTGCGACGATGTCGACGGCAAGCTGAAGGAGCTGAAGGCGCAGGGCGTCAACCATGTGGTCGCCCACCGCTACATCAATTCGCACGCCTATCTGGACCTGGTCGACGCGCCGGGCGTGATGATCCAGCTGATGCCGACCGATCCGCTGCACATCGAGATGTTCGACGTGATCAAGAAGGCCTCCGATAATTGGGACGGCAAGACCGATCCTGTCCGGCCACCCTCCTGGAGCCGGGGCTAGTCCGCCAGCACCGCCGGCGGCTTGCCGACCACGAACTTGAGCGCCAGCACGCCGATGGTGAGCGCGCCGGCGATCACCATGGCCATGGGCAGGGGCGAGCCGTCGTAAAGCGCGCCCGCTATCGCCGAGCCCGCGGCGCCCAGCGCGAAGGCCGAGCTGCCGGTGAACGCCGAGGTGCTGCCCGAGCGCTTCAGGTCGATCACCATGGCCGAGGCGCCGCCATTGGGCAGCACGAAGCCCATGCAGGTGATCAGCAGGAACAGCACGGCGAGCAGCGCCGGCAGCCCGCCGAGCCCGGTCGCCGCGCAGGCCAGCAGGATGAACGCCAGCACGAGGCCGATCCAGAGCGCGATCTTTAGCAGGTCGTGGCTGGTGCGTCGCGCCAGCAGGTACCGGTTGATCTGCGAGCCGGCGATCAGGCCGGCGGCGTTGACGCCGAAGAACCAGCCGAAGTGTTCCGCCGGAATGCCGTAATGCTCGATCAGCAGGTCGGGCACGCAGGTGATGTAGGTGAACATGGACGCGGTGCCCATGCCGCCGGCGAGCGCATAGCCGACGATGTGCCGGTTGGTCGCGACCGAGAGGACGCCGCGGAAAGGGGACTCGCCCCTGGCGTGCTGGGCGACATGCTCGGGACGGGATTCCGGCAGCCGGAACAGTACCAGGCCGCCGATCACCACGCCGAACAGGGCGAGGAACAGGAAGATCGCCTGCCAGTCGGCGAAGGTCAGGATCCAGCCGCCGCCGATCGGCGCCAGGATCGGCGCAAGGCCCATGACCAGCATCAGCAGCGAGAAGATGCGCGGCGCCTCGCGGCGGTCGTAGACGTCGATCACCACGGCGCGGGCCAGCACCTGGCCGACGCAGGCGCCGAGCGCCTGCAGGAACCGCATCAGGATCAGCGCGCCGATGGTCTTGGCGAACGCGCAGCCGATGCTCATCACGATGAACACGGCGATGCCGACCATCAGCGGCGGCCGCCTTCCGACCCGGTCCGAGATCGGGCCGTAGAGCAGTTGGCCGAGCGCCATGCCCAGCAGGAACACCGACATGGTCTGCTGCGCGCTGGCGGGATCGGTGGCGAGGTCGGCCGCGATCGCCGGCATGCTCGGCAGGTACATGTCGATGGCGATGGGCCCGAACGCGGTCAGCGACCCCAGCAACAGGGTCAGGCGCACACCCGGTGTCGGACGCCGGGCTGCCGTGATCGTATCGGTGGACATTCAGGCTTACTCGCGCGCGGTTTGTGGGATAAGTACGTGATCCAAGGGCCGCTGGATAGAACGAAGCGCGGCGAAGCGGGATTTTAACGGTGCTGGACTCTCGGGGTGAGGAGCAGGCGCAGCCGGCCGTCGCCGACGACGCCGACCGCATGCGCGCGGCCGAAGAGGCCTTCAACGTCGAGGTCAACAGGCACCTGAAGCGCAACTATTTCGCGCTGCTGCTGCACGGCGTGTTCGGCATGACCGGCTTCCGGCTGCTGCAGGCGCCCACCTTCCTGCCGGCCTATCTGTTCGTGCTGTCCAGCTCGCCGACCGCCGTCGGCCTGGTGCTCGCCGCCCAGCATGTCGGCGCCACGCTGGCCTCGCTCCCCGGTGGCAACATGATCTCCCACCGCAAGAAGGTGGTGCCCATCTTCATGTGGGTGGGCGGCGCCATGCGCGTCGCCGTGCTGGGCATCGCCATCGCCGGCTTCGGCGTCACCGGCCTGATGCTGTTCGGATACAAGGTGCCATCTTTCCTTCCCGGCGAAAACGTCGCCTTGTGGACCATCGGCATCTGCCTGCTGCTGTTCGGCGCGTTCAACGGCATGCAGTCGGTGGCGTTCCAGTTCACTGTTTCGAAGCTGATCCCGGTGGCGGTGCGCGGCCGGCTGATGGGCTTCCGCAACTTCTTCGCCGGCATCGTCGCGGCGGCGGTCGCCTATATGGGCGGCGGCTACTTCATCGAGCACAACGTGCTCGGCAACGGCTATGCCAGCACCTTCTTCCTCGCCTTCGTGCTGACGGCCATCGGTCTCCTGGGCCTGAAGCAGATCCGCGAACCCGAACCGCCGAACGTGCAGCCGCCGGCGCCGCTGATGGACCGGCTGCGCGACCTGCCGCGCCAGACCCGTACGCCCGGCTTCCGGCGCTATCTGGTCGGCAGCACGCTGGCCTCGCTCGCCATCGCCGCCGCGCCGTTCTACATCCTGCACGTCAAGCAGGAGCTGAACGCCTCGGGCGAGGTGCTGGGCGGCTACGGTCTCGGCGTGCTGACCATCTCGTTCATGCTGATCCCCACCTTCGTCGCCCCGATCTGGGGCATTCTCGGCGACCGCTTCGGCAATTCCTGGACCTTCGCCGGGTCGATCGCCATCTGGGGCGTGTTCCTGGTGATCCTGCTGATCGCGCCCACCAGCCTGTTCTGGCTGGCCATCGTGTTCAGCGGCCTGGGCGTCGGCATCGGCGGCCTGCAGATATCCGGCCAGAACCTGCTGCTGGAATATGGCTCGCGCGACGATCAGCCGATGATGATCGCGCTCGCCAGCATGGTCGCCTCCGCCATGTTCGCGCTCGGGCCGATCCTGGGCGGCGCGCTCGCCGAGGCCACGTCCTACACGGTGATGTTCCTCGTCGCCATCGTCATCAAGGGCTTCGCCGTCTGGGTGATCATGGGCAACGTGCGGCGACGCGGGCTGCCGGTCTGACGCGGTGTCCTGCTGCTTTCGGCTCTGCTAATTTGTTCGAATTGGCGTGAAGGATAGCGGCAGTGGATGAAATCACCCTTTATGGCGACTCGATCTCCGGCAATTGCCTGAAGGTCAAGTTTGTCGCTGACCGCCTCGGCATTCCCTATCGCTGGATCGAGATCGACGTCCTCAAACAGGAGACCCGTACGCCGGAATTCCTCGCCATGAATCCTGCGGGGCAGGTGCCGTTGATATGCCTGGCCGACGGGCGGTACCTGGCCCAGTCCAACGCGATCATGCTGCATCTGGCGGAGGGATCCGACCTCGTGCCCGCCGATGCGTTCGAGCGGGCGCTGATGTTCCAGTGGCTGTTCTGGGAACAGTACAGCCACGAGCCGGTGATCGCGGTGCGGCGGTTCCAGAAATTCTATCTGAACAAGCCCGATGCCGAAATCGATGCCTCTCTCATGCCGCGGGGAGAGAAGGTGCTGGGGCTGATGAACGATCATCTCGTCGCTCGCCGCTATTTCGTCGGCGACAGCCTCAGCCTCGCTGACGTCGCGTTGGTTGCCTACACCCGCTTGGCGCACGAAGGTGGTTTCGATCTGGCCGGCTGGCCGGAAGTGCTCGCTTGGGTGCGGCGGGTAGAGGGTAATCTCGGTTTGGCGCTCCACGCGCGGAATCTATATGAAGCAATCCGGGAGCGCGTAGAGCCATTTGGCGGTATTGATCTGCCCGACATTCCGCGTGAGCCCATACGCGAGCCGCCGGACTTCTCCGACTGATCGTGGTCCATGACTGCGATATTTCAAGCTGGGCCTGCTTGACCAGGCGCATGCCACCGTCCAACACTGGCGCACCGGATTTCCGTCAGGGGAGCAGAAAATGATTCGTGGCATCCATCACGTGGCGCTGGCCACCAGCGACATCGACCGTCTCGTGAAGTTCTACCAGGAAGGCTTCGGCTTCGAGGTGGTCGCCACCATGGGCTGGGAAGTGGGCTCGGAGCGCATCGACACCATCGTCGGGCTGAAGGATTCGTCCTGCCGGCAGGTGATGATGAAGGCCGGCAACACCCATATCGAGATCTTCCAGTACAAGACGCCCGAGGGCAAGCCGGTCGACCCCAAGCGGCCGCCCAGCGATCACGGCTACACCCATTTCTGCGTCGACGTCACCGACATCGACTACGAATACGAGCGGATGAAGAAGCTGGGCATGACCTTCAACTGCCCGCCGCCCACCAGCGAGGAGATCGGCCACGGCGCCATCCGCGCGACCTATGGCCGCGATCCCGAGGGCAACATCATCGAGCTTCAGGAAATCCTCGACCCGGACCACGCCTTCTTCCTCAAGGTCTGATGTTCTTTCCCGGTTTCGAGCGGAAGCGCCTCGCCACCGGCGGCGCCGACATCAACCTGGTGGTCGGCGGCTCGGGGCCGCCGGTGCTGCTGCTGCACGGCTATCCGCAGACGCATGTGATGTGGCATCTGGTTGCGCCGGTGCTGGCGGAGAGGTTCACCGTCGTCGTGCCCGACCTGCGCGGTTATGGCGACAGCTCCAAGCCGCCGCCGGGCGAGATGGCCTACGCCAAGCGCACCATGGCTAAGGACAATGTCGAGGTCATGCGCCAACTCGGCTTCGAGCGCTGGTGCGTCGCCGGCCACGACCGGGGCGCGCGCGTTTCGTACCGCATGGCGTTCGATCATCCGGACCGGATCGAGAAGCTGTGCATCCTCGACGTGGTGCCGACCATCGAGCAGTACGAGGCCGCCGGCAAGAACCGCAAGGTCGCCGTCGGCATGTACCACTGGTTCTTCCTCGCCAGCTCCGCGCCGCTGCCGGAAAAGCTGATCGGCTCCGATCCCGAATATTACCTGCGCCATTCCATGGCGACCTGGGCGGGCGCGAACGCCCGCTTCGATCCGGCGGCCATGGCCGAATACATCCGCTGCTTTTCCGACCCCGAGACCATCCGCGCCACCTGCGACTGCTACCGCGCGGGTCCGACGGTCGACTGCGACATCGACGAGGCGAACCGCCAGGCCGGCGAGAAGATCGGCTGTCCCACGCTGATCCTGTGGGGCGACCGCGACGGCAAGTGGGACGAGGACCGCATGGTCGGCACCTGGAAGCGCTGGGCCACGGATGTGCGCGGCCAGGCGGTGCCCGGCGGCCATTTCTGCCCGGAAGAGGCTCCGGACGAGACGGCGAAGGCGATCGGGGAGTTTTTCGCCTGAATCCCTCGCCCTCTGGGAGAGGTAGGGGCCCGCGCGCGAAGCGCGTGGGAGGGTGAGGGGCGTTGTTGATGAAGGGCTGGTGCGGCGGGAAGAACGCCCCTCACCCTAGCCCAAGGGGAGAGGGAATCGCTCAGTCCTTCACCCCCTTGTACGGATCCTCGTTGATATCCCTGTCCACCTTGCGCACGTCGCCGGTGGGGGCGAAGACGCGGCGGAACACGTACCAGCTGACAAGGCTGATGGCGGCGTAGCCCAGCAGCAGATAGGCGAAGCCGTCGAGGCCCAGGAACCAGCCTTCCAGGCCGGCGAACAGCATCACCGCCACCGCCAGCGCGCCGGCGGCGAAGCCCAGGAACAGGTAGCCTGGCATGACGATCTCGACGATTCCCAGGATGGCGGCCAGCGCGATCCAGGCCACCGGATGAAGGAAGTATTCGTGGGTGAACGCGGTAAAGCTCATGGCGCCTTCTTTCCGAAGATCCGGGCCGCCTGGGTGAACGCGTCGGCGAGGTCGGTCGGCAGGATGATGGTGCGGGTGCCCGGCGTGCCGGCGATGCCGCCCAGCGCCTCTATCTGCTTCTTGGATATCTCGAACTGGATCGCCTCGAGGCCGTTCTCGCGGATCGCCTCGGCCACGATCCTCGTGGCATAGGCGTCGGCGTCGGCCTGGATGCGCTTGGCCTCGGCGACCTTCTGGGCGGTGAACAGCTCGGCCTCGGCGCGCAGCTCGGCGGCGCGCTTGTCGCCCTCGGCCTTGGCGACGGCGGCGCGGCGGGCGCGCTCGGCGTTCAGCTGCTGCAGCATGGCGTCGCGGGTCTGGGCGTCGAGGTTGATGTCGAGCACCTCGGCGCGGGTCACCTCGATGCCCCAGTCGTCGGTCGCGTCGGCGAGCTGGACCTTGATGGCGGCGTTGAGCGGCGCCCGGTTCGCCTGCACCTCGTCGAGTTCGATCTTGCCGATCTCCGAGCGCAGGATGCCGGCGACGGTAGTCGCCACCGCATGGTCCACATTGGCGATGCGGTAGACCGTGTTCTCGGGCGAGACGATCCGGTAGAACACGGCGATCGTCGCCTGGATCAGCACGTTGTCGCGGGTGATGGCATCCTGTTCGATGCTGGGAAGCTGGCGCTCGAGGACGGAAATCTTGTGCCGAACCGAATCGATGAACGGCACGACGATGTTGATTCCGGGGCCGAGCACCGCATGCAGGCGTCCCAGCCGCTCGACGACGTACTTGTCGCTCTGGGGCACGATCTTGACGGTCTTGAACAGGATGACGATCAGCAGCAGGGCAATCAGCAGCGGTGCGATGGGCAGCTCGTCCATGTTGGTCTCTCGCAGGCTGAAATGACTGTGCCGGATTAGAAACCGCGTCCGTTACGATGGCAAGCGCAACCGGACAGCCATTGCGGCCGGACCCTCGACCTGTTCTAATCCCGCGCCACAATCACGCGTGAACGACAAGGGGAGAAGCGCGATGGAAATGCGGGTTCTGGGCCGCACCGGCATGCATGTCAGCAAGTTCTGCTTCGGCGCCGGCATGTTCGGCTATTTCGGCAACAGCGACCAGGCCGAGTGCAGCCGCATGGTCGACCGCGCCATCGACGCGGGCATCAATTATTTCGACACGTCGGACGTTTATTCGCACGGCGAGTCCGAGACCATGCTCGGCAAGGCGCTGGGCAACAAGCGCGACGACGTCATCGTCGCCACCAAGTTCAGCCTGCCGATGGGCGGCGCCAATCCGAACATGAAGGGCAACTCGCGGCGCTGGATCATGAAGGCGGCCGAGGACAGCCTGCGCCGCCTGGGCACCGACTACATCGACCTCTACCAGGTGCACCGGCCCGACAGCGCGACCGACATCGACGAGACGCTGGGCGCGCTCTCCGACCTGATCCGCCAGGGCAAGGTGCGCTACATCGGTTCCTCGACCTTCCCGGCCGAACAGATCGTCGAGAGCCACTGGATGTCCGACAAGCGGGGCCGCGAACGGTTCCGCACCGAACAGCCGCCTTATTCCATCTTCGCCCGCCGCATCGAGGCCGACGTGCTGCCGACCATCCAGCGCTATGGCATGAGCGCCATCGTCTGGTCGCCGCTGTCGCAGGGCTGGCTGACCGGCAAGTGGCGGCGCGGCGCGACGCCCAACGACACCCAGCGCCAGAACCTGCAGCCGCACCTCTACGACATGAGCCGCGCCGACAACCAGCGCAAGCTGGACCTGATAGAGCAGCTCGACGTGGTGGCGAAGGACGCCGGCGTCTCCCTGATGCACATGGCGCTCGCCTTCGTCACCGCCCATCCGGGCGTGACCTCTGCGATCATCGGCCCGCGCACCTACGACCAGTTCGAGGGCCTGCTGGCCGGCGCCGACGTGACCCTGTCCGAGGAGACGCTCGATGCCATCGACGCCATCGTCCCGCCCGGTACCAACATCAGCCACGACGACGACGGCTACGTGGCCCCCGAGCTCACCGACAAGTCGCTCCGCCGCCGCCCCCGCAAGGAGCACGCGCACGACAACTTCCGCGAGACCATCAGCAACATCGAGAAGTACAAGGCGGCGCAGCAGCAGAAGAAGTAGCGCACCCTTGCCGGTGGTGTAAGCCCGGCTTAGATTCTCCTTACCGAATGTATATGAGTAAGGAGAGGGCCGTGATCGCAACGATGACCTCCAAGGGCCAATTCACGCTTCCGAAGGATGTCCGCGACCGCATGAATCTCAAGCCAGGGGATCGGCTTGATTTCCATGTCGCTCCGGACGGCACACTGGTTGGACGGCGGACCTCGCGCTCGGTCATGGAGATTGCCGGAATTCTGGCGCGTCCCAGCCAACGGCCTGTGTCCGTCGAGGAAATGGACGAAGGGATTGCCAAGGCTGTTGTCGAGGAATATCGGCGGTCGCTTAAGTGATCGGCCTCGATACCAACGTTCTGGTGCGCTTGCTCGTCCGAGACCACGAGGAGCAGTATCAGCGTGTATTGGGTCTGCTCCTGGCGGATGGTGAGCGCCCCGACTCGTTCTATGTGAACCATGTCGTTCTCGTGGAAACGGCATGGGTGCTTCGGTCGGACTACCGCTTTGGTCGCAGCGAGATCGCGGACGCCCTGCAGTCGGTGCTGGATGTCGGTTCATTCGATATCCAGGATCGCGAGCGTGTCTCTGCAGCGCTGGTTCTCTTTAGGCAGAGCAAGGCGGATTTCGCCGACTGCCTGATTTCGATCGGCAATCTCGCCGCGGGTTGTAGGTATACGGCAACATTCGATGCGCGTGCGCAAGCCGTCGATGGCATGCAACCAGTCTAGGTGGCGCCGCCGAGCAGCTTTTGCTAAATCCCCTATATGACCGACAAACATCCCCGCAAATTCGAACTGATCAGCCACGAGCGTGTCGCCGACGGCTGGCTGAAGGTCGACGAGATCACCTACCGGTTCGAGACCTTCTCCGGCGGCATGAGCGATGCGGTGACCCGCGACATCGTACGGCGGCAGGACGCGGCCGTCGGCCTGATCCGGCACCGCGGCCGCGGCACGCTGATCTTCGTCGAGCAGTTCCGCATCGCCGCCCATGGCAAGGCCGACGGCTGGATCGTCGAGATCTGCGCCGGCAAGCTCGACGACGGCGAAAGCGCCGAGGAGGCGATGGTCCGCGAGCTGAAGGAGGAGACCGGCTATGAGCCGGTCGCCCTCACGCCGATCGCCAGCTACTTCGTCTCGCCCGGCTACACCGAGGAGCGCATGCACCTCTATCTGATCGACGTGGACGGCGACCCGGGCGAGGCGCCGGGCGACGGCGACGAGGACATCAGGCTGGTCGAGCTGAGCCGCGACGAGGCCTGGAGCTGGCTCGACCAGGGGCGCTTCCAGGACTCCAAGACGCTCATCGCCCTCTACTGGCTGCGGTGCCAGCCGTGATGAGGCTGGCGGCGGCAATCGCCTGCGCCATGCTTCTGTCGGGCTGCCTCGGAAAGTCGGTCAAGGACGACCGCGTGGCCATGAACAAGTCGGACTACGCCCGCGCGCCGGCAATCGTCGACGACGGCAACTCGCCGTTTCCGGACGTGCCGCTGGTGTCGCTGAGCGAGCTGGTGTGCGCGCCGGAACAATACGAGGGTCGGGAGATCAGGGTGCAGGGCATCGCACTGATCGAGCAGCGCAACAACAACCTCTATTTCGACCTGTTCCCGAAGAACATCGGCTCGTGCGGCCGGGCGGTCGTCGGCATGGACTATCCGGCCGATTTCCTGAAGCTGGCATCGGCCTACAACCGCAAGCGCATGGAGTTCGTCGGCGTCTTCCAGCGCAACCTTTGTCCGCTCGAGAAATACAAATACGCCCGGGTGAACGACCCGAAGGACCCCGACCAGATCATCTGCAAGTCGGTCGAGCTGCGCAGCGACGCGTTCCTCACCGACATCCGCGGCTGGCGTCTGATGCCGCAATAGACGGCGCGGCCAGTCTTCCTGATCGGCCCTATGGGAAAGGCGGCCCGATTCAGATTTTGTGCAAGGCTTCAATAATCACCGCGTCCCTGAGCTTGTCGAAGGGCCTTGCACGAGCGTTGATGCAAGGCCCTTCGACAGCTCAGGGACACGGATAAATGGACCCACGGCAGCCTGGCCGGAATGTGTCGCGGCGCTCGTATCGACGGGAGCTAACCTTCCAGATGGGCCTTCAGCCCGCCGAGCATGAAGGCGTACGCGCCTTCGAGCTGTGTGCGGATCTCGGATTCATCGACGCCGGCGGGCGCGTCGAAGAAGCCTTCCCAGAAGCAGGTGCAGCCGTCCGCCCCGTCGGCGCGGACCGACAGCCGCGCCTGGTAGCGGCTGGCGCCGAACGGACCGCCGGTGGTGATAGACAGCACCTGGATCATGTTGTCGTGGTCGTTGGCATCGAGCCGCTCGTCGCCGGCGCCCAGGCCGGGCAGCGACAGGGTGCGGACCATGCCGACGCCGGTGCCACGGGTCGACAGGGTCGAGCCCTCCAGCTTCGGCATCCAGCCGAGCAGCCCGCCGAAGTCGGCGATGGCCGCCCACGCCTTGTCCGCGGGCACGGTCATCGCCATGGTGCCGATCGCGTATCCCATCGTTCCCCCTTCCGGGCGCCGGGTCAGTCGGCGCCGGCCGGCTGCTTCGCCGCCGCCCGCACGCCCGCCATGATGCTGCGCAGGTTGGGTCCCGAGACGATCTCGATCCAGTAGCCGTCCGGGTCCTTGATGAAGGCGAGACCCTTCATCGAGCCGTCCTGGGGCCGCTTGACGAACTCCACGCCCAGCGTGTCGAAGCGGGCACAGGCCGCGTCGACGTCGGGCACCGTCACCGCGATGTGGCCGAAGCCGCGCGGGTCGGCATTGCCGTTGTGGTAGGCGAACGCAGCATCGCTCTCGGTGCCCCAGTTGTGGGTCAACTCGAGCAGCGCGCGCTGCTGGAACAGCCACTCGACTCGCTCGTCCGCGTCGCCGGGAACCGGGCTGTCCGGATAGCCCAGGAAATAGAGCGAGAACTTGCCCGCTTCGAAGTCGAAGCGGTCGATCAGGGTCATGCCCAGCGTGTCGCGGTAGAAGCCGATCGAGGCCTCCGGGTCGCGCACGCGCAGCATGGTGTGGTTGAAGCGGAAACCGTCGGTCGGCTGCACGGTCTATTCCGCGGCGTTGGCGGACGACTCCACACCCGAGCGGCGGAGCTTTTCCATCTCTTCCCAGCTCTTGTAGCTGGTGAAGTGCTCGTCGTCGTAGAACAGGATCGGCCCGTTGCAGATGAACAAATATTCCGTGTCCTCCAGCGCCTCGGTGGCGCCGTGCAGCACGCCGTTGGGCTCGTAGACGTAGTCGCCCGCGTTGAGTACGCCGTCGCGCACCTTCAGCTTGCCCTTCAGGATGAAGGTGTGGGATGCGCTCAGGTGCTTGTGCGGCGGCGCCACATAGCCCTTCTTCCAGTTGAACAGCACCGCCCAGCTGCCGGTCTCGGCGCCGGTGTACAGCACCTTGGTGGCCGACAAGGGCGTCTGCCAGATCCAGGGCGTCTTGGACGCCTCGACAAGGGTGTCCTGGAGGTTTCCGTTGATCGGTTGAATGTCCTGCATAGGCATGCTCGTTCTCCCCGTTTCGATTCAGGCTAGTGCGCCGCCGGGCCAGCGTCAACGTGGCAGGCGGCGCGGGAGCGCCGTGGCTTCCGGGAAGCCATGAAACGATTGCGGGAGAACCGGCTCGGGCTTACCGCTTGTCGAATTGGATATGGAGCTCCGGCAAGCTGCGCAGGATGACGCTGGCCTCGGCCTGCGGCTCCGGATGGCCCGGCGCGAGGCGGAAGTTCTTCATCCGCTCCAGCAGGGCGGGGAAGCCCAGGTTCAGCTCCTGACGCGCCAGCGGGGCGCCGACGCAGTGGTGGATGCCCGAGCCGAAGGCCAGCTGCGAGCCGGCGTTCTTGCGCTCCACGTCCAGTTGCACGGGGCATTCGAAGTGCCGCTCGTCGCGGTTGGCGGCGCCGTAGCGCAGCATCAGCATGGACCCGGCCTTCAGCGGCACGCCGCCCAGCACCGTGTCCTTGGCCACGACGCGCGGCAGGCCCTGCACCGGCGCCTCGAGGCGCAGCGCCTCCTCGCAGAAGGTGCGGATCGCCTTGGAGTCGCCGCGGATGCGCTCCTGCACCTCCGGGTTCCGGCACAGCAGCAGCATGCCCCAGCCGAAGGTGCTGGTGGTTGTCTCGTGGCCGGCGACGAGGAACTGGTTGAGGATGCTCCACAGCTCGGCGGCGTTCAGCGGCCGGTCCTCGTCCTCCAGCCGCACCTCGCCCAGGATGGTGCACATGTCGTCGCGCGGATCCTTGCGGCGCTGCTCGACCAGGTCGACCATGTAGTTCTGCAGGTCGACCATCACCTGCGCCCGGCGCAGGATCTCGTCGTCCGGCGGCGTGGTCAGGCGCAGGCCGGATGCGGCGACGGTGGCCGCGTCGTAGAAGAACGGCCGGTCCTCGGGCGCCACACCCAGCCGGTCGGCGATGATCCGCAGCGGCACGGGCAGGGCGAAGGCGTGCATGAACTCCACCTCGCCCTGGTCGACGAAGCCGTCGATGGTCTCGTCGATGATCTGCTGGATGTAGGGCTCCATCTTGCGCACGTTGCCGGCGGTGAACACCCGGTCCACCTGCGAGCGGTACTTGCGGTGGGTCGGCAGGTCGGCGGTCAGCAGCGTGTCGATCGGCGGCAGCATCTGGCTGGCGATCTCCATGTATTTCTTCTGCACCGCCTCGGGCGCGCGCTGCAGCCACATCTGGCGGGTGCCGTTCATGAAGGCGCCGAAGCTGCTGGAAAAGGTCTCGGTGTCGCGCAGCACCTGCATCAGCAGGTCGTAGCGGGTCACGACGTAGATGTTGCCGGCGGGCATGTAGTGCACGGGAGACTCGTCCCGCAGGCGCTGGTAGGTGTCCCACGGGTCGATCAGCACGGCGGGATCGAACAGGTTGATGTCGTCGACGTTCGACGGCTTCTTGGCGACGGTGCTCATGCGAATGGTCTCCGTTTGTTTGCCGCGTTTTTTCCCCGGGCACGCAGGCAGCGCCAGTATGACTCGCCGTGAGATCGAGACAATAAATTTTTTTGATTTTTTTCAGCAGGCAGCTTTCGGAGTGGGGCCATGGCGGAACTTTCGCTTTTTTCAGCACCCGTGAATGGCTAGGCTCGCGGCTTACGGGACAGAAGGGGAAGCAGCATGATCGGCACCGATCCCAAACTCGACCAGTTCATCACCGAGCATCGTTGGGCCGTCGTCTCGACCCTGCGCAAGAGCGGGACCCCGTCGAGCACCTTCGTCGCCTATGCGCGCGACGGCGATACGCTGGTGATCAGCACGCCGGGCTATACCGTCAAGCGCAAGTCGCTGGAGCGCGATCCCCGGGTCGCCGTGTGTTGCTGCACCAACCAGGAGCCTTTCAACTTCGTGACGGTCGAAGGTCGGGCGACGGTCGAGAAGGACGATCTGGTCGCCATGACCAGGAAGGTGTTCGCCAACATCGAGGGCACCGGCTGGAGCGAGCCCGAGGACCTCCAGGGCTGGCTCGACAAGCAGGACAGGGTGATCCTCCGCATCCATCCGGAGAAGGTCTACGGCGTCATCCGCTAGATGCCAAACGATCAAGCGTCAGAACCTCCGCCAGCCAACGCGCTGCAACGCCTCCAGGTCGCCTACGCGCGGATGCCGCCGACGGCCAAGGCCGTCTGCATGATGGTGTTCTCGGCGCTGATGTTCCAGTCCATGAACGCGGTGATCCGGCATGTGTCGGACCTCGGCCTGCATCCGTTCGAGATCGCGTTCTTCCGCAACGTCTTCGGCATCCTGGTGATGGTGCCGCTGATCATGCGCTACGGCATGGCGGTGATGCGCACCAGTCGGTTCGACCTGCACCTGCTGCGCGGCGTGATCAACGTGGTGTCCATGCTGTGCTTCTTCTATTCGGTCACGGTCGCGCCGCTCGCCAGCGTCGCCTCGCTCGGCTTCACCCTGCCGCTGTTCGTGACCATCTATGCCGCCATCATGCTGAAGGAGCGGCTGCATTCGCGCCGCCTCGCCGCGCTCGCCGTCGGCGTCCTTGGCGCGCTGCTGATCATCCGCCCTGGCTCCGACGACATGAACCTGGGCAATCTGATCGTGCTGGTCGGCACGGCTGTCTGGGGCCTGGCGCTGATGGTGATCAAGGTGCAGTCGCGCACCGAGACCGCGCTCGGCATCACGCTGTGGTCGTCGATCATGCTGGCGGTGCTGTCGGCCGTGCCGGCGCTGCTGGTATGGAAGGCGCCCGATGCCGAGCAGCTGATCTGGATGGCGTTCACCGGGGTTCTCGGTACCGCGGGCACCATGGCCGTCGCCACCGCCATGAAGCTGGCCGACGCCAGCGCGGTGATGCCGTTCGACTTCACCAAGCTGCTGTGGGCGGGCCTGATCGGCTACCTGGCATTCGGCCAGGTTCCGGATGCGTGGGTATGGATCGGCGGCGCGGTGATCTTCTCCAGCACCGTCTATCTCACCTACCGCGAAGCCCAGCTCGCCCGCGCCGGCAAGCTGAAGGCCCGCGAAACCGTGCCGGCGGAGACCTAGGCGGCCAGCCCGATCAGCTTTTCGATCATGCCCATGCTGGTAAAGTCCTGTCCGTGTCCCTGAGCCTGTCGAAGGGCCATTGCACCAGCGCCGATGCAACGCCCTTCGACAGGCTCAGGGACACGGTGAGGATCCGGTATCGCACCGAAAGCGGGTTGCTGGGTTCGGCCAAGGATAGACGATGCCTACGCCGCCAGCTCGATCAGCGCGGCGACGTCGTCCGGCGTGGTCGCCGGGCTGGTGACCAGCCGCCTTCCGCCGGGGCCGGCCGTCGGCCAGTCGTGGAACAGGAAACCGGCCTCGCGCAGCCGCAGGGCCACCTCGTCCGGCAGCCGCACGAACAGCTCGTTGGCGTGGACCGGGTGGACCAGCGGGAAGCCCAGGGCGTCGAGTCCGTCGGCCAGGTCGGAGGCCATGCGGTTGGACCGGGCGGCGTTCTTCAGCCACAGCCCGCCGTCCAGATAGGCGTGGAGCTGGGCCGAGAAGAACCGTGACTTCGACAGCAGCTGTCCCGCGCGCTTGCGGCGATAGGCCATGTCCTTCGCCAGCGCCGGATCGAACACGATCACCGCCTCGGCGGCGAGCGCGCCGTTCTTGGTGGCGCCGAACGACAGGATGTCGACGCCCGCCTTCCAGGTGATCTCGGCCGGCGAGCAGTCGAGGCTGACCACGGCGTTGCCGAAGCGGGCGCCGTCCATGTGCAGCTTCATCTTGCGCTCGTGGGTCCAGGCGGCGATCCCGGTCACCGCCCTGACCGAATAGACCGTCCCGGCCTCGGTCGCCTGCGACAGGCTGACGGCGCCGGGCTGGGTCTGGTGCTGGTCGCCCAGGCGGAAATTGCGCCAGCCCTTCTCCAGCGTCTCGAGGGTCAAGAGCCCGTCCTCGCTGGCGATGCCGTGCAGCTTGGCGCCGCCGGTATAGAATTCGGGCGCGCCGCACTCGTCGCGGATCACGTGGGCGTGCTCGTGGCACAGCACCGCGCCCCAGGGCGGGCAGCAGGCGGCGAGCGAGAGCGCGTTGGCGGCGGTGCCGGTCGCCACCAGGAACACCTCGACCGGCGTCTCGAACAGCGCCGAGAATTTCTCGGTCAGCGAGGCGGTCAGCGGGTCGGCGCCGTAGCCGGGCGCCGCGCCTTCGTTGGCGCGGCCGATGGCCGCGAGGATCTCGGGCGAGATGCCGGCGCTGTTGTCGCTCATGAAGCTGCGGGTCATGTCAGCGCACCGTCAGCGCGCGGCTGGCGCGGGTCAGCCGTTCGCAGCCGTTCTCGGTCACCAGCACCGTGTCGGACAGGAACGAGTCGCCGCGGCCGGTCCGCAGCAGCCACGACATCAGGTGGAACACCATGCCGGTGCGCAGCTCCATGTTCGACGTCTCGCGCAGGCCGATCGGCACGCCGCTGCCCGACCAGCTCGGCGGGAAGCCGATGCCGACCGCATAGCCGCAATGGTGGCGGCGGTAGCGGTCGAGGCCGTGGCGCTGCAGCACCTTGTGCCAGGACGCGTAGACGTCCCTGGCGCGAACGCCCGGCCGGATGGCCTCGGCGGCGGCCTCGATCGCCTCGTCGCAGACCTTCAGCATCCGGTCGGCGCTCCTCGGCGCACGGCCGACGAACAACAGCCGGCCCATCGGCGCGTGATAGCGGCGCACGCAGCCGGCCATTTCGAGGAACAGCATGTCGCCGTGGCGCAGCTTGTCCTCCTGCCAGGTGCCGTGCTCGTGCTCGATAGTGCGGGTCGAGCGCACCAGCGGGATGAATCCCGGATAGGAGCCGCCGCGGTGGAACATGGCCTGGTAGAGCGCCGCCATGATCTCCTTCTGCGCGACGCCGGGTCCTGCGGCGGCGACGGCCGAGAGCATCATGGCGTCGGACACCTCGGCGGCGCGCCGGGTGATCTGGCGCTCGGCCGGGGTCTGGATCAGCCGGCAGTCCTCGACCAGGCCCGAGCAGTCCTCCCAGCGGGCGTCCGGCAGCGCGTCGAGCACCTCGCGGGCGATGCGGAAGGTGAGGAAGGCGCTGTTCTCCTCGAGGCCGAGGCGGGCCTTCTCCCAGCCATGCTCCAGCAGCGCCGCCGCCGTCGCCTGGGCCGCCGCCGACGAACGGGCGGCCTCGCCGCGCGGGTCGCGGGTGACCATGCCCGCGCTGGTTTCCCAGGGCCGCAGGCCGACCGGCTGGCCCGCCGGATCCTGCGACGACATGATGATGTCGGCGGTGCGGTCGGTGGGCGGCGGCAGCGGCGGCGCGCCGTCCTGGTAGCCGATATGGCGGATGTCGGGCACCATGTCGCGGACGATGGCGTGCTCCATGGCGCGGGTCACCAGCATCAGCCTTCCTTCCATGGGCACGATCAGGATGTGGCTGGCGAAATAGCCCTGATGGTCGAGGCCGGTCAGGTAGTAGATGTTCTCCGGGCTGGCGATCAGGCAGGCGTCCAGCCCGCGCTGCGCCATCAGGGCGCGGACCCGGTCCACGCGCAGGTCGAACTCGTGCCTGGTGAAAATGCCCTGAACCTTCATCCCTGCTTCTCGGCTGCCGATCCTCTAGGTAACCTAGCAGCGGGAGCCCGCCGCGCAACCCCGCGCGGCCCGGCGAAATGGGGAGTGAGGATGCAGCCCGAACTGATCAAGACCGACATCGTCGAGGACCACATCGCGCTGGTCACCATCGACAATCCGCCGGTCAACGCCCACAGCACCCAGGTGCTGGACGAGCTGATGTGGACGTTCGACACCTTGAGCGACCGCGACGAGGTGCGTGTCGCCGTGCTCACCGGCGCCGGCAAGGTGTTCTGCGCCGGCGCCGACATCAAGGCCCGCGCCGGCGTCGAGCGCAAGCCCGGCGACCACTGGCAGGGCAGCCGCCGCGCCCGCGAGGCCTATCACTGCATCATGGAGTGCCAGAAGCCGGTGATCGCGGCGATCAACGGCCCGGCGCTCGGCGGCGGCCTCGCCATCGCCGCGTCCTGCGACATCCTGGTCGCCTCGGAGAAGGGCTGCCTCGGCCTGCCCGAGATCGACGTCGGCCTCTTGGGCGGCGGCCGCCACGCCCAGCGCCTGTTCGGCCATTCGCGCCTGCGCCGGATGATGCTCACGGGCCTGCGCGTCTACGGTCCCGAGCTCTACCGCCTCGGCATCGTCGAGGAATGCACCGCGCCCGAGAACCTGATGGACGTCGCCATGGGCCTGGCCCGCGAGATCGCCTCCAAGAGCCCGATCGCCAGCCGCCTCGCCAAGCACGCCCTCAACCAGATCGAGGAGCTCAGCCTGCGCGACGGCTACCGCTTCGAGCAGGGCATGACCGGCCAGCTCGGCCGCACCGAGGATTCGAAGGAGGCCATGCGCGCCTTCGTCGAGAAGCGCAAGGCCGTGTTCACGGGACGGTAGCCCCTGTTCTCCGCTGTCATCCCGGCGAAAAGCCGGGACCCGGCGTGCAACATGCCAACATCACCGTGTCCCTGAGCTTGTCGAAGGGCCTTGCATCAGCGCTCGTGCGGGTGCCCTTCGACAAGCTCAGGGACACGGGCGGGGTCTTACCTGCATGAGCACCGGGTCCCGGCTTTCGCCGGGATGACAATGTTTTATGGGGCGGTGGGCGGCGGAGCGCCTGGAGGCTGCCCCGCAAGCGGCCCGTCTTCCTCCGCCTCCTCCGGCTGCATCACGAAGCGCTGGTAGAGGTAGCCGACGCCCAGCAGCGCGGCGCCGAGCCCGAGGAACGACAGGGCGCGGAACAGGCCGGTCATCTCCGACATGTCGTAGAGGAAGGCCTTCGCCACGGTGAGGGCGAAGATGGCGAGCGCGGCGATCCGCAGCGGCTTGTTCCTGAACCTGATGCCGGCCGCGAACAGCGCCGCGCCGAACAGCAGCCAGACGGCGCTGTAGGTGTACTGCTCGGCATTGGTGACGGTGTAGCCGTCCAGGAAACGGCCCTGGAACGCGTGCCGCACCTCGAGGCTGAGCCACAGCACGGTGAGCGCCAGCGCGGCGATTGCGGCGACGTGGAAGGTGATGCGGTCGCCGCGCTTCGCCGCCGAGTACGCATAGAGCGCGCCGAACAGGGCCGGCAGCAGATAGGCCAGCGCCAGCGTGTTGACGATCGGCAGCGCGCCCACGTCCTCATGCTGGCCCAGCGGGTTCTGGAACAGCACCTGGATGAAGACGAGATGGGCGAGGCCGACGCCGCGCAGCACCATGGCGGCGACGTCGAGCACCTTGCGGTCGCCCAGGCCGCGGCGGATGTAGAGGCCGTAGCCGATGCCCAGCCAGGCGGCGGTCTGCACGCTGGTCTCGGCGAGGTCGGTGTAGGGCGCGTCCAGCGCGCCGGCGAACAGGTGCCGGATCTGGAAGGTGACCAGCAGGGTGAAAAATGCGATGGCCCCGGCCTCCAGCAACTTCACCGTCAGCCCGTCCTTCTGGACGAGGAACCTGCGCGATGCCCACCAGAACGCGGCGGCGGGCACGCCGTAGCCATACAGCACCCAGTTCAGGATCGGCCAACCGGCCAGCGGCCCACCACTTAGCGGATAATCCAGCAGCGCCGGATTGGCCAGCAGCCGGGCCAGTACAACGGCGGCGAGCGCCAGCGCCACCCAGCGCAGGAACGGCAGGCCCAGCCGCACCGCGATCCACGCCAGCGCCGGCAGCTGCAGCGACAGCGCCGCAGTCAGCCACGCCTCGCGCAGCACCATGGCGAGCGCCAGGCTGAGCGCGGCCACCGCGCCGGTCGCATAGGCGCCCAGTGCGGCGGGCGCGAGGCGGCGGCGCTCGGCGGCGAAGGTGGCGAGGCCGGCGAGGGCGAGGCCGATCGCCGCCCAGCCCGGATCGGAGCGGAACTCGGCCCAGCGCCAGTAGGAGATGAACAGGATCAGCACCGGCATGGCGGCCGACAGGCCGGACCAGAATCCCGCCTGCCGCCCGAGCCGGAGCGCGGCGAAGCCGGCGATGGCGAACAGCGCGGCGAGGCCGCCGGCGACGCCGTTGAAGGTCTCGAACGCCGGCTGGCGCACCGGGTTGAGCGCGGCGCGTACCGGATCGGCGGCGTATGGATCGACCAGCACCGGCACGTGCCAGGTCGCCAGCACGGCGAGCGCCGCCACCGCCGCCGCGACCGGCAGGCCGTGCCAGGCCGGCACGCGCCAGGCGGCGGCGAGGTACACGGCGGCGACGCCGAACAGCGCCGACAGCGACAGGAAACCGTAGAGGTCGCAGCGCACCAGGGTGAAGACCAGGATCGCCACCGCCGCGCCGCTCGCCCACACCAGATATTCCGGGAAGGTGAGCGAGAGCGCGCCGGGCACCCGCGTCCGGTCGGTCGCCTCCGCCGTGATCCACAGCGGCAGGGCGGCGAGGAACACGGTGAAGACGCTGACCGCGGCCGGCTGCGGCGCGGCCGGCTCGGCGCCCAGCCACAGCAGCACCCAGAGCGAGGCCGTCGCCATGGTCGCCGCCGCCGCGATCCACCAGTGGCGCAGCCTCGCGATGCCGCCCAGCGTCAGCGACACCACGCCCAGATAGGCGAACAGCGGCGTCGCCTGCGGTTCGTCGGTCGACACCAGGATCGGCACCGCCATCGCGCCGATCAGCCCGAACAGCGCCATCACCTGGCCGTGCAGCAGCGAGACGACGATGGCGCCGACGGCCACCGCCGCCAGCAGCGCGAAGGCGGCGATGGGCGGAATGAGGTCATAGAGCCCGTAGGCGGCGTAGATGCTGGCGAACAGGGTGAGGAAGCCGGCGCCGGTGACAACCGGCGGAATGTAGTCGGCCTGGACCCTGACCTTGCCCGGATGACGGCGCGCGAACTCGCCCGCGGCCAGCATGGCGAGGCTGGCGATCACCCCCAGCACCACGCGCACCGCCGGGCCCAGATAGCCCTGCTCGATGGAGTAGCGCACCAGGAACACGCCGCCCAGCGCCAGGGCGATGCCGCCCACCCACACCATCCATCGCGAGGTGATGTTGCGCTCGGTGATCTTGCGCGGCGGCGGCTTGGGCGGGGCCTTGGCGGCAGCGGGAGGAACGGGCGGCGCCGACGCGGCGGTTGCCATGGCCGGCGCTGGCTGAGGTGGAGGCGGCGCGGGCGGCTGCTGCGCGGTTGCGGTTTGGGCCGGTGCGGGCTGCGGCGGTGCGGCTTGGACTGGTGCGGGATGGGGCGCGGCTGGGCGCGCGGCCTGCGGCGGCGCTGTCGGGGCGGTGGGCAGCGGAATCCCCTGCGCGGCGAGCGCGGCCTTGAGTTGGGCGATCTCGCGCCGCAGCAGCCAGATGTCGCGCGTGTGCGTGCCGGTGCGCGCCAGCGCGATGATCGCGATGGCCGGGATGCCGAGGACGACCCCGATCACGATCAGTATGCCGAAGACTTCCAAAGCGGTGCCCTAGCCTCTACCGGTTTGAACGCGGAAGCCCGCGCGTCCTCCTCGGGGACGCGTGAGCCTTGCCGGAACGACTCCTGCCCGTCGCAGGAAATTCAGGTCGCCGCGATCGCCTGCGGCAGCGGATCCTCGCCGAACCGGTTCGGGCCGCTCGTGCCCGGCTGGACATACCAGTACAGCAGCACCAGCCCGCCGATACCCGTGATGGCGATCAGCATCCACCAGCCCGACTTGTCCACGTCGTGCAGGCGGCGCGCGGTGAGCGCGAGGGACGGGACGATGATCGCCAGTCCGAGCAGGCCAATCAGGGCGCCGGCGAAGCGGCCCAGGATCAGGCCGCCGACAATGCCGACCACGATGTAGGCGATGATGACGGCAAGGTAGAACCACCAGAATTCGGAGCGTGGCGCCCGGCCGTTGAAGTCGGCGTATTTCTGCTGAAGCACAGTCCTCACTGCGGTCTGGAAGTCCATTGTCACCCTCCCGAGGTTGTGGACCCTGACGAAACGGCACGAATTGCAGGACAGAACGTAAGCGAGCGGGAAAAGCCTATGCTTTTAACGGCTTGCGGGCAAGGCCATGTACCCGTCCCGCAACGGTTTGGTCACCGCATCGTGAACGGCCGGCCGGCGCGGGACCTTCACCCTCGCCCCTTGGGAGAGGGAGGGCCCGCGGCCGCAGGCCGTGGGAGGGTGAGGGGCGTTGTCGATGAAGGGATCAGGGGCGGAGCGTTGCACGAGCAACGCCCCTCACCCAACCCTCTCCCAAGGGGAGAGGGTTTTTTGGCGCTAGTGAATCCGGATCACCCCGTCGACCGCGCGGTATTCGGCCGGCGTCAGCAGCTGGCTCGAGGCGACGCGCACCGAGTGCAGCGGGCCGTCCAGGTTCTCTTCCCAGAAGCGGAGGAATTTCAGCAGCACGGGGAAATCGGGGGCGATGTCGAAGTCCTGCCACAGATAGGTCTGCAGGAAGTCCAGATTGTCGGGCATTCGGTACAGGATCTCGGCGGTGGCCAGTCGGTAACCCTTCAGCACCAGTTCGATCTCGCGATGGTCGCGTACCTGCCTGACAGCCATGGAGCCTCCTTTCACCGTCGTGGCGAGTGGTGGTCACGGAACCTTAACGCCCCGGTAATGAAAATTGTGCCCGAGTCGGGATAGGTTCGCAAGGCTGACGCATATTTTTTTGTTTGTTATCAGTTTGTTAGCACTCTACACTGGTGGCTGCCAAATTTTTCTGGCACTCCCCTTGATGGACTGCTAAACCCTCCCTACATGAGCGCCGAGGCGTTCCCCGGAGTCCCAGGGGTAAAGGGGGAGCGGCGCTTCAACCCATCTATCGGGCTTCAATCGAGGAGGACATTCCAATGAAGTTCAAACCGCTTCAGGACCGCGTCGTGGTGCGCCGGATCCAGGAAGAAGAGAAGACCGCCGGCGGCATCATCATCCCGGACACGGCCAAGGAAAAGCCGTCCGAGGGCGAGGTGATCGCGGTCGGTCCGGGCGCGCGCAACGACAAGGGCGAGATCGTCCCGGTCGAGGTCAGGGAAGGCGACCGCGTGCTGTTCGGCAAGTGGTCCGGCACCGAGGTGAAGATCGACGGCCAGGAGCTGCTGATCATGAAGGAGTCGGACATCATGGGCATCATCGAAGGCAAGCCGGCCGCGAAGGCCGCCGCCTGATCCAGCATTATCGGGAGATAGAACAATGGCAGCCAAGGAAGTCAAATTCGGTTCGGATGCCCGCCAGCGCATGCTGCGCGGCGTCGACATCCTCGCCGACGCGGTGAAGGTCACGCTCGGCCCCAAGGGCCGCAACGTCGTGCTCGACAAGAGCTTCGGCGCCCCCAAGATCACCAAGGACGGCGTCACCGTCGCCAAGGAGATCGAGCTCTCGGACAAGTTCGAGAACATGGGCGCCCAGATGGTGCGCGAGGTCGCCAGCAAGACCAACGACATCGCCGGTGACGGCACCACCACCGCGACCGTGCTGGCCCAGGCCATCGTCCGCGAGGGCGCCAAGGCCGTCGCCGCCGGCTACAACCCCATGGACCTGAAGCGCGGCATCGACCTCGCGGTCCAGGCCGTGGTTTCGGACCTCTCGGCCCGCTCGAAGAAGGTCTCGTCCAACAGCGAGATCGAGCAGGTCGGCACCATCTCGGCCAATGGCGACAAGGAAGTCGGCGAGATGCTGGCCCGCGCCATGGAGAAGGTCGGCAACGAGGGTGTCATCACCGTCGAGGAAGCCAAGAGCATGGACACCGACGTCGACATCGTCGAGGGCATGCAGTTCGACCGCGGCTACCTGTCGCCCTACTTCATCACCAACGCCGAGAAGATGCAGGTCGAGCTCGACGAGCCCTACATCCTGCTGCACGAGAAGAAGCTGGCCAACCTCCAGGCCATGCTGCCGATCCTCGAGCGCGTCGTGCAGTCGGGCCGCCCGCTGCTGATCATCTCCGAGGACGTCGAGGGCGAGGCGCTCGCCACCCTCGTGGTCAACAAGCTCCGCGGCGGCCTGAAGGTCGCGGCCGTGAAGGCGCCGGGCTTCGGTGACCGCCGCAAGGCCATGCTCGAGGACATCGCCATCCTGACCAACGGCCAGGTGATCTCCGAAGACCTGGGCATCAAGCTCGAGAACGTCTCGATCGACATGCTCGGCCAGGCCAAGCGCGTCACCATCGGCAAGGACGACACCACCATCGTCCACGGCACCGGTTCCAAGGATGCCATCGACGCCCGCGTCGCGCAGATCCGCGCCCAGATCGAGGAAACCACCTCGGACTACGACCGCGAGAAGCTGCAGGAGCGGCTGGCCAAGCTGGCCGGCGGTGTCGCGGTGATCAAGATCGGCGGCGCCACCGAGGTCGAGGTGAAGGAGCGCAAGGATCGCGTCGAGGACGCGCTCAACGCCACCCGCGCCGCGGTCGAGGAAGGCATCCTGCCGGGCGGCGGCACCGCGCTGCTCTATGCCATTCGCGCGCTCGACGGCGTGAAGCCGGGCAATGACGACCAGCGCGTCGGCATCGACATCATCCGCCGCGCGCTGCAGGCCCCGGTTCGCCAGATCGCCGAGAACTCCGGCGTCGACGGCGCCGTGGTCGCCGGCAAGCTGCTGGAGAGCTCGGACAGCAATTACGGCTTCGATGCCCAGACCGAGACCTACACCGACCTGGTGAAGGCCGGCATCATCGACCCGACCAAGGTCGTGCGCACCGCGCTGCAGGACGCCGCCTCGGTGGCCGCGCTGCTGATCACCACCGAAGCGATGGTGGCCGACCGTCCGGAGCCCAAGGGCGCCGGCGGCATGCCCGGCGGCATGCCCGACATGGGCGGCATGGGCGGCATGGACTTCTAAGTCCACGCCACTCCCGCCAAGGGATACGGAAGGGGCCGCCGAGAGGCGGCCCTTTTTCGTTGCACGACATTCAGCAACTGCAGTTTGATGGATTTGCGAAATCGCTACTCGGTGGGTCTCCTAGAAAATCCACCAAAGAAACACAAGTGCACCTAATCCAATTTGCCACCAATACTCTTTCAAAACATGCCTGCTATAGGCAACTTGTTCGCGTCGTTTGTCTGCATTGAGTAAGTCAAGCCCATCTTGACCAGTCAGCACCTCGATTTTAAAGCCGGGCTGTCCATCAGGTAAAGTTATGTGTAATTCATGAATACGAGACACGACCACCTTTTCTGTTTGTGATTCTATTGCTTTCACAAGCCAGGCTATGTCGTCCTGATCGACAAGGCGACCATGTACCAATTCGTATCCGCTGCGAGCGTCGTCACTTCTCCATGGTTTTGGGCCGGTTCCTTGTTCGGTGTAACTGCGGCTAATGTCCATAATATCGTAGGTAGGTGGGGCTGTCCGAATGTCCCCCGTCCACTGCTCAACGGCCATTCTGAGCTTCCACTGAATTTCAACATGCTGATCAACTGCAAGTGGGTTTTCGCTGCCTCTTGAGGCTCTGCCCCCATATCCGGTGGCAGCTAACATAATTTTCCTCGCCATCTAATCTCGGCTCCCTTCGTAGATTTACCAGGTGCCTTGCCGGACTTAGGGCAGCATGGGCGGCATGGACTTCGAAGTCCAGCCGCTCCACCAGAACACGGAAGGGCGTCCTTGGCGCTACCATTTGGGCTGGGTGTGGCGCTGCGGCTCTGTGGCATTGCTCGCAAGGAACCCGGGCGTCCACGGTCGTGCCATTGACATTTATCTGTCATTTGCTATCGTTTGATATCGAAAGGCGGTGGATGTGACTGATATTCAGGAAAATTGGCTCTCGCTTGAGGAAACCGCAGCGTACATCGGCGTCGGCAAAACTTCGCTGTACGCAATGGCGCGAGAAGGCAGCATCCCTGCGCGCAAGTTTGGGAAGAAGTGGACGTTTGAGAAAACGGGGCTAGACGCGTGGATTCGTGGTCACCGCCCTGTTCAATCGTTCTTTATTGACATCGGATTCAAGATTGAGGGGAACGAGGAACTTCGAGATCCACAACGCGAAGGCTATCTCCGGGCGTATGAGTTTTTTCGCGCGGGAAAGAACAAAGCCATTCTCCAGATACCTGTAGGTTGCGGCAAAACGGGCCTCGCCTCGCTGCTACCTCTTGGCCTTGCGGAAGGCCGAGTTCTCGTCATCGCGCCAAACCTGACGATCAAGCAGGGCCTCTATGAGGCAATGGACATAACCAACCGGCAGAAATGCTTCTGGCGTAAGGCGGCCGTACTTACAGCCGACCAGATGATTTCTGGGCCGCTGGCGACCACTCTCGATACCGGTAACATTACAGTTGCGACGAAGTCGCATGTAGTGATTACCAATGTTCAGCAACTGGCTACAAACCTGGATAAATGGCTCCACCAGTTCCCGGACGATTTCTTTGATATGATTATAATAGATGAGGCACATCACAGTGCGGCCGCCAGTTGGCAGCAAGTGATTGACCGATTTTACAACGCGAAGATTATTCTCCTAACCGCTACACCGTTCCGCAGCGACCGACAGGAACTTGATGGCGAGTTGGTGTATCGCTATCCGTTTCGCAACGCCACTCTCAAGGGCTACATCAAGCGGCTTAAGTCGACCTATGTTGCGCCCGCGACAATTGACTTGGGTTTTGCAGACGAGCGCGGGCGCGCCTACACGCTAGATGAGGTGATTCGACTCAAGGATGAAGACTGGTTCAGCCGCGGCGTCGCATTAGCGCAAGTTTGCAACCAGCATATCGTCGATACGAGTCTGGAGCGGCTTGAACAGCTACGCCAAACCGGCACGCAGCACCAACTGATCGCCGTGGCGTGTTCTATCAACCATGCAAGGCAGATTCGTTCGCTTTATCAAGAACGCGGCTTCGCCGCGGACGTCATACACAGCAAGCAGCGAGAGGAGGAGCAGGCAGCTATTCTCGCAGCGCTTCGCAACGGCACGCTCGATTGCATTATCCAGGTACAAATGCTTGGCGAAGGTTTCGACCACCCCAAGCTTAGCGTTGCGGCAATATTTCGGCCGTTCCGCTCCCTCGGCCCATACCTTCAATTCGTCGGTCGCATCATGCGTGTGGTGGTTCAGAACAGCCCCGGGCATCCCGACAATCTCGGCCACATCGTTACTCACCTCGGCATGAACCTCGACGCTCGGTTCCAAGAGTTCAAGGACTTTGAGAATGATGATAAGGCGTTCTGGGATAAGGTTATTGGGGGCGAAGAGCCCGAGCCTCCGCAGGCAGTGCTCGATGGTCTGACACGGCTACGGGCCGGCGATCGGGTAGTAGTCCACAATGAAATCATCGACTCCCTCTGGGAAGAGGATTTCACCAGCCCGGAGGACCAGCAGATTATCGACGACTTGCGCGAGCGCTTTAAGCTTCTCGGATTGGACGACAGCAAGATTGAGGAAATGGTCCGGATGGCGCAACGGGCACCGGTCCGTAAGCTCTCACCATCCGAGCCCTTTGCGGTTCAGCCCCAACGCGAATGGGAAGAGGCCCGCAAACGTCTGAACGAAGAGGCCAAACGTCTTGCGACCATCGTCCTCAATCATGTGCAGCTGAAACCTGCTGGCACAGAAATGATTTACAAATACAAATCGCTAAGATTGAGCGGGCACTCAAATTTCATCGCAGCTCTTACAATGGTAAATCACGAGATTAATAAGCGATTGGGAAAAGATCGCGCGAGCGCATCGATTGAAGAATTTCGTTCGGTCTTGAATGATCTCGAAGACCTGATCCAGACATTGGCTAAACGCGTCAGAAAGGCGAAGTCAATCTATGACAAAGAAAACGCCTAAAGGAAAGGTGCCGTCCTTGATAGGCGGTGCTAATGGGCGACCCGTCCGTGTCGACGTCTTGCACCGTTCAAAATGCTATCGTTGCGAAGTTGAACTGATCGCCGGGAATTCCTGTATTGCCATCCCTCAGCGTGGCGGAGGCTTTTCCAACAAGCGCCGCGTGTGCGACATTTGTTATCAGGCAATCCTAAAAAGAACCGCTGACGATCTTGAGGAATTGCGGCAGCTTTAGAAGAGGTGATTATGGTCGAAGGTTATAATTTTCAGCAGCTTAAGCATCACATTCTCCCGCTCAGCAGTGCAACAACTTGGGAAGTCGCTGTCAAAGAGTGGGGGTTGGTTGGCATCCACGAAGCCGACGAGCCAGAGAGTTGCCCATGCGGGCATTTCCCTATCATAGAAATCTGCTCAATACACAATCGGGTCACTGGACACTCAACCGACGTTGGCAATGTTTGCGTCAAGCGCTTCCTCGGGTTGAGGTCTGATCTCATATTCTCTGCGATCAAGCGAATACGACAGGACGTGGACAAAAGTTTGAATGCCGATGCAATTACCTTCTTCTACGAGCGCGGGCTGCTCAACGCGTGGGAATATGAGTTCTGCCAGAATACGATGCGCTTGCGTAAGCTCAGTTCGGCGCGGCTTGCTAAGCGCCGGGGCATCAATCAGAAGGTTCTAGCAGTCATCAAGAGGCGCGGCTTTAAGGGTCCAGAATAGCTTTTTAGCCTATCTCGGGTGACATCAGGGTCGGCGAGAGCAACTGCAGCGCTCAACTCATAGTTTTTGCTCCACCTCCCGCCCCTTACCAGCTAGCATGACTTTTGGGGAGAGCGTCGGCGCCGCCCGTTTCCGCGGGGAAACAGCGGGGTCGGCCAAACCGTGCAGCAATCCGTGACCTTGTGTCCGTGGGGCCAGACGCTCCGCGCCCTACGGGGCGGACTATCGATCTGGGAGACACCATGGCCATCGTCAACGAAGAGATCATCGCGCGCCAGAAGGCGCTGCAAAAGACGCCCATGCTGGAGCGCATCGCCGGCATCAAGGACCAGCTGGCCGCGGCGGGCGACGAGGCGCAGCATCTGCGGCATCTGCCGAAGTGGGCGTCGGACCTGATGGCCGATATCGGCATCTACCGCTACGTGCTGCCGCCCGAGCTGGGCGGCGAGAACCTCACCGCGCGCGAGCAGATCGAGGTGATCGAGGCGTGCTCGGCCATCGACGGGTCGGTGGGCTGGTGCGTGCAGATCTCGTCCGAGATCAACGGCCTGGTCATCCGCCAGATGCAGCCCGAGCTGGCGAAGAAAATCTTCGACGACTGGTACGCGCTGGTGTGCTCGGGCCTCGGCCCGCCCAACGGGCCCAATCCGGGCCGCACCTGCAAGCGCGACGGCGACGGCTGGCGGGTGACCTATCAGGGCAGCTTCGCCAGCGGCGCGCCCAACGCCACCTGGAACTACCTGATGGCCGCCCAGGTGATCGACGAGGCAACCGGCCAGCCCGCCGCCGCCTCGTTCATGTTCCCCAAGGGCGAGTTCGAGATCGTCGACACCTGGGACACTTCGGGCATGCGCGGCTCGGGCAGCCACGACGTGCGCATGGTGAACCAGTACGTGCCGCCCGAGCACCTGCTGCCGGCGCGCTCGCTGGCGCCCAGCGAGCTCTACGCCAATCCCACCTACCGCAACCCGACGCACGCCATCTACAACAAGGCGGCGGTGGCGCTGGGCGTCGCGCGCGGCGCCATCGACAATTTCATCAATTTGGCCATGGGCAAGGTGCCGTGGGGCCTGTCCACCACCTTGAAGGACCAGGCCGTGGTGCAGTACCGCATCGGCGAGGCCCAGGCCAAGGTGATGGCCGCGCGGGCCTTCGTCATGGACACCCAGGAAAGGCTGGAGGCCCATCTCGGCCCGCTGCCGAAGGACGGCGGCCGGCTGGTGCCGGACTGGGAGTTCTTCTGGCCGGCGCTGCTCGCCTGCGCCCATGCCGCGCAGACCTGCCGCGAGGTGGTCAGCATGATCAATAACACGGCGGCGACCACCGGCTGCCGCATGGACAGCCCGCTGGAGCGGCAACTGAGGGACGCGCAGCAGGCGGCGAACCACGCGCTGATCTCGTACCGCCACTACGAGAACATCGGCAAGACCTTCGTCGGCCACGAACCGGTCGACAGCTACAAGGTGCTGATCCAGCCGGTGTGAGGGGAAGGGGCCGCTTGCGCGGCGACCCCTCATCCGGCCGCTGCGCGGCCGCCTTCTCCCACAAGGGGAGAAGGGAAACTGGCGGGCTCGTAAACCCTTCTCCCCTCGTGGGAGAAGGTGGCGCGGCTTGTCCCGGCGTAGCCCAACGGGCGAAGCTGGAAGCGCCGGATGAGGGGGCCTTCGGCCGGCGGGCAATGGCTTTTCTCTCGCACCCGCGTGGATCTGCGAGCGCGAGCGAAGCAGCCCAGCCGTGCCGGTGATGGCTGTGTGGCGGAGGGGCTGGACTGCTTCGCTCCGCTCGCAGATCCACGGACAGGGAGGGACGAAGCATTCAAGGCTCCGCCACCTGGCTCCACGCGCTGCACGGGCTGGATTAGCGGTGTCCCGTGTCCCTGCTGGGCGCGTGCATGCGGGCGCGGGAATAACGATTGGGGAAGTGGTGGCGCACTCGGGCATCCGCATGACGAGGCATGGGCCTTTCTCTCAAAAGCCCGCGTGGATCTGCGAGCGCGAGCGAAGCAGCCCAGCCGTGCCGTTGATGGCTGTGTGGCGGAGGGGCTGGACTGCTTCGCTCCGCTCGCAGATCCACGGATAGGGAAGGATGAAAAATTTCGGCTCAACGTTCCCGTCGCGGACCGGCTAGGATCGGCGCGGGGAGACATCCGCCCCGCAGGGCGCGGATCACACACATACCGGGGAGACACCATGGTCAACGAAGAGATCATCGCGCGCCAGAAGGCGCTCCAGGCAACCCCCATGTTGGAGCGCATCGCCTCCATTCGCGACAAGCTCGCCGCGGCGGGCGACGAGGCGCAGCGTCTGCGGCATTTGCCGGCCTGGGCGTCGAAGGAGATGGCCGATATCGGCATCTATCGCTACGCGCTGCCGCCCGAGCTGGGCGGCGAGAATTTGCGGGCGCGCGAGCAGATCGAGATCATCGAGGCGTGCTCCGCCATCGACGGCTCGGTGGGCTGGTGCGTGCAGATCTCGTCCGAGATCAACGCCCTGGTCATCCGCCAGATGAAGCCCGACCTGGCGAAGAAGATCTTCGACGACTGGTACGCGCTGGTCTGCGCCGGCCACGGCGCGCCGAACGGGCCCAATCCCGGCCGCACCTGCCACCGGGACGGCGACGGCTGGCGGCTCAACTACCAGGGCGGCTTCGCCAGCGGCAGCCACAATGCCACCTGGAACTATCTGCAAGGGCCCATGGTCACCGACACGGCGACCGGCCAGACCGCCGACGCCTCGTTCATGATGCCTAAGGGCGACTTCGAGATCATCGACACCTGGGACACCTCGGGCATGCGCGGCTCGGGCAGCCACGACGTGCGCATGGTCGATCTGTACATACCGCCCGAGCATTTGCTGCCCGGCCGCTCGCTCGCCCCCAGCGAGCTCTACGACAACCCGACCTACCGCAATCCGACCCACGCCATCTACAACAAGGCGGCGGTGGCGCTGGGCGTGGCGCGCGGCGCCATCGACAATTTCATCGACCTGGCCATGGGCAAGGTGCCGTGGGGATTGAGCACCACCTTGAAGGACCAGGCCGTGGTGCAGTACCGCATCGGCGAGGCCCAGGCCAAGGTGATGGCGGCCCGCGCCTTCGTCATGGACACCCAGGACCGGCTCGAGGCCCATCTCGGCCCGCTGCCGAAGGATGGCGGCCGGCTGATGCCGGAGTGGGAGTATTTCTGGCCGGCGCTGCTCGCCTGCGCCCACGCCGCCCAGACCTGCCGCGAGGTGGTCAGCATGATCAACAACACCGCCGCCACCACCGGCTGCCGGATGGACAGCCCGCTGGAGCGGCAGTTGCGCGACGCCCAGCAGGCGGCCAACCACATGCTGATCTCCTACCGGCACTACGAACAGCTCGGCAAGACCTTCGTCGGCCACCCGCCGGCCGACATGTACCTGGCGCTGGTCGAGCCGGTGTAGCGCCTCTCCCGAGCAACGAGGATTTGTTGCCCGCCGACCGGAACGAACAGGCCGGCTCCTCGGGTGACGGCTAGCTGTGATCTCTCAACAGGTTGTCCACTCGGTCTGATCCGAGGAAGCTGAGGTTTGCGAAGCTTCAGTGTTCCCAGGGAGAGCCGAGTGGACGTGCACAAGAATGCCCGACTGACCCCGCTAG
>JBFWZH010000006.1:0-162659 GCA_050185585.1 Sphingomonadales bacterium | reverse complement strand
TCCATCACGGACACCTCCGGCCACGGCATCGATCAGCTCCTCCGCTGAACAATCCAAAGCCTTCATTGTGTCACCCATGTCTCCGAACACCTGTTACCCATGTCCCCGGTCCATACAGGGAGAGGGTCAGGGTGAGGGGCATTGTCGATGCCGTCCACCAGCCTGAATCCCTTCCCATGCAACGCCCCTCACCCTCCCACGGCCTTCGGCCGCGGGCCCCTCCCTCTCCCAAGGGGCGAGGGTCGACATGCCGGCTTCGGCTCTAGTCATTACCGGCGGCGTCGGGGTCGTTGGCCCAGTCTTCGCCGGAGACCAGCGTCGCGCGGAAAACTCCCACATGCCTTCCAGGTCGCGGAGTGCCGCCGGGGTAAAGCGGCAGGGCTTACCCTTGTCCGCGCTCATGTTTCCCCCGCGCCCTCGCGAGAAGGGCCGGAAGATCCAGTTCCTGCGTCTCGCCGCTCTCGATGCCTTCCGTGATCAGCTTCTGGAGGACCTCGACCTTGTTGGCGCGGTCCTGGTCCCGGCGGATCAGATCGCGGACATAATCGCTCGCATTCGCGTACCGGCCCGTCCTGGCCTGCGCTTCCACCCACGCCTTGAGCGGATCGGGAAGCGATACGTTCATCGATGCCATCTTGATTTCTCCTTGCCTGCTACCGCCATCATGGCGATCTTTGACTATCTTTGTCAAAGTCTGTCATGATGGCGCCTGCGGAGAGCGTGCGGTCAGAGTTTCTCACGTTCACGGCAGCCGCAGCACCTGCTTGGCGATGACGTTCTTCTGCACCTCGGTCGCGCCGCCATAGATGGTCTGGGCGCGGGTGAACAGGTAGCTGGCGACGGACGGCGAGACCCAGTCCGGAATGCCGGAGTTGGAGTTCCAGTCCGGGCGGCTGCGGTCGGTGACGAGCTGGGCGCTGTAGAGGCCGCCCAGCTCGACGAACAGCTCGGTGATCTGCTGGGCGCGCTCGGTGGCCATGATCTTGAGGATCGAGGACTCGTTGCCTGGCGCCTCGCCCGAGGACAGCGCCGCGATCGCCCGCAGCACGGTCATCTCCAGCGACGCGAGCGCAACGTCGGCCTCGGCGGCCTTCTGCTTGAACAGAGGATCGTCGGCCAGGATGCGGCCATCGGCGGTGATGGTGCGGGCGAGCTGCTTCAATCGCGCCATGTCCATCTTCTTGCGCGCCACGTGGGCATAGGACGTGCGCTCATGCGTGAGCAGGTATTTGGCATAGTCCCAGCCCTTGTTCTCCTCGCCGATACGGTTCTCCACCGGCACGCGCACGTCCTCGAAGAACACCTGGTTGAGGTAGTGGCTGCCGTCGATGCCGATGATCGGCCGGACGGTGATGCCGGGCGTCTTCATGTCCATGCACAGGAAGGTGATGCCCTCCTGCGGCTTGCCCTCGGTGGAGGTGCGCACGAGGCAGAAGATCCAGTCGGCGTAGTGGGCCTGCGAGGTCCAGATCTTCACGCCGTTGACCACGTACTCGTCGCCGTCCCGCACCGCGCGGGTCTGCAGCGATGCCAGGTCCGAGCCGGCGCCCGGCTCGGAATAGCCCTGCGCCCAGAACACGTCGCTGGCGAGGATGCCGGGCAGGAAGCGCTGCTTCTGCTCGGGGCTGCCGAAGGTGTAGATCACCGGCGCCACGTAGAGCAGGCCCATGGGGACGACGGACGGCGCGCCAACCCGCTCGCGCTCCTCGTCGAAGATGTATTTCTGGGTCACCGACCAGCCGGTGCCGCCATAGTCCTTCGGCCAGTTGGCGGCACTCCAGCCTTCGGCGTGATACGCCTTCTCGGAGCGGACCAGGTCGTCCTTGCCCAGGCTCTGGCCGCGGCGAACCTTGTCGAGGATGTCCTTGGGGAAGCGCTGCTCGAAGAACTCCCGGGCTTCGAGACGGAATGCCTCGTCCGTGTCGGCGAATGCCAGGTCCATGTTCATCCTCCCCGAGATGTTACCGTGCGGGACCATATTAGAACGCTCTGGCGCAAGCACGCGTGAATTTTCTAGAGTGTGGGCCAAACGAATCCCAGAGAGCGCCCAATGACCGAAACCCTGATCATCGCCCACCACCTGCCCGACGGGATCGTGCGCCAGCTCGAGCCGAAGCTGCCCGGCGGGGTGACGCTGGCGGGCACGCCGCAGAAGCCCGATCACTGGAACGTGCCGGCGGAGGCGACGGCCATGATCCTGCTGCCGCCCCATGGCGGCATCTACTATCCGCCCGAGAAGCCGGCCGGATGGCCGTTCGGGCTGCGCTGGGTGCAGGCGGTCTCGACCGGCGTCGACGATTATCCCAAGTGGGTCTGGGAGGTGGAGAACGCCACCTGCGGGCGCGGCACCCAGTCGAACGCCATCGCCGAGTTCGCCGTCGCCAGCATCCTGGCGCTCGAGAAGCGCTTCCCCGAGGTGTGGATCGACAAGGGCGACGAATGGTACCAGATGCAGCAGAACCCGCTGGGGACCATCGAGGGCAAGACCGTCGGCATCGTCGGTTTCGGCACCATCGGCCAGGCGGTCGCCCAGCGCGCCGCGCCGTTCGGCGCCAACGTGATGGTCACCAGCCGCAGCGGCAGGGGCGAGGCCGCGCCGGGCGTGCGCTTCGCACCGCTCGATGAGGTGCTGGCCCAGTCGGACCACCTGGTGCTGGCCGCGCCGCTGACGCCGGAGACCCGGGGTCTCATCAACCGCGACACGCTGGCGAAGATGAAGCAGGGCGTGCATCTGGTGAACGTCGCCCGGGGCCCCATGGTCGACCACGACGCGTTGCTGGAGGCGCTGGAGAGCGGACATCTGCGCATGGCGACGCTGGACGTGACCGACCCGGAGCCGCTGCCCAACGGGCATCCGTTCTATCATCACCCGAGGGTGCGGCTGACGCCGCACATGTCGTGGGGCAAGGGCGGCAATCCGTTCGACGCCATCGGCGCGCTGATCGTCGAGAACATCCAGCGCTTCCAGAACGGCCGCGAGCTGCTGAACCCGATCAACCGGGACGCGGGGTACTAGCGCGAAAGCCGCTCACGCGGCTCGCCTCGGGCAGAATTTCTTACCACAGTGAATCTGCGAGCGTAGCGAAGCAGCCCAGCCCATCCGGTGATGACTCTGTGGCGGGATGGCTGGACTGCTTCGCTACGCTCGCAGATCCACCGGAAAGAAATGGGGGAATGTCGGCCTAAGCGGCTTTCACACTCACGAGCATCGAGGTTAGATCAGCTGGCCCAGTGCCAGGCCGATTTCGCGCACACGCTCGCGCACGCCGGTCTTGTGCTTGAACCAGTAGTCGTTGATGCCGAGAAATTCCGCCGATGCGTTCGGCACCCTGGTTCCCGGGAAAATGGCGCCGACCACACACGCCGCCATGCAGGCGCCGCAGTCGGTGCACCGGTTCGGATCGATGAAAGACATGTCGTCGGCCGGTTCGGAAAAGATCGCGTATTCCGGGCAGACTTCCATGCATCCCTCGCCCTTCACGCCGATGCATGCTTCGGTGATCACATAGGTCATGTCGGCCTCCGCGGGCAGTCGCGAAGGCGCGGGACCAAAGGCCCCGCGCCTCGCGCGTCGGCTCGCTCCGGGGGAATCAGGCGGCCAGCAGTTCGTCGGCGGGGCCGAAGAACTCGTAGTGGATGCGGCTCGACGGCACGCCCGCCAGCGACAGCGCCTGCACGAAGTTCCGCAGGAAGGGCTTGGGGCCGCACAGATAGTAGTCGGCCTCGTCGATCTGCGTGTTCTCCTTCAGCCAGTCGGCGGTGATCAGCCCGGCATGGTCGTAATCCTTGCCCTGCTGGTCGTTGGCGGCCGGCTCCAGATAGAACACGGTCGAGCGCCGGTTGCCGCCCACCGCCAGCGACTGGACGGCCTGCTTCATGGCGTGAGTCGTGCCGTTCAGCGTGCCGTGGACGTAGTGGACATCCAGTGACGGATGGGTGATCACCGCCGTCTCGAGCATGCTCATCATCGGCGTGAGGCCGACGCCGCCGCTGAGCAGCACCACCGGCCGCTCCGGCTGGGCCGGCAGGAAGAACTCGCCGGCGGGCGGCGCGACCTTGAGGATCGTCCCGACCTGGGCATCGTCGTGCAGCCAGATGGACGCGAGGCCCTTGGCCTCGCGCTTCACCGAGATACGGTAGTCGCGGGTGCTGGGCGCGCTGGAGATGGTGTAGTTGCGCTTGACCGGCGGCTGGCCGGGAATGTCCAGCCAGAAGGTCAGGTACTGGCCCGGATGGTGCGGCAGGACCGGCTTGCCGTCGACCGGCGCGAGCACGAAGGAGGTGATGATATCGCTTTCCTTGCGGCGCTCGGTGATGCGGAAGTCGCGCCAGCCGTGCCAGCCGCCCGGCGCCGTCTCGACCTCGTGATAGATCTGCTTCTCGCGGCCGATCAGCACGTTGGCGAGGAACCAGTAGGCTTCGCCCCAGGCGGCCAGGATCTCGTCGGTCGCGGCCTCGCCCAGGACATCCTTGATGGCGCCGAGCAGCGCTTCGGCCACGTAGGGATAGTGCTCGGGCAGGATCTGCAGGCCCACATGCTTCTGGGCGATGCGCTCGACGGCCGGCGCGAGGGCGGCGAGCTGGTCGATGTTGCGCGCATAGGCGAGGATCGCCGTGGCGAGCGCCTTGGGCTGCGAGCCGGAATCACCGTGATGGGACTGGTTGAAGAGGTCCCGGATCGCCTCGTTCTGGAACATCCGCTCGTACATGCGGCGGACGATGTCGAGGCCATGGGCCTCGATCGCAGGGGTGGTCGCCTTGACGATGTCGATGGTCTTGGCGCTCAACGTGTCTGTCACGATGTGGTACTCCGCTTTTGGGGACTTGGGTCCTGGTCGATGAACTGATGGGTTAGGGAACAGGCTGGCCGTGGTGGAAATCCACCCGCAGGCGAACTGGTCCGGTGAGCTCGACCCAGTGCACCTGCTCCGGGGCGACGACGCCCGGCTTGGCGGGAGACAGGTCGGAGACGCCGCCCTCGGCCAGATGCAGCCGGGCCTTGCCGGACAGCACCCGGATGACGCCCCAGGTGCCGGATTTGGTGGTGTGCTCGCGGCGCAGCGCCTCGGGCAGCGTGTCCTGGTCGAACACCGGCGACGATCCGTAGGGCAGGCTGGCGCCAGGCTTCGGCCGGCTGCCCGGCCGGCCGACGGTGGGCTGGCCGAGATGGAAGCGGATGGCGCTCTTGAGGCTTTCGGCGATCCGGCCCGCCATGCGCTGTAGCTCGGCCGCCTGCTCGGGCGGCAGGACCTCGCCGGTGACGTCCTTCCAGAGCGCCAGCCAGCGGTCGAACATCTCCGGCGTGATCGTGGCGGCGTGCTTGATGTGCTCGGCCGCGGGATTGCCGCCGTAGGTGCCGCTGCGCAGCATCACCGACGACCAGAACCGGACCAGCTTGTCGAGATGCTCCGGCCAGTCGTGGACGGCGCTGTTGAACAGCGGCCCGATGAGGTCGTCGGCCCGCACCCTGGCATAGAACCGGGGGACCAGTTCGCCGAGCTGCGCTTCCGTGAGTTGGGCTGGCACCGTCATGATGCACCTTTAAAAGATGTATATTGGATACCTTATATGATTCGCGCTAACATGCAAACGAAATATATGTATAATGACGGCAACAAAGGATGATGGATGCGCCTGACGCTCTACACCGACTATGCCCTGCGCGTGCTGATCCACCTGGCGATGCACGACGACCGGCTATGCTCGATCAGCGAGGTCTCGCGCGCCTACGACGCCTCGCACAACCATCTGATGAAGGTGGTGAACAATCTGGCGCATGCCGGCTTCATCGAGACGGTCAGGGGCCGCTCGGGCGGCATGCGGCTGGCGAAGCCCGCCGATCAGATCACCGTCGGTGACGTGGTCCGGCGAACCGAGGAAGGGCTCAGCCTGGCGGATTGCTCGGGGTGCACCCTGTCGCCTGCCTGCGGCCTCACGGGCGTCCTCGCCGAAGGCATGACGGCCATGATGAATGTATTCGACCGATACACCATCGCCGACCTGCTCCTCGACAAGGCCACCATGCGCCGCCTAGTCGCCCGCCAGTCGCCGCTGGGCATCGCCTCGTAACGCCTGCCATGGCCATCCACGTCAAGCGCATCTACGAGCCGCCCGGCGACCGGGACGGCCAGCGGGTGCTGGTCGACAGGGTCTGGCCGCGCGGGGTTTCCAAGGCCGAGGCCGGGCTGACGGCCTGGCAGAAGGACATCGCCCCGAGCGCCGCGCTGCGGAAGTGGTTCGGCCACGATCCAGCACGCTGGGAACAGTTCGGCCGCCGCTACCGGCGCGAGCTGGACGACAACGCGGAAGAGGTGAAACGGCTGGAGGAGATGGCCCGGTCCGGCGCGCTCACCCTGCTTTATGGCGCGCGCGACACCGAGCACAACCAGGCGGTCGTGCTGGCGGACTACATCCGAAAACGTCTCGCCCGGAAGTCCTAAGCGGCGTCAGGCTGCGTCCAGCAGGCGCCACACCCGTTCGATGAACAGCCACTGGCCGTTGCGCTTGGCCAGCTTGTCCTCGTAGACGCCGGCGGCGCGGCGGGTGTTGCCGTCCCGGTCGCGGATGATCTCGGTGGTGTAGCTGCGCACCGTCGCCCGGTCATGGTGGATGTCGATATAGCCGGGCACGCAGATCAGGAAGGTGAACGGGAAGAAATCCTGGGCGGCGCGGAACGCCTTCATGATCGCCTCCCTGCCCTTCACCTCGGCCAGCTCGGGCATGTCGGGCACGCTCCAGCGGGCGTCCTCGGCCCAGAGCGGCTCGATGGCGGCGGCGTCGTGGCGGCAGACCGCATCCGAATAGCGCTCGATCATGCTCCTGACCGCCAGCTCGTCGGCGACGCGTGTATCGGACATGATTTCCTCCTTCGTTGATCGGCGCGATCATCGGACGGGCCCGGGCAAAAAACACCGAAATTTTCGCGCGCCGACTTCACCCGCGAGTGCTAGCGTTCACCCGAAGGGCGCGGGGAGCGCCGGAACGGGGAAAGACCATGACTTCACTGATCTGCGGCATCCATCACGTGGGCGTCAACGTGCCCGACCTGGAAGCAGGCCGGAAGTTCTACGAGGACGTTTTCGGCTTCGAGGTAATCGGCATCGACAACTGGGACGAGGGCAACGCCGACGTGAACGCCTATGTGGGCATGGACGAGTCCTCGGCCGACAGCTACATGCTGCGCGGCGCCAACACCTATCTGGAAATCTGGACGTACCGCACGCCGAAATCCAACGGCTTCGCCAGCGACCGATGCGCGGCGGATCACGGCTACACTCATCTGTGCTTCCAGGTCAGCGACTTCGACGCGGTGCTGAAGAAATTCCTGGCGGCGGGCGGCTCGGTGATCAAGCCTCTGACCAACGCGCGGCCGGGCGGCGCCAAGATCCACTATTGCCGCGACCCGTTCGGCAACATCATCGAGTTGCTGGAGGTGCCGGAGCAGGCGCGGACAAGACTGCGCAATTTGCCGGGGATCGCGGCCGAGGGGCAGTTCGCACCGCCGACGAGCAAATACTACGCGCTGGAGAACGGCCAGTTCGCCGGCATCCGCGACAAGGCCGATTTGCCCAGGTAGCTGGGGGCGAACAGCGCCATGTATGACGGCCCGTCCACCATCGACGCCATCCTGACGGCACGGGCCGCGCAGAGCCCGGACCGGCGGCTGATCCGGTTCCAGGACGACCGGTCGCTGACCTATGGGGCACTGGACCGGGACGCGACCCGGCTGGCGGGCGCGCTGCTGGCGCTGGGGCTGAAGCCCGGCGACAAGGTGGCGGTGATGCTGGCGAACGGGCCGGAATTCGTGCTGGCCTGGATGGCGATCACCCGCGCCGCGCTGGTCGAGGTGCCGCTCAACACCGCGCTGAAGGGAGAGCTGCTCGCCCATCAGCTTCGCCTCGCCGAATGCCGGGCGGTGGTGACCGCGCCCGAATGGCTGGACCGGATCGAGGCGGTCGCCGGCGACGGCCTGCCGCTGTTGAAGCACGTGATCCTCACGGGGCCAAGGGCGGAGCCCGTCCAGGGCCTGGCGACGCACCGGCTCGACGACCTGACCGCGTCGGGGCGCGACGTTCAGCCGGACAGGAAACTGGGGCCGAACGATCCGGCGGTGATCCTGTTCACCTCGGGCACGACGGGGCCGTCGAAGGGCGCGGTGCTGAGCCATCACTCCCATTTCGAGATGGCGAAGATCTGCGTGCGCGCCATGGAATACGGGCCCGAGGACGTGCTGTTCAGCGCCTTTCCCCTGTTCCACGCCAATGCCCGCTACCTGACCGTGCTGGCGGCCATGCTGGCCGACGCGGAGGCGGTGCTGCATTCCCGCTTTTCGGCCTCAGGTTTCTGGGACATCTGCCGGCGCGAGGGCGTGACCGCCTTCAACTACATGGGCGCTCTGCTGATGATGCTGCACAAGCAGCCGCCGCGCGAGGATGACACGAACAACCGGGTGCGCCGGGCCTATGGCGCGCCGGCGCCGGCGACCATCTGCCGCGAGTTCGAGGCGCGGTTCGGGCTGAAGCTGATCGAGGTCTACGGTTCGACCGAACTGGGCACGGTGACGCTCAATACGGTCGAGGGCTTCCGGCTGGGATCGTGCGGCCGGCCGGTGCCGCTCTACGAGGTGCAGATCCAGGACGAGGCCGGCCGCCCCTGCCCGCCCGGCGTGCCCGGCGAGATCGTCGCCCGGCCGCGCGAGCCGGACGCCATGTTCCAGGAGTACTACCGGATGCCGGAGGCCACGGTGAAGGCGTTCCGCAACCTGTGGTTCCACACCGGCGACCGGGGAAAGACCGATGCGGACGGCTATTTCTACTATTTGGACCGGATGAAGGACGCGATCCGCCGGCGCGGCGAGAACATCTCGTCCTGGGAAGTGGAGAAGGTGATCGACCGAATCGAGGGCGTGCAGGAATCGGCTGTGTTCGGCGTGCCGTCGGAGCTGTCCGAGGAAGAAGTGATGACGGTGATCGTGCCCAAGCCCGGCGCGGCGCTGCAGCCGGCGGCGATCCTCGACGGGCTGCAGGCCGACCTGCCGTGGTTCGCCGTCCCGCGCTATGTCCGGTTCGCGGCGGCGCTGCCCAAGAACACCTCGGAGCGCATCGAGAAATACAAGCTGCGCGAGGAAGGCGTGACGGCCGACACCTGGGACCGGGAACAGGCCGGCTACCAGGTCAGGCGCTGAGCGGAACCAGGCTGTCCCGATATTTCCGGGCGTACGTCTCCCAGCCGTAATGCGCCACGGCGTGGGCGCGGATGGCGGCACTGGACGCCGCGCGCCGGGCGGGATCGCGCAGCAGCCCGACAATCCGGCGCGCCATGCCGGCCGCGTCCTCGCCGATCTCGAGCAGTGCCCTGCCCGCCGGGTCGAGACCCTCGGCGCCGCGCGGATTGGCGACCACAGGGAACCCGGCTGCCATGGCCTCGAGCAACTTGTTCTTGACGCCAGAGCCCTCGACCATGGGCATTGCATAGACGTCGCAGCCGGCGAACCATTGCCGCAGGTCCTCGACATAGCCGAGCAGTTTCACACCTGGCAGTCCGGCCAGCGGACGGGTCTGGGGCAGCAGCGGCCCGCCGGCGACCTGGAACTCGGCATCGGCAATCTCCCGCCTCACCAGGGGCAGGACCTGGCGGCAGACGAACTCGATGGCCGAGAAATTGGGGCGCCAGGCGATGTTGCCGTGAAAGGCCAGGACCCGCGCGCGGTCGCGAACCTCGTAGATCGGCGGCTGGAGCGTCCAGTCGGTGCCGTTGCTGATCGCGACGGCATCGGCCGAACCCGCGGCGAAGGCCTCGCGGTCGGCTTCGCCGCTCAGCACCGTCCGGGCCGCGGCCCGGCGCATCACGCGCTCCGCGGCCAGCCATTGCCGATGGCGGATGAGCGCGGCCGTCCACGAAATCGGCCTGCGCCATTTCGAGAGGCTCCGCAGCCGGCGGCCGTAATGCAGCGAGTAGCAGTCCGTGTAGTCGATGGTGAACGGCATACCGATCCGGCGCAGCCACTGGATATGGTCGAGCCGGGCGTGAACGTGGACCACAATATGACTGGGCCGGCGCTCGGCCACGGCGCGGGCGACAATCGACGGCCATGCGTCGACCCGCGCCTTCAGGACCTCGACGGACCGCCATGGCAGCGGATCGAGGATGTCGCCGCGAACCGGCTCGCTCGCCGGGCGCCCGAAGCAGATCACGTCGGCCTGGCCTCCGCCGAACAGGTGCCAGAGCCGTAAATTGCCGCCGTCCAGCCGATTGATCGGCGCCTTGTAGGCGACCAGCAATGGTCTGTGTTCCGCCATGTCCGTGGGGTGCCCCTGAAGCCCGGCGCAGCATAGCCAGTGCAGGGCGGCCGCCGCAACCGGCGGCGCGGCGTGGACAGTTTAGTACATATGCGTATTATCTGCCTGTAGCCGCGGCAAATTGGGGAGGAATCGCGTGAGCAAGCTGCTCGAAGGACGGGTCGTCATCGTCACCGGCGCCGGGGGCGCCATCGGCTCGAATATCGCCAAACTGGCCGCGAGCCACGGCGCGAAGGTCGTCGTCAACGACCTGGGAGGCAGCGAGGGCGGCGAAGGCGCGAGCACGGCGCCGGCGCAGCTTGTCGCCGACGAGATCAACGCCTCGGGCGGCGAGGCGCTGGCCAATTTCGGCAGCGTCGCCGACTGGGACGACGCCCATGCCCTGATCCGGCAGGCGCTCGACGCCTGGGGCCGGATCGACGTGGTAGTGAACAATGCCGGCATCCTGCGCGACACCATCTTCCACAAGATGGAGCCGAAGGACTGGCATCTGGTGGAGCAGGTCAACCTGACCGGCAGCTTCAACGTCTCGCGCGCCGCCGCGCCGCACCTCAAGGACCAGGGCGGCGGCTGCTTCGTGCACATGACATCGACCAGCGGCCTGATCGGCAACATCGCCCAGGTGAACTACGGCGCCGCCAAGCTGGGCGTCGCGGGCCTGTCGAAGTGCATCGCCATCGACATGGAGCGCTTCGGCGTGCGCTCCAACTGCATCGCGCCGTTCGCCTATACCCGCATGGTCGCGACCATCCCGCAGACCGACGCCAACGAGGAGCGGCTGCGCATCGTCAAGCAGATGGGGCCGGAGAAGATCGCGCCGTTCGTGGTGTCGCTGATGACCGACGAGGCGAAGGACGTCACCGCCCAGATCTTCGGCGTGCGCAAGAACGAGATCGTGCTGTTCAGCCAGCCGCGGCCGATCCGCAGCGTCCACACCAACGAGGGCTGGACGGTGGAATCCTGCCTCGAGACCGCGCTGCCGGCGCTGCGGCCCAGCCTCTACAGGCTGGAGCGGTCGCCCGACGTGTTCTCGTGGGACCCGATCTGACATGTTCCACCCGCGCCATCACGCCGCGGCGCACCCCGACAAGCCGGCGATCGTCATGGCCGGGATCAGCGAGACGGTTTCGTATGCGGCGCTGGCGGACGGTGCGGCGCGCTGCGCGCAGCTGTTCCGGTGGCTGGGGCTGAAGCGCGGCGACGGCGTCGCCATGCTGATCGAGAACCATCCGCGATTCTTCGAGGTGGCGTGGGGCGCGCAGAGCGCCGGGCTCTACTTCACGCCGATCAGCACCTTGCTGACCGCCGAGGAAGCCGCCTATGTGATGACCGACAGCGGCTCGTCGGCCCTCGTGACCACGATGAGGCACGTAGAGAGGGCCGAGGCGCTGCGGCCCATGACACCGGACGTGCAGCACCGCCTGATGCTGGATGGCGACGGTCACGGATATCTTTCCTACGGCGCGATCATTGCCCGTTTTCCCGCCGATCCGGTCAAGACCACGCAAGGCGCGCCCATGCTCTATTCGTCGGGCACGACCGGGCGGCCGAAGGGCGTTCGGCCGAAGCTGCCGGAAGGGCCGGTCGATGCGGAGACGCAGCTGGCGGCGGCGCTGAAGCGGCTCTACGATTTTTCGGAGCGGACCGTCTACCTGTCGACCGCGCCGCTCTATCACGCGGCGCCGCTGAAGTTCAACATGGCGGTCCAGGCACTCGGCGGCACGTCGGTCATCATGGAAAAGTTCGACGCCGAGGCGGCGCTGGCCGCCATCGAGCGGCACAGGGTGACGCACGCCCAGTGGGTGCCGACCATGTTCATCCGGCTGCTGAAGCTGCCGGAGGAGACGCGAGCGCGATACGACCTGTCGTCGCTGGAGAAGGCGATCCACGCCGCCGCGCCCTGCCCCGTCGACATCAAGCGGCGGATGCTGGAGTGGTGGGGGCCGGTGATCCACGAATATTACAGCGGCACGGAAAGCAACGGGCTGTGCGCCATCGGGCCGGAGGACTGGCTGGCCCATCCCGGGTCGGTGGGCCGGCCGGCGCGGGGCGAGCTGCACATCATGGACGAGACCGGCGAGGTGGAGCTGCCAGCGGGCGAGGCCGGGCTGATCTTTTTCGGTGGCGGCAGCGCGTTCGAGTACCACAACGACCCGGACAAGACGGCGCGGTCACGCAATTCGCGGGGCTGGACGACCATCGGCGACATCGGCTTCGTCGACGCGGACGGGTATCTTTACCTCAGCGACCGGCGCGACAACGTGATCGTCTCGGGCGGCGTGAACATCTATCCGCAGGAGGCCGAGAACCTGCTGGTGACGCACCCGAAAGTCGCAGACGCGGCGGTGTTCGGCGTGCCCAACGCCGAGTTCGGCGAGGAGGTGAAGGCGGTGGTGCAGGTGGTTGACGGTGTTGCAGCGGATGCGGCGCTGGAGCAGGAACTGCTGGCGTTCTGCCGGGCAAGCCTGGCGCACTACAAATGCCCGAAATCGGTCGATTTCGATCCGGAGCTGCCAAGGCATCCGACAGGGAAGCTCTACAAGCGGCTGATCCGGGACCGGTACTGGCCGAAGACGGACGGACCGGTGTCGCTGGCGGAGCGGTTGTCGGGGGTGAAAGCGTAGGCGCTTCCCCAACTCGTCATCCCGCCGGAGGGCGGGATCCAGACTGGGCAACACGGCGCGCTTCGCGCCGGTCTTTTCGCAAGAAGGGGACTGGGTCCCGGCCTTCGCCGGGATGACGATTGGTGTGGAGGAGTCCGAGCGAACTACCCCGCCATCGTCAGCCCGCCGGAGACGCTGATCACCTGGCCGGTGATGTAGGACGCGTCGTCGCTGGCGAGGAAGGCCACCATGCCGGCGATGTCCTCGGGCTCGCCGAGGCGCTTCATGGGAATGGCCTTTTCCACCGACGCCAGCCATCGGTCGCCATCTTCGCCGAAGCTGGCGGCGAGCAGCGGGGTTTTGGTGGGGCCAGGCGCGACGGCGTTGACCGTGACGCCGGACGTGGCCAGTTCCCGGGCCAGCGACTTGGTGAAGGCGATGAGACCGCCTTTCGCCGCGGAATACACGGCAGTGAGGCCGGCGCCGACCCGGCCCGCGTCGGAGGCGATGTTGACCACCCTGCCCCAACGCCGCGCGGCCATGCCGGGACAAATCAGGTGCTGCAGGTTGAGCGGGCCGCGCAGATTGATGGCGATCACCTTGTCCCAGTCGGCGGGCGCGGTTTCCAGGAACAGGCGCGGCGAATCCCAGCCGGCGCAGTTGACGAGGATGTCGCAGGGGCCTGCTTCGGCCTCGAAGCGGGCGACGCCGTCGCGGCAACTCTCGTGATCGGTGACGTCGACCCGGCAGGCGGTGCCGGAGAGGTCGCCGGCGACCGCCTCGGCGGCCTCCCGGTTCAGGTCGAAGATGCCGACATGGCTGCCCTCCTCGGCGAGGCGCATGGCGATGGCCCTGCCGATGCCGCTGGCGCCGCCGGTGACCACGGCGCGCTTGCCGGCCACGCCTCTCATCCCTCGCCTGCCATTTCCAGCACCCGCCTCGCCTGCTTCAGGTGCGGCATGTCGAGCATCTTGCCGTCGAGACCGACAACGCCCGAGCCGCCGACGCTGTCGAATGCCTCGATGACGCGGCGGGCGTGGGAGATCTCGGCCCCGGTGGGCGTGAACGCCTGGTTCATCACCGGCACCTGGTCGGGATGGATCGCGATCATGCCGACGAAGCCCTCGCGGCGGCCGGCGCCGCAGGCGGTTGCGAGGCCATCGAGGTCGCGGAAATCGGTGTAGAGCCGGTCGATGGGGGCGATGCCGGCCGAGGCGGCAGTGGCGAGGCAGAGCGCCCGGTTTATCTCGTGGATCGGCAGATAGTTGCCGGCGGGATCGCGGTTGGTGCTGGCGCCGACGGCGGCGGCGAGGTCCTCGGGTCCGGGCGTCATGCCGCACAGCCTGGGACCGGTGTTCACGAAGCTGGGGTAGTTGAGCAGCATCTCGGCGGTCTCGGCCACCGACAGGATTTGCGTGCGTCCGCGCTCGATTCCCTCACGGGCCTCCAGCGCGTCGAGATAGCTGCCGAGCAGGATGACGTCCTGGCCCGTGCGCGCCTTGGGCAGGAAGATGCCGTCGGGCGCGCCCTGCATGATCGCGGCGAGATCGTCGAGCGCGAAGGGCGTATCGAGCGGGTTGATGCGCACGAACAGCCGCGCCTTCGACGGACGCGACTTCAGATAGTCGCGGATCATGCCGCGCGCGACGGGCAGGCGCTCCTGAGAGACCGCATCCTCCAGGTCGAGGATCAGCACGTCGGCGGCGACGGAAGACGCCTTTTCCATCTTGCGGTCGCTGTCGCCGGGGACAAACAGCAGGGAGCGCATGGCCATGGTCAGGTCTTTTCCTTGCGGAACATCAGCGCCGAGCGCTCGCAGATGCCGATCAGCTCGTCCTTCTGGTTGAAGCCCTTGTGCTCGAAGATGACGATGCCCGCCTCGGGCCGCGACTTGCTGTCGCGCTTTTCCAGCACCGTGGTCTCGGCATGGAGCGTGTCGCCGACGAACACCGGGTTGGGGAAGCGCACCTTGTCCCAGCCCAGATTGGCGATGGTGGTGCCGAGCGTGGTTTCCTGGACCGAAACGCCGACCATGAATCCCAGGGTGAACACGCTGTTCACCAGCGGCTTACCGTAGGGCGAGGTCCTTGCGTATTCGTGGTCGAGATGGATCGCCGCCGGGTTGTGGGTGAGCGCCGAGAACAGCAGGTTGTCGGTCTCGGTGACGGTGCGCCTGATGTCGTGCACGAAGCGCTGGCCGATCCGGAATTCCTCGAAATACAGTCCCGCCAACGCCGCCTCCCCGTCCCGCGCCGGACAAGTATGGGAGCAACCGGTAACCATGTATACTAAATACCAAGACCGCAGAGGAGTGCCCTTGCCCAGAGCCGCGAAGAAGCCGGATGAAGCCGCCGAAGCCGAGCTCGAGGATCTGCGGCTGAGCTTCCTGATCCACGACGTGTCGCGGATGCGGCGCACCGCCTTCGACCAGTATATGAAGCCGCACGGCGTCACCCGGTCGCAGTGGTGGGTGCTGTCCAATTTGTCGCGGCACGACGGCATGATGCAGACCGAGCTGGCCGGCATCCTGGACGTGGGCAAGGTAACGGTCGGCGGCCTGGTCGAGCGGCTGGAGCAGGCCGGCTGGGTCGAGCGGAGGCCGGACGCGGCCGACCGCCGCGCCAAGCGCGTTCATTTGACCGCGAAGGCACACCGGGTGCTGTCGGACATCCGCGAGGCCGGCCACGAGATGAACGAGATGGCATTCGAGGGCCTCTCCCGCAGCGACCGGCGCGCGCTGGCCGACCTGCTGGGCCGCATCAAGGCCAACCTCAAGGCACTTTAGGCGCGGCGGAGCCGGCGGCTGAAGGCGCCGTTGACCACGGCGATTCCCGTCAGGATCAGTACGGCGCCCGCCACGAAGTTGGCGGTCAGCGGCTCGTCCAGCACCAGCACGCCGAACGCCACGCCGAAGATGGGCGTGAGGAACGAGGCGATCGACAACCGCGAGGCCGAATAGGTCCGCATCAGCCAGAACCAGACCATGTAGCTGGCGAAGGCGATGATCGAGGCCTGCCAGAGCACGGAAGCCCATGCGAAACCGCTCAGCTGAAACGAGTTGTTCGACGGCAGCCAGGGCGTCAGCGCGATCAGAACCACGCCGGCGACGGCAAGCTGGTAGAGCGTGACCTTGGCGGGCGATGCCTCGGCGAGCCGGGTCGACTTGATGATCACGGTGGTCGCGGCCCACATGGCGCCGCCGAGGATCGCCATGGCGTCGCCCAGCAGCTGAAGCGGGTCGTAGGGCCGGCCGGACGCGAATTCGGCGGCGAAGATGACGAAGACGCCGCCGAACGCCAGCGCGACGCCGGCCCACTGCGCGGCGCCGAACCGCTCCTCCGGCACCCGAAGATGCAGCCCGAGCGCGGTGAAGATGGGCGCCGTGTAGAGAAACACCGACATATGCGAGGCGGTGGTGAAGTCGATGGCGAAGCCGATGATCAGGAACTCGGCGGTGAACACGGCGCCCGCGGCGAGGCCCGGCGCCAGCGTGCCGTCGCGCAGGGCGAGCCGCTCGCGGCGGGCCGCCGTCCAGACCACGATCAGCACAGAGGCGATGGCGCAGCGCAACCCGACCTGCAGCACGGGATGGACCTCGGCGGCCGTCATCTTGAGGATGCCCTGGGTGGAACCCCAGAGCGCGCACAGCACCACCATCACCGAGACCGCGAAGGCGTCGAGCGACCTGTGTCTTTCCATGACGCGCTCATCTCCCATCTCGCGGCGCCCGAAGCTTACGCCAAGGACGGGCCGCGGAAAACGTGCGGGATGACCGTTCCTAACCGGCGGCGGCCGGGGGGTCGTCGAGGACGGCGAGATCGAGGATGCGCTCGCCGGGCAGCGGGACGATGTCACCTTGGTCCCCGGCGAGGTAGCGGTGGAGAAACTTGCCGAGCCGGGCCGACTTGAGCAGTTCGAGCATCAGGTTGTGGTGGTCGACGCCGCGAAAGCCGATGGCGACCGCGCCAACGGTCCGCTCGAACGCCTCGGCCCCTTCGAGATCGGTTTCGCAATCGGCGCCGAAGAAGTTGAACAGCTTCGTCGACCGGACCGGGGCCTGGTTGAACAGCCGCTCGAACACCGTGAAGTCGGCGTCCTGCTCGTCAAGCGAATAGCCGCGCCGCTCCCACATCCGCGCCAGCCGGAAGGTGGCGCCGGGGGGCCTGCCGGACATGGAGATGGCGCGTTCGGCGCCCAGGAGGGTGCCGACGGTGAAGGCCGCCCAGCCGCCGCCGCTGGTACCGAAGGTCTGGATGGCGTGGTAGCCGGACAGGTCGAGGTCCCGGCGGATGCGCTCGGCCACCTGGGCGAGGTCCGGCGCATAGTCCGGGACGCCCTGGAGATAGATGCGCTTGGTGGGGTCCCGCAGCAGCAGGACGTCGTAGCGCCGGGCGTCGAGATGCTGCAGGACCACGGGCACCGGCACCTGCAGCCTGTCCGCCAGGCCGCAGAACGCGACGAGGAGTTCGCGCGGCTCGCCCTCGCCCCGCCGCCCCGGATAGAGCGCGACATGGGGCGCGATGCGCCGCCGTCCGTAGGGCTGCACACGGGCGGACTGGACGAACATCATGCGCCGCGCATGGGCAAGCCAGTCGGCCGCTTCCCGGGGCAACAGGCTTTCCTGGCCAAAGGCGGAAGCGATCTCGCCCGGCGCGGCATCGCATTCCAGAAGGATCTGAAGGCGGTAGAAGTCGGCGGGTTTCCGGCACGCCAGGAACTGGTCGACGATCGGGTTCATCCGGCGGTCCGGGCCAGCCAATCGGCCATGGCATTGATGCTGGGATGGCTCTCGACGTCGCCGTGGGTGATGGTGATGCCGTACTCGGCTTCGAAGAAGATGCAGAACTCCATCCGCGCGAGCGAGTCGAAGCCCAGTTCCTCGAAGGCGCAGTCCCGCGCGGGGTCGGTCATCCGTTCAAGAATTTCAGGGGAATTCGGCCCCACCACCGGGTTCTCGGCAATGGCTGCAAGGACGCGCTGCCGCATGTCGAGGAAATGGCTCACCTGAACGCCCCTTCCGCGGCGCGGAGAGAGAGGTCGCGGCGTACCACCTTGCCCTGAGGATTGCGCGGAATCTCGGACAGAAAGACGACCTTGCGCGGTGCCCGCACGCCCAACTTTTCGCGGCAATACGACATCAAGCCCTTGAGGTCGTACCCGTCCGCTCCAACGACCGCAAGCACCGGAATGTCGCCATGGATGGTCGATCGCATGGGGAAGGCGACGCACTCGACGACTCCCGGAAACGTCTCGGCCACCTTCTCGATCTCGGACGGGAATATGTTGATCGAGTTAAGGATCATCATGTCATCGGCGCGCCCGCCGAATATCAGAGTTCCGTCCGCGGCCAGCGCGCCACGGTCGCCGGTGTGGTACCAGCCGTCCCGGAACGCCTTCGCGGTCAGTTCCTCGTCCTCGAAGTAGCAGTTCACCATGCCAGGGCCGCGAACCAAGATCATTCCCTCGATCTCCGGCGGCAGTCTCCGCCCGATTTCGTCGACGATTTCAAGTTCGACACCCGGCACGGGGCGACCGACACCTTCGGGGTGGAGCGGGTGCGCCTCCGGTCCAGCGACGGCGATGTTGCCAATCTCGGTAGCGCCGTACTCCACATAGAGCGCTGGGGAGACGCGAGACTGGAAAGCCGCGCGAGTAGAACCGGGAATGCGCGCCCCGGCCACGCAGACCGCAATGTTCCCGGGGAGTCGAACGCCGGCATCGGCAAGGTCGATCAGCGATTGAAGCTGGGGCGGCGACAGCCGAAGGACACTCACGCCGAAATGGCGGCAAACGTCCGGCAGTTCGGAGTGTTCGGCAGTGCGGAACAGGGCGGTGTATCCGGTCAGGACACTGCGGAGCCGGTTTCGCTTGGGGAAAAGGAAGCCGATCGGCGACGGAATATATTCAACGCCGGACGGAGCCGCTACCGACCGGCACAAGGCCTGCCACAACATGGCGCGATGCGACATCGCGATAACCTTGAAGGTGCCCATGGTGCCCGAACCGGGCAACAGCAGCGACAGAGTATCGTCGTCCGGAACGGGAAGCGCGCCGTCCCCGAACTCGTGCGAGCCTGCAGCGGCTTCGAAGTCTGGCAGGATGACGGGCAGTCCATCGTCATCCGAACCATCACCGACGACAGCGACCGGCCGACACTTGGCGATCAGTGCCTGCCGCTGGGACGGTTGGTCATGGGGGGCGAGCGTGACCTGCGGGCAGCCGAGCCGCATCAGCGCCAGGCTGGCCAGAAGGTGGCTGCGCTCATGGCCGATCGACACGGCAACCGTCTGACGGGGCTCGAGTCCCTGACCGTGGAGCCAGGCAGCCAGGCGCTCGACCTGTTCCCCCATATCGGCGAAATTCAGGACGCCTTGCCCGTCGACGATCGCCGGGCGGTCCCTGTATGACGCGCAGGTTTGCCGGAACGTCGAGATCAGGCTGCTTTCCATGGACGCAACCTAGCATCCACGGCGATTCCGGTGCACGCCCGAAATGATACGGGGCGGTTCAGCCTGCGAGTTCGGGCCGGTTCCGGAACTGCTCGAGCGCCTCGGGGTTCGCGAGCGCTTCCTGGTTCTTCACCGGCCGACCGTGGACGACCTCGCGCACAGCCAGCTCGACGATCTTGCCGCTCTTGGTGCGCGGGATGTCGCCGACCTGGAGGATGCGCGACGGCACGTGGCGCGGCGTGGTGTTTGAGCGGATCCGGGTCCTGATGCGCTTCTCCAGCGCCTCGTCGAGAACGAGACCATCGCGCAAGCGCACAAACAGGACGATACGGGTGTCGTTGTCCCATTCCTGCCCGATCACCAGCGATTCGACGATGTCGTCGATCTGCTCCACCTGACGGTAGATCTCGGCAGTGCCGATGCGCACGCCGCCGGCATTGAGGGTTGCGTCGGAGCGGCCATAGATGACGTAGCCGCCATGGTTCGTGCGGGCGATGAAGTCGCCGTGGCACCAGATGCCGGGAAACCGCTCGTAGTAGGCAGCCAGATACCGGGCGTCTCCCGGATCGTCCCAGAAACCGATGGGCATGGACGGCCACGGCTTGAGGCAGGTGAGCTCGCCCTTCTCGCCATCGGGCACCGGTTCGCCGGCGTCGTCGAGAACGGCAACCGCCATGCCCAGGCCGGGCGCCTGGATCTCGCCGCGCCAGACCGGCAGGATGGGACTGCACAGCACGAAGCAGCTGAGCAGATCTGTGCCGCCGGAGATCGAGGCCAGATGCACGTCGGGCTTAATCTTGGAGTAGACATAGTCGAAGCTCTCGGCGACCAGCGGCGAGCCCGTCGACCCGATCATGCGGACCGTGGCCAGGCTGTGGGTCCTGACCGGCTCGATGCCGGCCTTGTGGCAGGCGTCGATGAACTTGGCGGAGGTGCCGAACAGCGTCATGCCGGCCTCGTCGGCGAAGTCGAAGAGCACGTTGTCGTCCGGATGGAACGGCGAGCCGTCATAGAGCAGCAGCGTCGCCTCGCAGGCCAGCGCCGACACCAGCCAGTTCCACATCATCCAGCCGCAGGTGGTGAACCAGAACACCCGGTCGCCGGCATGGACGTCGCCGTTCAGCCGATGCTCCTTCAGCTGCTGCAGCAGGGTGCCGCCCTGACCGTGGACGATGCATTTGGGCACGCCGGTCGTGCCGGACGAGAACATGATGTAGAGCGGATGGTCGAAGGGCAGCTGGGCGAACTCGATCTCGCCGGGTTCATAGGGATCGAGAAAGAAGTCCCACGGCGTCGACTGCGGGATCGGCAGCATGGTGGCATCGATGTAGGAGACCACGACCGCCTTCTCGATGCTCGGCATGCGGGCCAGGATCTCGGGCAGCTTGTCGATGCAGAACTGGGTCTTGCCGCCATAGTAGTAGCCATCGGCCAGCACCAGCAGCTTGGGCTCGATCTGGCCGAAGCGGTCGATCACGCCCTGGATGCCGAAGTCCGGGGATGCCGAGGAGAAGATGGCGCCGATGCTGTTGGCGGCCAGCATGGTGATGACCGTCTCGGGCATGTTCGGCATGTAGGCCGCGACCCGGTCGCCCGCGACGATGCCCATGGCGCGCATTGCCTGCGCCATGCGGGACACCTCGGCGTGGAGCTGGGCCCAGGACAGCTGGTTCCTAACCCGGTCCTCGCCGCGGAAGATCAGCGCCGGGCCGTCGCCGCGCCGACGCAGCAGGTTCTCGGCGAAGCTGAGCCGCGCATCTGGAAAGAAGCGCGCGCCGGGCATCCTGTCGCCCTCCGCGAGCACCCGCTCGCCGCGGGTTTCAGCGACGATGCCGCAAAAATCCCATATCAGGGGCCAGAAATCCTCCGGCCGGTCGACGGACCAGCGCCACAGCGCATCGTAGTCGGGCAGGCTGATTTGCCAGCGGGCTTCCGCCTTTCGCATGAAATCGCTGATGTTGCTGCCCGCCACGCGCTTGGGCGACGGCGTCCAGAGGGGAGTGGTTTCGGCCGCGGTGTCCTGCTGGGTGCTCACGCCTACTCCATGACCCAACCGTGGCTGACGAGAAGGGACTGTCCGGTCAGCGCGTTCGTGGGGAAGGCGGCGAAGAACAGCGCCACCTCGGCCACATCTTCCGCCGTTGTGAACTCCTTGTCGACAGTGCCGCCGAGCATGATGCGCTCGACGACCTCCTTCTCGGATATACCCAGCTCCCTTGCCTGCTCGGGGATCTGCTTGTCGACCAGCGGCGTGCGCACGAAGCCGGGGCAGATGACGTTGGCGCGCACGCCCTTCTCGGCGCCGTCCTTGGCGATGACACGGGCCAGGCCCAGGAGGCCGTGCTTGGCGGTGACGTAGGCGGCCTTGAGCGGCGAGGCTTCCTTGGAATGCACCGAGCCCATGAAGATCACCGAGTCGCCGCCGCGGGCGTACATGTGCGGGATGCAGGCCTTCGACGTCAGGAACGCGCCGTCCAGATGGATGGCCAGCATCTTCTTCCAGTCAGGGAACGGGAACTCCTCGATCTTGTGGACGATCTGGATGCCGGCGTTGGACACGAGCACGTCGATGCCGCCCCATCTGGCCGCGACTTGCGCGATGCCGTCATTGACCGCCTGCTCGCTGACCACGTCCATGGCGATTCCCATCGCCTCGCCCGGACCCATGGCGGTGAGCCTTTCCGCCGTTTCGGTGGCGGAGGCGAGATCGAGGTCGGCGATGGCGACCCTGGCGCCCTCCTGCACGTAGATTCTGGCGACCGCTTCGCCGATGCCGCGCGCAGCACCGGTGACGACACAGACCTTGTCCTTCAGCTTCACGAGCAACTCCCTGGTGAAAGTGCGTGCACGGCTCAGGTCCCGGTGCGGGTCAGGTCGAGGACGGTCACGCCCTGCTTCGGCTTGGCGCGGTTTCGCCAGGCCGGATTGGCGAAGGTGCGGCGGACGTCGTCGACGCCCGCCTTCCAGTTCTCCTCGACCGTGAAGCGGGAGAAATCCACGTCCTTCGACTGGGTGAAGTAGTTCTTCCGCCGGTTGATGAGGTGGACGATGGTGACGGCGGCGTCGCAGTCAAGCTCGCGGAACAGCTTCAGGTCCGGGTCGTCGCGCAGTTCCGGCGGCAGCTTGGCCATGAGCCGGTGCGCGGCGCGGCGCAACTCCTGCCGCTTCCTCGCCACATCGGTGTTGAGCCTGGTGCGGCTGGAGTAGCGGATGTCCTTTTCCCGCTCGGCGGTATCTAGCAGGCTCTCCGGCACCGGTCCCACGGCGCTGAACAGATCCACCTGGAAGATCAGCATGTCCTCGCGCGGCTGGTTCTCCAGCACGTATTCGAGTGGCGTGTTCGAGACCAGGCCGCCGTCCCAGTAGAGCTCGCCGTCGATCTCGACGGGCGGAAAACCGGGCGGCAGCGCGCCGCTCGCCATGATGTGCTCAGGGCCGATCCGATGGGAATGCGTGTCGAAATAGGCGAAGTTGGCGGTGCGGATGTTGACCGCGCCGACGCTGAGGCGGATCGGGCCGTGGTTGAGCAGGTCGAAGTCGACCAGTTGCTCGAGCGTCGCCCGCAGCGGCGCCGTGTCGTAGACGCTGAGCGCCTCGGGCGCGCCCGGCGGATAGAAGATGAAGGGGGGAAAGCGCGGCGTGAAGAAGCCGGGCAATCCCAGCAGCGCGGCCCAGCCGGCGCTGGCGTCGTTGAACAGGGTCCGCGCGTGGACGCCGGGAACGACCGGTTCGGCGCGCAGGGTGCTCGACGTCGTCTCCCAGAAGGTCCGCAGCCGCTCGACCCGTCGCTCCGGCGGGTTGCCGGCAATCAGCGCGGCGTTGATTGCGCCGATGGAGATGCCGGCGAGCCAGCTCGGCGCGCAGCCATTTTCCGCCAGCATTTCGTAGACTCCGGCCTGGTAGGCGCCGAGCGCGCCGCCGCCCTGGAGCACGAGCACTGTCCTGGCCTCCCTGGCGTCCGGTTCGCTGCCTTGGTTCATGGCCATGAAGTCTGTTCGCCCGATCCGCTGCGCCAACCGATTGTGTGCGCTGCAACATCGCGGCAACCCTGCAAAAAAGGAACGGCTGACGCGTGGATTTGGCCGTTTCGGCTTCCAGGCGACGGGAAGCTGGCGCCGGGAACGCCGGAATGCTAACCCGCAGGGCGTTGCAGGAGGCGCAGGTGACGCGGCGGAAACGACAGGTGGCGGTGATCGGCGCAGGACCGGCAGGTCTGATGGCGGCCGAGGTCCTGTGCCGTGCGGGCGTGGCGGTGACGGTCTACGACCGGATGCCGTCGCCGGGGCGCAAGCTGCTGATGGCCGGGCGCGGCGGTCTCAACCTCACTCATTCGGAACCCTTCGAGGCGTTCGTGGGCCGATACGGCGCGGCGGCCGATCGGCTTCGTCCCATTCTGGAGGCCTTGCCGCCGTCGGCGCTGATCGCCTGGGCAGAAGGGCTGGGCGAAGACACTTTCGTCGGAACGAGCGGCCGGGTGTTCCCGAAGGCTATGAAGGCCTCGCCCCTCCTGCGCGCATGGCTCCGCCGTCTCGACGCCGGGGGCGTGACGCTGCGAACGCGGCACGACTGGCTGGGGTGGGACCTTGCCGGCGCGCTGATGTTCGAGGTCGGCGGGAAACGGGTCGCCGTCACTCCGGACGCCGTGATCCTGGCGCTGGGCGGGGCGAGTTGGCCCAAGCTGGGCTCGGACGGCGGCTGGGCAGGCCTGCTCGCGGCGCGCGGCGCGGGGATCGCGCCGCTCCAGCCGGCCAATTGCGGCGTCTCGGTAGACTGGAGCGAGCCGTTTCGCGAGCGCTTCGCCGGCACGCCGCTGAAAGGCGTCGCGCTGACGGTCGGCGGCACCACGGCACGGGGCGAGGCCGTGATCACCGGATACGGAATCGAGGGCGGCGCGGTCTATGCCCTGGGCCCGGCGCCGCGAGAGGCGCTGGCGGCGGGCGGCAGGGCCGTGCTCCGAATCGATATGCGTCCGGACATGAGCCTGGAGCAGCTTCGGGAAAAGCTGGACCGGCCGCTCAAGGGGCAATCGCTGTCGAATTTCCTCCGCAAGGCGGCCAACCTGCCACCGGTGGCGGTGAACCTGCTGCGCGAGGCGGGCCCGTTGCCGACAGACCCCGCTTCGCTCGCGGCGCTGATCAAGGCGGTGCCGATGACAGTGACGGGGTTGCAGCCCATCGCGCGGGCCATATCGACAGCGGGCGGCCTGTGCTTCGAGGCGCTGGACGAGCACCTGATGATCCGCGACCTGCCCGGCGTGTTCGCGGCCGGCGAGATGCTGGACTGGGAGGCGCCGACGGGCGGCTATCTGCTGCAGGCGAGCTTCGCAACCGGCGTCGCGGCGGCGGCGGGCGCCCTGCGATGGCTCGACGGCGAAGGCTGACTACCGCCCCAGCACCTCCCGGTTGATGACGCGGATCGGCTTGCCCGACGCGAACGCGGCGATCGCCTCGGGCATGTCGCCGTAGAAGGCCGCCAGGGTCTCGCGGGTCACGTAGCCCAGATGTGGCGTGACGGTGACGTTGTCCATGCCGCGGAAGGGATGATCGGCCGCCGGTGGTTCGCGGTCGAAGACATCGAGTCCGGCCCCGGCGATTCGGCGGTCGCGCAGGACAGCGAGCAAGGCCGCTTCGTCGACGATCGGTCCGCGCGACGTGTTGATCAGGTAGGCGTCGGGCTTCATCAGTGCGAGTTCGCGGGCGGTGACCAGCCCGCGCGTGCGCTCGCTGAGCTGGACATGGATGGAGAGAATGTCCGCGCGGCGGAACAGCTCGTCCTTCTCGACCCGGACGGCGCCCGAGGCCGCGGCGGCCTCCTCGGTCAGGTTCTGGCTCCAGGCGATCACGTTCATGCCGAAGGCCTGGCCGTAGTACGCCATGCGCTTGCCGATGCGGCCGAGGCCAAGCAAGCCGAGAGTCCGGCCCGCGAGGATGATGCCCGCCGTGGACTGCCAGCCGCCGTCATGCATGGCGCGGGACTCGCGGGACATGTGCCGGACGGTGGCGATGATCAGGCCCCAGGTCAGCTCCGGCGTGGCGTTGGCGGTGTTGGCGAACGCCGGACGGCCGAAGTCGGGATGGACCGCCAGCACGCCGTGGTCGGTCGCCGCCTGCATGTCCAGATTGGCGAGGCCCATGCCGATGATGGTGACGAGCTTGAGGTTGGGCAGCCGCTCGATCAGTGTCCGCGGCAGCGCCATGCGCTCGCGCACGGTGCAGAGCACGTCGAACGGGCGCAGCAGCATGGCCGCCTCGTCCTCGGACAGATGCCGGTCGAACACGGTTATCTCGGCGATGCCGTCGAGCGGCGACCAGTCGGCCAACTCCAGCGCGACGCGGGCGTAATCGTCGAGGATGGCGACCTTGAGCATGGCGGCGCCTTCCGTCAGGCCGAGTGCAGGCTGGTATAGACGCGGGCCTTGAACAGCCAGCGTCCGCCGCGCTTCACATAGGTGTCGTCGTAGCGACCCGTGTCGGTGCGCGTGCGGCCGTCCGGCCAGATGATGAATTCGCGGGGATAGGCCCGGCCGGTGGCGGTGTCGCCGGTGACGGTAACGGCGCCGAGCGTGGAGGTGGCGACCATCGGCGGCAGGCTCGCCATGGCGGCGCTCCACGCCTTCACGATGGCGTCGCGGCCGACGACGTGTTCCATGCCGGGAATGGCGGCCAGCTCCCAGACGCCGTCCTCGGCCCAGAGGGCGCCCCAGGCGTCGGCATCATGGTTGGTGACGGCGTCGGCATAGGCGGCGACGAGTTCGTGGATCGCCAGCCTGTCCTCGAATGGTCCATCGAACGCCATGCGGTCCCTCCCCGGCCCGTTGCGTGAGAAAGCTCTCAGGTCCCGCGCGGCTTCATCCCGGCGGCGCGGTAAACGGCGTCGATCACCCGCATGTTGGCGATGCCTTCATCGGCGGGGGTCAGGATCGGCGTGCCTTCGCGCACATTGGCGGCGAAACCCAGGGCCTGCCAGTCGTATGTGGCGCGCTTATGCGGCGCCTCGACGGTGCGGGCGCCGTCCACTTCCATGACGATGCCGCCGCCGCGCGACGGATGCACCGGATTTTCCAGGATCATCCGGCCGCGCTCGCCGATGATCTCGGCGGCGATGATGAAGTCGTCGGCGTCGTAGTCGAGCGACAGGTCCATGCGGCCGACAGCGCCGCCCGGGAACCGCATCTCGGCCTTCATGGCGCCGTCGATGCCGGGCCGGAATTCGCTGGCCGCGGCGCTGGTGATCTCGGGCTCGCCGCCCACATAGCGCAGAAAGCTGATGGCGTAATAGCCCAGATCCATGGTCGCGCCGCCGGCCAGCGCCGGGCTGAAACGGATGTCGTCCGCGGTGAAATACTTGCCGGGGACCAGAAAACTGAAATTGATCTCGCGCAGCGCACCGATGGCGCCATCATCGAGCAGCTGCTTCATGCGCGGGCTCTGCGGATGGTAGAGCCAGTGCACCGCCTCGACCAGGATGCCGCCGGTCCGCTGCGCCGCCTCGGCCATGATCCGGGCCTCGGCCTCGTTGGAGGCGAAGGGCTTCTCGCACAGCACGGCCTTGCCGGCTTCGAGCGCCTTCACGGTCCATTCGCAGTGCAGCGCGTTCGGCAGCGCGTTGTAGACCGCCTCGATGGACGGATCGTCGAGCAGGCCCTGATAGGTATCGCCGCGCGGAATGCCGTTTTCCCTGGCGTATTCCCCGGCGCGGGCCGCATCGCGGGCGCCGACGGCGACCACCTCGATGGCGCCCACCCGCGAAATCGGCGCGAACAGGCCGTATTTGGCGATGGCGCCGGCGCCCAGGACGCCGAGACGAACGGGCGCGGCCACGGGCCTAGTCCTTGGCCCGTTCGACGTAGGAGCCGTCGTCGGTCATGATCACGACCCGGGTGCCGACGCCGATATGCGGCGGGACCAGCGTGCGCACGCCATTGGACAGGATGGCCGGCTTGTAGGACGACGAGGCGGTCTGGCCCTTCACCACCGGCTCGGTCTCGGTGATCTCGAGGGTGACGCGGGCCGGGAGTTCGGCGGCGATCGGCGTGCCCTCGTGAACCTTCAGGATGCAGATCATGCCTTCCTGCAGATAGGCCGCCTGGTCGCCGATCAGATCCCTGGCCACCACGACCTGATCATAGGTCTCGGGATTCATGAAGTGGAAGCCTTCGCCATCCTCGTAAAGGTAGGTGAAGTCGCTGTCCTCGACGAAGGCGCGCTCGACCTGCTCGGTGGTGCGGTAGCGCTCGGACACCTTCACCCCGTCGGAGATGCGGCGCATGTCGATCTGGGTGACCGAGGCGCCCTTGCCGGGGTGGATGTTGTCGGCGGTGAGCACGACATAGAGCTTGCCGTCGACATCGAGCACGTTGCCCTTGCGGATCTGGGAAGCGATGACCTTGACCATATGGATTTCCTGTCGGGAGGCCGGCGCGGTTCAGACGCGGGCCCTGTGCAAAGTTGGTTTTTCAGTGCGCCATTTAGCCTATGTTGGCGCAAATCGCCAGCCCGACCTGACCGAGAGGAGCCTTCTTGGAGCCCGGTGCCGCCCATTCCGTCTCCCCCTGGTGGACGCCACACGTCCACGCGGACCGGCGCGGCTTCCTGCTGGCGCGGGGGCGAATCCAGGCGGCGCTGCGGAGATATTTCGCGAATCGGGACTTCGTCGAGGTGGATGCGGCGGCGCTGCAGGTGTCGCCGGGCAACGAGGCGCATCTGCATGCCTTCGCCACCGAGGCGATCGGTCCCGACGGCGCGGCGAGTCCGTTGTTCCTGCACACCTCGCCCGAATTCGCCTGCAAGAAGCTGCTGGCGGCGGGCGAGCGCAGGATCTCATGCTTCGCGCATGTGTACCGGAACCGGGAGCGGAGCGCCCTGCACCATCCGGAGTTCACCATGCTCGAGTGGTACCGGGTGGAGGAAGGATACGAGACGCTGATGGACGACTGCGAGGCGCTGCTGGCGCTGGCGGCGCGGGCCGCAGGCACGGAACGGCTGAGCTTTCGCGGCCGCGACGCCGATCCGTTCGCCCAGCCCGAGCGGCTGACCGTCGCCGAGGCGTTCCACCGCTTCGCCGGCATCGATCTGCTGGGATCGGTGGACGGCGGAGGTGAGACCGATTTCGGACATCTGGCGGCGGAAGCCAGCCGAGCGGGCATCAGGGTCGCCGACGGCGACGCCTGGGCCGATCTCTACAGCCGCGTGCTGGTCGAGAAGATCGAGCCAGGGCTCGGTATCGGCCGGGCGACCATCCTCGACCAGTATCCGGTGTCGGAAGCGGCGCTGGCGCGAGCGACGGCGCATGATCCCAAGGTCGCGGAAAGGTTCGAGCTCTATGCCTGCGGCGTCGAGCTGGCCAACGGGTTCGGCGAGCTGCGCGACCCGGCCGAGCAGCGGCGAAGGTTCGAGGCGGAAATGACGGAAAAGCTGCGTATCTACGGCGAGCGCTACCCGGTGGACGAGGACTTCCTCGCCGCCCTCGCCATCATGCCCGAGGCGAGCGGCATCGCCCTGGGGTTTGACCGGCTGGTGATGCTGGCGACGGGTGCTCGGCGCATCGAACAGGTGATGTGGACGCCGGTCGCGGAGACGGCACGATGACCTTCGACCATCCGATCACCACCGCCGAGGAGCTCGAAGCCGCGCGGTTGGCGTCGCCCGAGCGGCTTGCCGGGTTGCGGGAGGTGACGGCCCGCTATGCCCTGTCGATCAGTCCCGCGATGGCGGCGCTGATCGATCCCGCCGATCCCGCCGATCCGATCGCCCGCCAGTTCGTGCCGGACATGGCGGAGATGACCGTGACCGCCGAGGAACGCGCCGATCCCATCGGCGATCACCCGCACAGCCCGGTGCCGGGCATCGTCCACCGCTATCCGGACCGGGTGCTGCTGAAGGCGGTCCACGTATGCCCGGTCTATTGCCGGTTCTGCTTCCGGCGCGAGATGGTCGGACCGAACGGTCTGGGCACGCTGACGCCGGACGAGATGGAGAGGGCGCTGGCCTATGTGGCGGACCATCCGGAAATCTGGGAAGTGATCGTGACCGGCGGCGATCCGCTGGTGCTGTCGCCCAGACGGCTTGGCGAAATCATGGTCAGGCTCGGGGCCATCGGCCATGTGAAGATCATCCGGGTCCACACCCGCGTGCCCGCGGTCGAGCCGGAACGGATTTCGGAGGAGCTGGTGGCGGCACTGCGGGCGAGCGGCAAGACCGTCTATGTGGCGCTGCATGCCAATCACCCGCGGGAGATCACGCCGCAGGCGCGGGCCGCGTGCGGCCGGCTGGTGGACGCGGGCATTCCCATGGTTAGCCAGTCGGTGCTGCTGCGCGGCGTGAACGACGATCCGGAGACGCTGGCGGCGCTGATGCGCGCGTTCGTCGAGGCCCGGGTAAAGCCCTACTACCTGCACCATCCCGATCTGGCGCCGGGGACCAGCCACTTCCGAGTACCGCTTCACGAGGGCCGCGCACTGGTCGCGGGGCTGCGCGGGCGCGTGTCCGGCCTCGCCCAGCCCACCTATGTGCTCGACATCCCCGGAGGACACGGCAAGACGGTGATCGACGGATGCGCGGTGCGCGACGACGGAGACGGCCGCTACACGGTGTCGGATTTCCGGGGTCGCGAACACGCCTATCCGCCGGTGGACGACCGGTCATGACGGGCCATTTCGAACGCGACGCCAGGGCGCTCGCCGCCGGCCTTCCCATCGACCGGCGGCTGGTCGTGCTGGCGCGCTTCGGCTTCATCCAGATGACGGCGGGCAGGATCGCCGACGCAGCGGCGACGGCCGAGGATATCGAAGACGGCCTTGCCGAGGCGGAGGATCTGGGATTTTTCCTGCCGGAAGTGGTGAGCGAGCTGGAATCGCTGCAGTCCTGGATCGCCTCGGCAGCGCGGGAGAAGCCGGATCCACGGCAGGAGGGCATCGATCTCGCCAACCGGATTTCGGAGAACCCGGCCGGATTGAGCCGGCTGGTCGAGATCATCCGTACGGGGAGTACACCCAGTCTCGGCTCAAAAGCGGTAGCCGACGCCTTCGACGAGCTGTGCCGCCGGGGACAGCAGGCGAACGCGCTGGCGCTGCTCGACGGGCTGGAGGGCACCGAAGCAGGGCACAGGGCACGGCTGCGCGCCGGACTGCTGCTGAAGCAGACGCCGGCGGCCAGAATCGACCCCCGCGCGCTGATCGACGCGGCAATCGACGATGCGGCGCGCATGGACCGCGCCGAGGGCACGACATCGAAGCGACAGTTCCTGGCGGGGATCGCGCTGATGTCGTTCGACGACGTCGATGTGGCCGACAGGATCGTGCGCCAGCTGGGCGAGGAAGGTCACGCGACGCTGTCGGCAGGCATTCGGCAACGCCTGGCGCTGGGATTGCTGACGATCGGGCGATCCGCCCATGCGGTTACGCAGCTCGCCGCGATCCATTCGGAGGCGGCGCGCGAACGGGCCACCGCCGCCGTGCTCGAAGCCCTGATCGCGGCGATGGGCCTCGCTGGGGCGCGAACGCTCGTCGGGGCGTTTCGGACGCCGTCGGCCCTGACTTCCGTTCATGCCAAGCTGGCACTGGCCGCCGCCGGGCATGACCAGCGCCAGGCGCGCATGGACCTGGATTCGGCGGTACGCGCCGCGACGACGCTGAATGCCGCCGATCCATTCTACTACGCCGCGCTCAGCGATCTGCTGTCCGCCTATGCCGCGATAGCCGATCCGGAGAGCCCCGCCCATTCGATGGTGACGTCGGTGTTGGGGGCGGAAGGCTCGTTCGAGCCGTACCGGCTGAGGCTGGCCGAACATCTGGCCGGCAACATGGCAACGCACGGGCGCGGCGAGGCGCTGCGGGCAGTCGCGGAAGAGCTGGACGACGAGGTTGCCTCGGTCATGCTGATGCGCGCATCGGTCGCTTGACGCGTGCGTCATCGATGCATCGGCGTTACAATGTGAAGCCGCTGGACACGGAGCTGCCTTATCTGGCTTCCTCCAGGCGTGCGAGGGGATTGAACGAACTGACGATGGCGAGCCAGCACCACAGCAAGCCTTACGACGGGCACGACCGCATCCTGGTGGTCGACGACCAGCCGGAAGTCCGCCAGGCGGCCGTTCGCCTGCTCAAGGCGCTCGGCCATGCGACCGTCGAAGCGGACAAGGCATCGGCCGCGCTGGAGATACTGGAGCGCGACGACCATTTCGATCTGCTGTTCACGGATATCGTCATGCCGGGCTCGATGAACGGCGTGGACCTGGCGCTGGAGGTGCGGCGGCGCCATCCGGCGATGCCGATCCTGTTCACCTCGGGCTATGTCGAGCCGGAACTCATCCAGCGCCACGCCGGCGATCTGCACGCCGAGCTGCTGAAGAAGCCCTACGGCAAGGCCGAGCTGGCCCAGATGCTGGACCGGGTGCTTCCCCACTAAACGGACTGGTGCCGAGCGTGCCAGCCGCGAGGGCTGAGCCCTCCTCGGGACCGCTCGAGTGCCTGACAGGCCGAGAACCGCTTCGCGGTCCCCCTCACCTGGCCGCTGCGCGGTCATCCTCTCCCCGCTGGGGCGAAGGGATTTGGTCCGAGCGTCGGTGCATCCGAACCCTTCTCCCCCACGGGGAGAAGATGGTGCGAAGCACCAGATGAGGGGTGAGCCGCGCCAGCGGCTTCTCGCCCCGGCGCCTCCACCAGTCCGTCTTCGGGCTAATCGTCGTCGTCCTTCGGCTTGAAGGCGGCGATGACCTTCGACTGGATGTCGGGCGGCGTGGGCTCGTCGTGGCTGTAGTCCATCACATAGGTTCCGACGCCCGCGGTCATGGATTTGAGCTGGCTGGCGTAGTTCATCACCTCGGCCAGCGGCACCTCGGCATGCATCACGGCCATGCCGCCAGGCAGCGTGTCGGTGCCCAGGATGCGGCCGCGCTTGCCCGACAGGTCGGAGGAGATGTCGCCGATCATGGATGAAGCGATGGTAACCTCGAGCTTCACATAGGGCTCGAGCAGCACCGGGCGGGCCTTCTTCACGGCGTCGATGAACGCCTTGCGGCCGGCCGTGGTGAAGGCGACCTCCTTGGAGTCGACGGCATGGTACTTGCCGTCATAGACGCTGACCCGGACGCCTTCCATGGGATAGCCGGCGATGGCGCCGCTCTGCATCACCTGGCGCACGCCCTTTTCGATGGCCGGCAGGAAATTGCGCGGGATCGAGCCGCCGAAGGTATCGTCGACGAACAGCAGGCCGTCTTCGCCCTTGTCCTCGCCATTGAGCGGGGCGACGCGCATGTAGACTTCGCCGAACTGACCGGCGCCGCCGGTCTGCTTCTTGTGCCGATGATGACCCTCGGCCGGCGAGGTAATGGTCTCCTTGTAGGGCACCCGCGGCGGCTTGGTCCGGATGTCGAGACCATAGCGGTCCTTCAGCATCTTAAGCTTGGCGCGCAGATGCAACTCGCCGAGGCCGCGCATGACGGTTTCGCCGGTCGACTGGACCCGCTCGATCTCGATGGTCGGATCCTCGGCGACGATCTTGGCCAGCGCGTCGTGCAGCTTGCCTTCGGCGCCGGTCGCGGTGACCTCGATGGCGAGCCCGAACATCGGGCGCGGCAGCGGCCAGGGGCGGATATGCAGGTCGTCGGCGACACCGTCGGAATGGATCACCGAATTGAAGTTGATGTCGTCGATCTTGGCGACCGCGCCGATGTCGCCGGCGACGATCTGGTCGGTCTCGGCGTGCTGCTTGCCCTGCAGCTTGAACACATGGCCGATGCGGATGCCCTTGCGGGCGTCGCCGACGCGCGGCTGGAAATCACTGCCCACATGGCCCTGGTGGACCTTGAACACGGCCAGCTTGCCGACGAAAGGGTCGTGGGAGACCTTGAACACGTGAGCGATGAGCGGCTTCTTGGAGTCGGGCACCCCCTGGATCCGTTTGACCTCGCCGCCGTCCGAATATTCGAAGTTGCGGGGGTTGCCCTCGAGCGGGCTGGGGCAGAGATGGGCGAAAATGTCCTTCAGCTTTCGGATGCCCACATTGTCGCGGGCGTCGGTGAAGCAGATCGGCACCAGGTGCGCTTCGCGCAGCGCCTTCTCGAACGGGTCATGCAGCTGGTCGGGGGTCACCTCGCCCTCCTCCAGGTAGACGGCCATCAGGTCCTCGTCGACCTCGACGACCTGGTCGACGATGGCGGCGTGGAACGTGGCGACGTCGCCCAGGTCGCTGTCGCCAGTGGCGTTGGCGAAGCAGTCGATCACCGCGGTGCCGTTGTTGGCCGGCAGGTTGAGCGGCTGGCAGACCGCCCCGAAAATATCCTGCACCTCGGCGAGGGTTCTGGCGACATCCTCGATGTGGTCGATCTTGTTGATGACGATCATGCGCGGCAGGTTGCGGTCTGCGGCGATCTTCATGATGCGCCGCGCCACGGTGTCGACGCCGACGGTGGCGTCGATCACCACGCACACCGTCTCGACGGCCGGCAGGACGCTGATCGCCTTGCCGATGAACTCCGGGCTGCCGGGCGTGTCGATGACGTTGATGTGGTGGCCTTCGTGATCGAAGTGCACCAGCGTACTGTCGAGGCTGTGCCCGAATTCCCTGGACAGGTCGTCGAAGTCGCAGACCGTGTTCCTGTCCTGCACACGGCCCGCGCGTCCTATGACGCCGGCATTGAACAGCATCTGTTCGATGAGAGTGGTCTTCCCCGCCGCGGCGGGGCCGGTTACAGCGATGTTGCGGATATCGGCAGTCGTGTACCCTGGCATGGCGAACTCCCGCGAAGGATGAACGACGTCGCGGACTTCGCCGCGGCAGGTGACCTCAGCCCCACCACTATAACGAGTCGTGCCGATGCGGGCGATTCCTAAGGCGCCAGCGGATAATCCATGCATTCACAACAATGCTGCATCGCAAAACGTATATTGCAGCGCGGAATGAATGTGACATGCTGATGTCATCGCCTAGCTCGCTGATGAGCTAATCCCGACACGACGCGCGATGAAGCGCCCCGGCAACGCTGCCGCAGTCCACCGACGGTGGATGCAGGCGGCCTTTCCCGTGCGCCCGGATCATCGCGGCGCACCCGAGCAAGAACAAGCAACAGGGTGGAACATGAACAAGCAGAACAATATCGGACGATATCTCCTGGCAGCCGGACTGGCCGCCGCCGCGGTCGGCACCGGCTCGGCGGCCCATGCCAGCGAATTCGGCGTCGCGGTGGCGCAGACCAAGCCGATCCTCGACGTCCGCGTGCGCTACGAGAACGTTGACCAGGCCAACTTCCTCCAGGAGGCCGACGCGCTGACCCTGCGCGTCCGCGCGGGCTTCGAGACCGGCAAGGCCTGGGACACCTCGTTCCTGGCCGAGTTCGACTGGGTCGAGAGCATCGTCGGGGACTACAACAGCACGGCCAACGGCAAGACCATGTTTCCGACCGTGGCGGACCCGCAAGACGTGGAACTGAACCGGCTGCAACTGACCAACGGCAGCCTGCCCCAAACCACGATCACGCTGGGCCGGCAGCGCATCAACCTGGACGACCAGCGCTTCGTGGGCAATGTGGGCTGGCGTCAGAACGAGCAGACATTCGACGCGGTTCGCGTGGTCAACAAGTCAATCCCCAAACTGACCGTTGATCTGGCCTATCTCATTCAGGTCAATCGTATTTTCGGCCCGGACTCGGTTCAGGGCCGATGGAACGGCGACAATTTCCTGGCCAATGCCGGCTATGATCTCGGCTTCGGAACGCTGTCGGTGTTCGGTTACTGGCTGAATTTCCGCGAGTCGGCGGTCAACTCGTCGCAGACCTTCGGCGCACGCTTCTCCGGCAAGCAGTCGTTCTCCGGCGTGACCCTGAACTACGCCGCGTCGGTCGCCACCCAGAGCGACTGGAAGAACAATCCCATCGACTACAGCGTGATGTACTACATGGCGGAGGGCAGCGCCGCCTGGAAGGGCATCATGGTCGGCGGCGGCTGGGAGTCCCTCGGCGGCGACGGCGTCAAGGGCTTCGCGACGCCGCTGGCGACCCTGCACAAGTTCCAGGGCTGGGCCGACGTGTTCCTGACGACGCCGGCGGGCGGCATCACCGACACCTACGCCAAGGCCGGGTACACGATGAAGAATGTGGGGCCGTTCAGCAGCGTCTCGCTGCTGAGCTTCTATCACTGGTTCGACTCGGAAAACGGCGGCGCCGACCTTGGCCAGGAGTTCGACATCTCGCTGACCGCGGCCTACAAGAAGTTCGAGTTCACCGTCAAATTCGCCGACTACGACGCCGAGACCTTCGGGGTGGACACGCAGAAGATCTGGTTCCAGATCGACTACAAGCTGTAGCGATGCAGTCGGCGCGGGAGACCGACTTGCGCTGGCCTCCCGCGCCCACTACAGTTGTTGCACTGCAACATGAGATGACCAGTTCCGGCGGTTCGGTGAACGATACGAAACTCAAGATCGTCGTAATCGACGAAAATCCGGTGCGGGCGGCCATCCTCGAGGAAGGCCTGCGCGACGCCGGCTACACCAGAGTCACGTTGATCGGCGAGATGACCAACCTGCTGCGCCGGCTGACCGAGATCGAGCCGGAAGTGATCCTGATCGACCTCGAAAACCCCAGCCGCGACGTGCTCGAGCAGATGTTCCAGGTGTCGCGGATCGTCAGGCGGCCCGTGGCCATGTTCGTCGATCAGTCCGACAGCGCCATGATCCAGGCGGCGGTCGACGCCGGCGTCAGCGCCTACATCGTCGGCGGCCTGCAGAAGGACCGCGTGCGACCGATCCTGGACATGACCATCAGCCGCTTCCATGCCTTCTCGCGGCTGCAGGACGAACTGGACGAGGCCCGCAGCAAGCTGGCCGAGCGCAAGGTGATCGAGCGGGCGAAGGGCATCCTGATGAAGCAGCGCGGCCTGGCGGAAGAGGACGCCTACAAGCTGCTGCGCGAGACCGCGATGACGCAGAAGAAGAAGCTGGCCGACATCGCCGAGGGCGTGGTCATGGCGGCCAAGCTGTTGGGCAGCTAAGGGGGCCGGCGATGAGGGAAATGAACAGCAGCACCTGGGATGCAGGCGCGCCGATGGAGCAGACGGACGGTGACCGGCCGCTGCGGACGGTGCGCATCGGCTTCATTCCGCTGGTGGACTGCGCCACGCTGGTGGTGGCCGCCGAGAAGCGCTTCGACCGCCGCGAGGGCCTCGCGCTCCAGCTGGTGAAGGAAACATCGTGGGCCAATATCCGCGACCGGGTGAACCTGGGCCATTTCGATTGCGCCCACATGCTGGCCGGCATGCCGATCGCCAGTTCCATGGGCATCGGCCACATCAAGGTGCCGACCGTGGCGCCGTTCCTGCTGGGCCTTAACGGCAATGCCGTGACGGTCTCACTGCCGCTCTACGAACAGATCCACGCCACCGGCGCGGCAGGCACCGATCCGGCCAGCCTGGGCCGCGCGCTGAAGCAGGTCGTCGAACAGCGCAAGGCCGCCGGCCGGGAGCCGCTGACCTTCGCGATGGTGTTCCCATTCTCGTGCCACAACTACGAACTGCGCTATTGGATGGCCGAGGCGGGAATCGATCCCGAGCGCGACATCCGCCTGGTGGTGATCCCGCCGCCGCTGATGGTGGACAGCCTGACCGCGGGGCACATCGACGGCTTCTGCGTCGGCGAGCCCTGGAACAGCCTGGCCGTCGAGGCCGGCATCGGCCGCATACTGGTGACGAAGTCGGCGCTCTGGCACATGGGCGTCGAGAAGGTGCTGGGCGTTCGGGCCGACTGGGCCGATGAGAACCGGCCAGTGCTCGACGCGCTGATTCGCGCGCTCTATCGCGCCGCGCAATGGGCCGACGATCCCGCCAACCGGGACGAACTGGCCGACATGCTGGCGCAGCCGGCCTATCTCGGCGTTCCCAGCCGGATCATCCGCCGTGCCCTGTCGGGCGACATCCGCGTCCAGGCCGGCGAGGCGCCCGTGCATGTGGATGATTTCATCGTGTTCAACAGGCAGGCGGCCAATTTTCCGTGGGTGTCGCAGGCCGTCTGGATCTACACGCAGATGGTCAGGTGGGGTCAGTCGGAAGCTTCGGAAGAAGCCGAGACGGCGGCACGGCGCTGCTTCCGGCCCGACATCTACCGCGCCGCGCTGCGCAACTCGGACCTTGCGGTGTCGCTGCCCAGCGTCAACGCCAAGCTCGAGGGCGCCCTCTCCGGCGAAACGCCGGTCGGCTCGATCGACGGCCGCCTGACCCTGGGACCCGACCGGTTCTTCGACGGCAGCGTGTTCGATCCCGACGATCCGGACGGCTATCTGGACCGGCTTACGATCAAGGTATGACCGCCCAGGCGAAGACGCCGGAAGATGCGTCTTGCGGCCCGCGCGAAACTTGATTAAACAACAGGCACCGACTCAGACGAGTCTAAAAAGTAGGCACAATCCACCTCTCCGATGAGGTTCTGCCCCGGCGAAACCGCCGGAAACCGCATCTTCCAGCATCTGGCACGCGGTTTGCTTATCGAGTACCGAGGGCGCCAAGGGCGGCGCTCCAGGGTTCGAGACAACATTCGCCCAACGGCGGGCAATCACCACAGCAGCGTCGCTGACCGGTCCCACCACCAAGGGACTGAACGGTCTGCGGCGTTTTTTTGTCCTGGTCGCCCGGCATCGGCCCGACCGCAACGAGAAGCGAATGAAGGAGTGACAGAGTACATGCATCGCAACCACCGAGTTTCGTCCGTCCTCACCATGGCGCGCACCGCTGCCGTATTGGCCGCCCTGTGCACGGTGCCCGCCGCGCTGGCCAAGCCGCTGCCCGTGGAGAAGGACGAGCTGACGCTTGGCTTCATCAAGCTGACCGACATGGCCCCGCTCGCGGTGGCCTACGAGCTCGGCTACTTCGAGGAAGAAGGCCTCTATGTGAAGCTGGAGCCGCAGGCCAACTGGAAGGTGCTGCTCGACCGGGTACTGACCGGCGAGCTCGACGGCGCGCACATGCTGGCCGGCCAGCCGATCGGCGCCTCGATCGGCTACGGCACCAAGGGCGACGTGATCACCGCCTTCTCCATGGACCTGAACGGCAACGGCATCACCGTCTCCAACGATGTCTGGCAGGCGATGAAGAAGCATGTGCCGATGAAGGACGGCAAGCCGGTCCATCCCATCAAGGCCGACGCGCTGAAGCCGGTGATCAAGCAGTTCCAGGCCGGCGGGAAGCAATTCAAGATGGGCATGGTTTTCCCCGTCTCGACCCACAATTACGAGCTGCGCTACTGGCTGGCTGCGGGCGGCATCAATCCGGGCTACTACGCGCCCGGCGACATCAGCGGCCAGATCGGCGCCGAGGCCTACCTGTCGGTGACCCCGCCGCCGCAGATGCCGGCCACCATGGAGGCGGGGACCATCTCGGGCTACTGCGTCGGCGAACCCTGGAACCAGCAGGCGGTGTTCAAGGGCATCGGCGTGCCGGTGGTGACCGACTACGAAATCTGGAAGGACAATCCCGAGAAAGTGTTCGGCGTCACCAAGGCCTGGTCCGACAAGAACCCGAACACGCACCTCGCCCTGGTCAAGGCGATGATCCGCGCCGCGATCTGGCTCGACGCGAACAACAACGCCAACCGCAAGAAGGCGGTCGAGTATCTGGCGCGCCCGGAATATGTCGGCGCCGACGCCGCCGTCATCGCCAACTCGATGACCGGCACGTTCGAATACGAGAAGGGCGACAAGCGCCCGATGCCGGAGTTCAACGTGTTCTTCCGGCGCAACGCCACCTATCCCTACTACTCGGACGCCATCTGGTACCTGACCCAGATGCGCCGCTGGGGCCAGATCGCCGAGGCCAAGCCCGACAGCTGGTACGTGGACACGGCCAAGAAGGTCTACCGCCCGGACATCTACCTGAAGGCCGCCAAGCTGCTGGTCGACGAGGGCAAGGCGAAGAAGGAGGACTTCCCTTGGGACACCGACGGCTTCAAGGCGCCCCAGTCCGAGTTCATCGACGGCGTCGTCTATGACGGCCGCAAGCCCAACGACTACCTGAACAAGTTCGCCATCGGCCTGAAGAAGACCGACAAGGTGGTGAACGGCAAGGTCGTGGCGCAGTAAGCCGCGGAACGGAGAAGAGCATGAGCACGATCACCACCACCCCGATTCCCGCCGAAGCGCCCGACGCCGCCGCGAAGGCCGCGCGCCGGGAGCTCTGGCACATGCGGATCAACAAGGCCGACGGCTATTTGAAGGTGCTGGGGCTGGGCTGGCTGACGCCGCTGGCGCGCATCGCCGCCGGCGACAATCCGCGGCACCAGGGCAAGGAACTCTGGCAGCTGCTGGGCGTGCCGCTGACGGCCATCGTCCTGTTCGTGATGGCCTGGGGCGCGCTGGCGCCCAAGGTCCAGACCAGCCTGGGCGCGGTGCCCGGCCCGGCCCAGGTCTGGGAGCAGGCCGGGACGCTGTGGCAGTCCCACAAGGCCGAGCGCGCCAAGCAAGCGGCATTCTACGAGCGGCAGGAGGAACGCAACGCGGCGCGTCTAGCCGATGACCCGACATTCGTGCCGAAGATCAGGGACTACACCGGCAAGCCAACCTATGTCGACCAGATCTGGACCAGCCTGCAGACCGTGTTCATGGGCTTCGTACTGGCCACCGTGATCGCCGTGCCGCTGGGCATCGCCTCCGGCCTGTCGAAGACGGTGAACGCGGCGCTCAATCCCATCGTCCAGGTCTTCAAGCCGGTGTCGCCACTGGCCTGGCTGCCGATCGTCACCATGGTGGTGAGCGCCGTCTACGTCGCCGATGACCCGATGTTCTCAAAGTCGTTCATCAACTCGGCGATCACCGTGACGCTGTGCTCGCTGTGGCCAACCCTGATCAATACGGCACTTGGCGTAGCGACAATCGACAAGGACCTGCTCAATGTGGGCCGCGTGCTCCAACTTTCCTGGACCAAGACCGTGTTCAAGCTGGTGCTGCCGTCCTCGCTGCCGCTGATCTTCACCGGCCTGCGGCTGTCGCTGGGCGTGGGCTGGATGGTGCTGATCGCGGCCGAGATGCTGGCCCAGAACCCCGGCCTGGGCAAGTTCGTCTGGGACGAATTCCAGAACGGCTCGTCGGCGTCCCTCGCCCGCATCATGGTGGCGGTGTTCACCATCGGCATCATCGGCTTCCTGCTCGACCGGGTCATGCTGGCGCTGCAGGCGGCGGTCACCTTCTCGGGCAAGCGCTAGGAGCCGCCGCATGTCGTTTCTGAAGCTGGAAGGCGTCTGCAAGGGTTACGGCTCGGGCGACGAGCGCACCGAGGTGCTGCGCGACATCAATTTGGAGATCAACGAGGGCGAGTTCGTCGCCATCGTCGGGTTCTCGGGCTCGGGCAAGACCACGCTGATCTCGGCCATGGCGGGACTGAGCAAGCCCGACGCCGGCCGGGTGCTGCTGAAGGGCAAGGAGATCCAGGCGCCCGGACCCGACCGCGGCGTGGTGTTCCAGAGCTACTCGCTGATGCCCTGGCTCACGGTCCGCGGCAATGTCGCCCTGGCGGTGGACAGTGTGTTCAAGAGGGAGAGCAGGAGCGAGCGGGCGTCGCGGACCCAGCGCTACATCGACATGGTCGGCCTGTCCCACGCCGCCGAGCGTCGTCCCGCCGAACTGTCAGGCGGCATGCGCCAGCGCGTCGCCGTCGCCCGGGCGCTGGCCATGAGTCCCGAGATCCTGCTGCTCGACGAGCCGCTCTCGGCGCTCGATGCGCTGACCCGCGCCAAGCTGCAGGACGAGATCGAGCGCATCTGGTCGCAGGACAAGCGCACAGTGGTGCTGATCACCAACGACGTGGACGAGGCGATCCTGCTGGCCGACCGGATCATTCCGCTCAACCCGGGTCCGGGCGCGACCTTCGGGCCGGAATTCAGGGTGGAGCTGCCGCGCCCGCGCGACCGGCACGCCATGAACGACGATGTCCGCTTCAAGAAGCTGCGCTCGAGCGTCACCGAGTACCTGATGAAGGTGGCGAACGACCGCGGCGGCGCGGGCGGCGACGGGTACTCGCTGCCCAATGTCACCGCCATCACCCAGGCGCCGCCGGCGGCCTGGCGGGAAGCGGCCCACAGCCCGCACGAGAGCCGGTATGTGGAATTCGGCGCGGTCTCGAAGGTATACCCGACGCCCAAGGGCCCGCTCACCGTCGTCGACCGATTCGACCTGAAGATGAAGAAGGGCGAGTTCATCTCGCTGATCGGCCATTCCGGCTGCGGCAAGTCGACCGTGCTGTCCATGGTGGCGGGCCTGACCGACATCTCGTCCGGCGGCATCGTGCTCGACAACAAGGAGGTGGTCGCCGCCGGCCCCGAGCGGGCCGTGGTGTTCCAGGCCCCGTCCCTGTTCCCCTGGCTGACCGCCCGCGAGAACGTGGCGCTGGGCGTCGACCGCGTCTACCCCTCGGCCTCCTACGCCGAGAAGGCGGATATCATCGCCTACTACCTGGCGCGTGTCGGCCTCGCCGACGCCATGGACAAGCGCGCCGACGAACTGTCGAACGGCATGAAGCAGCGCGTGGGCATCGCCCGCGCCTTCGCGCTGAGTCCGAAGCTGCTGTTGCTCGACGAGCCCTTCGGCATGCTGGACTCGCTGACCCGCTGGGAGTTGCAGGAAGTGCTGATGGAGGTCTGGGCGCGCACCCAGGTCACCGCGATCTGCGTCACCCACGACGTCGACGAGGCGATCCTGCTGGCCGACCGGGTGGTGATGATGACCAACGGTCCGAACGCCCGGATCGGCAACATCATGAACGTGGACATACCGCGCCCCCGCACCCGCACGGCGCTGCTGCAGCACCCGGACTACTACACGTATCGCGAGGAGCTGCTGAGTTTCCTCGAGGAATACGAAGGCGGCGCGCGCCCCAAGAACGGCGACGCCCGGGATAAGGCGGCCTGACAATGAACGCCGCTCCCGCACCCGGGCTTTTACGGGCTGTCCAGCAGCGGATGGGCCGGGAATGCGCGCGCGACCCCCTCCCCGCGCGTTTCCCGGCCCGACGCCGGCGGACCCGGAAGGAGCGATGATGCAGGAGTTTCCGCTTCCGGCGCCGGGCGTCGTCAAAACCACCTGCCCCTATTGCGGCGTCGGCTGCGGCGTGCTCGCCATCCCCACGGATGACGGCGAGTGGCGGGTCGCCGGCGATCCCGACCATCCGGCAAACTTCGGCAAGCTGTGCTCGAAAGGATCGGCGCTGGCCGAGACGCTGTCGACGGAAGACCGGCTGCAACATCCGATGATCGCCAACTGGCGGGTGTCCTGGGATGCGGCGCTGGATGCCGTGGCCAGCGGGTTCGACGACGTGATCCGTCGCCATGGCCCCGACAGCGTGGCGTTCTACCTGTCGGGCCAGTTGCTGACCGAAGACTATTACGTGGCCAACAAGCTGATGAAGGGCTTCATCGGCTCGGCCCATGTGGACACCAATTCGCGGCTGTGCATGGCCTCGACGGTGGCCGGACACAAGCGTGCCTTCGGCAGCGACACGGTGCCCGGCTGCTACGAGGACCTGGACCAGACCGACCTGATCGTGCTGGTGGGCTCGAACGCCGCCTGGTGTCATCCCGTGCTCTACCAGCGCATGGTGGAGAACCGGCGCAAGCGGGGCGCGCGCATCGTCAACATCGATCCCAGGGTAACGGCCACCAGCGACCAGTCGGACATGCAGCTGTCGATCGCGCCCGACGGCGATACCGCACTGTTCGACGGGCTGCTGGTCTACCTGGCGGATACGGGCAAGCTGGACACGGGCTTCATCGACCGGCACACCGAAGGCTTCGATGTGGCGCTGGAAGCCGCGCGCCGCGGCGCCGGCTCGTTCGGCGCCATCGTGCGGCGCACGGGTCTGCCGCCCGAGCAGATCGAGGCGTTCTACCGCCTGTTCGCCGATACCGAGCGGGTGGTGACCTGCTTCTCGCAAGGGGTCAACCAGTCCGCCGCGGGCACGGACAAGGTCAACGCCATCCTCAACTGCCATCTGGCGACGGGCCGGATCGGCCGGCCCGGCATGGGACCGTTCTCCCTCACCGGCCAGCCCAACGCCATGGGCGGGCGCGAGGTGGGCGGGCTGGCAAACCAGCTGGCCGCGCATATGGGCTTCGATCCCGCCAGCCGCGACACGGTCGGCCGGTTCTGGAACGCGCCCAACGTCGCGGCGGCCGAAGGCCTCAAGGCCGTCGAGATGTTCGAGGCGATCGAAAAGGGCCGCATCAAGGCGCTGTGGGTGATGGCGACCAATCCCGTCGTCAGCCTGCCGCGCGCCGACCGGGTACGCGACGCGATGTCGCGCCTCGACCTGCTGGTGGTCTCGGAGAACATGGCGGTGACCGACACCGCCCGGCTCGCCCACATCCGGTTGCCCGCGTCGGCCTGGGGCGAAAAGGACGGCACGGTCACGAACTCCGAGCGCCGGATCAGCCGCCAGCGGCGCTTCCTGCCGCCCGTGGCCGACGCTCGCCCCGATTGGTGGATCATCAGCCAGATCGGCCGCCGCATGGGCTTTGAGGCGGGGTTCGACTTTCAAAGCCCCGCCGACATCTTCCGCGAGCATGCCGCGCTTTCGGCGTTCGAGAACGGCGGTGCGCGCGACTTCGACATCGGCGGACTCGCCCGGCTGTCCAACGCCGAGTACGAGGGGCTCGCGCCCGTGCAGTGGCCGTTGCGCGGCTACCAGGGTACCGAGCGGCTGTTCGCCAGGGGCGGCTTCTTCCACGCCGACGGAAAGGCGCGGTTCGTGCCGGCCGCGGCGCGCACGCAGGAGGGCGTCGATGCGCGCTATCCACTGGTGCTCAACACCGGCCGGGTCCGGGATCAGTGGCACACCATGACCCGTACCGGCAAGAGCGCGCGGCTGGCGCCCGGCGCGCTGGAGCCGTACCTGGACATCCACCCGGCCGACATGAGTCAGCACGGTCTTACGGACGGCGGCGTGGCCAGGGTGCGCAGCCCGGATGGCGGCGCCGTGCTCCGGGTGCGGGCCAACGAAGGCATTCTCCCCGGAAACGTCTTCGCGCCGATCCACTGGACCGACCTCAACGCCAGCGCGGGCCGGGTCGGTTCGGTGGTGCATGCGGTCACCGACAGGTGGTCGGGACAGCCGGCCTCGAAGACGACACGCATCAGGGTCGAGCCGATGCGCACGCGCGCCGAGGGCTTCCTGCTGTCGCGAAACGACCTGGATCTGGCGGGCTTCGCGGCCTACTGGTCGCGTTTCAAGGTGGACGGCGGCTGGGGCTTTTTGATCGCCCACGACCGGCCCGTCGCCTGGACGTCATGGTTCCCGTCGCTGGCCCGGCAGGCGGAGGGCGACGCCATCGAATACACCGACCAGGCAGCCGGCATCCATCGGGGCGCGGTCGTGGCCGATCGCCTGGAGCTGGCCGCGTTTCTGACCGAAAGCCGGCACGATGCGTCGTGGAGCGCGATCGCGCCCCTGCTCGCCGCGGAGTCGCTGTCGCCGGCGGACCGCCTCACCCTGCTGTCGGGAAGGACGGCGGAAGCCTTGCCGGACAAGGGCCCCATCGTCTGCGCCTGCATGAGCGTCGGCAAGTTGCAGATCGAGGCGGCCATCCGCGGCGGCTGTGCATCGGTCGAGGCGCTGGGCGGCGAGCTCGGCGCCGGCACCAATTGCGGCTCCTGCGTGCCCGAGCTGAGGGCGATGCTGAAGACCCGGACACCGGCGCCGGCCTGATCCCGTTCCTCCGTGCTCCGCCTGCACCGAAGGCTTGCCCCGATCATCGCCGCGTGATAACTAGGATAAAGTTAATCCTAGTTACTGGAGATCGCCGTGAAGCTGATGCATGTGGACGCGAGCGCCAAACAGGAACGCTCGAATTCGCGGGCGCTGGCCCGCCACTTCCTCGACCGGCTCGCCGAGCGCATGCCGCTGGAGATCGACTACCTCGACGTGGCCATGGACACGCCGCCGCATGTCAGCGAGGCGTTCGCCATCGCCACCTACACGCCGGCAGAGAACCGGACCGAGGCCATGCGCGAGACGCTGGCATATTCCGACGCGCTGTGCCGCCGCCTGCTCGACGCGGACGCGCTGGTGTTCGCCATGCCGATGTACAATTTCTCGATCCCCTCCGCGTTCAAGGCGTTCATCGACAACATCGTGCGCACGGACATCACCTACAGGCAGACGCCGGACGGGTCCTATGTGGGCCAGCTGGGCCGGCAAAAGACGCTGTTCATCACCACGCGCGGGGCCGACCTGCGGCCCGGCGGCGCGTTCGAAGCCTACGATGCGCTGACACCCTCGCTGCGCGCCGCCTTCGGCTTCATCGGCGTGACGCGGCCGTGGTTCGTCGACGCGCAGCCACTGCAGTTCGCCGACCAAGCGGCGCGCAGCGCGGCGCTGGATCGGGCGCGCGCCGAGCTGGACGCGGTCGCGCGGGAATGGGCCTCGGAGACAGCGGCAGCCGCCTAAGCGGCCGCGGCGCGGGCGGGACTGATCCAGCGCACCACGGCGAGCACGCCGAGCGCCATCACCGTCAGCACCAGCGCGGCGGACCAGGCGTGGCCGGCCGCCATGGCGCCCGCGAACGCCCAGCTGATCGAACTGAACGCCTCGGCGAAGGTGGCGATGCGCGACGACTGCTGACGGCGCCGGAAGTTGCTTCGCTTGGCCTGGGCCCGGAACCAGAGCTGGATGCTGGTCGCCGATGCGGTAGAGATACCGATGCCGACGACGGCGATCAGCGCCTCGAACGGCGCCAGCAGGGCGAACACGGCGATCAGCGGCGCGAAGATCAACGCGACCGCGCCCGTTACCGCCTCCAGCTTGGCCCGCACCACCGCCCGCTCCGACACTGGCGCGCTCAGGATCAGATCCGGCGCGTCCTCGCCCGACACCGCGAGCCAGGTAAGGCCACCCGCCAGCTGGCCGGCGGTCATGATCAAAATCGGCGCCAGCAGCGTCCGCGCGTCCAGATCGGACCCCAGGCTGCGCCACAGCAGGACGGCCGGGACGACCAGGTAGAGCAGCTGCATCAGGCTCTGCGACAGCAGCCAGGGATCGCGCAGCAGCAGCGTCCATTCCTTGCGGCGCAAGGTGCTGGCGGGAGAGCCGCCGCGGAACGCCGCGCTCCGGCGGAGACCGCGAGCCGCCGCGGGCGCGGCGCCGGCAGCGATTGTCGCCTGGCGGCCGAAGCGGGGCGCGAGCAGGATCACGGTCACGGCGAGGACCAGCATGCCGACGGCCATCATGGAGGCCAGGGCCGACGGATCGCCGTCCAGGATGGCGCGGCCGGGCCACCAGACAAGGCTGTCGGCAGGCGGCGCGTACTGCACCAGCGTATCGATCCGCGACGGCGCGCTGCCCGGATCGCTGCCATAGGACACGATGGCGATGATCTGGATGCAGATGACGAAGCCCGCGCCCATGATGGCGGCGATGACCTGCGCGACCAGCCGGGTGCTGCGGGGACCGATGAACCGGAGCAGCAGGACCACGAGCGCCGCGGCAATAGCCGTCGCCAGCATGCCGATCAGCGCGATGCCCAGATAGGCGGTGAGCCAGCGCAGGCCGGACGTCGCCGCCAGCACGTTGATCAGGGGCGACGACACGAGAGCGGCCGTTGCGGTCACCGAGAGCGACATGGCGACGATGCGCACCGCGAACAGTCGGTGCGTGGGCGCCGGCGAGGACAGGATCAGGTCGAGATCGCCGCGCGCGTAGAACGCGCGCGTCACCGTTTCCATGGCCTGCGACGTGATCACCGACAGCAGCAGGACTCCGGTGCCGGTGAGCGCCACGAGCGACGACATGCCGGAGGACGGCGGCCCACGCCCGACGATCAGCCAGGCGACCCAGTGCGCCAGCGCCACGAAGGCGACAAGCCCGAGGAAGAAGCCCCATCGCCGCTGCCTGCGCCCGCCGGTCATCACGGCGAGCCACTCGCGGCCGGCAAGACGGATCTCGTGGCGGGCGAACCACAAGGTCGAGCCAGACCGGATCATTGGCCAGACCGGATCATTGGCCAGACCGGATCATTGGCCAGACCGGATCATTGGACTACCCGGTCCGCGGGTTGCGACACCAGCTCGAGGAAGGTGTCCTCCAGGCTGGCGCCGGCGGCGCCGGTCCGCCCGCGGAGCTCGTCGAGCGTCCCCTCGGCAATCAGCCTGCCCTGCGCGATGATGCCGATGCGGTCGGCCATGCGCTCGGCGACATCGAGGATGTGCGTGGTCATGACGATGGTGCAGCCGCGCGACACGTGGTCGCGCAGCACCTGCTTCACCTGCCGGGCCGAGCCGGCGTCGAGGCCGGTGAGCGGCTCGTCGAGGATGATGAGGCGCGGCTCGTGCACCAGCGCGCCGGCCAGCGCCACCTTCTGGCGCATGCCCTTGGAAAAACCCTCGCAGCGCTCGTGGGCGTGGGCGTCGAGGCCAAGCCAGCCGACCAGGTCACGGGCGTGCCGGTCGGCCCGGGCGGCATCCACGCCCCACAGGCCGGCGATGAATTCCAGATATTCCAGCGGCGTGAGCTTGTCGTAGATCATCGGCTCCTCGGAGAGCCGCGCCATGACCCGCTTGGCCGCGACCGGATCGGCCAGGGCATCGATGCCGAACACCGAGACCGAGCCCGCGTCCGGCTTGAGCAGGCCGGCGACGATGCGCAGGCTGGTGGTCTTGCCGGCGCCGTTGGGGCCGAGCAGGGTATAGAACTCGCCCGCACGGATGCGGAGGTCGAGCCCGTCCACCGCCGGCCGGTCGAAGGTCTTGAAGAGCCCGCGAATGTCCAGGGCGAAAGGTACCGAAACCTGGTTCATCGACCCTCGATGGGTTGGCCCCGACGAGGCTGACTCATCGGAGAGCTGGGGGCGAGACGCCGCGTCGCCAACCATGACTATCGAGCATCACAAGCGGCAAAAACAAGGTGTTCCTGTCCGGAAGGCCGCCCGTTTCATACAAATCGCACACTGTCCGACAAACATAGGTGGCGCGCTTGCCGATTGATGCACCGGCTGAATCCACGTATTAACTGTTCAACGACGTACCGTCACGGGCGCATGGGGCTCAATCGCATGGCGAAACCGCTGAGTTCAGTTGAAGGGGCCGCGGCCACGCAAACAACAGCGCCACCCAACAACCGGGACAAGCTGCTCAACGCCGCCGAACAACTGTTCGCGACGAAGGGCTTCGATGCCACCACGACCCGCGAGATCGCCCGTGCCGCGAGCGTGCCGCTGGGGCTGATGGCCTATTATTTCGGCACCAAGAGCGACCTCTACGCCGAGGTGATCGCGCGGCGCGCCGAGGAGCATGTGCGGGACATCGACGAGTCAATGCGCTCGGCGCGAGACGCGGTCGGCGGCCGGCCGCTGACGGTCACCGAGATGATCAAGGCCTACTGGCGGCCGATCCTCGACAAGTGCCTGCGCAAGGGACCGGGCTGGAAGGCCTATATCCAGATCCTTGCCCGCGCCGCCTGTGTCGAACCGTCGACCGAGGCCTACAAGGTGCCCTACGGCAAGACCTATTACGACCTGCCGCAGATGCTGGTGCGCAACCTGCGCGAGGCCTATCCGGACGCGAGCGAGGCCGACCTCTACTGGGGCTACTATTTCCTCAGCTCTGCCATGATCAACATGGTGCTGGAGAACGGACGCATCGACTTCGTGTCCGACGGGTTGTGCAAGTCGACCGACCTCGAGACCGTGGTGGCCAAGATGGCGGTGGTCTGCCAGAGCGGCTTCGACAGCTTCCTGGGCGCGAAGCGGGCCTAGTTCCGGAACGACGGGTCTTCCCTGTCCAGCCGGCGCAGCAGCGCCGACCATTGCAGCCGCGCGTAGGTGGCGAGGCCTTCGGGCTGCCATTGCCCCTGGGTGTGGTTCCACACATTGTCGTCCGGAATGACCAGCGGCGTGTTGCAGGCCTGGGCGAGAAGCTGGGTCCGGCAGGCCTGCTCCAGCTGGTAGATATTGTTGAACGCCTCGGGGATCGTTCGGCCGAGGGCCAGCAGGCCGTGGTTGCGCATGATCATCACGTCGGCGTCGCCCAGATCCTCGACCAGGATGCGGCGCTCCTCGAGGTCGACGGCGAGGCCGTAGAAATCGTGGTAGGCCACGTGCGACCAGCGGCTCGACCCCTGGGTGACGTTGAGCAGACCGCATTCCAGCGCCGAGACCGCCATGCCGGCGGGCGTGTGGGTGTGGATGATGCAGCGGATGTCGTGGCGGGCCTCGTGGATCGCGCCGTGGATGACGAAGCCGGCATAGTTGATGCCCTCGCCCTGCCCCGGATCGTCGACCACGTCGCCCTGCAGGTTGATCTTCACCAGGCTCGACGCGGTGACCTCCTCGTAGAGCAGGCCGTAGGGATTGATCAGGAAGTGGCCGGGTTCGTCCGGCACCTGGGCCGAGATGTGGTTGGCGATCATGTCGGTCATGCCGTGACGGGCGACCAGCCGGTAGGCGGCGGCAACGTCCACCCGCACCTGCCACTCCGCCTCGCCGGCGCGGTCGCGGACGCGGGCGGCGGGGCACAGAGTGGGCTGGGACATGGCCGTCTCCTCTGCCGTTGCCTCAGCCGCCCGACGACCGCAGGCCGTCCTCGATCCAGGCATCGAGGCAGTTGTGGAATTGCTGGATGCGGCTTTCCTGTCCGGTCAAATAGGCGCCGTCGAAGCCCCTGCCCTGGAAGCCGCGCTGCTGCGCGGCCGAGGCGCGCAGGTCCTGATCGGCGACCTGGCCGAGGCTCTCGGTGCCGTAGACCACGACCCGCCTGGGCGCCTCCTCGAACGGCACCATGCCGACCGCCGAATAGGCGAGGCCGTTGTCGTCGGCCTGGGCCGCCAGCTGCCACTGCTCGTAGATGCACTTGTTGGGATCGGTCGGGTGCGGCTCGGCCCGCTGCAGCCCCAGCGAGACCGGCGACATGGTGATCGAGGTGCCGGGGAAAATGTTGAAATGGTAGCGGTCGGTCAACTGATCGTCGCCCAGCCCGGAGAAGTAATCGTAGCCACGGCGCGCTCCCTCGGCGCGCTTCTGGCGCTGAAGGGCGGCCCGGACCTCGCCGGCACGGCCCTCGAAATCCTCGGGACGCAGGCCCCAATAGGTCATTTCCTCGGCCATCACCGGGTTGATGCTGTCCGGATTGGCGCCGCGCTTCGACGGCAGCGAGCCCTTCATCTTCATCAGGCTGTGGCCGGTGTCGTACTCGAAGAACTCGGTGTTGCGGTAGTCGTCGTCGAAGAACTCGGCCAGCTGCGGATGGGTCTGCGGCAGGTGGTAGGACTCGCAGAAATTGTCGTGGATGCACTTGTAGTTGCAGGGCGCCTCGGCGACCCGGTAGACGACCCGCGTCATCCTGTCGATGGCGTAGGCGTCGAGGATGTCCTTCACCTCGCCCAGGAATTCGCCGAGCGGCGCGCAATTGACGTCCAGATTGTACCAGATGAAGCCGGCCCAGGCCTCGCAGGCGATGGGCTTGAGGCGCAGCTTGCCGCACGGGTTACCCTGCGGGAAGTCGTCGGGGTCCTGGACGTCGAACAGCTCGCCGTCGAGCGCGAACTTCCAGCCGTGATAGGAACAGGTGAAGTGATCGCTGGCGCCTGTCTCGGACTGCACCAGCAGGTTGCCGCGGTGCGGGCAAATGTTGTGGAAGGCGCGCACCGAACCGTCGTCCTGGCGCACCATCAGGATGGGATCGAGCCCCAACTGGTGGGTGATGTAGTCGCCGGGCTCGGCGATCTCCGACAGCCGGCCGCCGATGTTCCACACCCGCGCCCAGACATGGTCCATCTCGAGCCGCATGAACTCCGGCGAGGTGTAGCGGTCGGACGTGATCAGGGTGTTCGCGCGCCCGGTGGGGGTGATGAGCCGGCGCCTTGGGGACGGGCGGAGTAAGGTGGTGGACATGACTAACTCCCTGTGGTCCGGCCAGGTCGGTAGCCGGCGATGTAACGATCGATGTTGTGATGGTAGTAGGCGATGCGAAATTCCTGATCGGCCAGTTCGGCGCCTCGATAACCCCGAGACCGCATTCCCTTTTGCTGGGTAGCCATGGTCGCGACATCGCTGTCGAGCAACGGCCCCAGGCTCTTCTCGCCATATTCCACGTATTCTATGGGCGCCTCGCCGTCGTCCCATCCGGCACCGCGCGCAACCGACGTGGACTTCTCCACGGGAATTCCCTCCACCGAGTAGAAGCGCATGTCGTAGTAGGATATCTCCGGATTGCTGGCATGCGGGCGAAGCCGGTGGAATAGCAGACCATCGGCATGCAAACCGGCCGCGAAGTTCGGAAAGACGGTGTAATGGTGGACGTCGGTGAGCTGTCCGTCGTTCATGGCGTCGTAATGCGTGCGGCCACGCACGGGGCCCAGCTTTCGCTTCTGGGCCTGGAGCGCGACGCGTGTTTCCATGGGCCGATCGCCGAAATCCGCCGGGTCCAGCTCCCAATAGGGCAACTCGTCGGCAAGCTGCTGGCCGATTGCCGGCGCGCCCGAACTCAGATGGCGCCGCGAGGGGATGCCCGACTTCACCAGCAGATGACTGTGCCCCTCGTCGAAGATCTCGCAGCCGATGTCGCGGTAATCGTCTTCCATATAGTCGAGGAAAGGCGCGTGGACGGTGGCGAAGTGATACACCTCGCTGAAATTGTCGAGCAGGGCCTTCCAGTTGGACGGTAATTTAACCGTGAGACCGGCAACACGGCGCATCCGCTCGATCGGATAGACCTGCCACTGACGCCAGACGGGCCCGAGGTAGGTTTTCAAATCGATACAGCCGCCGTCCATGTTGATGAAGATGAAAGTCTTGAATACCTCGCAGCGCACCTCCTCGAGGGTCAGGCGGCCACAAGGCGAGCCCTGCGTGAAATCGTCCTCGTCCTGCACCGCAATCAGCGAACCGTCGATGCCCCAACGCCAGCTGTGATAGTCGCAGGTAAAGGACGGCTGGCTGCCTTCCATCGCATGAACCAAGCGGTTTCCGCGATGCTGGCAGACATTGTAGAACGCGCGGATCGAGCCATCCTCCTGGCGGACTATCAGGAAGGACTCGGGTCCCAATTCATATGTGAAATAGTCGCCCGGCTCCGGGATGTCGACGTCTCGGCCGGCCACCTGCCAGGTCTTGGTGAAGACATTTTCCCACTCACTTTCGAAGAAGGCGGGCGAGGTGTAGCGGTCGCGGCCGAGGGCGCCGGACTTGTATTGCGCGGGAAAAATGGCGTTGACGAATTGCTCCGCGTAGGAGTTGGGCGGACTCGCCATTCTGTTCATCATCTATCCCCGTTGACCGGCACGACAACAATTGTTCGATCGACCAATACAAAGGTATGCGCCGGCGTGCGAAATGTCAAAGTCGAGCGATAGACGGGCGAGGCCGTTTCGGCCTCGCCCGTCGCCTTCTAGAAGCGCCCGGTGGCGCGCAGCCAGATTTCCCTCGGGCGCGACGGGGTGCCCGAGAGTTCGTTGAACGCGCCGCCGACGGAATTCGCGGCGTTCGTGAGCGTGAGCTTGTTGGTCAGGTTGCGGCCAATGATCGCGAACTCCCAGTGATCGTTGACCAGGTCGTAGAGCCGGATCGTGGCGTCGACCTTGGCGAAGCTCTTCTGGAAGGACTCGGGCTGCAACTGGCTGAACGCGAAGTAGCCGCTCGAATATTTCATGTCCGCGGCGAACTCCAGGCCGAGGCTGTTTGAGACCGGCATGTCGTAGCTGAAGCCGGCCGTCACGATCCACTTCGGCGCGTGAGCCAACGGATCACCCGACAGGTCCGCGCCCGTGGCCGTGCAGTCCGGCCGGCCCGAGTAGCACGGGGAGTTCGGGAAATCCTCGTACTTCGCCCGGTTGTAGGCGGCGCTGCCCCTGACCTGGAGTTCGTCGCTCGCCTGCCACATGCCCTGCACCTCGACGCCGGTGGTCGACGCCTTGGCAGCGTTGTTCAGGTTGAACGAGTTCGTGCCTGCGTCATAGGAAGACACCTGCAGGTTCGAATAGATATAGTGGTAGGCCGCACCGGTGATCTGCAGGGCGTTGCCCGGGGTCACCAGCTTCCAGCCGACCTCGAAGCCTTCCGCCTTTTCGGCATCGAAGCCGACGCTCGCATCGGACAAGCCGATCGGGAACGTGCCGATGCCGTGACCACCGGATTTGTACCCGGTCTTGTAGGCCGCGTAGACCATGAACTCGTCGATCGGATGGTAGCTCAGGGTCACTTCGGGAGAGACGTTGCTGTCCTTGTAGTCGGTCGGAATGAACGGCATGCCGACCGGCAGATAGATGGCGGTGAACGCGGGGTTCACATAGGTCGTGGTCATGAACGACTTCTTGGTTTCACGGCTCCAGCGCGCACCGCCGGCCAGTTCGATGTTGTCGGTAATGTCCCAGATCAACTGACCGTAAGCGGAAATGGCGTCGCCGTCGGTTCCCGCTTCGAAGTTGAAGTCCTGATAGGCGCCGGTGACCGGATCCTGCGGGCCGTGGAACAGGAAGAGGTTGCGCTTCACGCCCAGCTCGGACTTCTCGTAATAGCCGCCGACGACGAAATTGAACGGCGAGTCGAAGCCGGAAGCGAACCGAATCTCCTGGCTGATCTGTTCGAAGTCCTCGAAGATCGTCACCGGGATCGGCGTATACGAGCTGTTGCCCGACGCATGGCCGGTCCAGATGTTGTAGTACATGTAGCCGGTGATCGACGTCACCGTGAAATCGTCGGCCTCGTAGTTCATGGTCAGCGACGAGTAGATCGACCACAGATCGTTGTAGGGGTCGCCATCCCTGACCTGGGGGAGCGTGCGCTTGACGTCGTCATTGATGGGTATCGCGCTGACCGCCGTGTTGAGGTCGAGTTCGCAGTCCTGATAGGGGTCGATCCGGTTGTTGGCCGTGCCCTCGAACTGGTTATGGCCGCCGCCGGGCATTCCATGGTCCGGACCGCAGAAAACCACTTCGTCGCGCGTGGTGGGGCCATCGTCATTGTGCTGGCTGCCGAAGACCTTGAGCGATGCGGTAAAGGGCCCGCCGGAGTCGTATTCCACCGTAATGCGCCCCAGATAGTCCTCCTCGCCGTAGTAGGGATGCAGCGCGCCGGGCATCTGCCCGCCGTTGATCTTGCTGACCGGGGAGATGACCGGCTGCGCGTTGTTCTTGACATAGCCTCTCATGTCACGGAGGCGGAATGCCACGCGCATTCCCAGATAGTCGGTGATCGGAATGGATACGCCGCCCTCGATGGCATATTCGTCGGCCCGGAACTCATAGCCGGCACGCAGGAAGCCCTCGAACTCGTCGGCGGGCCCTCTCGAGCGAAGGGAGATCACGCCGGCCGAGCTGTTCTTGCCGAAGAATAGGGATTGCGGCCCCTTCAGCACTTCGACCGCTTCCAGGTCGAACATGCCCTGGATGCCGACGGCGCCGCGGGCGATCGAGACTCCGTCGAGATTGAAGGTCACCGCCTGCTCGAAGCCGTTCTCGATGCCGCCGCTGCCGACACCCCGCAGGAAGATTTCGGCGTAGCTGCCCGCCGACCTGTCGGCGATCTCCAGATTGGGCACCTGGGTCGCGATGTCCCTGAAGCTGCCCGAATTGTACCGTTCCAACTCGGCCGAGCCGAGCGCGGTGACGGCGACAGGCACCTCGATCAGCGCTTCCTCCTTGCGGCGGGCGGTGACGAGAACCTGTTCCGGCGCCTTGCGGAAGGTGGGCGCCGGCGCCGAAGGCTGCTCGTCCTGCGCCTGCGCCGGTCCTGCCGCGAAAGCGCCAAGCACCAATGGCAAGCCAAGGCCCAGACGGCAAAGAACTTTGGTCAGTCGTACGTCTCTCAATCGACGCGATATGCGCGACCCTGCAACGTCATGTGACGTCATGATGTGATGCTCCCCAGTTTGTTGACCGGCGTCTGCGCGCCGGGCTTCCCTTGCTGTTAAGCGCGTCCCGCATCCCGGCGGAAAGCGCTCCCCTTCCCGAACACCCTGGCGACCCATGCGGATCGGATCAGGCCAAGGCTAAGGTTGTTCGACCGACCAACTGTGATGCTGTATGACAGCTGTTGTCAACGGTATTCGCATGCCCACCTTTCCGTCACCTCGTCGGATTGTCTCGAAGGCCAGTCGGCGACCTACCCGTCACAGATCGCCCGTTTCCCGGTTGGGCCACAGGAAGTGCAGTCGTGCCCGCGATATCTTCCAGACGCCGTCCACCTTGCGATACTCGTCGTCATAGACGCCGAAGATGGCGAGCGGGTTCTCGATGCCGGGCCTGGTGTTGAAGTCGAGCAGGTACCACCGGCCCTTCGCCTCGTTCGGGCCGGTCAGCGTGATCCAGGAATTGGTGCCGGCATGGAGCGAGCCGTAGGACGGCTTGTCGGGCGGCGCGTATTTGGTGTAGTTGGCGCGGATGTTCTCCTTGCCGACCCAGTGGCCGCCATAGCGCTCGGAGAACTCCAGCACCGCGTCGTCGGTGAACAGGTCGACGAGGTTGGGGATGTCGCCGCCGTCGTAGAAATGGCCCCATTTGGACCGCAGGGTGCGGATCTCCTCGATCTCCAGCAGTTCCTCGATGGTCATCGACACCTCCTAGCGGTTGGTGCGGCGCTCGGCCGCGTGCTTGCCCGACAGATAGCCGAACACCATGCCCGGCCCGAGCGTGCCGCCCGGCCCACCATAGGTCATGCCGAAGGGCGAGGCCATGACGTTGCCGGCGGCGTAGAGCCCGGGGATCGGCTTGCCGTCGATGTCGACGACGTTGCCGTGAATGTCGGTCTGCGGTCCGCCCTTGGTGCCCAGCGCGCCCGGATTGACCAGCACGGCGTAATACGGGCCGAACTCCAGCGGACCCAAGGTGGATTCGCGCTTGCCGCGGGTGGCGGGATCGCCCCACCAGCGGTCGAAGGCGCTGTCGCCGCGGCCGAAATCCGGGTCGTGGCCCTCGGCGCAGTTGGCGTTCCAGCGCTCGACGGTGCGTTCCAGCTCGTCGCCGTCGGCGCCGAGCTTGGCGGCCAGTTCCTTCAAGGTCGGCGCGCGGACCAGCCAGTCCGGCACCTTGCCCTTGTTGGCCGCGGCGCCGATGCCGAAACCGAACCGGTCGACGTAGCCCTGGTCGAACACCAGCCAGCAGGGGATGTTCTCGTATTCGAACTTCGCCACGTCCTCGACATGGAAGGCGGCGCCGAATGCATTGTAGTTCGCTGCCTCGTTGGTGAAGCGCCGGCCCTTGCGGTTGATCATGATCGAGCGCGGCATGGTGCGCTGGGCGGAAATCATCATGCGCTCCATGGAGCACTCCTGGGGCGGCACCGAGGCTACGGCGGTCCACCAGGCCTCGCGCATGTTGCCGAGCATGGCGCCCGCCTTCATCGCCATCTTCAGGCCGTCGCCGGTGTTGGTCTGGATGGAGACCTGATGGGTCAGCGGCCCGCGCAGGAAGGCGCGCTTGAGGTCGTCGTTCCACTCGAAGCCGCCGGTCGCCAGCACCACGCCCTTGCGGACGCGAACCGTGACCTCGCCGTCCGGCGTGTCGAGGATGACGCCGGTGATGGCACCGTCCTCGAGCACCAATTCCTTCGCGGCGCAGCCGGTGCGCGGCTCGATGCCGCGGTCGAGGCAGGCGCGCAGCAGCCGGCCGATCAGCGCCTGGCCGCAGCCGCGCTCGTTGCGGATCTTGCGGCGGGCCACTTCCTCGGCCGATGGCGGCGTCGGCTGGGACTTGCCCAGCGGGGTCTCGCTCATGGTGATGTGCGGATTGGGATAGTATGGCGACGGCGTCACCCGCGACGCCCATTCGCCCAGTTCGTCATAGGGATAGATCGGGCATTCGATGGTGCGGCCGCCGCCGGGGCTGCCGCCGGGGAATTCCGGATGGTAGTCGGGCATCTCCTTGACCGAATAGAACTGTACCGGCGTGCGGGACTCGAGGAAGGTCACCATCTCCGGGCCGGCGTCCACATAGGCGTCGACCAGCACAGGGTCGATCAGGCCGCGCGAGAGCGAGTTGATGTAGGTCACCGCCCGCTCGCGGCTGTCGGCGATGCCGACCTCGGGCATGTGCGGGTTGTTGGGGATCCAGACCTGGCCGCCGGACCAGGCCGAAGTGCCGCCGATCTGATCGTGCTTCTCGAACACGGCGACCTTGGCACCGCCCTCGGCCGCAGTGATCGCCGCCGTCAGGCCCGCCGCGCCGGTGCCCAGCACGACCACGTCGAATTCTTCCATCTCGTTCTCCCGTTTCGGCGTCAGGCGGAATGCAGTCTCGTATAGGTGCGGGACTTGAACAGCCATTTGCCGTCCCGCTTCACATATTCGTCGTCGTAGCGGCCGGTGTCGTGGCGCGTGGTGCCGTCGGCATTGATCACAAGCTCGCGCGGATACGCCCGGCCTCTGGCCCGGTCGCCGGTCACCTCGACGACGCCGAGGGTCGATACCGCGGCCAGATTGGGAAAATTCTTCATGGCGCCGACCCAGGCGGCGACGATGGCATCGCGGCCTTCGACCTTCGCCGTCGCGGCCGAGGTGGGAAGAATCCAGACACCGTCCTTCGCCCAGGTCGCGGCCCACGCATCCGCGTCGCGGTTGGTGACGGCGTCGGCATAGGCCATCACCAGCTCGTGGATCGCCAGCCTGTCCTCGAACGGTCCGGTGAACGCCATGTCCTGCTCCTAAGCGGCGACCAGGGTGTTCTCGAGCACGCCGATCACCTCGATCTCGGTGCGGATCACCTGCCCGACCCTCACCCACCGCTTGCTGGTGATGGCGACACCCGCCGGCGTGCCGGTGAGGATGACGTCGCCGGGGCGCAAGGTGGTGAAGCCCGACATGAACGAGACGATGTCGGCGACGCCGAACAGCATGTCGGAGGTGCGGGCGTCCTGACGCACCTCGCCGTCGACGAGGGTTTTCAGGCCGATATCGTCCGGATCGGGAAACTCGTCCGGCGTCACCAGCCACGGCCCCATGGGGGTGAAGGTGTCGAAGCTCTTGGCCTTGGCGGCGTCCATGCCGGCGAGGAACTTGCCGAACTGTACGTCGCGGGCGCTGATGTCCTGCGCGCCGGTCAGGCCGAAGACATGCGCCCAGGCGTCCTGCTTCGCGATCCCGGCCGCCGTCTTGCCGATGACAACCGCCACCTCGCATTCATAGTCGACCTGGTCGGGCGCGATGGCCGGCGCGATGACGTCGTCGTACGGGCCGGTCACCGACGAGCTGGCGATCACTATGGTGGGTGGGAACTTGGGATCTTCCTTGAGGCCGATCTCGGCGTTGTGGCCGCGGTAGTTGGCGCCGGCGATCCACAGCACGCGAGGGACCGGCACGGGAGCGGTGAATTTCAGCCCGCTCACCGGAACGCGCGTCTTCGCCGGGGCGCCCGCCAGGTCCCTGGCGGTGAGGCCGTAGCGCAGGGCGGCGCCCAGGTCCGGATAGCCGATGTCCAGCACGTCGGCGGCATCGCCGTCGCGGCGGACGATGCCCTGCCGGGTGCTCGCGAAGAATCCCACGATGTCCCTCCGTCTACGCCGTCCTCACCGGTTCCTTGCGGGCGTTGAGGGCGGCGATATAACCATAGGTCATGGCGATGCCGATGGTGCCGCCGCCCGCATAATAGGCCGAGCGGGCCGGGCTGGCGACGCAATTGCCCGCGCCGTAGAGACCGGGGATGGGCGCGCCGGAGGCATCGAGGATCTGCGCCTTCTCGTTGACCTCGGGCCCGCCATTGGTGTCGAGGAAGCCGGGGGCCAGGATGATGGCGTAGTACGGCCCCTGCGGCTGCAGCGGGTGCATGGTGACGTTCGGCATGTCGTTGGGCTTCCACTTCGTATCCGTCCGCATGGGCGCGAAGAACGGATGCCACTGCCGGTCGTAGTCGTAGTCGCCGCGGCCGAAATCAAGGTCCTTGCCCGCCTTCGCGAACCCGTTGTACCGGTCGAATGTGGCCTTGAGCTGCTGCGGAAAGTCCGCCGCCAGTTTCAGTCCGCCGCTGTGCTCCTCGTACTTTTTCAGCCGCGCGGCGATGTTGGCGGACAACTCGTCGAGCGTCTGGCCCGAGATGACGTCCCTGCCGCCGGCCATGGTCTCGGGGATCGGATAACGGCCCGCATAGGCCTCGGCCACCCGCTGGTCGAAGATGTAGAAGGTCAGCAGGTTGGGATATTCGCCGGTGTTGGGATCGTAGACGGCGTGGATGCGAGTGCGGTCGTTGTAGTTGCGCTTCTCGTTGACGATCCGCTTGCCGTACTTGTTGACCACGAAGCTGGAATCGCCGGGCTGGACGAACGTGCCGGTGCCGACGGCGCGGTTGCGGACCGCCTCCTCGAACACCACGGTGGTGCGCCAGCCAGCGGCCATGTTGCCGAGCCGGGCGCCGGCGCGCTCGGCGATGGCGACGAAATCGCCGGTCGCGCCGGGCTGGGCGCAGGCACCGTAGGCGAACGGCATCTGGAAGCGGCGGATCAGTTCCACATTGTGCGCGAAGCCGCCGGTGCCGAAGATCACCGCCTGCCTGCCGCGCATCAGAACCTTCCTACCCTCGAAATCCGCCTCCACGCCCACCGCTGCACCGTCTTCCATGACCAGATCGGTGACCTTGTGATCGGTCAGGATCGGCACGCCCTTCGCCGTCAGCCACTTCTCGTAGGAGTCGATCTGGGTCATGCCGTCGCCCGCCGTGCCGTCGGCATTGGCGGGGCAGAGCGCGCGGCCGGCAGGCGTCTTGTTTTCCGGCATCATGGACTGGTAGTCGAGCGCCCAGTCGTCGACATGACGCATCTTGAACTCGGTCACGCCCATGGCGCCGAGCTCGCGGATGCGGTCGGTCATGACCGACCCGTTGTCGTAGAATGCCTCGAGGCGCCTGTAGGCCAGCTCTTCCAGGCCGAGGGTCGGGCTATCCGGCGTGTAATCCTCGGGATAGGAGAACTTGCACAGATACTTGAGCGCGTCCTCCTTCTTGTCGTCGATGCCGCGGGCCTTCAGCGCGTAGTGATTGCAGATCCAGAACACGGAACCGGACTTGGCGGTGGTGCCGCCAATCAGCGGGTTCTTCTCGACGACGATGACCTTGCCGCCCTCGGCCACCGCGATCACGGCGGCCGTCAGCGCCGCGGCGCCGCTGCCGACGACGACGATGTCGGCTTCGTGGTCCCATTTGCGCGCGGCGGCCCTTGCGGGCGGAGCGGCCACGCCTGCCGCGACGGTTGCCGCGGCCGCGATGCCCGCGCCCTTGATGATCTGCCGCCTGCTCGGCGCGTTCCGGCTGGTCATGCCCGTCTCCCCTTCCAGACAGAGGCGCATCGGGTCCTGTCCCGGGACTCCGTGCGCACCTTTTTCAACTCCCCAAGATGGTCGTACGACCAACAGGTGCGCATATTGGGGATCGCTTCCGTGATTGTCAACGCGGACGCGTCAGGGTTCCGCGCAGCTCCAGACCTGGATCTCGCAGCCGGTGATGCCGTCGGCGCGGCACCGCTTCAATGCCTGCGCCTGAGCCGCCTGCTCGGTGCCTCCCTGGGCGACCGCGTAGCCGGGCCCGCTCGCGGCGGCGACCGCGGCGCAACCGTTGGAGAAGGTGGCGACGATCGCGCAATCGTCGCCATTGATACGGCAGGTGGCCATGGCCTTCTTCTGCGCCCCACGGGAATCGGCGAAACCGAAGGAGTAGCCGTAGGCCTGGCTGACCTTGCCGTAGGCGATGGCGCCGAACGAGGCCGCCGGGCCGCTGCACTCTCGCCGGTAGCAGTCATTGAGGCGGCTGCTGCAGTCCCATCCCGCGGTATCGTCGCAATAGGTCGATGCCCGGCAGTCGGACACGCAGTCGGCCACGGCCGGCAACGGCGCCAGCAGGAAACCCGCGCTCAAGACGACAGCGTGACCCCAGTCCATGGTGAGCCCCCGGCAGCCGGCCGCACCCAATCAACCGAATCGTAACAATCACCGGAAATATTGGCACGCTGAATCATGATCGGAACCTGCCTTGCCGGGAGCGATCCCCAACCCGGAGCATCACGCGCCTTGGACCTGAACACCTTCTGGGACATACTCGAATCAGGAGGGCATGGCGAATACAGGCCGGCGGGAACCGTCAGTCCAGGTCCCGGTTACAGCCATCGACGGCCGTGCCGTCAGCGGCTTTCCGGCTTCAACGCAATGCCGGACTCTAGGAAACGCGGCTGTTGACCCAAAATCGTCGGCAATCACAATTGTTCGGAAGTTTGAAAGGCGGACGGGCCGCAGGCAGGCGCCGGGCCGCCGCCATATCGTTTTCGCTGGGGGAAAGGCCGTGAGCGCGACCGAAGAGCAGATCCTGGACATCATTCGCAAGCACACGCCGGACGCCGCCACGCCGATCACGCGGGGCTCCCGTCTCGAGGATACCGGCATCGATTCCTACGGCCTGATCGAGGTGGTGTTCGACCTCGAGGAGCAGCTGGGTACAGACATTCCCTACAACGCCAACGACAAGTCGTTCGCGGACGCCGAGACGGTCGGAGACCTGATCGACAAGCTGCTGGACCTGCTCGAAAAGGCCTGAGATGCAAAGGCGTGTCGTCGTCACCGGCCTGGGCGTGGTCTCCGCCATCGGCATCGGCCGGGAAGCCTACTGGCGCTCGCTGAGCGAGGGACACGGCGGCATCGGCCCGTGCACCGCGCCCTGGACGCGCGACGAACGCGGCGAGACCTTCCGCCCCAGCGTGGCCGAGGTGAAAGGCTTCGACGCAGCGGCGCTCGGCGTCGAGGTCACCCGGATGGACAGGTTCACCCAGATGGCGGTGATGGCCGCCGGCGAGGCGATCGCGGATGCCGGGCTGGATGTGGGCGCGGAGGATCCGGCGCGGATCGCCACCATCATCGGCAGCGGCATCGGCGGGCACGAGACCCAGGACGAGGCCTATTACGGCATGCTCAAGCGCGGCAAGCGGATCCATCCGCTGACCGTGCTGCGCACCATCTCCAGCACCGCGCCCAGCCTGCTCAGCATCCGTTACGGTCTGCGCGGGCCGGCCTTCGCAATCGCCAGCGCGTGCGCCTCGGGCGCCCATGCCATCGGCGTCTGCGCCGACATGATACGGGCCGGAACCGCCGACATGGGGCTGGCCGGCGCCGCCGAGGCGTGCCTGACCTATGGCTGCCTGCTGGCCTGGAACGCCATGCACATCATGAGCGCCGGGGTCTGCCGCCCGTTCAGCAAGAACCGCGACGGCCTGGTGATCGGCGAAGGCGCGGGAATCCTCGTGCTGGAGGAATACGAGCATGCGGTGGCGCGCGGCGCGCCGATCTACGCCGAAGTGCTCGGATTCGGCATGAACGCCGACGCCAAGGACATGCTGAACCCGTCGGTGCAGGGCGCGACGGCCGCCATGGCGCTGGCCACGGCGGGCGTGACGATCGCCGACCCGTCCCGCGTGCATATCAACGCCCACGGGACCGGCACGGCGGCCAACGATCCGACCGAAACCCAGGCGATCCGCAGCGCCTTCGGCACCGGCGCCGAAGCCATGGCGGTTTCGTCCACCAAGTCCATGCATGGCCATCTCCTGGGCGGGGCCGGCGCGGTCGAGGCCATCGCCGCCATTCTGGCGATGCAGCATGCCTTCGTGCCGCCGACGATCAACCTCGACGAGCCCGATCCGCAATGCGACCTCGACTACACGCCGAACCGGGGTCAAGCGCGGGAGATCGATTTGGCCATTTCCAACTCCTTCGCCTTCGGCGGCCTGAACGCCGTGCTCGCCTTCGGCAAGCCCCGATGACCCGGCCGGCTCCCTAGCGCGCCATGCGGATCGTCGAGGTCTACATCGCGCGCCAGATCATGCGGATCACCAGCATGGTCCTGCTGATCGTGACCGCCGGCTTCGTCCTCGAACGGTCGCTCAGGCTGATGCAGACGGTCGACCCTTCGGCCCTTTCGCCGGGGCTCGTCGGCGGGATCCTGGCGGCCCGGCTGCCAGAGATCGTCGGCATCGTCCTGCCATGGGCGTTCTTCGCCGGCGTCCTGCTGACCTTCCAGCGCATGATCCGCGACAGCGAGATCGATGCCGCCTACGCATCGGGCGCGGGTCCGCGCGAGATCGTGCGCCCGCTGCTGCTTGCCGCGACGATCGTCGCCGCGCTGCTGGCGCTGGTCTTCTGGTTCCTGCTCCCCCATGGCCACTATCACGTCCGCCAACTGACCCGGCAGGCGGCGCAGGCCGCCATCGGCGCACCGCTGAAGCCCGGCACCTTCACCCAGCTCGACGACGGGGTGCTGTACATCCAGCCGCGCACGAGCGGCGGACTTGCCGGCATCTTCGTCTACCAGCCGGGAACGCACGGCGATCGATACGTGACGACGGCCGTTGTCGAGGATTTCGAACTGTCGGCCGAGACGGGCACGCTGTTCCTGTCGGCGCGCGACGGACGGCGGACGACGATACCGGCGGAACGCCGCAGGCCTGCCCTGCTGACGTTCGAACAGGTGAGGCAACCGGTCTATGCGGCGCCGCCGGGCAGCATGGCCGGGCGCGGCAAGGACGCCCGCGAACTGACATTGCCGGAGCTCCTGGCGCCGCCTGCTGCGCTGGTGGCGCGCGAGGCGCCAAGGGTCCGGTCGCAGCTGCATATCCGGATCGCCCGCGTGCTTACGGCGTTCCTGCTGCCGCTGCTGGCCCTGCCGCTGGCGCTGGCATTTCCCGCCGCGCGGCAGTGGATCGGCCTGGCGCTCGGCGGAGTGCTGGTGCTCGCGCTGGATCAGGCGCTGATCTTCGGCGAGGCACTGGCGAGCCGGGGCGAGGCATCGCCCTGGACCGGGATATGGGGCAGCATCGGTGTCTTCCTTGCCGTCGCGGCCGCGCTGTCCCTGCGCCGCGGCTTCCGATTTAGCCGCGGCGACGCGGCGGCGCGCTGAACCGCCATGACGGGCATCCTCGCACGCTACCTGTCGACGGTGACCCTGAGGCACTACGCCGCGTTCGCGCTGGCATCGGTCGCCGGCGCGACCCTGATCGGGTTCCTCGAGAACCGGGACGGGCTGCTCGACGATCCGTCGGTCGGCATGCTGGAGGGCCTGAAATACTCGGCCCTGAGCGCGCCGGGGATGTTTTCGCTGCTGGCGGGATTCATCGCCCTCATGGCGGTCCTGATCGCCGCGGTGACGCTGCTGCGCCAATCGGAACTGAAGGCCCTGCTCGCGGCCGGCCTGGGCCACGGCCAGCTGGCGCTCGCCCTCGCACCGGCCGCCGTGCTGATATTCGGATTCCATTTCATGATGGAAAACGTGGTCCTGCCGCGCTCCTCGGCCGAGCTGAGGGCATGGGGCGTCGGCAAGACATGGCGCCACCAGCCGGGCGAGACGGAGGCGATCTGGACCCGGGACGGCCGCTACATCGTCGCCATCCGCGACCTGCGCCGGAGCGACCGGACGTTGGTCGGGCTCGACCTGTTCGCCATGGGCGCGGCGGGAGACCTGGAGTGGCACGCTTCGGCGCCGACCGCCCGGATCGAAAACGGCTACCTGCGCGCGCCGGCCGGTAACCGGACTGTGGTCGCCACCCTGCGGACGGCGCCGGTGCACGGCCTGCGCGTGCCGACGACGCTCGACTTCGATACCCTGGCGCTCCTGGCGCCGCATCCGGCCCGGATGTCGGCCTGGGACATCGCGCGCGTGCTGGGCCGATCGGGTCCCGCGTCACATCCCCGGCATCTCTATTGGCTATGGCTGCAGCGCAAGCTCGCGGCGCCGCTGACCGCCGCGCTCGCGGTGTTCCTGCTGGTGCCGCTTGTCGAACGGCTGCACCGGATCGGCGCGACCCGGACGGTACTGGCCGGGTTGGCCGCCGGCTTCTGCTACTTCGTCGGGGACGGCATCCTCACCGGCATGGCCGAGGCAGGACTGATCCGGACCGCGATCGCGGCATGGGCCATGCCAGCCATGCTGGCCCTGCTGATCGCGCTGGCGGCCCGGGGCGCCCGCAGGCCCGGTTGACGGCCGCTATGCCGCCTCGGCCATCTCGGCCGTGCCTCGCCGTGCCGCGCGGCGCTGGGCGAACGGTTCCCAAAGGGCCTGGCTGATGGTGATGACGATACCGGAGGTGAACACCAGCAGGAACGGGTCGATCACCGGCTCGGGCCGGGCCAGCATGTAGGCGATGCCGAACAGGCAATAGGCGGCGATCGCGCTCTCGATCAGCACCTGGGGACTGAGCCTGATCCGATATCCCTTGCCGACGACGGAATCGCCCTGGCGCACGATGCGGAACTTGGGCGTGCGCACGAAGCCGGTCCGGATGTTGAACGCCACCTCGAGGATGGCCCGGGTGTTGGTCACCGCGACGCCCATGCTCCATAACATCAGATAACCGTAGTGGTGGATGCGGCGCGTCCAGTCCCGGTGCAACTCCCTCTGGGCGTAGAGAAAAAGCAGGGGCGGCCCGATGGAGCACAACGTGACGAACACGGCCACCGGCAACACCGCCTCGGACAGCTGGCTGTTCTGGCGCAGCCAGAGCTGCGCCGGCCAGCTCAGCGAGATGACCATGAGGCAGGGCTGCAGGATCATCGATACCATGTAGAAGAAGGCCTCGGCCTTGGCATACCAGGGAAGCGCCGAGCGGAAGATGTCTGGCAGCAGCTTGCACATGACCTGGAAGCCGCCCTTCGCCCAGCGATGCTGCTGCGTCTTCGCCGCCGAGATGGTGGTGGGCAATTCACCCGGACAGACGACCTGGGGCAGGTACTTCATGGTCCAGCCCCTGAGATGCGCCCGGTAGCTCAGGTCCAGGTCCTCGGTCAGCGTATCCGCCTGCCAGCCGCCGGCATCGTCGATGGCGGTGCGCCGCCAGATCCCCGCCGTGCCCTGGAAGTGCATCAGCAGGCCGGACCAGCATTGGGCCGACTGGACCACGTAGTTGAGCCCGTCCAGCGCGACCGACTGGGCGAGGGTCATCTTGGAATAGCCGGCGTTGATATGACCCCAGAGCGTCTGCACCATGCCGAGACGAGGTTCATCGAAAAACGGGAGCGTCCGGCGCAGGAAGTCGGGATCGGGCAGGAAATCGGCGTCGAAGATGGCGATGAACTCGCCCCTCGCGGTCTCGTTGCCGTGCTTCAGCGCGCCGGCCTTGAAGCCGGTACGGTCAGTCCGGTGGATGAGTTCGATATTATAGCCCTGGGCCCGGTAACGCTCGACAAACTCCATGGCGATCCGGGTGGTGTCGTCGGTCGAATCGTCGAGGACCTGGATCTCGTATCTGTCCCTGGGGTAGTCGAGCAGGACGATATTGTCGATGAGCCGGTCGACCACATAGCGCTCGTTGTAGAGCGGCAGCTGTACGGTCACGAAGGGGAGTTCGCCGCTCCCTGCGTTCCACGCCTCGATGATCCGCGCATCCTCGGCAAGCACGCGCTTCTTGCGGCTGGCGTGCAGGCCGACCATCAGCATGCAATAGAGGCCGAAGAGACAGAAAAACGCTCCAGCGGCGATCTGCAGGCCGAGCAGTCCCCCGATCGCCAGTTCCGTGAATGCCATCCGCCAACTCCATCGGCCGACGCGGCCTGCCCCATGGGACATGAGCGCCGGAAGCCGCCAATGCAAACGTCTCCCGAGCAAAGTTTACCCGGAGCAAAGGGTTCCCGCCAATTCGGCGTGCAGCGGTCAGCCCAGCCTATCTTTCCGGGGAAGCGCGTGGCAAATTCATGGATGTAGGGCAACCTATGGACAGGATCGTGCGGCGGCTGCTTGTCGGCTACGGAGGATGGCGGGACAATGCCCGTCTGGTGGAGGGGATGACCCTCGGCGACCTGCTGCATGCCTATTTTTCGTTCCCGACGATCCAGATCTATGCGGTGCTGGCGGCAGCGGCGCTGGGGCTGACCGCCGTGTTCTTCGACGGCGCGGCGCGGCTGGCGCTGGGCACAGTGATCGCCGTTGTGGTCTATTCCCTGGTCGAGTACCTGTTCCACCGCTTCGTGCTGCACGGCCGCAGGCTCTACCAGCACCGGGCCACCGCGGCGCTGTGGAAGCGGGTGCATTACGATCATCACCAGGACACCAGCAACCTGTCGGTGATGTTCGGCGCGCCGCAGACCACGCTGACGCCGATCCTGGTGATCGCGATTCCCCTCGGCTGGCTGGTGGACGGCGCAGCAGGCGCGGCGTTCGGCGTGTTCTGCGGCATCGTGCTGACGGCGATCTACGAATTCTTCCACCTCTACCAGCACGTGCCGTGGGAGCCGGGGAGCGCCTGGCTGCGACGGCTGAAGAAGCGTCACCTGGCGCATCACTTCCACAACGAGACCGGCAATTTCGGCATCACCACGGATGTCTGGGACCGGGTGCTCGGGACCAACTACGACAGCGTCCGGGAACGGCCGCGCAGTTCGAACGTACGGCATCTGGGCTATGCCGGAGACGAAGCCAGGCGGTTTCCATGGGTGACGCAGCTGAGCGAGAGCGAGCGGCGGCGCTGAAGCACGCCGTGGACATCGCCGCCGTCGAGACGCGGGCGCTTCGCGAGGCGTTCATCAGGTTGCCGTGGACGGTCTACGCGGACGACCCGAACTGGGTCCCGCCGCTGCTGATGAACGAGCGCAAGCGCCTCGGCCCAGCCGGCGAGGCCCGCGACCGGCGGCTCTGGGTCGCCCGGGCGGGCGGGCGCACCGTGGGACGCATCAGCGCGCAGCTGGGAGGCGACGGTCTCGGCCATTTCGGCTGGCTCGAGGCGATCGATTCGGTGGCCGTGTTCGACGGACTGTTCGCCGCGGCCGAAGGCTGGCTGCTGGCCCACGGCGCGCGCCGGGCGTCGGGGCCGTTCAGCTTCACGATCAACGAGGAATCCGGGCTGCTGATCGACGGCTTCGATACGCCGCCCATGATCATGATGCCGCATGGCAGGCCCTATTACGCGGCGCACGTGGAACGGCTGGGATACGGCAAGGAGATGGACCTGTTCGCCTACCGGATCGACACCCGCACGCCCCTGCCCCGGCCGGTCCAGAAAATCCTCGCGCTGGTGACGAACGATTCCCGGATCACGCTGCGCCAGATGCGGCGCGAGCGGTTCGAGGACGAGATCAGGACCGTGCTCGACCTGTTCAACGACGCCTGGTCGGGCAACTGGGGATTCGAGCCGTTCAGCGAGACCCACATCGCCGAGATGGCGCGCGACCTGAAGCCGCTGCTGCCCGCGCCCGCCTTCCACGTCGCTGAATATGACGGCCGGCCGGTCGCCTTCGCGCTGGGCCTGCCCAACATCAACGAGATGATCCGCGACCTGGACGGCCGGCTGTTCCCGCTGGGCTGGGCGAAGCTGCTCTTCCGGATCAGGACCGGCCGATTCGGCAGCGGCCGGCTGCCGCTCATGGGGGTGCGCAAGGAATTCCAGGGGACGCCGCTGGGAGCCGCCCTTGCCGTGGCGGTGATCGAGCAGCTCCGGGCCGCCTGCCTGAAGCACCAGGTTCATGACGGCGAACTTTCGTGGGTGCTGGAGACCAACAAGGGGGTGCGCACCATCATCGAGGCGTTCGGCGCGAGGGCCTACAAGACCTACCGGCTCTATGCCCGCGACCTGACGCCGGGCGATGCGGCGTAAAGGCCGGATTGCCGCCGCCGGTCAAACTTGTATACACTTCGCCTCTCAGCATTCCTTGGCCTTGGGGGGCACAATGGGCCGCACGATGTGCGCAGTTTCCGTCATTTCCGTCCTTGCCGCGCTCGCGGCGCCCGCAGCGGCTGCCGACAGCGCCGGCGCGGCCGGCCAGACCGATGCCGCGCCGGCGGCGGACCAGCCATTGGCGCCGGCGCCCGGCGGAGACGTCCTGAACCTGCTGTGCAAGGGCACCTACTATTTCCAGAACACCGGCGCCGTCGCGAACAGCGCGCCGGCCACGACGCAGACGCAGGCGACCCAATTCAGCATCAAGATCAGCTATGCCGGGCAGTACATGGACATGGTGCCGAGCGAGTGGCCGGCGCTGATGGTGTCGAAGGACAATCCTTCGGTCGTCCGTTCGGTCAAGTTCAGCGCCGACGACGACATGGTGCGGGCCATGTTCGCGCCGGCCTCCGGCAACGAACTCCAGGGAACCCTGCGCAACATGGGCCTGTCGAAGCTGGCCGGCGACTACAAGGAAATCATCACGCTGAACCGCAAGACCGGCGACTTCACCTATCCCAACACCACCGGCCGCTGCGACAAGGTCGAGGCGGCGGTGAAGGAGAACAAGTTCTGAAGCGGCGATCGGGAAAAACGGCATGCTGAAGCTGTTCTATTGCCCCGGCTCGTGTTCGCTGGCCTCGCAGGCCGCGCTGGAAGAAGCCGGCGCCGCCTACGACCGCGAGCAGGTCGACCTCGGGGGCGACCGCACCGCCTACTATGGCATAAACCCGTCGGGAAAAGTCCCCGCGCTGCTGGTGGACGGCGCGCTGCTGACCGAAAACGTGGCGATCCTCCTGCTGGCGGCGCGCCTCCATCCCGAACGGTCCCTGCTGCCCGACGAGCCCATGGCCCAGGCGCAGGTCCATTCCTTCCTTGCCTGGTGCAGCAATACCGCCCATATCGCCCGCCGCCAGTTCCGCGCCCCCGTCCGCTTCACCCCGGACGCGTCGGTCCACCCGGCGCTGCAGGCGGCCGGCCGGGAGGCGTTCTGGGCCGTGCTGCGGCAGATCGACCAGCGGATCGGCGCCAACCGCTGGGTGGCCGGATCGGCGTTCTCGGTCTGCGACTGCTACGCCATCGTGTTCTACGACTGGGGCCTGCGCGACGGCCACGACATGGCGAGCCTCGCGTCCTACACCCGCTTCGCCGACCAGATGAAGGACCGGCCAGGAGCGCGCGCCGCGCTAGAAGCGCACAAGAGCCCGCTGCTCGGTTGACGGCGGTTCAGTCCGACTGGACCCGCCGGCCACGCGGCACCAGGTGGTGCCGGACGATCTTCCATTCGCCGGCGATACGCTGCATCCGGGTCTCGTAGGTGGCCCAGAGGGTCATGGTGGTGTCCGGGCGGTCGATCAGGTAGTGGGTGGCCTGGACGTCGGTGCGGCATTCGGCGGTGTCGCCGTCGATGGTGGCGAGCTGCGGGCCAAGCATGTGCTGGGTGGGACCGAAGCGGCCCAGCGCCTCGACCACATAGGCGGTCCAGGCGTCGCCGCCATGGTAGGTCTCCTCGCCGAAGCCGGTGATGACGGCGTCGTCGGCGAAGCATGAGCGATAGAGCGCCAGGTCGCGGTTGTCGCAGCCCTTGGCGTATTTCAGCATCACATCCATGAGCGCCATGCGGTCGGCGACATATCGGGCGGTATCGGTCATCGTCCCCTCGTTTCCCTGGAACCGTCGGCCGGCAGTCTAGCAGAAGCGCGCGGGCCGGACGCAATCCGCGTGTCGCTCGGTCAGCCGCCCCGCACCGCCTGCACCAGGCCCAGGCTCCACAGCAGGGCCATGTTCCGCTCGAGCCGCTGGACGTCGCCGTCTGGGTCGAACCCAGGCATGTGCCGCCTCGCCGCCTCGGTGAGCTCGGCCAGCGGTTTCTCGGCGCCTTCCAGCAGCGCCAGGGCGAACCTGGTCACCTTGTAGTTGACCTTGACGTGACGGCCTCCGGGCGGAACCTCGTAGACGCCGTTCTGCGCGTCCGAGAGCTCAGGCAGCGGTTTGCCGTTCAATCGCCAGCGCACATTCGGGGTGCGGATGTCGAAGATCGCGTCCGCGTCCCCGGTCTTGCCGAACAGTGCGTAGCGGTATCCTCCGGACAGCATGTCCTGATCGGCCGTCGCGGACAGCCTCTCCCGCGATGTCCCGAGGCCGCCGTGGTGGCCGCCGTTCGCGAAGGTGAGGAAGCGCAATCCCCACGGGGCCAGATCAGCGGCCACGCTTTCCGTATCCAGCACCTCGAGGAGCGGGTTGAACACCTCGTGAAACAGGGTGGCGTCCTTCAGGCCGAGCACCGACCGGGCGATGCTTTCGATGAGCGCCTGGTCGCGCAAGCCCGCAGCGGCCCCCTTCACCGCCTTCAGGTGGCGCCGCGCGGCGGCCACCCGTTCCGGCGGCGGGGCGTCCGGGTTGTCCTTGGCCCGCAGCAACCGGTACAGCGCCGTGCGCGCATGCATCACGGGGCCGACATAATAGCTGATCAGCAGCAAGCCGCCGGGACGAAGGCAGGCGGCGGCGAGCTGGGTCAGCCGGCGACGGACTTCGGGCGGCACCACGTAGTGCACGCCCACATTGCAGACCAGGTCGAACTGGCCCAGGTCCCGCGGCTCGACGTCGAGGATGTCGGCCTGGACGATGCGCGCCCTGTCGCCCAGGGTCGCGCAGTTGACCTTCGCCTGGGCAACGGCGGCGGCGGACAGGTCGATCCCGACCGCGCGTCCGCGCAGACCGCGGGCAATGACCTCGAGGAAACGACCGGTGCCGCAGCCCAGATCGAGAACGTCGCCCATTGCCGGCGCGCAGCCATAGAGCGCGCCGGCGCCGAACAGGCGGGCGGCAAAGTCCCCGCCGGGCGGCGTGGGATCGTAGACATATGCGTCGTAGTCGGCCGCGATCTTGCGGCTGACGGTGCGAGCGGCGTCTTCCGCTTCCCTGTCGGGCAGTTCACTTGTGGCCATGTCGCGGCGGGAAGGTTGGGGGCAGTTGTCGAGGATAGACGGGGCGAGGATACCGCGCCGCATCGGCGCCCGCCAGCCCCACGGTCGGACGGGGACAGGGCGATCGTCACCTGATCCGGCTCAATGCGGCGGACGAATGGCCGTATTCTCCTCGAACCGGCCCCGGAGAACGGCGAATCGGACACAGGGAGAGCGCCATGTCAGAAGGATTTCAGCGGCGGCTGCCGCACGAGAGCGCCCGCGCAATCATGACCGGCGATGTACCGCGTTGCCGCGACATCGACACGGCGGCGGCGGCGCTGGAGGCGCTGGGACGCGGGATCTGGGCGGTCGACGCCACGGTCTATGTGCTCGATGGCGAGGGCCGGCCGACGGGATCGATCTCGTCGGCCGCCCTGCTGCGGGCGCGCCATGACACCTTGATGGGCACGCTCGCCGCGCCGTTGCCGGCGCGCGCGACCGAGGAACTCGATCAGGAGCACGTGGCGGCCCTGGCGAGCCGCCACCGCATGACGGACATGCCCGTCGTCGATCACGACGGGCGTTTCCTGGGCGTGGTGCCGGCAGCGGTGTTGATGCGGGTGCTGCGGCAGGAGCATGTGGAGGACATGCACCGGGTGGCCGGCATCATCCACCAGGCGAACTACGCCGCCCACGCGCTGGAGCTTTCGCCGCTGCGGCGGATGCGCAACAGGCTGCCGTGGCTGCTGGTGGGGCTGGCGGGCAGCGCCGTCGCCACGATGGTGATGGCGGCGTTCGAGACGACACTGGCGGCCAATGTCGCCGTCGCGTTCTTCGTGCCGACCATCGTCTATCTGGCGGACGCCATCGGCACGCAGACCGAGGCCGTCGCGGTGCGCGGCCTGTCGCTGACCCATGCGGCGCTGGGCGCCATCCTGGCGCGTGAGATGCTGGCCGGACTGCTGATCGGCACGGTGCTGGCAGTGGTCGCAACCCCGGCGATCGCCGTGGCGTTCGGCGACTGGGCGCTGGCGCTCGCCGTGGGCATCAGCCTGATCGGCGCCGGCTGCGTCGCCACAGGCATCGGCCTGCTGCTGCCCTGGCTCCTGTCGCGCCTGGGATTCGACCCCGCCTTCGGCAGCGGACCGGTAGCGACGGTGATCCAGGACGTGCTGAGCCTGCTGGTGTACTTCGCCGTGGTTTCCGTGCTGGTGCCGCTGTCGCAATAGCAGCCGGGTGCGTTGCCCCGACGGGCAGAAACATTCGCGGCTATCCCGCGAGGGCGAGCAGCAAGCCCGAAAACCCCAACATGGCCAGCAGTCCGGCAAACCCGGGCTGGCCGTGGACCGCTTCCGGCGCCATGGTCTCGACGACCAATGCGATCAGAGCCCCGGCGGCGAAAGCCTCGAGCCAGCCACGCTCGATGTCTCCGCCACTGAACAGGACAAAGCCGGCGACCGCCGCAGCGGCGGAAAACAAGGTGGCCCCCGTCCACAGCAACAATATGTATCGGCGACTCCGTCCGGCACCCCGCATACCGGCCGCGCTGGACAGGCCCTCGGTGACGTTCGCGAGGGCAAAGGCGACGATCAGTGCGATCGGCGGAAATTCGCCGGCGCCCCCAGCGACCGCCGCGCCGATGATCAGCGCCTCGGGCACGGAGTCGAGCAATGAGCCCACGGCGATGGCCGCGCCGCTGCCCGGCGTCTCGCGCTCGGTCGGCTGCGGAACGCATTCACCGCATCTCTTTCGCTTCTCCGCTTCCCAGCGGCGAAGCATCAGATTGCAGAGGCTGAAGATGGCGGCGCCCGCCAACGCGCCGGAGACCGCGAGCGGCGCGGAAACCGACTCCAGCGCACCCGAAATCAGATAGAGCGAGGCGGCGGCGATCAGCAATCCGACACCGACGGCGGTCGCGGCGGCGATCGTACGGTGCCGCGCTCCCAGCCACAGCCCGGCCGCGGCGCCAACAATCAGACCCGAGGCGGAGAGCAGCCCGTAGAGGCCCGCCGCCGTCCAGCCGGTCATCTCGCGCCGGCTTCGGCGAAGGGCAGTCCTTCCGGCGCTCCGCGGCCCAGCTTGTCGGGCAGCGGCGCGCCGTCGGGCGTGAACTCGAGCGACACGGAATTGATGCAGTACCGGTCGCCTGTGGGCGGCGGCCCGTCGGGGAAGACGTGGCCCTGATGCGCCGCGCATCGGGCGCAGACGATCTCCGTCCGGACCATGCCGTAGCTGGTGTCCCGAATGGCATGGAGATGGTCTCCCGCGAATGGCTGGGTGAAACTGGGCCAGCCGGTGCCGCTCTCGAACTTGGCGCCGCCCCTGAACAGAGGCAAGCCACACAGACGGCAGGTATAAACGCCGGCGCGCTTCTCGTGGAGAAATGTGCCACAGAACGGCGCTTCTGTGCCGTGCCGGAGCAGCACGTCACGTTCGTCGTCGTCGAGACCGGCGGCCAGCGCCGACAGCTGTTCCTTGGTAGGCGGTGTGAGATCGAACCGCGACAGGGTTACCTCGGTCATTTCCATGCTCCTCCTGCTTACGCCCACGGATTTCCGTTCACGGGATCACGGCGCGTAGCTCACGAATACGAAATCACGATCCTCGACGATCTGGTGGCAGGCGAAGCACTTGTTATGAACCTCCTCGCCGGCCGGCTTGCCGTGGTCGAAGTGGGCGAAACCCCAGCCGCCCGTGGACGCGTAGCGCTTCGAGTCCTTGACCATGAACTGGACCCCGTTCCTGGGCTGTCCCGCCACGTGGGACTGGGGCTGGCCGAAGGCCTCCTCGCTTTCCGGGAGCGGTTGGTAGTTCCAGGCCACCCGGGCGATGATCGTGCCGTCGGGAAAGGGCTGGATGCCCTCGCGAAAGGCCTCGATCGCTATGTCGTTGCCCAGAACGGCCCGAATGTCCTGCAGCGCGCCCTCCTCGCGGGCAACCGAGACCAGCCGCCAGTCGCGGTAGCCGGCCGGCACCGCGATGCCGAAAACCGGCGCTACCGCGTCCGAGGCCGGTTCCGCACCCGAGTCGGCGAAGACTGCCAGCGCGGCGACGACGGCGGCAAGGGGAGCCAGTCGCTGGATGTTCACGCGGTCCTCCCGGCAGAAGTGTCAGCGCAGCGTCCTGAAGGCGGTCCGCAGCTCGTCCACCAGCAGGGCCGGCTGCTCCCAGGGGGCGAAGTGCCCTCCCCTGTCCAGGCGGTTGAAGTGGATGAGCTTCGGGTATGCCTGCTCGGCCCATCTCCTGGAGACCGTGTAGATCTCGTCCGGGAAGACGCTGACCGCGACCGGCACGGTGACGTTCTTCGGAGTGACGAACCCCAGCTTGTTCTCCCAGTAGAGCCGCGCCGCGGAGACGCCCGTGTTGGTCAGCCAGAAGAGGGTGATGTTGTCGAGGATGTCGTCCCGGGTCAGCCCCTCGGCCTTGCCGTCGAACACCCGCGCGATCAGGTGATAGCTGCGGATGTCGTGATCGAGGATCCAGGCGGCGACGCCGACCGGGGAATCGGCGATGCCGAAAAGGGTCTGCGGCCGGTTGCCCATCTCCTGGGCATAGGCCAGGCCGTTCTTGTAGAAGTCGGCGAGGTGCTCGAAGCCCCGCGTCTCGTCGTCCGTAAGGCCCGCCGGCGGCGGCGCGCCGAGGAACGCGGCCTGGTTGATATCCGCCGGTACGGCGCCGGCCATGTTGGTGTGGATGGCGAGCAGCTCCGGCGGGGGCTCGGCCCCCATCATGTCGACGATCAGCGCGCCCCAGTCGCCGCCCTGGGCGACGAAGCGCGCATAGCCGAGCCGCTTCATCAATGCCGTCCAGGCGCGGGCGATCCGCGACGGACCCCAGCCGGGCGCGGACGGCTTCTCCGAAAAACCGTAGCCGGGCATGGACGGGATGACGACATGGAAGGCGTCGGACGGCGCCCCGCCATGGGCGGTGGGGTCGGTCAGCGGCTCGATGAGCTTCAACTGCTCGACCACCGATCCGGGCCATCCGTGGGTGACTATCAGCGGCAGGGCGTCTTCGTGCCGGGACCGGACGTGGATGAAATGGATATCGAGCCCGTCGATACGGGTGACGAAGTTCGGCAGGGCGTTCAGCCGCGCCTCGCACCGGCGCCAGTCGTAATCGGTCGCCCAGTATGCGGCGAGCTCGAGCATGGTCGCGAGCTGCACGCCCTGGGTGGCGTCCGGCACGGTCTCGCGCTCGGGCCAGCGGGCAGAAGCGATCCGGTGCCTGAGGTCCGCCAAATCCTCGTCGGACGCCGTGAACCGGAATGGCCGGATGGACTCGTCGCCCGAGGGAACGGGCATCAGGGCATCGGAGAAGGTCGTCGTCGATTGGGGCGCCGGGGCATATGGGGGCGACGGAATGACCCCGGCAGCCTCCGATCCGCCGGGCGGAGGAGTGGTCGACTGCATGATGGACCTCCACGTCCACCGTGCGGCACGGCTGGCCGCGGCGGACGCAAGAGAGCCGGCCGGCAGGACCGGCGCTGCTGTCTCGTGAAGGGTCGTAAAGTCGGCCGTACTTAATCTGTCGAATTCCGACTCGATCGCGACGACCGCGGAAAACTACATTGCCGCGGGATCACGGTCACCGCGAATTTTCGTGATCGACAGGGCTGCGGCAGCCGATCCGCTGCGGCACCGCATCCGGTCTATTGAATCGGGAAATTGGCGGAGGGGAGACGACCGGGATCCAACACTCTCCGCCAAAATAGGGCCCCTCCGGCCAACGCCCCGGTGTTCGGAACGGGCTGCGCTACCGCACCGTCCTTGCTATCATCATGGGTCTCCAGTCCTTGCTGCACACGCGGTACATGGCGCAATTCCCTACGACGCGATCTCCCCGGCTCGTTTCCCTGTGGTTGAGCCTAGAAGGACTGCCCAAGGAGAGGAGGGCTCCGACGGTCACGTTGTTTGCGGTCCGGCCGAGTGTTCCGTTAGGTTTGTTGTAGCCCAAGCATCGCGGCTCTTCGAAAGCCACACGTCTAGATCCACGCTTGAAGAGACCAGACAGAGGCCAATCCCCCATAACGCGGCGAATTCAGAGGACCCAGCATGATGAGCCATAACGCAGCAATCGACATGTTGACCAACGAGCACAAGGTGATCCTGCAGGTGGTCGAGGGATTGTCCCTGCTGGCGGCGGCGATGCGCTCTGGCAAGACCGTTGATCCGGCGCTTCTCCTCGAAGCAGTGGCGTTCATGCGAGAGTTCGCCGACCAGTGCCACCATGCCAAGGAGGAGGATCTGCTATTTCCGGCGCTCATCGACCACGGAGTCCCTCTGCATGGCTGTCCCATCGACGCCCTGCTTCTTGAGCATGAACAGGGTCGCAAGCTTGTGCGCGAAATCGCAGACGGTACCGATGCCTATATTCGTAATGAACCGGGCGCGGCTGATGCGATAGCCAGGGCCATCGACAAGATCACGACGCTTTATCCCAATCACATCTGGAAGGAAGACGAAATGGTGTTCCCCATGGTGCAGCGGCTGATTCCGGAAGGTGATCGCATAACACTTTATGCCGCGTTTCAAGAGGTCGAGGCGAGAAACCCGCCGGGTACGCATGAACGCTTCCATGCCTTTGCCAGACAGCTCGGAGCGGTTGCGCGCCCGTGATGGGAGCCTAGGAGCGCCAAGAAGCACGGTCCGAACGATGAAAGGCATAGATCGAGAGGTCATTTCGGAGCGCCCTGGGCAGCGTGTGACTCAGTATCGCCTTGCCCCAGGCCGCGAAATTCCATGGCACTACCATTTGCAGGTAGCCGACTCGTACCTCTGCGAGGAGGGAGAGTTTCTCGTCGAACAGCGCGGCCCGGGCCGCTCTATGAGGCTACGGCCTGGCGATATGGCGGAAGTTTCCGTGCGCACGGTGCACCGCGTCGTGAACATTGGCTCGACCCGCTGCAGTTTTCGCCTGACGCAAGGACCCGGCTCGTATGATTTCAATCTGGTTCAGGAGGGCCGCGATGATCCCGAACGACAATAGGCTCCAGGCCTAAACCGCTTGGCCATTCCCCGACCCGGCGTGCTCAGGCACGGTCAGGTTCCTTGATCAATGCTCGCGATCATGGATTCCGCCAGATTTTTGAATGCCGGATTGCTCGAATTCATCGCCTTGGTCAAATTATCCTTTGCCTTTGTCAGGTTAACGCCTACGCCATCATATCCATAGTAGAATGCAACGCCGAGCGCGATATGGGCGGCGTCGCGAGTCAAGCGCCCCACGCCGCTGTCGGATAGCTCCCGGTCGTTGAGGATTTGTTCCGCGTACACTATCACAAGTCGGAAATTCCTTGGAAACTGTGGTCCGCCTGCAATGTAACTCCTGATCATTTTGAGTCGCGCCGAATTGACCATCTGATATGGGCTATTTTGTGAATAGTCTCGGATAAATATCAATAAATATTGGATAGAACGATTTATATCTGCGATATTGGTGCGAAAATCTTCATATATCACACCCAAGGCGTAGTATAATTGTCCTTTTAGTTTTTTATCAATATCATCGGGTTTTTCAAGGGCAGAGTATATGTATTTCAGAGATGGGCCATAGTCTCCGCTGGAGGCGTTCGCTCTAAGAAACAAGTGTAATCCAACCCTTGCCTTGGCCTGAGGGTTGCCGGCATTTGCCAGACCGACGAGACGGGCGAACACCCCGTCACTTTCGAGAGGCCCAACAGCGGCGAGCGCCTGGGAATCCATTTGCGCGAACAATTGGGCGTTGCCTCCCGGACCCACAGCCGCCAACGCCCCGGACGAAAGTATCAGCGCGCACCCGCAAAAGACGACCGCACAGACGGACACCCCCCGCAGCCAGTGAAACCGAGATTGAAGGTACGTAACCATCGTAGTCAGTCCGCCAATAAGAGGTATATAATATACATCATAAATAGACGTACATATCAAGCCGGCAGCCGAACTGGCGGCGTTCGGCCGGAAGCCGCCCCACGCGCGCGACACTCCAGTTGAGACAACAGGTGGGTTTCGAACGTCGGGCCCACGCATCGAGTGCTTGGCGCCGACTTGGACCACCGCCATCCTCTCCCCTCAACCCCGAAGACCGTGCTCCCAACTTCCCATCGGGCAGCGCCGGCGATCCGGTCAGGCGCCTTGCATGCGCCGCAACGCCCTCGTCAGGCGGCATTTCGCGCGAGACCGCACCGGGTCCAGAGTTCCGAAAGCGCCGCCAGCAGGTGACGAATATCCGCGTCCGAGTGGCAAGGGGTGGGGGTGATGCGCAGACGCTCGCCGTTGCGGGGCACGGTCGGGTAGTTGATGGGCTGGATGTAGACACCATAGTTGTCAAGCAGCGTGTCGCTGATCCACTTGCACTTCTTGGGGTCACCAACCATCACAGGGACTATATGGCTCGGGTTCCGCAGATGAGGGATGCCGATAGCATCAAGGCCAGCTCTTACCCTGGCCACCCTGTCCTGGTGACGCTCGCGTTCGGCGCTGCTGGTCTTGAGATGGCGCACGCTCGCCAACGCACCCGCGGCTATGACCGGAGGCAGGGACGTGGTGAAGATGAATCCGGAGGCAAAGGTTCGGATGAAATCGCACAGGTTCGCAGACCCTGCGACATATCCACCCATGGTACCAAATGCCTTCGCCAATGTTCCCTGGACAATGGTGACCTGGTCCAAGACACCATCACGTTCCGCAATGCCGCCACCGTGTGGGCCATAAAGGCCGACCGCGTGCACCTCATCGAGATAGGTGATCGCGCCATGCTTTTCGGCGACCGAGACAATGTCCCTGATCGGAGCGATATCGCCATCCATCGAATAGACCGACTCGAAGGCGACGATCTTCGGGGTATCCGATCCATACTCCGAAAGCACGCGATCAAGATCCTGAGGATCATTGTGCCTCCAGATACGCCTCGCCGCGCGTGAGTGGCGTATGCCCTCGATCATGGATGCGTGATTCTTCTCGTCCGAGAAGATGACGCAGCCAGGCAAACTGGCACCAAGAGTACCGAGCGCCGCCCAGTTCGAAACGTATCCCGACGTAAACAGCAGGGCGGCTTCCTTGCCATGCAGATCGGCAAGCTCGCGCTCCAGCAACACGTGCAGGTGATTGGTGCCAGAGATGTTGCGCGTTCCACCCGCGCCGGCGCCGACCTTATCGAGCGCCTTATGCATTGCGGTCAGCACGGGAGGATGCTGCCCCATGCCCAGGTAGTCGTTGGAACACCAGACTGTTAGTTCATGGGGGACACCGTTAACGTGCCGAACCGCCGCCGGGAACGCGCCGGCCCGCCGTTCGATATCGGCAAACACCCGGTAGCGCCCTTCCTGCTTGACCTCATCGAGCCTGGTCGCAAAGAACTCCTCGAACACAATGACTCCCCATATCCTCGCCCAAACTTTGGCCGCGGCACACTTCAGTTCGACGCGTCATCAAGCTGGACGATACGGAGATAGGGCTTCAGCGACACGAATCCTTGCGGGAACAGGCGGGCCGCCTCCTCGTCCGACAACTTCGGCGAGACCACGACCGGATCCCCGGGCTCCCAGTTCACCGGCGTCGCGACGCTCTGCTGGTCGGTGAGCTGCAGGCTGTCTATGGCCCTCAGCAACTCCTGGAAGTTTCGGCCGGTGCTGGGCGGATAGGTCAGGATCAGCCGCACCTTCTTCTGCGGATCGATGACGAAGACCGAGCGGACGGTGACCTTCGCGTCGCTTTCCGGATGGATCATGCCGTAGAGGCTGGACACGCGGCCGTCGGGGTCGGCCAGCATGGGGAAGTCCAGCCGCTGCCGCTGCGTCTCCTCAATGTCGTCCTCCCATTTCCTGTGCGCCTCGACAGGATCGACCGACAGGCCGATCACCTTCACGTCGCGCCGGTCCCATTCCGGCCTCAGCCGGGCGACCTCGCCCAGCTCCGTGGTGCAGACGGGGGTGAAGTTCTTGGGATGGCTGAAAAGCACGCCCCACGACGAGCCCAGCCAGCCGTGGAAGGAAATGGGTCCGTGGGTGCTGGCCTGCGTGAAATCGGGTGCGATTTGCCCGAGCTGAATGGTCATGGTGAATACCCCGATGGCTGATGCCCTATCATCCGGGAAATCGAAATATCAAACAAATGAATGTTATTATGGTATAAACGCAATAATGTGATCTAATGGATGCGGGCACAGGCCGTGCCGGCAAGCCCGAAAGGGGGTTGGGTCCATGGACATCAGCGTCGCGCGCACGTTCCTCGAGGTCGTCAAGACGGGCAGCTTCGTCAACGCCGCCGCCAACCTCAACCTGACCCAGACGGCGGTAAGCGCCCGCATCCGCGTGCTGGAAGAACAGCTCGACCGGCCGGTGTTCATCCGCAACAAGGCCGGCGCAAAGCTCACGCCGGCGGGCGAGCAGTTCCTGCGGTTCGCCACCACGCTGGTGCAGGTGTGGGAGCGGGCGCGGCGCTCGGTGGCGCTACCGCCGGGGCGGCAGACCGTCATCACCATCGGCGCCGAGCTCAGCCTGTGGAGCCCGCTGCTGCGCCATTGGCTGCTGTGGATGCGGCGGGAATGCCCGGAGATCGCCATCCGCACCCAGATCGATAGCGCCGACCGCCTGATGGAGCAGGTCCAGGACGGATCGCTAGACGTGGCCATCCTGTACGCCGCGCCGCGCCGTCCGGGCGTGATCGCCGAGCTGCTGTTCGAGGAGAAGCTGGTGTTGGTGCGCACCACTCCCACCGACCAACCATTGCAGCCAGCCGACCACGTTCACATCGACTGGGGCGAGGACTTCAACGCCAGCTACGGCGCGGCCTTCCCCGACATGCCCAACGCGGTCATCTCGATCGGCTACGGCCCGCTGGCGCTGGACTACATCCTGGCGACCGGCGGCAGCGGCTATTTCCGGATGGGCGTAGTCAGAACCCTTCTGGAGGAAGGCCGGCTCATCCTGGTGCCGGATAGCCCGGAGTTCTCCTATTCAGCCTATGTGGTCCATTCCACCAAGGCCGACGAGGGTGTCATGGCCAAGATCCGCAACGGCCTGCGCGCCGCCGCGCTCATCTCCTCGTGATCTTTCGTCCGGGTGGCTGGATTATTTAAGCAATTTTTTTCATATCAAAGGGCAATATAAGTCCTTTGCGCTTTCTCATTCCGCGCCGCACCCTGCATCCGGGGAATATGTTCTCCAGATGGGGCACGGTGAGACCTGCGAGGTCGTATTCGCTTGCCCTTGAAGTGCGCGATCAAGGTGCGGAACGGAATGAGGCAGCCAGAATTCCCGGGGAGTCCGATCACCCAGGAACAGCGGGCGCTGGTGGAAACGCTGGCGCGAACGATCGAACCCTTTCAGGCCCACTGGATCAGCGGATATTTCGCCGGGCTGGGCACCGGGCTGCTGCGCGCAGACGGTGCCTCGCCGCCTCAACCTCAGGCCGAGGCCGCCCCCAGCCAGCGGCGGCTGTCGATCCTCTACGGCACCGAGACGGGGAACAGCGCCGGGGTGGCCCGTGCCCTGGCGACGGCGGCCACCGACAAGGGCCTGCGGCCGACGCTGACCGACATGGCCGACTACAAGACGCGACAGCTCGGCCAAGAGCAGGACGTCGTCATCGTCGTCAGCACCTATGGCGACGGCGACCCGCCGCAGCCGGCCACGGGATTTTTCGAGTTCGTCGAGGGCCGGAAGGCGCCGCGTCTCGGAGGCATGCGCTTCGCCGTCCTCGCACTGGGCGATTCGAGCTACGAGCGTTTCTGCGAAGCCGGCAAGCGGCTTGACCGGCGCTTCGAGGAGCTGGGCGCCGCGCGTCTGGCCCCGCGCCGGGACTGCGACGTGGACTTCGAGGAGGCGGCGGACGCCTGGAGGGCGGATGTCCTGGACCTGCTGCATGGTGCCGACGCTGAGCCTGTGCCGGCCGGGAACCCGGCGCGGACGGCCTTCGCTACACAGGCGCCGGTGTACGACAGGCGCACGCCGTTCAGCGCGGTCGTCATCGAGAACCAGCCCATCGTCGGTCGCGGCTCCACCAAGGAGACCCGCCACGTGGAGATATCCCTCGCAGGATCGGGTCTGCGCTATGAGCCGGGCGACGCGCTGGGCGTGGTGGTGCGCAACGCCGGCTCCACGGTCGATGCCCTGCTGAGCGCGCTGCGGCTCGGTGGTGACGCCCCCGTCGAGATCAAGGGCTCCGTCCATTCGCTGAGGGATGCGTTCGAGAGCCACCTGGAGATCACAACCGCCACACCACGCTTCCTCGATCACTGGGCGTCGATCACCGGCGCCAGGCCCCTCGCTCAGCTGTTGCAGGACGACCACGCCGGCGAGCGGGCGGTGTTCCTGCGCACCCACCACGTCGTCGACATCGCCCGCAAGTTCCCGGCGCCGGGCTTGGAAGCGCAACGGCTGTTGCCGGGACTGCGCCCGCTCCAGCCCAGGCTCTATTCCATCGCCTCGAGCCAGGCTGTCGTGGGCGACGAGGTCCATCTCACGGTCGCCCCGGTGCGCTACACGCTGCACGGGGAACCGCGCCACGGCGTCGCCACGGGCCAGATCGCCGACCGCAGCCCGCCGGACGAGCGGCTGCCGGTCTATGTCCAGGGCAACCCGCATTTCAGGCGGCCGGCCGACGACGTACCCATCGTCATGATCGGCGCGGGCACCGGCATCGCGCCCTACCGCGCCTTCATGCAGGAGCGCGAGGCGCGCGGCGCCAGAGGCAGGAGCTGGCTGTTCTTCGGCGACCGCAACTTCAGGACCGACTTCCTCTACCAGACCGAATGGCAGGCGCTGCTCAAACAGGGCGTGCTGACCCGCATGGACGTGGCGTTCTCGCGCGACGGCGCGTCGAAGACCTATGTGCAGCACCGCATGTGGGACGCCGCCGGCGACCTGTTCGCATGGCTCGAGGACGGCGCTCACGTCTACGTCTGCGGCGACGCGAAGAACCTGGCGCCCGACGTCCACACCATGCTGGTGGACATCATCGCGCGCGAGAGCCGCGCCAGCCGCGAGGCCGCCGAGGACTACATGCACAGCCTGCAGGCCAATCACCGCTATCAACGCGACGTCTATTGAGTGGCAGCATGAGCACGACCATCGATCGCAGCCGGGATATCTCGCAATCCGTCGACGCCCTCGGGTCCGACGAACGGCTCAAGGCCGGCAGCCGCTACCTGCGTGGCACCATCGCGGAGGGGCTGCTCGACCGCCTGACCGGTTCCGTCCCGGAGGCGGACGACGTCAAGCTGATGAAGTTCCACGGCATCTACCAGCAGGACGACAGGGACCTGCGCGACGAGCGCCGCCGCCAGAAGCTGGAGCCGGCCTATCAGTTCATGGTCCGCGTCCGCCTGCCCGGCGGCGTCTGCACGCCGGCGCAATGGCTGCAGCTCGACGAGCTGGCCCGCGCCCATGGCGGCGACACGCTGCGTATCACCACGCGCCAGACCTTCCAGTTCCACTGGGTGCTGAAGCACGACCTGCGCCCGCTGATCCAGGGCCTGCACGAGACCCTGCTGGATACGGTGGCGGCGTGCGGCGACGATTCCCGCGGCGTGATGTCGACGGCCAATCCGGCCGTGTCGCCGCTCCACGCCCAGGTGGCGGCCATTGCCAAGCAGGTCAGCGACCACGTCATTCCCAAGTCCCGCGCCTATCACGAGATCTGGTACGAGGACCAGCCGGTCGCCTCGTCCGGTCCCGAGGAGCCGTTCTACGGCCCCACCTACATGCCACGGAAGTTCAAGATCGGCTTCGCGATCCCGCCATACAACGACATTGACGTCTACACCCAGGATCTGGGCTACATCGTCATCGCCAGGGACGGCGAGCTGGAAGGCTTCAACGTGGCGATCGGCGGCGGCATGGGGCGCACCGACAACGCGCCGTCGACCTATCCCCGGCTGGCCGACGTCATCGGCTTCGTCCCGCGCGACCGCCTGCTGGCGGTGACCGATGCGGTGATGAGCGTACAGCGGGACTATGGCGACCGCCTCGACAGGCAGAGGGCGCGCTTCAAATATACCGTGGACGACAAGGGGCTGGACTGGATCGTCGCCGAGATCGAACGCCGCCTGGGCTGGAGTCTGATGCCGGCCCGGCCATACGCCTTCACCACGAATGGCGACACCATCGGCTGGCTGCGCACCGCCGACCATTGCCACCTGACCCTGCCGGTGGAGAACGGCCGCCTTTCCGGCCCCCTGTTGGACGGGCTGCGCGAGGTGGCGCGCATCCATCAGGGCAACTTCCGGCTGACGCCCAACCAGAACCTGATCATCGCCAACCTCGCCCCCGACGACCGCGCCGCCATCGAACGGGTGCTGGCGGAGCACGGCCTCGGCGGGGAGGGCGCTTCGCCGGTGCGGAACAACGCCATCGCCTGCGTGGCGCTGCCGACCTGCGGCCTGGCGATGGCCGAGGCCGAACGGTACCTTCCCAGCCTGCTGGACAAGATCGAGGTCTTGCTGGCCGAGCACGGGCTGGGCGGCGAGGCGATCACCATCCGGATGAGCGGGTGCCCGAACGGCTGCGCCCGTCCCTATGTCGCCGAAATCGGCCTGACTGGCCGTGCGCCGGGCAAGTACAACCTGTATCTGGGCGGCGGCTTCCACGGCGAGCGCCTCAACGTCCTCTACCGGGAGAACATCGGCGAGGCGGCCATCCTGACGGTTCTGGGGAATGTGTTCGCCCGTTATGCCGGCGAGCGGCAGGTCGGCGAACGGTTCGGCGACTTCGTCGACCGGGTGGGTCTGCTGAACCATGCGCCCGCAAAATGAAGAGGGCCTGGCGCGGGACGGTCACAAGAATCTTGATTCCGCAGTGAATATTTCGCCACATCCCTATTTTTAAGCAAGATTTTTGATATTAATTCACATTTAAATTCATTTGCTCTATTAGATAATGAGAAGTATTTAATGATTACTATCTTCGTATAAACCTCGACAACTTCACTGGTACTTGGCCATGCGCACTCTATTATTGGCAAACTTTGACCTCATTAAAACGCCGTTGTCGGCGCTGCTGGATCCGACCCACCGGCCGGTGCCGACTTGCAGCTGGGCGCCGATCTGTCCACTGGCAGGAAGTACGCCCATCGATGCCAGGCAGGGCCGGCCATGACCACGCTCGCTCCCAAGATCGAGGCGCCCATCGAGACCATGGCAGTCTTCCGGTACGTCGAGCATCTCGACAACGCCATCGAAGAACTCACTATGTTGGGCATCGGCCGGTCCGATTTGACTCTGCTAGCGACTGAACGGACGCTTCTCGATCGGCTCGATCGACGCTATGCCAGGATCAGCGACCTCGATGGCAATTTTCCCTGCTTCGTGCTCACTGGCGCCCGAGAAGCAGGCGGCGCCAAGGGATCAGGCCGGCTCGTTCCCGTGGGCACGACCACCGACGGTAACCGGCTGTTCGCGTCAGATGACGATCTGGCGGCGGCGATCGCCGCCGGCGGACGCAACGAGAGGAACTGCAGCAGCGTCCGCGACGCCCTTACCCGGCACATCGGCCACAAACAAGCGCATTTCCTTCTGGAGCAGCTTGCACGTGGCGGGGTTGTGCTCTGGGTTCGTGCGCGGGTCGGAGAGAAGGTGTCTCCGATGGCACAGCGCATCCTCCAGACGCATTCGGACCGCGACCTGCACACCCACGTCGTCCACATCATCGGCAAATGAACGCCGCGGACCAGCGGCATAGAAGGAGAACGCGGCCATGACAATTCAGCTTTCCGACCTCCCCTATCCGGTGGACGCGCTCGAACCCTTCCTTTCGGCCGAAACGCTGAAAGTCCATCACGGCCGGCATCATGCCGCCTATGTCCAAAAAACCAATGAGTTGCTTGGTGACGGTGACAACAAAGATGCGAGAGATGTCCTCCTCGACGCCTACCGCGACGGCGAGGTGGCGTTGTTCCGCAATGCGGCACAGGCTTGGAACCACGACCACTATTGGCATTCCATGCGCCCGGGAGGCGGCGGTTCGCCCTCAGGCCTCCTCGGCAAGGAGCTGGAGCGCAAATTCGGTAGTTACGACGCTTTCCGGTCGCTGTTCGTCCGCAAGGCCGTAGAGGTGTTCGGCAGCGGCTGGGTCTGGCTGGTGGCGCAACGCGGCGAACTTGGTGTGATGAGCACGAAGGACGCCATCAACCCGCTGTGCTTCGGCGCCGAGCCGCTAATGACCCTCGACGTCTGGGAACACGCTTACTACATCGATTACCGGAATCAGCGCCCTCGGTACGTCGAGACCTTCCTCAACCGGCTGGTGAACTGGGAGTTCGCCGCAGGTAATTTCCAGCAGACCCGCGGCAAGCAATTGATGTCGGACAGACGCTGGTCGCGCCGCTAGGCCGAGCGTTCCTATGCTGGGGCTGTACCCGCAAAGTTTCAACGCTGTACCCCGTGCGGACGGACGCACGGAGATCCGCCAAGACCCGGCCGGCAGGACCATCCGCATCACCCATCTGCTGGGGCCCGTTCTGGTCCCTGGAGCCGCGCGCATCCTGGTAGAGCGTTTCTGGCCACCCTATCCATTGCGGCAGGTTCGGGTCACCATGTGGCTAAAGGAATTAGGCCCCGGTCTCGCCCTATCCGAGTGGCTCGACGGGTATCCGGCCTTCCGACCCGAATTCTCCAGCCTCTACCGGCTTGAGCTCGAAGCTAACCGCACCACACTCGACAGCCTGCGGACCCTGATGCGCCGATGTCCAATCACGCTGCTCTATGTGACTGGGGACGCCCAACATACCCATGCGACCATATTGGCGGACTACATCCTCCAGGACCGGATAGGAACTCATGCTCACATCCCTTCATAGGCCGGTCTGCGACTTGCTCGGCTGCGAGTATCCCATCGTACTCGCAGGAATGGGCGGCGTCGCACGCTCGGAACTGGTCTGCGCTGTGACCGATGGTGGCGGCTTCGGCTTCCTCGGCATGGTGCGCGAGCCGCCGGAGCTGATCGAGCGCGAGGTGGCGCGCGTACGCGATCATACGGCGCAACCATTTGGCGTAAATCTTATCCCCGCCGCGACCGATGATGCGCTGCTGGAACGGCAGCTCGCCACATGCGTCCGACTCAGAGTACCCGTGATTTGCCTCTTCTGGGATCTTGCCGGGTCGGTCGTCAGGCGCCTGCGCGAGGAAGGCATCACGGTTGTCTGCCAGGTCGGCTCCTCGCAGGACGCGGCCGCCGCCGAGCGAGCGGGCGCACAGATCCTGATTGCCCAGGGAATCGAGGCCGGCGGCCACGTCCGCGGCAACCAGTCCCTTGAACGTCTAGTTACAGATATCGTCACCAGCACCGATCTCCCCGTACTCGCAGCTGGCGGGCTGGCGAACGGCGGAGACTTAGTCACCATGCTGGCGCTGGGCGCGCAAGGAGCCGTGTTCGGCACCGCCATGATCGCCACCCACGAATCCTTCGCCCACGACTACCACAAGACCCGCATCCTGGAAGCGGGCGAAGGCGATACAGTGTTGGGCACGGACTTCCACGTGAACTGGCCGAAGGGTGCCCGTGTCCGAACCCTGCGCAATAGCGTCACCAGCGGCTCCAGGGGAAACCCGCATTCGGGCAAACGCACCGTCATCGGCTACGAGGAGGACCGGCCCATCTACCTCTTCAGCACGGATTCGCCGCTGCTATCGATGACGGGGGACTTCGAGGCAATGGCGCTTTATGCGGGCACGGGGGTAGGCCGCATCGTCCGCATCATGGGGGCCGCGGACCGCGTGCGCATATTCGCGGATCAGGCGCAGAAAATGATGCAGTCCAAGACGGTCCCTCCACCCCCCAACGGCCAGTACGCCTCTCCAGCGTGCGCCGCTCACGAAATGAAAGGTATGTACATGGGATATGCGTCCAAAGGCGAGCTACTAGAATTCCTAAACGAGTTGCTGGAGGCCGAGCGTGCTGGCGCCAGGCTGACCAGGCGCACCGCCGACGAAAGCATACGCCCCGACATGAAGGAACTTGTCCTGTCGATCCACAGAGACGAGGCCCGCTGGTGTGCGGTGTTGGCCAGCGCAATTGTCGATTTGGGCGGCACCCCCTCCAGAAAGACTGGCGCCTTCTTAGAGAAGGCCATGGCGATCGGGGATATCAACGAGCGGCTGAATTTCCTGATCCGAGGCCAAGAATGGGTGGTGAAAAAGCTGCGCCACCAGCTGCCGAGAGTGCTCGACGGCAGCCTTCATGGCCAGTTGCGGGAAATGTTGGATTCCCACGATTCCAATACCCAGCGGCTCAGGCATCGCCAGGAACAGACCAAGACGTTGCTTCAGAACGACTGACCATGGCGTTCTCCCCTGAACAACTGCTTCAGCTCAATCGTGCTTGGGTGAAGCGGAAGCGCGATATGGACCCCGACTTCTTCGAGCGCCTCGCTGGCCAGCAAATGCCGCAGTATTTCTGGATCGGCTGCTCCGATAGCCGCGTGCCAGCCACCGAGATCGTTGACGTGGATCCGGGCGAGATGTTCGTCCACCGCAACGTCGGCAACATTGCGTCCGCAGATGATGCGAATTTTACCGCGGCGCTGGTGTTCGCGGTGCAGACGCTGCGGGTAAGCCATATCATAGTCACCGGCCATTACGGCTGCGGCGGCGTGAGGGCGGCGTTAGAACCGGGAGGCGACGGAGCCGTCGCGCAATGGATCGGCCCGATCCGCCGTCACTACGAACTCCGCCGCCCTACGCTCGATGCACTGCCTGACATGGGCGCCCGATGCGATCGGCTATGCGAGCTGCACGTGATCGAGCAGGTGGATGGGCTTTCGCGCAATCCCACAATCACCGAGGCTTGGGCAGGCGGGCAGGACATAACCCTTCACGGCTGGGTCTACGATGTGCGGGACGGTATCATCCGCCCCATCTGCCGGCGCTGCGGTCCTTAACAGTACGTTGATCAGTTTCCCGAGGAAGCCTTTGTCAGTGCAATCATGTACTCCACCAGCACCAGCGCATGATTATGCTTCATGTCGCGGGCAGCATAGACCAAGGTGGCAGGCCCAGCCTTGCACAATTCCAAGAGACGGCCAACGGCGGAGCCGTTGCTGTCGAGTTCGGAACGATATCGCCGCACAAACTCCTGCCAACGCATCGGGTCATGGTGGAACCACCGGCGCAGCCATGTGGTGGGCGCAACCTCCTTTAGCCAGACATCGATTGCAGCCGCCTCCTTGGTGAGTCCCCTGGGCCACACCCTGTCCACCAGTATTCGGGTGCCGTCACGGGCTTGGGGTGATTCGTAGACACGTTTTGCCGATATATTCATCACGTCCCTTCCAACTGGAAACAAGTCGGACCTCCCTATGCAGCAAACCGACATTTAATATTTATAGCAATTATTTGCAAAAAATTCACCGCCTCAATAAATCAAAATTCTCATATATATCATATAATTATTTTACTTATATTTTTTTATATTGGAAATTGAAGCGCTAATTAGGCACCAGTAGTTGCAGGAGGACTTCAACTCCCTGCGCCGCACCTCTCGCCGGAACACGAGGCGCTATCGTTTCCAGGGGTAATGCCGTCGCGATCATTGCTCCTCTTTGATCGTCGGGGCCACGACAGTGGGCAAGCCCGAGTGGCGGCCCGACGGACGATACCCCAACCCCAGCCACACGCTGATCGGCAAGATGTGGCGGAGTAGCAGTCGTTCAGAGCCATCTGCGCCGCCGCGCGTAGCGCCGGCAGCACCTCCTCCTCCTCGAACCACGGATATTTTCGCGACCAGACCGTCCCGCGCCACGAAGGATTTGGAAGGGGAAAATATCTGGGGAGGTAGTCGCCGAAATCGCGAACACGTTCGGTGAGGGCGCCGGGGCCAAGCACATGGTTCTGGGCATAGCGTTCAAGCAGTAACCTCAGCCGCAGCTCCGGCATGGCTGCGAGTAGCCGGACCCGCCAAAGCCTGGCGCATTCCGGCCGCGGCGGCGCATCCCCGCTACGAGCTCGCCCCGGATAACAGAGGCCCAGCGGGAAGATGTCGATATTCACGGGGTCATAGAAGCGGCCCGCAGAAATTCTCATCCATTCGCGCAAACGATCACCCAACGGATCGGAAAAAGGAATGTCGCTGGTGTGGGCCTTTCTGCCGGGCGCCTTGCTCGCGATCAGGATTCGCGCATTGCGGGACAGCTGAAGGAGGGGACGCGGACCCGAGGACGGCAAATCACCGCAGGCACGACACGCTCGAACCTCCGCCAGCAATGCTGCAACATCGTTCATGGGATCCGCTGTCGAGCGCTTCCCAGCACGAATGCGACCTTGACAGCAGGCGCCAGCGTATACCACCTCTGCCTAGGGCCTCGCGCCGTGTCAGGGTAAATCGAATCCCTCGTATTGGGCTTGGTGCTGGGCGAACCGGTCATCTTGGCGAGCGACCCACGATAACATCCCGCAGCACAACGGCGTCGTTAAACGCTCCCACCGCCGGCGCCGAAACCGACTCCATTGGAATCGCGTCCTTTCCCACGAATTGCACCTCAATGTCGCGGGGGCAGAGCGAGGCAGGCGACCTCGAAGCCGGTGAAACTCGAACCTATAATCACCGCTTGCTTCGCCGCCAGAGCACCAGCGGCAAGGTTCCGGCTATTAGCGACCGTACGTAAAGAACGGACGTGACCGAGGTAGGCGCCCGGAATATCGAACCGAACTGGGCGGGCGCCGTTGGTGAAGCTTGACATCGTTCAAAGCCATGGTGCCGGGATTGCTCATGGGCTGGACAGCCTGGAAAGCGCAGACCTCGAGAGGATGCATCGGAACAATGTGATTTTTATCTTAGCGAGATAAGATAGAGCGGCGCACTCCGATGGAATGCGGGTTTCGCGCACTTCCGTCGCCCCGCTTGCCGAGCCAACGATTCTTCGGGCGGCGCCCCTCCGGCCGGCCTGTCTAGCAACTTGTGGATTATGCCGCCGCAGGCAGCCTGATGCGTGCCCTGATGAAATTGAAGGGTTTTGGCCGAGAGACAGTGCTCCACGACCGATGGAGGATAGGGCGGATCTAACGAATTGACGGTCATTTTCCGATCGTGTGGACCGCATGCGCGTGAACATCCCGGCCTGAATGCTTATCGAGAATGCGCAACGCGGCACGCTCGTGGTCATCGTCGCGAAGCTGGACCCACAGCAACAGGCCGCCGCGGTCCAACTGCTCCTGAAGATATTCGGCGTGATGTTCGCCGACGAGCCAGGCAAGGACGGCGCCGATCGCACCGCCCGTACCGCCCGATACCGCGGCTGTGGCAAGGGCCGCCGCCAGCGTGCCGCCCGAGGCCAACACCAGCCCCGCGGCGGCCACCGCGCCGACATAAAGCAGGCCGCCCATCAGTGCCCCCTCGGCATCTCCCCGGGCACCAGTGGAGACATAACAGGTTCGCGGCACGGCCATGTCATCCTCGAGCTCAGCGACCTTCTGGTAGTGGTGGCCCAGCTTCTCTTCGACCGCGTCCTGAGCAGCCAGCAGGGACAGTTCGGCGCGATCGAAGCCCGAGCTGAGCAATTCGTCGATGGCGCATTCAAGGTGTTCAGCCGACCTAAAGACAGCGACGGCCTCGCGCCGGGTATCGATATTCTTGACGAATGTCATGGCTGTATCCTCCACCTTCGAGTGTGAGTGGCGACCTTGGCCGGCGAGGAGGCGGCAGGGCCGGACACAAGGCCTCGATCAGGCATCACCTCTGAACTTTTCTGGGAATTGCTTGGCGAGGGCCCCGGCGATCGCATCGGCGATCACGTACATGTGCTGGGTCATGTCGGTCCAGGTCTGGGCTTCCTCTGCATAATTCCCAGCCTGCAGTTGCTGAATTTGCGCGATGTGGTGGCTGCCATGCACCTGCAGCAAGTTCTCCACCGTGTCCCTAGGTAGATTCGGGTTCGCACCGCTCAGGAAAACCGCGATGTCGGCCCCGTTTGCGGTCAATTCAGCCGTTGCGCTGGCCTGCTTTTTGGGAGATTTGGCGATGCTGGCATCCAGATAGGATTTGATCGCGCCATAATGGCCACCCAGCAAGCCGAACAGCTTTTGCGCCGCCCCGGGGCCATAATAGGGGGTCATCGCATCGGCAATGGCCCGGGCGTTGGCCAGAACCTGGGCTTCCGCTATCTGCCGCGCTCCTGGATTGTGTGCCAGTTCCGCCGTTACGACGTTGCGGGTCCAGAACACGTGGCCGATCCACAAATCCCGAAGGGCGTTCCTGACCGCATCAAGCGTCGCGGACCGGGCGGTGCTGTGTTCGGGTGCCTTATGGAATTGCGTGGCCCAGGCAGAGGGGCTGGCGATCTGTGCGGCCAGCGGCAACGCTAAGGCCGACACGGCAGCAGTGAAGACAAACCGGCGTGAAACGTTCATCGAGAGACTCCCATCATGACAATTTTACGACATCAGATAACTATTCATTTACCCTCTCTTCACATAAAGAAAACGAATTTAATTGCGTATAGATAACAAAATTAATTATCTTAAATAATCGAAACCAGATTCTTGACACTGCGCAATAAGACAAGGCGGCGAAAAGACCTCTCTTCGTCGGAAAGAGGACAAGTACTGTTCCGTGCATTAGCCGTTCGCCCGCCTGTCCTCCGTGGCTTACATACCAGCGTCAGCGCACTGCGAAACCGCCGAAACGGGACGCTCTATTACTGGAACACCTGTCCGTCGAGACTGAACCTGTTATTCAAAAAGCACAAAGGAGTTTTATAGGCAGTTGAGGTGAAAATTTTTGCTGCAATTCACTCATGCTGACACAATAGCCGCAGCGCGCAGGCCGCCACGGATCCTGGACATGACTCCTTCATCCGCGTTGGCCGAATGCACATCATAGGCCGAATACGAGAAATCCGGGCTCTCGGGAACCAGCACGAGCCGACCCTGCTCGAGATAAGGCCGCACCACACCCATCCGGAAGTAGCCGCTTCCGCCCATCGGCAAAATATAGTCGAGCGCCAGCGGGGCCGCAGCTGATCGAAACAACGGTACTGGCGGTGTCGGGAAAAGGCGAGACGTAGCTTGAGCGGTAGCTGTGAAAGCTGAATCGTAAGGGATTACGTTTTCAGGTTGTGCTGGCCGTCGAGGAAGAATGGATGGGCCGCCGTGGCGCGGCGGCCCGGTTTGGCGTTGCGTTCCGGACGGCGGCGCGCTGGGTATCGAACTATTGGGCCAAGGGCACGCTGGAGCGCGGCAAGATGGGCAATCCGAGCCCGCCGAAGCTGACGGCGCATCGGGAGACGGCGCTGTCGCTTCTGGAGGCCAACCCGGACTGCACCATCGAATGGCTGCGGCATGATCTGGCCGAGCGGGCATCGTGGCTGGTTACGGCTTGGTTCTCCGCCTTGGTATCCAGCCCTCCTTGCGCGCCGGCTGCGGACACCAGTGCCGCTCCGGCGCTGCCCTAACTTGCTCCGGTGTAGGCCTGCGTGCTCCTCGTGCAGCGCCTGCCAGTCGTCCTCCGGCATCATGTCGACACCGGCCCAATAGGGCGCCGCCCGGGTGCCGATACGGCAGTCCAGCCATTCGTTCCGCTCCCCCTGGCGGATGTTCCAGACACCCTTGCCGGCGTCGTATGATGCGGAGACCAGTTGTCTGCAACCGTCCTCCGACACCGCCTCCGAGAGATGCACGTATCCTGACGGATATGGATCGTCGCTCTCCTTCGTTGGGCGCTTAAGCCGCAGCTGCCGGTAGAACTCTTGCTTGAGCGATTAGGTGACGATGTTACGGATTTTTTCCTTCGCCATGCTTACGCGTACTGTCGTCGATGATCGACCCGTTCCACAAGACCGTGCTTCTGACCCTTCGAGGCATGGATGCGGCCGACATTGAGCCTAGCGCGTCTACGAGCGGATATAATTCAGGATTTTTAAGATTTCACGCCGGAGTGGCCGCCCCCCAGCGGCGACTGGCCGGCGATTAGCCGCCGCATGGTCGCCTTGTCGGTCAGCAAGTCAGCGATGGTATAGGCATCGAACACTACCATCATAGCGGCCATACCTTCGGCCAGGACGCCGGTTAGGCCGCAGGCGGGCGAAAGTGCGCAGCCGGAACAATCAGCAAGCTGGAAGCCCTCCTCTGTCCGTCGGACCACGTCACCCACTCTGATTTGGTCGGCGGGTCTGGCAAGGCGCATCCCACCGGAGCGCCCCCTGACAGTTTCGATGAAACCGTCATTCGAAAGGGAGTTCACAACCTTCATCAGATGATTATGCGATGCGTCATAGGTGCGCGACACTTCGCCGATCGAGCACAGCCGATCATCGTTCAATGCGAGATGTATCAACACTCGCAGGGCGTAGTCCGTGTAGAGAGTGAGCCGCATTCAAGCCGTCTCCGATGTTTCGCATTATACATATATTTCGATTGCATGTTATTCGCTTTCATATACATTCATTTTATATGCATCTTTTGAGTCGCAAACCATGACCGAGCATGAGCCTCTTTCGACGAAACGCCTTGGCGAATTGGTGACCCATTTCTATGCACGCGTGCGGGCCGATGAGCTTATCGGGCCGGTGTTCAACAGGGCAGTCGATGATTGGCCGCTGCATCTCGACAAGCTCACCAGATTCTGGTCTTCGGTGATGCTGCGGAGCGACACCTACAGCGGCAATCCGGCCGCGGAGCATCTCAAGCACGCGGCAGCGATCACGCCGGAGATGTTCGACCGCTGGCTCGATCTCTGGCGCCAGTCGACCTCGGAGTTGCTGCCGGAGGACCATGCGTCCCAGCTCCAGCGTATGGCCGGCAGGATCGCCGATAGCCTCCAGATGGCGATCAAGTTCTACCTCGGGCGTCCCACGGTATCACCGCCGGGCAGCCGACAAGCGTCGGCGCCGTCCGGCGACGGTGCGCAGCCCTACCGGTCCACGCCAGTTTTCGATCAAGATACCTTGCCCGCCGCGCTGCGGAGTGAGCACCGGACGAAGGCCGGCACCTGGGGTGTCTTCCGGGTTCTGTCGGGTGCGCTCCGCCTCCATCTGCCTGACGACGGTCAGGTCCGGGAGCTGTCGCAGACGCAACCCGGCGTGGTCGAGCCCGAGCAGACCCATTGGGTCGAGCCGGTCGGCCCGGTTCGCATGTGTGTCGATTTCCACGCCGCGCCGCCCAGCCTCTAACCCTCCTTTCCCAACGGCCAAAGAATGGCCTCTCAAGACGGAGCAGTCACCGTGACCGACGCACTGAGCCAGCACACCATCGATATCGTCAAGGCCACCACCCCGGTGCTGGAGACCTACGGGCTGGACATCGTCCACCGAATGTATGAACGCATGTTCCAGACCGAAGAAATCCGTGACATGTTCAACCAGTCTCATCACGGCGATTCGGGCTCGCAGCCAAAGGCGCTGGCCACCGCGATCTTGGCCTATGCCAAGAACATCGAGCACCTCGCCGCGCTGGCGCCCGCCGTCGAGCGGATCGCCCAGAAGCATGTGGGCCTGCAGATACTGCCCCAGCACTATCCCTTCGTCGGCGCGGCTCTGCTCGGCGCCATTAAGGACGTGCTCGGCGATGCGGCTACCGATGAGGTGCTGGGCGCCTGGGGCGAGGCCTACGGATTCCTTGCGGAGATCCTGATCAGCCGCGAGAAGCAGATCTATCACGACATCGAAAGCGCGCCCGGCGGCTGGCACGGCTGGCGGAACTTTCGGGTCGCCGAACGCCGCGCCGAAAGCGAGATCATCACGTCGTTCGTGCTGGTGCCCGAGGATGGCGGTCCGGTCCTGCCGCATAAACCCGGTCAGTACCTGACATTCTGGTTCGACATTCCCGGCCAGGCGCCGGTCAAACGCAACTACAGCATCTCCAGTCGCCCTAACGCCCGGAGCTACCGCATCTCGGTCAAGCGTGAACCCTACGGGCTCGCCTCCGGCTGGTTGCACAACCATGCCCACCCCGGCACAGTCCTGAAGGTTGCGCCACCAGCCGGAGAATTCTTCCTGCCGGCCCACCCCGAGAGTCCGGTAGTTCTGCTCAGCGGGGGCGTCGGCCTGACGCCCATGGTCAGCATGCTGGAGACCGCAGCCGCAAACAATCCGGAGCTGGATGTTCATTATGTCCACGGCACGTTGAACGGGGCGACTCATGCCATGAAGGAGAACGTCCAAGCGCTCGCCACCGGCGACAGCCGCCGCTCGACAATCTTCTACCTGGAGCCACGCGACATAGATGAGAAGGGCCGTGACTATGATTTTGCCGGCCTAATCACGGCCGAATGGCTCAGGGAGAACACGCACATCGATTCCGCCGACTATTTCCTGTGTGGCCCCAAGCCGTTCCTGCGTAACCTCGTCGCATCACTGTCACTTGCCGGCGTGCCGTCATCGCGCATCCACTACGAGTTCTTCGGCCCGGCCGATGAATTGCTAGCTGCTTGAATTTCCCCAGAGCCTAACCACGGAAACGCGGCTGGCTCTGCAATCCAATCGATAGTATTGCTGGAAAGCGCCCACCGATTTGCGGAGGGCGCTTTCTCTCTAGCAATCCCGGTGTGAATGCACCTTCTTGACGAGGATCATTCGCTCGACGTTTGCCCATGTCTCCCAAGCGATCACTTGCCCATCACTCAAGCCAATCAAGGCCGCGCCGATGGGCGAGAGAACCGAGATTCGGTTGCACTCCATGTCGCTCTGTTCGGGCGTTGCTAGAACTACCGTTCTCTCTCGACCAACATTAAGATCTCTGTAAGTTACCGTCCGTCCTATAGACACTGTTTGCGACGGCAGGCGATCGTCTGAAACGACTATCGCTCGATCCAGTTCATGTTCGAGGAAGCTGAACACCTCATTCAAGGCGCCACTCCGAATTGCCAGCACATTGCCGAGATAATTGAAGTCGGTCTCCGTAAGCGTTATAGGCGGGTAGATTTCGCGCACTTTCATTCTCCAACGCCGGGGCCCCGGCACATTGTGGATTAAAATGTGAAGAAAATTTTGCTCCGGTGAGGTCACAGAGCGTGTGATCAGACCGGAGCAAAACTGCCAAATTTGGCCAACTCGGCGTGCGCGAAGGCTATGATGCGCGTTCTATAATCAACCATACTTTGAATCTAGGTTGGCGATTTTTAGAAAGCAACACACGGGGTTGACTAGGTAGAATGCATAGACAGAGATTCAATCTCATCTTCCCAGCCGCTATCTGTCCCGTCTCGGTCTCCAGCCCTCCTTCCGCGGCGGCGGCTCGCGGCGGCGCCGAGGCAAAAGCAGCGACTTTCACTGATGTGCTTTGAGGTCTGGTGGCGGTGGCTATCCTTTTCTACTCATCGCAGTCATCAGGACAGATGGCCGCGTTTGCCCTAATCGGACGTTCAGGGCTGGGGCCTTATTCTGATCGGTCCCTGTCAGGTTAAAGCCACCTTCCACTTCTTCTCGGGATCCAGCTCTCCTTTCGCGGTGGCGGCACCCTCCGGTGTCGTTCAGGCTCTGCCCTGACCTGTTCGGGCGTGGGTCCGGCGTACTCCTCCCGCAGCGCCTGCCAGTCGTCCTCCGACATCATATCGACCCCGGCCCAGTAGGCTGCCGCCCGGGCGCCGATCCGGCAGTCCAGCCACTCGTTGCGTTCGCCCTGGCGGATGCTCCAGACGCCTTTGCCGGCGTCGTAGGCCTCCGAGACCAGCTGCCGGCAGCCGTCTTCGGATACCGCCTCCGATAGATGCACATACCCTGCCGGGAACGGCTCGCCGCTCTCCTTCGTCGGCCGCTCCAGCCGCAGTTGCCTGTAAAACTCATGCTTCAGTGACGACGTCGCGATGTTGCGGATCCTGCGCCCGCCATGCTTGCGCGCGCTGTCGTCGATGTCAGCGCCCACCCAGGAGACGTTCTTGCCATGCTTCTGGCCCTTGCTGGCATGGATGCGGCGCGCGTCCTGGGAACGGATAAACTTGTAGACCTCGGAGGTGTAGGCGCCGCTGTCCACCATGCCGACGGCAATGCGCATCAGGTGACCGCCCTCGTGCCGCCAGGTGCGGTTGTTGAGCAGGTCGTGGAGTTGGCTCCAGGTCTCCGCCTCGTTGGGGGCACCGCGGATCACGCTATGCTCGATCAGCCAGCTCTCCATCCCCTCGCCCCATGCCCAGACCGAGGTCTCCAGGCGGTCGCCCTGCACATCGGTGAACGAGGTCAGGATGAGGCCATCCCGCGGCACCGTTCCAGTAGGCCAGACTTCCCTGCGATCGTAGAGCCGCTGCCAGTCCGGGGCCTCGCCCCGCTCCTCTCAGGTCTCGGCAAGGACGGTGTTGCGGAACACCTTGTGCGCCTCGTCGGAGCCGCAGGCCGCCTCCCAGCCGCGGGCAATGCGCGCCCAGCTGAGCCAGCCGACCGGCGAGTAGAGCGCCGACAGGTGGAAGCCGATGGTGTCCGGATCAGTGGCTTCGGCCGTCGCCAGCCATTCGCCGTTCGCGAGCATGGCCGTCTTGTGTTGCTCGGCGATCGGAGTGTCGCAGGCCTCGCAGATATAGGCCGCTGTCTCCGGGCGGCCCTTCTCCCAGCGCAGGCGCTCGAACTTCAGCCACTGCATGGCGCCGCAATGGGGACAGGGCACGAAGTAGCGGCGCTGGTCCGAGGCCTCGAACTCACGCTCGATCCTCGAGCGGCCGCGAATGGTGGGCGTCGAGACCATGAACACCTTGCGCCGGTGGGCGAAGGTGAGCGTGCGCATCTCGGCAAGGCTGACCGGATCCCCCTCCTGGTCCGCCGAGGCCGGATAGGCATCGACTTCATCCAGGAACAGGTAGCGGGCCGGGGTGGAGCGGAGCCCCACGGCAGAGTTGGCGCCCGTCATGATCAGGATACCGCCGGCGAATTCCTTCGACAGCATGGTATTGCCGGCATCGCGCGAGCGGGCGGGCTTCACCCGGTCCCGGAGCGCGGCGCTCTCCTCGATCAGCGGGTCGATGCGCTGACGCGAGTTGCGCTTGGCGAGTTCCACCGTCGGCTGCACGGCCAGCATGGGCCCGGGCGCCTGATGGACGACATAGCCGATCCAGTTGTTGCCGGCCTCGGTAGCGCCCACCTGCGCTGCCTTCATGAACACGATGCGCTGGGCTGGATGACCAGACGAGAGCGCATCCATGATGTCGCGCATGTAGGGCGTGCGGGCTGTCCGGTAGCGCCCCGGCTCAGCCGAGGCCCGGTTACTGAGCATGCGGTGCCGGTCGGACCATTCGGAGACGGTCAGGTCCGCATCGGGCCGCAGGCCTGCACGCCAGGAGCGCAACACATCCTCGACGCCGTCGAAGGCCGCGCCGGCCGCAGCTGTGACCTCAGCGGAACTCGGGTCTGACCTCGGCGAGCTCTGAAAGGTGGAGACGGACATGCTGCTCCAGCACGGTTTGCATCCTGGCGGGCTCGACGCCTAGTTCGGCGGCCATCAATGCGGCAGCTCGGGCGGGCCAGTTGACCCACCCATCCCGCTCCTCACGGGCCAGCCGGAACACCATGGCGGTGACCCGCGACCGGTCGATCAGATCACCCTTCAGCTTCTGCAGCCGCAGGCGGCGCTCCTGCGCCTTCAGCACCTCGTTGGCGGTCCTGGCCTGCAGGAAGGTGGTGCCGCCGCTCGCCAGCGCGCCGAGGCCGTTCTCGCGCAGGGTGTCGCCCACGGACGAGAGTGCTGCATCGGGTACCGGCTTTAGCCTCTCCCGCTGCTTCGACGGATCGGTGCTGGACTGCCTCCTGGCATCGCTCTTGTCCGGATCGATCGAGCCGTCGGGGTGCAGCACCAACCGTCCTGCCGCCTTAGCCTTCTGGATGGCGCCCCGCGACAGTCCGACCCGCGCGGCGTACTCCCGCTCGCTCATGCCCTGCATGGCGCTCCTCCGATTGTTCAGAACCTGATCGCTGATTGAGTTGATAAGCCGCCCGACCGGAGCGAATGGTTCAGCAGCCCGCCACTGCGGGCTCGGCCTGGTAGAAGGGGCGCGGTGGTCGCGCCCTTCTAACGGGAGGTTCACATGACCAAGCTTACCGACACGCAACTCGTCATCCTTGCCGCCGCCGCCCAGCGCGACGGCCACCATGTCCTGCCCCTGCCGGAGACCCTCAAAGGCGGGGCCGCCACAAGGTGATCGGCGCCCTGCTCTCGCGCGGGCTGATCGAAGAGGCCAAGGCGCCCGCGACCAGCGAACACGTCTGGCGTACCGACGAAGATGGTCAGCGCATCCTGCTGCGCGTCACCGACGCGGGCCTTGCCACCATCGGCATCGAACCGGCCGACACCGCGCCCACGCTCGCCGCTGACGCGGCTGACGGCATGCCGGGGACTGAGACCGCACCCAACGCCGAAGCTGCACCCACGGCCCGCACGCCGCGCGAGGGCACCAAGCAGGCGGCGCTGATCGCCATGCTGCGTGCGCCCAAGGGCGCGACCATCGCCGAGGTGGTTGCCGCCACCGGCTGGCAGCAGCACACGGTGCGCGGCGCCATCGCCGGTGCGCTCAAGAAGAAGCTCGGCCTCGAGGTCACCTCCGAGAAGGTCGAGGGCCGTGGCCGGGTCTACCGGATCGCCTGATCGCTGCTACGCGTGCCAATGCCGCCGCCCTCCGGGGCGGCGGCTCTCGTTCGGAGTGCTTCGAACAGCCGCCGTAGAGCGAAGGAGCGGACGATGCTCAGCACCGTAAAGACCGCCCCGATGGTCAGGTTCTGCCTCAGCGTCGGGTGCAGGCCGAAGAGCGGCAAGATTGCCATCTGTCCCAGCACCGCGGCCCCGTATCCGACAATCACGTTGAGCAGCGCCTCGGCCAGCGACATCACCTTCGACTGCTTCATGGCCGCTCCGCAGTGCCGAGACGCTCGGTCCTCACGTCATCGAAGCGTCTGCCATCACCGTCGAGGGTGGCCTCCTTCCCCGTCTCCGCCTGCCATCGCTCGATCGCCACGTCCACATAGGCCGGGCTGATCTCCATGGCGTAGACGCGCCGCCCGTTCGCCTCCCCCGCCATGATCTGCGAGCCCGAGCCGGAGAACGGCTCGTAACAGATGCCCCCGCGCTCGACGTGCTGGCGCATGGGGATGCCGAAGGCCTCCAGCGGCTTGGGCGTCGGATGGTCTGGGCGCTCGACCTTGGCAAAGCTCGGCATCTCCCAGGTCGATGGAAGCGTCTGGTCCGCGACCTTGGGCGGACGGTTGCCCTTGATCCAGCCCATAAAGCAGTGCTCGTGCTTCCACAGGTAATGGGAGCGGGTGAGCACGCCCCTGTCCTTTACCCAGATGATCTGCTGGTGCACGAACGCCCCTGCCCGCTCCCAGCAGGCCTCCAGCATCGCCTGGCGCCTTGAGGCGTGCCAGCAGTACCAGGCCGCATCCTCGGTGATGGCCTCGGCCACCGCCGCCGCGATGAAGCCATCATAGAGCTCGGCCCCTTGGCTGCTGTCATCCCAGGTAACGCCATAGCTGCTCGACCAGTCCTTGTTCCGGGTCGGATGATTGGAGCCGTCATAGTCGACCAGGTAGGGCGGGTCGGTCGCGAACAGCACGGCACGCTCGCCGTTCATCAGCCGGCGCACATCCTCGCGCGACGTGCTGTCGCCGCACAGCAGCCGGTGGTCGCCGAGGAGCCACAGGTCGCCGGTCCGCGACACCGGGTTCCGCGGCGGCTCGGGGATCACCACCGGCGCCGTGCCCTCCCCTCCCTCGTCACCGGTGTAGTTCAGCAGCGCATCGAGCTCCCCGTCATCGAAACCGGTCAACGACAGGTCGAAGTCTTCAGCCAGCAGCGACTGCAGTTCGACCGACAGCATTGCCTCGTCCCAGTCACCCAGCTCGGTCAGCTTGTTATCGGCGATCCGGTAGGCCCGCCGCTGCGCCTCGCTCAGATGCCCCAACACGATCACCGGCGCCTCGGTCAGGCCCAGCTGCCGCGCCGCCAGCACCCGCCCATGGCCGGCGATCAGCTCCCCGTCCTCGGCCACCAGGCACGGCACGGTCCAGCCGAACTCGGCCATGCTGGCAGCGATCCTCGCCACCTGGTCCTCGCCGTGCTGCTTGGCGTTGCGGGCATAGGGCATCAGGCGATCGAGCGGCCATGCCTCGATCGCCTCAGGGGCGAAGCTGAGCGTCATTGTCGGTCTCGCGGTGAAGTGGATCCGGTGGATACCGGATTGGATGCCTGGCTTCCCAGAGGTATCCACCCCCAAGGATGCTACAGGCCTTTGAAATGTCGGGCTTTTACGCGGTCAGCCGGACCAAGTGGAACCCAGTGGCTTCCCAAAAAAAACGGCTGTTACTGGCGAAATGCCGCGCGTTGCTCCTCCGCATGGGGGTAATCGCCAGGGAGGACCCTGAAATCAAGGGGTTAGCGTCTTCAATGCCAAGGGGTATGCCGTGGTGGCGCGTTGGTCACACAGTCATCCAGCATGCTTGAAGATTACCACGATCCTGTTGCAGATGTACAGATCATTGTGTTCCAACGCATTGGATTCACTGGCATTCAGCCGCTTAGCAATATGCTGGGAGTGTTCTGCCGGGGGTACTATGCCCCTGTCAAACCCAACAACCCTCCAAGACGGCTCCGTTAGCCATACCCAAGCTGGGGCTACATCGTTTGCCTACCAGGGGCGACGCACCTACTCTTCCTGTATCAACGACGCAGCAGCCCTTAGAAGCCTCAGCCACGCGCTGGGGCTTTTTTGTATGAGTTCGCTGCGAAGCGAAACCGACGAACCTTCACCACCCCGACGACAGTCTCTCACTTGAGCTATTCGCCGTTCAGCCTCCTGGCGATCTTTGCGAGCGCGCCCTGCCAACGCCGCCACGCTGTCGTCCGGTCACAGCCCAACTCCTCGGTGATGCGCTTCCACGGCAGGCGTGCTGCGCGCGACCAGATCAGCCGCCGATCGGCCTCCTCCACCCAAATCACCCAATCGAAAGTCTGCTCCAACCTGGAGATAGCAGCAGGCGACGGGGTGAACCGCATGGGCTGTGCTTCCATGGCTGCGATCTCCTGTTTGGTCCGCACGATCGCCGGCCAGCTGTTGAAGTAGCCGGGCACGCGCACAGGAGGCAGACAGCGCAGCGTCTGGAAGGCTTCGGCGAAGTGAGCCGCGACCGTGTCGGCCGTCCAGTTCGCCTCAGCCATGGCCAGCCCCCTTCCGGTGGCGGGGTCCGTAGAGCTTCTCCGCCAGGCGCAGGACCAACTCCCGCTCGTCCCAGCTGAGCCGCTCGTCGTCGACCGACACCGCCAGCAGACCCAGCTCCTGCCAGCCCTCGCGCTTGACCTGCTCGGGGTCGCGGCGCTCGCCGCCGTAGCCTCGGGGGTACAACCTCATTGGCCGCCCCCTGCCAATCGAGAAGCGACTGTGACGGATGTGACGGATGTGACGGTTATTTGCATATAACCGTCACGCGGGCGCACGTGCGCACACGTGAGGAGATTTAAGGAAAAATCCGTCACATCCGTCACATCCGTCACGCAGACTACCTGCTGCATGTCAGAAGCCTCCGGCATTGGGCTGCACCGACCGCAGGGCGAGGCCAGAGAAACCCTTGCTCAGCCTTGTGTTGTGGCGGCCAAAGCCGCGTCCGGCCAGAGCTTCCGACAAGCGCCGGATCGAGCCCGCAAACTCGCCATTCTGCTCAGCCCAGAGCTTCCAGTCGCCAAAGAGGCGAGCGGAGCTGTCCTTGAGATTGGGAGCACGTTCGCAGCGCTCCTCGAGCCAGCGTCCCACAGCATCTTCAGCGTCGAAGTAATCTTCCGTCGCAGCAAGAACCGAGGCCGGTGGACTGAGGCCGATACGCTGCCATTCCCGGCTACCTTCGAGCGCCCAGGCAAGAATGCCATCACGCTCGGCCTGCAGGCGTTGTTGCAGGCTCTTGTCACGCTTCTCCGGCGGTATCGTCACCGTGAAGGGAATCATGTGCAGCCGCCGACGCATCGCCTCGTCGACATTGCGAATGGCCGGCTTGTGATTGCCCACGATCACCAGCTTGAACTGCGGCGTGTACGCGAAGAAGTCCTGGCGCATGAAGCGGGCGGTGATCTTGTCGCCGCCGGTCAGTGCCTTGAGCTTACTCTCGGCCCAGCGGCTTCCCTGCTCGGTCTCGATCGAGGTAACCATCCGGGCACCCCGAAGTCCCGCCATGTCGGTCGGATGGCGATCCCCATGCGATGCCATGAACATGTCCATCGGAGCCAGGGTGGCGTAGTCCCCGAGGACCTCAGCCATCGTGCTGACGAAGACCGACTTGCCATTTGCACCAGTGCCATAACAGAAGAACAGAGCATGCTCACTGGTCGTGCCCGTCAGGCAGTAGCCCATGACGCGCTGGAGATTCGCCTGAAGGTCCTTGTCACCGGCGGTGACGGTGTCCAGAAACTCCAACCAGCTGAAGCACCCGCCACCCAAGCCGGCGCCCGCCGCCTTGGTCATGTAGCTGAGAGGGTCATGCGGCCGGACCTCTCCGCTGCGCAGGTCCACAATCCCGTCCCGGGTGTTCAGCAGCCACGGGTCGGCATCCCATATCTCCGGGCCACAGGCGTGGCGTCGGTCTGACCGGGCAAGATGCTCCACCGCGGAGATGGTGGCGTTTTTGGATAGCCTCTTGCCGAGGCTCTCAGCCGGCGCTCCGATCGCCGCCTCGCGGCACACCTGGCGAGCAAGGTCATGGGCGTGCAGCGACTGATCGCGCAGCCAAGCCTTCCCGCTCCAACTGAGCCACTGCTCCCAGACCGCGACGTAGCGCCACGATCTGCCAAATCGAGCTGCGAAGGCGTCGGCGAGAGCGTCTTCGGTGAACGCCACAGGCTCCGGCCCAGATGCTGCCTCGCTCTGGTCTTTCGGGCCCCGAGGAGACGCAAAGCCGGCAGCCCGCGCACTTTCCAGGGTCGCTTCGATCTCATGGAGCTCGAGGCCTAGGCTCCGGCCAGCTTCGGTTAATGCTTCACGCACGACGCTCCCCCCGAGATGGCCAGCAGCCACGATCTGGAAGAGCCTGAATCCAGCGAGGTTCAGTGCGTCGTTGCGGGTACCTTCGGCCGCCCTGGCTAGCTGATCGAGTTCAGCTAGAAGGGCAGCGTTGCCCCACCCGCTCTTGCTGATCAAAGCCAACGTACTGCGTTTTGCCGGAACTTGCTCCGCAGGAGACGCGATAAGCCGCATCAGCCATGCGGGCATGTCCGCGAGTGGGACATCGTGTGGAGATCGCACCCAGTCGTAGCTACCGGCTACCTTCCCCTCGGCCGCCTCTTTCTGGTCCGGAACAAATGTCGATCCCGGCCCGACGACATACCCTCCGTCGCCCCTTACATCGGCTCCGCGAAACACGCCCGTGCGGTTCGAGATCTCCGTTCCCGGGTGTCTGAAGTAGACATGATAGCCGCGCGGCGTGCGTACTCGGACTGAATCCGGCAGGCCACGGCGCTCCGCCTCGGCCAAGGCTTCGGGGGTATCCAGATCCAGCACGACGATGCCGCTGACCGCGCCCGTGACGATTCCGATGTTCAGAGATCGATCTCGTGACCAGCTCTCGACCAGTTCTCGCGGAGCTCGCGCATCCTGGTATTGCTTCCACCCACTCTTCGGCCGCTTGCTACGCGGCTTCAGCGGAAACACTGAAAAGCCGACGTCGAAGAGCGACAACCAGGTCTCGTGCGAGGGAGTGTCACCGGCCGGGAGCGTCATCACCGAACTCCCGGTACGGAGGGGCTCAGCGCGCTCGTAGGACAGTGACGCTGTGCCTTCTCATACGCCTCGATATCCTCGAGCCGGTAGATCACCCGGCCGCCGATCTTCAGATAAGCTGGGTCGCGGCCCTCGCCCCGCCAGCGTTCTGGGGTCCTGGGGCTGACGCGCCAGCGCCGGGCGAGATCCATTTGATGGAAGCGTGTTATCACTGGTGCGCACTCCGTACTCGAAGGGCGCATCACGGTTGGTCTAGGGAACCTGCTGTTCCGCTCGTATACGCGCTGCGCCGCGCAAGGTAGCAAGTGCTGATGATTCTACGCGGCGCTGCACCTACGTCCCGTTACCAACAGACCGCTTTCGTCGGGGATTGGTAAACTTGCCAGCCTTCCGCTCGCGGCCAAAATCCAGTTCGAAACGAAGCTGGTCCAATTCCGTTGTCAGGGGAGCGAGTTCGGCGCGCAGGGCCCCCTCGACGCTCGCATCAACAGGTTCGTCTAGCGCATCCACAAGCTGGCTAATGCGCTCTTGGACAGCACCGTGTCGGTTGGCCACGCCAACATAGCTGCCTACGATGTTGTGAACATTCGGGATGCAATCCATCTCAATGCCGGTTGCGTACTCCAGGACCTGACCGACGAAGAGGAAGAAAGGCCCACCTTCGGTACCACTGGCCGTACCGGGTTTACACTCTTCGAACAGATGCCAGCATCGTCCCGCGAGCCTCCACTTTGGATCTCCGAAGCGTTTTCGAAATAGATTACTGCGACGGCCCTGAGACTTACCCTCGTCACCCACCCAGGCCACCTCGAAGAGTTCGGCCCCACTAGACGCAAGGGCCGACAACTCAGAGAGGGTCATGGTCAAATGCTCCATGACAAGACTCCACCTGGGCAGGTGGGGAGCCAGCTCATCACCCAGGAGACTCTCGAATACATCCTTGTGACTGACGGGATCGACCCAGCTCTGTGTTCTCCAATAGTGCCACAGGGCGTCTCGGTCATCCCCCGAGCGCCCCTTCCAAGCCATCCACAAGGCCTCGTGCACATATTGGTCCGCTTCATGGAGCTGTCGACGAAGGGCATCCGCGCCAAGTTGCAGCTTTTTGAGGCGTCCCAATACTGCGGCGGGCGTTGGGACAGCTGCCTTCACATCTGTGTTGCGGAGATAATCCAGCGCGATCTCCTCGATCGCTTTTCTGGCTTCCTCTCGAGAATGCCAAGGAAAGGAAAGATCGTTGAGCAGACCGGCCACCCAGAGATCATCGTCCTTCAAGGGGCCGGGCGAGTGTTCGGCGACTAACTTGTCGGCGGCGACGTCGTGATCTTCAATGGTCTCGAACTCGAATGGGCCAAGCAGTTCGAGTGCTTCGTTGAGGCAGGCTTCGGGACCCTGAGGCTGATACCGGTCGAGCGGCGGATCTGCTGACCACCGCGCGGCGGAGCGGGAACTACGGTTTTTTCCTCGCTTAGTTGGCATACGAGGCCTTCTCGTGCGGCGTTGGTAAACTGACTCTGGAGAATGTTCGAGATCAAATGGGGAAATGACCAAGGCTCCCCAATACCACCATACCGAAAACTTGCGTACTTTTGAGAGGGCACGGACAAACGGTCTCGATCCTTCAGCTATGTCGCCCACCGAACGGCTCGCCGAATTAGTCGAGATCCTGGCGCGCGGGCTGGTGCGGATGAAGGCGCGGCAGTCAAGGCAACTATCTGCGGAGTGCGGAGACAGTTCAGTGGACTGTTCCGGAGACCGGAGCGGACATGCGGAACGTCCAATTCGGAGACCCGCATGACCGACATCCTGGCTGAGATTGCTTCCTTCAAGACCATGGACGTGAAGGCGCTGAAGCAGCGCTGGCGCGACCTGTTCGACACCGAACCACCCGCCTACAACCGCCGCTTCCTGGAAAGCCGCCTGGCGTACCGGGTGCAGGAGCTGGCCTATGGCGGACTGAAGCCGGACGTCATCGCCCGGCTGGAGGCACTCGGCGAGCAGCTGGACGGCGGCAACGTGACCGTGCGCAAGAAGCGCGCCGATGACCGGCCAATCGCCGGGACGCGGCTGGTTCGCGAATGGCAGGGCGTGGAACACCACGTCACCGTGCTGGTTGATGGCTACGAGTGGCAGGGAAGGCCCTTCAAGAGCCTCTCCGCGGTCGCCCGGGCGATCACCGGGACGCGCTGGAACGGTTGGACGTTCTTCGGCATCCGCCGCTCGGGAGCGGGCGCATGATCCTCAAGCGCCGCTGCGCGGTCTACACGCGCAAGAGTTCCGAGGAAGGGCTCGACATGGCCTTCAACTCTCTCGATGCTCAGCGCGAGGCCTGCGAGGCCTATATCGCCAGCCAGAAGAGCGAGGGCTGGGTTCTGGTGCGCGACCGTTATGATGACGGCGGCGTCTCGGGCGGCACCCTTGAGCGCCCCGCACTTCGGCGCCTGCTAGCGGACATCGACAAGGGCTTGGTCGACGTCGTGGTGGTCTACAAGATCGACCGGCTCACCCGCTCGCTGATGGACTTCTCCAAGCTGGTGGAGGTGTTCGATCGCAACGAGGTCAGCTTCGTCTCCGTAACCCAGAGCTTCAGCACCACCACCTCCATGGGGCGGCTGACGCTCAACATGCTGCTCTCCTTCGCCCAGTTCGAGCGGGAGGTCAGCGGCGAGCGCATCCGGGACAAGATCGCTGCCAGCCGGCGCAAGGGGATGTGGATGGGCGGCACCACGCCGCTGGGTTACCAGGTTCACGACCGGAAGCTGGTTGTGGATACGGAATATGCGCCTACGGTGCGGACCATCTTCGAGCGCTTCGGTCGGCTCGGCTCACTTGCCGCTCTGGTGCGCCAGCTGGAGGCTGACGGGCTCCGTACCCGGCGCGGCAAGCCGCTCGACAAGGGATACTTGCACCGGCTGCTGCGCAACCCGGTCTACATCGGCAAAGCGGTGCATAAGGGCGAGGCCTATGATGGCCAGCACGAAGCCATCATCCCCCAAGCCCTTTGGGACAAGGTGCAGGCAATCCTGACCACGCCTGCACGCAGCCGCGCGGCCAATAGCAGAGCCCAGACCCCTGCCCTGCTCAAGGGGTTGCTGTTTGGGCCCACCGGCGATGCGATGTCCCCGACGCACACGCGTCGGAATGGCCGGCTATACCGCTACTACGTTAGCCAGGCATTGCTGAAACGCGGCGCCGGTGCCTGCCCGATTGGACGCATCGCCGCGGCCGAGATCGAGAGTGCCGTGATTGCTCAGGTCCGCGCCCTACTCCGCGCGCCGGAGGTGGTGGTCGCGACCTGGAAGCAGGCTGGCGGCATCAGCGATACGGAGGTCCGCGAGGCACTGACCCGGCTGGATCCGCTGTGGGAGGAGCTCTTCCCCGCTGAGCATGCCCGCGTGATCCAGCTCCTGGTGGAGCGGGTAGACCTCACCACCGAGGGCGCGGACATCCGGCTGAGGGTCGAGGGACTGTCGGGTCTCGCGCGGGATCTCTCCGACATTGGCCGCGATCGGCGTAGCGCGGCATGACAGAGCAGACGCTAACGGTCCGGGTGCCGCTAAAGCTCACGAAACGTGGCGGGCGCAAGCTGGTGATCTCGCCCGAGGGAGAACAGCCTTGGGCGCCACCGCAAGGACGGATCGACAGCACGCTGGTCAAGGCACTCGCCCGCGCGTTTCGGTGGCGCAGGCAACTGGAGAGGGGCGTTCACACCTGCATCCGCGACATTGCCAGGGCCGAGAATATCAATGAGAGCTACGTGTTCCGAGTCTACCGGCTGACGCTGCTGGCGCCGGAGATCGTTGAAGCGATACTCGACGGACAGTGTCCTGAGGGACTTACTCTAGCGAAGGCGATGGAGCCGTTTCCGGCGGAGTGGGCGACGCAGAGAAAAGCTCTCGCACAGAACAGGAGACACCGCCCCTATCCGAAGCCGTTTTCATGAACGGCAAAGGTCGTCCAATTTATCCTCGCAAAGAGATCACCTATCGGACGGACAGGCCCAAACAATCAATAAATTCCAAGCTGTTATGAATTTAAGCGCTCGCCGCGAACCCGAGAAGCAGCGCAGTCTGTAGCGTCTCCGAACCGTTGTCAGATCGGCGTTTCCTCAACTCCCGCCTTTTCCGCGAACTGACCGGCAGCGGCATGGATCCGCGCAGCCGCAGCGCCATCGCCCAACGCCGACGCCAGAAAATATACACTTCCAAAGCCACGGAAAATGTAATTGGCCGCGTCGGAGACGTGCTCATGCATGCGCAGCGTTCCCCGCATGCCGTACACCCGGAACCTACCCTCCGCCATGTCATAGAGATCCATGATCGGCGGGGAAGCCGCGTGTAGGTACGAGGAATAAGCCTTGTGAATCGCATGTCCCGCTGCATCCATAGTCGAAGTATCGTCAAACCCTGCAGCGCGGATGTTAGTGGCTCGAATTTGGGCACTGCTTACCAAGTTAGGATTCTTCGACGTCGCCTTAAGCGGGTCTGCATGGTCGAATAGCTCCTCCCAAAAAGCGTCCAGTTGTTGGACATGCTTAGGCGCCAGACCTTTCGTGACGCCGTTATAGAAAAAGAAGACCTCATTCACAGCGTCATCGAGGGATCGATGCAGACCGGCCTGCTCATGCACATGGCCATGCTCAAGCAGCAACCGCATCGCGTTGAGGCCACTGATGATGTGCGCCACCTTCTGCACCATCGCCTGCTCGACGGAACGCTCTTCGTACCGCGGCATCCGGTATCCATGGACATTCTGCCATCGGGGCTGCGGCACCCGCTTTTCAAGATCCGCAAACTCCCAAGCCATTACCCCCAACGCCCAGCCAAAAAGTTCAAGCATCTTCGCCTCGCACTGCTTTGATCGATGCCCCTTTCTCGATACTTTTCTTTGAGCGCGCCCCCAACCGCATGAATCACCGGCGTCGGCCGCAGTTCGATATCGTATGAGCAAAAAAGGACCTTAGCTGAGTCCGGATGAAGGCTCGCAGCGGAATGTCTGCATTCTCAACCTCGCGTGACCAAACCAATCGACTTTCGGTTGCTCGCGGTTATTCCGCCGCGTCGCCTCCCGACGACTGACTATGGCCGAAAGCTGACCGGCAACTGTCGCGGCGAAAAACAGGATTACGGGACACAACGCGACATTGTGGGTTGCGAGACGGCCACGGCTTAAGCGAACTTCTACGACTGCTCCTCGAGTGGATGAGGCCGTCGGCCCGAAGGAGCCTGCCAGCTTGCTGGCACGATCATGAGGTCACATGGCGCTAGACTGATAAGGTCCCGGCCGGTGCTCCCGAAGAGAAACTCGGCAACTGCACCACGGTTATTGCTGCCGACGATGATCAGGTCCGAAGCTGCTCGCCCCGCCTGCCGGGACAGCTCGTCGACCGCGTCATGGACCTGCGGAATGCATAGAAGCTCACCCCAATCCGGCACCACTTCCGCAATGAACTGCTCGCAGTCCGCTCGGGCGGACTCGAACATGGAGCGATGCTCCAACGGCCCCGTGGCGATCCCGATGTAGCAAGGACGAAACGTGTGCACCACAATGGGGCGAAGTTCGGGAAACAACGCTCGCGCGCATGCCAGCGCAGCCCTGCTGCCCTCGGAAAAGTCGACGCCCGTCAGCACAACCCGATACTCGGCTCGCGCCCGCGTCTTCACCATCAGGACAGGCGACGTCCCCTGTTTAAGCACCGCTTCGGCGGTCCCGCCTAGCATGCTTCGAAGGAACCCCGTCCGGCGAGCGATACCCGTGATCACGAGATCGTATGCACCCGCGCGGACGGCATCGACAAGAACCTCGGCCGACTTCCCGCGCCTCACGATCACCTCGGTCGGAATGCCGGTACCGGCGGCTTCTTCGCGGATTTCCCGGGCTACGGCATCTCTCTCCTGGTCGATTAGGGAGGCCATGTCTTCAAGTGAAGCGACCAGTTCGGTAACGTGATCGAGTGGTTCTTCGATGGCCGTGACGATGGTCAGCCTGGCGTTCCACTGCTGCGAGAGGAGCATCGCCCGGTCGAATGCGCGGTCGCAACGCGCGCTAAGATCGGTCGCGAGCAGAATCTCCATCGGAATGTTCCTCATCCTCCTGCTAACATAGGCCACGCCCGCGTAACGCGGTTCCGGCTCCAAGCTCCTTCCTGCTGACGACGCATGGTGGCAGCCGGACAGCCCCGTCGGGCCGAGAGAGTCAAACATCGGGACCTCGCCGGGTCAAGCCGAGCTAACTGGGGCGCCGCCGAGCATGCCTGAACAGACCCTCAGCCCCCTCGTCAGCATCACCGCCCTGCCTTTCGTTGCCGCCCTCCTCGCCTCCTTTATGCCATCGAGCGCTAAGACAGCCGTCGCCTGGCTGGCGGGCCTGACCGCCGCCGCCTGTCTCGCCATGGCCATATCGCTCTATACCGGGATCGCCGACGGCGCGGCGATCTCCACGCGCATTGCCTGGCTTCCCAGCTTGGGACTCAATTTCGTCGTCCGGCTGGATGGCTTCGCCTGGATGTTCGTGATGCTGATCAGCGGCATGGGAGTCCTCGTCGTCCTCTATGCCCGCTACTACATGTCGCCATCCGACGCGGTGACCCGGTTCTACGCGTTTCTCCTCGGTTTCATGGGGTCCATGCTTGGCGTAGTGCTGGCAGGGAACCTGCTGCAGCTTGTGTTTTTCTGGGAGCTCACCAGCCTCTTCTCGTTCCTGCTGATCGGCTACTGGTATCGAAACCCGGCGGCGCGGGACGGCGCACGCATCGCGTTGACGGTCACCGCAACGGGCGGCCTGGCACTCCTCGGTGGCGTGACGATTCTGGGCCAGATCGCTGGCAGCTACGAACTCGACATTGTGCTGGCCGCCGGCGACCGGGTCCGCAACCACGCCCTGTATCTGCCGATGCTGCTGCTGATCCTTCTCGGAGCACTGACCAAGAGCGCGCAGTTTCCGTTCCATTTCTGGCTGCCGCAGGCCATGGCTGCGCCAACGCCCGTATCCGCTTATCTGCACTCAGCCACCATGGTCAAGGCGGGGGTTTTCCTCCTCGCGAGGCTATGGCCCGTGCTGGCGGGGACGGACGTGTGGTTCTGGATCGTCGGGACCGGCGGCCTCGCGACCTTCCTCATCGGCGCCTTCCTGGCAGCGTACCATCAGGACCTCAAGGGTCTGTTGGCCTATTCGACCATAAGCCATCTGGGCCTGATCACCCTTATGCTCGGGATCGGCACGCCGCTGGGGGCCGTGGCGGCAATTTTCCACATGGCGAACCACGCAACCTTCAAGGCGTCACTGTTCATGGCCGCCGGAATCATCGACCACGAAACCGGCACGCGCGACATCCGGCGGCTCAGCGGCCTCATCCACGTCATGCCAATCACGGTGACGTTGGCAACGGTGGCCGCGGCGGCCATGGCTGGCGTGCCGCTGCTAAACGGCTTCCTCTCCAAGGAGATATTTTTCGGCGAGACCGTGGAGACCTTGGTTGACTCGCCGCTCGACAAACTTCTGCCCTATGTGGTGACTCTGGCCGCCGCGATCAGTGTCGCGTATTCGCTGCGCCTTATCCACCAGGTGTTCCTAGGCTCGACTGCATCCGACCTGCCGCGTACACCCGGCGAACCACCAGTGTGGATGATCGTGCCGGTCGCCCTCCTGGTGCTGGCGTGCCTCGCTGTGGGCGTGCTCCCGGCCCTAACCATCGGGCCCTTTCTGGCAAGTGCCGTCCAGTCAGTGTTGGGCGCCCGGACGCCGGCCTACAGCCTCTCGGTCTGGCATGGGTTCACCCCTGCCCTGATCATGAGTATCGCGGCGCTAATAGGAGGTATCCTGCTCTATTTGGCGATGCGGCGGTATCTCCGCGGCGACCGGGTTAATCCCGTTCTGCACAGGCTCAGCACGCGGCGATTGTTCGACCGGGTGATGGTCGCCCTTTCCTGGACGCTGGCGCGCCGAGCGGCGGCCCTCATGGGGACGCAGCGGCTGCAGCCGCAGCTTCGCCTGGTGATCTGCCTCGCCTTCGGCGCCGGGTTATGGGCCCTCTATCGCAGCGGTGTCACGATAAATCTCGCAGGCCTGCAGGATGTGAACCCCGCCTTCATGCTGCTCTGGACCATCGGGATCATCTGCGCCGTCGCCGCGGCCCAACAGGCAAAGTTCCATCGGTTGGCTGCCATGGCGCTCATGGGCGGCGCGGGCCTCGTCGTTTGCATCACCTTCGCCTGGCTACAGGCGCCCGACCTGGCGCTGACTCAGCTGCTCGTCGAAATCGTGACCACGGTGCTGCTGCTTCTTGGCCTGCGCTGGTTACCGAAGCGCCTGGAGGACGCCGGGCAGGCTGCACCCGTTCGGCTCGCGGCCCGGGCCCGCCGGGTGCGCGACCTGATCATCGCCGTGGGCGCGGGACTGATCGCCGCTGCGATCTCCTACGCGGTGATGGTCAGGCCCGCCCCGGACACGATTGCCAGCTTCTTCGTCGAACGCGCCTATACGGAAGGAGGGGGAACCAACATCGTCAACGTGATCCTGGTCGATTTCCGGGGTTTCGACACGCTGGGCGAGATTACGGTGCTCGCGGCCGTGGCACTGACGGTGTACGCGTTGCTGCGGCGGTACCGGCCAGCGCCCGATAGCATCCGCCAGTCTTCGGCCGCCGAGACGCCGGAGGTAACCTGCCATGAAGATGAGAGCGGTCGGCAGGCCGAGATGCTGCTGGTGCCCGGGCTGATCATGCGCCTGATGTTCCCGTTCGTCGCTGCGCTCGCACTCTACCTGTTCCTGCGGGGCCACGACCTTCCAGGCGGCGGCTTCGTCGCCGGCTTGGTCATGGCGGTCGGGTTCATCCTCCAATACATGTCACAGGGCGCGCGCTGGGTCGAAAGCCGTCTCTCTATCCGCCCCGTGCTCTGGATCGGGCTCGGGCTGTTCCTGTCGGGCGCGACGGGCATTGGCGCCGCCGTCTTCGGCCATCCGTTCCTGACGTCCTATTCGACCTACGCAGATATTCCCCTCCTCGGGCGCATCCCTCTAGCGACGGCGTTGCTGTTCGACCTCGGCGTATTCCTCCTGGTCGTCGGCACCACGGCGTTGATGCTGATCGCCCTTGCGCATCAGTCGCTTCGCAGCCACCGCAGTGCTCCGCCTCCTCCGGACCCGGCGGCCCTGTGATGGAGCAGATCCTCGCCTGCGCGATCGGCGTGCTCGTAGCCTCGGGGGTGTGGCTGATCCTGCGTCCGCGTACCTTCCAGGTCATTCTCGGTTTTTCGCTGCTGTCTTACGGCATCAATCTTTTCATCTTTGTGATGGGCCGTATCCGGGATGCGGCGCCGCCTATCCTCGAGGCGGCTGCGGTAGGTGACCCCACCCATCATGTCGATCCGCTCCCCCAGGCGCTGGTCCTGACTGCCATCGTGATCGGCTTCGCGACCACTGCCGTTTTCCTCGTCGTGCTGCTGGCCGCGCGGGGCCTGACCAGGACTGACCATGTGGATGGGCGAGAAGAACAATGATGGAGCTATGGCAAATACATCGACTCCTGATCCCCATAGCCCTGCCGCTGGCGGCCGCCGTGGCCATGTTGCTGCTCGAGCGTCGTGGACGGCAGGTGCAGGCCTTCATCGGGCTGGCATCCGTAGCCTGCCTGTTGGCGACGGTGACCGCTCTTGTCGCCGAAGCAGCCTCCGGCACGGTGACCGCTGTCTATATGCTGGGAGACTGGCCGATCCCCTTCAGCATCGCCCTCGTCGCGGATCGCCTGACTGTACTGATGCTCCTGGTCGCCGTTCTCGTCGCCGCGGCCTCCCTGGTCTTCTCGCTCGGCCATTGGCACCGGGTCGGCGTGCACTTCCATCCGCTGTTCCAGCTACTGCTCATGGGGATCAACGGGGCGATCCTCACCGGCGACCTATTCAACCTCTTCGTGTTCTTCGAGGTTATGCTGGCGGCGTCCTATGGCCTCGTGCTGCACGGGACCGGCATCGGCCGTGTCAAGGCTGGCCTTCATTTTATTGCCGTGAACCTGGCGGGCGCCGCATTCTTCCTGATGGGCGTGAGCCTTATCTACGGAGTGACCGGCACACTCAACATTGCGGATCTCGCGCGGAGGCTTCCGCACCTCATGGCCCAGGACCGCGGCTTGCTGGAAGCGGGCGCCGCTTTCCTGGGCATCGCCTTCCTGCTGAAGGCGGGCATCTGGCCGCTCGGCTTCTGGGTACCTGCCACCTATTCCGTCGCCAGTCCCCCCGTTGCGGCCATGCTCGCCGTGACGAGCAAGATCGGCATCTATGCGATCTTGAGGCTTTGGCTGCTGCTGTTTGGCGAGGGGAGCGCCGATCCCAGCCCGGTCGCGGGCCAGATTCTGCTGTATGGCGGCCTGGTGACGATCGTTTTCGGCACATTCGGAGCCCTTGCATCTCAGACGACGACGCGGCTGGCGGCGTTCGCGGCGGTCATGTCATCGGGAACCATCCTGGCCGCCCTAGGATTGGACGAGTCCGCGGCAACCGCGGGTGCGCTGTTCTATCTCGTCAGCTCCACGCTGGGTCTTGGAGCCTTCTTCCTGCTGATCGAGCTGACCGAACGAGACAGAGCCTTCGGCGCCGACGTTCTCGCCGTCACCAGCGAGGCATTTGGCGATGGCCAGGAAGAGGGCACGTCCGAAGAGCAGGAGGTGAGCGTGCCCTTGCGCGCGACCATGGCCACGCTGGGTGTCGGGTTTCTCGGCTGCACCGTGCTGATCGCCGGCATACCGCCCCTATCGGGCTTTGTTGCCAAATTCACCATTCTCTTGGTCGCGCTCGGGCCGATCAGCGATGACGCACCCCCCTTGCCTGCCTCTGCGTGGTGGCTGGCCGGCATTCTGGTCGTTTCCAGCCTCGCAGCCTTGCTGGCCTTGATCCGCGCCGGCATGAGGTCGCTTTGGGACCCGGATCGCGAGATTCCTTATGTGCGCCTCGTGGAAGTGGTGCCTATCGGACTGCTGCTCATCCTCTGCGTGGCGATGACGGTGATGGCCGAACCGGCCATGCGCTTTGCGGGTGAGACCGCGAAGGCCCTACACGAGCCCACCCGCTACGTGGGTGGGGTGCTTGGGCAGGAGGCCGCCCCGTGACCCGCTGGCTACGCTATCCGTTTATCTCGCTGGCTGTGGCCGCCCTGTGGCTGTTAATGAACCAGAGCGCTGCTCCCGGCCATATCCTGTTGGGCATTCTCCTTGGCCTCGCCGGCGGCGGCTTGCTGGCCACGCTGGAGTTACCTGAAGGCATCCTTCGCCGTCCCCTCGCTGCCCTGCGTCTGACCATCGCCGTGGTGACTGACGTCGCGCGCTCGAATATCGCCGTGGCGCGCATCGTCCTGGGGGCCCGGCCGGTGCAGCCGGGCTTCATGACCTTGCCTCTGGAAATCCGTTCGCCTTATGCGCTCGCAGCCCTGGCGGTCATTATCACTGCCACGCCGGGCACGCTGTGGGTGGCCTTCGACGATCGCGCTGGCGAATTGACCATCCATGTGCTCGACCTCGTAGACAAGACCGTATGGGTCGAGACCATCAAGCAACGATACGAATGCCATTTGATGGAGATCTTCGAATGAGCGCGGCACTGCTACAGGGCGCCGTCCTGATAGCCCAGCTTTTCCTGACACTCGCCATGGGCTGCGCCCTGTGGCGGCTGATCCGCGGCCCTCGGGCGCAGGACAGGATTCTGGCTCTGGACACGTTATACGTGAACGGGATGCTGCTGGTCATGACCGTCGGCATCACCAGCGGCCGGACGCTTTATTTCGAGATCGCGCTCGCCATCGCCATGCTCAGCTTCGTTGCAACGGTCGCACTCAGCAAGTTCCTGCTGCGCGGCGAGGTGATCGAATGAGCGCGGCCGTCGAACTGCCGGTATGGGCGGCGGCGCTGGTCGGCATGCTTCTGGTATCGGGGGCCGGGCTGGCATTCGTCGGGTCGCTTGGGCTGCTGCGGATGCGAGATTTCTACGCACGGCTGCATCCGCCGACCATCGGGACATCTTTTGGCACACTGACGATCGGCGTGGCCTCGATGATCTTCTTCACCATGCTTGAGTCCCGGCTGGTGATCCACGAATTGCTCATTGTCTCCTTTGTGACCTTGACGACCCCGATCTCGCTGATCCTGCTGGTCACGGCCAGCAGGCACCGGGTCCCGCCCAACGACGGGAGTGCCGGATCGGAGAAGGAGTCGACCTGATGCTTACATCTTCAGCAGAAGCGGCATCCGGGAGGAACAACAGATTTCATATTGCCGAGGGTGCACAATCTAAGAGGACAGTCTGGAGAACGGTCGGCGTGATCAGCACGTGTGGCGTGACCTGGATGGTGTTGCTGACGAAAAGCCTGCAGGAGTGCAAACGTGATCGAGACTAATTGCTCCATGAACCCCCCGCGTAGAATCCTGCTGGCGACCGACCTCAGCGCGCGTTGTGATCGGGCGCTCGATCGAGCAGCCCAGCTTGCCAGTCAGTGGGAGGCGCAACTGGTTATTATGCATGTCATTGAGGCGGCGCCGCTGGGCGCCACCCATCGTGAATTCGAGGAGACGCCCTCTTGGAGGCGCGCCCCGGACCCTAGTTTTGCTGTCGAGCAGCAAATCAGGCGTGATCTGCGTAATGAAGTCACCGGCGTTTCTATCATTCTCGAAGAGGGACCGATCGCCCAATCCATCCTAGACGTGGTCGCGCGCGAAGAGTGCGATCTAGCCATCCTGGGCTCAGCACGAGATGGGTCATTCGGTGGTTCGAGCGGCAATACGATCGAGCAGGTGGTGCGTCGTTGTCCGGCCTCTGTTCTGGTGGTGAAGACGAGACCCAGGGGGCCATACCGCCACCTGCTCGTCGGAACGGATTTCACACCGGAATCACGCCACGGTCTGAGGGTCGCGGCGACCTTGTTCCCGGACGCGACATACATGCTCATGCACGCATTCGAAATGCCCTACAGATCTTTGCTGGAACCCAGCCAGCTCAGCCGCGACTTCGCGGCGATGGAGGAAGCGACCATCAAAGGCTTTGTCGACGAGGCTGGCCTTTCGCCGGAGGTCCGGAACCGCGTCAGCACATCGATAGAGCACGGCCCGCCAGGAGCAATGATGAGTGCTTATGTCACGGAGAGGGATGCGGATCTGACGGTAATCGGTGCTTTGGGTAGGGGGCTATTGTTTCATGTGCTCATTGGAGGAACAGCGAGACGGATCGTTGATGCCGTCCCGAGCGACATTCTTGTCGTGCGAGCCACATCGTAAGGCGCGATCCCGGATCGTGTGGGTCGGGCTGCCATCCTAGGTGTCATCGACAGGTTCCAGCAGTGTCTCAAGAGCGGACTTCAACACACTCAAATGTCCGCTGTCGGGATGACCATTTGAATCATTCAACGGCGGGAATGGCGCTTTCAGTCGAGAAAATGTTCGCTGCCGGTCCCGCATGCAAGGCAGACGCCCGTACAAACAATCGATGGGAGCGATCTTCTTACACCATTGAAAAACTTTCGCTTTTTAAAGCCGTTCGGAATCCCGGTAGTCCACAGCTTCGGAGAATGTGCGGCAACAGAGACTCAACTCGACTGGCGGCAGCAGTCCCAGAGTCCAGAGCCATGAGGCAAAATGGCCAAAGTCTGCGGGATTCGCAGGCGCGATGCACTGAACGGGAGAGTGTTTAGGAAGGGGGAGTGGCGGTGGACGCAGTCGTGAGCGAACTGCTCTCTATCAGATTCCCTGATCTTCGGGAAAGAACAGCGAAAATCGGGCTTCCTGGCAGGTCATTTGATGAAAACCAGGCCGATAGCACCGACATATCAGCCACTTGGGCATCATATCCTGGCGGACGGAACAGGGAACATGAATTGGCGGAACAGCGAAACCCGGCACTGCCTGTAGGATAACCCACCGCACCGGGGCCGACCCACCCAGAGCTGGGCGACCTTCCTGCGCAACCATGCCCATGCCGTCGCCGCCATAGACATGTTCACGGTGCGCACGCTCGGGTTACGCCAGCTCTACGGCTTCGTCGCGCTCGGCCACGGCCGCCATGGCATCCTGCGCACCGACGAGGCCGACCGTCCCACCGCCCAGTGGCTCGCTCTTGACAAGGATGCGCCTCTCGAGCGCGCCATCGAGGACCGAGGAAGGCTCGTTTCGCGCCCAATTCTCGGAGGGCTCCACCGTCGATATGCACGGAAGTTGTCTGAATGAGGTTTTCGGAAGGGACACAGTCTTACTGATGTTTTCTATCCTGGACCGGTGCCGGTTTGTTTACGTTTCGCCAAGCTGCTTGGTGTCGGCCCGCATTTGCGACGCCAGGTCGAGCGCGACGTCCATGATCATGTCCTCCTGGCCGCCGACCATCTTGCGCCGTCCCAGTTCGACCAGGATGGCGCGCGTGTCGAGCCCGTGGTCGGCCGCCGCTTTCTCGGCATGGCGCAGGAAACTGGAATAGACGCCGGCATAGCCCAGCGTCAGCGTCTCGCGATCGACGCGCACCGGACGGTCCTGGAGCGGACGTATCAGATCCTCGGCGGCGTCCATCAGCGCGAACAGGTCCGTCCCGTGATGCCAGCCGTGGACGTCCGCCGTGGCGATGAACACCTCGAGCGGCGCGTTGCCGGCGCCGGCGCCCATGCCCGCCAGGCTGGCGTCCACCCGGACCGCGCCGTTCTGGACTGCGACGACCGAATTGGCGACGCCGAGGGACAGGTTGTGATGAGCGTGGATGCCCCGCTCCGTCTCGGGCGTCAGCACGCGGTCATAGGCCCGGAATCGCTCGGCCACGGCGTCCATGGTCATCGCGCCGCCGGAATCGGTGACATAGACGCAATGCGCGCCATAGCTTTCCATCAGCTTCGCCTGGGCGGCGAGCGCGTCGGGCGGCAACATGTGGCTCATCATCAGGAAGCCGGAGACATCCATGCCCAGGCCGCGCGCGCATTCGATATGCTGCTTCGATACGTCGGCCTCGGTGCAATGGGTCGCCACGCGAACCGAGCGCACGCCCAGGGCGTAGGCCCGCTTGAGGTCGTGGATGGTGCCGATGCCGGGCAGCAACAGCGTCGTCAGCCGCGCATGGGTCAGCACCTCGGCGACGGCGGCGATCCAGTCCCAGTCGGTATGCGCGCCGAAGCCATAATTGAAGCTGGAGCCGGACAGTCCATCGCCATGCGCCACCTCGATGGCGTCGACCCGGGCGTCGTCGAGCGCCTTGGCGATGCGGCGGACATGGTCGATGCCGTACTGGTGGCGGATGGCGTGCATGCCGTCACGCAGCGTCACGTCCTGGATGTAGAGCTTGCCCGTCATGCCGCTGCCCTGCCGCGCAGCCGCAGGGCGATCTTCTCGGCGGTCTTCAGCGCCGCCGATGTCATGATGTCGAGATTCCCCGCATAGGCCGGCAGGTAATGCGCCGCGCCCTCGACCTCGAGGAACACGCTCACCTTGAGGCCCGAAAACGAGCCGTCCATCTCCGGGATGCGCAGGGGCGCATTACCGCCGATGCGCTCGAACTGCACCGCCTGTTTCAGCCGGTAGCCGGGTACATATTTACGCACCTCCTCGACCATCGACTCGACCGAGGCGGCGATTGCGGCGGGGTCGCCGTCGTCGGTCAGGCAATAGACGGTGTCGCGCATGATCAGCGGTGGTTCGGCCGGGTTGAGCACGATGATCGCCTTGCCCCGGTCGGCGCCGCCGATCTCGGCGATGGCGCGTGCCGTGGTTTCGGTGAATTCGTCGATGTTGGCCCGGGTGCCCGGCCCGGCCGATTTCGAGGCGATGGAGGCGACGATCTCGCCATAGCGCACCTTCGCCACCCGGTTGACGGCGGCGACGATGGGGATCGTCGCCTGGCCGCCGCACGTCACCATGTTGACGTTGCGCGCGTCGAGATTGGCGTCGCCATTGACCGGCGGAATAGTGTAAGGGCCGATCGCCGCGGGTGTCAGGTCGATGACGACCTTGCCGTGCGCCTGAAGCACCGCGTCGTGGTGCCGGTGCGCACCTGCCGAGGTCGCGTCGAAGACGATATCGATGTCGGCGAACGCCGGCAGCGCCACCAGCCCATCGATGCCCCGCGACGTGGTCGCTATGCCCAACCGCTCGGCCTGTTTCAGGCCGTCCGAGTCCGGATCGATACCCGCGAGCACCGCCATCTCCAGCGTCTGCGACAGTCGGATGACCTTAATCATCAGGTCGGTGCCGATGTTGCCTGAGCCGATGATCGCCACTTTCGTCCTCAAGCGCCTGACCCTCCGTAGCGAAAACCGACACTGCCCAGGCCGCCGATGGTGGCACGCACACCGCAGCCAACCGTGAGCGGCGCCATCGGCCCGAGCGCGCCGGTCATGACCACGTCGCCAGCCCGCAACCTGTCGCCATTGCGCGCGAGCGTGGCGGCAAGCCAGGCGGCCGCGTTCAGCGGGTGGCCCAGGCAGGCGGCGCCGACGCCCATGGAGACGATCGCACCGTCGATCTCCATCACCATACCGCAGGTCCTGAGATCGAGTCCGGTCAGCAGCCGCGGCTCCGTGCCCAGTACGAAGAAGGCGGACGAGGCATTGTCGGCCACGGTATCGGCGAAGGTGATCTTCCAGTCGGCGATGCGGCTGTCGACCACTTCGATGGCAGGCAGCGCATAGGCGACCGCGGAGAGGATGTCGGCGAAGCCCGCCTCTGGATTGTCCACATCTCGCGCCATGACCAGCGCCACCTCGGCCTCGACCTTGGGCTGCAGCACGCGCGCCGGGTCCAGGATGTCGCCGTCGGCAATCAACATGTCGGCGAACAGGGCGCCGAAGTCTGGCTGGTCGACGCCGAGCTGGGTTTGGACCGCCTTGGCGGTCAGCCCGACCTTGCGGCCGATGACGCGCCTCCCTTCTGCCTGCCAGAAGCGCGTGTTGATGCTCTGGACGGCATAGGCGCCGGCCACGTCGGTCGGCGACAGGCCGTCGCGCAGCGGCGGGACCGCGCCGGCGGTGTAGGCGTCGCGCAGCCGGGCCGCGATAGCTTCATGAGTGTCCGACAAGAGGCCTCCCTGTACTGAACCGGCAGGATCGGCGTTTCGCCGCGGCGCTGCTACACCGTCAGCGCAAGCCCTTCAGCAGAGGTGCAACTTCAGCCGCGCAGCGTCGCGGACGGCAGTTCGCCATACTTGTCGCGGTAGTCCTTGGAGAACCGGCTGAGATGCTCGTAGCCTACGTTCATGGCGATCTCGGTGACGCTCCGGCCTGTCGAACGCGCCTCCTCCAGCTCCTTGCGCGCCAGCGAAAGGCGGACATTGCGCAGGTAAACCATCGGTGTGGTGCCGCGCCAGCGGCGAAAGCCGTAGTACAGCGAGCGGGCGCTCACCCCGGCCGCCGCGACAAGGTCTTGAGGCGCGATCTCGTTGCGCACATTGGCGTGGATATACTCTATCGCTCGGCGCACGTAGTAGGGCGCGGCGCCCGCGGTCGGGCGCTGCAGCTCGGCGCTGTAGTTGTGTGGCAGGATCGCCAGCAGGCCGGAGACAAGGCCGCGCTCCAGCGACTTGGCGACCTGCTTCTGGTGCATGCCCGCACCGGCCGCGAACATCTTCCAGTAGGAGATCAGGAACTGGGCAAGCGCAGTGTTGCGCTCGCCGTCGAGCATGACGAGCTCGAAATCGAGCGGCGCGTAGCATTCCACCCCGAGCTCGTCGGCCATGATCCGCTCGATGCCCTGCCTGTCGATACGCACCATGATCTGCTTGCAGCCGCCGACCCAGCGTTTGTGTGCGAGGCTGGACGGATTGAGCGCGAAGATGTGACCCGCCTGCGCCATGACGACATTCTTGCCGCCGCCGATCTCGCACATGCCGCCCAGCGGCATATGCACATAATAGCGATCATCCACGTCGCCCCGGTCGATGGAGAATTCGCACCCCACCTCGACCATATCGATGTCCACACTGTCGAGGCAGACGTTCCAGTGTGCGAAACTAAGCGGGTCGCACCCGTTCGGCTTCATGGAATGGCCGATCGACGTGTTCCTGACGTAGGTAACACATTCGTCCCGATCCTGAGTTCGGAACCGAGCCGACGTCGGTGACATGATGCCGTTGACCATGTTGCCGAGCGTCTGGGCTTCCAGCATGGGCTTTTGCCTCCTGGCGCCGCTCCGAGCGCGACGGCGCCCTATTTCTCACAGAGCCAAAGTTTAGGGGGGAACGACCAGTGCGTACAGCACGTCAGTGCAATTATTTCACGCTGGTTGCACTAACGGTCGCGGCTCGAGACAGACATGGACAATTCCGTCGATGATCTCGACGGGATAGGTGGCGACCGGTATAGACACTGGCTCGGCCATCGGACAGCCGGTGCGGATGTCGAACCGGCCCGCATGGAGCGGACATTCCACCTCGCAGCCCTCGACGTAACCGTCAGCCAGCGATCCGTCACCATGGGTGCAGATTTCGTCGATGGCGTGGACGCCATCGTCCAGGCGGAACAACGCCAGGCGAACGCCGTCGACCATGAAGGCACGACCTTCGTCGGAGGGGATATCCTCCACCCGGCACAGGGGATGCAAGGGCATGCTGGATCCTAGACGGGGGTAACGAAGAGCGTGGGAACCGCCAGCGTGTCATAGACCAATCGCCGCTCCTTGAGCACGAGGGTCTCGCCGCGCAGAAAGACGTCGAAGGCACGGCCCGACTGATAGATGAAGGTCTCGCCCTCCAGCCGTGTCTGCAGCACCGCGTAGTTGCTGTGCGCCACGATCCCTTTATCCGTCGATTCGATGATCTGCGTAGCCGAGATCAAGTGCCTGTTCCAGTGCGCCGGGTACAGGTTGGCCTCCTTCAACGAGGTGACCCGGTCCATCATCTGGCGCTTGTTGCGGCACAGGAACATGGGCGCTGGCAGGCCCGCATCCCAGTTCTCCTTCGACCACAGGCCGTAGAGACCATCGTCGGCAAAGAATTCGGGCCACTCCTCGAGGCGGCCTTCATCGAGGCACGAGACGTAGTCCGCGTAGAACTCCTCAACCACTAACCGGTCGAGCATGCGTTGGCTCACACCCATCTTCAATCTTCCATGATCTTGCGATAGCCGCGCCAGAACGAGCGGAGCAGTTCTTCGGTGATAAGCGACATGGCGCCTTCGGGCGCGCCGTGGCCCATCAGCATGGACGAATGATGCCCCCTGTCGGGCGTCGCCGCGGCCTGGACCAATTCGGTGGCCTCGCCGTCCTCCATGGAGATGAAGCCGGCCGGGCCGATCAGGTTGGCCTGGAGGATGCGCATGTCGCGCAGTTCCTCGTCGTCGTCCGCATACCCGAACAGGTGGAACACCAGCTCGAACTCGCCCGGACCCTTAGGCAGGACTTGGCGGCACGCAAGGGTGTTATGGATCTGCTGCACCACCAGCGACGGGAAGATCGACTGGATGTGGTTGGTCACCGGCCGGTCAAATTCCTCGCGCATGCGGATGATCTCGGTGTCCTTCAGTCGCACGTCGTCGCGGAAGGTGGTCACCCGGTTCTCGGTATAGATCGAGGTATCCTTGCTGGCCTCGCTCTTGATGGCGACGATGATCGAGTGCAGGCCATGACGCGCGTCGATCGCATTAGCGACGTCCATGTTGGGACGGCCAATGTTGAAGCTGTTGTGGAACAGGTGCAGCAGGTGTCCGTGATACGGATCCTTGACGTTCTCGAAATAGAGCTTCCAGTTGGAGGACATCCTCTGGCGCAGCACACCGAGGAAGACGACAGGCTTGTGGAAGATGCGATCGATCCACGGCCGCATCTCGACACCCAGGTAGTCGTGGAGGGATTCCGTATCGTCGCGGAAAGTCGCGAAGACCACGCCCTTGTAGCTTTCGGCGCGCAGCTTCTGCAGGCCGTTCGCCTTCATGTCGAACTCTGCCGGCATGCCCGACATGCCCTTCAGGCCCCGCCGGAAGGGGACACCCAGCAGATCACCGCCGGGACTGTAGGCCCACTGATGATAGATGCAGGTGAAGTCCCGGGCATTGCCGCGCGCCGTGCGGCAGACCTTGGCCCCGCGGTGGGCGCACCGGTTGACCCAGGCATGCAGTTCCCCGTCTGTGCCGCGCGTAACCACCACTGGCGTGTCGCCGATATAGGTCGCCTTGTAGTCACCCGGATTAGGGATTTCCGCATCGAGCGCCACGAACGACCAGGTTTGGCCGCGGAAAATGCGTTCCTGCTCGCGCTCATAGACCTCCTGGTCGGTGAAGACGCGGTATGGCGTCCTCGTTCCGTCCGCCGTTGGCCACGTCAGCGCAGCCTCCGGCTCGTCCGCCACGTCCAAGGACATTCCCCTTCCCTTTCGATGAAGCCCATATTCGTCCAGAGGGTAGCCGCATGGCAGCGGGTCGGCCTATCCGGTCGCAGCAAGCCTTTGGTGGATAGCGCAATTCCGCTTCATGTCCGTACGCTGCAAACTATGCGATCTGGGTGCATCATAATCGGGTGCGGTCTCCGGCACGCGTTGTTCCGCCGCCGCCGATATGTCACCCCCATCGGCACCAACGGAGGGATCGATGGCATCCACACTCATCTTCGGCGCTGGCGGCAGGCTGGGCGGCGCGGTCGCCCGCCACCTGCGCTACCTGTCGCCCGGCACACGGCTGCGACTGGCGACCAGCCGGGCCGAGGCCGCCGACGCGCTGCGGCGCGACTATCCCGGTCATGAGGTGATCCTCGCCGATTTCATGGACGCCGCGTCCATGCGGGCCTGCTTCGCGGGCGCCGACAGCGCTTTCCTGGTCACGCCCAACTTCCTCGACGAGGAGCGCGCCATGGCGAACGTGGTCGCGGCGGCCGGTCCCGGCTTGCGCCAGATGATCCGCATCGTCGGCGACCCTCCAGGCATCTCGCTTGCCAAGGTGCCGGCCAGCCTGTCGGGACCGGGGCCGGCAACCCAGCACCTGCTGGCGCGGCAAGCACTCGATAAGGGCGGGGCGCCGGTGATCTATTTCAACCTCGCCGCGGCGCTGATGGACAATCTGTTCGCCAACGCGCCAGCCGTCAGCCGCTTGGACCTGCTCGCACAGCCCGAGCGCATGCACGGCTTCGTCGATTCCGGCGAGGTAGGCGAGATAGCCGCCCGCATCCTGCTGTCGAGCGATGCACGGCATTTGGGACAAACCTACGACCTGAACAACGGCCAGGATCTGCTCCCGTGGTCGGGTGTGGCGGCGATGATGAGTTCGGTTTTCCTGCGCGATATCCGCCACGACGGCTCGGACGCCGCGTTCCTCGAGCATCTCGGCCCGCTTTACAACCGCAAGATGGGCTTCGACGGCGCGGCGGCCTATTTTCTCGACTACTTCAGGAAGGAGGCGAAATACGACCTGGCGTGGCGCCGGACGGACTTCGCCGAAACGGTGCTGGGCCGCAAACCCAAGACCCTGCGCGCATGGCTGGAGCAGCACGCGGCTTCGTTCGCACCGCAACCGTAGTCGCTTCCATCGTCCCCGGCCGCCTTGCCGGCGACGAAGAGCCGGCTACAGGGAGCCTGCTACAGGATCAGACCCAACGCCGCCTTCGCCAGCGCGCTATCCGGGTCGCGCAGGTCGAGGGCGATCTGGAAATGGGTGCGGTGCTCCACCCGCAGTCCCGTGCACTGCTTGCCCGCCTTTCGCAACTCGGCGAGGAACGCCTCCGACTGGCGCGCAAACTCGGGCGGCTCGCGGTCGCCCCAGGCAACAAGTGCCGGCGCGGTGATTTCCCCGACCCGGCGGATCGGCGACAGCGCGGCGATGTCCTCGGCGGTGAGCGCCGTATAGCCGTAAACGGTCGACGCGGCGAGCGCGGCCACGTCGAAGATGCCGCTGACCAGAACGCCGCCCGCGACCGCGCCCCGCCGCAACCCAAGGCGCGCCCAGTCCGTCGCCAGCAGCACGCCGGCGAGGTGCCCGCCCGCCGACATGCCGCCGACGTGGATCCGCGCCGGGTCGATGCCCAGCCGCACCGCATTGGCATGCGCCCATACCACCGCTTGCCGGCAACGCGCGGCCATCTCCCGGACACTGGTCGCCGGCAGCAGGCCGTAGGACGGCGCTGCATAGGCGATCCCCGCGTCGAGGAAGGTGGAGGCGGCGTAGGCCACGTCGCGCCGGCCCATCATCCGCCAACCTCCGCCATGCAGCATGATCATCAGCGGCGCGTCGGGCCTGGCGGCACGGTAGAAGTCCAGCGTCTCCGGACCGTAATTCTCTTCGACCGGCTTGAGCCGCTCCCTCGCCACCGCGCTTGCCTGTTCATACACACCGACCATCTCGCGCCAGTCCGGCGCATGGAGCTTCTGGTCGAGCGCCCGGTCGAGCTCGTCGCGCGTATAGTCCAGATAGACCTTTTCGTTCATCGCGAAGGCCGGCATGGCGAAGGGTGGAACGACGACACCGGCCGCTGCCAGCAGAAGGCAGCGGCCGACGATATCGCGACGGGACAGCGCCACGGCCTAGAACTTCACCGTCACCTCGACGCCGCCTTCCCGGCCGCGGTTGGCCGCGGCGAAGGAAAGGAAGCCGCCGGTGCGGAAATAGACATTCTGGCGCACCGTATCGGTCAGGTTCCGGCCGTAGAGCTGGATGCGCCAGTCGATGCCGCCCGTCACCATGCCGTAGCTGATCGAGGCATCCAAATAGTTGGCCGACGGCACATGGCCGTTGGGGTCGTTCGTCACCGCCAGCTCGATCTGGTCGATATAGCGGTAGCGGGCGTTGAGCGTGATTTCACCGTCGCCGACCGGGATGATGTAGTCGCCACTGATCGAGAAGGTCCATTTGGGCGTGCGCCGCAGGCTGAGCCCCGAATTGTCGGTGACGCCGCGGCCGGTGATGTTGCCGACGAAGTCGAGATACTTCGCATCCAGGTAACCCGCCGACGCGTTGAGCGTCAGCCCATCCACCGGCACGGCGGTCGTCTCGATCTCGAAGCCCTGGATCCGGGCTTCCGACGCGTTGGCGACGCTGGTGCCGAAAAACGGCGGGATGGTGGTGTTGCTCGTGACCTCTTCCTGCTTGTCCTTGTACTCGTTGCGGAACAGGGCGGCGTTGAAGCGCAGCCGGTTGTCCAGCAGATCGGTCTTGAAGCCCAGTTCGTAGGCGTCGACCACTTCCGGATCGTATGGGCCGACCGTGGAGATGTCGGGCGCCCGGCCGCTGTAGCCGCCGGCGTTGTAGCCGCGGGTGAACGAGGCATAGGCCATCGTCTCCGGGTCGAACTGATAACTCAGCGAGAAGCGGGGCGTGAACTTGTTCCAGCTCTCCCTGGTATCGATGGACTGCGGCACCGTAGCGCCCTGGGCCGGGCCGGTGATGGTGCCGTCCGGGTTGAGGATCTGATAGAGCATCCGCTTCTTGTCCTCGGTATAACGACCGCCGACGGTGATGGTCAGCCCGTCGAACACCTCAACATTGACCTGCGCGAAGGCGGCGTAGGACTTCGAGCCGTAGTCAATGTTGACCTGGCCCGAGATTTCCGCGCCGGGGAACAGCAAGCTGCGGACGCCGATCAGCGCCGGATTGCCGCGGATGTAGCCGAAGTCCTGAAAGCGGGTGATCAACGACTTGTATGAGGCGTCGTAATAATAGAGCCCGGCGACGAAGCTGACCCGCTCGCCGATTTCGCCTTCGAGCCGGAGCTCCTGGCTGAACTGCTCGAAGTTATCGTTGGGACGGTGCGTCTCGAAGATCAGCACTTCGGTGGCATCGAAATCGTTGACGATGCTTTCGGTGCCGTCGCGCCAGCCGGTGACCGAGACCAGCTTGATCGTGTCGGTGATGTCCAGTCTGGCGTTGGCGGTGATCGCGTTCATGTCGTTGTGCGCGATGCCCGAGCCGGCGATGCGGCTGTGCCGGAAATCCTTGGGCGGGCAGAAGTTCAGCGCGGCGCAGGGCGTGTCCGGTGGCAGGACGATGTTCGGGTTGGTGGGCAGCACCGTTGGCCCGGCTTGGTATATTGGATACACCGCGGGGCTCTCGCTGCGGTCACGGACATGGTCGTAGGTTAGCAACAGTTCGAAATTGTCGCTTGGGGTGAACAGCACGGTTCCCGACGCGCTGAGGTAATCGCGATCGCCGTCGGTGCGGCCGGGGAAGACGATGTTCTTGACGCCCGTGCCGTCCTCGTAGGCGACGGCGATCTTGCCCGCGAGCACGCCTTCGATGATCGGGAAGTTGAGCACGCCGCGGAATTCGTGCCGGCCAAAGGTGCCGATGGTCGCGGCAACCTTGCCTCCGAACTCACCGGTCGGCCGCGTTCGCACCGCGTTGATCGCGCCGCCCGTGGTGTTCTTGCCAAACAGCGTTCCCTGCGGCCCGCGCAGAACCTCGAGTCGCTCCAGGTCGAAGCTCTGCAACAGCCCCCCCTGCGCCGTACCGAGGAATACCCCGTCGAGCACTACGCCCACGGGCGGCTCGAATGTCTTCTCGTTCTCAGCGTACTGGATGCCGCGGATCGAGACGGCGATGATCGACGAACCGCCCGGCGTGGGCTGCGTATAGAGGTTAGGTATCGCACCGCTGAGATCCGCGATGTTCGGCGTGGAGAACCGCTCGAAGCCAGCCTCGGTGATCGCCGAGACCGACACCGGCACCACCTGCATGTTCTCTTCGCGCTTCTGAGCGGTGACCGTGATCTCTTCCAGCCCGCCGACCGGCGCGGCGTCCTGCGCAGCCGCCGTCGACGCGGCCGTTATGAGCGCAATCGCGGCGACCGTACCCCTGACCCTCGATGACATTTTTCCCTCCTGGGCGTTTGTTGCATTCTGCTTTTCCCGGAAGCTTCACAATTCAGCAGGTGGCCGCCAGCGCCTATCCGCCCTGTGCAAATCTTGACATCTGAATGCCAATATCTCGCGGACGTTTTCGCCAGCCCGCCTTGCGTTTATTCGAATTCGGCAAGAGATGAATAGAGCCGTCGATCACTGCCTAGTGTGGCTTTCTCGCCCATGACTACGGTGAGACCGAATTCACATGAGGAGATCGATACCATGCGGCGAATCGCTATTGTCGGAGCCGGTCAGGCAGGACTGATCCTGGCTCACGCGCTGGTGGGAGAGGGGTACCACGTCACTCTGTATTCGGATCGGACCGCCGACCAGTGGCTGCACGAAGCGCGGCCGACCGGCACCGCCTATCTGTTCGCCGAGAGCATCGCCATCGAGCGGGACCTGGGCATCGACCATTGGTCGGCCGGCATGCATGCCGGCCAAGGCATGCACATCGACGTCGCGTCCCCGGATGGCGGTATCGCCCTGCGGGTGCTCGGCCATTCGGCACGGCAGGGCGGCGCGGTCGACCAGAGGCTGAAGTTCCACCGCTGGATGAACGACCTGGAGGCCAAGGGCGGCGAGGTCGTCATCGAGAGCGTCACGCTGGAGCGTGCCGACGCCATCGCCGCGGCATCGGACCTGACCATCATCGCCGCCGGCAAGGCCGAGCTTGGGCGGATCGTGCCGCGCGACGCGGCGCGCAGCGTCTATGACCGCCCCGCGCGGCGTCTTGCCATGGCGATCGTCACCGGCGCCACCGGCTGGGCCGAGGAAGCGGGCATGACCGCCGTGAAATACTCCCAACTCGGCCCGCTCGGCGAGATGTTCTGGGTGCCGTTCACCCACAAGACTGCCGGCCCAAGCTGGTCGGTTATCGTCGAGGCGCAGCCAGGCGGCCCCCTCGACATCTTCCAGTCCATGCAATCGGGCGCCGAGGTCGTGGACGCCGTCCGCGCCCTGGTCCGAACATACGCGCCATGGGATTACGCGAGCATCGCCGACATGTCCCTAGCCGACGATGACCCCTTCGGCTGGCTGGTCGGCGCCTTCCCGCCGACGGTGCGTGTCGCATTCGGACGGCTGCCGTCCGGCGCTGCGGTCATGCCGGTCGGTGACAGCGCGACGACCTTCGATCCGATCGGTGGCCAGGGCGGCAACAACGCCAGCCATCACGCGAAATTCCTCGCGGACGAAATCGTCGCGCGCGGCGTGCTGCCCTTCGATCCGGCGTGGATGGTGGCGACATGGGAAACCTATTGGGGCCGGCACGCGCGCGATGCGTACCGCTTCAACAACCTGTTCCTGGAGGCGCCGACTCCTGGCCTGCTGGAGTTGCTGGGCGCGGCCGCGCGGGACAGGCGCGTCGCCGACCAAGTGCTGGTCGCCAACATCATGAAGCCGCGCAACTATTTTCCCTGGATCGAGGACGGCGACGCCACACGGCAGGTGATCGCGGCTGCGCGGTTTGCCGGATGAGCGTCGATCCGTCCACCTACCGTGCCGCGCTGGGCCATTTCTGCACCGGCGTCACGGTCATCACCGCCGAGGCGGATGGCCGCGCCCGTGCCATGACGGCCAGCGCCTTTACATCGGTTTCACTGCGGCCGGCGCTGGTGCTAGTGTGCATCGGCGAGACGGCGCGGATCAATCCGGTGATCGGAGCGTCAGGCCGCTATGGGGTCAGCATCCTGTCCAGCGCGCAGGAAACGGTGTCCGACCGCTTCGGCCGGCCCGCGGGCACGGACCCCGAGTTTTCCTTCGAGCGCTGGCATGGCCTGCCCGTGGTGCCCGACGCGCTGGTGCATCTGGCGGTGAGCGTCGTGGCGGCGTTTCCGCAGGGCGATCACATCATTCATGTAGGCGAGGTCGAGGAATGCCGGCTCGGATCGGGCGAGCCACTGATCTACTACCGAGGCGGCTACCAACGCCGGTCGGCGGGGCCGTCGTCGTGGGCGATGCGCAAGGATGCCGATGGCGGTTCGCCATAGGTGCGCTTGTACTCGGCGGCGAAGCGGCCGAACTGGGTGATGCCCCAGCGCGACAGGATGGAGGTCACCGTCTCGTCCGCGCCGGCGTTGAGCAGGTCGGCGCGAACTTTCTGGAGCCGCACATGCCGCAGATGGGCCATCGGCGTCCGGCCCCGGAACACCTGGAACGAGCGGAAGAGGGTGCGCGCACCGACGCCCGAGACCGCGACCAGGTCGGCCAAACTCACCTCTTCCGCCGCGTTCCCCGCGATATAGGCCTCCACCCGCCGGACGCAGGCAGGAACGGGAGCGGCGCCGCCGCGCGGCTCGGCAGCGAGGCCGTCCGCTTCGGTCCCCAGCAGGGAGAAAATCAGCAGCTCCTCAAGCCGGTCCCGGAGCACCGGATTGGCACCGAGGCCGTCCCCGTGCCCCATTTCCTGGAGCACGAAGCGCATGGTGCGGATGAAGCCCGCGCCGGCGCCGCCATCCAGCGCCAGCGCCGATGCCGACCGACAAGCAGGGCCTTCCTCGAACCAGCGCGCCGCGATGCCGTTGACCGCCTCGCCATCGACACGCCAGATCAGCGTCGCCGAGGCGGCGTCGCCCTCGACCTCGAAGCGGCTGCCCGGAGCGATCACCGCGCCGCTGCCGCCCCCGACCCGGACCTCCGAGCGTCCCTGCCGTACCACAGCCTCTCCGCCGTAGGGCAGCAGGACCAGATAGGCGTCGGCGAGCCGCGCGTTCACGACCCGCACCGGCGTGCCGTAGCGGACGTAATGCAACGAGCTGGAGCGCAGACCTACCTTGCTGTGCAGCGTGTGCATGGGCGTTCCGTGAGTCGCGACCAGGCCGTGCGGGCAGATGTCCCGACACAGCTCCTCGCGGCTTTCCTCGACGCTGTCGGTGTCGAGCGTCCGATGATCTTCCAGCCGTGCCTCGGCACTCAGGGCTTCCATATGCCTCTCGCCTTCATCAGCTCGATCTGCGCCAGCGTCACCTGGTCGCGGTAGTCATGGTGGTTGAACGGGCGGCGCTGGGCATAGAGGTTCTTCGGATAGATCGGCAGCTCATAGACGATCTGGTAGAGCTCGGTGCGCAGGTCCTTGGCCCAGTTGGTCCAGGGCGAGTTCAGCCGCTGGTGCCGCAACGCGCCGATATCGATGATCCCGGAGACGACGGTGGCGATGCCGCCATGGTCAAGCCGTCCGACGACATCTCCCCGGTGATCGATGATCATGGAGCGGCCGCCGAAGGCGTCGATCGGGCTCGGTGACGCGACCGACGGATAGTAGGCGGCGTTGTTCGGCGCCAGCACGTACATGGTGTTATCGAGCGCCCGCGCCCGGTTCTGGATTTCCGCCATCCCGGCGCCGGTGCCGGCGATGGGGAACGCGGTCCGGTAGGCGATCTCGCAGCCGTTCAGCGCCAGCGCGCGGGCGTTTTCCGGATAGGAGCCCTCATTGGCCATCATCACGCCGAGGCGGCCGATCGGCGTATCGGCGACCGGCCAGAATGCATCGAGGGTGCGGCCATAACGCTCGATCCAGATGTCGAACACGTCGTGCGGGCTGAGCGAATGCTCGATGGGATAGAGCGGCGTCAGCTTGTAGTGCCTGAGAATGATCTCGCCCTGCGGGTCGATGATGAAGCCGACATTGAAGAAGCGCTCGGGAAAGTCGGGATGCCGTGCCTTCGCCTGCGCCATCACGTAGACGCCGAACCGGCGCGCCCACATCCCGATCCGTGCCGTCTCCGGCCCGGGAATGTCGATGGCGATGTCGGCGGCATACTCGACATGGTCCAGATCCTCCGCCTCGTCGGCGAAGCCTTGCAGCGCGCCTTCCGGGATCGCCACCAGCTTTACCGGCAGGTCGAGGCCCGACATCTGGCAACCAAAGCCGAACAACTCCTCGAGGTGATCCAGGTTGACGGCAATCTCCGAGCGGGCATGGACGCCGCGCACCAGGGGCACCAGCCCGACCGCCATGTAGGGTGCGATGCTCATGCCTGCTCCATCACGGCCGCGAGCGCGGCGAAGGCGGATGGACGACCTTCCGGCCCCAGCGCCGAATAGCCGCCATCCACGGGCAGGTCGGCGCCGCTGACGAAGCGGGCGTGCTCGGAACACAGGAACAGCACCGCCTCGGCCACGTCGCGACGGTCGCCCGCGCGCCCCGGCAAATGAAACGGCGCGGCGACGCGGTCGACGGCGGCTCGGGTCAGGCCCAGCTTCTCCATGCCGCCCGACCAGGTCCAGCCCGGCGAGACGCCGTTGACCCGGATGTCGTCCTCGGCGAAATCCAGCGCCAGGCTGCGCGTCGCCTGCATCAGAGCCGCCTTGCTGGCCGGATAGGTCCAGCGCCCGGCCTGGGCGACCTTGCCGCTGATGCTGCACACGTTGACGACCGCACCCTTCACCGCGGCCAGATGCGGCCGCGCGGCACAGGCCAGCATGACGGGTCCGGTGACGTTGACGTCGAAGGAGCGCGCCCAGTCGGCCCTGCTGCTCGCCGCGCCCTGATCCTGATAGAGCGCCGCCGCGTTGACGACGAAGTCGACGCGGCCGAACTGCGCCACCGCCGCCGCGACGCAGGCCTTGATGTCGTCGTCCGAGGCCAGGTCGGTGCGGACGAACATCGCGGCGTCGCCGATGGCGCCTGCCAGCCGGATGCCCTCGCCGGCATCGATATCGGCGATGACCACGCCGGCGCCTTCCTCGCAGAAGGCGCGGACGATCTCCGCGCCGATGCTGGTGGCTCCGCCCGAGACGATCGCTACCCTGTTGCCGATGCCGCGCATATGGACTCCCTTGGCCAATATCTCAGCACAGCACGGCGGCGGCACGGAGGCTATTCACCGGCTGAAGCGGCTGCGCGCGCAGCGCAACATTGGCGATCAGGCCCTCTCTTCCCGGCAACCGAGCAATGTCTCCGACGGCCGTTCGCCAAAGCGCGCCTTGTAGTCGGCCGAGAACCGGCTCATGTAGGAATAGCCGACGCCGAGCGCGATGTCGGTGATGCTGCCGCCCCGGACCGACGCGGCGAGCAGCTCCTCGCGCGCCCGGTCGAGCCGCACGCCCTTCAGATATGCCATCGGCGTCGTCTGCCGCCAGCGGCGAAACCCGTAATAGAGCGAACGACCACTGACGCCCGAGGCGGCGACAATGTCCCCGGTGGTGATGGGCTCCTCGAGATGGGCACGGATGAAAGCCTCGGCCTTGCGGATGTAGAACGGCGCGACTTCGTTGCCACGCCGCTCCAGTTCGGCGGAATAGTTGCTGGGCACGCCGCGCAGCATGGCCATCAGCAGTGCCCGCTCGAAGTGCCGCGCGATGCGCCAGTGCTGCGAGGCCGCGCCACCGTCCATGTCCAGCCACAGGAAGCCGATCAGGTTGGTCAGCAGCGCCGTCGACGCGTCCGAGCGGGGCAACGTGTCGAAGCGGATCGGCTGGTCGAGCGGCCGGCCCAGCTCGGCCGCCACCAGTTCTTCCAGGCAGTCGCGGTCGACGCGGACGATCGCCTGGGTATAAGGGCCGGTGAAGCGCTTGCGGATCGGCTCGAACGGATTGCCGGCAAAGACATCGCCGGGACGGGCGACATGCTTCACGCCGCCGACGCGGAATTCGCACTGGCCGCCCAGCGGTATCTTGCAGGCATAGAAGCCCAGCTCGTGCACCTGCTCGACCTCGAAGTCGTGACCGCAATCGATGCGCACGAAGTCGATCTTGACGCGGCGGATTTCCATGCGCCGATGCTGCAGCTCGAAGCGGGAGACTCGCTGTATCGAGCGCAACTCGTGGCCTTCCGAAGTGCGGCGGACATAGTCGCAGCCTTCGAGCAGGTTCGCCGTGCGGTAGTGTCCGCCCTCCGCGCGCGCCCGGAAGATGTCGTCGCTGGTGATGAAAGACAGCATTTCAGCGCTCCTGACACCATCATGGACCCGCGGCGGAAGCGGTCAAGCGCTCAGCGCATGAACGTTCCGCCGTTGATGTCCCATGTGGCGCCGTTGACATAGCCCGCCTGCCCCGATGCCAGCAGGACGACCGCCGCGGCGATCTCCTCGGCAAAGCCCAGGCGCCGGACCGGTATCGCCGCCTCCAGCGCCGCCAGCCGGTCGGCCGGAACCGCCGCACGGACGGCCGGCAGGTCCAGCGCGCCGGGCGAGACGGCGTTGACGGTCACGCCGCTGCCGGCGAACTCGCGGGCGAAGAACTTGGTGAGCAGGATCAGGCCCGCCTTCGACGCCGCGTAATGCGCGCCGGTCACCGTGCCGCCCATCTGGCCGGCCTGCGAGGCGATGTTGATGATCCGGCCGTGGCCTTTTTCCCGCAGATGCTGGCCGACGACCTGACAGGCGAAGAACGGCCCGCGCAGGTTGACCGCCATCACCGCGTCGAACTCGTCGCCGCTGATCTCCATGACCGGGGTCGTGTAGGCGATGGCGGCGTTGTTCACCAGGACATCGACGCCGCCCCAGCCCGACAGCGCATCGAGGGCAGCGGTGAAGTCCTCCTTGCGGCGGACATCCAGCAGCAGAGGCCGCGCCGTTTCCAGCGCCGGATCGAGCACGAGCGCGGGGCCGTCCGCCGACGCCACGTCGGCCAGCGCGACACGCATACCGGCCTGGTGGAGCGCGGCCGCGATCGCCGCGCCCAGACCCTGCGCCGCGCCGGTGACGAGTGCGACCTTTGGGGTCATGGCAGGAAACTCAGCTCTGGCAGCGGCTCGTCGGAGTCGATCAGCCGGACGATCTTCTCGTCGATGCGGATACTGTCGGGCAGCAGCGCGAGCAGATGGGTGACGTCCGCCGCCAACAGCTTCTGGACCTGCCGCTTGTAGCTTACGATCAGCAGCGAAGACGACACCAGCAGCCGGCCGTGCTCGGCGCCCAGCAACCGCACGCGGGAGACGCTGCGCACGGTGCGCATGACCGGCGTCGCCGACGGCGCGTGGCCGCTGAGGAGCCGTTCGATGCGCTGGGAGCGCATCGTGTGGTCGTCGTAGATGTGGTTCAAGCTGTTCTCGAAATCGGTTTCGCCGCGTTCGATCGGCAGGATGTAGCGGCCGTTGCGATCCCACAGGGCGAGCCATTCGCGGAATGCGTGGCGGTCGAGCAGATCCGCCTCGTAGTCGAGGAAGGCGCTGGCCTGCCGCAGGTGGTCGAGGGTCTGTCCGCTGAAGTTCACCGCGCCATCATCCTCTTCCACATGGCATAGGCCTCGCGCATGCCGGTCTCGTCGGTTACGTGGGATTGGCGCTGGCCGTCCTGGTCCCGGCGCTCGCGCGCCATGCCCCGGTTGAGCAGCACCCAGAGGTCGTCCCGGTCGGCCATGGCGCCGCGCTGGACCCGCTCCCATGCCTCCATGTCGTCCGGACTGCCGAAACCGCCCGAGCCCTGGAATTTCTCGTGCACGCGCAGCCGCACGCGGTTGGCCTCGGCCGGCGCGCCGTCCATGGTCAGCGCGATATGGCGGATTTCCGTGCGGTCGACGGCAAGCGGACGCAGTTCGCGCAGGAACGCCGCCGACAAGCCGATATTGGGAAACAGGTTCAGGTTGAAGCCGACGCCGCCGATCGCGCGGATGATCCAGCGCACCCGCTCCTCCGGCCAGCTCTGGCCGAGCTGGGCGGCCAGCGCGGCGAAGCGCGGTGGGATCGGCTGACCGTCGTCGGCGCTGATGTCGACGCTCTCCGGGAAGAACACCGCGACGCTGTGGCCGTTGCCGAGCGCGCGCACATAGGGAGCGTCCTGGCGGACGAACTCGGTGAAGGTCTTGGCCATGGCCGCGTCCAGCGAATGGACGAAGGAGCGGTGGACGAACGGAAAGTGATAGGCGTCGGTGGTGTTCTCGAGCTGAATCTTCCAGTTGCCGCCGAAGCGGAACTTGTGCGCGCCCGCCACCTTCAGCGGAAAGCCGCCGCCCTGATGCATGAACAGGTCGATCCATGGCCGGGCGGCGCCCAGATAATCCTCCAGCGGCTCCGTCTCTGCGTCGAGGGCAGCAAAGACCAGGCCGTGATAGATGCCGACCCTGGCCGAGACGAGCGGGAAATCCGCCTTTTTCAGCACGCCCCGGTAGCCGTCGCCATAGGGAATGCCGACCAGCCTGCCGTCGAGCCCGTAGCTCCAGTTGTGATAGGGGCACACGAAGCCACGGGTGTTGCCCTTGTCCTGCTCGCAGACGGTCGCCGCGCGGTGGCGGCACCGGTTCAGCAGCACATGCACCGCGCCTTCCTTGTCGCGGGTGACGATGACCGGCGTGCGGCCGATCACGGTGGTCTTGAAATCGCCGGGATTGGCGATCTCGCTTTCGTGCGCCACCCACACCCACGAGCGGTGGTAGATGCGCTCGATCTCGGCCTCGAACAGCGCGGGATCGGTGTAGAGCGAGGCATGGAAGTGGTCATCCCGTACCAGGGTGTCGAGATCAGGCATGGACGCATGTTCCTGTTTTTGAGGCGCCTGCATGGCCATTTTCCTCCGTCCTCGCGAGGACGGTCCCCGCGATGGCACAAAGCTGCTCGTCCTCGCCATGCCGGCCGACGAGCTGCAATCCCGCGGGGAAGCGGCCTGCCGTCGGCACGGGAACGCTGATCGCGGGATGGCCGGAGAGGTTGAACGGCCGGACGAACGCCGTCAGCCCAAGGCTGGGGGCTTCGCCCAGCAGCGGCGGACAGGTGGGGAGAGTGGGCAGCGCGAGGATGTCGGCATCCTCCAGAAAGGCATCGACCTGCTGCCGGAAATCGACCCGAACCGCTTCCGCCGCCTCGAGCTGTCGACGGGTGATGTCGGAGGCGGCCGATAGCCGGGCCGCGACGTCGCCACCGAGCAGGCCGGTGCCGGCCAGATGACCGAACGCCGCCCAGTTCTCCCAGCCGATGATGGTCAGGCCGGCCTCGAACGCCGCCTCCATATCGGGTGGATCGACGAAAGGCACGGGCAATACGGCGTCGATGGCGGCGAGGATCGCGGGTTCCGCATCCACACGCAGGCGGACGACGCGCGCGCCGGCGACACGGCCGACCGGCGCGAATCCCGGTGCGATGGCGCGCATGGCGAAGACGATACCCTCCATATCACGGGCCATCGGGCCGACGCAGTCGAGCGAGGACGACGCCGGCATCACGCCGCTTCGGCTGACGCGGCCGAAGCTGGGCTTGAGACCGATGATGCCGCAGCACGCGGCGGGAATGCGGATCGAGCCGCCGGTATCGGTGCCGAGGCCGATATCCGCCTCATCGGTCGCCACGGCAACCGCCGAGCCGCTGGACGAACCGCCGGGAATCCGGCGCGGATCGATGGGGTTGAGGGGCGTTCCCGCGAAGCGGTTGACGCCGGTGACGCCGTAAGCCAGCTCGTGCGGCACGGTCTTGCCGACGATGCGGCAGCCGGCGCTCAGCAGGCGCTGGACCGCGTCGGCGTGCCGGGCGGCGGGCGCAGCGCCCTGGAAGGCCCTGCTGCCGGCCCGCGTCCGGACGCCGGCCACGTCGATGGTATCCTTTACCGCGACACGCGGCCCATCCCCGCCCAGCGAAAGCCTTTCGACGAACACGCTCATGGGCGCGCCATGGCCATCAGGGCGCCGACCGTGTCGGCGGGCGCATCCAGCTTCAGCAGGCATTCGGACACGAACCTGGCGATGCGCCAGGCGCCACCCTCCTGGCGGAAGCCGATGCGCAGCCGCGCCATGCGCAGCTCACCGGCTCCCTCGCGCATCACGGCGGGCTGGAGCAGCAGCCAGGCTCCCGTACCCTCGCCACCGTCCACGGTGACGGATTCGGACGTGAGAAAATGGATGTTGAGTGCATGGTGGAACGCGCCCGGCCGGCGCATGGTGGCGAACCATGCAAGCAGGGTGTCCCGTCCCTCGATGGGCGGGAATTCGCCGCTGGCGCTTTCCCACACCAGATCGGCCGTGAACAGGTCCGCGAAGTCCGGGCCCGGCTCGCGGGTCGCAGGCTCGTCGCATAGCGCCATGTAGCGCGCCATGAGACGCCTGATATCCGCCTCGGCCTCCAGCCGAGCCAGCCGCGCCTCGATGTCAGGCACTGCTTTCCTCCGTGAATACCGGCCGGCCGATGCGCGCTTCGATCTTGGCATAGCGCCAGAGCAATCCGTCGCCGGCCGGTGTCGAGCGCAGCAGATCGCAGACCCGCACCACCGTGTCGAAGTCAGGCACGTCCGCCATGATGTAGGAGGTCCACGGCCAGCCGCCCGAATGGCCGACCTGCGCCCGGTCATCGTCCAGCGAGCCCAGCACCGTGACGCCAAGCCGCTCCAGATTGCCGAAGGCGGTCTTGAACGCGCCGAACACAGCCGGCATTTCGGTCTTGGAAAGGTCGAAAAAGGTCTGGGTGATGCCGATGCAGAACAACACCCGGAGCGGCCTTGTGTCGGTCAAGAAATCCTCCTGTCTCAGGGAAAACCTGGCGCGGGCGGCAGGCCGAGCATGATCCGGCCGGCGCTCTCGTAATGGCCTTCCCCCAGGAAGGCGTGCTGATTGACGACCAGCGCGTCGCGCAGGTGCCGCTGCAGCGGATTGTCGAGGAAGATGGCGGTGGTGCCGGCCAGCGCGAATGCCGCCTGCGCCGCCTCGATCCCGGCGCGCGAGGCGTTGTTGGCGGCCAGCCGCAGTAGCGCCCGATCCTCCATTGAAGGCGCGCCGCCCGCATCGATGATGTCCCACACCGCCTCGACCTGCTCGTACAGGAAGGCGCGGGCCGAGCGCAGCACCACCTCGGCCTGGGCGATGCCGCTCTGGGCATAGGCACGGTCTCCCAGCCGCGGTGCGCCGGTGATGGAGGTCTTGGCGACGGCCAGCGCCTTCAGCTCGCCCAGCGCCGCGCGGGCCGCGCCCAGCCCGACGACGGCGAAGGACAGCGCCGCCAACGCCATGGCCGGGAACCGGCAGATGGTCTCGGGCGCCTGCACCGGTCCGCCGCGCACGAATGACCAGTCGGGATCGGCGATGACGTCCCGCACCACCAGATCGTGGCTGCCGGTGCCGCCCAGGCCCACCACCTCCCAGTTGGGGACGATCTCGACCTTCTCCGCCGGCAGGACCAGCAGCCTTGGCGGCGGCGGTTCGCCATCGCCGGGGATGACGATTCCGACCGAGATCCAGTCGGCGCCGGTCGCGCCGCTGCCGAACTTCCAGCGGCCGTTGATCAGCAGACCACCCTCGACACGCACCGCCGGCTGCAGGGGGAACAGGCCGCCCGCGCCGACAACGTCAGGCCCGGCGGCATAGATGTCGGCCAGCCGCTGGGGCGAGAGCGCCCCGAAATAGTTGGCGCCCTGCGGTGCGAAGCTTGCCACCCAGCCGACGGAGGCATCCGCCTCGGAGATGTGCTCGACAAGCCGGAGAACATCGGCCAGCCGTCTCTCGTCGCCGCCGAAGCGCCTGGGGACCGCGGCGCGGTAAACACCCGCCGCCCGCAGCCCGTCGACGATATCGCGCGGTACGTGACGCCCTGCCTCGATCTCGCCGCGCCGGGCGCGGATGTCCGCCAGAAGCGCGTCCAGCCTGTCCGCCGCCTGCACCAGATTCACCTCTCGGGCCTCCCTTAAGTCCATGAGGACAGATTAGGCCGAGCCATGCTCCGGCCCCTATCCGGCCTTCGCAAGCACTGTCCCCACACCGCCGTCTTGCGCCCCCTCACCCTGCGGTTCCGGGCGGGACAGGGCCGGATAGCGGCCCAGCAAGAGCAGCACGAGCGGTGCGAACAGGAACAAGGCGCCAGCGACATAGAGAATGGGCGCGTAGGTTCCGGTTACGTCGAAGGTGTGGCCGAACAGGGCGGGCGCGATGCCGCTGGCGACGGTGAACCCCACCCACTGCAACGCATAGGTTCTGCCGTAGCTGCGCATGCCGAAATACCGGGTGCAGATGAAGGGCACCAGATCGAATTCGGCGCCGGTCGCCAGCCCCAGCAGCGCGACGAGGAAGCCGATCAGCACCGGGTCGGCGACGCCCTGCGCCAGCACGAAGCACGACAGCGCCGGCCAGGGCAGGAACAGGCAGGCGACGATCGGCGCCCACAGCCGGTCGAGCGCGTAGCCGGCCGCCAGGCGGCCGAGGATGACGGCGATCCCGAGCACGCCCATGTAGCTGGCCGCCACTGTCGGCGCGAACCCACGGTCGACCAGCATGGGCACCAGGTTGGGAATCATGCCCGCCATGGCGAAGCCTGCGGCCATGCAGCTCGACAGGATCACCCAGAAGCGCCAGCCGCACAGGATCTCGCGCATGGTGAGGCCGAGACGCTCGGCGGGCGCCGCGACCTGCTGCACGAGCGCGCGGGTGCTCTGGCGCGGGAACAGGAACCAGGTGGTCGGCACACCGATCAGCAGCACCGCGGCGGCCTGGACCACATAGCTCCAGCGCCAGCCGATATGCTCGATCAGGAAGGCGATACCTGCCGGCGCCACCAGCGCCGCGATGCCGCTGCCGGCGAGGCCCAGCGACAACGCCAGCCCGCGCCCCGCGTCGAACCAGCCGGCGACGCCGCGCGTCCAGGTGATCGGGCTGGTGCCCAGGCCCAGCAGCGACATGACGAACCAGCCAGCGTACCAAAGGCGCAGGTCACCGGGCGTCAGTGCCAGCAGGCAAAGTCCGATGCCCAGTCCGACCTGGCTGGCCAGCGCCACCTTGCGCACACCATGGCGGTCGGTCAGCCAGCCATAAGCCCAGGCGGCGACCAGCGTCGCGGCCATCAGCGCGACCAGAGCGCCCTGCACCTGTCCGCGCGACCAGCCGAACTCCGCCTCCAGCGGCTTCACGAACGCGCCCAGCGTGTAGAATGGCAGGACGGTGAGCCCGAGCCCGTAGCCAACACCGGCCACCACGATCACGCGCCAGCCTCTGTCGGCCTTCAGCTCGCGGGCGAACCCCGCCCAGTCATTCTTCATCGGTTGGCGGTCTCCGGGAAAGGCGGCGGGAACAGTCCCACATGGTCGATCAGGTCGAGCAGACGCGCGGTGACGCCGCGCTGGTATTCGGCCAGGTCGCGGCCACGATAGTCGAAGAAGCCGCGTCCGGAATGCATCCCCTTCGCCCCCTCGTCGATCAGCCGGTCAATCATGGGCGGAGCCCGATAGTGCTCGCCACCCAGGCGCTCGGCGAGATAGTCGCCCGCGTAGCGCGCGATGTCGAGGCCGCCCCAGTCGGAGAATTCCAGGAAACCCAGAACGGTGAAGCGCAACGCGAAGCCGACGCGCAACGCCTTGTCCACGTCCTCCGGGCTGGCGACGCCTTCCTCCACAAGCCGGATCGCCTCGCCGCCCGCCAGCATCTGTACGCGCGGCACGATGAAGCCGGGCGACGGCGCGCAGCGCACCGGCACCTTGCCGATGGCCACCAGCACGGCTTCCAGCGTCTCCAGCACGCCCGCGCTGGTCGCTGCTCCGGCGCTGACTTCCACCAAGGGGATCAGCCAGGCCGGATTGAGGAAGTGGGCGTTGAGGAACCGCTCGGGCCGTTCGACGAACCGGGCGAGGTCGTCGACCATGATCGTCGAGGTGGCGGAGGCGATGATCGCGTCCGGCGCCAGCCGGCTCGCCTCGCCCAGCGCCGCCTCCTTGACCGCCATGATTTCCGGCACGCCCTCGATGACAATGCCGGCGCCACCCAGCCCGGCGGCCGCGTCACCGGCGGCGTGCATCGTCAGGCGGGCCAGCATGGCGGCAGCCTGGGCGGCATCGATACGTCCCACCGAGACCAGCAAGTCCAGTCCGCGGCCGATCTCGGCCCGTGCCTCATCGAGCACGCGGGCAGCGTCAGCCGGATCGCGCGGCTTCAGATCGACGATGGCGACATGGTGACCTGCCCACAGGAAGGCTTGCGCGATACCGCGCCCAATACGTCCGGGCCCGACGACGGCGACCTGCATCATGCGGGCAGCCCTTCGCGCAGGATCGCCTTCAACTCGGCGGGCGACAGGCCGGAAAGGCCCAAATTCTCCAGCGTGCGGCCGTTCGCCGACAGGTTTTCGCGGTTGACCGCGCCCGCCAGCGCCAGCAGCCCATCCGCCACCGGCATCGGCACGCCGAGCCAGCGGCCGAGCGAGGCCAGCAGCACCAGACCGAGCTGGACATCCTCGCGCAGATAGCGGTGCTGGCGCAGGTCGATCTTCTCGCGCCAGTCGCCGCTGTCGGTCAGCTTCTCGTGCGCCAGGTTTCCGTACATGGATTTCTTGCCGCCGACGCCGTAGTGATCGGCCAGCCACCAGTGGCGCTCGCCATAGCCCAGCGCCTCGCGCACCGCGACGCGTTCGGCGTCGAGCGCGTCGTGGACGGCGCGGACCGAGGGCTGGGTGCCTTCCTTGTGGATATCCCAGCGGTCGAAATGCTCGATCGGCCCGGCGTTCATCAGGATCAACGGCGGATGGATGATCGGGCCGCCATTGAGCAAGGCGGCATCGAGTGCGTCCGTCACCGGCTGCACCTCGGGAAAGGCTTCCCGCACCACCGACATGGCATAAGCATCCAGGCGCGCGGGGAGAACGCCGCTTGGCAAGTCGGTGGTGCGGGTCGTGATGGCAACGCTGGCCGGCCCATGCTTGCGCGCAAGCCAGGGCAGCGTGCCGGATTCGACGAAGGCGACGTCGGCGTCATTGCCCGCTTCGCGCAGCGCCCGCATGAACAGGATCGAGCCGAACGAGCCGGGCGGGATGAACACCACCTGCCCGTCGCGCAGGTGTGGCGCGATCGTCCGCGCCAGGCCTTCCTGCGCCGTGCCGGGAAGCGGCGCGACGATCAGGTCGACGCCGTCCAGCACCGCCGCGATATCGGTCGACGCGTGGGCGAGCCCCGCCCGCCTGACACCGCGGTGGTCCTTCAAGATTATCTCGCGCGTCTCCAGCACCGGCGCGAAGGCAGCGGCATCGCGCCGCCACATGCGCACCTCGTGCCCTTCGTCCGCCAGGTTGGCCGCCGCCGCGTAGCAGCCGTGGCCGCCGCCGATCACCGCGAGTTCCATCAGGCTTCTTCCCGCGCGGGCGGCGCCCAGGTCGTCATCAGCGTATTGGACGGCCACCCGAATGGGTCCAGCACCTTCTTCGCCTGCTCGACGCCGGCGACGGGCAGGGCCTCCGGCTCGATCCGCCCGACCTGGGCGAGCAGCGAGGCCTGGTCGTAATAGAGGTGCTCGTGGCGGATCCGCGGCCCGCGGAACGAGACCACGGCCGTCGCCGCGATCATGATCTTGCGGCCCGTGGCCGGGATGCCCGGCAGCATGTAGTCGATCATCCGGTCGTGGGTGAAGCTCACCACCATCTCGTCGACGATACGGTTCACCCCGACGGTGCGCGAGACAAGCACCATGCCATAGTCGTCCGGATGGGCGTGCACGAAGTAGTGGCGGTAGAAGTGCCGCAACTCATGGCGGCCGGTGCCGCCGGTCATCGACGGCACATGATTGACATAGGGCCGTTCCACCATGGTCTCGATGGTCTCGTCGGCATCCTTGCTGGCGAATTCGTGGTAAGTGTGTCGCTCCCACAGCGCGAGCAGATCATAGACCGGCCCGATGCGCGGCCGTAGCAGCTCCAGCGCGCGGGTCAGCGCCAGGTCGCTGGCGATGCGGTCGTATTGCGGGCGCGCCGGGTTGAAGAACGCATGGTCCGCGCCTGGATACACATGGACACGCATGTTGGGGTCGCGGGCGAAGCGCCCGGCGAGCGCGGCGGCCGCCTCCGGCGGGCACAGGGGATCGGCACCGCCCAGATGGATCTGGGTCGGGCACCGCACCTTGACCGCCGCGTCCGGCACGTCCTGAAGCGCGACCGGATAGAAGGCGACGGCTGCGTCGGCGTCGAGGACCGCCGAGGCCAGCACGGCGAGCGTTCCGCCCAGACAGAAACCCATCAGCGCGGCGCCGCCGGTGCACTCCGGCAATGCCTTCAGCGCCGCGAGCGCGGCGCCGATATCACCGACCGCCGCATCCGGCTGGAAGCGCTGATAGAGCGAGAACGCCTTTGCCATCTCGGCATCGTCATAGCCCAGCTCGACGCCCCGCTCGAGCCGCCAGAACAGATCGGGGACCAGAACGACATAGCCCTCCTCGGCCAGCAGGCGCGCGGTGGCCCGCATCGCCTCGTTCACCCCGAAGATTTCCTGGAGCATGACGATGCCCGGGCCGCTTCCGGCCTCCGGCACCGCCAGGAATCCATCCATTGCTCCGTCCGGCGTTTCTATCCGGACCGTCCTTGCGTCAGTCATGCAGCACTCCAACCAGCGTCCGCGGCAGAATAGGAGCCCAGGCCCCCGTCCGGCTATTCACGCGCCGCAATCGCTGATCGCTGGAAGCCATGAAGTCAGGATAGGTCGCCGCGCACGAAGTCGGCGACGAGACGGTTGAACTGCTTGGCCTTTTCCCATTGCACCCAGTGGCCGCAACGGGTGAACACGGTGAACTGGGCGTTGGGAAGCTGCGCCAGCAGCGTCAGGTGCATGTCGAGCGGGTTCACCCGGTCCTCGCGGCCCCACAGGATCAGCGTGTCGTGGGTGATGCCGGCCAGGTTCTCCTTCCACAGCGCCTCGATCGGCGGTGGGCCACCCTTGCCGAGCGGCGGATTGGCGACTAGGTCGGGCTGGGTCGCGGCGGCGAACCGCTGGTCCAGAAGTTCCTCGGTCAGGAACGAGGTGTCGTAGATCATGGTCTGCAGGAAGGCGCGCAGCTTCTCGCGGCTCGGCCCCTCGCCGGTGTAGAACTCCATGATCTGGCGTACGCCGACGGTCGGCATGGGCGTCGACGGCGCGATCAGTCCCGCCGGCCCCATCAACACCAACTTGCCGATCCGCTCCGGTGCGTCGAGCACCATCTTGATGGCGGTGCCGCCGCCCAATGAATTGCCGACCACGTTGATCCTAGGGATGCCGAGCCTGTCCATCAGCCCCAGCATGCCCTTCGCATAGATGGCAAAACGCGGTCCGCTCAGCGTCGGCTTGTCCGACTGGCCGTAGCCGACCAGGTCCGGGATGATCAGCCGGTACTCCTTCGACAACTCGGCCACGTTGCGGCTGTAGTTGCTCCAGCCGCTGGCGCCAGGCCCGCCGCCATGGATCAGCATCAGCGGCTCGCCCGAGCCGATGTCGTGATAGTGGAGCCTTACGCCATCGATCTCGGCGAAGTGCGAGGCCGGTGTGGTCATGTCGTTCATGCTGCCCTCTCATGTCCCCAGAGACTGATCCTGTCGTATTCGCGGACGGTCCAGTCGCCCTCGACGCGGCGGCCGCCCCAGCCGTACTCCACGTCGAAGCCAGCCGGCGTCGTCACGTAAAAGGACAGCATGTTGTCGTTGGGATGGCGGCCGATGCCGCCCGTCCGGTAGCCCTGCGCGACGCATCGGGCATGGCCCTGAATGACGTCGTCGACTTCGGTCACCTCGACCATCACGTGATTGAGTCGTTTGCCGCCCGGCAGCCGGGCCATGGCGAGGGTGTGGTGGCGTGGGTTGCAGTGCATGAAGGCGATGCGCAGCGTCATCTCCGGCCCGATAGGCGCGGTGATGAAGTCGCTCATGGCAAATCCCAGGCGCTCGTAGAAGCCGATGGCTCCCTCCAGATCGCCGACGCCGATGACGATGTGCCCCAGGCCCTGGTCGCCGGTGGTGAAGCCATGCGCCAGATCGGAGCGGAAAGACGTGGCCGCCTCCGCCGCGCCGTGGACGAACTCCAGCCGCAGCCCGTCGGGGTCACGAAGCCACACACCGCCGTCGACTTGGCGCTCGGCGCATTCGGCGGCCGGCATGTCGGCGTGGGCGATGCCTTCCCGGTCCAGCCGCTCGCGCAGCGAGGCGAGCGCGGCGACATCCTCCAGCTCGAAACCGGCATAGACGATGTCATCGGCGGGCGCCTCATGTACCGCGATGCGCCAGGCCCGCTCGTCCAGGCGCAAGCGCCGGATGCCCTCCCGCTCGTCGGGCATCAGCCCCAGCGCGCCTTCGGCGAAGCGCATGAACGCATCCACGTCCGCGACTCCCAGCCCCACATAGGCCAGTCTTTGCACCATCATCCCCAGCTTCCTCGTTCCTGACTGCCGGAAGCGTACGGCCGGGTGGGAGCGCCCACTATCTGGTTGGCGCAGGGATTGGCGCGTGTGCGCAGTTACCCGAACATCCCCCGCAGCTCGCGTTTTAGTAGCTTGCCGGAGGCGTTGCGGGGCAGGGTTTCGACGAAGAACACCTTCTTCGGCACCTTGTGCGCGGCCAGGCGGGCGCGGACATGCTCGATCAATTCGCCCTCGCCGGCGGCCATACCGGCGCGCAGCACGACGACGGCGGTCACGGCCTCGATCCATTTCGGATCGGGCAGGGCGATCACCGCCGCCTCGGAAACGGCGGGATGGGCGAACAGCGCCTCCTCGACCTCGCGGCTGGTGACCAGCACACCTCCCGTGTTGATCACGTCTCGCAGCCGGTCGACCACGTAGATGTAGCCTTCCTCATCCATATAGCCGACGTCGCCCGAGTGGAACCAGCCGCCGCGGAATGCCGCCGCGGTCTCGTCGGGGCGATCCCAGTAGCCGACCAACAGCTGGGGCGAGCGGTGAACGATCTCACCGGTCTCACCGGGTGGCACGTCGTTCATGTCGGGGTCGACGATGCGCGTCTCCACGTTCAGCACCGGGCGTCCGGCAGAGGCGGGACGTTCGTCATGCTCGTTGGGCGACAACACGGTCGCCACCGGGCCGATCTCGCTCTGGCCGTAGGCGTTATAGGGCCGCGCATTGGGCAGACGCAGACGGATCTCCTCCAGCACCGGCACGGGCATGATGGACGCGCCGTAATACAGCTTGCTGAGCGAGGTCAGATCATGCCGGTCGAAATCCGGATGGCGCAGCAGGCTGATCCACACGGTCGGCGGCGCGAAGAACGAGGTGATCCGGTGGGATTCGATCATGTCGAAGACGACCTCCGGCTTCGGCGCCTCGATCAGCCAGGTGGCCGCGCCGGTCAGCATCTGCGGCATGGTGAAGGCGTGGGTCTGCGCCGTGTGATATAGCGGCAGCGCCGCCAGGCACCGATCGTCGCCCGAATAATCCAGGTCGTGGATGCAGGACAGGTAATGGAGCAGCACGCCCCGGTGGGTCATCATCGCGCCTTTCGGCGCTGCCGTGGTGCCGGAGGTGTACTGGAGCTGCACCAGGTCCTCGCCCGTCACCCCGACATCGGGCGCTCGGCCGGACCGGCCCTCGGCCATCGCCAGCACGTCGAACTCGGCGCCGCCCGTGAGGCTGCCGACCAACGCGAGACCCGCCGCCTCCGGCAGCGCGCGGACGCGGCCCAGGCGCTCGCCACCGCAAATCACGGCACGCGCGCCCGACTGGCCGACGATGTAAGACAGCTCCGGATCGGTCAGGCCGAAATTGACCGGCACATGGACGAGGCCGGCGAAGGCGCAGCCCAGCCACGCGATGAAATAGGCGTCGGAATTGTGTCCGAACGCCGCGACCCGGTCGCCGGGCCTCAGTCCCTGCCCCAGCAACTCGGCAGCCAGCTCCTTCGCCGCGCCATCGAGGTCGTCGAAGCTCCAGGAGCGGCCATGGAACGCCAGCGCCTGCCGGCCGCGATGCTTGCGGGCGGCGCGGCGGAACGCAGCGCCGATGGTGTCCTGCGGGCCGCCAGCCAGATCGGTCATCTCGTCTCCCCTTATTTGGCCTTCCAGCGCTCCAGCGCGTCAGGGTTGAGCGTGCTGGCGGGCACCTCTCCCGCGATCACCGCCAGGACGTTGGCCACCGCCACGCGCGGAATGGCCGCGAAGCTCTCGGTGGTGTGGCCGATGGAATGGGGCGTCAGGATCGCGTTGGGAAGCGCGCGCAGCGGGCTGTCCGCCGGCAGCGGCTCCACCTCGAACACGTCGAGCGCGACGGCCGACAGATGGCCGGCCGCCACGAGCCGCGCCAGCGCCGCCTCGTCAACCACGGGTCCGCGCGACAGGTTGAGCAACACGGCGTCGCGCCTGATGCGCGCCAGCCGCCGCTCTTCGAGCAGATGCAGGCTCTCGCCGTTGAGGCTGGCCAGCACCACGACCACGTCGCTTTCGGCGATCAGCGCATCGAGCGGCACGAACGCCACGCCCGGCGCCTCGCGCGGCGTGCGGGTGTTGGCGAGGATTCGCACGCCCCAGCCTTCCAGCCGCGTCACGAGGCAGCGCGCGATGTTGCCGAAGCCGATGATGCCGACGGTCTTGCCGCGCAACATGCGGGGCTTGCCGCGCCGGCCCGTGCCGCGCAGCTCGGCTTCCGTGCCGCGCAGGTCGTAGAGCGCCGCCAGCATCAGCAGCACGGCGGCTTCCGCCATGCTTTCATAGTTCTCCGGCACTTGGCCGTTGACCACCAGGATGCCGAGATCGGTCGCCGCCCGGTGATCGATCCATTCGCAGCCGATGGTCGGCGCGACGACCGCGCGCAGGCTGGGCGCACGGGCGAGCACATCATGCCCGCAGGGCAGGCCATACCACACCGCTACATCCGCCTCGGCCCAGTCGGCGCCAAGGTCGCGGGCCTCGCCGTAATGGGCCGTGACATGATGGCCAAGGCCGGCGAGCGCGCCGGCGATGGGATCGAGCAGCGGCGCGCTCATGGCCGGCCCGGCGGCGACGATCCGGGCCGTCTTCAGGGCTGGCGGCGTCAATCCAGGTAATCCGGCGCGATCCGCGCGGCGAGGCGCAGCATGGACGACCAGTCACGCTCGGCACCGACCACGCCGCCGTCCAGCGTCTCGTGAGTCGAGGCGATGGATTCCGGCGTGACGTGGCGAACCTCGGCGGCACCGCCAAGCGCCAGCACCTGGGCCTGGCACGCCCGCTCCAGCGTCAGCATCAGCCGCAGCGCCTCGCCGGTGGTGCGGCCGGCGGTGAGAAGGCCGTGGTTGTTGAGAATCATGACGTAATGCCGGCCCAGATTGGCGACCAGCCTCTCCTGCTCCTCCATGTGCACCGCGATGCCCTCGAAGTCGTGGTAGCCGATCCGCCCCTGGAGCGCCGCCGACTGCAGGCTGATCGGCAGCAGGCCGTGCTTCTGGGCCGAGACGGCGATGCCGGCCGGCGTATGGGTGTGCAGCACGCATTGCACATCGTGCCGGGCGCCATGGATCGCACCATGGATCACAAAGCCCGCGGGATTGATTCCGAGACCCGTAGTATCGGAGAGGATATCGCCCGCGAGGTTGACCTTCACCAGGTTGGACGCGGTTATCTCCTCGTACATCAGGCCAAACGCATTGACGAGAAACGCGTCCTCCTGGTCTGGAACTCGCGCGGAGATGTGGGTGAAGATGGTATCGGTCATCCCGAAATGGGCAACCAGACGGTAGCATGCCGCCAGGTCTGTCCGGGCGCGCCATTCAGCCTCGGACAGGTCATTTGAGCGGCTCGCAGAGTGGTTCTTGCCTGCCGCGCGCCGTACTGCACCTAAGGGCATGCATTCCTCCAGCCAAGGGTAGTGGAGGACACCATGCGATCGGCGACCAGCCGTCTCTATCCGTTGATGGCAGGCAATTCTACGTCGGCGCAATCAAACAGCGACCTCTGGGGCTAGGACCAATCCACCTTCAGGATTCCCAAGGCTGAAGTGTTGTGAATCAATGCGTTCTGGATTTGGTTGTTCGGATCGGGTTGATGGGAGTTAAGCGGTATGAACTGAACGAGGTGCAGTCGCTGCGGATCGCGCCATTTCTGCCGGGCAGGGCCGGCGATCCTGGTCGGACGGCGGTGGATAACCGATTGTTTGTGAACTGGGTCTTGTGGGTTCTTCGGTCCTGCGCCTACTAGCAGCACCTGCCGGAGCGCTATGGTAAGGGGAAGAGCATCCACGCTAGCTTCACACGATGGGCCAGGGCGGGCGTTTGGGAGAAGGTCTTCGCCGAACTGACCAAGGACAGAGACAAATGCTGCACGATGATAGCTCGGTTAGCCGGACTTCTCGATTAACCAATCGAAAAGACCTGCGGTCGTGGCTGCCGCAGCGAGATCGTTGCCACTCCAAACATGCAGAGCCCGATCTTGGGTCACCTCGAGGTGGCCGCGCGGTGTGTGGCAAACGAAGAATATGCGATCGAATGGTCCAGCGGTGCGAAAGCGCTGGATATAATCATTTAGGTTTGCCTGGTTGGCCTTAGACTTGACCTGCACCATAGCCCGTTCGCCCGTCGTAGGCTGCCAAAGGACGAGATCGGCGTCCTTCATTGTACCGCCTACCGTTGACGTGCGCTGCCATCCTGAGCGCGTAAAAATCAGGTCGACCATCACCTCGAAATCCGCCCAATGCAGCGCGGCGATCATCTCCGAGGCTGCCGCAAGCAATTCTTTTCGGGCGCTCAAGGCCCGTGCGATCATCGGTTCCTCGACCCCATTGATGCGGCGGACGAGATAATCTGGGGTCTGAACGCTGCAGATGGTTTGTCTATAGGCGGCGACTTGGGTCAGGCGGGTGCTCAATGCATCCATATAAAGCGGCTCGCCCAAGATGTTGGTGTTGCGCCAGCCATCTAGGGTTCTGCGCATCTTCGCACCGTGCTCATCCGCCGGTTCCCCCAGCCCGGTCACCTGGGGGTCTGCAAACGCCCACCAAAGATACTTGCCGTGAAACGTGATCCAGAGGCAGTCGCGGCCGAGGGTGTAAAAATCTCTGATCTCGCGGGCGCCGTCTCGCGCCTTGCCGAGGGTCCGGCCGTGGCGCATGAGGATGTCGGTCACCGCATCCCAGTCGCCTGTCAGGCAGAGCTCGTGCGGCACCATCCGATATCCAAAATGCAGCTCGCCGCGGGCCAGGCTCGGGGCTTCCCAGGCTCCAGCCTGGCCGAGTTTGATGTAGCGGACCTCTGACGGTGCGATCGGCTGCATACCTTCCTCCACAACCTGACGGTGTCCGTCATCGCTTGGCGGGCGTGCCAAGTCCAGTAAAAAACGAGACTCATAGTCCGTAGACCAAAAGTCTACAACGCCGCCTGCTGGCCGGATGGATGTTCGGGCGCGGTTAGCCATAAACATGAAGCGGCTCAGGGAGGCCAAAGGCTTCTCGCAGGAACGGCTTGGATTCGAATGTGGCCGAGACCGGACGTACATCAGTGGCATCGAACGCCGGGTAAGGAACCCGACTGTAACCGTTGTGGACGAGATCGCCCGAGCGCTCGGCGTAACCGCGTCACAACTGCTTGACGAGCCGACCACATAAAGCCCGGGCTAGTTGCGCAAGCCCGCAACCGTACATTTCACGCGCGCGTACGAGTCTTTAGAATCCGGATGCGCGTGTGAGGGCATGCACGCAAAGCGTGTAGTTCCCGCTTGACCGCCCGCGAATCCAGTTCTACTTCAACTGCACTTCACCCTGCTGCCGTCCCGGCTGGAGCCGTGCATGGTAGTTCGACGGGCGCGAGCCTGTCTCCGGGTTGCCGGCGTTCGTCCGGCTGTGGAGCCCAGAAAAGGAGAACCATCAATGGAGCGTTAACAACGCTTCGGTGTTCGTCTGTCTGGGTTCCAGCGGTGCACTCCGAAGCTTTTAATGGAGTGCTTAGTGAAGCAGACAAACCACGCAAAAAAGACCGTGCCGCCGGCTGGTATTCAAATCGAGTATCGCCCGGTTTCGTCACTTAACCCCAATCCCCACAACCCGCGCACGCACACGAAGAAGCAAGTCGAGCAGATCGCCCGCTCGATCGAACATTTCGGGTTCACCAACCCGGTGCTGATCGATGACCGTGACGGCATCGTCGCCGGTCACGGCCGCGTCCTGGCGGCCAGCCTGCTGGGCATGGTCGAGGTGCCGGCCGTACGGCTGTCGGGCATGAGTGAGGGCGACATCCGGGCGTACGTCATCGCCGACAATAAGCTGGCTGAAAATGCGGGCTGGGACGACGCGCTTCTCAAGGTCGAATTCCAGTACCTGTCGTCTCTGGAGATCGACTACGACCTGACCCTGACCGGTTTCGAACTCCCCGAAATCGACACTCGGCTAAGCCAGGTCGACGAGCCCGCGCCGGATCCCGCCGACGAGGTGCACGCCCCTGCCTCGGTCGCCGTCACGCGGCCAGGCGACATCTGGCAGATCGGTCGGCATCGGCTGATCTGCGGTGATGCCACCGCCGCCGACACCTATCAGCGCCTGCTCGGGCACGAGCGCGCCCAGATGGTGTTCACCGACCCACCCTACAACGTGCCGATCGGTGGGCACGTCAGCGGGCTGGGATCAATTCAGCACCGCGAGTTCGCCATGGCCTCGGGCGAGATGTCGGAATCTGAGTTCACCGGCTTTCTCACCACGGTATTTCGCCATTTGGCTGGCGCCTCAATCAATGGCGCCATCCACTTCCAGTGCATGGACTGGCGGCACATGGCGGAGATACTGGCGGCTGGTCGGGCAGCCTATGCCGAATTGAAGAACGTATGCGTGTGGGCCAAGAATAACGGCGGCATGGGCTCCTTCTACCGGTCCCAGCACGAGTTGGTGTTCGTGTTCAAGTCCGGTGACGCGCCTCACATCAACAATGTGGAGCTGGGCCGGCATGGCCGGAACCGCACCAACGTCTGGTCCTATGCGGGCGTGAACAGCTTCGGCGCCAATAGAGGCGACCTGGCCCTGCACCCGACGGTCAAGCCGACCGGCCTCGTGGCCGACGCCATCCTCGACTGCTCGCGGCGCAAGGGCATTGTCCTCGACGCCTTTGCCGGCTCTGGCACCACCCTGGTGGCGGCCGAGCGGACCGGCCGGCGCGGCTACGGCATCGAGATCGACCCCCTGTACTGTGACGTGATCATCCGGCGCCTGCGGAGGATCTACCGGCTGGACGTTGTGTTAAACGACACCGGCCAGACGTTTGCAGCCGTGGAGGCCGAGCGCGCGGCTTCGGAGGACGCTGCATGAGCGACTACAATGACGTCGGCTACGGCAAGCCTCCCAAGAAATATCAGTTCCAGAAGGGCAAGTCGGGCAACCCCAAGGGCCGGCCGCGCAAGCAGCCGACCGTGGGGGTCGATGTAAACGGGATCCTCAATGATCCTCAACAGGTGCGCTTGAACGGCGAGATAGTCGAGATGTCACCCAAGGAGGCCGAGCTCCGGCAGATGATGGTTAAGGCGCTCAAGGACGGTGAGCTGAATGCCATCATCTACCTGCTGCGGCAGTTCGAGAAGTATGGCGTGGTGCTGACACCAAAGCCTACGGACGGCGGTGTGGTCCGCCTTCCGCCTGGCATGCCAAGCGCCATGGGCATGATCCTGTTGATTAACTACAAGGCGCCGTATTCCAAGGCGGATATCGCGGCGGCGGCTGTAACCTACAAGGCGCAGCGGAGCGAGAACGACCGGCTGCTCGATGAGTTTATAGACTATCCGGCGCTGCGCCCATGACCATCAAGCGGAAGCGGGTGAACAGCAAAAAGCGCGGCCGGCCGTCAGGTTCGCGCAAAACGAAAACCATCGTCCACGAGTTCGCCCATAGAATGCACGCTATAGCAGTCCAGGGTGAGGTGCGGCAGGCCACCACCGTCGAGTGGCTGTTCCGGAAGCTGATCGACCTCGCCCAGCGTGGCAGCATACCAGCCGCCAAGGAAGTCGAACGCTACCGGGATAAGTTGGGTAGTGCCGCCGAGAAGAGTGGCATCGTGATCGCCCCTGCTGAAATGAGCCCGGAGGACTGGATAAAGATGGCCACCTTCCAGAACCAGTTTAGACATCCTCCGGATAATGAGGGCGACGATTGATCTCGGTCGGGGCGGCGCCGCTGGTGCCGCCTCTCTTAGGTCATAGGCCGGAAAATCCACTCGCCTTCCGCGGGTCAGGAAGCCTGTTTGGTCCTTACCCGACCAAGGAGGGCTTTTGGACAAGGACAGGCGGGATGTGGTCCGGCGGTTGTCCGTGGCTGCCACGGAACTGCTGGAAGACAACTACAGTGTAGCGACCGACGGGCAACGCCAACAGGCATCACGTGGTGACTATCGGCGTGCCGCGGCGCGCCTTCACAGGGCGGCGGAGCAACTCGGTACCCTGTCGAACGCCGTCGTCGTTCTCCTTGGCCTCGAGGCTGACCAGTTGCCCGGCGGATAATGGCTGGACTTCGCCCGTCAAAGAAGCGTTCCTGTCAGCGTCTTTAGGACGAGTCGGGCCGCCAGGCCCGACACCCCGACCAAGCAGCGGCTGGCGGGGCTTGCGGTGGTGGAAGCGCCGCGATGGGCGCGGCGCCCAACCTGGAGACCACCATGTCCAAGCTCACCGACACCCAGCTCGTCATCCTCTCCGCCGCGGCAGCCCGCGAGGATCACACAGTCCTGCCACCACCCACGAGCCTGACGCTCAACAAGGCGGCCCTGACGACGGTCTTGAAGAGTCTGATCAAAAGGGGGCTGATCGCAGAACAACCTGCCGCTACTGGAATGGCCATCTGGCGTGAAGACGGCGATCACCGAAATACCCTGGTGATTGCCGCAGCCGGGCTTGAAGCCATCGGCGTCGAGACCAACGAGAGCGCAAGCAAGTCACCCGTACGGGAATCCGACGAGGGGAACGTTAAGGGCCGGCGCAGCAGCGGCAAGACAGACGACGTTCTTGCCCTCCTGCGGCGCACCGAAGGCGCCAGCATCGCTGACATGAACGGCGTGACCAACTGGCAGGCGCACAGCATTCGCGCCTTTCTCTCGGGCCTGCGCAAGAGGGGTGTCGAGGTCACCCGCAGCAAGGATGACGGCGGCAAGGCGATCTACCGGATCGACGAGGCATCCTAATGAGGCGAGCCAGCGCAGACGACGTCGGCCGACAGCTGGCTGAGCTGGAAGCGCTTGATGCCAAAGCGCTGCGGGTTCGGTGGAAGGACCTGTTCGACTGTCCGCCGCCGAAGTGGATGCAGCGGGAACTGCTCCTGCATGCGGTTGCATACCGGGTGCAGGAGCGGGCGCTGGGTGGGCTGAAGGCGTCCACTCGGCGCAAGCTGCGCCAACTCACCGAGGCCACTACCGCACCCCGGCGGGCTGCACCTAAGCTGCAACCCGGTTCCCAGCTGATGCGGGAATGGAACAACGAGCTGCACTGCGTCGACATTGTCGAGGCTGGCTTTGTTTGGCGCGGCAGGACCTACCGTTCTCTATCGTCCATTGCCCGCGAAATTACAGGCACCCGCTGGTCTGGCCCGCGCTTCTTCGGCCTCACAGGCAGCGGGGACAGCATGGCATGGCGGCAGCTATGAGCGGCCGGCCCGTTATCCGCTGCGCTATCTACACCCGCAAATCCAGCGACGAGGGGTTGGAGCAGGACTTCAACTCCCTCGACGCCCAGCGTGAAGCCTGTGAGGCTTTCATCCGATCCCAGGCCCATGAGGGCTGGAAGTGTTTGCCCAACCGATACGACGACGGCGGCTATTCCGGCGGCAGTATCGAACGCCCTGCCCTGCAGCAGCTCATGGAGGACATTCGAGAGCACCGTCTCGACGTCGTCGTCATCTACAAGATCGACCGGCTGACCCGCTCGCTGGCTGATTTTGCCCGGCTGGCTGAGTTGTTCGACCAGTACGGGGTATCGTTCGTATCGGTCACTCAGCCGTTCAACACCACGACTTCCATGGGGCGTCTGATGCTGAACGTCCTGCTGTCCTTCGCCCAGTTCGAACGCGAAATCACCGGCGAGCGCATCCGCGACAAGATTGCGGCGTCCAAAAAGAAGGGTATGTGGATGGGCGGCACGGTGCCGATGGGGTACCGGGTAGTAGACCGAGCCCTCGTGGTTGATGAGGCCGAAGTCGAGACCATCAAGATGATCTTCAAGCTCTATCTCGAGATGGGCACGGTCCCTGCCCTCATGGTCCGGTTGGAAGAACTGGGTGTCCGCACTCGAGCACGGGTGGTGGCCGGGCGCGATAGTGGGGATCGACCTTTTGATCGGGGTCATCTCTATCACCTGCTTTCAAACCCCGTCTATCGGGGACAGATCCGGCACAAGAAGCAGGTGTTCGAGGGCACGCATCAGCCGATCATCGACCCGGCGACATGGGATGCCGTACAGGCCTTGCTGACCTCGAATACACAAGGAAGCCGTCAGCGCAGGAAACGCTCTGCAGCGGCACCCAGCCTGCTTGCTGGCCTGCTCCATGCCGAGAACGGGAACCGTTTCATACCGTCTCATGCCAACAAAGACGGCCAGCGGCACCGATACTATGTAGAGGACATCACCGCATCCAACGGCGCCAGGATCCGCCGACGTCGAATACCGACCGTGGAAATAGAGCGGGCCGTCAAGGACGCGGTCATCGGCTTCCTCGGCTCTCCTGCTAAGGTTCTGCAGGCTCTGGGGCCCGCGGCGGCGGTGAACGCCGACGATGTGCTCACGGCCGCGGCACAGCTGGGACAGGCATTGGAGGGGGCTGATGAAACGCGGTGGAGCGAGACGGTCGAAGCTCTAATTGCGCAAGTGGTGTTTGCGGGCTCGAAGCTGAGCGTTGCTATGAGGCGCCAGCCTCTCCTCGGCTTGCTCCAGGCGCCGCATCTCGTTGCAGTCGAAGCTTCCGATACGTTTAGCATCGATGTGGAGATTGCCATTCGGACGCGGGGGACGCGGACCAAGCTGGTGATCGGCGAGCGAGTGGCCCCCAACATGCCTGACGCGTCTCTTCTCAAGGCACTCATCCGGGCCCACGGGTGGTTCGAGCAGCTGGCCACGGGGCAGATGAATTCGGTCGATGCGATCGCGAAGAGCGAGGGGCTGACGAGTTCGTATGTTGCTCGTGTTCTGCCAATGGCGTTTCTGTCACCGACGATTACCGAGCAAATTCTCGAGGGCACGCAGCCCTTCGAACTAACCGCCGACTGGCTCACGCTTCACGCTGAATTGCCGAGCGCCTGGGCGGATCAGGAGCACATAATCAAGCGTATCGGTTCTCGTCCATAGTGTCTGGTCTGCGCCGATTGTGTTGAAGAAGTCCGTTTTTGAGAGGAGCGGACGCTGGCCCGGATTGGTGCGAGCGTGCCTGTGCCTCTTCAGGCAGCCATCGCCGGCTGCGGCATTGGGATCAGCTTGGCCATCTTGCGGAGGTTCTGGGCGGTGGCGGCGAGGAGGAACTCGTCTTTCGCTCCGTTTGGTCCCCTCAGGCGCAAGCGATCCAGTTTCAGGATACGTTTGAGGTGCGCGAACAGCATCTCGACCTTCTTTCGCTCACGCCGGGAAGTCAGATAGGCGTCGGTGTTCGACAGGTCGCGAGCGAGATCGCGGGCGCCTTCATGGATCGAGCGCAGGACTTTCCTGCCCGCATCGCCTGGGCGGCAGCTTGACCGCAGATCGCAAGCGTCGCAGTCGGCTTTGCGGGCCCGGTACTTGTCGATCCCGTCGGCAGGCGGCCTGGCCTTCGCGGCGCGCCCTTCCTGCCAGAACCGTCTGAGTTCCTTTCCGCCCGGGCAGGTGTAGCTGTCACTCTGATGATCGTAAGTGAAGTCAAGGCGACCGAAGCTGCCATCGGTCCGGCCCTTCTCGAACACTGGGATGTGCGGCTCGATGCCGCGCTCATGGACCAGCCAGGCAAGGTTAGCGGCATCACCGTAGCCGGTGTCCGCCGCAAGCCGCTCGGGCCAGAGGCCGAACCGCTCCTGGGTTCGGTCGAGCATCCTGCGTTGGGCGGTGACCTCGGCCTGACGCACTGCGGTGGTCGCCTCGACATCCATGATCACCGCGTGCTTCAGGTCGATCAGATAGTTGGTGCAGTAGGCAAAGAACGCGAGGCCGCCGTTGGCGCCGGTCCAGCGCGAGGCAGGGTCGGCGATCGAGATAAACTTCGGCGTGACGGGCGTTGCAGCGCCGAACGCCGCCTCATCGAGCACTGCCAGATACTCGCGCACGGCATGGCTAGCAGCTTCAGGTGGCAGGCCTTCGGCACCTGGCACCGAGCGCTGCCGGTTCGCGTCAGCCTTGATCATACTGGCATCGACCGCAAAGCCTTCGCCACCGACCAGGCCCTCGGCGATGCAGCGGGCAACCGTCGTCTCGAACAGCTCGCGCAGCAGATCGCTATCCCTGAAGCGGCCATGGCGGTTCTTGGAGAAGGTCGAGTGATCCGGCACCGCGCCATCGAGACCGAGGCGGCAGAACCAGCGATAGGCGAGGTTGAGGTGCACCTCCTCGCACAGGCGCCGCTCGGATCTGATGCCCAGGCAATAGCCGACGATCAGCATCCGGATCATCAGCTCGGGATCGATCGAAGGCCGGCCGGTCTCGCTGTAATACGGCCGCAGGTGCTCGCGGATGCCGCTCAGATCGACGAACCGGTCGATCGAGCGCAGCAGGTGATCTTCCGGGACATGCTGCTCAAGGCTGAAGCCGTAAAACAGCGCCTCCTGCATCACCGTGCGCTCGCCCATCATCAGCCATCTCCCGCCGCAACGGGATAATTGAATCAGAGCAAAATCACCGCCGCAAGGCAGGGTTTTTCAACACAATCCGCCCTTCTTTGCCGTTGCGCGAACCTTATAGCGATGCCGAAAGCAGCCGTTTGGCGCCCCTATTCCCACCCTCTTCGAATGTCTGTGCGATTGCACTCCGGGCAATGAACCGGGCTTGTTGGCCGATTCTCGAAGCGGGCCTTCCGGCGCTCCTCTTCAATAAGCACTTCCTTTTCGAAACGGTGGCCGCAGTTGTTGCAGCGAAAGCGAACGTACTCAGGCATGGATAATCCCCGCTTGCTCTATATACTGGTTCCACAGATGTTCTGCTGCTTGTTCGGGGTTTAGCCGGTCCGGATGGCCTCCAAACATCGATATTGTCACTATCAGAAATTGCTCGTACTCATCCGACGAAACGTCAAAACCTCCATTTGCAGTATTTTCGGCGGCATTCTCGCTGAAGGAATAATAGATGTCACCTAGGGCAAATCTCGCGTTCCGGCAGTGCACCGTGATGTGCGCAGTACCATTCTGACGACTACCATTGACCACTGTGCCGCCAAAACACGTAGCGCCCAAGTCGACGAACCTACCTCGCAAACCATCGACAGAATTTATTTCATCTATCGCATTGCGAAAGTAATCCTTGATTGCTGCGAAAGCAGCTTCCCGGAATTCACTACGGTCAATGTCGTCGAAGTCTCGTTGCACTCTATAGCGCGGGACGCCTCGTTGCTGAAGGGATACTGGCTCGCGCTGGTGCGCAGCAGGTTCAGGGGCACTCGCATCCCCCGCGTCAATAATCCTGCGAAGCTCTTGGACGACATTGAGATAGGCGTTGTTCGCATTAGCCCACTCACTTATCGGATTTCCATCATTCGGCACTGCCTTAAGCCGACGCAGCTGAGGCATTGCTGCCCAATCGCATGGCTCAATGATAATCGGCACGACACGTGTTTCTCCCGCGTCGTGCCGCTCCAATGCCCGCCGCATTTCACGTTCTACGCAATAGTGGGATGCTATGAAATCTGGACTGACCAGCAGGAGCACAAGATCGGCGGCCTCCAACTCTCGATCGATCTCATCGTCTACAACGTCTCCCCCGAGAATGTCGCGGTCATACCATGTCTCTATCCGCCCCTCCCGCTGCAGGTTGGCAAGGTGGACATGGAGCCGCTCAAGTGCCGCAGCGTCCTGGTGGGAGTAGGAAAT
>JBFWZH010000005.1:0-191650 GCA_050185585.1 Sphingomonadales bacterium | reverse complement strand
AAGCCACCCTGCTCCAGCCGCTTGCCATAAAGCACCAGGCCTGACCCGTCCCAGTATTCCTCAATTAACCTGATAGGAAGGTTGGCGCACCCGACAGGATTCGAACCTGTGACCTTCGCCTTCGGAGGGCGACACTCTATCCAGCTGAGCTACGGGTGCTTACTGCTTACGCAGTGCTTACGTGGGATTTTTGCAGGTGTTAAGCCCCTACGCGCATCCCTCGCAAACCATTGTATTCCAATCCTCTTTCTTTCTCACTCGTCGCATCAGCCGGCTTGACACGTGCCTTCGGAGGGCAGCGCTCTATCCAGCTGAGCTACGGGTCCGTCGTGGCGGCGGAGAATAGGGAAACCGCTGTTTCCTGTAAACCTCAGCTTTTGCCGATCAGCGTGCCCGCGCCGGTGGAGGTGAACAGCTCCAGCAGCACCGCGTGCGAGACCCTGCCGTCGAGGATGACGGCGGCGTCGACGCCGCCCTTCACCGCGTCGACACAGGTCTCGACCTTCGGGATCATGCCGCCGGAGACGGTGCCGTCGGCGATCATCGCCTCGATGGCCTCGGGCGAAAGGTTGGTCATCAGCTCGCCGGCCTTGCTCAGCACGCCCTTGACGTCGGTGAGCATCAGCAGGCGGCGGGCGCCGACGGCGGCCGCGACGGCGCCGGCGAAGGTGTCGGCGTTGATGTTGTAGGTTTCGCCCTCGTCGCCATAGCCGATCGGCGCGATCACCGGGATCAGGTCGGAGCGGGCCAGCACGTCGAGCACGTGCGGGTTGACCGATTCCGGCTCGCCGACGAAGCCCATGTCGAGCTCGCGCTCGATGTTGCTGTCCGGGTCGCGGGCCTTCATCTTCACCTTGCGGCCGCGCACCATGTCGCAGTCTCGGCCGGACAGGCCGACGGCGGCGCCGCCCGCCCGGTTGATGGCGGCGACGATCTCCTTGTTGATGCGGCCCGACAGCACCATCTCGACCACTTCCATCGTCGCCTCGTCGGTGACCCGCAGGCCATTGACGAACTCGCTCTGGATGCGCAGGCGATCCATCATCTGCTTGATCTGCGGTCCGCCGCCATGCACCACCACCGGGTTGATGCCCACCTGCTTCATCAGCACGATGTCGCGGGCGAACTCGTCGGCGAGGGTCCGGTCGCCCATGGCGTGGCCGCCATACTTGATCACGATCGTCGCGCCCGCGTATTTGCGCATGAAGGGCAGCGCTTCCGACAGGGTCGTGGCGGTCAGCAGTTCGCCGTAGCCGGCGGGCATCTCGGACATGGCATCTCTCTCCCGATTCCGGCGCGGTTTATAGCGGATGGATGTGACGGGTGCCAGCGCGGCGGTCGCGCCTATTCGGCGAGCGCCGCCAGCGTCGCGCGCAACTCGGCGATGCCTTCGCCGGTCTCGCTGCTGGTCACCATCAGGTCGGGAAAGGCGGCGACGTGCTTCCGGGCCTCGGCTTCGGTGCGGGCGACGAGCGCCGCCCGGTCGCCCGGCTTCACCTTGTCGACCTTGGTCAGCACCAGCTGGTAGGACACCGCCGCCTCGTCGAGCATCGCCATGATCTCGCGGTCCTCGCCCTTGATGCCGTGGCGGCCGTCGATCAGGAGCATGGTCCGGCGCAGGGTGGCCCGGCCGCGCAGATAGGCCTTCAGCAGCCGGATCCAGGCGTCGACCTGCGGCTTGGGCACCTTGGCGTAGCCATAGCCGGGCAGGTCGACCAGGTAGAGGCTGCCCAGCCGTTCGGAGCCGAGCTGGAAATAGTTGAGCTGCTGGGTGCGCCCCGGCGTGTTCGAGGTCCGCGCCAGGTCCTTGCGGCCGGTCAGGGCGTTGAGCAGGCTCGACTTGCCCACGTTGGAGCGGCCGGCGAAGGCGATCTCCACCGGGCCGGGCTCGGGCAGCTGGGCGAGCCCGGCGACGCCCAGCATGAAGCGGCATTCGGTGGCGAAGAACAGGCGGCCACGCTCGATCGCCTCGGCGCCGAAGCTGTCGTTCTCGGGCGTCACTTAGCCTCTTCGAACGCGCCGTGCCGCTTCATGATCACCCATTGCTGGGCGATGGTCAGCAGGTTGTTCCACGTCCAGTAGATGACCAGGCCCACGGGGAAGCTGGCGAACAGGAACACGAAGATCACCGGCAGGAACTGGAAAACCTTGGCCTGTATCGGGTCCGGCGGCGGCGGGTTCAGCAACTGCTGGACGTACATGGTCACGCCCATGATCACCGCCCACAGGCCGATGGCGAGGAAGCTGGGCGGATCCCAGGGGATCAGGCCGAACAGGTTGGTCACCAGCAGCGGGTCCTCGCCCGACAGGTCCTTCACCCAGCCGTAGAACGGCGCGTGCCGCATCTCGATCGAGATCATCAGCACCTGGTAGAGGGCGATGAACACGGGAATCTGCACCAGGATCGGCAGGCAGCCGGCGACCGGGTTGACCTTCTCGGTCTGGTACAGCTTCATCACCTCCTCGCGCTGCTTCACCGGGTCGTCCTTGAAGCGCTCGCGCAGCGCCGTCATCTTCGGCGCCAGCTTCCGCATCTTGCCCATGGCGATGTAGGACTTGTTGGCGAGGTGGAAGAACGCCAGCTTGATGATCACGGTGATCGCCAGGATGGCGAGGCCGAAATTGCCCACCCAGCCCTTGAGGATCTCGAGCAGCCAGAACACCGGCCGGGCGAGGAAATAGAACCAGCCCCAGTCGATGGCGCGGTCGAACATCACGATGCCGAATTCCTGCTCGTAGGCGTCGATCAGCTTGGTTTCCTTGGCGCCTGTGAACAGGTGGCCGGTGGTGGTGACCGAACCGCCGGCGGGCACCACTGCCTGGGCGCCGGTGTGGACCGAGCGGAAGACGTCACGGCCGCCCGCGTTGCGGTACTCGAACCAGCCGTGGAACGGCTGCTTCTGGTCGGGGATGTAGGCCACCAGCCAGTACTTGTCGGTGATCCCCAGCCAGCCGCCGGTGCTCGCCGAGGCGAGTGCCTGCCGGTCCGGCTTCAACTCGTTCTCCTGGGTTTCTTCCTTCTGGTCGGCGTAGCTCTGGTGGTCCAGCTTCTCGTGGAACACGCCCACGAAACCCTCGTGCACCAGCGCCGACTTGACCGTGTCGGGAATCCCGACCCGGTTCACCGCGCCGTAGGGCTGCAGCGAGACCGCCGCGCCGGTCGTGTTCTCGACCTTGTCGGCGACGGTGATCATGTAGTTCCGGTCGATGGCGTAGGTCCGGCTGAACAGCAGCCCCTGGCCGTTGTCCCACGTCAGTGTCACGGGGTTGCCCGGCCTCAGCGTGTCGCCGTCGGCCTGCCAGACCGTGGCGGCGTTGGGCAGCGGCACCGTGCCGCCCTGCACGTTCTGCCAGCCCAGGTCGACATAGTAGGGCGCCGCCGTGGCCGCCGGCGACAGCAGCACCACGTCGGGCGAGTCCTTGTCGATGGTCTGGCGGTAGCCCACCAGGGTCAGGTCGTCGAGCCGGCCGCCTTCCAGGCGCAGCGACCCAGTCAGCCGCGGTGAGCGGATGGCAACCCGTCCGCCCCGGCCCAGGACCACCGACCGGTCCACGGGCGCCGCGGGCAGCGCCGCCGGCAGGTCGCCGGCCTCGGGCGCAACGGCGGCGGGGCCGCCCGCCGAGCCCACATCCGTGGTCACGTTCTGCTGGGTGCGCGCGTCGGGCTGCGGCGCCACGTGCTTGGCGATCAGCAGTTCGTAGCCGATCATCATCGCGAGCACGATGACGATGGCCAGCACGAGGTTCCTGGTATCTTCGGAGTGCATCAGCTCGGCTGGCTCCCGTTAGGCGCGTGGTGATGGTGACAGCCGTCCGTGTGGACGGCGGGTATGGGGTCGTGGCCGTGGCCGCCCCACGGATGGCAGCGGGCCAGGCGGCGGAGGGCGAGCCACGTGCCGCGGAACGGACCGTGCGCCGCCAGCGCCTGCAGCGCGTATTCCGAGCAGGTGGGCGTGTAGCGGCAGCTGGGCGGCAGCAGGGGCGAGATGAAATATCGATAGAATCTCACCGGCAGGGCCAGCATGGCGGCTAAGGCCGTTCTCATCGTGCGGTCTCGTCGATCCGGATGCGGCTCAGGGCGGTTTCGAGGTCGTGGACGAGCTGGGGCCACGAGCGGGTGAGCGTTGTATGCCTGCCTATCAGCACATAATCAATAGCGGGGCGCGCCCGGGCGGGCATCACCAGCCGCGCGGCCTCGCGCAGCCGGCGGCGGGCACGGTTGCGCTCGACCGATCCGCCGACCTTGCGGCTGACGGTGAAGCCGATGCGGGCGCCGGGCGCCGTATCGGCGCCCTCGGGCCGGCGCGCCGCCTGCAGGATCAGGCCGGGCGTGGCCCATTTGGCGCCGCGCGCCACGCGCAGGAAATCGCCCCGCCGCTTCAAGCGGTCCAGCGGGACGATGTCCGTGTGGTCATCAGCCATGGGAGGAGGCCGGCGGACGCCGCCGGCCGGGCGGGTCAGGCGCTCAGGCGCTTGCGTCCACGGGCGCGGCGCGCCTTCAGGACCAGGCGGCCGCCGACGGTGGCCATGCGGGCGCGGAAGCCGTGCCGGCGGGCGCGGACCAGCTTCGAGGGTTGGTAGGTGCGTTTCATGTCAACTCCGTGTTCGTCCGCTGCCGGATTCGAAAGGCCGCTTCACAGGGGGCCGCTGTATAAGCGTTGACCCGCGTCAAGTCAATCGCCCGGCGCGCGGACCGCGGCGTCGACCAGCGACATGAGCCCAAGGAACACATACGGACGCGGCGGGAAATTCGATCAGGCGGTGTTGCAGATGTGCAACGAATTTTCCGCATGTGACTGCAATTGCAGCGCAGATACGAAATTCTGCTAATATGAGAGTGGTTTAGGGGTGCGACCTGGGAGCCCGGATGTTTTATGGCCTGTCGGCGCGACTGCTGGCGCTGACCGTTGTGTTCGTGGTTGTGGTGGACGCGGCGATCGTCGTCTCGGCCGCGGCCCGATTCCGCCATGACTGGATCGGCGACAGGCTGTGGGACGCGCAGATTGCCGTCCTCGCCGTCGCCGCGGCGCCGGAAGGCGTGGTCAAGCCCGACCTGGAGCGCGAGGCGCTCGCCGTGGCGATGATCGAGAACGCGGTCTTCGAACGCGCCGACGGCCGGCGGCTCGCCTTGGGGCCGTCGCTCCAGGGCCCGTTCGGCGCGTCCTACGACCTGCGCACGCCCTCGCGCCTCGCCCTCGTCCGCGACAGCCTCGACACTCTGATCAACGGCAGCAAGGGTCTCGTGCAGGTGACCGGGCAGGCTAGGGGCGCCGCCGGCCACGTTGCAGTCGTCGTCGACGAGGCGCCGCTGAGCACGGCGCTCGCGGCCCATGTACGCCGCCTGCTTCTGGTGTCGCTGTTGCTGTCGATCGGCGTCGCCGCGATCGTCTATGCCGCGCTGCGGCTGCTGCTGATCCGACCCCTGCAGGGACTGGCGGCGCATCTCGCCGAGTTCAGCGAGGCGCCCGAGGATGTGCGCCGTGTCATCCCGGAATCGGACCGCCGCGACGAGATCGGCGCGCTGCAGCGGAGCGTGCGCGCCATGGAGGAGCACGTCCGGCTGGCGCTCGCCCAGAAGCAGGGCCTGGCGACGCTCGGCGAGGCGGTGGCGAAGGTCAATCACGATCTGCGCAACATCCTGGCGACCGCGCGCCTCGTCTCCAACCGCCTGTCCGAGAACAGCGACCCGGGCGTGCGCACCATTTCGGTCACGCTGATGCGCGCCATCGACCGGGCGATCGAGCTGTGCTCCGACACGCTGAAGTTCGGCCAGCCGCAGAAGCTGCGGCCGCGGGTGATCCGCTTCGCGCTTCGCCCGCTGGCCGAGGAGGTGGGCCGTTCGGTGGGCCTCAGCGAGGAGTCCAGCCCGATGTTCCTCAACCATGTCGGCCCGCACATGGAGATCGATGGCGACCCCGAGCACCTGTTCCGGGCGCTGCAGAACTTGGTGCGCAACTCGGTCGAGGCGATCGGCGACGGCTTCGGCGAGATCGCCGTCCGCTGCTACGACATGGGATCGCATTCGGTCATCGAGGTCTCGGACAACGGCCCCGGCCTGCCGGACCATGCCCGCGAGAACCTGTTCAAGGCGTTCAAGGGCACCACCCACGAGCACGGCGCCGGACTGGGGCTGGTCAACGTCAGGGAAATCACCCAGGCCCATGGCGGCGAGGTGCGGCTGGTGAAGTCGGACGGGGCCGGCACCATCTTTCGGCTTCACCTGCCGCTGAATTCGGACGACACGCTCCGGCAGGCGGCCGGCTGACCCCGCGGGCGCCCCGCCGTTATGTTGCAATGCAACATGGGCTCGGCTACAGTCGGCTCTTGAACATCGCCGACGAGGAACGCCCATGCCCGCCAAAACCATCGCCGTTGCCCAGCAGAAGGGCGGCGCCGGCAAGACCACCCTGGCGGCCCATCTCGGTGTCGCGCTCGTCGGCATGGGCAAGCAGGTCGCGCTGTTTGACGTCGATCCGCAGAAGAGCCTGACCGCCTGGTTCGAGATGCGCGAGCAACTGCATGGCAAGCAGGGCCGGCTGTCGTTCTCCAGCTTCGAGGGCTGGAAAGCCTCGAGCGAGATATCCAGGGCCCGGCGCGACGCCGACATCATCCTGATCGACAGCCCGCCCCACGCGGAAACCGCCGCGCGCCTCGCCATCCGAGAGGCCGATCTGGTGGTGGTGCCGGTCCAGCTCAGTCCGATGGACGTGTGGGCCATGCGCGCCACGCTGCAGATGGCCGAGCGCGAGAAGGCGCAGGTGCTGCTGGTGCTCAACCGGGTGCCGCCGCGGGGCAGGATGGCCGACGAGATGCGGGCCCGGCTGCACAAGGACAATTTGCCTCTGGCCGAGGCCAGTCTCGGGAACCGCATGGCGTTCGCCGCGAGCCTGCTCGACGGCCAGGGCGTCACCGAGGCCCAGCCGTCCAGCGCCGCCGCCGCCGAGATCAGGGCGCTGGCCGAGGAAGTGCTGAAGGCCCTGTAGACCCTTTAAGGGGAGGCGGAATCGCCTTGCCGCCCGAAAGCCGCGGCAAGGAACGAAGCGAAAGCGCTTAGTCGCCGGCCGCCGTCCCCTCGCGGCGTGGGTCGGCACCGCCTTCCAGGATGCGGCCGCCGTTTTCGTCATAGTGGATGACGATGCCGTGCAGGCCGCTGGCCAGCGAGCCCTCCTGCAGCGCATAGCCCATCGCCGTCAGCCCGTCCTTCTCGTTCCAAAGGCTGCTGCCGCGTTCCAGAATCAGCTTGCCGCCGAAATAGACCAGATTGGGCAGGGCGATGGCGTCCTGGATGTTCATCTTCCAGTCCAGCACGCCGACCAGCGTCTTGGCCACGAAGCCGATGATCAGCGGCCCGCCGGGCGAGCCCAGCGTGGCGACCGGCCGGCCGGTCTCGTCGAACACGATGGTGGGCGACATGGAGCTCAGCGGGCGCTTGCCGCCTTCCACCCGGTTGGCGACCGGCCTTCCGTCGTCGTCGGGGGCGAAGCTGAAGTCGGTCAGTTCGTTGTTGAGCATGAAGCCGCGCACCATCATGCGGTCGCCGAAGGCGTCCTCGACGCTCGAGGTCATGGCCACCGTCCCGCCCCAGCGGTCGACGACCGAGAAATGGGTGGTCGCCGGGACTTCCGACGGCTCGACGGCGCGCCAGGCCAGGTCGGCGCCGGGCGGGTCGCCGGCGGGCGCATCCTCCATCACCGCGCCGGGATGGATCAGGGCGCGGCGCCGTTCGATGTAGCCGGGGTCGAGCAAGCCGGCGACCGGCACGTCGACGAAGTCGGGATCGCCCAGCCAGCGGGCGCGGTCGGCATAGGCCAGCCGCGCCGCCTCGGCGAACAGGTTGACCGCCTCGGCGCTGGCCGGCCGGGCCTCGCCGATGTCGAGGCCTTCGAGGATGCCCAGCGTCTGCGCGACGGCGACCCCGCCCGAGGACGGCGGGCCCATGCCGCAGATCTTCCAGACCCGGTAGGGCGCGCAGACCGGCTCGCGCTTTTTCGGCTGGTAGGCGGCGATGTCGGCCTCGCTGAGCGTGCCCGGATTGACCGGCGCGGCGCGCACGGCGGCGGCGATGTCGGCGGCGATCTGGCCGGTGTAGAAGGACTCCGGGTCCGCCGCGATCCGCTCCAGCGTATCGGCCAGCGCCGGATTCTTCAGCACCGTGCCGGGCTGGACCGGCTCGCCCCTGGCGTCGAAGAAATAGGCCGCCGAGGCGGGGAATTTCTTCAGGTGCTTGTCGGCGCCGATCAGGTAGGTCAGGCGCGGCGACACCACGAAGCCGTCGCGCGCCAGCCCGATCGCCGGCTGGAACAGCTCGGCCCAGGGCAGCCTTCCATGGGCCTCGTGCGCCATGGCCAGCATGCGCACCACGCCGGGGACGCCGGCCGACTGGCCGCCAGGCACGGCCTCGCTCTTGGCGCGCGGTTTGCCGTCCGCGCCGAGGAATAGGGTCTGGTCGACTTTAGAGGGAGCGGTCTCGCGGCCGTCATAGGCAAGCAGGTCCTTCGTCCCGTCGTCCCAGTAGAGCAGGAACGCGCCGCCGCCGATGCCCGACGACTGGGGCTCCACCAGGGTCAGCACCATCTGCACGGCGATCGCCGCGTCGACGGCGCCGCCGCCCCGGCGCAGGATGGCCAGCCCGGCGTCGGTGGCGTAGGGGTTGGCGGCGGCCACCATCTGGCTCTTCGCGGTGACCGGCGGTCTGGCGGCCGTGGTCGCGGGCGCCTCGGCGAACGAGGCGGTCGGGAGAAGCAGGAGCAGGGCGGTCAGCAGCAGGCGGGCAGTCATGTCGTTCCTTCGATAGTCCTTTGTCGGCCCCGGCGGCAGGGCTTAGGCTGGCGGCATGATAAGGCCAGGACCGCGCAATCTCATCACCGATCTCGACGGGATCAAGGTCGGCAACGCAGACGATGCCGCGCTGCGCAGCGGCACCACCGTGCTGCTGCCCGACCGGCCCATGGCCATGGCGGTCGACGTGCGCGGCGGCGCGCCGGGGACGCGCGACACCGAGGCGCTGAGCGCCGACACGCTGGTCGAGCGGTTCCACGCCCTGGTGCTGAGCGGCGGCTCGGTGTTCGGGCTGGCCGCGGCCGACGGCGTCACCGGCTGGCTTTCGGAACGGGGGATCGGTCTCCAGCTGGGCCCGCGCGCCGTGCCCGTGGTGCCCGCGGCGATCCTGTTCGACCTGCGCAACGGCGGCGACAAGGCCTGGGACGAAAACCCATATCCGGCGCTGGGCCGCGCCGCCTGCGAGGCCGCATCGCGCGACTTTCCGCTGGGTAATGTGGGCGCCGGCGTGGGCGCCAAGGCCGGCTCGCTGAAGGGCGGCCTGGGCAGCGCGTCGGCGTTCGCGGAGGGCGGGCTGCAGGCGGGCGCGCTGGTGGGCGCCAATCCGTTCGGCGAAGCGGTGATGCCGGACGGCACGTTCTGGGCCTGGCCGCTGGAGCTGGACGGCGAGCTGGGCGGCCGCGCGCCGGGGGTGCTCGAGCGGCCGCTGCCCGACGGCTTTCCCCCCGGGCCGCCGCCGGTGTCCAACACGGTGATCGCCGCCGTCGCCGTCAACCTGCCGCTCGACAAGGCGCAGGCGAAGCGCGTCGCCATGATGGCCCAGGACGGCATCGCCCGGGCCGTGCGGCCGGCGCACACCCCGTTCGACGGCGACACGGTGTTCGCGGTGGCGACCGGCGCTCTCGACCGCGAGGTGACGCCGCGTCTGCTGGCCGAGGCAGGCGCGCTGGCCGCCGACTGCCTCGCCCGCGCCATCGCCCGCGCCGTGCTGGCGGCCGAGCCTCTGGGCGGCAAGCCGTCGTGGCGCCAGCTATACGGCCGGTCGGACTGACTACCTGGGATAGAGCTTGATGGTGGGCGGCGCGCCCGGCCCCGGCGGCGAGACGAACACGTCGCTGGGGATGTCGCGGGTCTTCAGCATGCCGCGCACCTTGGCCAGCTGGTCCGGCGCCGCGCCGGTGGTCTCGATGTCGAAGGCGATGTCCGGGTACTGGGCGCGCACCTTGTCGATCAGGCCGCTCAGCCGCGCCTCGAAGTCGAGCTTGGGGTCGTCGAAGGTCAGCGTCACCAGCGGCTGGCGGCCCTTGAACCGGTCGCCGCTGTCGCGCGGCCCGCTGGCCTCCGCCTCGGCCGCCGGCTTGGGCCGCGCCTTGCGCGCCCGGGGCCTGGCGGGCTCCGGCGGCTCGGGCGCGGCGGCGATGCCCGCCAGCGGCGGCGGCGCCCTGTCGAACTGGGCGGCGAGCCTCGATGTTCTGGCCAGCCAGCTTTCCCGCGCGTCGCCGATCTCGCGGTCGAGCGCGCCCAACCCGGACAGCACCGTATCGAGCCGGTCCTGAAGGCCGGCCAGGCGCGCCCGCGAATCGGCGTCGAGGCCGGCGCGGGTGACGGGCTCCAGGTCGGCCAGCAGCGCGGCGCCCGCGGCGGCATCCGCCGCCACGTCCTCGCGCAGGTCGCGCAGCATGTCGACGTCGGCGTTGAGCCGCGACAGGTCGGCCTGGGCCTTGCTCCAGTCATCCGAGGAAGCGCCTGCGGCGGCATTGGCGTCAAGGGCTGTCGACTGGCCCTGCAAGGTTTGCTGCAGCTGGGCAAAGCGGGCGCGGTGCTGGTCGAGCCTCGCGCCCAGTCCGGTCAAGGCGCCCGACGCCGTGCTCATGGTCGCCTGCGCTTCGCCCGCCGTGGCGGGTGGCGGCGGCGCGGGCGGCGGCGTCAGGGTCGAGGCGTTCTGGAAGCCGGGCTCGACCTCGGGCGGCACGTCCGCGAGATTGGGCCACGACCCGCCGCTTTCGCAGCCGGCGAGAACGATGGTGGTCAGAACCACCAGGCAGCGGCTCAGCGGAAACGGCATGACACGGCTGGGAAAGGAATTGGCGGATCGGTCCATCCTAGGCATTCGTTCCCGCCCCCACAAGGGTTGCGACCCGCGTCATCGCCCGATCTCCCTTTCTTTTGAATGACGTCGGGTGCGCCGGGCCGGGTTCAAGGGCGGACGGCGAGGACGTCATTCCGCCGGGCTTGCATTGCCCGGGCGATTTGAGTAGGTTCCGCCGCCTACCGCGACGGCGATGCGCCGTCGCCAGGCGCCCGTAGCTCAGCTGGATAGAGCACCAGACTACGAATCTGGGGGTCGGGAGTTCGAATCTCTCCGGGCGCGCCATTTCAGTTCAAAACCACGAACGCCTAGCACCGCCGCCTCTACGCCAGAGGCGGCGGTGAGGGTGCGAAGCAGTTCGCTGCGTAGGCCGCGAATGCGAACCTCCGTCTTGCTGACCACTTCGACCCGCTGGGCGACGGCCCGGACATGATCGCGGGCGAATGAGCCGTCGCCCTGGCGCAGCTTCCTGCGCGCCGCCATTGCAAAGGCCCGCAGGCTTTCGGGCGTGATGGCCGGGCCGATCTTCTCGATATGCGTCACCGCCCGCTCGGCGTCGCCCCTGGCCTGGTCGCGCGTGGCCGTCAGCGCCGCGATTCGATCTTTGAGCGACAGATCGCTCACATCGATCACGCCATTCTCGATCGCGTCATAAAGCCGCTTGAGCTTCGCTTCAGCCTCGGTCGCGCGGCGCTCCAGATCGGCAACATGGAGCCGTCGCTGCTCCACCCATTCGTCGCGGCGTTCGAGGATCTGATCCATCATCTCCTCAAGCCGCTTCGGATCGAGCAGCCGCCATTCCAGATGCCCGACCACGGCTTCGTTCAGCCGATCCATCGGAACCGTTATGCCGGGGCAACCCTTCGCGCCCTGCCGCGCCTTCGTGGAGCAGGTGTAATAGCGATATTCGCGGCCGACGCTGCTGGTGCCGGTGCGCAGCGTCATGGCCCCGCCACAGCACGCGCAGAAGCAGATGCCCGTGAGCAGCGTTGGGCCGCCCACGGCCATCGGCGGCATCATCTTCGGGCTGCGAGCCTTAAGCGACCGCTGCACGGCCTCGAACTCCGCTTCCGAGACGATGGCGGGCACTTCCATGATGGCGTGCTCGCTCTCGGGCTTGGGCGCCTTGGTGCGATAGTCGCGGTAGTTGAACTTGTGCTGTCCGACATAGGTCGTGCGGGTGAGCACCTGATGCACGGCCCCAAGGCCCCAACGACCGCCGTCGCGGGTGCGGATATTGTTGTCGTTGAGCCAGGTCGCGATGGCCTTGAGGCCCATCGGTCCATTGTCATCGACGCCGTTCAGGGCCATCCGGTAGATGCGTCGCACCGTCTCGGCCTGGATCGGATCGATCTCCAACTTCTTCTTGACCTTCGCTCCGCGGTGCCCGGCCTCGATGATCCGATAGCCGATCGGCGGACGCGCTCCGTTCCAGAAGCCCTGGCGCGCGTTCTCTTTCATGGACCGCAGCGTATGCTTGCCATTCTCCTTCGACTGATATTCGTCGAACAGGGTCATGATCTGGCGCATCATCACGCTCATCGGGTCGTCGCCTAAATCCTGCGTGATCGAGATCAGCCGCACGCCGTTTTTCGCCAGCTTGCGGACGTAGAACTCGAACTGGAACTGGTCGCGGAAGAAGCGCGAGAAGCTGTGGACGAGGATTACGTTGAACGGCGACGGCTTCTGCATCGCCGCGTCGATCATCGCCTGGAAAGCGGGGCGTCGGTCATCCGTCGCGGTATTGCCGGGCTCGACGAACTCGGCCGCGACCTCCCAGCCCCGCGACAGGCAATAGCCTTCGATCTGCCGGCGCTGGTCGGGGATCGACAGGTCGCTCTCGGCCTGGCGGCCGGTGGAGACGCGCAGATAGAGCGCGGCGCGGGCCATCGCCATGACCGGCGGGGTGTCCTCGACGCGAAGGGCTGCGTCTGTCATGGCATGAACCTCCTCATCTCACGGCAAGGGTCCGAACAGGTCGTCCAGCTCCTTGCGCAAATGGCCTTCGATGACGCGCAACTCGGCGTCGCCGATCGGAACCCGTTCGGGCCAATCGTCCGTGACAATGATCGGCCCGTTTTCTTTAATGCCGCGTGCGCGGGACGGCGCCCGCTTCGCTGGCGCCTGCATATAGTCGTGCAGGTCGTCGAGACCGTCCGACCAGCCGCGCGGCACGCGACGACGACGTTTGCGAGACAGGGCCATGCGCCGACGCTGATGCCCGGCTGCGCCGGGTGCAAATGGTTTGGCTGGGCGTAGCGCAGATAGGGGCTCATTGCGGCTCTGGCGAGGCCGCCGCCAAGCGCTCCTGTGTTTCCGACTCGCTCGCAGCCGCCAACAACGCCGCCCAATTGTTGGGCGGATTGCCCTTGTCGAGCATCTTGCGGAACACCGCATAGGCGTCCGACTTCGACCCATAAGTGCGCAGCGTGTTCTCGTCGTTCACCCAGGCGAACACGATAACCTTGGCGCTGGTGCTGTAGCGGAAGAACAGCCGGAACCGGCCGCCGCCGAACTTCGCCCGGAACCAGTGCTTGCGGTCGTCGCCCAACGTGCCGCCCTGCCGATAGTCCGGGCGCGTGGGGTCTTGGGGAATTGTCTCGAATACGAGCTGACGCAGCGCTTCCAGCAGCTTCGCATTGGCCGACTTGCGCCAGCCACGCGGGTCTTTCTCCCGCAGACGCGCAACGGCCGCCCCCAGCTTCTCGAACTGATCGAGAAACAAAGGGTGGGCAATAAGCTGCCACCCGTTGACGACCATCATCAGAGATCGACATCGCCGTCGATCGGCGCATCGAGATCGACCTTAACGCCCTCGGTCAGCGCCGCGATACGCTTGGCGAGCGCGGGTGACAGCCCGGTCAGCGCCTCGGGCCGGCGTTTGATGTCCTCGGCCAGAAACGTCAGAAAGCTATCGATCGCCGGATCGTCATGCTCGGCATCGGCGCGATGCACCGACACCCCATGCTCATCGACGCGAAAGGCGATTTTGCCGCCGTAATCGACGCCGAGTGCCTGGCGGACCGACTTCGGAATGGTGGTCTGACCCTTGGCGGTGATGGTGCTGATTTCTTCGAGCAACGCGGGCATGGCTAATCTCCTTCACCCGCAGAATGTAAGGAAACCGCATTACTTTGTCAAGGTGGGGCCTTTCGCTGGCATCACACCATTCTTGGCATCACATCCCGGTGAATCAGTCCGATAGAAGAAGAATCTGCCCGGGTTCTCCTCGTTGGACTTGCCCAAGGTCCGGTACAACATATGGCGAAACCTATTTTCTTCCGGCAGTGTTGCGTGCGGGGCTTCACTATTACAACCGCTGCGAGTCGCGGGGCGGAAACGGGGGCGGGATGATTCTCACTGACAATGAGACAAAGGTCGATCTCCTCAACAACGAGGCGATCGCCAAGACCATCATCGAGCTGCTGCGCGAAAAGCCTGAACGCGCCGTAACGATCGGGGTTCATGGTGATTGGGGTGCGGGAAAGTCCAGCATCCTGGAGATGATCGAGAACGGCCTCAGTTCTGATGAGGACGTGCTCTGCATCAAGTTCAACGGCTGGCGCTTCCAAGGATTCGAAGACGCCAAGATCGCGCTGATCGAGGGCATCGTCACCGGGCTTGTCGAAAAACGTCCATTGCTCACCCAGGCCGGCGTGGCCGTGAAAGACATCTTTCGGCGAATCGATTGGCTCAAGATCGCGCGGCATGGGGGCGGTCTCGCTTTCACCGCGTTCACCGGCATCCCCACAGCCGATCAGATCGGCGCGGTTGTCGGCACCTTAAAGGGCATCTTCTCCGATCCCTCGAAACTCGCCACGCAGGAGAATTATGACAAGGCCATCGACGGTGTGCAGGGGCTCCTGAAACCGGGAGAGTCGAAGAATGTCCCCGAAGAGATCGAGGCGTTTCGGAAAGCCTTTGACGACCTGCTCAAGCAGGCGGGCGTCAAGCAACTGATCGTCCTCATCGACGATCTCGACCGCTGCCTGCCGGACACGGCGATTGAAACCCTCGAAGCCGTCCGCCTGTTCGTATTCACCGCCCGCACCGCGTTCATCGTCGCGGCCGACGAGGCGATGATCGAATATTCTGTGCGCAAGCATTTCCCCGAGCTGCCGGACACGACTGGCCCCCGCGACTATGCGCGCAACTATCTCGAAAAGCTGATCCAGATACCGTTTCGGATTCCGGCTTTGGGCGAGACCGAAACCCGCATTTACGTCACCCTGTTGCTCATCGGCGCCGAGCTTGGCGAGGACGATCCCGCTTACTCGGCGCTCATCATCGTCGCGCGTGAATTGCTCAAACGCCCTTGGCAAACGGCCGGGCTCGACGCGCAGACGGTTAAGACCGCCTTGGGCGACAAAGCCGGTCTGATCCAGAATGCGCTCACCTTGAGCGATCAGATCGGTCCGATCCTGGCTAGCGGCACTCAGGGCAATCCGCGGCAGATCAAGCGCTTCCTGAACACCTTGCTGCTCCGCCATCAAACTGCGCTCGCTCGCGGCTTTGGAGAAGAGGTGAAGCTGCCCGTCCTTGCGAAACTTATGCTAGCCGAACGGTTCCTCTCCAGATTGTTCGACCAGATCGCCAGCGCCGCCGCCCGCGATCCGGACGGCCGTTGCGTAGATTTGGTAGCGCTCGAAGCCGCCGCGTCGGAGGAGAAGCCAGCCGCCAAGACAAAGCGGACCGGGCCGAAGATCAGTTCAGTGGATGACGCCAAGCCGACCGCCGTGCCGGATTCCAAGGACAGTGCCATCCTGACGGAATGGAAAGCGGCCGACGCGATACGGGCCTGGGCGCGGCTGTCACCGGCCTTGGCCGAAGTCGATCTGCGCCCCTATCTGTTCGTGACCAAGGATCGGAAGGACTACTTCGGCGCGGCCTCTGTCCTCGGGCGTCTGGCGGCGGTGGTCGAAAAGCTGCTTGGCCCGAAACTTGCCGTCCAGGCGTTCGAAGGTGAACTCAAGCAGCTCGTTCCGGCCGAGGCCGCGCAGGTCTTCGAGGAACTGCGCGGTCGCGTCATGGGCGGAGACGCTTTCGATACGGCGCCTCCCGGCATCGACGGGCTCGCCGTGCTGGTTCGCGCGCACCCGACACTGCAAGCCAATCTTCTCGACCTGCTCGAAGCCTTGCCGGCCGACCGGTGCGGGCCGTGGCCCGCATCCGGCTGGGAGGGCATCATCAAGGATTCCGACGCCGTAGCTCGATTCGAAAAGCTCCTCCAAGGGTGGTCGACGTCCCAGTCGTCGTTCCTGAAGACGACAGCGAGCGCCGCGCTGCGCACGCGGAAAGGTGGGCGCTGATGGGCACGTCGAACGCCTATGGGGGTGCCGGCGGCGGCACACCCCTCATTCCGAGTTGGCTACAGGGTGACGGTGACGGCGGGGCCGGCACGGGGGCAGGCGATGGCGACGGGGCACAACCCCTGTCATCTGATGGATCGCCTCCTGCAGTTCCGTCCGCGCCGGCGCCTCGGCCAACCGCGCCGGCAGGAGCATCGGATCGCTTCACGTCGGCCCGAAACAATTTCACGCGCTTCGTAAGCTCGGGCGGCAGCGACCGCAGGAGTCTCGGCCGCGCTGTCTCGCAATATGTGTCCAAATCGGCGGGCGGTTCGCGCCAGGCCGCGCAGCGCATGGGCTCATCGCGGGGCTCGGGCGCCGGGCTCGTCCGTTTCCTCAACGACGCCAGCGCCAATGGCGTTCGCGAAGCGCTGCGAACGCTCAACCTCGAAAGCCTCGCTGGGCGGCCGATCGAGGAGGTGTTCGCGGGACTCGCCGATTACATCTGCCCCGAGGGCGGGTCGATCGACGAGGGCATCGCGCGAGACGCTTTTGTCGAGACGATCGCCGATCTCGCCGGTGCGGGCATCGCCGACATCGACGCGCTGACGCCCGGCCAAATCCAGACCGTCTTCGAACTATACGCGACCCACGCGATCGAGGCGCGCATCTGCAACGACATCGGCACCAAGGTCGTCACCTTGCCGGCCGACCCACGCGCGGCCGAGAGGGTTCAAGCGCAACTGCGTGATTTCATCCAGCGCGGAGTCAGCGACGCCATCAACGCCGCGGGCGTCAACATCCAGTCGCTGACCCCTGATGCGGTGATGGGCTTCGTGACCAACGTCTATCAATCCGCTTTCGACGTGTTGCAGACGATGGGCGATGGGGAGGCAGCAAAATGAGGCGTCACGTCATCATCGGTCGTTTCGGCGAGGACGATAAGACCCGCGTCCCCAAGGCGCGCGACGAGGTTGCATCGACCTTGCAGTTGGTGGCGGGCAAGCGTCTCGATCACGGGATCGGTCGCGCATTGGCCGACCTCAAGGCGCTGCACCTGACCCCCAGCGAGATCGGCGCGGACATGCTCGTGGTCGCGGCGCATGTTCACGCAGCGGATACCCGCATCTCCCGTTCGACGCAATCACAGGATTCCTGGACGCGCGAGATTCGGCTGGTCGTTCCCGTAAGCGATCCGGTGCGATGGACAGCTGCCGCGCCCATTCTGGTCCGCGCCTTGAAGTTCCTGACCGGCGACAGGTGGGATGTCGGATTCCGCAAACGGGCCAAGGGCTATGCGAAGCTGGTTCCCGCCGCGGCACCCACCCTTATTCCCGTCCCGTTCGATGGTGTGAGTCTGTTCTCCGGCGGCTTGGATAGTCTGATCGGCGCGATCGACAGCTTGAATGCGGGCGAGACGCCGCTCCTAGTCAGCCATGCGGGCGAAGGGCTGGTGAGCAAGTCGCAGGAGCACTGCTTCGAAGGGTTGAAAGCCGCTTACAAATCATCCGCATTCGATCGACTGCGGGTGTGGATGAGCTTCGATAGCGGGCTGGTAGAGGATGTCGGATCGGAGGACACCACGCGCGGCCGCTCGTTCCTATTCTTCTCACTGGGCGTCGCCGCCGGGACCGCGCTCGACCGCGACTTCGTGCTCAAGGTTCCGGAAAACGGCTTGATCGCGCTCAACGTGCCGCTTGATCGGCTTCGGCTCGGCGCGCTCAGCACTCGGACGACGCATCCTTTCTACATGGCCCGGTGGAACGATTTGCTCCGTGCGCTCGGCGTCGAAGGGAAGGTCGAGAATCACTATTGGGACAAGACCAAGGGGGAGATGGTCGCCCAATGCGCCAATCCGGCCCTGTTAAAGCAGCTCGCCCCGCTGTCGCTATCATGTTCGTCACCAACGAAGGGGCGCTGGACCAAGAAGCCGCAGGGGCACTGTGGATACTGCCTGCCATGTCTCATTCGGCGGGCTTCTCTGCGAGGCAAGGATTCGACAGTTTATGGTGTTCCCGACCTGAAGGCCGCCACATTGGACACCAGGCAGGCCGAAGGTCAGCAGGTCCGATCCTTCCAGATCGCAATCGCGCGGCTATCAAAGCGCCCGGAACTCGCAAAGGCCCTCATCCACAAGCCGGGGCCGCTCTATGATGATCCATCACGCCACGATGACCTGGCCGATGTCTATCGCCGGGGATTGAAGGAGGTTGGGCGCTTGCTGACTGGCGTTCGCGCTGCACCGTCGTAAGAGGCCCCATGCGATCGGGTCTCGTCGATTTTCATTGCCACCTCGATCTCTACCCCGACCACGCGGCCGCGGTGGAGCGTTGCGAGCGCGATGGCGTGTTCACCCTCACCGTGACCACTACGCCAAAGGCTTGGCCGCGGAACCATGAACTGGCGTCGGCCACCCGTCACGTCCGAGCGGCTCTCGGCCTGCATCCTCAACTGGTCGCCGAACGTGCTCATGAGATCGGGCTATGGGAGGAATTGCTGCCGCGCACTCGCTATGTGGGCGAGGTCGGGCTGGACGCCGGCCCGCGGTTCTACAGGTCGTTTGAGACGCAAAAGGAGATTTTCGCTCGCGTGCTGACGCTGTGCGCGGCGGCGGGGAACAAGATCGTCACGACGCATAGCGTCCGCGCGACCAAGGCCGTCCTCGATATGATTGAGCAATACATGCCGCCCCCGCGTGGGCGCGTGGTGCTTCATTGGTTCACTGGTACAGGAGCGGAGGCCAAAAGAGCTCTCGATCTCGGCTGCTATTTTTCGGTGAACGCGGAGATGCTCACCAATGAAAAACGCGCGGCGGTAACCAAGGCGCTCCCGTTGGATCGCGTTCTGACTGAAACGGATGGACCGTTCACTCAGACCGACGCCCGTCCGACCACGCCGAGCGATGTCTGGATCGCTGTGGAAGGCTTGGCGCGTCTGCACGGAATTCCGCCGGCCGATATATCCGCCACGATCATGCGGAATCTGAAAAGTTTGCTTGTAGAACAAGCATAGACGCCACCCATAGGACCGAGGCTCTATCTCCGCTGCCTGGGCACAGGTCGCCTCAGGTTTCGTTATCCTGCTCGCGCCGCAATTCTCTAATTCGCTCGATAACGGGGGAGCTGATCGTGGGGCGATTGATGTCCCGGAACAGCCGATTGACCTTGATGACACCTGAGTCCTCAAGGATCATCCGGCGTGTTTCTCTCCAATCCCGTCGGAATTGCGCGAGCCGCGCTTGCCGCTCGCTTTCTATCAGGTCGCGCAGGTCTTCCACGCCCATGAAAAGCGCGGTGCAATGGGCGCCCAGTTCCTCGTCTATATAGAGGACGCTGCGCGTTGTGTGTTCCGCGATCGGCATGATGGCTGCGGAGATCAGCTCGTGCCGCTCGGCCGCCGACAGTTCCGGATTGTCGATCACTTCGTTCGCGATCCGATGGCTCTCGAATAGGATATTTATAAGGGTGTCGTAGGCTTCGAGACGCTTGGCGAAGATCGCCGCTGCGAATTGTTCTGCTCTCTGCCGTCGCCTCAATAGTTCTCCCAAGACGATGCCCAGAGGAACCCCCACGAGACCGATCAGGGCTCCGGTTAGTTGTGACCAGTCCATTGCCCCTCCAGAATGACAATACTGCCGCAGATGCGATCTAATTCCGCCAGCCACGCGCCCCGCTGTTGCCGGTCATAGATTGTGCGCGTGCATGGCGATTGCGGCGGCGCGTCGTTCATGAACGCGAACGGTCCTGAATATCGAAATCCGGTTGGGAGAGGCCGACGATCATGTCGATGAAGCGCTTGGCCTCGGCGATAACCTCGCCTGCCTCGGCGGCATTGCTGAAGCGCCCCTGATGGACCACCTCGTTGCGGACCTTGTTGATTTTCTCGGCCGACGCGATCAGCGCCTTCGCTGTCTTGCTCTTTTTCGGCCGCGCGAAATAGATCGGGACGAATAGCCGTTCGACCTTTCCGCGAAGGCCATTGGCCCACATCAGGAATTGATCGACGATGACCGCATCGAACTCGGTCTGTCGCGCCCATTCATGCCGGATCGCATAATTCGCCGCGATCTCCGCTGCGGTTGAGCATCTCACGATCGCTGCGGACGGCTCATCGCGAAGATGCAGCCCGGACAGCTTGTTCCATTGGGACTGCAATTTTTCGAGGTCGGAGCGCTCATTATAGGGCGTCTTCCTCTTGGGCCGATGACCTTCATCCGGTCCTTGCATCTTGTGTCTTCGCCCCCAACGGACTCGGCCTCGATACTCCATCGCGACATTTCAACTTAGCGAGCCTGTCCCACTTCGGCCAGATAATGCCGATAGGCGAACCCGATCAGATCCCGCACCAGTTCCAGGAGGCCGCCCGTGGGTAAGCCGTCGAACGGATCGCCGTGCGCCAAGGCATTACGGCGATCGGCAAGGGTCGGCTTCGTCTCGCCGGTCAACTGGCCGATGGCCGTGCCGCCGCACCGGGCGATCATGGGAATCTGCCCGTCGGTTAGCCCGTCCTTCGTGACCATATCCTTGAGCAGCGCATTAAACGAACGTCGGGGCGGGGTCGCCATTAGCGCCGTGGACGGATCGAGTCGCTTCCTGGGAAGCGGCTTGACGTCGGCCCCGTAGCGATCGTTCAGAGCCAGCTCCAAGGCTGTCAGCGCAACCAGCTCACCGGCCTTCACCAAATCAAGGTCGATCCAGCCCAAGAGATAGAGCTTCTGAGCCCGCGCATATTTGGCCTGCACGATCTGCGGAATGAGCGGGTCGAGAGCGAGGCTGGCGACGAAGGCCCGCCACTGTTCGGCGTCGTCGAACTGGATAAAGCCGCCGGGCCGGTCCGGCGCTGGCCAGGGCAATAACAGCGGTTCCGATCGTGGCGGCGGAACCAAGTCCGGCGGCCAGCTCGTCATTCGGAGCGAGCCTTCCAAATCGCGGCGATCCTGTTCCAAGCCCTGAGCCACACCGACATGGTTGAAGGAAGCACGCCCGGCCCCCTTCGCGTGATGGTCGCCTTCACATTGTCGAACGCCCCCTCGTGGAACCCCATCAGGAACAGGGCGCGCAGTTTGTCTGCGGCCAGCGGCATCGGCTGCACCGTATCAACCTCGCGGCGTGCGTAGTCGAGCAGCAGTTCGCAGCGCGCATGAATATCGGCGATGTCCTGAATATATTCTTCGATCTCGGACTTGAGGATATTGCGGCGGCCGGCTGTGCCCGCCACCACATCGGCGTGCAAACCGCGAAGTCGGCCGGCTTGAACTTGCAGGCGACCGAGCAAATCGGCGATCACCTCCGCCACTTCATTGGACGCGGCTTCTATCACCTCGGCGAGCGCGGCCGTCTCGCCTTGCGGCAATGGCGGAATCTCCCAGGCAATCAGCGCCTCGCGCTCAATATGATTACCCGGCGCGGCCAGATAGAGACGGCGCAGGTCTCTGGCGACGGTCCGCGCATATTCCATGATGCTGCTGAGCACGAGCGGCAAGGTCGAGCGCGCGGCGGCATGGCGCCGGCCCAGCCGGTCCAACTCGAACCTGCGCGCCTGGCGTGTCTGGTGATAGACGAAACCGGCGCCGATCAGCGCCGCTAGGATCGCCAGCCCGCCCGAGATCAGCGTCTGCCACTGGTTCGCGAATGCCCCCCAATCGGTCACACCATCACCCCTCCGGCAGCGCGATCGAAACCGCAATCGCCGCCGCGATCGGTCCCGAGCGCCGCTCGATCAGCCGTCCGACGATCTCCTGCCGATCCTCGCCAAACTGTTGACCCACCTTGCAGCGCAGCAGCAAATCGGCCGCCCAGGTCTCCAGCCGCCAGTTGCTCGCCGGTCCCGCCGCTTCCAGCGCGGCAAGAGTCGGCGCAGCGCCTTCGTCCAACGCTTCCAGAACGCCATCGACGTCCGCCATCGAATAAACCCGGCAGCCGAGCGGAGGGTGGTTCACGCTCTGATAGGACGCCACTGGATAGCGCACGGTCGTCGGGATCATTGGAGGATTGTAGAACAGGTAATAGACGGCATCGCCGAACTCGTCATTGAGGCGCCGGATCACCTCCACCTGGTCGCTGCCGGCAGTGAGCGCCCCATAGGTGCAATCCACCGAGAACTCGAATTGGCGATGCGCCTTGCCCAGTGGTGATTTCGGATCGCGGCGCAGGAAGGCGTTCATGCCATAGGCGAAGCCGACCGGATCATCGTCCTCGACATCATTGTTGAGGGGGTAGAGCCGTTTGGATTGCAGCAGCCCGATCTTCTGCGCGAGCAATGTCCCGGCGCGATAGACGAAGACCAGCACCGCGATGTCCGCCGTTTCCCAGCGGCCCAAACGGCGCAGGCCCCCGATATTGTGGACGTTCATCTCGACGATCGCGCCCGAGGACAACAGCCGCGGCGGAGAAAAGGGTATCACCGCCTCAACCAGCCCATCGTCGAGGGCGGTCTCGCGAATATTGGGCACATTGACCAAGCGTTCGGTCACTTTGCGGTTCGCCTCGGCGAACACGGCGCGAAACCAGTCGATCGCGTCTTCGGGAATGTCGGGCCAAGTCGTCATGTCTCAAGCATAGCAATCGTCGAACTTCACGTCGTTCCAAAATCCGACGGCATTGGAGCGGCAGGAGCAAGTATATGGGAAGGCAGATACTTTGGCGCCTCCCTGCGGGACCGCCGCTCTATCTCCGCTTCGCTCCGACCGAGCCCCTAACGGGTCTCGTCCGTGCCGGTAACGATCAGCATGGCGGGATTGGCGCTCGCGCGCCGAATGGCAAATCCGCCGACGCGGATTTGTGTCTTTCCCAAGCTGCGGAGATCGGGCCAGGGCTGCGCCGGCCCGATCGCTTTGACGGTCGTTGCACTCCCCGAGATGGGGTGGGCGTCGCTTCCCTCTAGGCCCGCCGCGCCGAGCCGCAACGCGCGTTCCGCGCTTACCTCCTCTGCGTTCCGGTCCTGCGGATGCTGCCCGGCTCCGCCGGCGAGCCTTCCGGTCGCTCTTTCGCCGCCCACCCCATTCCGGGGTGCGTGTGGTTTTGAAGGAGAAGTGTGATGAACGCTGTTACCGAAACAGTAGCCGCCGAGCCTGTGTCGGGCGTCGAGATTTTCGTGCCGCTGGCCAAGCTCAAGAAGTCCCCGCGCAACGCGCGCAAGGTGCCGCATGGGGAAGCCGCTATCGAGGCGCTGGCCGCTTCGATCCAGCACAAGGGGTTGATCCAGAATCTTGTCGTCGAGCCGGAGGTCAAAGAGGACGGCACGCCGACCGGCTATTATCTCGTCACCGCTGGCGAGGGCCGCAGGCTGGCGATGCTGCTGCGCGCCAAGCGCAAGCAGATCAAGAAGTCCGAGCCTGTGCGCTGCTGGCTGGATACGCAGAACGATCCCTCCGAGATCAGTCTGGACGAGAACGTGACCCGGACGCCCATGCACCCCGCCGATCAGTTCGAGCGGTTCGCAGAGCTTTCCAATGACAAGGGTTGGGGCGCGCAGGAGATCGGCGCGCGGTTCGGCGTGTCGGCTTCCGTGGTGAAGCAACGACTTCGTTTGGGCGCTGTCAGTCCTAAGCTGTTGCAGGTCTATCGCGACGATGGGCTGACCTTGGACCAACTTATCGCCTTCGCGATCACCGAGGACCATGCCCGGCAGGAGCAGGTATTCGAGAACCTGCATCACAATCGCGAGCCGTGGATCATCCGGCGCGACATGACCGCCAGCAATGTTCCGGCCACCGACCGGCGCGCGGTGTTCGTCGGGGCCGACGCCTATGTCGAGGCGGGCGGCAATATCATCCGCGACCTGTTCAGCGAGGACCGGGGCGGGTTCTTCGAGGATGCGGGCCTGCTCGACATGCTCGCCGCCGAGAAGCTGCGCGAGATCGCAGGCGAGGTTCAGGCCGAAGGCTGGAAATGGGCCGAGGCGCATATCGACTATCCCCACGCCCACGGGATGCGGCGCTTCTATCCGCAGACCATCGCCCTGTCCGACGAGGACGAGGCACGGCTGGAGGCGCTGTCCACCGAGCATGACGAGCTTGCCGAAGGCTATTCGTCCTATGACGAGATGCCCGAGGACGTTGCGGAGAAGCTGGAGGCGGTCTCCGACGAGATCGACGCCATCTCCGAGAAGCGCCATGCCTACGACGCCAACGTGATCGCGCATGGCGGCGTGTTCGTGGTGCTGAACCATGACGGCGTTCCCCGTCTCGAGCGCGGTTTTGTCCGTCCCGAGGATGAAGCGCCGGCCGATCCGCAGCCGGAGGACGAGGGCGACGCAATCGACCCGAAGGCCGTAGAGAATGAGCCGACCGAGGACGGTGACGAGGACGCGCAGGAGATCGAGGACGAGGACGAGGACGAGGAACCGGGCAAGCCGATTTCCGACAGCCTCACCCGCGACCTGTCCGCCCACCGGACGCTGGCTTTGCGCGTGGCGCTTGGCGAGCGGCCCGATCTGGCGCTGATCGCCTTGACCCACACGCTCACGGCGCAACTGTTCTACAGCTATGCCGAGGCCGGTTGCCTTGAGGTTCGTCCGACCGTGACGCCGCTTGGCAGCCATGCGGACGGGATCGAGGACACCCCGCTGGTCGCCACCGCGAACGAGGCCCGCGAGGCATGGGCCGAGCGGATGCCGCGTGATGTTGCCGACCTGTGGGGCTTCATTGTTGGTCTGGACGATGAGAAGCGATTGGCGCTGTTGGCGCATTGCGCATCCCGCACCGTCAATGCGCTGCGGTTGCCGTGGGACCGCAAGCCCCGGACGCTGCAAACGGCGGACAGGCTGGCGACCGCACTGGCGCTGGACGTGGCGAAGGACTGGGCGCCGACCGTGGACAGCTACCTTGGCCGCGTCACCAAGGCGCATATCGTGGCGGCTGTGTCCGAAGGCGTGTCGGAGGATGCCGCTCGCCGTATCGCGGACATGAAGAAGCCGGACATGGCGCAAGCCGCCGAGCAGCTTCTGGCCGGGAGCGGCTGGCTTCCCGCCGTGCTGCGGACGCCGAAGCCGGAAGCAGAGCAGCCCGCATCCGTCGAGGTCGAGGACGTGGAAAGCGTGGAGCAGCCGTCCGAAGTGGAGGCTTCCGATACCGAAGCGGAGAACGGCGAAGCGTCCCACGCCGTCGCCGCCGAATAGCGGCTTGGGCCGGGATCGCGTGAGCGGTCCCGGCCTTCCTTTTGTCGCCGGCAAAAAATCGCGGCCGCGCCCCTTTCCGGGCGCGGCGCTTTTCCTCGCGCAAGATCAGGGACGCGGCGGCATATGGCCGGCATCGAGCCGACGATGGATGAGGGAGACGAGCGTCAGAAGATCTTCGGCGTCGGTCTTGGTCATAAGCCAATGGATACGCGCTTCATGGGCGGTCGGATTACGGAACATCCCGAACACCCCTTTGACCAGGTTGGCGAAGCCGCCTTGCTCGCTGCGCTCGCTGGCCGTGCCGCGCGTATTGATCGCCAGCATCGGGGGATCGCCGCCCAGCACGCGGTCCACCAGCGTTCCCCCATCATCTGACAGGCCCGTCCTGACCCGCATCTTGTCGGCGACGCTTTTCACCGCCTCCTGAACCGCGTGGAAATAGTCGTCGGCTAGCAGCTCCGCGCGGCAGAAGCGCAGCACGTCCGGGTGAACGCCGCGCGTCTCCAAATCGGTGCGCAATTCCTTCGCGCGGCGCTGCGCTTCCGGCAAGGTGGTCGCCTGTTCGACTGTTTCAATCTTTCCGGCTTCGCTAACCACGAGGCCGGCGAAGGCGAGGGCCTGGTTGAGACTGGCGCGCATGGGCTCGTAACGGTGCGGCTCGCGACTATAGCGGGCGGGGCTCATCGCATGGCGGATGAAGCCGAGGATGCGGGTGCGGTCCTGCCGGGAGTTCTGGCTAGCGGCGAAGGCGTTGTAGATGCGGTGCCGCTTGGTCATCTCGCCCGGATCGGTCATCTGACAGGTCGCTATCAGCATCGCAATCTCGGTCCCTTTGAGTCCCGTTTCCGTGTCGCCTAGCGCGCCAGCGATGGCTTCGAGCTGATCCTGCGAAAACAGTTGCGCCACCTTTTCCTTCTCCCCCTTGTGAACCTCCGCGGTCTCCTCTGGTCGAATCGGCAAATCACCTTGGAACGTAGGATGAACATCGCGCAAGGCTGTTGGCAGAGTTGCCGACATAATCGCCGATCATACGAAACTCCCTGACTTCTGAGCCGGACACCCGGCGGCCTCCCCAATGGCTTGTCTGACCGAAGCCGATCGCCTTCCCGCAAGGGTGTCGTCCGGCTTTTTTCCGCCGCCTACGGCTTTGCATCGCGAAGCAAAAAAACCGCCCGCCACCCAACCTCCACTGCGTTGCGGCCGCAAGCGGTGCGGGGTCGATCGCGCCCCGGCCGACGCCGAGCCATCGAGGCCGCGATGGGCGTGGCCCGAGCAAGTAGGAGATTACGACATGGCCACGATCGGCACATTCACCGCCAACAGCAAGGGCGAGTTTACCGGCGTTATCAAGACGCTCACCCTCAACACCAAGGCGACCCTTCGCCCGATCGAGAAGGAAGGCGAGAAGTCCCCCGACTTCCGCATCCAGTCCGGCAATATGGACATCGGCGCCGCCTGGAAGAAGACCAGCCGCGAAGGCCGCGACTACATCTCGGTCAAGCTGGACGATCCGAGCTTCCCGGCTCCCATCTACGCTACGCTGTCCGAAACCGACACCGCCGGCGAATACGCGCTCATCTGGTCCCGCTGACCCCGACACGGCGCCCCGCTCCATCGGAGCGGGGCGCCTTCGTGCGTTTGTTTCGCCGGTTTTCAAAGCGGACGGGCCGTAGGCCCGGCATGTTGTCAGAGGTGCTTGGGGCGCTGCCCCCAGCGCCCTTCGGAGCGGCTTCCGCCCAGCTTCCTCCACGCGCGAGCGCGTTCCGTGCAGCCGGTTCCCCGCGAAGCCGCCCACTCCGGTTGCACCCCCGGTCTCGCCGACGGGCAGGGTTTCAGCGCGGCGCTCCGCTGCGCGGAAACCCAAGCCCAAGGAGGTCAAAATGCACTACCAGCTTGCTACCCGGTTCGGCCGCAACGCCCATCAGATCAGCGGCCGGGAGCCGCTCGACAACGAGGCGCTCTATCGCCACGTCCCGTCCATCTTCGCCCGCGAGGCGCATGACAGCCGTTCGGAGCGGTATGTCTATGTCCCGACCATCGACATCGTGGAGGGGTTGCGCCGGGAGGGATGGTTCCCGTTCTTCGCCGTTCAGTCGGTTCCGCGCGACGGCAGCCGTCACGGTCACGCCAAGCACATGCTGCGCCTTCGCCGCGACGACGGTATCGGCAAGCCGGAGGCCGCCGAGGTCATCATCGTCAACAGCCATGACGGGACGAGCGCCTATCAGATGTTCGCCGGGATGCTGCGCTTCGTCTGCACCAACAGCATGATTGCGGGCGAGCGGTTCGAGGAAGTCCGCGTGCCGCACAAAGGCAATATCGAGCATGACATCATCGAAGGCGTCTATACCGTCGCCGAGGACTTCCCCCGGCTGATCGACGCCAGCGAGTCGATGAAGGCGATCCAGCTTTCCCCGGACGAGCAGCGGTTGCTTGGCGAGGTAAGCCTTGTTGCCCGCTACGGCGACGACGAAAGCCCACTCCGGCCAGAGCAGATCATCGAGCCGCGCCGCCGCGAAGATGTGGACCGCAGCCTTTGGACCACCTTCAACGTCATTCAGGAGAATGTCGTTCGGGGCGGGTTGCAGGGCCGGAAGCGCAACGCCGAGGGCCGCATACGCCGGGCGCAGACCCGCGCGATCAACGGCATCGACCAAAACGTGACGCTCAATCGCGCCCTCTGGACGCTGGCCGAAGGGATGCAGCGCCTCAAGGCCACCTGACTATCCGCCACCGCAGGGCCGGAGTTTCCGGCCCTGCGGCTTCGCCATTTTCGCGCCGATCCGCCGCAGCGGATCGGCGGCGACCGCGCGTCCTGGAGTCCGCCCGGCCGCAAGCGCGCTCGCCGGGCTGCCGCCCGGCTCGCGCTAGGTGGTGGCCAAATACTGCACATTATTCTATGACGAGAGCGGGCCGCTACGCGGCGGCCTGGGGTGTGGAAACCCCACGTTTAGCGGTTCGGCGCCGGCCGTGACGGTGCCGCCATCCTTGACCACATGGTCGGGGAGCCTGTGACGTATACAACAGGCTTCCGGGCTAAAGGTCACAGGAACCGACTAAACGCGGTTTTCCAACTCCCCGACTACGGGTCTAGGAGCTGTTTGCGGGGGCGCACCGCAAACCAGCAGGTCGTGCGGGATTGGTGTGGCTGTGCGGATTCTGCTTGCAACCATGTCGAACCGGCGGATCGAAATTGGTCCGCAAGGATCGTATTGGTTAACGCCTGCGACTATTCGGGGGCAGCATGGACGCAGATAGATTCGACGATTGCGCGCCTGATTGTTCGCAGCTCACTAGCTACGACGAATGCCATCTCGCGGCCTATCTGCGATTGCTCGATGCCGAGGAGGATGGTGCCGATTGGCGTGACGCTGCCGCCGCCATCTTCAACATTGACGTAGCGGCGGAACCTGATCGCGCCCAGACGATGCACGCGACCCATCTTGCCCGCGCGCGTTGGATGACCGAGGTCGGATACGCGCACCTGCTTGGCTGCGAACAGCGGCTAAACCGTTAAGATTTAGCTCCATTTTGGAAGCATTCTCTCTGCCCTCGCTGCACGGTTGTGCGCGGTCTTTGCGCTATTCTAGCTAGGGCAACCGGAAGATGTTGCGCTCCGAAATCCGTGCCAAGCGCGGTTGGGAGGATGCAATGCCGACGCCGCCAGGGCGTCGCCAGCGGAGCGCCGGCGGACTGCCCGACGCCCTCGGGCGCGCCGATTTAGCCGCCGAGTTTCTACGCCGAAACCGCACCTACCGCGCCGAACATACGCAGATGCAGAAGCGCATCGCGGACGGCGCCGTCGCAAAGAACGCCGCCGAGACGGCGTTCGCGCGGCGATGGGGGTTGTCCTTTCGCCACAGCGCCAGATGACCTTTCAGACCCGGTTGTCTGGCGCCCAGAGCTAACCGCCGTCACGGTCATTCTCGACGCCGCACCGGATGGATTCGAGACCGCCACTTCGGTTGATCCCCGCGCACTCGGCGAGTTGCTCGCCGATCAGGCTGGAATTGAAGGACGCCATGTCATCGTTGCCGATGCCGCTGGTGAGCATTGGCTATGGCTGCGCGATCCGCAGCCCGGGCGGCCGCTCGCCGCCGTCATACCGCTCGACAAGGATTTCATCACGCGCATCGCCAGCCTGCTGCGCTTCCACCGCCGCTTGCTCGGTCGGGCGGAAGGGCCGCTGCCGCGCGGTTGGCCGCTTACCGCCTATCGGCTGGCGCGCCTCGACCTTATGCTCCGCGCGCTCGACCTGCGCGACGAGGGCGCAACCTATCGTGAGATCGCAACCGCCCTGGGCCGCGACGACGCCGCCCGGCTGTCGGCGAGCGACTGGAAAATGTCGGCGTCACGCTCATTCGTGGTGCGCCTGGTCCGCGACGGCATCGCCATGATGAACGGCGACTACCGCAAACTGCTCCGCATCCGCTGATCCGAGCCTTCTGCGTGACCCCCTATAGGGGGGTCGCATCCGTGCAGCCGCACATCTTCATACCCCACCCGGCCGCGTTCATTCTGACAATTACGCCTCCTGCCGCCACCGCCCGCAGGAGCCGTCACTTGTCCGATACGCCCACCAATCTCCCGCCCCGCTTCCTGCGAACACCGGAAGCTGCGCGCTTTCTTGGCCTCTCGGGACGCACCCTTGAAAAGCATCGCTATTTCGGGACCGGCCCGGCCTACCGCCGGATCGGTGGTCGGGTGGTCTATTCGGTCGATGACCTGCGCGCCTGGGCCGACATCGGCATCAAGCATTCGACGTCTGATCCGGGCCAGAACGACCTCATGCCACGCGCGGATTCGGCTATCGCCCGGAGTCGGCGATGACCGTCCCGCCGTCACCCATGCGCCACCGTCAGCCGTCGGACGATGGTATGACCCGCGTCGAGTTGACGTGGATCGAGAAGCGGATCGAGCACTGGATCAGGTTCGGCCGTGTCGCGGTGGACGAGATCGTCGATCGCCGCCGCCGTATCGTTCGCTTCCGCCCCGGCGCGATCTTCGCGTTCGTCCGCTGGGCGGCGAATGACTACGGCACGGTCAGCTCGCGCATCGACATCGTGCGCGCGGTCGGCACCGACGAGCCGTTCACGACGCTGCCGTTCGTGCGGCCCGGCGGCGACATCCTGCTCAAGATCGAGGGCTGGCCGAAAGTCAGTCAAGTGCTCGCCGCGATCGACGCGACGGAGGCCGCCTGCGTCGATCCCTGCGACGCCGCGCCCGACCACTGGCGTCATGTTCACAATCGTATCTCCGCCGGACACGAGCCGCGCCCTTACACGCTGGAGCGTCATCGCGCCTGGCTGAAGCGGCGGGAGATCGAACAGTGACGCGCCGGGGCTGGACGATTGCGACGGCCACGGCGGCTTCGCTGTTCGGCGCATCATTCGCCGCCATCGCTTTGTTCGATCCGCTACCGCGCGTCGTCTGGAATGCGAGCGCGAGTGCGCCGACCGGGCTGTATCGTATCGAACCCGTGCGCGATCCCCCGCACGGCGCGCTGGTCGCCGTGACGCCGCCCGCGCCGTTGGCGCGGTGGCTGGCGGAACGTGGCTATCTCGGCGAGCGCGTGCCTTTGTTGAAGCACGTTGCGGCCAAGCCGGGGCAGCGCGTGTGCCGGATCGGCGCCGTCGTCAGTGTCGATGCGCGGCCCGTCGCCATCGCCCGCGAGCGCGACGGCCGAGGCCGTCCGTTGCCGACCTGGCAGGGCTGCCGGACGTTGGGCGTCGGCGAGCTGCTGATGCTGAATCCCGATCACGCCGACAGCATGGACGGCCGCTATTTCGGGCCGTTGCCGGCCTCGACCGTGCTTGGCCGCGCCATCCCGATCCTCACGCGCGACACCCCCGACGCGCCGCTCATTTGGCGCTGACCCGCCTTCTCAACTGCCAACCAAAGGAGATAACCATGCAGATCGGCAGCTTCTTCCGCACCGCCAACGGCTATGAAGGCATTATTGAGACGGCGACGCTCGACATCCGCATCTCGATCGTTCCGGCCGAGCAAAGCGACGCCGACAAGGCGCCGGACTGGCGCGTCCACCGCGGCGACGGCGGCGACGGCCCGGAGATCGGCGCGGGCTGGAACGAGAACGGCGAACGGGCCGGCGATTACGTCTCGCTGCGCATCGACGATCCCGCCTTTCCCCAACCGATCCGCGCCGCGCTGTTCCAGAATACAGGCGACACGTCGGCCTGGTCGCTGCGCTGGAATCGTCCCTCGAAGTCGCGCGAACAGGACTGAGCCCGTGCGCTTCACCCTCATCCCTTGGTTCGCGGAAAAGCCGCCTCATCCCTTCGTCCCGCTCGGTCGCAGGCCGGCCGGGGCGCGCAGCGAAGGGCAAGGGCGGCCGAAGGCCGGCGCGTCGCGCGGACCCTTGAGCGCAGCGAGCACGCTGGCAGGTTGCCGGCGGAGCGGAGTCGGATCGGCGTTGGCGTTGTGCGTCGTTCTGCTGTCCGGTGGCGCTACGTCGGTTGCCGCGCTCGCGCAGGACTCGCCGGCCGCGCGATCGGCAGCGGCTCATCCCTACGCCGGTCATGTTGCCGACGCCGCGCGGAGGTTCGGCATCCCCGAAGCATGGATATGGGCGGTGATGCGCGTCGAGAGCGGCGGCAACTCCCGTGCAGTTTCGCGCGCCGGGGCGATGGGATTGATGCAGATCATGCCCGCGACCTGGGCCGACCTTCGCGCCCGATACGGTCTCGGCCCCGACCCCTTTAACGTGCGCGACAACATCATGGCGGGCGCGGCCTACCTGCGCGAGATGCACGACCGCTACGGCAATGCGAGCGCGATGCTAGCCGCCTACAATGCGGGACCGGGCCGCTACGACGATTACCTGTCGCGCGGCCGTCCGCTGCCGCCCGAGACGGTCGGCTACCTCGCCCAGCTCACGGCCATCGCTGGCACGGCTGGCGCTGCGGAGGTGGCGGTGAGCGCGCCACCCGATCCGTTCGCCTGGCGCCGAGCTGCGCTGTTCGTCCGCACCGCAAGCGCCGCTTCGGAAGCGGTCGCTGCGCAGCTCGGCAGCGAAGAAGCTGCGTCCGATCTGCCGACCGATCGGCGAACATCCGGCGACGCGGACTCCGCCGCTCCGCCGTCTAATGAGCCGGCCGACACGCTGTTCGTCCCCCGCGCCCGCGCGGGCCGACCGCGATGATCCGCGTCTCATCCCCATCATCCGTCCCGAGCAGGATCGTGGCTGGGGAAGGGAAATGCGGCAGGGACAGACGAGGGCAAGATATAAGCCGCACCCCGTTTCGCCGAAAAGCCAAGGCATTTCCGTGGCTTCACGCGGGGGCGTCGGTCGGCGCGCGTGCCGCGCGGAAGCGAAAAGCAAGCAAAATCAACGTTTCGAATGGCACCACGCGCCGTTTACGGCCGAAAGCGGCCCGGCCGTGAGTGAGGACAACGAGTTTCGCATCCGGCCCGGCAAGGCCAAGCGCGGCAAGGCGCAAGGCCGCAACGCCCGTGGCCTGGTGGCCGAGGTGCTGCGCGTCGCGGCGATCCACAGCGGCGGCCGGCGCACCGGGGGCGGCCCGCGCCGAGGTGGCCAATCCAGTTTCGGCCGGGGACGCACCGCGTTTGCCCGCAGCCGGCTATTCGGTTCGGGCCGCCGAGTGATGGTGAAGGCGCTACCCGTGAGCCATCGCAATCGCGGCGGCCGGCGCATGGCGCCGCTGTCCGCGCACGTCGTCTATTTGAAGCGCGAAGGCGTCACCCGCGACGGTTCGCCGACGCGCATGTTCGACGCGGCCGGAGACAATGCCGACGATCGCGCCTTCACCGAGCGGTGCAAGGATGACCGGCATCATTTCCGCATCATCGTCTCGCCAGAGGACGCGGCCGAGTTGACCGACCTGCGCGAATACACCCGCGATCTCGTGCGGCAGATGGAAACGAACCTGGGGACGCGGCTCGATTGGGTTGCGGTCGATCATTGGAACACCGACAACCCGCACGTTCATATGCTCGTGCGCGGTGTCACCGACACCGGCGCCGATCTCGTCATGGCGCGGGACTATATCAGCCACAACCTGCGTTCCCACGCCGAGGAGCTGGCGCAGGCCGAACTTGGGCCGAAGCCTGAGCATGAAGTGCAGCGCACGCTCGACCGCGAAGTGACTGCCGAGCGCTGGACGCGGCTCGATACCGAGATCGGCCGCGCGGCCGACGAGCTGGGCGTCATCGACCTGCGAACCGAGCGGCCCGGCCCGGACGATCCGCGCCTCCGCCGGTTGATGGTCGGCCGCTTGCAGCATCTGGAGACGATGGGGCTGGCCGCTGAAGGCGAGCCCGGACAGTGGGCGGTCGCCGAAGGCGCGCAAGCCAAGCTGCGTGAGCTGACCGCGCGCCGCGATATTATCCGCACCATCGGACAGGCTTTGAAAGATCACGGGCAGGACCGGCCGCTGGACAGTTACGCGGTTGTGAGCGGCGCGCCGGACAAGCCGATCGTCGGCCGGCTGATCGACAAGGGGTTGCACGACGAGCTGTATGGCGCAGCCTATGCCGTGATCGACGGCACGGACGGCCGCACCCATCATGTGCGGCTGCCTGGCATTGAATCACTGGAGCAAAGCCCGACGCTCGGCGGGATCGTCGAGCTGCGCGCTATAGGCAAGCCGGGCGAGCCGAAGCCCACCCTGATCCTCGCCACGCGATCGGACCTCGACCTCGCCGCGCAGGTGAAGGCGCCCGGCGCGACCTGGCTTGACCATCGGCTGATCGAGCGTGGCACGGGTGTCGCGGACAGCGGTTTCGGCGCGGAGGTGCGCCGGGCGATGGACGCGCGCACCGATCAACTTGTCCGCGAGGGGCTTGCGCGACGCTATGGCGAACGCACGGTGTTCGAGCGTAGCTTGCTCGACACGCTGCGCAAACGCGAGCTGGACTCCGTTGGCGCGAAGATCGCGGGCGAGACGGGTCTTGCGTATCGCACGACCACCTCCGGCGAGAAGATTGCCGGCGTGGTCCGCCAGCGCCTCGCACTCGCCTCCGGTCGCTTCGCCATGATCGACGACGGGCTTGGCTTCCGTCTCGTGCCCTGGGCCAGCGCGCTCGAACAGAAGCTCGGCCGCCAAGTGTCCGGCGTCGTCCGCGCTGGTGGCGGGATCGACCTAGCCTTGGGCCGCAAGCGCGGCCTCGGCCTCTGACAAGGAGACAGCCATGTCCGCGACGAAAATCCTGTGGGGCCAGATCATCACAGTCTTTCTGATCGTGCTCGCAGGTGTGTGGGGCGCGACGCAATGGACCGCCGCGGCCTTAGCCTATCAACCCGAGCTGGGGCCACCCTGGTTCATCGTCGGCGGCTGGCGTGTCTATCCGCCGCCGGCTTTCTTTTGGTGGTGGTTCTCGTTCGACGCATACGCGCCAGCAATCTTCAAGACCGGCGCTTTCATCGCCGCGTCGGGCGGGTTCGTGTCAATCGCCGTCGCCATCGGCATGTCGGTGTGGCGTGCGCGCGAATTGAAGAACGCCGAGACCTATGGCTCGGCGCGCTGGGCGACGACGCGGGAGGTTCGGGCGGCCGGGCTGCTGGGCGCGAACGGCGTCGTGCTCGGCAAGCTCGCCGCCGACTATTTGCGCCACGACGGTCCCGAGCATGTGTTGTGCTTCGCACCGACCCGGAGCGGCAAGGGCGTCGGCCTGGTTGTGCCGTCGCTCCTGACGTGGCCGGCTTCGGCGATCGTCCACGATATAAAGGGCGAGAACTGGACGCTGACCGCCGGCTTTCGATCGCGCCACGGACGGGTGCTGCTGTTCGATCCGACCAACGCCGCGTCGGCCGCCTACAATCCGCTACTGGAGGTGCGGCGCGGCCAATGGGAGGTGCGCGACGTGCAGAACGTCGCGGACGTGCTGGTCGATCCCGAAGGTAGTCTGGAGCGTCGGAACCATTGGGAAAAAACGTCCCACTCGCTGCTGGTCGGCGCGATCCTTCACGTCCTCTATGCCGAGCCGGACAAGACGTTGGCCGGCGTCGCGTCCTTCCTCTCCGATCCATCTCGCACGATCGAGCAGACGCTGGCAGCGATGATGGCGACGCCTCACCTCGGCGAAGCCGGCGTGCATCCCGTTGTCGCCAGCGCGGCGAGGGAGCTGCTGAACAAGTCGGACAACGAGCGGTCGGGCGTGCTCAGCACGGCCATGTCGTTCCTTGGTCTCTACCGCGATCCTGTCGTGGCGCAGGTCACGCGGGCCTGCCAGTGGCGCATATCGGATCTGGTCGAGGGCGAACGGCCGGCGACGCTCTATCTGGTCGTGCCGCCCAGCGACATCTCGCGCACCAAACCGCTCATCCGCCTCATCCTCAACCAGATCGGGCGCCGGCTGACCGAGGAGCTGACCCCGAAGGGCAATCGCCATCGCGTGCTACTGATGCTCGACGAGTTCCCCGCATTAGGCCGGCTCGACTTTTTCGAGTCCGCCTTGGCGTTCATGGCCGGTTACGGGCTTAAGGCGTTCCTGATCGCGCAGAGCCTCAATCAGATCGAGAAGGCTTACGGGCCGAACAACGCGATCCTGGACAACTGCCATGTCCGGGTGAGCTTCGCCACCAACGACGAACGGACGGCCAAGCGCGTATCGGACGCGCTCGGCACCGCGACCGAGATGCGCGCGATGAAGAACTATGCCGGCCATCGCTTGTCGCCGTGGCTGGGCCACTTGATGGTGTCGCGGTCGGAGACGGCCCGCCAGCTCCTTACACCCGGCGAGGTGATGCAACTCCCGCCCGACGACGAGATCGTGATGGTGGCAGGCGTTCACCCTATCCGCGCGAAGAAGGCCCGCTATTTTCAGGACCATCGGCTTGCGGAGCGAATTACCGATGCCCCCAAGCCGGTCTTGACCGCAGCCCGGCCGGACGACTGGACCGGGCGCTCGGCCGCCGTCGATCCGGCCGACGTGGCGCGGATCGTCCGGGCTCAGGAGGATGCCGCCAACGGCGGGCTGCGTCGTGAGCCCGAATTGCCCGAGCATGTCGCCATCGCACCGGAGACATCGCCGCCCCCGGCGCAGGAGTTTGCGATTGTCGATGACGAACAGGATGACGCGGCTCGGCAAGCTGCCGTCCGGCGCCGGATGCAGGGTCTCGCGCGTCAGGCGTCGCTCGACCCCGGCGACGGCATCGAGCTGTAGGAGCGATCATGCGGACCCGCCTCAATGTCTATTTCCCGCCAGCGCTCGCCAAGCAGGTTGACGAGCTGGCGATCCGTCGCCGTATCTCCCGCTCGGCGATCGTGGAGGCGGCGGTCGCCTCCTACCTCTCGCCGGATGGCGCCGACCGCATGGAGGCGGCGTTCGCTCGACGGCTCGATCGCTTGTCGCGTCAGGTACAGCGGCTGGAGCGCGACACCGGACTCACGATTGAGGCACTGACATTGTTCGTGCGGTTCTGGCTGACGGTGACGCCGCCATTGCCCGACGAGGATCAAGCGGCCGCGCAAGTGAAGGGGCGCAAGCGCTACGAAGGTTTCGTCGAGACGCTCGGCCGGCGCTTCGCCAGCGGCAAGAGCTTGATAGACGAGATACCGGAAGATGTCTGGCCGCGTTCCGCGTCGTCCGAGTCGGACTGAATAGACACGCCAACGACCCGCTAGTCGAAAAGCAATTCCGCCGCCGGCAACGTATCTGCCGCCCCCTCTACTACGCCCGCAAGTAGCTGTTGCAGCGGAAGTATTTGTGCGTCTCTTGCTGTGCCCCGACAGCCGGGCGGCGGTTCGCCCGGCCCTTCGTAGGGGCCAGTTCTTTGACCGTTCATCCGATCCGATCCGAGGCCAAAACGCGCGGCGCGCGGATGCTGCGCACCGCGCTCGGGCCGTCGATCGCGGCATGGCTGGACGACCCGGCCGTGATCGAGGTGATGCTGAATCCGGACGGGCGGTTGTGGCTCGATCGGCTCGGCGAAGGCGTCAGCGATACCGGCGAGACGCTGACCGCCGCCGATGGCGAACGCATCGTGCGCCTGGTCGCGCATCATGTCGGCGTCGAGGTTCATGCTCGCAGCCCCCGCGTGTCGGCCGAGCTGCCGGAGGGTGGCGAACGATTCGAAGGCTTGCTGCCGCCCGTCGTTGCGGCTCCCGCCTTCGCTATCCGCAAGCCCGCCGTCGCGGTGTTTACGCTCGACGACTATGCGGCGGCTGGGATCATGTCGCCGGCCGAGGCCGCAGCGCTGCGCGATGGCGTAGCGGCCCGCGCGAACATCCTCGTCGCGGGCGGCACCGGCAGCGGCAAGACCACGCTCGTCAACGCGCTACTTGCCGAAGTCGCCAAGACCACCGACCGCATCGTTCTGATCGAGGACACGCGCGAGCTGCAATGCGCCGCGCCCAACCTCGTCGCCATGCGGACGAAGGACGGCGTGGTGTCGCTGTCCGAGCTGGTCCGCTCGTCGCTGCGGCTCAGGCCGGATCGCATCCCGATCGGGGAGGTGCGCGGCGCCGAGGCGCTCGACCTCATCAAAGCCTGGGGCACCGGCCATCCGGGCGGCATCGGCACCATTCACGCCGGCACCGCCCTTGGTGCGCTCCGCCGCATGGAGCAGCTCGTTCAAGAGGCTGTCGTTACGGTCCCTCGCGCGCTGATCGCCGAGACAATCGACCTGATCGCCGTGCTGGTCCGTGACGCGCATGGCCGGCGTCTCGCCGAGCTGGCCCGCGTCGAAGGACTCGACGCCGCGACCGGCGACTACCGCCTTACCCCGCTTCCCAAACCCCAGCCCGGAGACCTGCCATGATCCATGCCATTCGGCATGGCGCGCGTCGCGCCATGCTCGCCACCACCGCCAGCGTCGTCGCGCTGACCTTTGCCGTTCCGGCCCACGCGGGCGGATCGTCGATGCCGTGGGAAGCGCCGCTGCAAAGCATCCTCGAAAGCATCGAGGGGCCGGTGGCCAAAATCGTCGCGGTCATCATCATCATCGTGACCGGCCTAACGCTGGCCTTCGGCGATACTTCCGGCGGTTTCCGCCGGCTGATCCAGATCGTGTTCGGCCTCAGTATCGCCTTCGCCGCGTCGAGCTTCTTCCTGTCGTTCTTCTCGTTCGGCGGCGGGGCGCTGGTCTGATGCAGGACGCAGCCGAGCCGATCGCGGGTTTCTATGCCCCCGTCCACCGGGCGCTGACCGAGCCGATTTTGCTCGGCGGCGCCCCCCGGTCGCTCGCCATCGTCAACGGGACGCTGGCCGGCGCGATCGGGCTCGGCCTGCGTCTCTGGACCGCCGGCCTCGTCATTTGGGCGATCGGCCACGCGCTTTCCGTATGGGTTGCACGGCGCGATCCGCAGTTCGTGGACGTGGCCCGGCGCCATCTCCGCTTCCCGACATGGATGCAGCCATGATGAGCTTGCGCGAATATCGCAGCAAAGCCGCGCACCTTGCGGACTTCCTGCCCTGGGCCGCGTTGGTCGGCGAAGGCGTCGTGCTCAACAAGGACGGGTCGTTCCAGCGCACTGCACGCTTCCGTGGCCCTGATCTGGACAGTGCGACGCCGGCCGAGCTGGTGGCGACCACCTCACGGCTCAACAATTCGCTTCGCCGGCTCGGTTCGGGCTGGGCGATCTTCGTCGAAGCCCAGCGGACGCCCGCGCTGGACTATCCCGAGGATGATTTCCCCGATCCCGTGTCGGCGCTGGTCGATATGGAACGGCGCGAACAGTTCCGTGAGGAAGGCGCGCATTTCGAGAGCGCCTATTTCCTGACGTTGCTGTGGATGCCGCCGGCCGAGGAAGCCGCGCGGGCCGAAGGCTGGCTATACGAGGGCCGGTCCACCACCGGCGTCGATCCGTGGGAGCTGCTCAAAGGCTTCACCGATCGCAGCGACCGCGTGCTCAATTTGGTCGAGGGTTTCGTGCCCGAGGTCCGCTGGCTCGATGACGGCGAGACGCTGACCTACCTCCATTCGACGATTTCGACGCGGCGACAGCGTGTGCGCGTGCCGGAAACCCCGATGCACCTCGACGCGCTGCTCGCCGATGAGCCGTTGACCGGCGGGCTGGAGCCTTGCCTGGGCGACCATCATCTCCGCACGCTCACCATTACCGGCTTTCCCAGCTCGACGTTTCCGGGGCTGCTCGACGAGCTGAACCGGCTGGCGTTCGGCTATCGCTGGTCCACGCGCGCGATCATGCTCGACAAGATCGACGCGACCAAGCTGCTTACCCGCATTCGTCGCCAGTGGTTCGCCAAGCGCAAATCCGTCGCCGCCATCTTGAAGGAGGTGATGACCAACGAGGCGAGCACGCTGCTCGACAGCGACGCCTCGAACAAGGCCGCCGACGCTGACACCGCCTTGCAGGAGCTGGGCGCCGACTATGCCGGCATGGCCTACGTCACCGCCACGGTGACGGTATGGGATCGCGATCCAGCCATCGCGGCCGAGAAGCTGAGGCTCGTCGAGAAGGTCATTCAGGGCCGCGACTTCACCGTCATCCCCGAGGGCATGAACGCGATCGAGGCGTGGCTGGGCAGCCTTCCCGGTCACACCTACGCCAATGTTCGCCAGCCCCCGATTTCCACCTTCAATCTCGCCCACCTGATCCCCCTGTCAGCAGTATGGGCGGGGCCGGAACGGGACGAGCATTTCGGTGCAGCCCCCTTGCTCTACGCAAGAACCGAAGGCTCGACCCCGTTCCGGTTTTCCCTTCACGTCGGCGATGTCGGCCACACGCTGATCGTCGGCCCGACCGGCGCCGGCAAATCGGTGCTGCTCGCGCTGATGGCGATGCAGTTCCGCCGCTACGAGAACAGCCAGGTCTTCGCCTTCGATTTCGGCGGCAGCATCCGCGCCGCGGCGATCGGCATGGGCGGCGACTGGCAGGATCTCGGCGGGATGCTCGCCGACGAGGCCGGCGACGGCGTGCAGCTCCAGCCGCTCGCCCGTATCGACGATCCGGCCGAACGAGCGTGGGCGGCGGAATGGCTGGCGGCGATCCTCGCGTCCGAAGGCGTCGCGGTCGATCCGCAGGCCAAGGAGCATATCTGGTCGGCGCTCAATTCACTGGCGTCGGCGCCGGTCAGCGAACGCACGCTGACCGGCCTTGCCGTGCTGTTGCAGAACCAGCAGCTCAAACAAGCGCTCGCCTCGTATTGCATCGGCGGGCCGTGGGGCCGGCTTCTCGACGCCGAGGACGAGCGCCTGGGCGAAGCCGCCGTGCAGGCGTTCGAGACCGAAGGACTGGTCGGCGCCGGCTCTGCCGCCGCCGTTTTGTCCTACCTGTTCCACCGGATCGACGGGCGGCTGGACGGCTCGCCGACACTCATCATCATCGACGAGGGCTGGCTGGTTCTTGACAGCCCGGACTTCGCAGCGCAACTCCGCGAGTGGCTGAAGACCCTCCGGAAGAAGAACGCGAGCGTCGTCTTTGCCACGCAGAGCCTTGCCGACATCGAAACGTCGAGCATCGCCCCGGCCATCATCGAAAGCTGCCCGACGCGCATCTTCCTGCCGAACGAGCGCGCCGCCGAGCCGCAGATCGCCGCCATCTACGAGCGGTTCGGGCTTAACGCCCGCCAGATCGAAATCCTCAGCCGGGCGACACCCAAGCGCGACTATTATTGCCAGTCCCGGCGCGGCAACCGGCTGTTCGAGTTGGGGCTGGGCGAGGTCGCGCTGGCCTTCTCAGCCGCGTCGGCCAAGGCCGATCAGCTCCGCATCGCCGACATCATCGAAACCCACGGCCAAGCTGCTTTCGCGGCCGAATGGCTGCGCCATCGCGGCTGCGCGTGGGCGATCGAGCTTCTTCCCCCCAGCCAGCAGGAGTTACCGCTATGACCCGACTTTCCCTGCGCCGCGCCATTCTGGCCGGCGTCCTCGCCACCGCGACCATCGCGCCGATTATGGCGCCCGTGCCGGCCTACGCGCAGCTCGGCGGGATCGTCTATGACCCGACCAACTACGCGCAGAACGTGCTGACCGCGGCGCGCACGTTGGAGCAGATCAACAATCAGATTCGCCAGATACAGAATCAGGCGACTTCCCTGCTCAACGAGGCCCGCAATCTGGCGAGCCTCCCGCAATCCTCGCTCGCCGAGTTGCAGGGCCAAGTGCGCCAGACCCAGCAGTTGCTCGGTCAGGCGCAGCGCATCGCCTATGACGTCGGCCAGATCGACCAGGCTTTCACCAGCCGATACACGGCCGGCGCCATGTCGGTCCCGCAACGGCAGCTCGTCGCAAACGCGCGCGAGCGGTGGGAGACCAGCGTAGGCGCGTTTCAGGACGCGCTCCGCGTTCAGGCCGGAGTCGTCGGGAATATCGACGGCTCGCGTGCGACGATGGACCGCCTCGTGTCGGCGAGCCAATCATCTCAAGGCGCGCTCCAAGCGGCTCAGGCCGGCAACCAGCTTCTCGCGCTGCAATCGCAGCAGCTCGCTGACATCGCGGCATTGCTGGCCGCCCAAGGCCGGGCGCAGTCGCTGGAGGCGGCGCGAAATGCAGCCGCCGAAGCTGAGGGGCGCGAGCGCCTCCGCCGCTTCCTCGGCAACTGAGCCGATGTCGGCTGCCGCCAAGATTGCCGGTGTGGCCACGCTGGCCGGGTTCATGATGACGGTGGCGGTGATCGCCGCCGTCACCGAGCCGCGCGTGCCAGAGGCGGCCAACGCCGCGGCGGCACGCGCCGAGCGCGACCCGTTGGCGGCGGAGTTGGCGCGTTGCCGCGCGCTCACCATGCCGGACTCAGGCTGCGAGGCGGCATGGGCGGCGCACCAGCGCCGGTTCTTCGGAAAAGAAGGCACTCAGCCGTGAACGACACCGGCGTTATCGACAACTTCCTACAGGTCTTCACGACCTACATCGACAGCGGGTTCGGGCTGCTCGGCGGCGAGATCGCGTTCCTCTCAACCACGCTGATCGCCATCGACCTGACGATTGCCGGCCTGTTTTGGGCGTGGGGCGCCGATGAGGACGTGCTTCAACGCCTCATCAAAAAGACGCTCTACATTGGCGTCTTTGCTTTCATCATCGGCAATTTCTCGACGCTGGCGACGATCGTGTTCCAGTCCTTCGCAGGGCTCGGTTTGAAGGCAACGGGCGATTCCATGAGCATCGCCGACTTCATGCGCCCCGGTTTCATCGCCGCGACCGGCTTGGACGCGGGTGAGCCGCTGGTCGTTGCCGCAGGCGAGCTGGTCGGTCCAATCTCATTCTTCACCAACTTCGTGCAGATCGTGGTGTTGTTGCTCGCTTGGGCGCTTGTCGTCATCGCCTTCTTCATCCTGGCGATTCAGATTTTCGTGACGCTGATCGAGTTCAAGCTGGTGACGCTCGCCGGCTTCGTGCTGTTGCCGTTCGCCTTCTTCAACAAGACCGCCTTCATGGCCGAGAAGGTGTTAGGCCATGTCGTCTCCACCGGCATCAAAGTTCTCGTGCTCGCCGTCATCACCGGCATCGGCACGACGTTGTTCAGTCAATTCACCGCCGCCGCTGGCCCTGAGCCCACGCTGGAGCAAGCGATGTCGATCGCGCTCGGCGCGCTGTCGCTGCTTGGCCTGGCGATCTTCGGCCCCGGCGTAGCGAACGGCATCGTTTCAGGCGGGCCGGCCCTGGGCGCGGGCGCAGCCGCCGGGACCGCGCTTGCCGCAGGCGGCGCGCTGGTCGGTGGTGCAGCCGTCGCACGCCTCGGTGCCGGTGCGACCGCAGGCGCGATCGGCGGCGCGGCACGAGGGAGCGCCTTTGCGTCCGGCGCCGCCAGCAGCGCCTATGCGCTCGGCTCGGCAGGCAAGACCGGCGCAGCCGCCGTCGCGGGCGGCGCGGCCGGCGTCGGCCAAGCGGTGGCGGGTGCGGCGATGTCCCCGCTTCGGAAGGCCGCCGCGTCCCTGAAAGACAGCTATCGCTCTGGCGGTCGCGCCGCAGTCACGGCGACGGGAGGCACGATTTCAGGCGGCGCTTCGCCATCGGCACCAGCCCCCGACGACAGGCCCGCTTGGGCATCGGCCATGAAGCGCCGCCAGACCATGACCCACGGCGCGACGATCGCCGCCCACACCCTGCGTTCCGGCGACGGCGGGGGAAGCGGCTCGTCCGTCGATCTCCATCAGAAGGACTAGCTGCCATGTTTCGACGACCGACCATCCGCTACGGCCAGACCCCCGAACCGACCACGCCCTATCAGCGCGCCGCCCAAGCCTGGGATGACAGGATCGGTTCGGCGCGCGTGCAGGCCAAGAACTGGCGTCTCGCATTTTTCGGCACGCTCGCCCTTTCGGGTGGCCTGGCTGGCGGCCTCGTCTGGCAATCGGCCCGTGGCCATATCGTCCCTTGGGTGGTGCAGGTCGATCGGCTCGGCGAGGCGCAGGCGGTCGCGCCGGCCGAGGCCGGCTATCGCCCGAGCGACCCGCAGATCGCGTTCCATCTCGCCCGCTTCATCGAGCAAGTCAGGAGCGTGCCGGCCGATCCGGTCATCGTTCGTCAGAACTGGCTTCGCGCGTATGACTTCACCACCGATCGGGGCGCGGTCGCGCTCAACGATTACGCTCGCGCCAATGACCCGTTCGCCAACGTCGGGCGGGTGCAGGTGGCGGTGGACGTGTCCAGCGTCATCCGCGCGTCACCGGACAGCTTCCGCGTCGCCTGGACGGAGCGCCGCTATCAGGACGGCAGCCTCACCGCCACCGAACGCTGGTCGGCGATCCTCACCATCGTCGTGCAGCCGCCTCGCACGCCAGACGCACTTCGCAAGAATCCGCTCGGCGTATTCGTCAATGCCCTCAACTGGTCAAAGGAGCTGTCGCAATGACCGGCATTCCCTTTCGGCGCGCCGTCACAGCCGCGCTGCTCGTTTCCACCTCCACACTCGCCGGCTGCGCCACTACATCCGCCCGGCCGCCCGCCATCGCATACGACGATCCGCCGCGCGAAGTGGCCGCGACGCCGGCCGCGGAGCCGCCGCGTCCGGTGGAGATTGTTACTATTCCCGAACCGCTCCCGCTTCCCGGTCAGCTCAAGCCAATGCCGGATGCGCCTCGCGGGTCGGAGCCTACCGATCCCCGTAGGCGCGTCGGCGACGCAAACGCCGCCGCGCGGGTGCAGCCGGCGCGTGACGGCTTCCTCAATGCCATCCAGCAATATCCCTGGACGGATGGTGCGCTCTATCAGGTCTATACTGCCCCCGGCCAAGTGACGGACATCGCCTTGCAGGAGGGCGAGCAGCTCGTTGGACCGGGGCCAGTCGCGGCCGGTGACACCGTTCGTTGGATCATCGGCGACACGATCAGCGGCGCGGGCGCGACCGCGCGCGTCCACATCCTCGTCAAGCCGACACGGGCGGACCTCGCCACCAACCTCGTCATCAACACCGATCGGCGCACCTATCATCTGGAGCTGCGTGCGACGCCCGCGACCTACATGGCCTCAGTGTCATGGACCTACCCGCAAGATCAGCTCATCGCGCTACGCGGCGGCAACATCGCCGCTGCGGCGGTCACGCCGGCCGCGACCGGCGTGGATGTGACTTCGCTCAATTTCCGTTATCGCATCGAGGGCGACCGCGCCCCGTGGCGTCCCGTTCGTGCGTTCGACGACTCCGGGCAGGTGTTCATCGAGTTTCCGGCGGGGATCTCGCGGGGCGAGATGCCGCCGCTGTTCGTTACCGGCGCGGCCGGGGACGCCGAGCTAGTCAATTATCGCGTGCAGGGCCGCTACATGGTGGTGGACCGGCTGTTCGCCGCCGCCGAGCTGCGTCTGGGCGATCGGCGCAATGAACAGCGCGTCAGCATCGTGCGCGACGACGGACGGGAGCGGCGGCCGTGAACTTGTCCACCGACATTCCCTCCGCCGAGCCGGCCGCGCCGCAGCCGCTTCCCGCCGATCCAAAGCCATTCCAGCTTCGAGGCGATCCGCCCCGCGTCATGCGTCTGTCCCGTAAGGCGCTGACCGTCATAGGCGTGGCCGCCGGCCTCGGTATCGGCGGCTCGCTGATCTACGCGCTCAAACCGGCTGGTGAACGGCAGGCGGAAGAACTCTACAACACCGAGAGCCGCGCCACGGCCGAGACCATCACCTCGGGACCGAGGGACTATGCTCAAGCGCCGCGCCTTGGGCCGCCACTTCCCGGCGACCTCGGCGGCCCGATCGTGTCCGCCCAGCAGCGCGGCGAAAACGTGCCCGTGCCGCCGATCGGCACGCAGCCGGCCCAACCTGATCCGCGCGTGCAGGCCGAGGAGGCTGCGCGCCAGCGCGCCCAGCAGGAACGCGACGCTGCCCGCATGAGTGGCGTATTTCTCGGCGGCAACGCGGGCTACGCTGGAACGGCGCCGGCCCCATCGCTGATCTTGCCCGACCAAGCCGCTCAGCCAACGCAGCAGGCGAGCGCAGCGCAGGGCGATCAAGCTGGCCGGCGCGCTTTCATGGCGCAAGCCTCGAACCAGCGAACGGTGAGCGCGGAGCGGCTGACCGCACCCCCGTCGCCCAACATCGTGCAGGCCGGAAGCATCATCCCGGCGGCGCTCATCACCGGGATCAGGTCCGATCTGCCCGGCCAGATAACGGCGCAGGTGACGCAGAACGTCTATGACAGCCCGACAGGCCGCATCTTGCTCATCCCGCAAGGTGCCCGGCTGATCGGCGAATACGACAGCGAGATCACCGCCGGGCAGACCCGTGTTCTCCTCGCCTGGGACCGGCTCATCATGCCGGACGGGCGCTCGATCGTTCTCGAGCGCCAGCCCGGCGCGGACGGCGCTGGGTTCGCGGGCCTACAGGACCGCGTGAATCAGCATTGGGGCAATCTGCTCAGGGCGGCGGCCGTCTCGACGCTGCTCGGCGTCGGCGCCGAGCTGGGAGCCGACAGCGAGGATGACTTGACCCGCGCGCTGCGGCGCGGCTCGCAGGACACGATCAATCAGACCGGCCAGCAGATCGTTCGGCGGCAGCTCAACGTGCAGCCGACCCTCACCATCCGGCCGGGCCATCCGCTGCGCGTGGTCATCACCCGCGACCTGGTGCTCGAACCTTTGGGAGCGACACGATGACAAAATTGAAGCTGGGGCCATTGGTGGACGATCGGCCCGTCAAACTGGCTGTGGAGCTACCCGCCGGGGTCCACCGCGATCTTGTCGCCTACGCCGCCGCGCTCGCGGCGGAGACCGGACAGCAACCTATGCCGCCCGAAAAGCTGGTGGCGCCTATGCTTGCACGCTTCATGGACACCGACCGCGGCTTTCGTCGCCACCGCGCGCAAGGCAGTTGAGAGGTCCCCGGCTTTCAGTTGCCGGTGAAACGCTTGAAGCGATCCCGGCTATCGGCCTCGATAACTGCCTGCTCAGCGTTGGCGCATTCATCACCGCGCACCGACCCGTCACGACACCCTGTTACGATCTGCCGAGCCTCGTCGAGATTGGCCGCGAAATACTGAGTGCCGCGCGCTGCGGTCGGCTGAGGCACGGCGGCAGCCGGACTGACGGCGACCGCTGTTTGACGAAGGGGGGCGAGGACCGGCCGCAAGAAAAAACCGCCTGTGAAGCCGATGACTAAAGTAACAAGAACGATGATTATGGTCCTGCCTTGTGACATCGAAACTAACTCCACCAACTGGATGTCTAGTTTACCGAAATCTTGGCGAGAAATCAAAAGACAGAGCATAGCGGGTCTTGATGAATCCAAGAAAGCGCCGCAACGCTGGATTGCGATTGTCGTCTCGCCAGCAACCCGAGTATCCTGTCAGTGCCGGTCCTTGTTCGCCATGAATCGGCCGATAGACGACACTAGGATAGATCGCTCCGGTCGATCCCTCGCAGACAATGGTGACGCCCGAATTGGCGCCGAGGATGCTCAGCACGGTCTCACGGCTCGCCCGCGACATCCGGATGTCAGGCTTACCGCCGGAGATCGGAAGTCTGCCAAGCAGCATGTCGCGGATTTCCGGGCCGGGATCGGCCGCAGGCAGAAGGAAGTGCTCGCCCCGAAGATCCGTCCAGTGAATGATGTCACGTTGAGCCAACGGATGTGAGGCGGGCAACGCGGCTAGCATCCGCTCGCTCCATAGCGGCTCGCAGCGAAACCCGTTGTGGCTGGGCGTCCCCATCAGGATCGCTATGTCGATTTCGCCCGTGTCGAGCCCAGCGAGCAGAAGGCTGCGATCCGCCTCGACGCATTCCAGTTCGACGTCAGGATGCGCTTCGCGCCAGCTAATGAGGGTCGCTCGGAGATTGCCGGCGGAGACCGAACTATTATACCCGAGCAGTAAACCGCCAGCGCGGCCCTGGCCGGCTGCAAGCATCATGGTGACTAGCTTATCTGCCGTTGCCACCATTGGTCGCGCGCCACGAATAAACGCGGCTCCGGCGAGCGTCGTTTTGACCCCAGCCCGCGACCGCTCGAAGATAGACATTCCTATCGAGCGCTCCAATTTCGAGATGGAGCGACTGAGGGTCGATTGTTCAATATCAAGTGCCCGGGCGGCTCTGTAAAAACTACCATGATCCGCCGCGGCGATAGCATAACGAAGCTGGCGGATTTCAAAGGGCAAGCGGAACTCCTTACTCCGTTCAGTGATATCAGATACCTGCCAGAAACAACCCTATCTGAGCGCCGCTGCGGAGCGATTGGGAATGACGCAACTTCCTCCTATCGTCGCGGCGAGCAAGGCCAAGCTTCAGCCAATGCTTGTTCGGCGCCAGCGACCATGTGAACGTCCATGAAGTAGGCATTGTCTTCTGCCCAGCGCAGATAGGCTGAACGCAATCTATTCCGATCGTAACGCGGCGCCCCACACTCGCTACCCCGCGCCACTATCATCATGTCCAGCACGCCTTGAAGGTACGCGCCGCACGCTGGGTTGTTGGCGCGGCAACTTGCAACAAGTTCAGAGCCGTTCGTATGAGTCGGTTGTTCCTGCGCATAACTAGAAGCAGCGAGTACGACGGATGATAGACACGCTCCGATGCTATAACCGATAGTCCTAAACATACTTGATCCTCGGATGTTGTTATCAAGGAATGGGCCTTACCCTCACTCAGGCCCATTCAGGCGAGTGAGAGTTCAGTCGCCATCCTCATCGCTGTCGTTTTCATTCCCGAGGATTTGGCCTGTCGGCGTTACGAACAGCTCCACGTTCTTGCCAGCTTGGTCCTTGCCTTCGATCTCGTAGAGCGTGCTGCCGTCCGCCTTTCTGGTCACCAGCTCGGCTTCGCGGACGGACGCGAGTCGTGTGCGTGCGGCGTTCATCGCGGCCGCCGGCACCTGGTCGAGCGCGACTTCTTCCTCGCTATGCTCGCCGATAATGCGGTTTTCGTTCGCCTCATGGTTCTGCTGCGCCGCGAGCGCCACGCCTGCCACCGCCAAAACAGCAGCGCTGGCTCCGATGACGAGAGTTCGTTTGCTAGCCATGTTCCGTTCCACTTCCTTCGGGGCCGGGGGATGAACGGGCGGCGGTCGCGGCCCGACTGGCCGTCGTCCGATCTTAATTTTGTCGATTGTTCATTGTGTCGAGTGCCGAGCGGAGACCGCGTGCGAGCTTTGCCGCGTCGTCATTGGCCCAGAAGTGCAGGAAGAACAGGCGCGGCTCGTCGTTCAACATATGATTGTGAAGTGCGGTGACTTCGATCCCGTTCGCTCGAAGCGCTCGAAGGACGGGGTCTACTTCGCTCGCGATGAGGACGAAATCGCCCGTGATCGCCGCCTTGCCGCCGCCGGTAGGCTGAAAATTGATTGCGGTCGCGGTTCCCATTGATTGAGGCGTCACCATGCCGCCATCCATGAGCCGCTCCGCACGGGGAATACTGTATTGCAGAACGCCGCCATTGACCCTGCCTTCGGCTCCCATCAGCTCGTCCAGAGCATCGGAGTTGAGATCGAGGCGGGAGGGTGCTCCCGCGCCAGGAGACGGTGGAGACATTGGGGTGCGGCTTGCGGCAATGGCTTGGCGCAGCGCCGCCGCCAGCCTTACCGGATCGCCATGCGCAGCTATGTGCATGTACATGGTGCCGGGCGCGGACCGCAGCAGGTGATTGTGGAGCGCGGTGATGGTGAATCCGCCTTGCAAAAGGCGGGTCATCACGGGGTTCACTTCCTCGTGCGTGAGCACAAGATCGCCCATTACCATCACGTCGTCACCCATCGGCTGAAACGCGGCCCAGGAGCCGAGCGCCAGCGAAGGCTCTATCGAGACGCCATCCAGGACAACGCGCAGGTCGGAGCGAGGAAATCCGTAGCGACGAACTCCGTCGGCCTGCTCGACGCCGACGCGCCCCAGCGCGGCGTCAACCTTCGTCCAGTCCGGAGCCGCCCAAGCAGGCGCGGCTAGCAGCAGCGTAGCCAACCCCGATAACAACACCGTTCGCATAGTTTTGCTTCAGCTCCTGATGCATAATGACATGATGGTCGATGCTTCTTCGGGCACGCCAAGGCTGCGAGACTCATGCATCGGCGCGGACCGCAAGGCACCTTGTAGATTCACAAGGTCCGCTGGCGGCATTTTGCACTAGAACGCGCAACCATACCCTTGTGCGAAAGCGGCCGACGGCAAACGACATTGGAGCGCGCTGTCGATGCTCCTCGCACAAGGCTATGGTTCTCCAACAACGCAGAGGAGATGCCTCCGCACTATGCGCCTGCTACTGATCGAGGATGACGAGGATACGGGGAGCGCTGTCGTTGAAGCGCTGCGTGCTCGTGGTCATGCCGTGGATTGGGAGGAGGATGGGAAAAGCGGACTTGATCGCGCCGCGAGCGGCGCCCACGCGTTGCTGATCGTTGACCGAATGCTGCCAGAGATGGATGGGCTATCGGTCGTCACCGAGCTGCGCCGTCGGCAAGTCGTAGCACCCGTGCTGATGCTTACGGCGCTAGGCTCAGTGGGCCAACGAGTCGAAGGTCTTGAAGGTGGAGCCGACGACTATCTTGTCAAACCGTTCGCAATCGCCGAACTCGTCGCGCGCGTTGAAGCGCTGCAGCGCCGCGCAGCCGGCCCGCCCAGCATCCTCTCGCTGGGCGACTTGACGCTCGACCGCCTCGCTCGGACGGTGCGGAGAGGCGACACGCCGATCGAACTAATACCGCGCGAGTTCCAGCTTCTCGAACTACTGATGCTGAACTCGCCGGCCGTGCTCACGCGGTTGATGCTGCTGGAGACCGTGTGGAAGTTCCGTTTCGATCCTGGCAGGAACCTCGTCGAAAGCCATATCAGTCGGCTGCGGGCCAAGATCGATCGCGGTGACGATCCCCCCCTGATCCATACCGTGCGTGGGGAAGGCTATGCCGCTTGGAGTGATTAGCCGGCTGTTGCGCTCGACGGTGTCGCGTCTTGTTGCCCTCAACGCGCTGCTGCTCGTCATCAGCATGGTCGCCGGCGCGCTCGGCGGCTGGATCGCAACGCGTGGGGTCGTTGAACGCGAGGCTCGAAACCGCATCGAGCTGGAGTCGCATGTCATCGCCGTCGAGGCGGACCGGGGAGGGCTTGATCGCGCACTTGCCATGATCCGGACGAAGGCCGAACGGCCGGGTTCGCCTGAGTATTATTTCATTGGTCCAGAGGGACGCACGTTGATCGGCGACCTTCAGGTGGTGCCGCGAGAGACCGGTTGGCATTTCGCCGATCAGCCTTCGCCGCGACCTGGCATCGAGGGCGTTCATTTACTGGCGCTGACGCAACGCCTTCCCGATGGCTCCCTTCTAATCGTCGGGGAGGACATGGAGCGAAGCGAAGCGATCCGCGACGCTGTTTTCGGGGCCACTCTGATCGCCGGCGGAATCGCGTTGGTCTTTGGCATCGTCGCAGGCCTCTTTGCCACGCGGCAGACGCTCCGCCAGATGAAGCGGATCAACGTCACTGTCCGCGCGGTCGAGGGCGGAGATCTCTCCGCGCGGACTGGAGCTCCAGTTCACGCGCGCACCGATCTTGATCAGCTCGCGTTGGCGATCGATCGAATGCTCGACCGAATCGACACGCTCGTCGCCACGATCCGCCGCGTGTCGGCGGAGGTCGCGCATGACCTGCGCACGCCGCTGACACGCGTGAGGCACGCGGTCGAAACGGCGCTCGCGCAGCCCGATGGCGAGAAACGGACCGCGGCGCTGGGACGGGCGATGGCGGGGCTGGACGAGGCACTCCGTCTGTTCAGCGCGGTGCTGGAGTTGGCGGAAATCGATGCCGGTAATGCTCGCACGCGATTTGAGCCGATCGATCTGGCGGAGATCGTGGACCGGGTGGTGGATGCCTACCGTGCGGAGATTGAGGCTTCCGGCCGCCACATCTCGGTCCGCTCGGTTCGCACGGCGGTCGCCGGTGACGCCGACTTGCTGGCGCGCGCGCTCGCCAACCTGATCGAGAACGCGCTCAAATACTCCCGTGAGCACGCTCGGATCGATGTTTCGGTCACCGAGCACGCGGGCACGGTGACGATGGCGGTCGCGGACGACGGTCCTGGCGTAACCGATGGCGAGGTCGAGGAGATGTTGCGCCCGTTCGGGCGCTTGGACCGAGCGCGGCGTAAATCCGGCAACGGTCTCGGCCTCGCGATCGCCGACGCCGTGGCTCGGCTGCACCGCGGAACACTGACCTTTGCACGGCTCCAGCCGGGCCTGGCCGTCGAAATCAGACTACCGCGGGAATTGGCGGAGACGGCCGCCTTGAATGCGCATCGCTGACTAAGCGCGACCGAAAACGCTCCGCGAGTCCAGAGACCGACTAGCGTGTCCCGGAACGCGCGAACGCTTATGCCGGCGAAGCGGCGGTTCCTCGGCCGGCGACACGGCGCTCCCGCGCGGCAACCGCGCGCCGATACGCGGCCTCGGCTACCGGCCGCACGGCGCTGGGCGGAAACGGCGCTACCGAGCTGACGTTGATCTCGCACAAGACATAGCTGTCCGAGCCGCGATCATGCTTTGGCCCGTAGAGGAAGTCAGCATCCCAGAGCAGCGGGAGCTCGTCACGCTCGACGGCGAGGATGTGCTGCAAACCAGGTATCCACGACTGTTCCATATCGTCTCTGAGCGACTGAAAAGCGCCCGCATCGGCGGGGTGCATGACCCGTGGACCTGGCTGCGCCTCCGGCGAGTCGACCCCTTCGGGGGGTGGCGGCAACAGCGCGCGGATCAGTTGATGCCCGAAACCGACGACCTTGTCCGCGCTGACATAGCAGCGAATCATGCCCTCTCCGAGCCGCGGCTGGAAGGGTTGGTCGATGAGGCATTCGCCCCGCTCGAAATAGGGTGCGAACCGATCGATCAGGGCATCGAGGGGCATCTCAAGCGGAACGCTGCCCCGCGCGGCGTGAAGGACCGAAACGTTGGGTTGGGCGCCGCGCCCCCGGTCAACAACTTCGACCCGCCACACGCCCCGGCCGCCATTGCTCCGGTTTTCCTTGAGCACACGCGCCCCGGAAGCGAGGCGTTCAGGGAGCAGCGCGCGCAGTTCCTCTAGATCGGCGTAGCGGTGGGTGTCCGTGCCCCAGCCTAGCGCGCGCGTGGAATGAAGCACGTTTTTCACGCCCATCTTCGCGATGACATCGGGATGCGCACTGATCGAGACGCCCGCCCCCGCCGCCTCGTGCAAAATCGGATCGAGCCTTGAGCGGTCACCGGCGTCGCTGATCGGGTCGGCCCAGACCATCACGCCGTCGCAAGTCAGCAGACGGTCGCGCGCTGTACCAGCCGTCTCGTCGGCATATCCAATCGCCTCGACCTCGCCGCCCAGCTCACGCAGGGCTGCCATGATCGGCCACTGGCGCGCGCTGTGCGCGTCCGCGGGGCTGGTGGGGACGTCGGTTCGCCACAGCAGGCCGATCTTGGGGCAAGTGGTCAAGGCTGACTTCGCTCGCTTCCCGTTCATCGCCGCTTTCCAACTCAGGCGCTGGCGGCGGCGATCGCATGCGCATAGCGGCGGTCGACTGCTTCCCAGTCGAGGTTCTTGAACCAGGCATCGATATATCTGGCTGCCTGGGTGCCATAGTCCATGTGGAAGCTGTGCTCGTACATATCGAGGACGAGCACCGGCACGCCAGCCGCCGCGCCGTGCATATGGTCCCAAGCCCAGTGATTGTTGAGCGAGCGGGTGTGGAGGTTGTAACCCAGGATCGTCCAGCCCGACCCTCCCGCCAGGCTCATGCCAGTGCGCCGGAACTCGGCCTCCCAGTTCGCGAACGAGCCGAAGGCGGCGTCGATCGCGTCGCGGACCGAACCGGCCGCCTGACCGTCGCCGCCCAACCCGTCGAAGTAGATTTCATGCAGCACCACCGAGCCGGTACGGTGCAGTTCCTCGCGCTTGAGGCCGCCGTAGATGGCAGGCGGCGCTTCGGTATCGGCGAGCGCGGCGGCCAGCCGTGGCCGCAATGCGTTCAGCGTCCTGACCGAGCCGGCATAGTTGTTCTCGTGATGCGACGTGATCAATCGCTCGGACAGGCCCTCGAGCTTGGCCGGATCGAACTTGAGCGGCTTGATCTGATGGTTGCCGGCAAAGGCGGGGACAGTCGGCGGCGCGGCGGCCGCCGTCTGGGCGGAGGCTTTGTTGATCGTCATGGTGGCGGCTCCTATGCCTAGGGTTGCGATTGCGCTGCGTCGGGAGAGATTGTCGATCGCCACATTCGGTCCTTTCCAATATGATTGATCAGGCTGCGTAAGAGTGATGGTGCTTCGCGATCATCCGAACAGGACAAGGCCCGCCCCCGCCGCGGCGAGAACAACCCACAGGATCGTCGTTTTGGCCTTGAACACGTAAAGGAGCGCGAGAGCGACGGCGAAGATCGCGAGCGGGATCACCACGCCGGGCACGTTCACAAGAGTCTTTTGCCCTAGTTCCAGCGTCGTGGCGGCGATCAGACCGACGACCGCTGCGGATATTCCCTCTAGGAAGGTCTTGATCTTTTCGTTGTCTACCAGACGCTCAAGCTGGTCGTGAAAAAACAGAGAAAAGCTGAATGCCGGCAGGAAGATGCCGATCGTCATCACGATCGCTCCGAGTGGGCCGCCGCCGAAATATCCGATGAACGTCGAGAAGATGATCAGGGGCGCCGGCAGAATCCCCGATAGGGCGAGCCCATCGAGGAACTGCGCATCCGTCATCCATCCATTGCCGACCGCGTCGGCACGCAGGAACGGGATGACTGTGTAGGCGCCGCCAAAGGTGAGGAGCCCGGCCTTGAGGCCCGAGATGAAAAGCTCCAGCAGCGACGGCTTTTGGTTTGCGATGGGTTGCGCCGAGACCGCATCCCCACCGACCGTACTGCCGAAAGTGACCCAGGCGAAGTAGAGCCCGACCCCGACGAGCACGGCCATGAGCAGGCCGGTCGTCACCCGCTGATGGCGCGCCGCGAACATATAGACGAGGCCCGCGATCGGCAGGGTGAGCCAGAACGGCGTGCCGACGAGGGCCGCCAGGCCGGCGACGCCCGCGATACCCCAAAGCCAACGGTCGAGCAGGATGTGACCGCCAATCCGATGCACGGCGCGCACGATCAGGGCGATGACGGCGGGTTGCATTCCGAGAAATGCAGCGGTCGCGGCGGCAGTCTGCATGATCCCGGTGGAGAGATACAGCCACGACAGCGCGAACATTAGGACGAAGCCCGGCATCATGAATCCCAGACCCGCAAGAAGGCCGCCGAGCTTTCCCTTGGGAAGCGTGCCGAAGAAGACGCACAGCTCGTGCGCCTCCGGACCAGGGAGCACCTGATAGACGGCGAGGATGCGGTTGAACCTGGCGCTGGAGACCCAGTGTTCCTCATCGATCAACTCACGGCGGATCATCGCGATCTGGGCGATCGGGCCACCCCAGGCCAGGAAGCCGAACCGCAGGAACTTCGCGAAAATCTGCGCAAAAGAAAGGTCGGGCAATGTGCCTTGACCTTCCGCAGAACCCACAGCCTCGCTCGGTACGTCTGTCTGCATTCACTACGTTCCTCAAGTTATGACGGTCATCTCTTTCCGGTGGCCGAACGCCTTGCGCTGATTGCCAACGTCACGGGTCTTGTCGGGTGAAGTGGGCGTAGAAGCCGTCCAGCGCGTCGCCGGCGCTGGCGATGCGCTGGAGATCGTCGTCGGACGACGCGCACACGCCGGACACCATCGCGCCGAGTCCCGGGGTTTCCGGCCGCCCGAACTTGCCGTCGCCGATGTCGAGGTCGTGGATGATCTCGCCGATCGCGACTAATCCCGGATCGCCGTCTAGCCCGGCGCGCACCAGCAAGGTCTCGAAGCTGCACCGATCGCCCTCATGGGTGAACTCGGCATCGGCCATATCGAAGCGCAGCTCGCCGGCATCGGGCGTGTAGGCCCTGCCATCGATGAACTTGAAGCTGGCGCGGGGGTCGATGAAACGTCGGATCAGCCAGGCGCAGGCGATGCGATCGACATGGACGCCGCGCCGCGTCACCCAGACGCGATTCTTGAGATCAGCGGGCGAAAACGCAGCCGCTTCGCCCGTGCGGCCGACATCGGGATGGGCGTAGCGCTTCTCGTCCAGCTCCCGCAGCGCCGCCTCCGCACCTTGACGGCCGTGCGCGCCGAAGAAGTCAAGCCTGACAATCTCGGAAAGCCGTCGCTGGAGTTTTGCGATCTCGGTCCCAGACGCCGGCCCGGTTTCAAGCAACTGGCGTGCGGCTTGGGCCAGGTCGTCATAGTCTGCATCGCGTGCGGCGTCGAAAAGGTTGCGCAGCTCAGCGTCGCTCTGGCCTTCGACCATTCGTGCGTCGATCAGCACCGCCTCGCCGCCGTTGGCCGTGATCTCAGTCAGCAGGTCGCGGAATGCGGCTTCCGTTTCCTCCCGACGGGGTAGCACATGAACCGCGTTCTTGAGCGGCACTGCGCCAATCGCCTGCAAGCGCCGCCAGATCTTCACGCGCAGATATGGCGGCTTCGCCGGGAGCTGGTGCAGCAATGCTAGCCAATTTTCGAAGCTTCGTGGCGCGGTCATGGCACATGTGTATCATAGATGGCGGCGAGTTGAAACACATGTGTCGTACGCGAAGCTGATCCCGATGGACGCGCAACGGTCTGGATTCGACAGCCCTGTCAGCACCCCGGATTCCTTCCCAATCGCCTGTCGACGAATTCGCTATTGCAACTCATTCGCATAAAGACGTATTCCTCCTGCGACCGACAAAGGGGGACCGATGAAAACTGTAGTTTGCGCTACCGCGCTGTTTGCCGCCGGAAATGGAGTTGCCTTTGCGCAGCCGGTGAGCCCGGATGGGGCCGCCGCCGTGGCTGGTCTTTCTGAGCAGGTCTCTGACGATGCCGGCGCATCTTCCGTCCAAGTGATCGTGGTCACAGCCGACCGGCGCGGAAGCTTCGGGGCGGACTATGTCCAGGCGGGCACGTTTAGGGACTCAGTTCTGCGCGAGACGCCGCTCACCGTTTCCGTCTTCACCAAGGAACTGCTTGAGGCGCAGCAGGCGCGTTCGGTCATCGACGCGGTGCGCAACACGCCGGGCGTGAGCCAGTCGCAGATCAACACGAGCATCTACAGCAATCTCGCGATCCGAGGCATCCCGGTTAACAACTTCGCCAACGTGCGCTGGAACGGAATCCTCCCCATCGTCAATCTCGTAGAGCAGCCGATCGAGAGCAAGGACCGGATCGAAGTGCTCAAGGGGGCGGCAGGTCTTTATTACGGCTTTGCCGCGCCGTCCGGCATCATCAACCTCGTTTCCGAGCGTCCGGTCGAGGCGCTGCTTCGCGGCGAGGCGCAGGCCGACCACCATGGCTCGATCGGCTTCAACATTGATGCGGGCAGACGCTTCGGTGCTGCCGGCCTGCGGGTCAATGCCGGCGCGTCGTCGCTGGAGACGGGCGTCAGGCGCACTAGCGGCCGGCAGGCCTTTGCAACTGGCGCCGTCGACTGGCGCCCGCTCCCGGGCGTCGAGTTGCTGCTTGATGCTGAGCACATCTTCAAGACCATCAGCGAGCCGACGGAATTCAGCCTCACTCCCGTCGCCGGGAAGATCACGCTGCCGCCGCTGCTGCCGCCCTCCACGAATCTCGGCGGGCAATGGATGCAGGCGCGCGGGCGCGAAACCAACTTGCTGGCCCGCCTCAATGTCGAGCTCGGCCAGGGCTGGCGGCTCGCCGCTGCCGCTGGCCAGTCCTATCTGACCCGGAACCGCAACTATTCCTCGTTCGGCAATTACAACCTCGGCACTGGCGACGGGACCGTGACCGTCGCGATGACGGCCGGCAACGATTACAAGAACGTCATCTACCGCGGCGACCTGTCGGGGACAGTGAGGACCGGCTTCGTCGAGCACGATCTGTTGGTCGGCGTTGCCTACAGCACTCGAGACAGCCACGTTCCAACGTCGGTTCGCGTGTCATTCGCGCAGAATCTGTACCGTCCCGTGCAGATCCCCGATCAGGCGACGCCGCCGAGGATCATCCCGAACCCTTCGCGGGTCGAAGATCTCGGCCTTTACGTGTTCGATCGTGCGAGAATTGGGGATTGGCTCCAACTCACCCTAGGCTATCGCAAGACCGACTATAGTGACGTCAGCCTGACCTCCTCCTACAAGATCAAGCCGGACACCTTCTCCTACGGGGCCATGGTCAAACCGGTCTCGTGGGCGAATCTCTACGCCAATTACATAGAGGGTCTCGAGCCGGGGCCGATCGCCCAGCAGATTGCAATCAATGCGGGTGAAATCCTTCCCGCCGCCGTCAGCAAGCAGAAAGAGGCGGGCATCAAGCTTGAGCCGCGGGAAGGGCTGCTGCTCACGGCGGCCTATTTCCACATCACTCGTCCATCCGCTTATCTCAACAGCGATCGCTTCTTCGTCCAGGACGGCCTCGCTGTTTACGAGGGAGGCGAATTCGGAATCAGCGGCGAGCTTACTCCTAATCTTTCGATCGCCGGCGGCGCGACGCTGCTCAAGGCAACTCAGGAATCGGGTGCGGCTTCCGTCGTCGGGAAGCGCATCGAGAATGTGGCGCGTTTCTCCGGGTCAATGTTCGTCGAATATCGGGTCCCGCATGTTGATGGGCTGCGGGTGTCGGCAGGCATGTTCCACGTCGGCAAACGGGCCGTGAACGCCCTCAATCAAGCCTTTGTGCCGAGCTATACCACCTTCGATTTGGGCGCGAGCTATCGCTTCAGGCTCGCGGGCGCGAACACGACCTTGCGGGTTTACGGCCAGAACGTGACGGGCAAGCGCTATTGGGCTGCCACCGGTTCAAGCCTGCTCCAGCAGGGTCTCCCATCTTCTCTCCGCCTCTCGCTTTCGACGAGCTTTTAGCAACCATCTGGCGGAAGACGAAACATGATGCGGATCGTCCTTGCCGTGCACCGCTGGATGGGAGGGCTGATCGGATTCGTCCTCGCGCTGATCGCGACGTCAGGCGTCGTGCTCCTGCATCAGAACCTGTGGGTGAAGCCTGGGCAGCCATCAGTCGGCCCTATCAAGCCGCTGTCGGAGATAGTCGCCAGCGCGCGGGATGGAAGCGGGCCGCCCGACTTCATCATCTTCGCTTCCCCTGAATTCCCGTTCCACCGGCTGAGCTGGGCAAACGGAGCCGGGCGCTATCTGGATAGCAGCGGCGTCACGGTGGCCACTTGGGAAACGCAATGGCAGCGGCCCGAAATCTGGCTGTTTGACTTCCATCGCCACCTGTTCAGTGGAAAGAGCGGCGAGACTGCCGCGGGCATCCTGGCCCTGATCGGCCTCGGCTTCGTCGTGACGGGATGCCTGCTCTGGTGGCAGCGGCGGAAAGCGTTCGCTCCGACCCTCCTCCCAGCAAAGCTCAAACGGCCTGCCATCCTGGCTCATCACCGGGATCTGGGTATTCTCGCCTCGCCGGTGCTGGTCCTGTCCCTTCTCACCGGCGCCATGCTGGCGATCCAACCCCTTGGGCTGCTTCTGGTCAGCGCATGGTCCCCTCAAGCGGTCATCGCCGCCGCCACATCCCCGCCGCGTGACGCGGTCGGGCGGCTGAGCACGGAGCTGTCTTGGGCGCGGATTCTCAAGGAGTCGCAGCAGCAATTTCCCGATGCGGAACTGAGGTTGGTGACATTCCCTAGGAAACCAGGCGACGTGATCTCCATCCGGATGAGAAAATCCGACGAGTGGCTGCCAAACGGGCGAACCACGTTGTGGTTTTCCCCCGCCGATGGGACAATGCTGCGGGTGCTCGACGCAGCGGCCGTTCCAGAGGGCGGCCGGATCCTCGACAAAATCTATCCTCTGCACGCCGGGAAGGTTGGGGGACCGCTCTATCGCTTCCTTCTCACTATTTCCGGCTTGAGCCTCGCTTTCCTCGGGTCACTGGCGGTCTGCGCCTTCTGGCTGCATCGCTTCAGACGGGCTCGCAGATAAGTGCGGTCCTGATGGACGGGCTGGGTGCACAGACACGAGCCGCGAGCCAGCAAGCGGTGCTCTGCTGCGCTGTTACGAGGCTCGGGCAATTGCTCGGTAGTCAATTGGCACATGTTCCAGGATCGCTCGGTCGCTGTTCGTTTATTACACGCGCGGGAAGCTTAATCCTGTGCATCTTCCAAGCATTTAGTCACGCGACGAGCAAACTCGTACAGGCGCTCTCTTGTCAGTTGGGGCAGCATTTCCGCTAGCAGCAAATGAAAAGCCGCTTGGTCTCCTCGGTCGGCTGCATCGCAGAGGGCCAGCAGCAACATCTCGTCGGGGCGGACGCTCAGACAATCCGGATGGCCGGCTATGAAAGGTTCGGTCCACGCGAGTATCAGCTGTTCCATGAAGACGGAAAAAGGGCCTGCCGCGGCGCCGCTGCCGAGTGCCCGTCCCACTGTCCGGCGCGGGCTCCGACCGGCGCGTGCCGCCACGATCCACCATCGGGCAGCGAACAGGAGCCGAAGCTGCCGGACCGGCAGATCGGTGGCGTTCCAATAGGGGACGAAGAGCGCCAGCCGTTCGGACATCCGCTCAGACCCTCTCGAACGGGCACCGATCGGGTGCAGCGAGAAGTGTCTGGCAGAAATCATGTCCGAGCAGCCGGCGCACACTGAAGGCGGCCCAGGCCAGAGCGCCCGGAAGGCCGTGGGGAATGTGGCGCGGCGCTGAAGGAAGCTCCGGCGTCGGCGTGGCGACGATCATCGTGAGCACGGCACGCTCGTCCGGGCTGACCGACCGGCTGCAGCAGCACTCAGTCCGGAGGCGCCGCCCAAGGCATCCCTCGGTGAGCTGGAACAGGCTTGCCAGCGCTACGGCCACTTGCGGGGACAATCTCATGCTGTTCCCAAGCTCGACCATGATTGGCAGCGGGTTCTTCTCCGCTTCGCGGGCAGCCGCCCAGCTTCGAAGAAGGCGCACGGCAACGAAGCCGCCCCAACCCAGCTCAGGTTCGATCCGTCCCATCAGCACTCGAATCCTCCTGCAACGGCAATCGACCATAAACGCTATTGCGAATCATTTGCAAGTTGGTCATGCATGCTGCCGAACGAGACGGGGGACGCATGATCATCCGAGTTTGTGCAGGCGCACTGATCGCCGCCGCGGTCGGCGGTACGGGAATTGCGGCGGCTGCGGAGAGAGGAGACAGAGCGGCTGAGACGCTGAAGCGGCGGGCTGCTGAATATCACTTGTCCGCGAATGGCGGTTTCTGTCGCGACCTCACGTTCGCGTTGACGGCATGGAATAACCTAAATTGCTCGCTAGCTGCCGGCCACAGCCTCAGTAGAGCTTGAACCGTTTGCTGGCGTCCCGTCAAAGCATCAGCGGCGGCGTAGTACGGCGCGCGTCGGCGACCGATGCTCTACGGCGGCCTTATGGTAGCGCAAACGGCGACACATATTCGTTATGTTTGTCCAGCGGGGCGCGCCATTTCCTCCACGAACATTGCCATTGGCCGCGACCCCGATTTCGGGAGGATGCCCTTTATGCATTTCCTGTCCGCGCCGTTTTCTCGATGCGCGTGAAATAGCCCGCCAGGTTCGAGACGCCGAACACAAGCACCGACAGGATGACGAACGGGTTGAGCGTCGTCGCGGCCAGCGCCCAGCTGGCGAGGGTGGCGAGCGTCAGCGTCACCGGCGCGGCGGTTGTGAGGATATCGGCCGTCCGCTGGCCGCGGGCGAAGTCGGCGGCGGCGAAGCAGCAGCAGCCGATGACGATGAAAACGCCCAGCGCCAGCTGCGAGACGCTGGCCCAGTTGCCCGGATCGGCGTGGCGCACGGCATCAGCGAACAGGCCCACGCCGTTCAGGGCCAGCATGGAGAAGCTCACGCCGATGGGCTTCACCTGCGCCCATCGCCGCAGCGCGTCGGGCAGCCCGAGCAGCAGCCGCTGGGCGCGGCCCCGCAGCGCCAGCACGATCCGCGACAGCGCGCCGCGCTCGCCGGCGATGTGCCTTGCCTGGTCGTCGCCATAGGCCAGCAGGATGGTGTGGGCGACGATGGTGAACAGGGCGCCGGCCAGCTTGGGCAGGCTCACCGCCTGCTCGGCGTCGAAGGCGAAGCCCACATAGCACAGGTCGCCAGCGATGTTGCACAGGGCCATCGTCGAAAACGGGTGGGTGCGGAGATAGAGCAGCATCGCCATGGGCGGCACTATACCGGCCGCTCCGGCCCGGCGCAGCTTCCGTCGGCGCTTTCACGGGATGTCAGGCACCCGGCGGGCAAATGAAAAGGGCCCCCGGAGGCTCCGGAGGCCCTTTCCTGAATTCCAGAAGATGCCGTCCTTACGGGGTCGGCTCGCCTTCCTTGGTCTCGGCCGGGGCTTCTTCGGCCGGCGGCGCCATGCCGTCGGCAGGAGCCTCGGCAGGCATGTCGGTCGACGGCTCCATCGGAGCGGCCTCAGGCATCGGCTCAGCCGGCGCCTCGACCGGCGCCTCGGCCGGAGCAGCTTCTTCGGTCTTCTTTTCGCAAGCGGAAAGCGCCAGGCCAATCGCGGCTACCGGCAGAACGATTTTCCACATCCCTTTCATTCGATTTAACTCCTCTTCCCAGAGACGGCTACAGGACGAGCAACTCTTGCACATCCTAGGGAATCTTACAAACAGCAAGTGCGCCCGATCCCCCCTCTCACGAATCATTTTGTTGTGCGTGGCATGGCCATTGCACCCAAAATCTATGATTCAAGGGCGTGCGTTCGCTGTGTCAGTTCCCTCAACGGGCGCGAGACTACCACAGTTCCGTCGCGCATGTAGCTCTCATGATTGGCTTCGACGCGGTTCAGATTGTTGCGGTAGTTCACAATCAGCCGTTGGACTGGGACCTGCCGTTGGCCGACCGGTCGGCCGGCCAGTTGAAGCGCTCGAGCCGCGCGCCGTTGCGCAAATGGAAGCGCGCGACCGGATCGACCGGCTGGTTCTGGCGGTTGCGCTGGCCGAAATACCAGCCCGCCATGCGCAGGATGAACTCGCGGGTTCCTGTGGTTTCCGCCACATCCGCCTGCCCCAGCGATTTGAGCGACTGGTAGCGCTCGGCGTCGCCGGGCAGGAAGAGGGTCGCGGCGTGTTCGGCGGCGGCCTTGTCCAGCCAGCGCCGGAATCCGGGCACCGGCGAGAGGGTGGCGAACTGCTTCAGCTGCGGCATGTCGTGGGACAGCGCCTCGGCCGCCTTCTTGATCAGGTGCTCGCCGAAGCTGACGCCCTGCAACCCCTTCTGGGTATTGGAGATGGAATAGAAGATGGCGGTGTCCGCGGTCTTCGGATCGCCCACCGGCGCGTTCCGGTCGAGCAGCACCTGCACGTCGCCGGCCAGGCCCTTGACCAGCGCCACCTCGACGAAGGCCAGCGGTTCGTCGGGCATGCGCGGATGGAACAGCGCGAAGCAGCGCCGGTCGGACTCCAGGCGGTTGCGCAAATCCTCCCACGAGGTGATCTCGTGCACCGCCTCGTAGGCGATCAGCTTCTCCAGCAGCGCCGCCGGCGACTGCCAGGTGATCCGGGCCAGATCGAGGAAGCCCAGATCGAACCATGACACTAGCAACTCCCGCAGGTCGTCGTCCAGGGCGGCGAGCTGGGGCGACATCTCGCGCACCGCCAGCAGGTCGGCGCGCAGGTCTACCAGGAACTTGACGCCCTGGGGCAGGGCGTTGAACTGGCGCAGCAGCCGCAGCCGGGGCGGCGTCAGCGCTTCCCTCAGTTGTCGCTCGGCCCTTACCCGGGCCTCCACCGTGTCCGCCCCGCGCCAGGAGGCGACGCCGGCGCCCATGGCCTCGGCGTCGGTGGCGAAGCGCTCGGCCAGCAGGGTCAGGAAGCGGCGGCGGCCGGTATCGCTGAACGAGAGATAGAGCCGGCCGAGTTCGGCGGCGCGGGCGCGGGCGGCGAACTCGCCGCCGGGGCCGCCGATGCAGTCGGCGATCTGGCGGCGGACGGCGTCCAGCTTCTGCGCGGGAAGGTCGGCGCCGATGTCGCTGCCGGCGGTCAGCGTTGCGGCGCCGTCGCGCACATCTTTCCAGGCCCGGCGCAGGCGGTCGAGCGTCCGGTTCAGGAACGTCTCCCGCGGCGGCGGCGGGAGCTTGAGGGGCTCGCTGCTCATGCCGGATTCCCTATCACGGAAGCGGCAGCGGGACCACCGTGCCTTTGTGACGGTTGGCTTGCGTCAGCCCCCGCCGCGGCCCAGCCAGTCCAGGATGGCGGCGCGCTGCTCGTCCAGGTCGGGCACGGCGCCGCGGGTCGCGGGATCCTCGAACGCCGACAGCTTGATCGGGTTGCCGGCGATCTCCAGCGTCCCGGTCACCGGATCGTCGACGGTCACCACCATGTTGCGCGAGCGCACATGCGGATCGTCCAGCGCCTGCTGCACGTTGTTGATCGGCCCGTTGGGCACGCCGGCCGCATCCAGCTTCTTCATCCAGCTTGCCACGATGTCGTGGCGCAGGGTGAATTCCATCTCGTGGGCCAGACGGTCGGCGTTGGTGGTGCGCGCGTCGTTGGTGGCGAACTCCGGGTCGGCCAGGATGTCGGGGCGGGCGAGCACGCCGCACAGCTTCTCGAAAAGGCCGTTATTGCCGGCGGCGATGATGATCCAGCCGTCCTTCGCCTGGTATGCCGCGAACGGCGTGATCGACGGGTGCCGCGCGCCAAGCGGCCCGGGGGCGACGCCGGTCGCCGAATAGCGGGCGATGGCGTTCTCCAGGATGGCGATCTGGCAGTCCAGCATGGCCACGTCGATCTTCATGCCCTCTCCGCTCCGCTCGCGGTGATAGAGCGCGGCGTTGATGCCGATGGTGGCGAACAGCCCGGCGGTGATGTCGCCCACCGAGGTGCCGACCCGGGTCGGCGGCCCGCCCGGATGGCCGGTGATGCTCATGATCCCGCCCATGCCCTGCACCACCATGTCGTAGGCGGCGCGGGTGCGGTACGGGCCGGTGTGTCCGAAGCCCGAGGCTGCGGCATAGATCAGGCTCGGGAAGCGGGCGTGCAGCAGGTCCCAGCCATAGCCGAGCTTTTCCATCACGCCGGGGCGGTAGTTCTCGACCAGAATGTCGGCGCGGGCCAGCAGGTCCTCGAAGATCGCCCTGTCGCCGTCGGCCTTCAGGTCGAGCGCGATGCTCTCCTTGCCGCGGTTGATCGACATGAAGTAGGCGGACTTGTCCTCGATGAACGGCCCGATGTGGCGGCTGTCGTCGCCGGTCTCCGGCGTCTCCACCTTGATCACCCGCGCGCCCAGGTCGGCCAGCACCATGGTGCAGTACGGCCCCGCCAGCACGCGGGTCAGGTCGACGACGACGAGGCCGGCGAGCGGGCCGTCCACCATGCCTACTTGCCCTTGAACTGGGCCGGGCGCTTCTCGAAGAACGCCTTCACGCCCTCGCCGAAATCCTCGGTGCGGCCGGCGATCTTCTGGCTGTTGCGTTCCAGGTCGAGCTGGGCGTCATAGGTGTTGAGCGGGCTGTTCCAGTAGAGCTTGCGGATGAGGCCCAGCGCCACGGTCGGGCCGTTGGCCAGCTCGGCAGCCAGCTTCCTCGCCTCGCCCATCAGCGCGTCGTCCTCGTAGACCCGGTTGATCAGGCCCCATTCCAGCGCCGTCGGCGCCGGCAGCTTGTCGGCCATCAGCGACAGCTCCTTGGCGCGGGCGAGGCCGACGAGGCGCGGCAGCAGGTAGGTCGAGCCGCCGTCCGGCACCAGGCCGATGCGGCGGAACGCCTGCAGGAAATAGCTGGATTTGGCGGCGAGGATCATGTCGCCCATCAATGCAAAACTCATCCCCACGCCCGCTGCGACGCCATTGACGGCGGTGATCATGGGGAAGGGCAGGTCGCGCATGCGCTTGAGGATGGGATGGTAGAAGCGCTCGAGCACGTCGCCCGCGTCGCTGTCCTTCGAGCCCGGCTCCTTCGAGATGCCGCCGCCCAGATTGGCGCCGGCGCAGAAGCCGCGGCCCTCGCCGGTCAGGATCAGGCAGCGCACGCCGCTGTCCCTGGCCTCGAGCGCGTCGAGAGCGGCCTGGATGTCTTCCAGCATGGGGGTCGACACGGCGTTCAGCGCCGCCGGATCGTTGAGGGTGAGGACGGCGACCGGACCGTCGATATCCAGTTTGACCTTGCCGTTCTTCATGTGCTTTATCTCCCCGGGAACACTGTCAGGCCGCGCCAACAAAGGGCATTTTCCCGGGCTCCGCAAGGGAAAACCGCCCCGCAGGGACGCAGGGCGCGGCACCACATCTCGCAACGGGGAAGCGTGCATGTCCAGCTACGAATTCATCAAGACCGAACGCGACGGCAACCTGTTCATCCTCACCATGAACCGGCCCGACGTGATGAACGCCTGCCATTCGCCCATGCACGAGGAGATGCAGTCGGCGTTCGACGAGTTCGCAGCCGATGACAGCCTGTGGGTGGCGATCGTCACCGGCGCCGGCGACCGCGCCTTCTCGGCCGGCAACGACCTGAAGTACCAGGCGGCCGGCGGCAAGCGCTGGAAGGTGCGCACTGGCTTCGGCGGCATCACCTCGCGCTTCGACCTGTTCAAGCCGGTGATCGCCGCGGTGAACGGCGTCGCCATGGGCGGCGGCTTCGAGGTGGCGCTGGCTTGCGACATCATCGTCGCCTCCGACAAGGCGGTCTTCGCCCTGCCGGAAGTGCGGGTCGGCCTGATGGCGGGCGCCGGCGGCGTCCACCGCCTGCCGCGCACCATGCCGCTGAAGCAGGCCATGGGCATGATGCTGACCGGCAAGCGCATGAGCGCCGAGGACGGTCTGCGCTTCGGCTTCGTCAACGAGGTGGTGCCCCATGCCGAGCTGATGACCGCCGCGCGCCGCTGGGCGGCCGAGATCCTCGAAGCCTCGCCGCTGTCGGTGCGCGCCACCAAGGAAGCGGTCTACAAGGGCTTCGACGCGGCGACGCTGGAAGCGGCGATCGAGGAGGTTTATCCGATGACCCAGAAGATGCGCGACAGCGAGGATTTCATCGAGGGCCCCAAGGCGTTCTCGGAAAAGCGCAAGCCCGACTGGAAGGGAAGGTAAGGCTCGCGTCGACGTCCCACCCCATGATTGTCACCCCGGACTTGTTCCGGGGTCCGTGCATGGGCAGAGAAAAATAGCGCCGTACCGGCTGTGACGCCGATGCGGCGCCTTCCATTTGTTCGTCACGCGGTGAGACGGACCCCGGAACAAGTCCGGGGTGACAACCCAGAGCAAAGGTGACCGCAGGGCTGGCGGAATCCCTAAAGGTGCGGCGCGACCGACAGGTAGATGGCAGCGAAGCCCATGATCGACAGCAGCAGGAAGGTTACCTGGGCGCCGATCAGGCGGGGGTAGGTGGCGCCGGGGTTGCTGCTGTAGCCCCAGACGTGCAGCAGCCGGGCGATGACCAGGGCGCCACCCAGCACGTGCACGATCGGGCGCGGCGCACCGCCCATCTCGATCAGATAGAGCAGGATCAGCGCCAGTGGCACGTTCTCGACGAAGTTGGCCTGCACCCGCATGGTGGTGTCGGGCTTCCAGTCGGGCAGCTTCTTGGCGTTGATGCGCGCCCACAGCACCTGGGTGGCCAGCGCCACGGCCAACAGCCCCATGATGCCCGCATAGAACAGCGTGATCGGTATGCCCGGCGTATTCATCCCTTAGCTCCCCCTTTGCGCTCGGCCGCCCAGTCGGCATAGGCGATGCGCGGCATGTCGAAGGCGTCCGCCGTCTTGACGTACCAGCCGCGGCCGTGCATGCGGCCGATCAGCTTCATGGCCGGCGCGTCGACATACATCTTTTCGCTGTCGACGAACTCGTCGGCGATGTGCATGTAGACCACCTCGCCGATGACGACCCTGTTGCCGGTGCCCACCTCCATGCTGGTCATGCGCTTGCACTCGAAGCTGACCGGCGCTTCCCTGATCCACGGCGCCTTCACCACAACGCTCGGCATCGGCGTCAGGCCCGCGGCCGCCATCTCGTCCTCCTCGGCGGGGAAGTCGGCGGCGCACAGGTTCATGGGCTGGGCGATCGCCTCGCTGACCAGGCTGACGACGAATTCACCGGTGTCACGGATGTTGTCGCCGGTGTCCTTGCGCGGCGCGTAGTCGGTGACCTCGAGGCCCAGCACCACCAGCGGCGGCTCGGCGCTCACGGCATTGAAGAAGCTGAATGGCGCCGAATTGACGACGCCCTCCTTGCTGATGGTGGTGACGAGGGCGATGGGGCGCGGCACGATGGACGAGACCAGCAGCTTGTACCGGTCCATGCGCTCGAGCTTGCGGAAGTCGAAGTCCATGGTCCTAGCCGCGCCCGCCGATCACGCTGATCAGAACCAGAACCAGCCCGCCGATCAGCAGGCTGAGGCCGATGTAGCAGTACTGGTCCAGCCAGAACAGGCCGAACCGCTCGGGCGTGCCCTTGGGCGCCGTCGGCTGCGGCCCGCGCTTCAGCTGGCGCGGCAGCCCCTTGACGATGAAGATGCCGCCGCCCAGCCACATGCAGCCCAGGCCGATGATGATGCGCCAGGCGAACCAATCAATCGATTCCATGGCGATGGCCCCCATCTGGTTCACCCGAAGATGCGGTCGTAGGGATCGTTGGGCGTGCGCGCGCCCTTGTTCAGGCCGCCCAGCAGGCCGGTGGTCCAGTTGCCGGTGGTCGGAATGTTGTGGTTCCAGTCCATCACGTAGTGACGGCTCTTGATCTTCCATTCGCCGCCGCGCTTCTCGAAATGGTCGAGGTAGCGGCCGCCGACGAGCATGTCCATCAGCTCGCCCTTCTCGTTCTTCAGCAGGTGATAGGCGAGGCAATAGGTCTCGCCCGTCGCCTTGTCGCCGTCCACCTGGATCCAGTGGTTGCCGATGGTGTGCAGGGTGCGCTCCATCTGGCTGATGCCCTTGACGCAGTTCTCGGCCCAGGTCATGGCGTCCAGTTCCTGGTCGGAATAGTTGCAGGTCCCGTCGGGCCAGAACGCGCCTTTCAGGATGGCCAGGTCGCAACGGTCCACGCCGTGGCAGTAGCGGGACATGGTGGTATAGATGTCGATGTGATCCATCGCGCGTTGCGCGGCGTCGGACATGATGATCTCCCCTGGGTCTTCCGTTTCGGTCCGCGCGAAGCCTAGCGCGCCGCCGTTAGGCGCGCAAAGGTAAAGAAAAAAGACAACGTTGACTGGGGGTTGGCTTGGACAGGCGGTCTCCGGATCGCTAAACAGGCCCCGTCCGGCGGGCGGCGCTGGTGTGGCGCAAAAGCCACATTGCCGGAAATGTCCATCATAACAAGCTTACTGTATTATTTTTTCTTTGTGCGGATTCTAGTCCGCGGTGTAAGAAGCCCCCCTAACGACAACAAGAAATCGACCACTGGCGAAGGGGAGCGCAAGGGCTTCCCTTGCCCTCATTCGAAGGGGAGTCTCTTGAAGAAGACAACATCTCTCTTAAGCCTGACCACGGCCGTCGCGCTCGCGGCGGGCGCGGCCTACGCGCAGGATCCGGCGCCGGCGGCCCAGGAAGACCAGAGCCTGTTCTCCCAGCGCGGCGGCATCGAGACCATCGTCTCGACGGCGCAGAAGAAGGAAGAGTCGGTCCAGGAAGTCCCGCTGCCGGTCACCGCCTTCTCGGCGGCCGCCATCGAGCGCAAGTTCGCGGTCAATCTCGAGGACCTGAACAAGCTGGCCCCGTCGGTCCAGCTGCAGTCCGTCGGCCTGTTCCACGGCTCGTCGGCTTTCACCGTCCGCGGCATCGGTACCTCGGGCGTCGAGAGCTTCGACGATCCCCATGTGGCCGTGTTCATCGACGGCGTCTACCAGCCACGCAACGCCTGGGCGCTCGGCAACCTGCTCGATATCGAGTCCGTCGAGATGCTGCGCGGCCCGCAGGGCACCATCTACGGCCGCAACGCCTATTCGGGCGCCATCACCCTGCGCACCCAGAAGCCCGACGTGACCGAGTACAGTGGCAAGGCCAGCCTGCAATACGGCAACCCGGCCAAGCTGATCGTCAGCTTCGTCGGCAACGTTCCCGTGGTCGAAGACAAGTTCGCCATGCGCCTGGCGACCCAGTTCTACAAGGATTCGGGCTTCTACAAGAACAGCGGCGTGATCGTCGACAGCGGCCTGTTCGAGCCGCTGGAGACCCATGTCGACGAGGATCTGAAGGGCACCCGCATCCAGGGCAACAAGTATGTCTACTTCCGCCCCAGCTTCCGGTTCACGCCGAATGATGCGCTCGACGTCACGCTGACCACCGAGTTCATCCGCCAGCGCGGCGACGGCACCGTGTCGCTCAACCCGGTCTACGACCCGCGTACCCCGGCCAACCCGAACTGCGGCCCGACCGGCACCCCGGAGGCCTACAACTGCAACACCAGCACCTTCGAGCTGATGTTCCCCGGCCTCAACCAGAACTATTTCGGCGACGGGCGTCTCGGCATCGACCGCGACAAGAGCGCCGATCCCTACGTGGTCGGCTACAACCTGCCGTACAACGATTCCGACCTGAACAGCTACATGGCGACGCTGAACGCCGACTACACCACCGATTTCGGTGTGTTCAGCTTCCTCGGCAACTACGCCTGGCAGCGGTCGACCATCAACACCGACACGGACGGCACCAACATCAACTTCTTCTCGTCGACCCGCTTCGAGGACTACGAGACCTACCAGTTCGAAGCCCACTTCGTGTCGGACTTCTCCGAGACCGTCGACATGATCGCCGGCCTGTTCTACCTGTACGACACCTATCAACTGGCCCAGCTGCTGTGGACGCCCGGCATCGGCGACTTTACCTACGACAATCCGGGCATGGCCGAGTTCCAGAACGGCCAGGAGCGCAAGACCTGGGCCGCCTATGCCCAGTTCGAGGTGCACCTCACCGACCAGCTGAGCGCCGTCGCCGGTGTCCGCTATTCCTGGGAGAAGAAGTTCAACCTCTACTCGGTGCCGAACAACACCGTGCGCAACCAGGGCCTGGATCCGGACTCCGACTGGTCCAAGTTCCCGGTGGGCGATCCCTCGAACTTCTGCATGCCGATCGGCACCAAGGGCACCGCGGCCGATCCGTGCGTCGCCTACTGGGGTCCGGTCGAGAACTCCTGGGACAATTGGGCGCCGCGCATCGGCCTGAACTACAAGGCCACCGACGACATCATGCTGTTCGCGTTCTGGCAGCGCGCCTTCAAGTCGGGCGGCTTCGTCAACAACGCGTCGGAATACACCACCTTCATCCAGCCCTTCGGCGAGGAGCGCATCGACAATTTCGAGGCGGGGTGGAAGACCGAGTGGCTCGACAGCCGGCTGCAGTTCAACGGCAACATCTACTATCAGAAGCTGAACGGCCTGCAGCGCCAGGTCATCCGTCCGGCCAACAACACGACGGGCCAGGAAACCTTCATCTCCAACGCGGCCAATGCCCGCTCCTACGGCATCGAGCTCGAGATGGTGGCGATTCCGGTGGATGGTCTGACCATCAACGCCAACATGTCCTACAACAACATCAAGTACACCTCCTACTGCGCCGACCTGGACGGCCCCGAGCCGACCATGAACCCGGCCAGCCAGCGCACGGTATGCGGCGCCGGCCCGACGGAACTGCCGAACGGCAGCTGGATCGTGCCGACCGACTACAGCGACACGCCGCTGACCTTCGCGCCCAAGCTGATCGCCAACCTGGGCTGGACCTATGACTTCCCGATCGGGAACATGGGGAACCTCAGCATCGGCCAGAGCTTCGGCTACACCTCGAAGATGGTCGTCGGCGCCAATGCGGACCTGCCGCGCGCCGACCGCCGCTCCATCTTGCTGATCGACGCCCAGATCTCCTGGGAGTCGCCGACCGGCCAGTACAAGGTCTCGGTCTGGGGCAAGAACCTGGCCGACGACGTCCAGCGTCTGTCGATCACGCCGGTGTCGAACCTGTTCTCGTTCGAGCAGGCCACCCGGCCGCGGACCTACGGCATCACCCTGACGGCCGATTTCTGATCGGTCGCATCGGAAGCCCGAACACCCGGGTATGACAGGAAGATCGGGCGCCGGCCGCAACGCCGGCGCCCTTTTTCATGCTTGCGAGGCGGGCAGGATTGTCGGAAAAAACCGGCAGGAGGTGCAAAAATATCACGGTCAATGATGTTTAAAAGCAGATTGTACGTTTATTGTTTTTCTATCTCTGCACCCTGGTGTAAAAATGCCTGAAGAACCGAAAACAACCAGCGTCAGGTGCGGGGGGCTCCAGACTGGGCATCCCGCCGCTCGTGCAACCAGGGGAGATGCCTATGCGAACAATCAAATCAACCACTTCGCTGGCCGTTGTGGCCGCGATGCTGACGGCAGGCGCGGCATACGCGCAGGATCCGCCGGCGGCGGCGCCCGAGGAGGGCGGCCTGTTCTCGCAGCGCGGCGGGATCGAGACGGTCATCTCGTCGGCGCAGAAGAAGGAAGAGTCGGTCCAGGAGGTTCCGATCCCGGTGACCGCCTTCAACAGCGTGGCGATCGAGCGCAAGTTCGCGGTCAACCTCGAGGATCTGAACAAGCTGGCCCCGTCGGTGCAGCTGCAGACGGTCGGTCTGTTCCACAACGCCTCGTCGTTCACGGTGCGCGGCATCGGCACGTCGGGCATCGAGAGCTTCGACGACCCGCACGTCGCCATCTTCATCGACGGCGTCTACCAGCCGCGCAATGCCTGGGCCGTCGCCAACCTGCTGGACATCGAGTCGGTCGAAATGCTCCGCGGTCCACAGGGTACCATCTACGGCCGCAATGCCTATTCCGGCGCCATCACGCTGACCACCAAGAAGCCGGACGTGACCGAATACAGCGGCAAGGCCAGCCTGCAATATGGCAATCCCGGCAAGCTCGTCGTCGGCCTGATCGGCAACATGCCGATCGTGCAGGACAAGTTCGCCATGCGTCTGGCGACCCAGTTCTACAAGGACTCGGGCTTCTACAAGAATGACGGCATCATCATCGACAGCGCGGCCGGCGCCCCGCTGGAGACGCATATCGACGAGGACCTGAGGGGCACCCGCATCCAGGGCAACAAATACGTCTATCTTCGTCCCAGCTTCCGGTTCACGCCGAACGACGCCCTCGACATCACGCTGACCACCGAGTTCATCCGCCAGCGCGGCGACGGCACCGTGTCGCTCAACCCGGTCTACGACCCGCGTACCCCGGCCAACCCGAACTGCGGCCCGACCGGCACGCCCGCGGCCTACAACTGCAACACGTCGCTGTTCGAGGTGTTGTATCCGGGCTACAACCGCAACTATTTCGGTGACGGCACCCAGGGCATCGACAGGGACAAGACAACCGATCCCTACGAGGTCGGCTACGGCCTGCCCCTGAACAGCAGCGACCTGAACAGCTATACGGCGACGTTGAATGCCGATTACACGACGGATTTCGGTACCTTCAGCTTGACCGGCAACTACCAGTACCAGCGCGACCTGATCAATACCGACACCGACGGCGCCAATGTCGACTTCTTCTCGTCGACCCGGTTCCAGACCTACGAGACCTACCAGTTCGAAGGCCACTTCGTGTCCGACTTCTCCGAGGTCGTCGACATGATCGCCGGTGTCTTCTATCTGTGGGACAGCTACCATCTGGGCCAGATCCTCTGGACTCCGTTCACCGGCCGGTTCACCTACGACAACCCGCTGCTGAACTACTACCAGAACGGCCAGGAGCGTAAGACCTGGGCAGCCTATGCGCAGTTCGAGGTGCACATCACCGACCAGCTGAGTGCGGTCGCCGGTGTCCGCTATTCGTGGGAGAAGAAGTTCAACATCTTCGAGACCCCGAATACGCCGCTGGCCACCACCGGCATTCCGGCCGGGTCGGACTTCGCACACTTCCCGCTCGGCAACGGCCCGCTGTGCTCGCCGATCGGCACGACCGGCACCGTCGCCGCCCCCTGCCTGGCGTACTGGGAGAATCTGGAAGGCGACACCTGGGACAACTGGGCGCCGCGCGTCGGCCTGAACTACAAGATCAATGACGACATCATGCTGTTCGCCTTCTGGCAGCGTGCCTTCAAATCGGGCGGCTTCGTCAATAACGCCTCGGCCTACACCACCTTCGTCGGCTCGCCCTATGGCGAGGAGCGCATCGACAACTTCGAGGCGGGTTGGAAAACCGAGTGGCTCGACAGCAGCGTCCAGTTCAACGGCAACATCTACTACCAGAAGCTGAAGGGTCTGCAGCGCCAGGTCATCCGCCCCGCCGACAACGCCTCGGGCCAGGAAACCTTCATCTCCAACAACGCCGACGCCCGCTCCTACGGCGTCGAACTGGAACTGGTGGTCATTCCGGTCGACGGCCTGACCATCAACGCCAACATGGCCTACAACAACATCAAGTACACCAACTACTGCGCCGACCTGGACGGCCCCGAGCCGTTCGCCACCCCGTCCAACGGCCGCGCGCTCTGCGGCCCGGGCGCCGAGCAGCTGCCGAACGGCACCTGGATCGTCTTCACCGACTTCAGCGACGTGCCGCTGGGCTTCGCGCCGAAGTTCATCGGCAATCTGGGCTGGACCTATGACTTCCCGATCGGGAACATGGGCAACATCAGCATCGGCCAGAGCTTCAGCTACACCTCGAAGATGGCGACCTCCGGCGTGCCGCTGCCCTATTCGGACCGCCGTTCCATGCTGCTGATCGACGCCCAGATCAGCTGGGAGTCGCCGACCGGCCAGTACCGCGTGTCGGTGTGGGGCAAGAACCTCACCGATGACATAGAGCGCCTGTCGGTCACCCCGGTGTCCAACCTGTTCTCGTTCGAGCAGGGCACCCGGCCGCGGACCTACGGCATCACGCTGACCGCGGACTTCTGATCACCTCCATCCGACGGGCCGGCGCGAGCCGGCCCGCCGATCCGGAACCGAGACGCCAGCGGCGACGCTGGCGTCTCTTTTTTTCGTAGCGCGCGGGAGTGTTGCATTTTTAAAAACAATCTCAGTATCTTTAAACAATCGATGCTGTTTTTATTTTAAATTAGACCGTGATATGCCAGTCTCCCGCTTGTCGGAAGACGCAATGAGCATAAGCGTCGCGGGGTTCGGGGAACCCTCGGCGCGGCCAAGGGGAGGCTTTCATCACATGAAGAAGACACTAGCAACAGTGGCGTCCACGCTCGCGGTTTCGGCCGCGATGCTGGCGGGGGCGGCCTACGCCCAGGATCCGCCGGCCGCGCCGGCGCAGGGCCAGTCCAGCGACGGCAGCCTGTTCTCGCAGCGCGGCGGGATCGAGACGGTCATCTCGTCGGCGCAGAAGAAGGAAGAGTCGGTCCAGGAGGTTCCGATCCCGGTGACCGCGTTCTCGAGCGTGGCCATCGAGCGCAAGTTCGCGGTCAACCTCGAAGACCTGAACAAGCTGGCCCCGTCGGTCCAGCTGCAGCACGTCGGCCTGTTCCATAACGCCTCGTCGTTCACGGTTCGCGGCATCGGCACGTCGGGCATCGAGAGCTTCGACGACCCGCACGTCGCCATCTTCATTGACGGCGTCTACCAGCCGCGCAACGCCTGGGCCATCGCCAACCTGCTCGACATCGAATCCGTCGAAATGCTGCGCGGCCCGCAGGGCACCATCTATGGTCGCAACGCCTATTCGGGCGCCATCACGCTGACGACCAAGAAGCCGGATGTCACCGAGTATAGCGGCAAGGCGAGCCTGCAATACGGCAATCCGGGCAAGCTCGTCGTCGGCCTGATCGGCAACATGCCGATCGTGCAGGACAAGTTCGCCATGCGCATCGCCACCCAGTTCTACAAGGACTCGGGCTTCTACAAGAACGATGGTTACGACCCGGTCACGCAAACGGTCGACGAGGACCTGGAAGGCACGCGCATCCAGGGCAACAAATACGTCTATCTTCGTCCGAGCTTCCGGTTCACGCCGAACGACGCGCTCGACGTCACGCTGACCACCGAGTTCATCCGCCAGCGCGGCGACGGCACCGTGTCGCTCTCGCCGGTCTATGATCCGCGCACGCCGTCCAACCCGCTTTGCGGCGGCGTCGGCACGTCCGTCGCGTACAACTGCAACACGGACCTTATCGAGTTGAACTTCCCCGGCGTCCAGCTGAACTATTTCGGCGATGGCACCCAAGGGATCGAGCGGGACCGGGACGCCGACCCCCATCGTGTCGGCTACGGGCTGCCCTACAACAATTCGGACCTGAACAGCTACACCGCGACGCTGAATGCCGACTACACCACAGACTTCGGTACGTTCAGCTTCACCGGCAACTACCAGTACCAGCGCGACCTGATCAACACCGACACCGACGGCCTCAACGTCGACTTCTTCTCGTCGACCCGGTTCCAGACCTACGAGACCTACCAGTTCGAAGGTCACTTCGTGTCCGACTTCTCCGAGGTCGTCGACATGATCGCCGGCGTGTTCTACCTCTACGACAGCTACCATCTGGGCCAGATCCTCTGGACCCCGGGCATCGGCCGCTTCACCTACGACAACCCGCTGATGTCCTACTACCAGAATGGCCAGGAGCGTAAGACCTGGGCCGCCTATGCCCAGTTCGAGGTGCACATCACCGACCAGCTGAGTGCGGTCGCCGGTGTCCGCTATTCGTGGGAGAAGAAGTTCAACATCTTCGAGACCCCGAACAACTCGGTCCGTAACCAGGGCCTCGACCCCAACTCCGACTGGTCGCGGTTCCCGACCAACTCCAGCGCACCGGACTGCATGCCGATCGGCACCCTGGGCACCGCCGCCAGTCCCTGCTTTGCCTACTGGGAGAACCAGGAAGGCGACACCTGGGACAACTGGGCGCCGCGCGTCGGCCTGAACTACAAGGTCAATGACGACATCATGCTGTTCGCGTTCTGGCAGCGCGCCTTCAAGTCGGGCGGCTTCGTCAACAACGCCGCGGCCTACACCACCTTCGTCGGCTCGCCCTATGGCGAGGAGCGCATCGACAACTTCGAGGGCGGCTTCAAGACCGAGTGGTTCGACAGCCGGCTGCAGTTCAACGGCAACATCTACTACCAGAAGCTGAAGGGCCTGCAGCGCCAGGTCATCCGCCCTGCCGACAACCCGTCGGGCCAGGAGACCTTCATCTCCAACAACGCCGACGCCCGCGCCTACGGTGTCGAACTGGAAATGGTCCTCATCCCGACCGATGGTCTGACCATCAACGCCAACATGGCATGGAACGACATCAAGTACACCAGCTACTGCGCCGATCTGGACGGTCCCGAGCCGACCGCCAGCCCGGCCAACGGTCGCGCTCTCTGCGGCCCCGGCGCCACCCAGCTGCCCAATGGCACCTGGATCGCCTTCACCGACTTCGCGGACGTGAAGCTGGGCTTCGCGCCCAAGCTGATCGCGAACCTGGGCTGGACCTACGACTTCCCGATCGGGAACATGGGCAATATCAGCCTCGGCCAGAGCTTCGGTTACACCTCGAAGATGGCGACTTCGGGCGTACCGCTGCCGCGGTCCGACCGCCGTTCCATGCTGCTGGTCGACGCCCAGATCAGCTGGGAGTCGCCGGACGCAAGGTACCGGGTCTCGCTGTGGGGCAAGAACCTCACCAACGAGCGCGAGCGCCTTTCGGTCACGCCGGTGGCGTTCCTGTTCTCGTTCGAGCAGTCGACCCGCCCGCGGACCTATGGCATCACGCTGACCGCGGACTTCTGATCCTCCAGGAGGGGGAAAGGCCGGCGGTCGCCGGCTACTCCTGACACCAGGCGCCGGCGGCAACGCCGGCGCCTTTTTCTTGCGGCCGGCGGCCTGCGGGCTATCCTCTTCCCGGGAAACGGGAGAAGCCATATGACGGGATCGGACCCGCGCCTCGCCGCGCTCGCCGACAAGCAGGAAATCGCCGAAGTCCTCTACCGCTACGCGCGCGGCTGCGACCGCGCCGACGAGGAGGCGCTGCGCTCGTGTTTCCATCCGGACTCGGCCCACAACCACGGCCTGTTTGTCGGCAGGTCGTGGGACTTCGTCGACCGCGCCATGGCGATCTGCCGGCCGCTGAAGGCGTGCAAGCACATGATCAGCAACATGCTGATCACGATCGACGGTGACACCGCCGCGTCGGAATGCCATTTCTGGGCCCATCACCGGCGCGTCAACGAGGACAGCGGTGCCGAGGAGGATTACTTCACGGGCGGCCGCTACCTGGACCGTTTCGAGCGCCGGAACGGGGAATGGAAAATCGCCAGCCGCACCGGCATCAGTGATTTCGAACGTTTCGACCCGCCGTCCGACCGCAACATGTGGAAGATGCCGGCCGAGAAGATCGGCGGCAAGCACCCGGACGATCCCGTCTACGGCCTCGAGGCCAGCATCGGGAAGACCGGCGCCGGAAAGGACAAATAATGTCGGATCGCATCCAGGAACTGCTCGACAAGCAGGATATCGCCGAACTCAGCTATCGCTACTCCCGTGCCGCCGACCGGCTCGACCGTGACCTGCTCTCCTCGGTCTACTGGCCCGACGGCACTGACGATCATGGCGCCTTCGTGGGCACCGCGCCCGACTACGTGGACTGGGTGATGGGCCTGCTGGCGGGCTGGATCTCGGTCCATCACGACAACACCAACATCCTGATCGATATCGACGGCGACACCGCCACCGGCGAGGTGCATTGGACCGGCTACTACACCTACGAGGTGAACGGCCAGGTCATGGACCAGCTCGCCGTCGGTCGCTACATCGATCGCTACGAACGCAGGGGCGGCGAGTGGCGCATCAAGCACCGCACCTGCCTTTCCGACTGGAGCCGGCTGGAGCCGGCCGTGAACTGGCGCACCGACCCGGTGCGCAGCCGGCTGGCGGGCAAGCGCAAGCCAGACGACCTGCTGTATCGCGCGCGCCAACTCGGCGTCGCTGCCGAGTAGCACGGAGAAAATACACATGACCATCCAGCACATGCTGCAGGCCGGCCGCGTCGCGGCGGTCGGCGACCCGAACCTCCAGCAACTGCTGGACAAGCAGGCCTGCGCGGAGGTGATGATGACCTATTGCCGCGCCATCGATCACCGCGACGAGGAGTTGCTGCGCAGCGTGTTCCACCCGGGTTCACAGCATCGGCATGGATTCCTCGGCCCGTCCTCGGACCCGAGCCGGCCATCGAAGCCCGGCGCGCCCGGCGATTTCGTCGCCTATGCATTGGGCGTGCTCGCGACCCATTTCCGCACCCATCACCAGCTTGGCAACATCTTCGTCGAGGTCGATGCAGGTGCGACGGTCGCCTATACGGAAGCCTACTTCACCGCCTTCCACCGGCTGCGGCCGAAGGGCGACCCGCTGGCCTCGCCCACCGCCTACGACACCGAGATGGACGTCTGGGTGGGCGGCCGCTACATGGACCGGATGGAAAAGCGCGACAATGTCTGGAAGATCACCCACCGCACGGGCGTTACTGACTGGCAACGTATCGAGTCCCCGTCGTCGTCTGGTTACAACGCCATCCCGCCGGAGATCCGAATGCAGCAGAACCGCGAAGACTTCCTCTACCATAGGCGGGCGTTTTACGGGTGACACCTTACGCAAACAGAAACCGGAAAACTTCCGGCAAACATTCAGCGCTCGCCCCACCTTTACAAATTGATATAGTCCCTGCCGGAAACGACAGGGGAGAGAGATGTCGTGGCTGAATCGCAAGGGACGCCGGAGCAGGCCGGCTACCCGAAACCGCTCCTGGCGTGGGCCGTCGTCGGCGTTCTCATCGTCGCCGCGCTGATCGCCTATATCGACCGCCAGGTGGTGGCCATCGTCGTCGATCAGATGAAGGCCGACCTCAATGTGGGTGACGCCCAGATCGGCTGGCTCTACGGCGTCTTCGCCATCTTCTATGCCATCGCCGGCCTGCCAATCGCCTGGCTGTCAGACCGCAAGAGCCGCAAGCATATCATCGCCATTGGCATCTTCTTCTGGTCGCTGATGACCATGGCGTGCGGCCTCACCAAGAATTTCTGGACCGTGTTCCTCGCCCGTATCGGCGTCGGCGTCGGCGAGGCGACGCTCACGCCCGCGACCAACTCGCTGATCGGCGACTACTTCCCCCGCGACAAGATCCCGCTGGCGCTCAGCGTGGTGCAGGCCGGCCCGATCATGGGCTCGGGCATCGCCTTCATCATCGGCGGCTACGTCTACGGCATCGTCGAGCAGGCGCGGCCGCTCACCCTGCCGTTCTTCGGCGAGCTGGCGCCCTGGCAGCAGACCTTCCTCTATGTGGGCGCGCCCGGTCTCGTTATCGCCTTCCTGTTTCTGCTGATCCGCGAGCCGGTGCGGCGCACCATCGCCAGGCCGGCGCTCGACAGCGAAACCGCGGCCGCCACCGAATCCCTCGGCAGCTTCTACAAGCGCAACTGGAAGATGATGGTCTACCACCATCTCGGCTTTCTGTGCTTCGGCCTGCTGGGCTATGCCTTCGTATTCTGGACCGTGTCCTACTTCGTGCGCGTCCACGGAATGAACAATGCCGAGGCGTCGCAGATCTTCGGATGGATCTTCCTGCTCACCGGGCCGCTCGGCCCGATCTGGGCCGCCGTCTACGCCGCGCGCCTCAACCGGCGCGGCCGCAAGGACGCCAACATCGTCGCGCCGCTCATCGGTTCCATCATCGGCGTGTTCTCGATCCTGGCGATCCAGGTGATGCCCAATCCGCTCTGGGCCTTCGTGCTCTATGCCCCAGCGCTGATCTTCGTGAACTCGCCCTTCGCCATGGCCTATGCCTCGCTCACCTATGTGACGCCGCCGGCACTGCGCGCTCGGGTGTCGGCGGTCTACATGTTCATGGTTTCGTTCGGCATGATGCTCGGCCCGCCCATCGCCGGCACCTTCAACGAGCAGATCTTCCCCAGCGACCAGGGCGTGCGCTACTCGATCATGAGCGTGACCGTCATCTTCGGCGTGCTGGGAACCATCTTCCTGCTGCTCGCGCGCAAGCCCTATGTCCGCACCGCGGACGACGCGCTGGCCTGGAGCGGCGAGGAAGACCCGGCGAAGAACTAGACTTATCGCCGGCATTCGGGCGGGGCATAATCGGTTTCCTCTGGGGAGACCGATCATGTCCACGCTCAAGCGCGACAAGCCGCTCGAAGACTACAGCCTGCTCGATCCGAAGGTGCACGCCTGCCCCTACGAGTTCTTCCAGCGGCTGCGCAGCGAATGCCCGGTCTACCGGATGCCCGAGACCGGCACGTACCTGGTGACGCGCTACGACGACATCCGCGCCATCAAGAAGAACCATCAGGACTTCACCTCCGACATCACCCTGCAGGAGCGTGGCCGCCGCGAGGTGCACAAGGAACACGACCGCATCCTGCAGGCCTATGGTTGGGACAACGTCCAGACCCTGCAGCGCACCGACCCGCCCGCCCATGCCCGCTGGCGCAACCTGATCGACCGCACCTTCACCGCCAGCCGCGTGCGCGAGATGACGCCCTATATCGAGAGCATGGTGCACGAGCTGATCGACGCGTGGATCGATGACGGCGAGTGCGAGTTCGTCACCCAGTACGCGATCCCGCTGCCGTGCAAAGTGATCGCCGACCAGCTTGGCGTCGACCGCGACAATTTCTGGAAGCTGAAGGCCTGGTCCGACGCCATGCTCGAGCCGGGCAGCCCGACCTGCCCGGACGAGCGGGTTGTCGAATGCGCCCATCTGGTGGTCGAATCCCAGCACTATTTCTACCGGGTGTTCGAGGACCGGCGGAAGGAGCCGAAAGGCGACATCATGTCGGCGCTGATCCACACCGACATGGGCGGCGAGCCGCCGCTCACCATGCACGAGCTGCAGAACCTGATGAACCAGTTGCTGACCGGCGGCAACGAGACCACCACCAGCGCCATCTCCCACGCGCTGTGGAACCTGCTGAAGTTTCCTGACCAGATGGCCCGGCTGCGCGCCGACCGGACGCTGCTGAAGAACTTCGTCGAGGAGACGCTGCGCTTCGAGACGCCGGTGCTGGGCCTTGCCCGTAAGACCACCCGCGACGTCGAGATCTCGGGCACCACGATCCCCAAGGATTCGCTGGTCGTGTTGACCTATGCGGCCGCCAACCGCGACGAGGAGAAGTTCGACGGCGGCGAGACCTTCGACATCGCCCGCAAGAACGCCGGCGCCCAGATCGCCTTCGGCATGGGCGCGCATTTCTGCCCCGGTGCCATGCTCGCGCGGCAGGAGATCCTCAGTACCTTCGAGGCGTTGCTCGACCGGCTGGACGACATCCGGCTGGCACGCCCGCTACCCGAGGACACGCACCAGCGCAGCGTGTTCCTGCACCAGATGAAGGAACTGCCGATCCGCTTCACCAAACGATAGGTGTTGCGCGGCGCGGCAACTTGCCGTACATAATTAGGCATGTTGCCAAACGGAGCGTGACATGTCCGACTCCGATTATGGGTTTTCCGAACGGCCGGTCGATCGGCTCGGTTTCATCGACCAGATTCGCACTGGCCTTTCCTTCGAGACCGTCGCCGGTACCGCACGGGCGCTGGGTCTCACGGTCAACGATCTTGCCGCGTTCGGCGTGATCCCGCTTCGCACCCTGTCGCACAGCCGCCGGGGCGGCCAGTTCAGCCCGGCGCAGTCCGACCGGGTCGCCCGCTTCTTCCGTATCTGGCGCCGCACGCTTGACACGTTCGGCGGCCCTGATCGGGCCCGTCGGTGGCTGGAACGGCCCACCCGGCCGCTGGGCGGCGCGGCGCCCATGTCCCTGCTCGATACCGAAGAGGGCGCCCGCTTCGTCGAGGACGTGCTCAGCCGGATAGATCACGGCCTCGCCGCCTGATGGCAACGGCCGCGTGGCGGCTGGCGCGGCGGCCCTGGGCCGACCTGTCGGGCGAGGGGGCGCGGCTGCATGGCGGCCGCTGGAACTCACCGGGACGGCCGGTGGTCTATCTGTCCGAGGAGGCGGCGTTGCCGCCGCTCGAGGTGCTGGTGCATCTCGACCTGCCGCCCGACCTGCTGCCGCCAGACTATGTGATGATGCGGGTCGACCTGTCGCCGCTGGTCTGGGCCGCGCCCGGCGACTGGATCGAGGATGGGCCGGCCGGGCCGCTCGATGACCGCGCCAACCGCGCCTTCGGCGACCGCTGGATCGCCGAGGCGCGCACGCCGGTGCTGCGGGTGCCGTCGGTGCTGGTGGCGGAATCCGCCAACCTCGTTCTCAACGTGCGGCATCCGCTGGCCGCGTCGATCCCTGTGCCATCCTCGCGCGCCTTCGCCTTCGATCCGCAGCTGCTTTGAGCGCGGACTTGATGCATGCACGGGCGAATGTAAATATCGCCACACGTATTCAGCGCATGAACGGGGACAGATCATGAGCACCCTCGCCGAAAAGCCGATGTCGACCGCGCTGCCGATCGAAGACTTCAATCCGCTCGACCGCAAGGTGCAGGGCTGCCCCTATCCCTATTACCAGACCATGCGCGCCGAATGCCCGGTCTATCCCAGCCCGCAGACGGGCATGTACTACGTCACCAAGTATGATGACATCCGCTTCATCAAGAAGCGGCCGGACCTGTTCACCTCGGACATGACGCATAGCTCGCGTGGCGGCCAGCGCGAGGTGTTCAAGGAGCACGAGCGCATCCTGTCGACCTATGGCTGGGCGCATGTGCAGGTGCTGCAGCGGACGGACCCGCCCGCCCACAATCGCTGGCGGCAATATATCGACCGCACCTTCACCGCCAGCCGGGTCAACGAGATGAAGCCCTATGTGGACCAGATGGTCCACGAGCTGATCGACGACTTCATCGGCAAGGGCGAATGCGAGTTCGTCGGGGATTTCTGTGTGCCGCTTCCCTGCAAGGTCATCGCCGACCAGCTCGGCCTGCCCAACGACCAGTATCTGCGGCTGAAGTCGTGGTCCGACGCCATGCTGATGCCCGGCGGCCTGATGGCGACCGACCAGCAGATCCTCGATTGCGCCTGGACCGAGCTCGACGCCCAGCACTTCTTCTACCGGGTGTTCGAGGACCGGCGGAAGAACCCGAAAGACGACATCATGTCGGTGCTGGTGAACACCCGCTTCGAGGGCGAGGAGCCCATGTCGCTGCACGAGCTGCAGAACATGATGCACCAGCTGATCACCGGCGGAAACGAGACCACCACCAGCGCGCTCGCCCACGGGCTGTGGAATCTGCTCAAGAACCCGTCCGAGATGGCCAAGCTGCGGGCCGACCGCTCGCTGATCAGGAACTTCGTCGAGGAGACGCTGCGCTACGAGACGCCGGTGCTCGGCCTGTTCCGCCAGGCCACGCAGGATGTGGAGTTGAGCGGCACGACCATTCCGGCGGGCACCATCGTGTTCATGGCCTACGGCTCGGCCAACCGCGACGAGGAGAAGTTCGAGGACGGCGAGACCTTCGACGTCAGCCGCAAGAACGCCGGCGCCCAGATCGCCTTCGGCATGGGCACCCACTTCTGCCCCGGCGCCATGCTGGCGCGCCGCGAGATGATCTCGGCATTCGAGATCCTGCTCGACCGGGTCGAGGATATCCAGCTCGCCCGCCCGCTCGACGAATTCACCCACGAGCCGAGCATCTTCCTGCACCAGCTGAGGGAACTGCCGATCAGGTTCAGGAAGCGCTGACGACCTTAACCTCTCCCCTTGGGAGAGGAAGGGGCCCGCGCGCAAAGCGCGTGGGAAGGTGAGGGGCGTTGTCGATGAAGGGCTGGTGCGGGTTGATAAAACGCCCCTCACCCTAACCCTCTCCCAAAGGGAGAGGGAACTGGCTGTGATTATCCCTTCGCCGCCCGCTTCGCCTTCCGCCGTTCGATCAACTGCTCCCGCGTCTGGCCGTAGAGCAGCTTCTTGGCTTCCTCGGAAATCTGCCCCGGCGTCGCCGCGATGTCGCGGCCGAGTGCATAGGCGCGCTTCACCGCCGGGCGCTCGCCCATGGCCTCGAACCAGCGCTTCAGGTTCGGCGTGTCGTCGAGGTCCTGGCCCTGCAGCTGGTGAAGGGTGATCCAGCCCCAGCAGGCCATGTCGGCGATGGAGTATTCGTCGTTGGCGATCCATTCATGGCTGTCGAGCTGGTCGTCGAGCAGGCCCCACAGCCGCGCCACCTCGTTGGTGTAGCGGTTGATGGCGTATTCCAGCTTCTCCGGCGCATAGGCGCGGAAATGGTTGGCCTGGCCGCCCATCGGGCCGAGGCCGCCCATCTGCCACATCACCCACTCCATCACCTTGGCGCGCCTGTACGGGTCCTTCGGCAGGTACTTGCCGGTCTTCTCGGCCAGGTGGAGCAGGATCGCGCCGGATTCGAAGATCGACAGCGGCAAGCCGTCCGGGTCCTTGACGTCGTGATCGACGATGGCCGGCACCCGGTTGTTGGGACTGACCTTCAGGAACTCGGGCTCGAACTGCTGGCCGACCATGATGTTGATCGGGATGATCTTGTAGGGCAGGCCGGTTTCCTCGAGGAAGATGCTCACCTTCCAGGTGTTCGGCGTCGGGAAATAGTAAAGATCGATCATCGTCCGGTCCTCACGAAATCAGGATGTAATAGGCCGACGCGACTACCATGTAGCTCAGCGCCAGCAGCGTGCCCTGGATGCCGGCGATGCGGCCGAAGCTGGCCATGGCGTGCTTCGTGTAGCCCCAGGCGTGCAGGTAGCGGCCGACGGTGAACAGGGCGCCGCCAAAATGCACCATCAGCGCGGGCGCGCCCGACCATTCCAGCGCGATCAGCAGCGCCAGGCCGGTCGGCACGTATTCGGTATAGTTGGCGTGCACCCGGGCAATGCGGTCGGCGGTCGGGTCGGCGTTGCCGGCGCTCTCCACCGCCGCGCGCACTCGGTGATGGAGCACGTTGTAGGTCAGGATCACCAGCAGCAGGCCCAGCGCCGCGGTGTAGTACAGGGAAACCGGCACCTGCGCGAGATCGCGGCCGATCGGGACGCCCGGACCCAGGCCGACGGACAGGATCACCAGGCTGATGCCGACGGCGAAGCACACCCAGGCGCCCTTCATGAAATTGCCGAAGATCGGGATCAGTGCCGGCGGCGGCTTGTGGGGCTGCGCCTCGGCATCCCGTACATAGGGCAGGATCCGCCGGTAGGCATAGGTGATGCCGCAGCCCACCATGATGAAGGCCAGGCCCACGGCCGTGCCGAACACGCTCAAATTGACGCCGTCCATCGCCTCCCCCTGTTCGGTATCCCCCCGCGCACTATAGTGCATGGCGGCGACGCTCGTGCAATGCGCATCGCCCCCGCGCATCGGTGCCCGCGTCGGCCCCGCCGCGGTTTCAGCAGCCTTGCAGGCGGCACGGCGGGCGCATAAGTTGCACGCCATAAATCCGGTGGCGGACTCGGCGCGTACAGCGCTCCGCACCGTACCTGCAAGGGGAGAGCCATGACCACAGCCCTCACATATCCACCGCGCACGCTCGGCGCCGAGCAGGACGCCATCCGCGCCGAGGTGCGCGACTTCCTGCAGCGCGATTACGCCACCGGCGGTTTCGGCCGCGGCCAGGAGGCGATGGCCCGCTACGACGTGGAGTTCTCGCGCCGCTGGGGTCAGGCCGGCTTCATCGGCATCACCTGGCCGAAGCAGTATGGCGGCCGGGGCCTTACCTTCCTCGACCGCTATGTGGTCACCGAGGAGGCGCTGGCTGCCGGTGCGCCCGTCGGCGCGCACTGGGTCGCCGACCGCCAGAGCGGTCCGCTCCTACTCAAGTATGGCACCGAGGAGCAGCGCCAGCGCTTCCTGCCAAAAATCGTCAAGGGCGAGGCGTTCTTCTGCATCGGCATGTCGGAACCCGACAGCGGCTCGGACCTGGCGTCGGTGCGCATGTCGGCGACGCGGGTCGATGGCGGCTGGAAGCTCAACGGCACCAAGCTGTGGACCTCGCTCGCCCATATCTGCCACTACATGATCGCGCTGGTGCGCACCTCGCCGGTCAATCCGGAGAACCGGCACGAGGGTATGAGCCAGATGATCGTCGACCTCAAGGCGCCCGGCGTCGAGGTCCGCCCGGTTTACAATCTGGCCGGCGAGCACCACTTCAACCAGGAAGTCTTCACCGACTATTTCGTCCCGGACGAGAACGTGGTCGGCGAGATCGGCGCCGGCTGGGAACAGGTGATGAGCGAGCTGGCCTATGAGCGCAGCGGCCCGGAGCGCATCCTGTCGACCTTCCAGACGCTGGTCGAGCTGGTGCGCGAGGTGGGCGACGACCCGTCCGAGGTCGAGGCCCGCGCCATCGGCCGCCTGACGTCGCACCTGATGACCCTGCGCAACATGTCGGTGTCGGTCGCCGGCATGCTGGCCGACGGCCGCATGCCGGTCACCGAGGCGGCGCTGGTCAAGGATCTGGGCACCAACTATTGCAAGGACGTGCCCGAGGTGGCGCGCCTGATCTGCCCGCCCGAGGACGGCGCCGGCAGCAACTCCAGATATGAGAAGATGCTGAAGACGGCGACGCTGATCGCGCCGTCGCTCACCATCCAGGGCGGCACGCGCGAGATCCTGCGCGGTATGATCGCAAGGGGGCTCGGACTGCGATGAACGAAATGCGCACGCTTATTCTCGACACCGCGGAACGCATCTTCCGCGACATCTGCGATCAGACCCTCGTCGACAAGGCCGAGAAAGGCGGATGGCCTGCCGGCCTGTGGCAGACGCTGGAAGAATCCGGCCTGACCCAGGCGTCGGTTCCCGAGGAGCGCGGCGGCGCCGGGGGCACCATCGGCGACGGCCTCTATTTCCTCAAGGCGTCCGGCCGCTACGCCGCGCCGCTGCCGCTGGCCGAGACCCTGATCGCCGGCGTGCTGCTGGCCGAGGCGGGCGCCGACGTGCCCTCGGGTCCGCTGGCCGTCGCGCCGGTCCGTAAAGGTGAAGTGATCGAGTTCAAGGACGGCAAGCTTTCCGGCACCGCCTCGCGGGTGCCGTTCGCCCGCGTCGCCTCGGCCATCGTGGTGGCGACCTCGGCGGGCCTTGCCGTGGTCGATCCCGCGTCGGTGAAGATCGATCAGGACAAGTCCATGGCGGGCGAGCCGCGCGACACCATCATCTTCGACGGTGCACCCGCGACCATCGTCGGCCAGGCCTCCCCAGACCGCATCTGGCAACTCGGCGCGCTGGTGCGCTCGGTGCAGATGGCCGGCGCGCTGGAAGCCATCCTCGCCATGTCCGTCCGGTATGTGCAGGACCGCAAGCAGTTCGGCCGCGCCCTGTCGAAGTTCCAGGCCATCCAGCAGGCGCTGGCGGCGATGGCCGGCCAGGTCGCCGCGGCCTCCATGGCGGCCGACACCGCCATCGAGGCGACCGAGGCCGGTGACGGCACGGTGGCCACCGCGGTCGCCAAGGCCCGCGTCGGCGAAGCAGCCGGTGTCGCCGCCGAGCTGGCCCACCAGGCCCACGGCGCCATCGGTTTCACCCACGAATACGCCCTGCACCAGTTCACCCGCCGTCTGTGGGCCTGGCGCGACGAATTCGGCGGCGAGCCCTACTGGCAGGCCGAACTCGGCAAGCTGGTGGCTAAGGCCGGCGCAGACAGCCTGTGGAAGTTCGCCTCGCGGACGTAGTTCGCCTTGCCCGATTGAACTGGCAACCCATCTGGCATATGCTTCGACATATGCCAGATGGAGTTGGGCGTGGGCATCGAGCGACAGGTCAAGCTTTTCCGGAACGGCCGCAATCAGGCTGTGCGTATCCCGAAGGAGTTCGAGCTCCCGGGCGAGGATGCGGTCATGCGCAAGGAAGGTGACCGGCTTATCATCGAGGCGTCAAAGCCCAAGCCGCTTCTTGAGCTTCTGGCCAGCTGGGAACCGCTTGATGAGGAATTCCCGGAGATCGACGATCCACCACCCAGACCATTCGACATCTAGTGAAGTACATGCTGGATGCGAACGCGTTGTCGGATCTCATCAGGAACCCCGATGGAAAGGTCAAACGGCGTATCGAAACAGTTGGCGTAGAAAATATCTGCACCAGCATCGTTGCAGCGGGTGAACTCCGGTTTGGCGCCGCGAAGCGCCGCTCCCAGATGTTAACGACAAAGGTTGAAGACCTTCTGATGGCGATCCCTGTCATCAACCTTTCTATTCCGGTCGATAGAATCTACGGGGAAGTTCGTGCTTCGCTTGAGCGTGATGGCAAGCCGATCGGTGCGAACGATCTCCTGATCGCAGCGCACGCTCTTGCGCTTGGTTGTATCGTTGTTACCGACAACGAGCGCGAGTTTTCGCGTGTCCCCGGCCTGACAATAGAGAATTGGGTCAGGACCTAGCCAAGGCTAGAAAATCGGCCCCACGATCCCCAGCTGCGCGGCCTTGGCCACGGCCTGCGTTCGCGTGACCGCGTTCAGTTTCTGGGTGGCGTTCTCGATGTGGAAGCGTGCCGTCGAGGGCGAGATGCCCAGGATGGCGGCGATCTCCTGGTCGGTCTTGCCGCGGCCGGCCCAGGTCAGGCATTCGATCTCGCGGCTGGTCAGGTAGATGAAGCCGGTCTCGGGCGCCTGGATGCCACGCGCCCGGTCGGCGATCTGCATGAACTGGAGCGCAGCCAGCAGCAGCGCCCTGTTGTGCGCGCGCCAGATCGGCTCGATATCGAGGTCCGGATCCCGGTTGAGCCACGACACCGATCCCACCCGCCCGCGCGACAGGTGCGTCGGCACGATGATGGCGCCGTGGATGCCCTGCGCCACCTGCCATTCCATCACCTTGCGCTGGATCGGCTCGAGCTGGTGCTCCTCCGGGAACGGATGGTTCGCCTGCCAGAAGAAGGGCAGGTGCTGGAAACGGCAGGCATGGGTCGTCGGGCTGATCAGGGTGAAGTTCTGGTCGACCCACTCGTCGATTGCTTCCTTGTTCCATCCGAACAGCTCGGCCAGGCGGTTGCCGTCCTCGTCGGTCAACGGCACCGTGGTCGAGATGTCGTCGAGCGCGGCGACCAGCGGGATGCCGATCAATTCGCCGATGCGCCGCAGGATGCTGACGCCTTCGGCGAGCCGGCCCGCGCGCTCCAGCGCGTCGAGGCAGGCGGTGACGTCGTTCGGCTCCATCTGGCTCCCCACTCGCATCCGGCACCTGTCGATTCCGGGAGGTAGACGTTACAGGCCCGCGGGCACAAACTCCAAGCATCGGGAACACGGGGAAGTGCCCACCATGAACAAGCCAGAGCAGTTCAGCCTGCTGGACCCTGCCGTGCAGCAGTGTCCGTTCGCCTATTACAAGGTGCTGCGCGACGAGGCGCCGGTCTATCTGATGCCCGAGACCGGCATGTACATCGTCACCGCCTACGACCTGCTGATGGAGGTGATGAAGAACAACAAGGTCTATTCCAACCTGGCGCCCGCCGGCCGCCGCGCCGGCCTCTATTGCGAGGACGCCGAGAAGATCATCAACGAGCAGGGCTATGGCCGGTTCATGCCGACCATCGTCAACAACGACCAGCCCGGCCACACGGTCTATCGCGGCCTTGTCAACGACGCCTTCCGCGCCGGCCGCATCCGCCAGATGGAAGCCTACATCACCAAGGTGGTCGCCGACCTGATCGGTAAGTTCGCCGGCCGTGGCGAGTGCGACGCCGTCGCCGACCTCGCCGTGCCGGTGCCCATGTATGTGATCGCCGACCAGCTCGGCGTGCCGCGCGAGGACTTCCAGAAGTTCAAGGAATGGTCCGACGCCTGGGTGATCGGCCTCGGCATGAAGGTGCCGGACGCGGTGCTGATCGACGCCGCCGAGAAGGTGGTCGAGATGCAGCACTACATGATCGCCCGCATGAACGAGCGGCGCGTGGAGCCGCGCGACGACATCATGAGCGACCTGGTGCAGGCCACCTACGAGGGCGAGCGTCCGCTGACCGACAAGGAGGTGCTGTCGATCGTCGAGCAGATTCTGGTCGCTGGCAACGAGACCACCACCAACGGCATCGCCAACGGCCTGCAGCGCCTTGCCGAGGACCGGGACCTGCAGGACCGGCTGCGCGCCAGCCCGGAGCTGTTGCCGAAGTTCGTCGAGGAGATATTGCGCATCGAATCGCCGGTGCAGGGCCTGTTCCGCTACGTGCTGGAGGATACCGAGCTGGGCGGCGTGCGAATCCCCAAGGGGTCGACGGTGATGATCCGCTATGCCGCGGGCAACCGCGACGAGGCCAAGTTCGCCAACCCCGAGGAATTCGACCTGGAACGCCGCAACAACGGCGCCCACATCGCCTTCGGCTCGGGCATCCATCACTGCGTCGGCTCGCAGCTTGCCCGCGCCGAGATGCTGGTCAGCTTCCGCGCTTTCCTCGACCGCTTCGCCTGCTTCGAGCTGGCGGGGCCGGCGGACCAGATTCGCTACCACCCCAGCTTTGCGCTCAGGGGCCCAACGAAACTGCCGCTTCGGCTGACGCCGAAGGCTGGTTGAAGACGACCAAACCGTGTAAAAGATGCACAAGCGCATAAAACGCCCAGCCAGGAGACATGCATGCTGACGGAACAGCAGATCCACGAAATCCGCCAACAGATCGATTTCGAGTTCAAGCGCAAGGGCGCCCCCGCGGGTTTCCCCAAGTTCCCCGACCTGCCGGCGGGCCGCTACAACGACCCCGAATTCTTCGAGCTCGAGACCCAGCACTACTGGAGCAAGGTGTGGATGCTCGCCGCCCATCTGGACGAGATCCCGAACAAGGGCGACTACAAGCTGTGGGACATGGCGCGCCAGCCCGTGGTGATCGTCCACGGCAAGGACGGCGAGGTCCGCGCCTTCTACAACACCTGCCGCCACCGCGGCGCGCCGGTGGTGACCGAGCAGTTCGGCAATGCCCCGCACGGCCTGGTCTGCGGCTATCACGGCTGGACCTACGACCATGACGGCACGCTGAAGAGCATCCGCGACAAGCGCGACTTCGTCGATTTCGACTTCGAATGCCGCAGCCTCTATCCGGTGCGGCTCGAGCGCTATGGCAAGCTGATCTTCCTCAACTTCAACGAGGACGCGCCGTCGCTGCGCGACTACATGGGCCCCGTCTACGACGAGTTGCGGGAGTTCCAGTTCGAGAACCTGCGTCTGGTCGACCGCTATGTGTGGGACCTGCACTGCAACTGGAAGATCGCCATGGAAGCCAACATGGAGGTCTACCACGTCAAGTCGATCCACCCGCAGACGGCGGACCTGTCGCTCGATTATCGCGGCAACGTGAACACGCTCTATCCGGGCGGCCACTCGCGCATGGTCGCGCCGGGCCGCGAGGGCAACACCCGCTCGTCCTATGTGGCGCGCAACGCCCACCTGCCGCAGATCGAGACCGTCGGCGAGATCGGCCGTACCTGCACCCAGTCCTATCACATCGAGCCCAACTGGGTGTCGCCGCTGGGTCCGATGCTGTTCCCGGTGCTGAACTTCTGGCCGCAGGGCCTGCGCGAGACCAAGTACGAGATCTGGTGGTTCGGTGCCGACTGGGGCACCGGTCCGGTCCCGGCCGAGTGGCGCCAGCAGATCGAGTGGTTCAACGTCGTCATCACCGAGGACACCCAGTTCGGCGACTGGATCCAGAAATCGGTGGACAGTTACGCGTTCAAGGGCGTGCCGCTCTGCTACCAGGAAGCGCGCATCTACCACGCTCACCAGAACATGGACCACGTGATCGGCGAGAACAAGATTCCGGCCCATCTTCGGGCCGATCCGGTACTCACCGACCAGTGGATCCACCCGAACGACACAAACGAGCGCCTGCGCCAGCATCAGGCGATGGCGGCCGAGTAACCGGCCGGGTTAAGCTTTGGACGGGCGGCGGAGCGATCCGCCGCCCGTTCTCACGTCTGAAAGGGGAGACGAACCGTGAGCCTGATCCGCTATCCCATCCAGCAATACGCCTATGTGGTCGACGATATCGAGGCGGCGTGCATGCGCTGGGTCGACATGGTCGGCGCGGGGCCGTTCTTCCTGATGCCGCACCATAAGTCGCGCGATACGGTCTACCGGGGTAAGCCGTGCGATGTGGATGTCTCCTACGCCTTCGGCCAGGCCGGCCCGGCGCATATCCAGCTCATCCAGGTTCACAACGACGAGCCGTCCTGCTACGGCGACATGTACCGGCGGGGCGAACAGGGTTTCCACCACTTCGCCATCCTGGTGCCCGACATCGAGGAGGAGAAGAAGCGGTTCGAGAAGGCCGGCTGCGAATCGGTCACCGAACTGTTCTCGTCGGCCCGCGTCGCCTACATGGACGCGCGGCATCTGTTCGGCTGCTTCGTCGAGCTCTACCAGGACAACCCGATGGTCCGCGCCTCGTTCAAGGAGTGGAAAGACCTGCACGACGCCTGGGACGGCAAGACCGACCCGATCCGCATCCGCCACTTCACCCCGCCGCCGAAATAAGGGGTGCCGAAGAACCCTCTCCCTTTGGGAGGGGGCAGGGTGAGGGGCGTTCCTTCCGCCTCTCCAGCCCTGCATCGACAACGCCCCTCACCCTCCCGCGGCCTGCGGCCGCGGGTCCCTCCCTCTCCCAAAGGGCGAGGGGGAATGAGGCGCATCGAACTTTCTGCTAAACCACCGGTCCGATGATGCCCAGCTGGGAGGCCATCGCCGCCGCCTGGGTGCGAGTCGTCGCGCCCAGCTTCCTGATCGCCTTCTCGACGTGGAAGCGGGCGGTGGTGGGCGAGCGGCCCATGATCTCGCCAATCTCCAGGTCGGTCTTGCCGCGCGCCACCAGAGTCAGGCACTCGACCTCGCGCCCGCTGAGCATGGTCAGCTCTGCATCGTCCATACTCTCGCCCTGGTCGCGGTAGACAAGGTCCATGAAGTAGCTGCCGAGCAGCATGAACTGGCCGGAGTGACGCAGCAGCAGGCCAGCCAGGTCGCCGCGTTCGCGGTCGTGCACGAGGGCGATCCAGGCGACCCGGCCGCGCGGCCGGTGGACGGGAACGGCGATGCCGCAATGGATGCCGTGGCGGCGCAGCAGCTCCATCATTCGCCGTTGTCCCGGCGTCAGCGACGGCCACTTCTCCCATGCGCCGCCCGAGTGCCAGGCGAACGGGCGGGTGGCGAAGCGGCAGGCCTGGCCGACGGGGTCGGTCAGGGTCAGGTGCTTTTCGCCCCAGAGGTCGATGAAGCTCTGGTCCCAGCCGAAGAGGCGGGCGAGCACGACCCCTTCATCCGTGACGATGATGCCGGAGGAGGAGCAGTCGGCGCAGGCCGAGACCCAGCGGAAATCGAGCAGATTGCCCACCGCGCGCAGTACATGGGCGCCCCCGAGCAACTCGCGGCAGCCCAGCAACTCCTCGATCGCGTGGTCCAGCGCCTCCCTCATGTCCATCATCCTGCCACGCTTCCGGCATGGCACATAGCGGCCAGTTTGAACGGGCGATAAATTTATAATGCACTTTTTCAGTCGGCCATGACCCGGCAATATCGCACCAACGAGTGCTACAGGGGATGACGATGAGCGAAGTGAAACGCGGGCCGCTGGACGGCGTCAGGGTGATCGACATGTCCACGGTGCTGCTTGGGCCCTATGCCGGCCAGATCCTCGGTGACCTGGGCGCCGACGTGATCCGGGTGGAATCGCCCAAGGCCGACATGACGCGCTGGGCCGGCCCGTCGCCCCACCCCGGCTTCTCGCCCATTTTCATGAACTGCAACCGCAACAAGCGCTCGCTGTGCCTCGACCTGAAAAAGGAGGGCGCACTGGACGCGCTGGTCGAGGTGGTCCGCACCGCCGACGTGTTCCTGCACAACGTCCGGCTCGAGGCTATCGAGCGGCTCGGCCTGGGCTACGAGGCCGTGCGCGCGATCAAGCCGGACATCGTCTACGTCCACTGCGTCGGCTTCGGCAGCGACGGCGCCTTCGCGGGGCGGCCGGCCTATGACGATCTGGTGCAGGCGGCGTCGAGCGCGGTCAGCCTCAACCGGCTGATGGACCCGGACGAGGAGCCCCGCTACATCGCCACCCTCGCCGCCGACAAGACCACGGGCCTTCACGCCGCCTATGCGACAATGGCCGCCCTGTTCCATCGCGAGCGCACGGGCGAGGGCCAGTTCGTCGAGGTGCCGATGCTGGAAAGCTTCGCCTCGTTCCTGATGATCGAACACATGAACGGCCATACCTGGGAGCCGCCGCTGGGCGACTACGGCTATCACCGGATCATCAACCTCAACCGCAAGCCCTACCGGACGAAGGACGGCCATATCTGCATCATGCCGTATTCGACCGACCAGTGGCGCCAGGCGCTGCGGCTCGGCGGCATCCCGATCACCGACGACGACCCGCGGCTCCAGACCATGGGCGGCCTCGCCCGGCATTTCCGCGAGCTCTACGGCCTGCTGGCCGAGGTCACCTGCACCCGCACCAGCGAGGAATGGATGACTCTGCTGACGGCCGAGGACATACCGGTGATGCGGGTCAACCGGGTCGAGGACCTGAAGACCGAGGAGCACCTGACCAGTGTTGACTTCTTCGAGCAGCGCCTGCATCCGACGGAAGGCGCCTGGCGCTCCATGCGCCAGCCCGTGAAGTTCTCGGAAACCCCCGCCTCGGTGCGGCGCGACCCGCCAGGTCTGGGCGAGCACAACCGCGAGGTGCTGCTGGAAGCGGGCCTCGGCGGCGAGGCGATCAGCGCGCTGGAAGCGGGCGGCGCGCTTCACAGCCTGGTGCCGAAGGGGTAGCTCTCCCGATTTTCCCTCTCTCCTTGGGCTACGACATTCACACGTCGTGATTTGAGGATGTATTGAGGGGAGTGGTGAAAGTCTGATTCGCTGTCCCGATCAATGAGAGGAGATCGGGATGGACGTGACGCTTTGGCCCTTTGGCGATCTGCGGCTTGAAAAAGGCTCGCTCGCCTTCGTCGCATGGGTCTGCGCGCGCCTCGGCGGATGGACCGGGTACTATGGGAAACCCGGTCCCGTCGTCATGCTCGAAGGATGGCTCGAACTCCAGGCCGCAAAGCGCGCCATCAACCGCCTCGGCATCATGATCAATGTGTCAATCGAATAGCCCTCTGGGAGAGGGAATCCTACCCGCACTTGGAATGGCCGCAGGAGATGCACGTGTCGCAGCCTTCCTGGCGGATCAGGGTGGGCGCGCCGCATTTGGGGCAGGAGCGCATGTGCGGGCGTTCCTCGTTGTCGCCGACGGCGAGCTTCATGCGCTCGGCCTTGGAGCCAAAGTCCTGCTCGCGCTTGATGAAGCCGATGTCGACCAGATGCGCCTCGATCACCTCGCCGATGGCCGCGAGCAGCGAGGGGACATAATGGCCCTTCACCCAATGGCCGCCGCGCGGGTCGAACACCGCCTTCAGTTCCTCGACCACGAACGACACGTCGCCGCCGCGCCGGAACACGGCGCTGATCATGCGCGTGAGGCCCAGCGTCCAGGCGTAGTGCTCCATGTTCTTCGAGTTGATGAATATCTCGAAGGGCCGGCGCCTGCCGTCCTGGATCACGTCGTTTAGGGTGATGTACATGGCGTGGTCGCTGTCGGGCCACTTGATCTTGTAGGTCTTGCCGGGCAGCGCCTCGGGCCGGTCGAGCGGGCGGGTCATGTAGACCACGCCGCCCGCCTCGTACTCGTCGGCGTGGCGCGGCTTGGGCTCGTCCAGAGGCAGCCGAGGCTCCTCGGCCTTCTCCTCCCTGGCGGTTTCGAGCACCGAGCCGGTGACGTCGTTGGGCCGGTAGGTGGTGCAGCCCTTGCAGCCCATCTCCCAGGCCTGCATGTAAACGTCCTTGAAGTCCTCGAACGAGATGTCCTCGGGCACGTTGATGGTCTTGGAGATCGAGCTGTCGACGTATTTCTGCACCGCCGCCTGCATGCGCACGTGATCGGAAGGCGTCAGCGTCTGGGCGGTGACGAAATAGTCGGGCAGCTGCGCCTTGTCGCCGAACAGGCGGATGTACTGCCGGTAGGCATAATCGGAGACCGTCTCCTCCTTGCGCGAGCCGTCGGGCATCAGCACTTTCCGCGTGTAGGTGAAGCTGAACACCGGCTCCAGCCCCGACGACACGTTGTCGGCGAACAGCGAGATCGTGCCGGTGGGCGCGACCGAGGTGAGCAGCGCGTTGCGGATGCCGTTCGCGCGGATCGCCGCCTTCACGTCGTCGTCGAGTTCGGCGACGGTGGCGCCTGCCAGGTATTTCCCGGCGTCGAACAGTGGGAACGCGCCCTTCTCCGCCGCGAGCGCCGTCGAGGCCAGATAGGCGGCGCGCTGGATGCGGCGCATCCAGGTTTCGGTGAGCGCGACGGCGGCGTCCGAACCATAGCGGGTCCGGCACATGATCAGCGCGTCGGCGAGGCCGGTGACACCCAGGCCGATTCGCCGCTTGGCCTGCGCCTCGTGGGCCTGCTGGTCGAGCGGGAAGCGGGAGACGTCGACCACGTTGTCCATCATCCGCACGGCGGTCGCGACGAGATCGTCCAGTGCTTCGAGATCGATATGTGCGTCCGGAGTGAACGCCTCGTTGACCAGCACCGCGAGATTGATGGAGCCCAGCAGGCACGCGCCATAGGGCGGCAGCGGCTGCTCGCCGCATGGATTGGTCGCGGCGATGGTCTCGCAATAGTGCAGGTTGTTGCGCTGGTTGATGCGGTCGATGAAGATCACGCCCGGTTCGGCATAGGCATAGGTCGCCCGCATGATCGAATCCCACAGCTCGCGGGCGGCCAGCGTCCTGTAGACGGTGCCGTCGAACACCAGGTCCCAGGTGCCGTCCGCCTTCACCGCCTCGATGAAGGGATCGGTCACCAGCACCGACATGTTGAACATCCGCAGCCGGCCCGGGTCCTGCTTGGCGGCGATGAACGCCTCCACGTCCGGATGGTCGCAGCGAATCGTGGCCATCATGGCGCCGCGGCGGTGTCCCGCGCTCATGATCGTCCGGCACATGGCGTCCCAGACGTCCATGAACGGTAGCGGGCCCGACGCATCGGCGCCGACGCCTTTCACCCGCGCGCCCTTGGGCCGCAGGGTGGAGAAGTCGTAGCCGATTCCGCCGCCCTTCTGCATGGTGAGCGCGGCCTCGCGCAGATTGTCGAAGATGCCGCTCATGTCGTCCGGGATGGTGCCCATGACGAAGCAGTTGAACAGGGTCACGTCGCGCGCGCTGCCGGCGCCGGCGACGATGCGGCCGGCGGGCAGGAACCTGAAACCTTCCAGCGCCTCGTGGAAGCGGGCCTCCCAGGCGGCGCGCTCCTCGGGCTTCTCAGGCTCGGCGAGCGCATGGGCGATGCGGCGCCAGGTGTCGTCCACCGAGCGGTCGACGGGCGTGCCGTCCGGGCCTTTCAGCCGGTATTTCATGTCCCAGATCTGGGTCGAGATCGGTGCTGTCGCGCTCATCCGCCGGTCCTTGGTTGGGGCAAGGATGATAGGCCGGAACGGGCCGCGCGGCAACCTTGCGTTCCTGTTATGTTTCCATGACGACACCGCGGCGGAATCGCGGCGCGCTCAATGGCTTCCGGCACTTGTCCCCGCATTCCCCGGGATTGTTCACCGACTTATCCACGGAAACCGGACGCGGCGAGCAGGTCGGCGGTCGCCGTTTCGATGCGGGCCTCCAGCTCGGCCATGAACGCCTTGCGGTCCAGGCCGGGGGCGATCGGCGGCAGGTAGCGGAAAACGACCGTGCCGGGAGTCTTGCGCATGGTGTTGCGGCCCCAGAACAGCCCCGAGTTTAGCGCCACCGGCACCACCGGCAGGCCGAGGTGGCGGTAGAGGCCGGCGACGCCGGGATGATAGCGGGGCGGCGCGCCGGGCGCCGCGCGGGTGCCCTCCGGGAAGATCAGGATCGGCCGGCCCTGCGCCACCGCCTTCTCTGCGGCACGCAGCATCTGGCGCATCGCCGCCGACGATGCGCTGCGGTCGATGGGGATCATGCCCATGCGCCGGCCGTACCAGCCGTAGAACGGGATGGCGAGCAGCTCTCGTTTCATGACGATGGCAGGGTCGCGGAGCAGCAGCTGCATGACGATGGTCTCGAAGGCCGACTGGTGTTTGCAGGCGACGATCACCGGCCCGGCGGGCAAGTGCTCTCGACCCTCCTCGCGCCAGCCGATCCCGGCCACATGACGGAGCAGCCAGGCGCTGCCGGCCGCCCAGCTGTTCTGGGCAAACAGCGCCCAGCGCCACGGGCCCAGCAGCAGCGGCAGGAAGCCCAGCACCGCGATCGCCGTCCAGGTCCAGAACAGCAGGTAGAACAGGACCGAGCGAATCATGACGAAGCCGACGGAGTCCCCGCGACCCGGTCATAGACGTTGGCCTTCATCCAGACCACCAGCAGCTTGTTGTACTCGTTGGACAGGATGCGCGCGGAATAGGGATCGCGCCACCACGCTTCGGGCCGCACCATCCCGCTGAACACCGGATGGGGCACCAGCACCAGGTCCGGCGCGACCCGCCTGATCTCCAGCAGGCTGCGCGGGATGTGGTAGGCCGACGTCACCACGCGCAGCGACCGGTAATCGTGCTGGCGCGCCCACTCGGCCACCTCGTGGGCGTTGCCGACCGTGTCGAGCGCCTCGCGCCCCACGTCGATGCAGCAGTCGAACAGCTCGGTGTCGGTCCGGCCGCTCAGGTCCAGGCTCTGCTTGAGGTCCGGGTCGTTGGTCCGGGCGTCGACTCCGGAGATCAGCAGCCGGCCGCCATGCCCTGCGGCCAGCAGCGCGATCGCCTCGTTGAGCCGCGACCGCCCGCCGGTCAGCACGACGATGCCGTCGGTCTCCCGCAGGTTCTCCGGCGGCCGGTCGGGAATGTCGCCGATGAACTTCACGAACCCGATGAGCCACGCCGCCGCGACGACAATGAGGAGGACGACGATCTTGCGCATGTTCAGTTCATGTCGGCCAGCGCACGCAGCACCGCGAACCGCGCGGTCAGCATGGTGAGGACGCCGGCGATCACGGGCAGCACGAGCAGGCTGGCCAGCACCTCGGGCGGCGGCACCAGCTGCGGCAGCAGGGCGCCATCGAGCCGCTGGTTGATCAGATAGACGGCGCCCAGTCCGGCGGCGAGCGCAACGAGCCCGATCACCGCGCCCTTCACCCCCACCCACAGGAACCGCCACTGGAACGCCCCGGCGATGGCGCCGTCCTTCGCGCCCATCATGTGGACGATCTCGACGGTCTCGCGGTGCGTCGCCAGTCCGGCGCGGGTGGCGAAGATGATGATGGCCACGGTGGCGAGCCCGACCAGGCCGACGATCACCGCGCCGACCCACTGCACGATTCGCATCAGCACAAGCAGGTCGGCCAGCCAGCGCTCATGGGCATCGACCCGGGCGCTCGGCGCGACCTTGACGAGCGCCGCGCCCAGCGCGGCGACGTCGACGGGCGGCGCATCGGCCAGCTTGACGTCGATCAGCGCCGGAATCGGCAGGTCGGGCCCGACATTGCCCTTTCCCAACCACGGCTCAAGCAGCGCGGCGATTTCCTCGCCGGTCTCCTCCGTGGCGGCGGCGATACCCGGTGTGCCGCGCAGCTCGGCCAGCGCGGCGGCCACCTCCCGCTCGCGGGCGGCACGGTCCGGGTTGATCACCTGCACGGTGAGGCTCTTCGAGAGCCCCTGGTGCCAGCTGTCCGCCGTCATCTGCAGGCCCAGCGCCGCCAGCATGGCAAGGCCGGCCAGGAACACCATCACGGCGATCACCCATGGCAGCAGGCGGCCATGGATGTTCTCGGACGGAAGGAAGCGGATGGGTCGCAGCATGATCTCGTAACGGCGGTTCAGTCGCGGCCCATCGCCACCGCCTGAGGAAAGGCCTCGGGCAGGCGCGGGGCGCTCGGCAAGTCGTTCGGCGGGTCGATGCCCGGCGCCAGTTGTACCAGCCTTCCACCCTCGAGATGAAGCCTCGGCACCTCGATGCTGTCGACAAGGCCCATGTCGTGGGTGGCGATCACCGTGGTGGTGCCGAGCCGGTTGAGCTCGATGAACAGGCGGAGCAGGCGGGCGGCCATCTCGTCGTCGACATTGCCGGTGGGCTCGTCGGCCAGCAGCACCGTCGGCCGGTTGATCACCGCCCGGGCGATGGCGACCCGCTGCTTCTCGCCGCCGGAAAGCGTGGACGGGCGAGCCTCCATCCGGTCCTTGAGGCCGACCCAGACCAGCAGTTCCTCGACATAGTCGCGGACCTCCGCGCGGCTGGCGCCGGAGATCCGCAGCGGCAGCGCCACGTTGTCGTAAGCGGTCAGGTGATCGAGCAGGCGGTAATCCTGGAACACCACCCCGATGTTCCGCCGCAGCCGCGGCAGCGCCCTGCGCTTGGCCGTGACGATGTCGACGCCCATCATGCTGATCAGGCCGCGCGAGGGACGCTCGCTCAGATACATCAGCTTGAGCAGCGACGACTTGCCGGCGCCGCTGCGGCCGGTCAGGAAATGGAAGGAGCCGCGGTCGAGCTCGAAGCTGACGTCGCGCAGAACCTCGTCGCCCGAACCGTAGCGCATTCCAACGTTGTCAAAGCGGATCATGCATGACACCCTAACGCATCGGCCTTGGACTGTCTCAGCAAAGTGGATGGGGGTGGAACAGCTTACGCCGAAACCTCCATCTCGTTTCGGATGCCCACGCGCCCTGGCCGCGCTCACTATACAATCGTTCCTCGGGTCGCAACGCCTCCATGATCATCACATGCCCCAACTGCCAGACGCGCTACTCGCTGCCACAGGAAAAGATCAAGCCGGGCGGGCAGAAGGTGCGGTGCGCCAAGTGCGGCACCGTGTGGCACCAGGAGCAAGAAGAGGAGCCGATCCCTCTCGCCGCCGAGCAGGCGGTGCCGGCTGCGCCCGTGGCCCCGGTGCCGGATCCGGCCTGGTCGCCGTCGGCGCCCGCCGAGCCCCCGCCGGTCGCCGTGCAGCCGCCCGCCGCGCCGCAGGTGACGCCGCCCGTGCCGGACGAACCTGTGGCGGCCCCGGCGCCGGCGCCCGAGTCCGCGCCGACAGCCGAGCCCGCGCAGCCTGAACGGCCGGACAGCTTCGCCAGCTTCCATGTGCGGACGTCGGCCGAGCAGCAGCCTTCCGGCAAGGGGCGCATGATCGCCGTCGTCGTGATCATCCTGCTGATCCTGGCCATGGGCGTGGTGGTGCTGTTCAAGCAGCAGATACAGGACCTGACCGGCCTTCCGCTGGTGTCCATGCGCGACTTGGCGCCTCCCGCGACCGCGCCGCCGGCGACCATGCCCGCCGAGCCCGATCCCGTGCCGGCGGCGACGCAGCCGCTGACCCTGACCTTCGACGAGGTCGAATCCTCGATCGAGGAGATCGACGGCATTAGGCGGCTGATGGTGAAGGGACTGATCGTCAATCCCGCCGACCACGAGCAGAACGTGCCGCCGCTGGCGTTCAACATGCTGGACAAGGACGGCAAGGCCATCGACCGCTGGTCCTTCGCCGCGCCGGTGAAGGCGCTGGCGCCGCATACCACGACCCGGTTCTCCAGCCAGCGGGATACACCGCCCACCACCCTGCACGAACTGGTGCCGGGCTTCGACGTGCCGGAGAACCCGGCGCCGGAGATCGAGGCGCCCATCGGCGCGCAACCCGCCGCCGGCGCGTCGGCGGCCGCGCCCCAATCCGCCGCGCCCCAGCCCGCTTCGCCGTAATGGGGCGTCAGGCCTTGCGGGCGGTGACGATCCAGGCCCCCGCCGAGAGCATGACCCCGCGTTTGGTCTGATGCTGCGCCAGGGCCGCGCGCACCGCGTCCCGCGCCTTGCCGCGGACTTCGCCGGGCGCATCCTTCAGCAGCGCGGAGGCCGGACCGAGCTGCATGCTGAAATCCACGGCGTCGTCGAGCACCAGCATGCCGCCCAGCGCCACCTCCGTATCGAAGGGCTCGACGGCGATGTCGGTGAAACCCGCTTCCGCCAGGATGCGGCGCACCCGCTCGCCATCGGCGAACGAGAACGGGCCCGGATCCTCGGGGCCCATGGGCGGCGGCGGGGGCACCAGCGGCAGCACCGCCTGCATTTGGATCGAGACCCACTGATTCTTCGGCAGCGCCTGCCAGCAGGCGAAAACGAGCCGTCCACCCGTGCGCAGCGCCGCGTGGACGTTGGCGAAGGCCTTGACCGGGTTGCGGAAGAACATCACCCCGAAGCGCGAGAACGCCATATCGAAGCTGTCCTGATGCAGCGGTCCGGCTTCCACGTCGGCCAGCTCGAAGAACACGTTGGTCAGCTCGGTCTGCGCCGCCATGTACTCGGCGCGGGCCAGCATGGGCTCGGAGATGTCGACGCCGACCACCTCGCCGGTCACGCCCACCGCCATGGCGAGATCGATCGAGGTGTCGCCGCAGCCGCAGCCGATGTCGAGCACCGCGTCGCCTGCCTTGATGCCGCCGCGGCGCATGGCCTCCTCGCCGAACGGCTTGAGCATGATGTCGAGCGCGTTCTGGTAGCGGACGAATTTCTCGCCGCCCTCGCCGTTCCAGAACTCGATCTGTTCGGCGTTGGGGCCTTCGGCCACAAGCTTTTTCATGAAGTTCTCCTCGGACCCGCGCCGGCGATTATGGGATGGCGGGATGACCGACGCAACACGGGTGGACGGGTCACGTTCCTCGCCATAAAAAGGACGCGAGGGGAGGCGCCATGAAAACGGGAATGGTCACCAGCGAGGACGGCACCCGCCTGTTCTACAGGGATACGGGCGGCCCCCTGCCCGCCATCGTGCTGATCCACGGCTTCCTGCAGAACAGCCTGTCGTGGCAACGCCAGTTCGCCGACGAGACGCTGCGCGCGAGTTTCCGCCTGATCGCTTTCGACCTGCGCGGCCACGGCCGCTCGGGCAAGCCGGAGACGCCGGAGGCGTATCTGGACTCCGGGCGCTGGGCCGACGATGTCGCCGCCGTCCTCGACGAGCTGGGTGTCGACAAGGCCGTGCTCGCCGGCTGGTCCTATGGCGGCTATGTGATCTCGGACTATCTGCGCAAGTTCGGCGACGCGCGGCTGTTCGGCCTGGTGATGGTCGGCACCAGCCTTTGGCTGGGAGGAGAAGAGTCGGTCCGCATCCTGTCGCCGGAGGTCGCCGGCATCTTCCCCAGGCTGGTATCGAGCAAGCCGGAAAAGAACATCCCTGCGCTCGAATCCTTCGCCCGCGCCCTGAGCCAAGGGCCACTGCCGGAATCGCTCTACTACGAGTGTCTGGGCTATGCGGCGGTTGTGCCGCCGGCGGCGCGCTTCAACATCCTGCACCGGGCGGCCGACAACACACCGCTGGCACAGGTGTCGCGGCTTCCCGTGCTGGTGTCGCACGGCGACGCCGACCTGCTGATGCCGCTCGCCGCCGGCCGGCACATCGCTCAATCCTTCCCGCGCGCCCGGCTTTCGGTCTACGAGGGCATCGGCCACGCGCCGTTCCTCGAGGCGGCGGAGCGTTTCAACCGCGAGCTGTCCGATTTCGCGGAAGCCGCCATCTTCCAGGGATGACCCCATGACCAAGCCCCTCCGCCTCTATCTGATCCGCCACGGCCAGGCCACCGGCGGCTGGGACCAGGACATGGACCCGGGCCTGAGCGCGCTGGGCTGGGAGCAGGCCAGCGAGGCGGCGGCGAAGCTGGAGGAACTGGGCCCGCTGCCGATCGTGTCGAGCCCCATGCGCCGCACCCAGGAAACGGCCAGGCCGTTCTCGCAGCAGTGGAAGGGCTCGGCGCGGATCGAGCCGCGCATCTCGGAAATCCCCTCGCCCAGCGAGGATCTGGAAGCGCGAAAGGAATGGCTGTCGGAGGTGATGGCGGGCAAGTGGAGCGATCCGGCCGCCCAGCGCGCCGGCCAGCACGATCTGAGCGCCTGGCGCCAGGGCGTGATCGACGCCATCAGCGAGGCCACCGAGGACACCGTCTTCACCAGCCACTTCATCGCCATCAACGTCGTCGCCGGTCACCTGCTGGGCGATGACCGGGTGGTGGCGTTCCGCCCCGACAACTGCTCGATCACCATCGTCGAGAACGACGGCGGCACGCTGCGTCTGGTGGAACTGGGCCGCGAGGCGGTGACGGAGGTTCGGTAGCCGCAAGGCGCCGCGCCAAGGTAGCTACCTTGATATATACCGGCAATTTGATATATACCATGGTAGCTATCTATTGATGGAGGCTGCCAATGGGACATCGAACCGCGAAGCTTTTTACGACCGGCCGCAGTCAGGCGGTGAGGCTTCCCATGGAGTTCCGGTTCGAGGGCACCGAGGTGTTCGTACGCCGTGACCAGAAGACCGGCGACGTGATCCTGTCGAGCAAGCCGGATTCATGGGACGGCCTATTTGCGCTTTATGACGACGGCGGCGTACCGGACGACTACATGGGCACGGCCGACCGCGATCAGCCGTCCCAGAACCGCGATCCCTTCAAGGACTGGAAGGAATGAGCGGCTATCTGCTCGACACCAACATCGCCAGTCATGTCATCCGCGGCGACAGACCGCAGATCAGCGAGCGACTGGGATCGCTTCCCATGGACGAGATCGCCATTTCCGCGGTGACGGAAGGCGAACTGCTTTATGGTCTTGCCCGGCGAAACTATCCGCCCAAGCTGAGCGAGCGGGTCCGCCAGTTCCTGCTTCGGGTCGACGTGTTGGCATGGGATCATGACGTGACACGGGCATACGCCGATTTACGCGCAGCGTGCGAGTCGAAGGGCGTCCCGCTGGGACCGCTCGACATGATGATCGCTGCGCATGCGGTCGCCGCAGGTGCGGTGCTGGTCACCAACGACACTGCGTTCTCGCGAGCCCCCCAGCCGCTGCGCACGGAGTATTGGGACCGCATCTGAGCGAAGGTCTACCCCTCGCCCGCATCTACCCAGTCGATGCCCTGCGGATGCTGCGGCAGGCTGTCGGTGATTTCGAACCAGGGCGCCTTGTCGGCCACGTGGACGTGCAGGCCCGGGCGAACGCCGGGATCGTCGTCCAGTCCGCCGAGCGGCAGGCCGAAGACATCGGGCGCGAACGCGAACCGGCTGAGCAGCGGCGAGCCGCAGCGCGAACAGAAGCCGCGTTCCGTCCCCGATGAGGATTCGTACCAGGTGACGAGTGCCTCGCCTGCCGTCCAGCGGAAGTCGGCGGCCCTGACGCCGGCGCGGCTGCGGAACGCGGTGCCGTGGGCCTTTCGGCACATGGAGCAGTGACAGAACAGCGGGCGCTCGAGCGGGCCGTGCACTTCGTATGTCACGCCGCCGCACAGGCAGCTTCCCCTGAGCATCGAACCCTCCACCGCCGCGCCGAAATCCGATGCCGAGCATAGGACCGAAGCCGGCCTCGGCAAACCCCATTGCCAAACCTGCCTCGTCCGGGCTTCAATGGCCGATCATCGGGGAGACGGCCATGAGCGAACGCAAAGGAATGCCTGGACTGCGCGGCGTCGAGCATATCGGCATCACCGTGCCGGACTTCGACCAGGCCTACGACTTCTTCGTCAACGTGATGGGTTTCACGCCTTTCTACCGGCACGGGCCCTACAAGGGCGACTGGATGGAGAGCACGCTGAACGTCCATCCCGAGGCCGAGATCAGGCGGGTGCAGCAGCTCAACGGCGGCTACGGTCTCAACATCGAGCTGTTCGAGTACGCCTCGCCCGACCAGAAGCACAAGATGCCGCGGAACACCGACTGGGGCGGGCATCACATCGCCATCTATGTGGACGACATCGATGCGGCCGTGGCGCATCTGAAAGCACACGGCATCAGGGTGATGAAGAACGGCGATCCAGGGCCCGAAATAGCCAGCGGTCCCGAGGCCGGCGCGCGCTCGTGCTACTTCCTGACGCCGTGGGACTTCCAGATGGAGCTGATCTCCTACCCGCACGGCAAGGGCTACGAGAAGGACTACGAGGAGCGTCTGTGGGATCCGCGGGATCCGGGGCGCTGACATGGCGGGACGGGTCGAGGGCAAGGTCTGCGTCGTCACCGGCGGCGCCATGGGGCTGGGCGAGTCCGATTGCCGTCTGCTGGCGCGCGAGGGCGGCAAGGTCATCATCGCCGACATCGCCGACGAGAAGGGCAAGGCGCTGGCCGCCGAGATCGGCGCCGAATACTACCATCTGGACGTGACCAAGGAGGCCAACTGGGTCACCTTCTTCGCCCACGTGAAAGCGAAATACGGCAAGCTCAACGTGCTGGTGAACAATGCCGGCATCGTCATCCCGGCGACGGTCGAGACCTGCACCGAGGAAATCTGGCGCGCGGTCAACGCGGTGGGCACCGACGCCACCTTCTACGGCATGAAGCACGCCATTCCGCTGATGCGCGAGAGCGGCGAGCCGTGCTCGATCGTCAACATGTCCTCGATCGCCGGCATCGTCGGCGTGCCCTACGTGTTCGCCTATGCCGCCTCCAAGGGCGCGATCCGGCTGATGAGCAAGGCGGCCGCGGTCCACTGTGCCCAGAACGGCGACAGGATCAGGGTCAACTCGGTCCATCCGGGCGGCATCGTGACGCCCATGACCCAGGCGGTCGGCAAGCAGGTGGCCGAGGCGATCGCGAAAGACCCGCGCAACAAGCCGTCGGTCCGCGGCACCACGCCCGGCCAGCCCGACGATATCGGCTATATGGTGCTCTATCTCGCCTCGGACGAAAGCAAGTACACCAACGGCGCCGAGATGATCGTCGACAACACGGTCACCGCGATGGAAGGCATCGTGCCTTAGCGGCGTTCGAAGGCCGTTGACCCCCGTTTCCCCATCCTTGCGAGGAGGCGAAGCCGACGCGGCGACCTAGCGGTTGTCGGCGCTGCGCCGCCGCTTCTGGATTGCCGCGCCGCTGCGCGGCTCGCAATGAGGGGAGATGGAGCGAGACCTACTCCGCTACTGCCGGCGCTCCTTTTCGGCGCCGGTCGAGCTGGGCGCGCACGTCGGCATGCACCGCTTCGGTGATCGGGTATTTCCAGGCGACGGCGCCCGCGGCCAGGAAGAACACCGACGGCACCAGCGCGAACATGATCTTCAGGCCCTCGATCTGCTCGGGGCCGTTGGTGAATATCTTGGGGTCGAAGCCGAACCAGGCGAGACCCATGAGCGCGACCCATCCGGCCAGCGACGAGGCTGCCTTCTGTGTCACCGACCAGACGGAGAAATAGAGTGCCGCGCGATCTTCGCCGCTGCGCAGGGCATCCACGTCGATCACGTCGGCCTTCATGGAGTTGGGCAGGGCGGCGAACGCGCCGGCGGCGATACCCGAGGCGATGGTCATGGGCAGCATCCACCAGAACTGCCCCTGTTCGAGCAACATGTAGAACGGGTTGGCGATGCTGATCAGAACGAAGCTGAAGATCCACGCCTTGTGCTTGCCCACATGCTTGGACATCCACACCCACAGCGGCACCGCGGCCATGTTGCAGATGTAGAAGACGGTGAGCATGTAGATGCCCATCTTCTCCTCGCCCACCACGTGTCGGATGTAGAACAGGTAGAGGGTGGTGGTGATCGACAGCGCCGTGAAGCCCAGCAGGAAGGCGAACACCAGGCGGAGAAACGGCCCGTTGGTCCACATCAGCTTCATGCCTTGCATCAGCGGCATGACCGAGCGGATGTAGTTCTGCTTTTCCGGCACCTGGGTGACGGTGAGCAGGATGCAGATGGGGATCAGCACCACCACCAGGATGCCCACCAGCTTCAGCGTCTCGCCGGTGCCGCCATAGCCGAACCACGCGAGGGCGATGACCGGCAGGAGCTGGGCCATCAGCTGGCCGATCACGCCGGCCATGGAGCGCCAGCCGGTGACGACCGAGCGCTCGTGAAAATCCTCGGTCAGTTCGGCCGCCCAGGCGTAATAGGGGATCAGCAGCATGGACCAGCCGATCCACATCAGCATGATCCAGCCGGTCAGGTACCAGATGGTCGCGTCCGGCGGCGGCAGGAACAGCATATAGAACGAGACGGCGAGGATCGGCGCCGAGACCAGGATCCATGGCCGGCGCCGGCCCCAGCGCGAGGTGCTCATGTCGCTGAGCCGGCCGATCAGCGGATCGATCAGCAGGTCGAGCAGCCGGGTGATCAGCAGCACGTTGGCCACCATCACCAGGTCGAGCCCCAGGTCGCTGGTGTAGAAATTCGGCAGGAACACCGCCAGCGGGATGAGCGACATCATCACCGGCAGGTCGGTCAAACCGTAGAAAAAGATGGTCTTCTTGCTGAGTTTCCGGCCCTCGGGCGCGGCGGCATCCACATTCGGCATCGCATATTTCTCCCCGGTAACAACATTGCCGGGAGGCTGGCGCAATGCCAAGAAGGAATGCATCGTTGCGCCGCAAAGCCCGACTGTTACAGTCCGGGGAAAGCGCCGGGGAGGCGCGGACGAAACAGGGGAAGACGATGATCAAGACCTTCGGCATGCTGCACAAGCGCGGCGACATCACCCAGGAACAGTTCCATGCCCATTGGCGCGGCCCGCACGCCGACCATGCGGTGAAGCTGGTGCCGGTGATGCGGCGCTACGTGCAGAACCACCGCGCCGCCACGGCCTATCCCGGTTTCCAGCCGCCGTCGGACGGCTGTCCCGAGGTCTGGCTGGAGGATCTGGCGGCGGCGCGCCGGCTAACCACCATGCCCGAATACATGACCGGCGCCTTCATCGACGAGCCCGCCTTCATGCGGGTGCGCTCGGAAGGCGTGCTGGTCTACGAAAAGGTGATGATCGAGGGGCCGAAGCTGGCGAGGGACGCGCGCCCGGTGAAGGCGCTGTTCTTCCTGAAGCGCAACCCCGGTGTCAGCCGCGCCGCCTTCGAGGAGTTCTGGCTGGAGCGCGAGACGCCGGTGTTCACCGGCGGCGAACACCTGCAGCGCTGGGTGAAATCCCGCCCTGTCGGCGAGGCCTATGTGGGCGCGGAACCCATGTATGACGGCGTCGAGGAGCTGTGGTGGGCCGACAAGGCCGCTCACGAAAAGGACGCCGCCGCGTATGCCGACCGGACGGTCGATAACTTCATCGACCGCAGCGCGACCCGCGCCATGTTCGTCGACGAGAACCGGGTGGTCTGGGAGGGTTGAGACAGGATTCCATCCCCGTGGGCTACGACATTCACACATCGTGATTTGAGAATGTGTTGCTCGAAGGATGGCTCGAACTCCAAGCTGCAGAGCGCGCCACCAACCGCCTCGGCACCATAATCAATGTGTCGATCCAACAGCCCTCTGGGAGAGGGGATTTTGGTCAGGCCGCCGGGCTTCCCAGCATCCGCCACACCTCGTGCAGCGGGCCGTCGACGATGCCCATCTCGTCCAGGTGAGCGACGGTGCTGGCCAGGTAGTCGGTATTGATGCCGGAGACGCCGCGGGCGCCGTCGATCTGCCGGGCCTGGTCCTCCGCCGACAGCTTGCCGGCATATTGGGGATGGCTGCGGTCGACCACATAGGCCCGAGCCGTCACGAGGCGATCCGGCAGGCGTACCGTGTGTCGGATCGGGCGATAGACGGCGGTCACCATCTCACGTTCGTCCAGGTACCGCACGACGTCCGCCGCATGCTCCCGCGCGACCCGGTAGGCCCGCCCCCGGCACGAACCGCCCCGGTCGAGGCCCAGCACCAGGCCCGGCCGTTGCCGGGTGCCCCGGTGATGCCAGGAATAGACGCAGAACGACCTGTGGAAGCCGAACAGCCTGGCCGGCCGCGCCTCCAGATAGTCGAAACCGGGCCGCCACATCAGCGAGCCGTAGCCGAAAACCCACAGATCCTCGTGTTCCGTCATGGTCCGTTGTTGCTCTTGCCGCGGCGACATCCTACGTAGACCCGAACGTAAAGGGAAAGCGCGCTCCATGATCAACCGGTATGCGGCCCTGCTCGGCGGTCTCGCCGTCCTGCTCGGCGCCTACGGCGTCTGGTGGCACAAGGAGGCCGACCGGCTCGAAGCCGAGTTCCCGCTGGCGCTGGAGAAGTCCCTTCCGCCCGGCGCCGCGCTCGGTCGGAAGGTTGCCGGGGTGGACGGCTTCCCGTTCCGGTTCAACGTCCGGCTCGCCGACGTGAAGGTGAGCTGGGGCGAGGGCGAGTGGATCGAGACCTCGTCGATCACCGGCATCTTCCAGCCCTTCACCGGCGACCATCTGATCCTGCATCTCGACGCGCCGATCCGCTTCGCCATCGCGGGCGCCGCCGGCACGGTGACCGCCGAACGCGGCCTCGCCAGCCTGGTCGGTTACGAGAGCGGCCAGTACCAACTCGACGGCGACAGCCTCGATGTCACCCTCACGCAGCCCGCCGTCGCCGAGCTGAAGGCGGCGAGGGTGGGCTTCCATGTGCGCCGCGAAACCATCGGGCCGCAGGCCAAATACGCCTTCGCGGTCTCGGCCAAGGGCATCACGCCCGAAGAGGCCGCGACCGGCCATCTCGCCGCCATCCTCGATCGCTATGGCCAGGTCGGGAAGGACGGCACCGTCACCCTCGACATCGACGAGAAGGACGACATCGCCCATGCCCGAGGCCGGACGCTGACACCCGAGGATACGCGGGAGCTGGAGCAGGAGTTCGAGACCCCATGACCGAGACATCGACCGGCGGATGCCTGTGCGGCGCCGTGACCTTCCAGATTTCCGGCGCGTTCGAGGGCTTCTTCCTGTGTCACTGCTCGCGCTGCCGCAAGGGCACGGGATCGGCGCACGCCGCCAACCTGTTCTCAACGGCGGCGACGGTTACCTGGCTCTCGGGCGAGGACAAGGTGAAGACCTACCGGATTCCCGACACCCGGCACCAGAAGTGCTTCTGCACCGAATGCGGCTCGGCGCTGCCCCGCGTCCAGCCCGGCAGCACGCTGCTGGTGGTGCCGGCGGGAAGCCTCGACAGTGGCGTTGACGTCCGGCCGAACGCGCACATCTTTTTTGCCAGCCGGGCGAATTGGGACGAGCGCCTGGAAGACGTGCCGAAGATGGACACATTTCCGGGCTAGAGACCGCCGCGCAAGCGGTTGAGCAGCGCCACGTGCTCTTCGCCGCTATCCTCGTCGTCGTGGTCGTCCGGATAGGTGGCGAGCGGCTCGTAGATGGCGCCGGAATGGGCCAGGTGGCTGCGGAACAGGGTGAAGCGCTCGACGGTCCAGGGCGGTGAGAACAGCTGGTCGTTGGCGGCGAGGAAGCGTTCGACCCGGCCGGCCGGTCCCCTGAACCGCGCCAGGGTGATGTGCGGCGTGAACTTGCGGGGATCGGCCGGCAGGCCGATGCGCACCATGGCGGTGTCGATCTTCTGCGCCAGGTGCGCGAGCGGCGCCTCGGGCCCGACGCCGGCCCACAGCATGCGCGGCTTGCGCATGTCGCCGAACAGGCCGGCGCCCTGCAGCGAGACCTGGAATGGTGCGAAAGTCACGGCACCCAGCGCGCTGTCGATGTCCTCGGCACGGGCCTCGTCGACCTCGCCGATGAAGCGCAGGGTGAGATGGAGCTGCTGGTCGGTCTGCCAGCGGGCGCCGTTCACGCCGCCCATCAGGCCAGTGAGGCGCGCCCGGATATCGGGGGGCAGTTGCAGGGCGACGAAGAGGCGTAGCATGGCACTTACCGTAACGTCTCGGCACGCCGGCCCGGCATGCGTATTGCAAATCTCTCCGATGCCGCCTTCGGTCGGCGCCGGGCTTGCTATCGACCGGCGGGCCGCTTCTCCAGCAGACTATGAACCATCGGGGCGATGCCTGTCACGATCACATCGATACCCTCGGCGGTCGGGTGAAGCCCGTCGGGCAGGTTCAGCGCCTTCTTGCCGGCAACGCCATCGAGGAAGAACGGATAGAGCGGGGCATCGTACTTCTTCGCCAGCGCCGGAAAGATGGCGTCGAACTGCTTCACATAGGCCGCGCCCATGTTGGGGGCGGCCTTCATGCCGGCAATCAGCACCGGCACGCCATCCCTCTTGAACCGATCCATGATGGCGGTGAGAGCCCTGGTGGTCACCGCCGGGTCGACGCCGCGCAGCATGTCGTTGGCGCCAAGCTCCAGGATCACCAGATCGGGCTTGCCCGGCACCCCGGCCAGCGCCCAGTCGAGCCGGCTCAACCCGGCGCTGGCCGTGTCGCCGGAAACACCGGCATTGTGGACTGTCACCTTCAGGCCCTTCGCCCTGAGGGCGGCCTCAAGCTTCGCCGGGAAAGACCGGCCCGGCTCCAGGCCGTAGCCGGCGGTCAGGCTGTCGCCCAGCGCCAGCACCTGGTGGCCGTCATCCGGTTTGGCCTGGGCGGCGTAGGAGAAGCAGGCGACCAGAACGGCCGCGCAGAGTTTGACAACGCGGCGCGGCATCCCATATCGGTGACTCGTGTCCGGCTGCATTCCAACCCCATGATCCGCCTCGACGATATCCACCTTACACTTAAGAGCCGGGCCGGACCCGTCAACATCCTGCGCGGGATCGATCTCGGCATCGGCCGCGGCGAGGCGGTCGGCATGGTCGGGCCGTCCGGGTCGGGCAAGTCGACGCTGATGAGCGTCATGGCCGGGCTGGAGCGGCCGACCAGCGGCACGGTCGCCATCGACGGCCAGGACATCACCGGAATGGACGAAGATGCGTTGTCGCGCTTTAGGCGCGGCCGCGTCGGCATCGTTTTCCAGTCGTTTCACCTGATCCCCACCATGACCGCGCTCGAGAACGTTGCCGTGCCGCTCGAGTTGATGGGCGAGGCCGATGCCTTCGGCCGCGCCGCCGAGGAACTGAAGGTGGTGGGGTTGGGCGCGCGCACCGAACACTATCCCGGACAGCTCTCGGGCGGCGAGCAGCAGCGCGTCGCGCTCGCCCGCGCGCTCGCGCCCCGGCCGGGCCTGCTGCTGGCGGATGAGCCCACGGGCAATCTGGACGCGGGAACCGGCGCCGCCATCATCGAGCTGATGTTCGCGCTCCAGGCCAGGCGCGGCACCACGCTGGTGCTGATCACCCACGATCCCAGCCTGGCGGCGCGCTGCGACCGTCAGGTGCGGTTGCGCGACGGCCGGATCGACGAGGATCCGCCGCAAATGGTCCGTGCCGGAGCCGCGTCCTGATGCCCCTCTCCCTGCGGCTCGCGCTGCGCGAATTGCGGGGTGGCCTGCGGGGTTTCGGCGTCTTTCTCCTCTGTATCGTCCTGGGCGTGGCGGCCATCGCCGCGGTCGGCGGGGTACGCGGCGCTGTGCTGGAAGGTATCGGCGAGCACGGCCGCCCGCTGCTGGGGGGCGACATCGAACTGCGCATGACCAGCGAGGTGATGCCCAAGGCGCCGCTCGACTACATCACGTCCCGCTATGCGGTCAGCCGCACGGCGACGCTGCGCTCCATGGCGGCGGGGAATCTCGACCGGCGTGCGACCATCGAGCTCAAGGCGGTCGATGGCGCCTATCCGCTTTATGGCGAGACCGAGCTGTCTCCCGGCATGACGCTGGCCGACGCGCTGGATTTCCGTGACGGCCACTGGGGCGTCACGGTCGAGCAGGCGGTGCTCGACCAGACCGGCGCCCGTGTGGGGGGCCTCCTGCGCATCGGCGACGTCGACTACCGGGTGCGCGCCGTTACGGTGACCGAACCGGACAAGGCCGGCGACGGCTTCACGCTGGGCGCGCGGGCACTGGTGTCCGACGGCAGCCTCGCGGTGTCGGGCCTGATCCAGCAGGGCAGCATCGTCCGTTACCAGTACCGCATCCGTCTGCCTGCCGGCGCGGACCTCGAAGCGGCCAAGCAGGATCTCACCGAACGGTTTCCCGAGGCCGGCTGGCGCATGCGCGACCGGCAGAACGGCGCCGACAGCATCAAGCGGTTCCTGGAGAGGCTCGGCGTGTTCCTGTCGCTGTCGGGCCTGACCGCGCTGCTGGTGGGCGGCGTCGGCGTCGCCAACGCCACGGCCGGCTACCTCGCCACCAAGCGGGACTCGGTAGCCACGCTGAAGAGCCTGGGTGCCGGTGGCGGCCTGGTGTTCGGCGTCTATCTCTGGCAGGTGATGCTGCTGGCCTCGGTCGGGGTGATCGTCGGGCTGGCTCTCGGCGCCGCCATCCCGTACGCGGCCATCGCCTATCTCCAGGACATCCTGCCGGTGCCCGCGTCGCCCGGCGTCTATCCCATGTCCCTGCTGCTCGCCGCGGCCTATGGGCTGCTGACCGTGCTGGCGTTCGCCGCCTGGCCGCTCGGCCGGGCGCGCGACGTGCCGGCCGCCGGCCTGTTTCGCCAGGTGGTCGCGCCGGTCGCCGGGCGCCCGCGATGGCGCTATGTGGCGCTCACCGGCGCGGCGCTGCTGGCGCTGGCCGCCTTCGCGCTGCTGTTTTCCGACGAGCGGCGGTTCACCCTCTGGTTCCTGCTGGGCTCCTCCGCCAGCTTCCTGGTGCTGTGGCTGGCGGGTCTGGCGCTGATGCGGATCGCCGCCCGCGTTCCGCGTCCGAAGAGTACGCCGTGGCGCATGGCGCTGGCGAACCTGCACCGCCCCGGCGCCGCCACGCCGAGCGTGGTGCTGTCGCTCGGGCTGGGTCTGACCCTGCTGGTCATGGTCGCCCAGATCAATGCCAATTTGTCGTCCCAGATCAGGGACGGCGTGCCGGCCGACGCGCCGTCCTATTATTTCATCGATATCCAGCCAGACCAGATCGACGGGTTCGAATCCATGGTCAGGGCGCTGCCGGGCGTGGCAGCTGTGGACCGGGCTCCCATGCTGCGCGCCACCATCACCGAGGTGAATGGCGTGCGCGCCGAGGACGCCAAGGTTTCGGCCGACGCCCAGTGGGCACTGCGCGGCGACCGGGGCCTGACCTATGCCGCCGCACTGCCCGAGCACAACGAACTGGTGGCCGGCGCCTGGTGGCCGGCGGACTATGCCGGTCCGCCGCTGATCTCGTTCGACGCGCGGCTGGCCGAGGGCATGAACCTCGCAATCGGCGACACCCTAACCTTCAACGTCATGGGCCGCCCGATCACGGCGCGGATCGCCAACCTGCGCGAGATCGACTGGTCTGGCATGGGCATGAATTTTTCGGTGATCTTCGCGCCCGGCACGCTCGAGCACGCGCCCCACGCCCATCTGGCCACGGTGCGCGTGGACCAGGCCCACGAGGCGGGCATCGACCGGGCGGTGGCGCGGGACTACCCCAACGTCACCTCGGTCCGGGTGCGCGATGTGCTTGCCACCGTCAATACCCTGCTGGGGCAGGTTCACCAGGCGGTGATCGCCGCCGCCTCAGCCTCGCTCGCCGCCGGCGTCATCGTGCTGGCGGGCGCCATGGCCGCCGGCTACAGCGAGCGGGTGCGCGATGCTGTGGTGCTGAAGGTGCTGGGCGCCCGGCGGCGCGACATCGCCCGAATCTACCTCATCGAGTACGCGCTGATGGGCCTGATCACGGCCGTCGTCGCCATGGCGATCGGCACCCTCGCGGCGTGGCTGGTGATCACCGAGATCATGGAAGGCCGATGGTCGTTCCACCCCGAAATCCTGGTGCTCACCGCCGCTGGCGGACTGGTGGTGACGGTGGCCTTCGGCTTCCTGGGGACCTGGCGGGCGCTGGGCGAGCGGCCGGCGCCGCATCTGCGGGTAGATTAACAGAAGTTTTCCAAATGCTTTCTCTTGAAACCTGAAGGCGTCGCCTCGATATTAGAGACGATTTGTCGGGCCGCGTGCGCGGCTCGTTTTCAGCAAGGAGTCTGTCAGCAATGGCACAGGACTACAGAGCGCCTTACAGCGTGGGCACGGGGACAGCCGCCGAGATCGATCGCGGCCTCCGCGCGCACATGCTGCATGTCTACAACTACATGGCATCGGGCGTGCTGCTGACCGGCATCGTCGCGATGCTGGTGTCCAACCTCGCCGTCACGGACGGCGGCCAGCTCACCGCCCTCGGACAGGCTATCTACCTGTCGCCGCTGAAGTGGGTGGTTATCCTCTCGCCGCTCGCCATGGTGATGGTGATGAGCTTCGGCCTCAACAAGCTCAGCCTGTTCGCGCTCCAGGCCTCGTTCTGGGGCTTCGCGACGCTCATGGGCGTCTCGCTCAGCAGCATCTTCCTGATGTACACGGGCGAGAGCATCGCCAAGGTGTTCTTCATCACGGCGGGCATGTTCGGCGCCCTCAGCCTCTACGGCTATACCACCAAGCGGGATCTGGGCCCGATCGGCAAGTTCCTCTTCATGGGCCTGATCGGCATCATCATCGCCAGCATCGTGAACATCTTCATGGCCTCGTCCATGATGTCGTTCGTGATCTCGGTGATCGGCGTCGTCGTGTTCGCCGGGCTGACCGCCTACGACACCCAGAAGATCAAGGAGCTGTACTACGCCGGCTATGGCGAGGAGCAGACCGCCAAGCTCTCGATCATGGGCGCCCTCAGCCTCTATCTGGACTTCATCAACCTGTTCATGATGCTGCTGCGCCTGTTCGGCAGCTCGCGCGAGTAGACTCGAGGCCGCATCAGCCAACGGAGCGCCCGGCCCTGTGCCGGGCGTTTCTGTTTTGGCTTAGGGAGAAAGTTCTCAATCTACGACGTTGAGTCGCTTGCGCTCGAAGAAGCGCAGCACCGTCTCGAGGTCGTGGCCGCGCTTGAGGATCTGGTTGCCCGGCGCGATGATGGCCCAGACGCCTTGCCGCTTGGCCCACCTGGGACATTTGACGATACGGTAAAGCGGCATTTCGCTGGAGCGCCGGAATACCGAGAACACTGCGCGCTCGGCGCCGTCGGCCATCGCATAGTCCCGCCACTCCCCTGCCGCGACCATCTGGCCGTAAACCCGCAGGATCAGATCGAGCTCGCGCCGATTGAAGAAGATTCTTGGGGGGGTCGCGCGGTATTCCGCGAGGCTGGTGACGTTTTGCATGAGGTAATTAACCGCCTCGTTCGCAAAAATGTAAACATCGAATCTGCCGCCCGTCCCGCCTTGGAAAAGCGATGAAATCACCTTCGCTTTTCCGCGCCTGCATCGAAATCGCGCCACAATCCGGCGCGACTATCCGATCGTTGGCCTCGTCGCCCGGTCGTGTCAGTCGGATCTGTAGCCCCCAAGCCCATTCCGACAGAGACGGCCGGGCATTTCATTTGCCCACAGCGGACGAAGCTCCTGGACGCGCCTGTCGCAAGCTTGCCGCGAGCGTGTCCAATTCCCGCCACATTTGACCGTATTATCGCGACCGTTGGCCTCGTCGCCCGGTCGCACCGAGATGGATCTGTAGCCCCCAAGCCCATTTCATCTCCGCGACCGGGCATTTCATTTCCGGGCCCGGCGAACTTCGCAAATCCGGCTTCGATAGCGCCTTGATGCGGCGCCCCGGCTTTCCTATGTAGCCGGGGACAGCCGCACGAGGAGACGCCCATGACCCAAGCCGCCGAAACCCGCGAATTCCAGGCCGAAGTCGCCCGCCTGCTGAACATGATGGTCCGCTCGGTCTATTCCGAGACCGAGATTTTCCTGCGCGAGCTGATCTCCAACGCATCCGACGCCTGCGACAGGGTGCGCTACGAGGCGCTGACCTCGCCGGCGTTGCTGGAAGGCGACGCCGAGCTGGGGATAACGATCACCACCGACAGGGACGCCGGCACGCTGACCGTCGCGGACAACGGCATCGGCATGAACCGCGACGAGCTGATCGCCAATCTGGGCACCATCGCCCGCTCGGGCACCGCCGCGTTCATGGAGCAGCTGAGCGGCGACTCGAAGAAGGACGTCTCGCTGATCGGCCAATTCGGCGTCGGCTTCTATTCGGCCTTCATGGTCGCCGACAAGGTCGAGGTCACCAGCCGCAAGGCCGGCGAGGCCGAGACCTGGAAATGGTCGTCGGACGGGCAGGGCAGCTACACCGTCGAGCCGGCGGACCGCGCGGGGCGCGGCACCGCCATCACCCTGCACGTGCGGCAAGACGAGGCCGAGTACCTCGACGCGCACCGGCTCCGGCACATCATCGCCACCTATTCCGACCATATTGCTTTCCCCATCCGCCTCGCCGAGGTCAAGGACGGGCAAGCGGCCGAGGCGGAACCGGTCAACAAGGGCTCGGCGCTGTGGACCCGCCCGAAGGCCGAGGTCACCGACGAGCAGTACACGGCGTTCTACCGCCATGCCGGCCATGCCTTCGACGAGCCGGCGCTGACCCTGCATTACCGCGCCGAGGGCACCATCGACTATTCGGCGCTGCTGTTCGTGCCGTCCGAGCGGCCCATGGATCTGTTCGACCCGGCGCGCAAGCCGCGGGTAAAGCTCTACGTCAAGCGTGTCTTCATCACCGACGACACCGACGACCTGATCCCAGGCTGGCTGCGGTTCCTGCGCGGCGTGGTGGATTCCGAGGACCTGCCGCTCAACGTCAGCCGCGAGATGCTCCAGAACAATCCGGTCGTCGCCCGCATGCGCAAGGCCGTGACCAGCCGGGTCGTCGCCGCGCTGGAGAGCAAGGCAAAGGAGGACGCCGAAGGCTTCGCCGGCATCTGGGAGAATTTCGGCGCGGTCATCAAGGAAGGCATCTACGAGGATCACGAGCGCCGCCCCGCGCTGCTAAAGCTCGCCCGCTTCCGGTCGACCCATGGCGACGGCTGGACCAGCCTCGAGGACTATCTGGGCCGCATGAAGGAGGGCCAGGAGGCGATCTATTATGTTTCGGCCGGCGATGCCGACACGGCCCGCCGCAGCCCGCATCTGGAAGGCTTCGCCGCGCGCGGCGTCGAGGTCCTGCTGCTGACCGATCCGGTGGATGATTTCTGGCTGTCCATGGTGCACGAGCACGAAGGCAAGCCGTTCCGCTCGGTCACCCGCGGCGGCGCCGACCTGTCGAAGCTGGGCACGGCGAAGGACGGCGAGAAGCCGGAGGAGGGCCGCTTCACCACCCTGATCGCGGCGCTGAAGGAGGCGCTGGGCGAGGCGGTTAAGGACGTGCGCACCACCGATCGGCTGACCGGCAGTGCGGTCTGCCTGGTGGCGGACGAAGGCGACCTCGACATCAACCTGCAGCGCATGCTCAAGCTGCAGGGCCAGCTCGGCGGCTACGAGGCGGCGCGCATCCTGGAGATCAACCCGGATCATCCGCTGATCGCCGCGCTGGTCGCCCGCGCCGAACAACCCGGCGCCCTCGACGCCCTGAAGGACCCGGCTCTGATGCTGCTCGACCAGGCCCGCATCCTCGAGGGCGAGTTGCCGACCGATCCGGCGGCATTCGCGAAGCGGATGGCGGACCTGATGGCGAAGGGCCTGACCTGATCATAAATTGGCGCTCAGTCGCCCCGCCGCCGTCTCCGGCGAGTCCAGGCGAGCAGCACCGCGAGGCGCCACAAGCCGATGACCGCCATGTAGACGACGACGCTGGCGACGGGCGCCATGATGCCGAGGCCGACGACGAGCGGCTTGCCCAGTCCGGCGAGGCGTTGCCACCAGAATCCCAGCCAGCCCGAAGCGCCCTGACCCCGGGGCGTCAGGTGCTGCTCCGTCACCCGCGTCGGCGCCGTCTCTCCCGTGACCGCCGATCCGAGGCGATAGGCCGTGTAGTAGAGGGGGCCGAAGGTCAGCGGGTTGCTGACCAGTGTGCTGGCGACGGCGGCGGGCAGGTTGACCCGGAGCAGTACGGCGGCGCCGGCGGAGAGCGGTATCTGGGCGACCGGCACCAGCAGCCCGAAGAAGACGCCGATCGCGCAACCGAACGCCACGCCCCGCCTCGATAGTTGCCATATCCTGGCATCGCCCAGGGCCGGACCGAGCCAACGCAGCCAGCGGTGGGACCGCAGGCGCGCGGGGTCGGGAAGATAGCGCTTCAGCTTTCGTCTCATCCGCCGATGGTGACCGGGATCGGCGTCCGGCGCGATGGCATTTTCCGCATGTTCGCCTGACCGGCAAGCGGTCTATCGCGGCTCTCCGGGGTCGTTGATCCCATCGATCGTCGCCCAGCCCGCTGCGCCGCCGGTGGGCGGCAGGTCGGGCTCCTTCGGCAGGTTCCGGTGCAGGTAGGCCTTGGCGATCATGTTGGCCGTGACCGGCGCGGTCAGAAACAGGAACAGGGTGATGCCCAGCTCATGGACCGAAAGCCGACCCTCGGTCAGCGCGAAGTAGCCCATGGACCCGAGCAGACAGCCCCCCACGCCGACCGTGGTCGCCTTGGTCGGCGCATGGAGCCGGGCCATCAGGCTGGGCAGCTTGAGCATGCCGAACGACCCGACCAGCGCGAACAGGCCGCCGACGACCAGCAGCAGGGAGACGAGGATTTCGGCCGCGAGATTCATGCTCTCCCTCTCATTCGATGACGTCGCCGCGCAGCAGGTAGCGGCAATAAGCCACGGTCGTGACGAAGCCGACCATGGCGAACATCAGCGCCGCCTCGAAATAGATGGTCGTGCCCCACCGGATTCCGGCCAGGACGATCAGGGCGATGGCGTTGATGGTCATTGTGTCGAGGGCGAGCACCCGGTCGGTGACCAGCGGGCCGCGGACGAGGCGCCAGAGATTCATCAGCAAGGCCAGCGAGAAGCAACCGGCGGCGAAGATGACGGCGTGCTCGATCATCCGAAAATCTCCCTCAGCCGCCGTTCGTAGCGGCTCTTGATCTGGGCGACGGCGGCGTCGCCGTCGGGCGCGTTGAGGCAGTGGACCAGCAGGCAGCGCCCGTCGGCGGACAGGTCGGCCGAGACGGTGCCGGGGGTCATGGTGATGGTGCCGGCGAGGACGGTGATCGCCTCGGGCGAGGTCACCTCGAGGGGGATCGCGATCCACCTTGTATTCAGCTCGTCGTTGCGCTTGGTGAGGATCCAGTACGCGACCTGGACGTTGGCCACCGCGATGTCCCACAGCACGATCAGGATGTAGGCGCCGGCCGCGCTCCAGCTGCGGATCGGTGGCTTGTCGGGCCAGAAGCGCGCGGTGAACAGCGGGATCAGCACGCCCAGCGCCAGGCCCAGGACGATCGAGCCGGCCGAGAAGCTGTTCGCCAGCAGCACCCACAGCGCCGCCAGGGTCAAGGTGAGCGTGGGGTGGGGCAGCAGTCGCCGGATCATGGCGTCTCTCCCGCGGCGCCCAGTACGGCGGCGCTATAGGCCGCCGGATCGAACAGCTGGTCCGCCAGCCCGGCGAGATAGTGGGTCACCGGTCCGGCCGCGACCGTCACCGCCACCATGGCCGCCAGCGGCAAGGCGGCGGCGGCGAGCGCCAGGCTCTGGCGCGGCACCGGAGGCGTCTCGATGAAGCCTTCCTGGGCGGCGCTCTTCCAGAACAGCCGGCTGCCCGCGCGGGCGAATCCCATGATCAGGATCAGCGAGGTGATCAGGATCAGGGCCCAGATCCAGACCGCCGCCGCCGAATCCCGCGCGCCGTCGAGGATCAGCAGCTTGCCGATGAAGCCCGAGAGCGGCGGCATGCCGGCGGTCGCGATGGCGCCAAGCAGGAACAGCACCGACAGAACCTCGGCCAGGGCGAAGCGGGGCGCGACGCTTACCATGTCGCCATGGGGTCCGCGGCGGCGGGCGATCAGGTCGACGATCAGGAACAGGGCCGCCGAGGTCAGCGTGGAGTGGATCAGGTAGTAGAGCGCGCCGGTGAGAGACTTGGCGGTGAACAGGGACACCGCCGTCATCAGCGTTCCCGTCGACGCGAGCAGGGCGAAGGCAACCATGCGCGCGAGCGTCCGCGAGGCGAGCACGCCGGCCGCGCCGACCGCCATGGTGACAAGGGCGGCGGGCAGCAGCCAGCCGTCCGCCAGCCAGGCCGATTCGCCGGCGCCGGCACCGAAGATCATGGTGTAGACCCGGATGATGGAATAGACGCCGACCTTGGTCATGATCGCGAACAGCGCCGCCACCGGCGCGGGCGCGTTGGCGTAGGCCGACGGCAGCCACAGGTGGATCGGCACCAGCGCCGCCTTGAGGCCGAACACCACCAGCAGCACCAGCCCGCCGGTCTTGAGCAGGGCGGCGTCGCCGCCGGTCGCCAGCGGCACCTTCTGGATCAGGTCGGCCATGTTGAGCGTACCGGTGACCCCGTAGATCAGGCCGACGCCGATCAGGAACAGGGTCGAGCCGACCAGGTTGATCATGACGTAGTGCAGGCCCGCCTTCAGCCGCTCCCTGCCGGCGCCGTGCAGCAGCAGGCCGTAGGAGGCAATCAGCAGGATCTCGAAGAACACGAACAGGTTGAACAGGTCGCCGGTCAGGAAGGCGCCGTTGATGCCCATCAGCTGGAACTGCCACAGGGCGTGGAAGTGCGGCCCGCGCTCGTCCCAGCCGCTGAGCGCGTAGAGCAGGCCGGTGACGCCGAGCACCGAGGTCAGCAGCACCATGAGCGCCGAGAGGCGGTCGAGCACCAGCACGATGCCGAACGGCGCCGGCCAGTTGCCCAGGGCGTACATCTCCGCAGGGCCGCGCGATGCCGCGAACAGCAGCGCGGCGGCGATGCCGAGCACCAGCAGCGCCCCGGCCACCGAGAACACCCTGGCGAGACTCGGATGGTGCCGCAGGAACAGTACGATGAGGGCCGCGGTCATGGCCGGGACGACGATGGGGGCGATGATCCAGTGGCTCATGGCGTGCCCTCCGGCGGCTCGCCGTCCACATGGTCGCTGCCGGTCTCCAGATAGGTCCTCAGCGCCAGCACCAGCACCAGCGCGGTCATGCCGAACGAGATGACGATGGCGGTCAGCACCAGCGCCTGCGGCAGCGGATCGGTATAGGAAGTGGCCGCGTCGTCGAGGATCGGCGGCCGGTCGACCACGAGCCGGCCCATGGCGACCAGGAACACGTTCACGGCGTAGGACAGCAGCGCCAGCCCGAGCACGACCGGAAAGGTCCGCGCCCGCAGGATCAGAAAGACTCCCGCGGCCGTCAGCATGGCGATGGCGGAGGCGACCAGCAGTTCCATCAGCCGGCCTCCGCCTTGGACGGGTCGATATCCATCGGGCCCCGCGGCGCCCTCTCGTGCTCGGTCAGCCGCTCCACCCGCGACAGGGTTGCGAGCGCCAGCATCACCGCGCCGATGACGGTGAGGAACACCCCCAGGTCGAACGCCATCGCCGTCGCCAGCTCGAACGTGCCGACCACGGGCCAGGTGACGTAGCCATAAGCCGAGGTCAGGAACGGACGGCCCGCCATCCAGGCGCCGATCCCGGTCAGCCCGGCAATCAGAACGCCCCAGCCGACCAGGTTGTGAAAGTCGGTCTTCATGCGCTGTTGGGCCCACGAGATGCCCGAGGCCATGTACTGCATGATCAGCGCGATGGACACGATCAGGCCGGCGATGAAGCCGCCGCCCGGCTCGTTGTGGCCTCGGAGGAAGACGTAGATGCCGACCAGCAGGGCCAGCGGCAGCATGATCCGGGTGGCGACGACCATCATCAGCGGGTGGTAGTCCCTGGACCTCGCTTGGGTCGGCACCCAGTGCGCCAGTCGCCGAGCGGCGAGCCCCGAGCTTACGCTGGACAGCAGCGCGACGATGGCGAGGCCGGCGATGCCCAGCACGATGATCTCGCCGAAGGTGTCGAAGCCGCGGAAATCCACCAGGATCACGTTGACCACGTTGGTGCCGCCGCCGCCCTTGTACGAATTGGCGAGGTGATAGGCCGAGATCGTGTCGAAGTCCCGGGTCATCACGGCGAGAGCCGCCGCGCCGACGCCCAGCCCGACCGTCACCGCCAGCAGCACGTCCCTAACCTTGCGCGCCGCGCCATGCTCGGCCGGCGTCTGCTGCGGCAGCAGGTTGAGGGCCAGCAGCATCAGGATCAGGGTGACGACCTCGACGGAGATCTGGGTCAGCGCCAGGTCGGGGGCCGAGAATTGCAGGAACGCCAGCGACACCACGAGGCCGATCACCGCGACCACGATCAGCGCCAGCAGCCGCTGCCGGTGCAGAGCGACGACGCCGACGCAGGCGGCCATCAGCAGGCCCCAGCCGACCACCGCGGCCGGCGTGACCGGCAGCATGGGGCGCTCGCCAAGCAGGTCGCCGCCGGCGGGAAAGCTGGACACCGCGAGCACGATAACGGCCCCGACGGTCATGGCGACGCTGCGCTGGAGCGAGCCGGTATGGGTGAAGTCGATGAGCCGGCGCGCCAGCCCCACCACGATGTCCATGCCGCGCGTGAACATGATCTTGGCCTCGGGCGTCGGCGCCTTGACCCAGACGGCGTGGGCCTGGTCGTGCCGCCACAGCAGCAGCATGCCGCCGCCCAGGGCGATGACGCTCATCATCAGCGCCGGCGTCGCGCCGTGCCACAGCGCGATGTGGAATTCGGGCAAGGCGGCATGGATCGCCGCGCCTGAGGCGGCGGCCACCAGCGGCCCCGCGACCAGCGCGGGCGCCAGGCCGATGGCGATCACCAGCGCGGTGAGCAGCGCCGGGGGCAGCCACATGCCGAACGCCGGGTCGTGGGGCTTCGAAGGATAGTCCGAGCGCACCGGCCCGAAGAACACGTGCGAGATGTAGCGGAACGAATAGGCCGCGGACAGCAGCGCGCCGACCGTCGCCAGCGCCGGCACCACCCACACCAGCTCCGCCCAGGCCGTGCGCGAGGCCTCCTCGAGCATCATCTCCTTTGACAGGAAGCCGTTGAGCGGCGGCACGCCGGCCATGGACGCGGCGGCGATCACCGCGAGGCCGGTGGTGATCGGCATCAGGGTGGCGAGCCCGCCGAGCCGCCTGGTGTTGCGGGTGCCTACCTCGTGATCGACGATGCCCGCCGTCATGAACAAGGCTGCCTTGAAGCAGGCGTGGTTGATGATGTGGAAGATGGCTACCACCGCCGCCATCCGCGTGCCGAAGCCCAGCAGCATGGTGACGAGGCCGAGCTGGCTGACGGTGGAATAGGCGAGCAGCGCCTTGAGGTCGTCCTTGAACAGGGCGAACCATGCCGCCAGCAGCATGGTGACCATGCCCGTCGTCGCCACCAGGTAGAACCAGGCGTCGGTGCCCGCCAGCACCGGCCACAGCCGCGCCATCAGGAAGATGCCGGCCTTCACCATCGTGGCCGAATGCAGGTAGGCCGACACCGGCGTGGGCGCCGCCATGGCGTGGGGAAGCCAGAAATGGAACGGGAACTGGGCCGACTTGGTGAAGCAGCCCAGCAGCACCAGCACCAGCATGGGCAGGTAGAGCGGCGAGGCCTGCACCAGTTCCCGCCGGTCGAGGATGACGCTCAGCTCGTAGGAGCCGGCGATGTGGCCCAGCATCAACATGCCGCCGATCAGCGCCAGGCCGCCGCCGCCGGTGACCGCCAGCGCCATCCGCGCACCTTGCCGGCCTTCGGCGAGATGCCGCCAGTAGCCGATCAGCAGGAACGAGGTCAGGCTGGTCAGCTCCCAGAAGATCAGCAGCAGCAATATGTTGTCCGACAGGACGATGCCGACCATGGCGCCCTGGAACAGCAGCAGGAACGAGAAGAACCGGCCCATCGGGTCCTGCCGCGCCAGGTAGAACCGGGCGAACAGGATGATCAGCAGGCCGATGCCCAGGATCAGCCCGGCGAACAGTAGGCCCAGCCCGTCGAGGAAGAAGGTGACGTCGAGCCCGAGCGCGGGAACCCAGTTCCAGCCGACACGCACGGTCTCTCCGGCCAATACCCGCGGCGCCAGCGACAGCAGCAGGCCGAGGGCGGTGGCGGTCACCAGCCCGGTCACCGTGGCGCAGGCGTTGCGCCCGGCACGGATGAACAGGGCCGGCAGGATCGCGCCGGCGAAGGGCAGGATGACGATGAGGGCGAGTTGCATCGGGGTCCGTGCGTCGGCGGTTGGCACAGTCGGCGGCGAGACCGGCTTCCCAAGGTAAACGGGTGCGCCGGCCGGTCAAGGAAAACCGGCCGGGGCAGGGAGCGAGCAGCCCAAGGGGCCGCCGGATCGTCCTGCCTGCCTGGTTGCGGCGTCGGTGCACCAGGGGAGGGGCGCCGCTTTCAAACCCGGGAAGAGGCCGGCGGGAAGGCTGGAAACGCGCAGCTGGTCCCGTCAGTCCGGCAGCCCGGCCCTGCGCAGGCCGTCGGCGAGCAGCGCCTGGTCCTGAGGCCGGCGGATCGGCAGATAGTCGGCAAGATTCGAGATGCGGATGGTGGGGTCGAGCTGGCGAAGGTGCTGCATGGCGCGCCGCGCGTCGTCGATCTGCCCGCCAAGCGCCTGGCTGGCTGAGACGATGGCGACCGCGATCAGGAAGGTCGGCATATCCCGGAACGACTTCGTGGCCCAGGACGAGGCTTCGCCGTAACGGCCGGCGAACAGATGCGCCGCCGCCATGCCCGCCTGCATGCGATACAGTTCCGCATCCAGCGGGCTGAGGCGGATGGCCTGCGTGATGTGTTCGATCGCGCCCTCCGGATCGCCGCGCCAGACTCGCACGAACCCGCCGAGAAACCAGGCCGCAGCCAGATTGGGATTGAGCATCTTCGCCCGGTCGAGCAAGGCGAGGCCGCCGTCGAGGTCGCCGGCCAGATGGGAGAGGGCGTGACCGGCGCGCGTGAGGGCGACCGCGTCGTCCTTTCCCAGCGCGACGGCGCGCCGCGCGAAATCGATGCCCTCGGCGATCTCCGCCTCGCGGTTCTCCATCCAGCCATTGACCTTGCGCCAGAAATGGCACCAGGCCGCCATGGCATAGGCCGGCGCATATTCGGCGTCGTGCTCGATCGCCCTGTAGAGCAGGCGCAGCGCTTCGTCGACGGCCTCGCGGGTTCCGAAGTGCAGGTTCGCCATGGCGCGCAGGTAGTAGTCGTAGGCGTCGAGACTCTCGGTGGGCTTGTGCTTGGCGCGCTCGATCTCGGCGCGCTCCAGCTGCGGGGCGATGGCGCCGACCACGTTTGCGGTCATCTGGTCCTGCAGATCGAAGATGTTGTCGAGCTTGCCTTCGAACCGCTCCGACCAGAGATTCATGCCGATGGTGGCGTCGATGAGCTGACCGGTGATCCGCACCCGGCCCTCCGCCTTGCGCACGCTGCCTTCGAGGATGTAGCGCACGCCCAGCTCGCGGCCCACCTGCTTCTCGTCCACCGCCCGGCCGCGATAGGAGAAGCTAGAATTGCGGGCGATGACGAACAGCCAGCGGATGCGCGACAGGGCGGCGATGATGTCCTCGACCACGCCGTCGACGAAATAGTCCTGGGTGGGGTCGCCGCTAAGGTTGAGGAACGGTAGGACGGCGATGGACGGACGATCCGGCATGGAAAGCGCCGGCTGGAGGGTCGCCGGGCGGTCGCCGGGGGCTGCTTCCGATGCATCGGGTGCCTTCACCTCGCCCACGAACCGGTAGCCCTTGCGGGCGATCGTGCGGACCAGGCGCTGTTCGCCGCCGCTGTCGCCGATCGCCTTGCGTACCGCATTGATGTGGCTGGTGAGGGTGGATTCCGATACGATCCTGCCGGCCCAGACGACCTCGATCAGGTCGTCCTTGGTGACGACGCGTTCCCGATTCTCCACCAGGTAGACCAGCAGGTCGAAGACCTGCGGCCCGGTGGGGATTGCCTCGGACCCGCGGAAGAGCTCCCGCCGATCCGGATCGAGCACATGCTCACCAAACATAACCTTCACAACGGCGCTCCGTGACGCGGACGAGCCTGCTGTTGGTCCCCAAGACACTGAAACTAGATGATTCCGGGCGCGCTTTAAGACCGCGCTGCCCCCCTCGGCGCGCAAGATTACCACACTTGCAGTCGCCTTTTGGACAAGAAACCAAGCCTGCCTGGACGGCGCGGCAAAGTCTTGGCGCGTCCGATCGATCATTCTGCGTCCGTCAATCGCTGAAAGGAGGCATCCATGAAAATCGTAGTCATTGGCGGAACCGGCCTGATCGGCAGCAAGGTCGTTGCGACGTTGCGCCAGGAAGGCCATGAGGCCGTCGCCGCCGCTCCCAACACGGGAGTCAACACGCTCACCGGGGAAGGGCTGGCCGAGGCGCTTTCCGGCGCCGATGTCGTCGTCGACGTCGCCAACTCTCCGTCCTTCGCGGACGGCGACGTCATGGCATTTTTCAAGACCTCCGGCAGGAACCTGCTGGCGGCCGAGGCGGAAGCCGGCGTGTCCCATCACGTCGCCCTGTCCGTGGTCGGGACGGACCGGGTGCCGGACAGCGGCTATCTCCGGGCCAAGCTCGCCCAGGAGGAGCTGATCAAGGCCTCCGGAATTCCCTACACCATCATCCGCTCGACCCAGTTCTTCGAGTTCCTCGGCGGCATCGCCGACGCCTCGACGCGGGACGGGCAAGTCCGGGTGTCGCCGGCCCATGTCCAGCCCGTCGCGTCGCAGGACGTCGCCGCGCTGGTCGCCCAGGTCGCGGCCGGGGCGCCGATCAACGGCACGATCGAGCTCGCGGGACCCGAGCGCGTCAGTCTCGACGTCATCGTCCGCCGCTACCTGCAAGGCCGGGGCGACACCCGCTCGGTGGCCGCGGACGTCCACGCCCGCTACTTCGGCGCGGAACTCGACGACAGATCCCTCACCCCCGCCGGCGATCCACATATCGGCGCAACGTCGTTCGACACGTGGTTCCGCCTGGCGGCCGCCCACTGACAGCCTCGACAGGAGATTTCCCATGATCATCCGCATCCTCGGCGGCGCCCTGCTGGCCACGCTGGCGGTGACGCCCGCACGCGCCGAAGACACGCCCAAGCGCAGCGTCACCGTGGTTTTCGACCATGTGCTCCCGAACGTTCCCGGCAAGAGCATGAAGGGCGTGCTGGTGGAGTACGGCCCCGGCGCCTCGTCCCGCTCGCACCGGCATCCGCCGTCCGCCTTCATCTATGCGACCGTGCTCGAAGGCGCGATCCGCAGCCAGGTCAACGACGATCCGGAGCGGGTCTACCGCGCCGGCGAGAGCTGGGCCGAGAAGCCGGGCGACCACCACCGGGTCAGCGCCAACGCCAGCGACACCGAACCGGCGAAGCTGCTGGCCGTGTTCGTGGTCGACACGGCCGACACCAACATCGTCATCGACGACCCGCACTAGGTACGGACAGAAGGCGCGGCTGCCAGCGAGCGGACGCGCTTTCTGGCCAGCAGGCCCGACGAGCGCCCGCCGAGTAGGGCGCTCGTCGGGCCTGCCTTGCGTTCGGATTCCCGTCAAGGCCACCGGCGTGAGCTTGGTTGAACTGGTTCGTCCGGCGCCCTTGTCCATACGCATGCCCTGTTCCGCTTTTACCGAACCTTCCGACCAGGGCGGGGCCATGCCGCTCCGGCCGTTCCGGCGGCGGACTCCACGGACAGCCGGGAATCTTTGGACGGAGATGCGGTGCAAATTGGACGGCACGACAAAGTCTTCGCATCCACGCTCGGTCATCCTGCATCCGTCCATCCAACCACTGGATGCTTAACCTTCATTGGGATCAGGAGACAGACATGAGCGTGCAGACAAACACGGGATTCGATACCGCTTCACCTCTTGGCGGACCAGCGTCCGACGAACTGGTTCCGTCGCGCTACGCGCTGCGGGTCGGCGACATCGAGGTGCTGGTGATCAGCGACGGCGTGTTGCCGTTGCCGGCCACGTTGCTGGGCACCAACGCCGATCCGGCCAGCCTCGGGGCCTGGCTGGAAGGCAGGTTCCTGGCGCCGGACATCTTCGACTGGCCGTTGAACGTGGTCGTGGTGCGCAGCGGCGACCGGACTGTCCTCGTCGACTCCGGCCTCGGAAGCGAGTTCCCGGACTTTCCGCGGGCGGGCCGGCTGGCCCAGCGGCTCGATGCCGCTGGCGTCGACCCCGCGTCCGTGACCGACGTTGTGCTCACCCACCTGCACATGGACCACGTGGGCGGCCTGAACGGGGACGGACTGAATGGCCGGCTGCGCCAGGATGTGCAGGTCCACCTGGCGGCGGCCGAAGCCGAGTTTTGGGAGGCGCCCAGCTTCCCGCCCTTCATGCCGCCGGCGATACCACCCGTTCTCCGGTCGGCCGCCAGGAAATTCATCGACCTCTACGGCAGCCGGTTCCGGACGTTCGAGACCGAGGCCGAGGTGGCGCCGGGCGTGATCGTCCGCCGCAACGGCGGCCATACGCCGGGGCACAGCGTGGTGCGGCTGGAGTCCGGCAACGAGCGGATGACCTTCGCCGGCGACACCATCTTCCCGACCATTTCGACCGCCCGTACTGGTACAACGCCTTCGACCACGATCCCGACGAGGCGGTCCGCGTCAGGGTCGAGCTCATGCGGGAGCTGGCAGCGACCCGCGAGCCGCTGCTGGCCGCGCACCTGCCGTTCCCGTCGATCTGCCGGGTGTCGGTGGACGGCAACGTGTTCCGCTCGGTGCCTGCGATCTGGGATTACTGACCGGCTCCAGGCACAAAAAAAACGGGAGGCCGCAGCCTCCCGTTTCGTGTCTCCGGTGCCGGAACCCTTACGCAGCCTTGGCCAGGTTCTTCAGCACGTATTGCAGGATACCGCCCTGCTTGTAGTAGGACACCTCGTCCAGCGTATCGATGCGGCAGGTCAGGGTGGTGACCCTTGTGGTGCCGTCGGCGTACTGGATGGTGGCGGTCACCGGCATGCGCGGGGTGATGCCGTCGGCGAGGCCGGTCAACGAGATCACTTCCTGGCCGGTGAGGCCGAGGGACTTGCGGTCCTCGCCGTCGTTGAACACCAGCGGCACGATGCCCATGCCGACCAGGTTCGAGCGGTGGATGCGCTCGAAGCTCTCGGCGATCACCGCCTTGATGCCCAAGAGGCGCGTGCCCTTGGCCGCCCAGTCGCGCGACGAGCCGGTGCCGTATTCCTTGCCGGCGACGACGATCAGCGGCACGCCCTGCTGCTGGTACAGCATGGAGGCGTCGTAGATGCTCATCACCTCGCCGGTCGGGATGTAGGTGGTGACGCCGCCCTCGGTGCCCGGGGCCATCTCGTTGCGGATGCGGATGTTGGCGAAGGTGCCGCGCATCATCACTTCGTGGTTGCCGCGGCGCGAGCCGTAGGAGTTGAAGTCGGCGGGCTCGACGCCGTGGTCCATCAGGTACTTGCCGGCGGGGCCGTTCTTCTTGATCGAGCCGGCGGGCGAGATGTGGTCGGTGGTGATGGAATCGCCCAGCAGCGCCAGCAGGCGGGCATTGACGATGTCGGTCACCGGCGCGGCCTCGCCGGCGAGACCCTCGAAGAAGGTCGGCTGGCGGACATAGGTGCTGTCCGGCGCCCAGTCATAGGTGAGGCCCGTGGCCACCTCGATGTCGCGCCAGGCCTGGGTGCCGGTGAACACGTCGGCATAGCGCTCCTTGAACATCTGCGAGGTCACCGCCTCGCCCAGCGCGGCGGCGATGTCGGCGTTGGACGGCCAGATATCCTTCAGGTAGATCGGGTTGCCGATCTGGTCGTGGCCCAGCGGCTCCTTCGTGATGTCCTTGCGGATGGTGCCGGCGATGGCGTAGGCGACCACCAGCGGCGGCGAGGCCAGGTAGTTGGCGCGCACGTCCTGGCTGACCCGGCCCTCGAAGTTGCGGTTGCCCGACAGCACCGAGACGGCCACCAGGTCGTTGGCGTTGATCGCCTTCGAGATCGGGTCGGGCAGCGGGCCCGAATTGCCGATGCAGGTGGTGCAGCCATAGCCCACCAGGTTGAAGCCCAGCATATCGAGCGCCTGGGTGACGCCGGCGCGGTCGAGATACTCGGTCACCACCTGGGATCCGGGGGCGAGCGAGGTCTTCACCCACGGCTTCACCTTCAGGCCCTTGGCGATGGCGTTCCTGGCGAGGAGGCCGGCACCGATCATCACGCTCGGGTTGGAGGTGTTGGTGCAGGAGGTGATGGCGGCGATCACCACGTCGCCGTGGCCGATGTCGTAGTTGGTGCCCTCGACGGCGACCCTCAGGCTCTTGCTGTCGGCCTTGGCGAAGCCGGTGGTCAGCTCCTTCTCGAAGGCGGGCGCGGCATCGCTCAGCAGCACCCGGTCCTGCGGCCGCTTCGGGCCGGCGAGGCTGGGCTCGACGCTCGAGATATCGAGCTCGAGCGCGTCGGTGAACACCGGATCGGGCGAGCCGGCCTCGCGCCACATCCCCTGAGCCTTGGCATAGGCCTCGACCAGCGCGACCCGCTCGGGGGCGCGGCCGGTGAAGCCCAGATAGTTCAGCGTCTCCTGGCCGATGGGGAAGAAACCGCAGGTGGCGCCGTATTCCGGGGCCATGTTCGCGATGGTCGCCATGTCGGCCAGCGACAGCTGGTCGAGGCCGGGGCCGAAGAACTCGACGAACTTGCCCACGACGCCCTTCTTGCGCAGCATCTGGGTGACGGTCAGCACCAGGTCGGTCGCCGTGGTGCCTTCCTTCAGCCGGCCGGTCAGCTTGAAGCCGACGACCTCGGGGATCAGCATGGAGACGGGCTGGCCCAGCATGGCCGCCTCGGCCTCGATGCCGCCGACGCCCCAGCCCAGCACGGCGAGGCCGTTCACCATGGTGGTGTGGCTGTCGGTGCCCACGAGCGTGTCGGGATAGGCGATCTCGGCGCCGTCCACCTTGTTGGTCCAGACGGTCTGGGCCAGATATTCCAGGTTCACCTGGTGGCAGATGCCGGTGCCCGGCGGCACCACGCGGAAATTGTCGAACGCGGTCTGGCCCCACCGCAGGAACTCGTAGCGCTCCTTGTTGCGGTCCATCTCCAGGTCGACATTGTCCTTGAACGAGCTGCCCTTGCCGAAGAAGTCCACCGACACCGAATGGTCGATGACCAGGTCGACCGGCGCGAGCGGGTTGATCTTCTTGGGATCGCCGCCCAGGCCGAGCATGGCGGCGCGCATGGCGGCCAGGTCGACCACGGCGGGGACGCCGGTGAAGTCCTGCATCAGCACGCGGGCCGGGCGGTAGGCGATCTCGCGCTCCGAGGTCTTCTCCTTCAGCCAGGCGCCCATCGCCTTGACGTCGTCGACGGTGACCGAGACCCCGTCCTCGAACCGCAGCAGGTTCTCAAGCAGTACCTTCAGCGAGTAGGGAAGGGGCGCGAAGTCGATGCCGAGCGCTTCGCCCGCGGCCTCGATGCTGAAATAGTCATAGGTCTTGCCGCCGACCGTCAGTTGACGGCGCGCTTTCAAGGTGTCGTGCCCGACGCTCACGTCACGATGCTCCCGATTTATGTTGTTTCCGGCTGATCCTGCCGGTTTTGCCCCAATTCACCCCCCTTGCCAACCGCAAAGTTGGACGCGCGGCGGGCAACGGCGCTAAGGTCCGCCGCGAGATCAGCGGAGCCATCATCCCCGAATGCCAAATCCCGGCAATATCGGCCTGACCGTCGAAAACCTGGCCTGCAGGCGCGGCGAACATGAGGTTTTCGCTGGGCTGTCATGCAGCATCGGGCCCGGCGAGGCGCTGTATCTGCGGGGCCCCAACGGTTCGGGCAAGTCGAGTCTGCTTCGAGTCATCGCCGGGTTCATCCGGCCGGCCGCCGGCGCGGTAGCCTGGGACGGGGCGGATGTGGCGGCCGATCCGGAAGCGCACCGGTCGCGGCTGCACTATGTCGGCCATCTGGACACAATGAAGCCCGTGCTGACGGTGGCCGAGAACCTGAGGACCCAGGCCGCCCTGCTGGGCGAGGCGGCGGACGTGGATACCGCGCTATCGCGCTTCGGCCTCGCGGGCCTGGGCGACCTGCCGGCCCGGTTCCTGTCGGCGGGCCAGCGGCGGCGGCTTGCCCTGTCGCGGATCGCCGCGGTCGGGCGGCCGCTCTGGCTGCTCGACGAACCGACGGTGGCGCTCGACGCGGAATCCGTGGCGCGGCTGGAAGCGCTGATCGCCGCGCACCGGGAAGGCGGCGGCATGGCGGTGATCGCCACCCATGCGGACATGAACCTGCCCGGCGCTCGCACGCTGACGCTGGACGCCCGCCGGCGCGTGGCCATGCCGTGAGCCCGTTCCTCGCCGTCGTCCGCCGCGACCTGCTGATCGCCCGGCGCCAGGGCGGCGGCTCGCTCCTCGCCGTGGCGTTCTTCGTCATCGTCGCGGCGCTGTTTCCCTTCGCGGTGGGCTCCGATCCCATGGTGCTGCGCGGCGTGGCGCCGGGGGTTATCTGGGTCTCGGCGCTGCTGGCCACGCTGCTGTCGCTCGACCGGCTGTTCCAGGCCGATTTCGAGGACGGCAGCCTCGACGTCCTCGCCCTGTCGCCGCAGCCGCTGTTCCTCACCGTGCTGGCCAAGGTGCTGGCCCACTGGATCGTCGTCGGCATCCCGCTGGTGATCGCCGCGCCGCTCGCCGGGGTGCTGCTCAACCTGCCGTTCGGCGCGTTCCCGGTGCTGCTGCTGTCGGCGGCGATCGGCACGCCGGCGCTCAGCCTGATCGGCGCCATCGGCGCGGCGCTCACGGCCGGCGTCCGCCGCGGCGGGGTGCTGGTGCCGCTGCTGGTGCTGCCGCTCTACATCCCGACCCTGATCTTCGGCGTCGCGGCGACCGCCGCGGCGGCGGCCGGGGAACCGGCGGCCGAGCCGATCATGCTGCTGCTCGCGGTCTCGCTGATGGCGCTGGTGCTGGCCCCCGTCGCCGCGGCGGCGGCGGTCCGGCTGGCGCTCGAATAGATGCATTTGGCGTGCATCAAATGCATGCGGCCTTTGCCCGGCGGATCGGCCGACTCTGCTTGCCTGCGGTGGCGGACACCGGTACATCACTTCGCATGTCAGGCTGGCACCGCTTCGCGAATCCGGCGCGCTTCTCGCGCATCAGCGCCGCCGTCCTGCCGTGGTTCATCGCCCTCACGTTGATCCTGTTCGCCGCCGGGTTCTACCTTGCGCTGGTCGGCTCGCCCCCGGACGCGCGGCAGAAGGACACGGTGCGCATCATGTACATCCACGTGCCGGCCGCCTGGATGGCGCTCGCCACCTATGTGCTGATGGCGGTGTTCAGCGGCATGGGCTTCATCTGGCGCCATCCGCTGGCCGACATCGCGGCGAAGAACTGCGCGCCGCTGGGCGCCGGCTTCACCCTGCTGGCGCTGGTCACCGGCGCGCTGTGGGGCGCGCCCATGTGGGGCACATGGTGGGAATGGGGCGACGCGCGGCTGACCTCGTTCCTGGTGCTGTTCTTCCTCTATCTGGGCTACATGGCGCTGTGGCAGGTGATCGAGGATCCGGAGAAGGCGGCCCGCGCCGCCGCCATTCTGGCGCTGGTCGGGCTGATCAACATCCCGGTGATCCATTTCTCGGTGCAGTGGTGGAACACCCTGCACCAGCCGGCCAGCGTGTTCCGGCGCGGCGGCCCGACCATCGATCCGGCCATGCTGTGGCCCCTCTTCATCATGCTGGGCGCGTTCAAGGCGTATTTCGTCTCGGTGCTGCTGCTGCGCATCCGCGCCGAGGTCGCCGAGCGGCGGGTGCGGGCGCTGCAGATGATGCAGGCGGAGGCCTGATGGGCTGGGAATACGCCGGATACATCTGGTCGGCCTACGCGGCGGCGGCGGTGATCCTGCCCGGGATCGCCGCGATCAGCATCCTGCGGCTGCGCCGGGCGCTGCGCTCGCAGGCGGCGCTGGAGGAGCGGCTGGAACGGCTCAGGGGCGGCGATGAAACGTAAGACCCAGCGGATGATCTTCGTCGGCGCGGGCCTCGCCATCCTCGCCTTCGCCGGCGCGCTGGCGTTCTTCGCCATGGGCGACAATGTCCGTTTCTTCTACAGCCCCGGCGACCTGAGGCAGCTCGCCGCGCCGCCCTCGGGCTCGTTTCACCTGGGCGGGCTGGTCAAGCAGGGAAGCGTGCACAAGGACAACGAGATGGTGCTGCGCTTCACCGTGACCGACGGCGCCGCCGAGGTGCCCGTGGTCTACGACCAGACCGAGCACGGCCTCGTCCCCGACCTGTTCGCCGAAGGCCAGGGCGCGGTCGCGGAGGGCAGGCTGGGCGCCGACGGTGTCTTTATCGCCAGCCGCGTGCTCGCCAAGCACGACGAGAACTACATGCCGCCCGAGGTGACCGACGCGCTGAAGCGCTCGGGCGAATGGCAGCGGGGCGAGCCAAAATGATCGTCGAGCCGCGCCAATGATCGTGGAACTGGGCCATTTCGCGCTGATCCTGGCGCTGCTGGCCGCGCTGGTGCAGGGCACCGTGCCGCTGATCGGCGCCCGGCGCGGCGATGCGGCGCTGATCGCCGTCGCCCGGCCCGCCGCGTTCCTGCAGCTCGGCCTCGCCGCCCTGTCCTTCGCGGCGCTGACCTGGGCCTATGTGGTCTCCGACTTCTCGGTGGTGAACGTGGCGCTCAACTCGCACACCGACAAGCCGCTGCTCTACAAGATCAGCGGCGTCTGGGGCAACCACGAGGGCTCGATCCTGCTGTGGATCCTGATCCTGGCGCTGTTCGGCGCCGCTGTCGCCGCGTTCGGGCGCAACCTGCCGGACGCGTTCCGCGCCCGGGTGCTGGCGGTCCAGGCGCTGATCGCCGTCGGCTTCCTCGCCTTCTCCCTGTTCACCTCGAACCCGTTCGCCCGGCTGGACCCGGCGCCGCTCAACGGTCAAGGGCTCAACCCGCTGTTGCAGGATCCGGGCCTCGCGTTCCATCCGCCCATGCTCTACCTGGGCTATGTGGGTCTCTCGATCGCCTTCTCCTTCGCCATCGCCGCGCTGATCGAAGGCCGGGTCGACCCGGCCTGGGCGCGCTGGGTGCGGCCCTGGACCCTGGCCGCCTGGTCGTTCCTCACCGCCGGCATCGCGCTCGGTTCGTGGTGGGCCTATTACGAACTGGGCTGGGGCGGCTGGTGGTTCTGGGACCCGGTCGAGAATGCCTCGTTCATGCCCTGGCTCGCCGCCACCGCGCTGCTGCACAGCGCCATCGTGGTCGAGAAGCGCGACACGCTCAAAAGCTGGACCATCCTGCTCGCCATCCTCGCCTTCTCCCTGAGCCTGCTGGGCACGTTCCTGGTGCGCTCGGGGGTGCTGACCTCGGTGCATTCATTCGCCAGCGACCCGGCGCGCGGCGTGTTCATCCTCGGCTTCCTGATCGTCGTGGTCGGCGGTTCGCTTGCGCTCTACGCCGTGCGCGCGCCGTCCATGAAGCCGACCGGCATGTTCTCGCCGGTCTCGCGCGAGACCAGCCTGATCCTCAACAACCTGGTGCTGGCGGTCGCGGCGTTCGTCATCCTGTTCGGGACGCTCTATCCGCTGTTCGCCAAGGAGGCGGGCTATGAGGTGTCGGTGGCGGCGCCGTTCTTCAACATCGTGTTCCCGGCACTGATGGCGCTGCTGATCCCGTTCATGGGCCTGGGCCCACTGCTGGCCTGGAAGCGCGGCAATCTGCGCGAGGCGCTCGGACGGTTGCGTCCGGCCGCTGCGCTCGCGGCGGTCGCCGGCCTGGCGGTCGCGATTGCCGTGGAAGGACCGTTCTGGGCCAGTATCGGCGTCGCCTACGGCGTCTGGCTCACCGTTTCGGTGCTGACCGAGCTGGCCGGCCGGATCGGCCTGTTCCGCGCGCCCTCGCAGGCGATGCGCCGCGCCGCCGGCCTGCCGCGCGGGGCGTGGGGCATGACCGCCGCTCACCTCGGCATCGCCGTGATGATCTTCGGCATCGTTGTCTCCAGCGCCTGGCAGCGCGAGGAGATCACCGTGATCGAGCCGGGCGACAGCGTGAAGGTCGGCGGCTACCGCTTCGTGCTCGACGCGGTCGGCCCGGTGCGCGGGCCGAACTACGCGGCGGTGCGCGGCACTTTCTCGGTCTACAGGAAAGACAGGTTCGTGGTCCGGCTCTACCCGGAAACCCGGCGCTTCGCCGATCCGCCGCAGGAAACCACCGAGGCGGCGATCCATCCGCTGTTCACCGGCGACCTCTACGCCGTCATCGGCCAGGCCCAGAGCGACGGCCGCTGGGGCGTGCGGCTCTATCACAAGCCGCTGGTGTCGTGGATCTGGGCGGGCGCGCTGATCATGGTGCTGGGCGGGCTGATCTCGCTGTCCGACCGGCGCCTCAGGGTCGGGGCGCCGCGCGCGGCGAAGGTTCCGGCCGGAGTACCGGCGGAATGAAGCCGCAGCATTTCCTGCCGTTGGGCATCTTCCTTGCCATCGCGCTGGCGTTCGGCGCCGCGTTCTACCTCAACCTGAACCCCCGCGAGACGCCCTTCGCCATGGAGGGCAAGGACGTTCCGGCCTTCGACCTGCCGGCCGCGGTCGAGGGCGGCGAGGGGCTCGGCTCCGTCGACCTCGCGGGGAAGGTGGCGATCGTCAACTTCTTCGCCAGTTGGTGCGCGCCGTGCAAGGCCGAGCACCCGGTGCTGATGACGCTGGAGAAGCGCGCCGGCGTGCCGGTCTACGGCATCGCCTGGAAGGACAGGCGCGAGGCGCTCGGGGCATGGCTGGCGGCTGACGGCAACCCGTTCGGCCGCGCCGGCTTCGACGCCACCGGCCGCGTCGGCATCGACTGGGGCATCTCCGGCGTGCCCGAGACCTTCGTGGTCGACCGTGCCGGCAAGGTGGTCTGGCGCTTCCAGGGCGCGCTCAACGACGCTGTGGTGGACCAGGTGCTGATCCCGCTGCTGCGGGGGTTGGAATGAGGGCGTTTCTCGCCCTCCTGATGCTGCTTTGGGCAGTCCCTGCGCTGGCCGTCGGCGCCGACGAGGCCATGCTGCCCGATCCTGCCCAGGAGGCGCGCGCCCGGGGCATCATGGAGGATCTGCGCTGCCTGGTGTGCCAGAACCAGTCGATCACAGATTCCAACGCCGACCTGGCAAAAGACCTGCGCGGCATCGTCCGCGAGCGGGTGGCGGCGGGCGAGAGCGACACGCAGGTGCGCCAGTACATGGTCGACCGCTACGGCGACTGGATCCTGATGAAGCCGCCGTTCAACGCGCGGACCGCCCTGCTTTGGCTGGCGCCGGCGCTGCTGCTCGCGGCGGGCGGCATCGGCGCCTGGGCGTTCGTGCGCCGCCAGCGGCCCCCCGCGCCGCCCGAGGCGCTGGACGAGGCCGAACAGGCCCGGCTGCGGGCGCTGCTGAACGAGGAGCGGTGATGCTCTACGCCGTGCTCGCGCTGCTGACGGTGCTGGCCGCCGCGGTTCTGGCGCTCCCGGTGCTGCGCCGCCGCGCCGTAGCTCCCGACCGTTCCGACCACGACGTGGCGATCTACAAGGCCCAGCTCGCCGAGCTGGCGGCCGAGCGCGATGCCGGCGCCATCGGCGCGCCCGAGGCCGCTGCGGCGCGAATCGAGGTGGAACGGCGTCTGCTGCGCGCGGCCGACCGCGCCGCGCCCGCCCGTACGGCCGAATTGCCGCCCGTGGGGCGCCGGGTCGCCGCGCTCGCCGTCGCCGGGTTCGTCGCCGTGGCCGCCGCCGCCGTCTATCGCGGTCTCGGCAATCCGGGACTGCCCGACCGGCCGGCGCCGCTGGCGGCCGAGGTGCCCGCCGAGGAGGCGTCCGCCGACGAGCTGGCGGTGCGCATGGCCGCGGCCATGCGCCAGCGGCCGAACGAGCTGCGCGGCTGGCTGATGCAGGGCCAGCTCGCCGGCTCGGTGGGCCGTTACGACCTGGCCGTCGAGGCCTATGAGAACGCCGCGAGGCTGGAGCCGGGCGATGTGTCGCACTGGCTGTCGCTGGGCCTGGCGCGGGTGTCCCGGGACGCCGGCATGGTCGGCCGGGACGCCGAGGACGCCTTCGGCAAGTCGCTGGTGCTGGAGCCGGGCAATCCCATGGCGCGCTACTATCTGGGGCTCGCATCGTTCCAGCGGCACGACGACCGGTCGGCGTTCGACCGCTGGTCCGCGCTCGCCGCCGAGACGCCGCCCGGTGCCGAGTACGCCGAGCTGCTGGAGCGCGGCCTCAGGCGCTCCGCCCGCCGGCTCGGCGTGCCCGCCCCGGACTTCGACGCCGCCACGGCTCCCGCGCCGGAAGCGGCGCCGGGGCCCAGCGCCGCCCAGGTCGAGGCGGCCCAGGACATGTCGGCCGAGGACCGGAGCGCCATGATCGAGGGCATGGTCCAGCGTCTCGCCGCCCGGCTCGAGCAGACCCCGGACGACCTGGAGGGCTGGCTGCGCCTCGGCCGGGCCTACGTCGTCCTCGAACGCAAGAACGATGCGGCACGGGCATTCGAGCAGGCGCTCCGCATCGATCCGGCCAACGCGGCGGCGAAAGCGGCGCTGGCGGCGTTGAAGGGCGGCTGAGGCCGTGCCAGACTGCCGGCCATGGCACACCATCCCGCGCAGCACGAGAACTTCAAGCGCCGCATTCCGGACGGCGACAACCGCGAGCGTCTCGTCTGCGACGATTGCGGCCTGATCCATTACGACAACCCGAAGATCGTGGTCGGCGCGGTCGTCACCCATGGCGACAGGTTCCTGCTGTGCCGCCGGGCGATCCATCCGAGGAAAGGCTTCTGGACGCTGCCCGCCGGCTTCCTCGAGGAGCACGAGACCACCGAGGACGGCGCGCGCCGTGAGGCGTACGAGGAAGCCACGGCGCACATCGTCATCGAGCAGCTGCTGGCGGTCTACAACGTGCCGCGCATCAGCCAGGTTCAGCTGATCTACAAGGCGCACCTGGCCGAGCCGGTGTTCTCGCCTGGCGTCGAGAGCCTCGAGGTGGCGCTGTTTTCGTGGGACGAGATCCCGTGGAACGAACTGGCGTTTCCCAGCGTTGTCTGGGGCCTGCACCAGTTCCGCGAGATCGACGGCAAGGGCCCGTTCAGCCCGTTCACCAACCCGCCGGGCGAGACGGTCAGCCGGTAGTTGCAGACCGGCAGGATTTGTCCTATGTTATGACCGTCTATACGGTCAAGGATTGGGAACATGAATCGCAAGGCACTGGCGCTCCAGGGAATGTCCGATGGCCATCAGGCCCTCTACGATTCCGCCATGGAGGTGCCTGTCGATACGGTCGCCGACATGTTCGCCATGTCCCGCGCCCAATTGGCCCAGACCGTGGGCCTCAGCCCGGAAGTGCTGCAGAAGACCCGGCTGCGCACCGCGCGCAAGACCCAGGCGCGGCTGCGCGAGATGCTGGAGATCATCACCCGCGTCACCGACTGGGCGGGCGGTCGCATGCAGGCCATGGCCTGGTACCGCGCCCAGCCGATACCGGCCTTCGGCGGCCGCACCGCCGAAGCCATGGTCAAGACCGGCAACGCCGCCGCGGTTCGCGACTATCTCGATCACATGGCTCTCGGCGGCTACGCCTGAGGGCAGGCGGGTGAGGTTTCGGGGGACCTGCTACCGGGCCCACGATCCGCGCTGGTCCTTCAAGCCGCATTCCGGCGACGGTGCGGCGATCCACGGCGGCCGCTTCAATCCCAGGGGCGTGCCCGCGCTCTATCTCAGCCTCGATCTCGTGACGGCGGTGCGCGAAGCCAACCAGGGCTTCGCGGCACGCCTGGAGCCTTGCGTGCTGTGCAGCTATGACGTGGACTGCGACGATATCGTAGACCTGCGGACGCGGGATGTCCGGGAGGCCGCGGAGGTCTCCTTCGAGGACATCGCCTGCGCCTGGGCGCTTCTGGCGCTGGAGCGCAAGCCGGTGCCGTCGCAGGCGCTGGCGGCGCGGCTGATGGGCGAAGGCCGTGCCGGCATCGTGGTCCCCAGCTTCGCCGCCGGTTCGGCAGCGGACAGCTTCAACCTCGTGCTGTGGACCTGGGGGCCGGACCTGCCGCACCGGGTCAGGGTGCACGATCCGTCGGGCCGGCTGCCGAAATCTCAGCTTTCCTGGGACTGATCGTCCGCCGGTTCCGGCTTCACCGCGTGGCGGTTCATCACGCCGACCTGGGCCATGGCGAACACCATGGTCAGCGGCAGGAAGCCGAACAGCTTGAAGCTGACCCAGAATTCCTCCGAGAAGCTGCGCCAGACCACCTCGTTCAGCACCGCGAGGAAGGCGAAGAAGAACGCCCAGCGCCGGGTGAGAATGCGCCAGCCTTCCTCGGTCAGGGGCGGGAACGCCGCTTCGAACACCACCTTCAGCAGCGACCGGCCGGTGGCGAGGCCACCGAACAGGATCGCCGCGAACAGCACGTAGATCATGGTCGGCTTCATCTTGATGAAGCGCGGATCGTCGAGCGCCAGGGTGAGGCCGCCGAACACCAGCACGATCACCAGGGTGATGATCTGGCTCATGGGGATGTGGCGGACCTTGATCCAGTAGACGGCGATGGCGGCGACGGTCGCGGCCATGAACGCGCCGGTGGCGACGAAGATGTCGCCCTTGAAATAGGCGGCGAAGAACACCACCAGCGGCCCCAGGTCGAGCAGCAGCTTGAGGCCGGCGCCCATGACGGGCTTGCCGTCGGTGGTCACGTTCCCGCTCATGCGGCCACTCCGGCGATGGTGTCGGCGAACTCGCGGGCGTCGAACGGCTGCAGGTCCTCGATGGACTCGCCGACGCCGATGGCGTGGATCGGCAGCTTGAATTTCTCGGCGCAGGCGACCAGCACGCCGCCGCGGGCGGTGCCGTCCAGCTTGGTCATGATCAGACCGGTGATCTGCGCCACGCTGCGGAACACCTCGACCTGCTGCACCGCGTTCTGGCCGGTGGTGGCGTCGAGCACCAGCAACGTGTCGTGCGGCGCGGTCGGGTCGGCCTTGCGGATGACGCGGACGATCTTCGCCAGCTCCTCCATCAGGCCCTGCTTGTTCTGCAGCCGGCCGGCGGTGTCGATCATCAATACGTCGATGGCCTGCGCGCGCGCCATCTCGATCGCCTCGAAGGCGACGGCGGCGGCATCGGCGCCGACGGGCTTGGCGATCACCGGCACATTGTTGCGCTCGCCCCACACGGCGAGCTGCTCGATGGCGGCGGCGCGGAAGGTGTCGCCGGCGGCCAGCATCACTGACTTGCCCTGGCCGCGGAACTGGCGCGCCAGCTTGCCGATGGTGGTGGTCTTGCCGCTGCCGTTGACGCCGACGACCAGCAGCACGTGCGGCTTGCGCGCGGGGTCGATCACCAGCGGCCTCGCGACCGGGATCAAGGTTTGCGCCACGACCCCGGCCAGGGTGCGGCGGATCTCCTCGCCGGAGACCTCCTTGTCCATGCGGGTCCGGCCCAGTTCCTGGGTCACCCGCGCGGCCGTCGCCACGCCGAAATCGGCCATGATCAGCACGTCCTCGAGCTCGTCGAGCGTCTCGGCGTCCAGCTTGCGCTTGCCGCTCAGCACGCCGGTGGTGAACAGGCCGGTGATGCCGTCCGAGACCGAGTTGGAGCTCTTCTTCAGGCCGTCCTTGAGACGGGTGAACCAGCCCTTTTTCTCCGGCTCGCTCAAGCGGCCAGCCGTCCAAGCAGGGCGTCGCTGCCGCGGCCGGTGATGCGGGCGCGCACGATGCCGTCCGCCTCGCCCTCGATGACGATGGGCGCGAAATGCTGGGTGTGGCCGATGCTGTCGCCGTCCTCGACCTTTTCCACCAGCACCTCGGCCTCACGGCCCTGCTGGCGGGCGAAGAACGCGTCGCGGCGCTGCTCGCCGCGCAGCCGCAGGATGCGGGCGCGCTCGCGGATCATGTCGCCGCGAAGCTGCGGCATGCGCGCGGCGGGCGTGCCGGGGCGCGCCGAGTAGGGAAAGACGTGCAGGAAGGTGATGTCCGCCTCGTCGATGCAGGCCAGCGTGTTGGCGAACATCTCGTCGGTCTCGGTCGGGAACCCGGCGATGATGTCGGCGCCGAACACCACGTCCGGCCGTCGCGCGCGCACCTCGTGGCAGAAGTCGATGGACTGGCGGCGAGTATGGCGGCGCTTCATCCGCTTCAGGATCATGTCGTCGCCGGCCTGCAGGCTCAGATGCAGATGCGGCATCAGGCGCGGCTCGCCGGCGATCAGCTCCATCAGCAGCGGGTCGACCTCGACCGAATCGATGGAGGAGAGGCGCAGGCGCGGCAACTCGGGAACCGACCTCAGGATCTTGTCGCACAGGCTGCCGAGGCTGGGCGCGCCCGGCAGGTCGGCGCCGTAGGAGGTGATGTCGACGCCGGTGACCACCACTTCCCGGTAGCCGCTCTCGACCAGCACGCGCACCTGCTCGACCACCGCGCCCATGGGCACGCTGCGCGAATTGCCGCGGCCATAAGGGATGATGCAGAAGGTGCAGCGGTGGTCGCAGCCGTTCTGCACCTGCACGAAGGCGCGGGTGCGGCCGTCGATGCCGTTCACCAAATGGCCGGCGGTCTCGCGCACCGACATGATGTCGTTGACCATCACGCGCTCGCTGAGGCCGATGCCGAAATCGAAGCTTCCGGGCCGCAGCTTTTCCTCGTTGCCCAGCACCCGGTCGACCTCGTCCATGGCGGCGAAGGCGGCGGGATCGGTCTGGGCGGCGCAGCCGGTGACGATGATCCGCGCCCCGGGCCGCTCGCGGCGGGCGCGGCGGATCGCCTGGCGGGCCTGGCGCACCGCCTCGCCCGTCACCGCGCAGGTGTTGACGATCACCGCGTCGCCGAGGCCGGCGGCCGCGGCATTGCGGCGGATGACTTCCGACTCCAGCGTGTTGAGCCGGCAGCCGAAGGTGATGATCTCGGGCGCGCTCACAGCATCACCTGCCCGCTGAAGCTGGTGGCGACCGGGCCGCGCATGATGATGCGGTCGTCCTCGCCCCAGGCGATCTCCAGCGGCCCGCCGTCGAGCCGCACCATGATCTCCCGGTCGGTGAGGCCGCGCCGCATGGCGGCGACGGCGGCGGCACAGGCGGCGGTGCCGCAGGCCTGGGTGATGCCCACGCCGCGCTCCCACACCCGCAGCCTGATCTCGTCGGTCGAGATCACCTGGGCGATGCTGACATTGACCCGCTCGGGGAACATGGGATCGACCTCGATCCGCGGACCCCAGGTCCTGAGATCGATCTTCCCCGCGTCGTCGACGAAGAACACCACATGCGGATTGCCCACATTGACGCAGGCCGGGTCCTCCAGCGGTCCCCGGGCGAACACCATGTTGAGGGTGTCGGCCTCGCGCGCCAGCGGAATGTCCTGCCAGCCGAAGCGCGGCGTACCCATGTCGACGGAGACCAGTTCCTCCTGCACCGCCTCGAGCTCGCAGCGCAGCAGATCGGCACGGGTCTCGATGGTGACCCGGTCGCGGCCGCTCTCGCTCATCAGCACGCTGGCGACGCAGCGGGTGGCGTTGCCGCAGGCTGACACTTCGCTGCCGTCGGCGTTCTGGATGCGCATGAAGGCGTCGGCCCGCTGCGACGGCAGGATGGTGACGATCTGGTCGCAGCCGATGCCGACATGCCGGTCGGCGACGAAACGGGCCTGCTCCGGCGTCAGGGCGAGCGGCTCCGTACGGGCGTCGAAGACAACGAAATCGTTGCCCAGCCCGTGCATCTTCACGAAGTTCCGTACCGTGCCCTGCGCGTTCATGGCGCGGTTATATGGGCCGCGGGCTTTTTGACTCAAGCGAAATGGCGATGAAGGCGCGAAGTGACAGCGCTGTCGGGTTGGCGCATGCTAACGACATTTCGGGGAACGAGTTGACAGACCGGCATGCAGACCGCGGACGAAACACCGTCGATGCAGTTGCGCGAAGACCAGGCCGCCTTGTTCCGGCGGATTGGAACTACAGCGGCATCGAGCGGCCGCCCAGAGAGCTCCTGGATAAAGCGATTGGTCTTTCAGCTTCTCGCCGGCGTTGCTTTTGGCTTGGCTGGCATCGGCCTGATCATTTTCGTGTTCGTTGCGTGGTGGGTTATCGAGGATTGGGGGCGAGAAGAACGGAACGCGAAGGTCCTGAGGTATAAGGTGGCGCCAGAGGTCCAGACCCAGCTATTCGGCCGTCCAATTGCTGGTGACGGCGCGTTGATCGACATGAGGGTTGACCCGACCATCCACTGGAACGGCGAAGGTTTCGTCCGCTGGAGATATCGTATCGCCAGCCCGACCCCGGAACTGCTGAAATTGTGTGAGGGGCAGTCCTGGGATCGCTGCACATTCCATCGCTCTATCCGCCTGGCTGACGACGACCTGCGGTACGCCGATTACCAGAATGGCGTGCTCACGCTCTCAGTCGTGTGGTCCTGAACCACGGACGCGCTGCAGCCGCTTCAGTTCCATGACGTCGGACTATCGCCGATAGGCTTTCACCATGCCGTCGAATGTGGGCAGGGCCTCGGTGTAGTCCTTCTCGGTGCGCCCGCTGACGGTGAATACCAGAAAGAAATCATCCTCTTCACCATAGGCAACCTTTTCCCAGTTGCCCTCTCCCGATGGAAAGAACGTGAAGCAGCGCAAGCTCTGCCCATCGGCCGTCACCAGCGGATCGACCTCGGTTATGCGGAGCCCGGGATCATGTTCGCGAAAGCCGTCGGTGTCTTTGCGGATGTAGTCGGCAACCGATCGAACATCCTCGGATTTGGACTTGCTGGTCGCGGCCCCATAGATGAGCGCCGGAGCGTCGGCGAAGGTCGAGCCTTCGGGCAGGAGTATCGAGGCGCCGTAGGTCTTGTTGGTAGCATCGTCCGAATGCCAGCCGGCGAGATCGGGAAGCTTCGGCCACCAACGGAAGCAGATGGCGCCTTCGCGGCAGGAAGCATCGGCGGTCTTGACGATCTCCGCGCTGGCCGGGGATAGGGCCGCCGCGGAGAGAACTACCAGGAAAAGGGTGAGCCGGAGCATCGATCTCTAGCCTCTCCATTCGATCGAACGCCCCCAAGAAATGCTACACCATCGCCCTGTGTCAGACGAGAGATTGCCGGCTCTCCGGCACCAGCGGTCAAGGCCGCCGCAGCACCATCGCGTCGACCAGCAGCAGGGTCGCGTTCCAGCCGGCATGCAGGGCGATGGCGGCGGTCAGCGAGCCCGTGCGCACCCGCGCCAGGGCGAAGATCACCCCGGCGCCGAACAGCACGGCGAGGCCGTAGAGCTCGTTGAACCAGTCGACGGTGAAGTGCTGGTGGACGGCGGTCCACATGGCCGTGGTCAGCAGGATCGCCCCGGCGACGCCGAGGCGCGAGCGGGCGAGGCCGGCGAAGATGAAGCCGCGGAACAGCATCTCCTCGAACACCGGCGCGACGGTCACGGCGGTGACGAAGAACAGGAAGGTTCCGCCCGCGCGGAGACCCGAGCGGCCGCCCTCCCGGACCATGGCCATCTCGGGCAGCACCACGAACAGCACGAAGTAGGCGCCCAGCGCCAGCATCCAGGGCAGCAGCGCCAGGTGCCGCACCGGCCGCAGGTCCAGATATTCGCCCAGCGACAGGCCGCGGCGGCGGACGATGCGGGCGATCAGGACGATGCCCACGGCCGCGCCGACCCAGTAGAGCGTCATCAGCACATCGGTGGCGCCCGCGCCGCCGAGGCCGGCCTCGGCGCGGAACATGTCCATGACCCCGAAACCCGTGAACAGGTCCAGAACCGCAGCGCCCGCCAGCTGCGCCGCGACAACGCCGAACAGGATCAGCGCCGACAGGCCGACGGTCGGCCAGCCGCCCCAGTAGGGAGCGGCGTCTGGAGCGGGGGGCTCGGTGGGGTGCGTTGACATGCGGGCCTGAAGGCTAGCGGCGCCGGCGGGGCCCGGCAAGCGGGAGCCTCAGATATGCCACAGCAGGACGGACATGGCGTTCCACGCCATGTGCAGCGCGATCGATAGCAGCAGCGAGCCGGTCGCCAGCCGGGCGGCGCCGAAGATCAGGCCGGTGAGGAACACCAGCATCAGGGACAGGACATCGTACTCGCTGTGCAGCAGGGTCCAGGCCAGGGTTGACAGCACCAGCGCGCCCGACACGCCCAGCCGGGTCCGCATCAGGCCTTCCATCACGAAGCCGCGGGCCAGCATTTCCTCGAAGATCGGGCCGGTGATCACGATCGCCATGACGTAGAGCAAGCCCGGCTGCAGGTCGTCCAGCCAGGTGGACGGCGCAGCGATCCCCAGCGCGTCGCGCAGCACGGTCTCGGCGAACGCGTCGACGGCGAAGAACGCGGCGGCGATGCCCAGCCAGCGCCAGCCGTCGTCACCGGTGAAGGGGCGCAGCGCCAGGTAGGCGGGGCTCTGACCGGGCGCCCGCAGATCGGTCAGCTTCGCCACGGCGGCGATGCCGATCAGGTTGGCGATGATCGCATAGGCCAGCGTCGCCTCGCCCGCCGCCGCCCCGCTCGGGGCCGCGCCCACCGACGTCATCAGCATCCAGGACAGCAGCGCCGACCCATAGAGAATTGCCGCGGCCAGACCCACGGTCGACCACGGTCCATAGGGTGTGAAAGGCGTGCCGCGCGGTCCCAGGCCCATCGCCGCAGCATGGGGCAGCCCGCTGCGCGCCGCAACCACCCCATCGGGTATCGCCGTTGCCGGGAAATCGAGAGCAGTTTGACAGCACATTGACACCACAACAGTCAACAATACTGACTGAATTTTTTGTTTCGCTTTTGACGATTTTGGACGCAATGTTACGCAGTGGTAAATTGGGGAGACGGAATACCACCACATGCCGCTCGCGCCTGCAAGCGGTTGCAGCGGCTGCTTATTCTTAAGTCCGGAAGTTCACGTCATGTATCTTGGGGAGGGATACTGCGATGCGCTCTAAGGCCGCCTTTGATTCACGAGCCGCCCTGGTTGCAGGGTTGAAAAACTCGACGAGATTGTTTGTTGTTTCGGGCCTGATGGCCTCGGCCGGCGCCGCGCTGGCGCAGGACACGCAGCCGCCAGGTCAGCAGCCGCCGGGCAAGGCGCCGCAAACCCGCCTCGAGACCGTCGTCACCCAGGCCACGCGCGTGGAGACCACGGTGCAGACGACGCCGGTCGCCGTCACGGCATTCGGCGAGGAGCAGATCGCCCGGACCTTCGCCACGGACCTGCGCGACCTGACCGGCCCGGCGCCCAACGTGCAGCTGGAGCCGGTGGGCGCGTTCCAGAACGCCACGGCGTTCGCCATTCGCGGCTTTGCCGGCGGCGACATCGAGTCGGCGAGCGACCCGAACGTCGCCATCATGATCGACGGCGTCTACCAGGCCCGCACCTCGACGGCGCTGAGCGACCTGCTCGACATCTCGCACGTGGAAATCCTGCGCGGACCGCAGGGCACCCTGTTCGGCCGCAACGCCATCGTCGGCGCCGTGCTGGTCAACCATGCGGCGCCCGAGATGAACGAGTTCAGCGTCTACGGCGCGGTGAAGGCCGGCAATTACGGCACCATCGACGTCACCGGCATCGTCAACGTGCCGCTGGTGGACGACAGGGTGGCCATGCGCCTCGCCGCCAAGTCCACCAACAATGACGGCTTCTACAAGAACCTGACCGACGGCACCAATTATGGCGGCACCGACCGCATCACCATCCTGCCGTCGCTGCGCTTCACGCCGAACGACAATCTGGACATCGTCATCCGAGGCGAGGTTGTGCGCGAGCGCGACGACAGCTGGGCCAACGTGCCGTTCAGCACCTGCGGCGGCGCCGGCGGCGTGTTCAACCCGTTCGACCCGGTGACCCAGACGGTGCCGCTGATCAGCTGGGCGGCGCAGGGCCAGGAAGGCATCGACAAGGTCTGCGGCGCGGAGGTGAGCGACGACAACCGGCCGTTCGACGTCCATGCCGACAACACCGCCGGGCGCGGCTCGGACTTCGACGTCTACGGCATCACCGGCGAAATGAACTACACCATCCCCGACATCGGCACGGTCACCTATGTCGGCAACTACCGGCACGTGCACGAGAACGTGTTCAACGATTTCGACACCACGGACCTGCCGATCTTCATGACACGGCGCGAGCAGCGCCACCGGCAGACCACCCACGAACTGCGCTTCTCGTCCGACTTCTCCGAATCCTTCGACCTCGTCGCGGGCGTCTACTATTTCGACCAGCGCTACACCATGGACCAGGAGACCACCGGCTGGCTGTTCGATCCCAACTTCGGCGGCGCGCTCGGCGCGGCGATCGTCGGCCAGCTGTTTGGCGTGCCGAACGCCGGCGCCCCGCTGTTCGGGCTGAACCCGCTCGCGGAAGGCTTCGGCCGCACCACCCAGACCAACTCGTCCTGGGCCGCGTTCGCCAACATCAACTGGAACTTCTGGGCCGGCTTCACCCTGGTGGCCGGCGTCCGCTACACCACCGAGAAGAAGGATTTCGAGAGCTGCGCGCCGGCTCCGGTCAACACCGCGTTCAAGGACACGGCGATCGGCTGCAACCTCGATCCCACCGCCATCGGCTACAACTACTTCAACAGCGACACCGACCTGGCGGCCGACAGCAAGAGAAGCTGGAACAATCTCAGCCCCAAGGTCGGCCTGAACTGGCAGGCGACCGACGACCTGTTCCTCTATGCCGGCTGGACCCGCGGCTTCCGCTCGGGCGGCTTCAACGGCCGCTGCGGCTCGACGCTGACATGCCAGCCGTTCAACCCGGAGAAGAACGATTCATACGAGGTCGGCATCAAGTGGAACGGCTTCGACGACCGGCTGCGGGTGAACCTGACCGGCTTCTGGATGAAATACACCAACCAGCAGATCGCCATCATCCGCTCGTCGGCCGGCTCGGGCGGCGGCCAGGAGACCATCACCGCCAATGCCGGCGCCTCGGAGTCGAAGGGCATCGAGCTGGAGGTGAACGCGGTTCCGGCCGAGGGCCTGACCACCTGGGCCTCGCTGGGCTACCTCAACGCCAAGACCACCAAGCTGTGCACCGACACCACCGGCGGCCAGTTCTTCACCGATCCGGCGGACCTGGCGGCGGCCATCGCGGCGTCGTGCGACCAGTCGCCAGAGGCGCTGTTCCAGCTGCCCAACGGCGCCTGGATCATCCCGCGCGACCTGTCCGGCCGGGCGCTGGGCCGCGCGCCGAAATGGAGCGTCGCCGCCGGCTTCGCCTACGATATCCCCGTGGGCAACGCGGGCAACATCGTGCTGGCGGCCGACTGGCGCTACCAGTCGACCTCGGTGCTGGGCACCATCTTCCCCAACGCGTCCATCGGCTCGACCGCGGGCGTGCCCAATTACAACGGCTACCTGGTCAACCCGCACCGCAAGGCGAACCACATCGTCAACGCCAGCATGACCTGGAAGGAAGCGGAGGAGCGCTACCAGATCTCGTTCTTCGTCAAGAACATCACCAACGAGCGCTACATCCAGGCGCTCACCGCCGTGGCGACCCTGTTCAACTTCACCCAGTGGAACAATCCGCGGACCTGGGGCGCTGAGGTTTCCTTCCGGTTCTGAGGAAGCACCCCTGACCTTGGCGGGGAGCTCTCGGGCTCCCCGTATTTTTAGCCTCAGCCAGGCCCGCCGGTATCGTAGAGCGAGGCGGCGAAGCGGTTGCCCTTGTCGCTCAGATACGGGCGCATGCGGCGGAACAGGCTGGTGAAGACCTCGCGGTTCTTCTCGCGGAAGCCGGGTTCGCCGGCGGCGATCTGAAGCTCGTTGGCGGCGGTCAACTCGCAGAACTCGCGCAGTTCGGCCTCGGGCAGCAGGATCGTCTCGCCGGTGAAGCGGTCTTCGAACGGCAGTGGCGGGGCGGCCGAGCCGAACCGAGGCCAGAACGCCGTCCGATCGCACGAGCAGTAGCGGTAGACGATGGCCTCGGCCTCGGCGCCGATGATGTCCGCGACCAGCTGGCGCTTGTCGAGCGAGACCATCACATCGGTGAAGTGCGCGGTGCCGTAGGCGGCGTGGAACAGGCCGGCGTCGCACAGCACGGGCCTTGCGCCCCAGTCGACAAGCATGTCGTGCACGCCGACGAAATGCTCCTCCAGCGAGCCGTTGATGTGGGCGAAGTCGCCGGCGCCGAGCGCGGCGAGGGCGCGGAACTTGTCGTCTCGGCTGGTCATGGCGGTCCTCTCCTGTCGGCGCGAATCCCATGGTACGCGGCATTTCACCCGAGTCACGCCCTCGTTCGGTTGACGCGGCGCGGCGGCGGGCGCACCATTTCCAGGGGGACACCGTCAATCTGCGAGGCTACGCCATGCATATCGACGCCTTGGGAGCATCCGTCAGCACCGACGCCCGCATCCGGCCGGGCACAGTCTTCAAATGCGACTTCGGCAACGTCTCGGGCACGTTCCTGAAGGCCGAGGTGGCCGACGAGCCCGAGACCATCTGGCTGGTCCATCTCGACAGCGAGTCCGGTATGCCCGAGTTCTTCTCGCCCAGTCATCTCCATCCCGACCATTGCCTGGTGTTCCCCGACGCGACCATCGTGCTGCGCGAGTTCACCACGCCCCGGCCGCTGGGCCGCGACCTGATCGGGTCGGTGATCATGTCCGAGCAGGGCGTGGCGGTCTATGCGGCCAGTCACGCCAATCCCACCTTCGACGGCCATGTGGTCGACATGGAATCGGGCCGGCGGGCGATGGTCGCTCCCGGACAGGTCTGCCGCTGCCCGTCCTGGGCGATCTATCCGGCCCAGCCCGGAGCAGGCCGCGAGGACCTGACCCCGCTGGTGTCCTGGCCCAGGAACGCCTGACCATCCAGTCGCAGGCAGGGGCCGCGCATTCGCACGGGCCGTCTGCGATTGCGCTGGTATAAATTCATCGACGATGATTTTATCGTGAATGCCTGATCCGGGCCGAGCCCGGCGTTCAATGTCCCGGGGGAGGACCACGATGACCACGGCAAGCAATCGTCCGGTGAACCGGAAAGTCGTCCTCGTCAGCCATGTCAATGGCCTGGTCGGGCCCGAGCACTTCCGGATCGAGGAGGAAGCGGCGGGCGCGCCCGGCGAGGGGCAGGTGCTGGTGGAGACCGAGTACCTGTCGATCGACGCCTTCATCCGCACCAGCCTCAACGACGTCGAGGGCTTTCACCAGAAGGTGGCGGTCGGCACGCCGGTCGTCGCGCTGGGCGTCGGCCGGGTGATCGAGAGCAATGCGCCGGGCCTGGCGGCGGGCGACACCGTCACCGGCGGGTTCGGCGCACAGACCCATCCGCTGCTGCCCGCGGCGGCGCTGCAGAAGGTCGACGCCGCCGTGCCGCCCTCGGCCTGGTTGGGTGCGCTGGGGCTGACCACGGGGGTCACCGCCTATTTCGGCATCGTCGAGGTGGCGCAGGCGAAGCCGGACCAGACGGTGGTCGTCTCGGGCGCGGCGGGCGCGGTGGGCAGCATGGCGAGCCAGCTGGCGAAGATCGCCGGCGCGCGGGTGATCGGCATCGCCGGCGGCCCGGAGAAGACCGCCTTCCTGACCGGAACGCTCGGGCTCGACGCGGCCATCGACTACAAGGGCGAGGACGTGGCGGCGCGCCTGAAGGCGCTGGCGCCCGGCGGCATCGACGTGTTCTTCGACAATGTGGGCGGCGACATCCTCGATGCCGCGCTGGACAATCTCGCCGAGCGCGCCCGCGTCGTCATCTGCGGCGCGATCTCGCAATACAACGACCAGCAGAACGTGAAGGGCCCCAGCCGCTACCTCAAGCTGGCCGAGCGCTACGCGCGGATGGAGGGCTATACCGTGCTGCACTTCACCGAGCGGTTCCCGCAGGCCTATGCCGATCTGGGCCGCTGGCTGGCGGAAGGCCGTCTGGTCATGCCCGAGCAGGTCGAACACGGCATCGAGTCGTTCCCGGGCGCGCTTCGCAAGCTGTTCCTCGGCGGCAATACGGGCAAGATGCTGGTGAAGCCCTAGCGGCCGCGCGGCGGCAAATCCTCCGATCCCGCCACATGGCGGCCACGATGCCGTCCTATGGTTTCGCGGCGCGGGGGCGCCATATTCAAGGAGATTTCGGCATGGGCCTGATTCGGTCCGAGACGGGTCGGGGGCGGCTGCTGGTCGCCGGGGCATCGCCCGAGCCCGTCACCTACGACATCAGCATCAGCACCGACGGCGCCAGCGCGCTGCGCAGCGCCAGGGGCACCATGGACGGCGACTTCTCCAGCCTGATCCATGCCGCCGAGTTCGGCGGCGCGCTGGAGCTGGAAAGCGGCTTCGGCCTGGGCATCCACATTTCGCGCATCGTCGAGAACCGCGCCGACTTCGTCGTCAGCGATCCCATCCCCGACCGGTAGACCGGTACGCCGCCGTCGACGGCGGCCCGCGATCCGCATAGCATGGAGGCCGTGCGGGTAGGGGGCCATTGCCATGCCAGGGGTTCGCCGTCCCGGCCGGTCGCCGGGCAAGCCTTCCCTTTCGTCGCGGAGTCCGGCGCCATGACGGGCGCGCGGCCCGTCGCATTCTCGTTGTTTGAGGGCGACTGGCTGCACCGCGCCTATGACGCCGCGGGCCTGGGCGACGGCTCCCGCTTCGCGCTCGCCAGGCGCTGCGTGCTGTCGGTACTTGTCACCTGGGTGCCGATCGCGCTGCTGGCGTGGTGGGGCGGCCTCTATGGCGGCGGCCTCAGCCCGACCAACTTCTTTGCCGACTTCGCCGCCTACGCCCAGCTGGTCATGGCCATGCCGCTGTTCATCGCCTCCGAGCGGGTGATCGACGCCAGCACCAGGGAAGTGGCCGAACAGCTGGTGTCGTGCGGCATCGTGCGGCCGCAGGACCGCGGTCGCCTCGACCAGGCCCACGCCATGGTCGCCCGGGCGCGCCGCTCGTTCTGGCCCGACATCGGCTGCATCGTGCTCGCCTTCACCCTGTCGCTGGTGATCCTGGTGCCCGAATTCGGCCCGGACCCGCTGCCGACCTGGCACGTCAAGGACTACGACCACTGGCGGACGCTGACGCCCGCCGGCGCCTGGGCGTTCCTGGTGGCGCTGCCGATCCTCAACTACACCTGGCTGCGCTTCGCCTGGAAGATCTGGCTGTGGATCTTCTACCTCTACAAGGTGTCGCGGCTGCGGCTGGAGCTGCATCCGACCCATCCCGACCTCACCGGCGGCATCGGCTTCCTCAGCGAGGCGCAGGGGCGCTTCGCCCTGTTCATCCTGGCCTACGGCGTCAGCAACGTCGCCGCCACGGTGGGTTACGAGGTCGTGATCCTGGACTACAGCCTCGACACCATGACGGTGTGGGGACCGCTGCTGGGCTTCGCCATCGGCGCGCCGCTGCTGTTCACCCTGCCGCTGCTGATGTTCACGCGCCAGCTCCACCGCAGCAAGCGGCAGGCGCTCGCCACCTACCGCCAGCGGGTCACCGAGCGCAGCCGCCACGTGGAAAGCCGCTGGCTGGAGGACGGCCGCACCGAGCAACCCGCGTCCGAGGAAATCCGCGAGCTGGCCGAGCTCGCCACCCTGCACACCATGTTCAACCACATCGACAGGATGCGGGTGGTGCCGTTCGACCTGCGCTCCTTCGGCCAGCTCGCCGGCTCGTCCTTCGGCTCGATCGCCACGCTGCTGCCGCTGCTGCAGTATGACGGCAAGGTCACCGGCATCTTCGAGCTGATCGCCAAGCTGCTGGGCGGACTGGTCGGCGTGGGGCGCTAGGTATGTGCGGTCGGCGGGCCTTACCTTCCGCTGACCAGTGAGGTAGTTTCGGACAGAATCGTCGGCGTGGGAGGTCGGAAATGGATGATGGCGCGACGTCGGAACAGCGGCCGCGGCCGAGCTTCCAGGAGATTCTTTCCGCCGATGGCGACACGCCGCCGCCCGCCATGTTCGCCGAGAACGCGCCCTTCCTCGGCACCGCCGACATCGACAAGGCCCGCTATTTCTCGCGGGAATGGCACGACCGGGAAATGGACCTGCTGTGGCCGCGCATCTGGCAGATGGCGTGCCGCGAGGAGCAGATCCCCGAAGCGGGCGACAGCATCGTCTACGAGGTCGGCACCTACTCCATCCTGATCGTGCGCGGCGACGACGGCGTCATCCGGGCGTTCTTCAACTCGTGCCTGCACCGCGGCACCCAGATCAGGCCCGGCGGCCGCGGCGAGGGCATGGTGGTGTCGACCGCCAGCCTGACCTGCCCGTTCCACGGCTGGTCGTGGAACCTGGACGGCAGCCTGGCGCACATCCCGGCGAAGTGGGACTTTCCCCATGTGGACGAGGGCGAGTTCGGCCTGCGGCCGGTGCGGGCCGAAAGCTGGGGCGGCTTCGTCTTCATCAACATGGACCCGGCGGCCGGGCCACTGGAGGCCTATCTCGGCGAGCTGGTGCCGCATTTCGAGCGCTGGCCGCTCGAGGACCGCTACATCGCCGCCCATGTGAAGAAGGTGATGCCCTGCAACTGGAAGATCGCCCAGGAGGCGTTCATCGAGGTGCTGCACGTGGAAACCACGCACCCGCAGACCATGCCCTATATCGGCGACGTCAATTCCCAGTACGACGTGTTCGGCGACCATGTGAACCGCATGATCACCCCGCAGGCGGTGGCGAGCCCGCTGCTGCCGTCATTGAGCGAGCAGCAGATCGCCGACACCTTCATCAGGGAACTGGCCGGCTCGCCGGGCCCGGGCGCCGACAAGGATTTCAAGCTGCCCAGCGTGGCGGTGCCCGATGGCGGCAACGCCCGCGCGGTGATGGCGGCGGTGATGCGCGGCAATCTGACGGCGACGACCGGCGTCGATCATTCCGGCCTGTCGGTCAGCGAGGTGCTCGACACCACCATGTACCAGCTGTTCCCCAATTTCATGCCGTGCGGCGGCGGCGGCGTGCCGGTGATGTTCCGCTTCCGGCCCAACGGCGACGACCCGGACACCTCGATCCTCGACGTGATGCTGCTCTATGCCTTCCCGCAGGACGGCGAGCGCCCGCCGCCCGCGCCGCTGACCACGCTCGGCATCGACGACAGCTGGTTCGACGCGCCCGAGCTGGGCGGCATCTGCGCCATCTTCGAGCAGGACACCGCCAACATGCCGCTGGTCCACCAGGGCATGAAGGCCGGCGGAAGGCGGTTGTTGGGGAAGCCGGGCGTCACGCTGGCCAACTACCAGGAAATCCGTATCCGGCATTACCACATGATGTTGGACAGGTATCTGGCGGGGTGAGGGAGGTATGCGGGAAATGGACATTTGCTAAGGCGTCACCATAACCTCAGATGGTTAGTCCTGCTTCTCGTCATCGATGCCCCTTTCTAAGCGCAATACCGGCACGCAAATTTCCTCGATCAGTTTCATCTGCAGGGCAATTGTCTGGTCGACTTCGTTTTCTTCCGGTGATGGGTAGCCTTCCCAGATGGAGCTGTCGATTTTTCGCCGAAAAGTCTGATCGGCGCCTGATCTATCGCGAAGGTTGGCGTCGACATAAATTCGCACTGTCCAAAATTGGCGGTTCAGATTTTCGAGTGCTTTTTCAAGTTCTTCTCCGAACAATGCTCGAGCCATTGGCTGACATTCCTCAAGAGCAAGTTGATCGTCGCGGGTTCGGCTAAGCCTATTATAATAGGCTTGAGCTGTTTTGAATCGCTCGCGCTCACTATCACCGCCCGTAATCTTATCCCACTCACCACTCGTTTTTAGACTCTCTTCGGCATCGGCGAGTTCATAGTTATGCATCATTGAACTGCGCACACGAGAAAGATCTCTGCGGACACGATAGGCCGCCGTCAGTATGCGCTCGGCCTGCTCTATGCGGCGCTCTGAAAGTTTTTGTTGGCGCCAGCCTTTGAAAGTATTGCCGCCAATAAATGCGGCAATTATCACTGCGACGGCGCCAATCACTGTGCCAATGCCCTGGAGCATTGTGCCGGTAGCTGCCCAATCAATATTTTCTAAGCAGATCATTTCTTATATCCCCCTGCCGCATGCTATCCACTATAGCACCCTAGCTAGCGCGTCGGATACCAGAGGGCGAGGCTGATGGCCTCCACCCTTGACTCCCGACCCCTTCGCGCCTAGGTTCCGCGCGCTTCAACGAAAGCGCTGTGTTTTCGTGTCCGAGGATACCCACCCGTCAGCGAGTGTTCGCCCACGGGTGGCGTTGGTGTTTGGAAAATGTTCGAGACGCTGTCAGGCCGCCTAGGCGACATCTTCGACAAGCTGCGGGGCCGCGGTGTCCTGAACGAATCCGACGTGGGCGCGGCCATGCGCGAGGTGCGCGTGGCGCTGCTCGAGGCCGACGTGGCGCTGCCGGTGGTCAAGGACTTCGTCGAGAAGGTGCGCGCCCGCGCCGTCGGCCAGGAAGTGCTGAAGTCGGTCACGCCCGGCCAGATGGTCGTCAAGATCGTCAACGACGAGCTGGTCGCCATGCTGGGCGGCGAGGCCGAGGACATCAACCTTGCCGCCGTGCCGCCTGTCGCCATCATGATGGTCGGCCTGCAGGGCTCGGGCAAGACGACCTCCACCGCCAAGATCGCCAAGCGGCTGGCGACCCGCGACCGCAAGCGCGTGCTGATGGCCTCGCTCGACACGCGCCGCCCGGCGGCGCAGGAGCAGCTGAAGATCCTCGGCACCCAGGTCAACGTGCCGACCCTGCCGATCATCCCCGGCCAGATGCCGCTGGACATCGCCCGGCGGGCCATGGAAGCGGCGCGCCTCGGCGGCTACGACGTGGTGATGCTCGACACCGCCGGCCGCCTGCACGTGGACGAAGGGCTGATGTCCGAGCTGGACTCGGTGAAGTTCACGACCGCGCCCGCGGAAATCCTGCTGGTCGCCGACGCGCTGACCGGCCAGGACGCGGTCAACGTCGCCAGGCAGTTCAACGACCGCCTCAGCGTCACCGGCATCGTGCTGACCCGCATGGACGGCGACGGCCGCGGCGGCGCGGCGCTGTCGATGCGCGCCGTCACCGGCCGCCCGATCAAGCTGGTGGGCACCGGCGAGAAGCTCGACGAGCTCGAGGGTTTCCACCCGGCGCGCGTCGCCTCGCGCATCCTGGGCATGGGCGACGTGGTCTCGCTGGTCGAAAAAGCCCAGGAGATGGTCAACGAGCAGGACGCCGAGGCGCTGGTCAAGCGCCTGAAGAAGGGCCAGTTCTCGCTCACCGACTACCAGAAGCAGCTGCAGCAGATGCGCAAGATGGGCGGCATGTCGGGCATCCTCGGCCTGCTGCCGGGCGTGGGCAAGCTGAAGAAGGCGCTCGCCGGCGCCAACATCGACGAGAGCATGCTGACGCGCCAGGACGCCATCATCAACTCGATGACGCCCAGGGAGCGCGAGAACACCAAGATCATCGCCGCCTCGCGCAAGAAGCGCATCGCGGCGGGATCCGGCACCTCGGTGCAGGAGGTCAACAAGCTGCTGAAACAGCACCAGCAGATGGCCGACATGATGAAGAAGATGGGCAAGGGCGGCAAAGGGCTGCCCCAGCTGCCGCCGGGTTTCGACGGCCTGCTGCCCCGTTAACCAGACGAACCAAAAGACCAAGAACAAGGAGCTAAAATGGCACTGAAGATCAGACTGGCGCGCGGCGGCGCGAAGAAGCGTCCCTACTACCGCATCGTGGTGGCCGACAGCCGCGCCGCCCGTGACGGCGGCTTCATCGAGCGCATCGGCAGCTTCAACCCGCTGGTCGCCAAGGACAGCGACCAGCGCCTGAGCATCGATACCGAGCGCGCCCAGTACTGGCTGAAGCAGGGCGCCCAGCCCACCGACCGCGTCGCCAAGTTCCTGGCCTCGGCCGAGCTGATCGCCAAGCCGGCGCAGCGCAACAACCCGGTCCAGGGCAAGCCGAAGGCGAAGGCGCAGGAGCGTATCCGCGCCGCTGCCGCCGCCGCCGAAGCCGCCGCTGCCGCAGCCGCCAAGGCCGCGGAAGCGCCGGCCGAAGCCGAAGCGTCGGAGTAAGCCTTGGCCGGCCAGGCCGACGGTCTGGTCGTCCTCGGGGCCATCGCCGGGGCGCACGGGGTGCGCGGCGAGGTGAAGGTGAAGACCTTCACCGAGACGCCGGAGGCCATCGCCGCTTACGGACCGCTCATCGGCGATCCGGGCGGCAGGGTGTTCCGGCTGAAGGGCCTCAGGGCGGTCAAGGACGGCGTGGTCGCCCGGCTCGACGGGATCGAGGACCGGGACGCCGCCGAGGCGCTGAAGGGCACCAGGCTGTGCGTTTCCCGCGCGGCGCTGGGCGAGCCCGGGGAGGAAGACAGTTTCTTCCATGTCGACCTCATCGGCCTCGCGGCCGAGGACGAGACGGGGAAAAGGCTGGGGACGGTGATCGCCGTCCACGAGTTCGGCGCGGGCGACATGCTCGATGTCCGGCTCGACGAAGCTGACAGGTCCGTGCTGGTCCCGTTCCGCAAGGAAACGGTGCCGGTGGTGGATGTGAAGGGCGGACGGGTCGTCGTCCGCCTCGATGACGACGACGAAGACGAGGAAGGAGAGCCGGCATAGTGGCGGCGTTCGCGGCGACGGTGCTGACGCTCTTTCCGGAGATGTTTCCCGGCCCGCTAGGCGTTTCGCTGGCGGGCAAGGCCCTTGAACGGGGCACCTGGTCGCTCGATGTCCTCGACATTCGCGATCATGGACTGGGGAAGCACCGGACCGTGGACGATACGCCGGCAGGCGGTGGTCCCGGGATGGTGATGCGGCCCGACGTGCTGGCCGCCGCGATCGACGCGGCGCTGGCGCATCCGGGCCGGGCGGGCAGGCCGCTGGTCTATCTGTCGCCGCGCGGCCGGGTGTTCGACCAGGCCATGGCGCGGCGGTGGGCGGACGCGGGCGGCGTGGTGCTGGTGTGCGGCAGGTTCGAAGGCGTCGACGAGCGGGTGCTCGAGGCGCGGCAGGTTGAAGAGGTGAGCCTCGGCGATTTCGTGCTGTCCGGGGGCGAGCCGGCCGCCATCGTCATGCTCGATGCGGTGGTGCGGTTGCTCCCCGGGGTCGTCGGCGACGAGGCGGTGTTGAACGAAGAGAGTTTTGCGGCCGGTCTGCTGGAATACCCCCAGTACACCAAGCCGCAGAACTGGGAAGGAAATGAGATCCCCGCGGTCTTGCTTTCCGGCCATCACGCGGAAATTGCGGCTTGGCGGAAAAGGAAGGCTGAGGATATAACGCGGTCACGCCGGCCCGACCTATGGGACCGGTATCTGGCCGAGAAGAACAACAAGAGCGGCTAAGGAACAGGTGCAATGAACATTATCGAACAGCTCAACCAGGAGCAGGTCGCGAAGCTGACCGAGGGCAAGACCATCCCGGAGTTCGCCCCGGGCGACACGGTGCGCGTCAACGTGCGCGTCATCGAAGGCAACCGCGAGCGCGTGCAGGCCTTCGAGGGCGTGTGCATCGGGCGCAAGAATGACGGCCTCAACTCGTCGTTCACCGTGCGCAAGATCAGCTACGGCGAAGGCGTGGAGCGCGTGTTCCCGCTGTACTCGCCGCGCCTCGATTCGATCGAGCTCGTCCGCCGCGGCCAGGTTCGCCGCGCGAAGCTGTACTATCTGCGCGGCCGCACCGGCAAGTCGGCCCGCATCGCCGAGAAGAAGGACTTCAGCCGCTCCAAGAGCGCTGAATAAGACCGCAGGAGACCTGCACATGAGCGGGCCTAAGACGCTCTACGACAAGATCTGGGACAGCCATCTGGTGCATCAGGCGGAGGACGGCACCTGTGTCCTCTACATCGATCGCCACCTGGTCCACGAGGTGACCAGCCCGCAGGCCTTCGAGGGCCTGCGCATGGCCGGCCGCAAGGTGCACCGTCCGGACGCCACGCTCGCCGTGCCGGACCACAACGTGCCCACGCTCGGCCGCGCCAAGGGCATCGACGATCCCGAATCCGCGACGCAGGTCGCCCAGCTCGAGATCAACGCCCGCGAGTTCGGCGTGACCTATCTGGGCATGGACGACGTCCGCCAGGGCATCGTCCACGTCATCGGCCCCGAGCAGGGCTTCACCCTGCCGGGCACGACCATCGTCTGCGGCGATTCGCACACCGCGACTCACGGCGCCTTCGGCGCGCTGGCGTTCGGCATCGGCACGTCCGAGGTCGAGCATGTGCTCGCCACCCAGACGCTGATCCAGAAGCGCTCGAAGAACATGCGCGTCACCGTCACCGGCGAGCTGCCGGTGGGCGTCACCGCCAAGGACGTGGTGCTGGCCATCATCGGCAAGCTGGGCACCGCCGGCGGCACGGGCTACGTGGTCGAGTTTGCCGGCCCGGTGATCGAGGCGCTGTCGATGGAAGGCCGCATGACGGTCTGCAACATGACCATCGAGGCGGGCGCCCGCGCCGGACTGATCGCCGCCGACGAGAAGACCTTCGACTACTTCAGGGGCCGCCCCATGTCGCCGAAGGGCGCCACCTGGGAAATGGCGGTCAACGCCTGGAAGCAGCTCCGCACCGATCCGGGCGCCAAATTCGACGCCGAGATCACGCTGGACGGCAGCCAGATCGTGCCGCAGGTCACCTGGGGCACCAGCCCGCAGGACGTGCTGCCGATCACCGGCAGCGTGCCGGCGCCGGAGGACTTCGCCGAAGACAGCCGCCGCAACGCCGCCCAGCGCTCGCTGGATTACATGGGCCTCACCGCCCGCACGCCGCTGAGCCAGGTCCAGATCGACCGTGTGTTCATCGGCTCGTGCACCAACGGCCGGATCGAGGACATGCGCGCCGCCGCCGCCATTGCCAAGGGCCGCAAGGTCGCCGCCAACGTGACCAGCGCCATGGTGGTGCCGGGCTCGGGGCTGGTGAAGGAGCAGGCCGAGGCCGAGGGTCTCGACAAGATCTTTGTCGAGGCCGGCTTCGAATGGCGCGAGCCGGGCTGCTCCATGTGCCTGGCCATGAACGCCGACCGGCTGGAGCCGGGCGAGCGCTGTGCGTCGACCTCGAACCGCAACTTCGAGGGCCGCCAGGGCCGTGGCGGCCGCACCCACCTGATGAGCCCCGCCATGGCCGCCGCCGCCGCCATCGCCGGGCATCTGGTGGACGTGCGCGACTTCCAGTAGGTTTTCGTACCGGACGGATATGGCCGGGTGAAGCAGGGGAGAAGACACCATGGCGCTGATCAGTGACGAACTCTGGGCATCGACGCTCCGCCGGGCCATCGAGCTGGCGAAGGAACACGCCTCGGCCGAGGAACGGCCGCGGATGGAGCGGCTGCATGTCCTGGGCATCGCCGACGATTTCGACGGCAAGAAGGGCGAGTACGGCATCATCAAGGTGAAGGACGCCTGACCTGCCCCGCGCCCGCTCCAGCGGGCACCGTTATTGACGCTTGGGGGCCGGTCACCCGGCCCTCTTCGCATTGAGGAAAGGACCGATGGAAAAATTCACCAAGCTGACCGGCGTGGCGGCACCGCTGCCCATGATCAACGTCGACACCGACATGATCATCCCGAAGCAGTTCCTGAAGGTCATTTCCCGCGAGGGCCTGGGCCGGGGCCTGTTCGACGAGATGCGCTTCCGCCAGGACGGCTCCGAGATCCCCGAATTCGTGCTCAACCAGCCGGCCTATCGCGAGGCGAAGATCCTGGTGACCGGCGAGAATTTCGGCTGCGGCTCGTCGCGCGAGCATGCGCCCTGGGCGCTGCTCGATTTCGGCATCCGCTGCGTGGTGGCGCCCAGCTTCGCCGACATCTTCTACAACAACTGCTTCAAGAACGGCATCCTGCCGATCGTGCTGCCCCAGTCGGACGTGGACAAGCTGATGGACGACGCCGAGCGCGGCGCCAACGCCATCCTGTCGGTCGATCTGGAGACCCAGGAGATCACCGGTCCCGACGGCGGCAGGATCAGGTTCGACATCGATCCGTTCCGCAAGCACTGCCTGCTCAACGGCCTCGACGACATCGGCCTCACGCTCGAGAAGAAGGCCAGCATCGACAGCTTCGAGGCGAAGCAGCACGCCTCGCAGCCGTGGCTATACAGCCAAGCCGTCTAGGGAGCCGAAACACATGGCCAGCAATCGCAGCCTGCTGATCCTGCCGGGCGACGGCATCGGCGCCGAAGCCATGGCGCAGGTGCGCCGCATCATCTCGTGGCTGGAGAAGAACCGCTCGCTCAGCTTCGACCTGGACGAGGATCTGGTGGGCGGCTGCAGCATCGATGCGCACGGCGTGCCGATCACCGACGCGGTGATGGACAAGGCGTTCAAGGCCGACGCGGTGCTGCTCGGCGCCGTCGGCGGCCCGAAATGGGACGACATCGACTTCTCGATCAAGCCCGAGCGCGGCCTGCTGCGCCTGCGCAAGGATTTGGAGCTGTTCGCCAATCTGCGTCCCGCCGTGTGCTTCGACGCGCTCGCCGACGCCTCGTCGCTGAAGCGCGACGTGGTCGCCGGCCTCGACATCCTGATCGTGCGCGAGCTGACCGGCGGCGTCTATTTCGGCGAGCCTCGCGGCATCACCAGCCTGCCCAACGGCCAACGCCGAGGCGTCAATACCCAGGTCTACGACACCGAGGAAATCCGCCGAGTGGTCCGCGTCGCGTTCGACATCGCCAAGGCGCGCCCCAACGGCAAGGTGACCAGCTCGGAGAAGGCCAACGTCATGGAATCGGGCATCTTGTGGCGCGAGGAAGCGCAGTGGGTGCACGACAACGAGTATCCGGACATCGCGCTGTCGCACATGTACGCCGACAACTGCGCCATGCAACTGGTGCGCAACCCCAAGCAGTTCGACGTCATCGTCACCGACAATCTGTTCGGCGACGTGCTGTCGGACATCGCGGCCATGCTGACCGGCTCGCTGGGCATGCTGCCGTCGGCCTCGCTGGGCGCGGCCGACGCGAACGGCAAGCGCCGCGCCATGTACGAGCCGGTGCACGGCAGCGCGCCGGACATCGCCGGGCAGAACCTGGCGAACCCGATCGCCACCATCCTCAGCTTCGCCATGGCGCTGCGCTATTCCTACGATCTGGGCGCCGATGCCGACCTGGTCGAGCAGGCGGTGCAGGATGTGCTGGCCGCGGGCTACCGGACCGGCGACATCATGCAGCCGGGCATGACCAGGACGTCGACCACGGGCATGGGCGACGCCATCCTGGCGGCGCTGGACAAGCGCGCCGCCTGACGGCGCTTTCAGACTTTGTGAGACGGCGGCGGCGTCAGCCGCCTTTTTGGGCAAGGAGTAACGAATGGCTTACAAGGTGGCCGTCGTCGGCGCGACCGGCGTCGTCGGGCGCGAGATGCTGCAGATCCTGGCCGAGCGCCAGTTCCCGGTTTCCGAAGTGGTCGCCCTTGCCTCGCGCCGCTCGCAGGGCAAGGAAGTCTCGTTCGGCGAGAGCAAGACCCTGAAGGTCCAGGCGCTCGAGCATTACGACTTCACGGGCACCGACATCGCGCTGTTTTCGGCGGGCTCGTCGGTGTCGAAGGAATGGGGCCCGAAGGTGGCCGCGACCGGCTGCGTCGTCATCGACAACAGCTCGTTCTTCCGGATGGACCCGGACGTGCCGTTGATCGTCCCCGAGGTGAACGCCGAAGCCATCGACGGTTATACCAAGAAGAACATCATCGCCAACCCGAACTGCTCCACCGCGCAGCTCGTGGTGGCGCTCAAGCCGCTGCACGACGCGGCGAAGATCAAGCGCGTGGTGGTCTCGACCTACCAGTCGGTCTCGGGCGCCGGCAACGAGGCCATGGACGAGCTGTTCACCCAGACCCGCGCCATCTTCGTCAACGACCCGATCAAGAAGGAGCGGTTCACCAAGCAGATCGCATTCAACGTGATCCCGCACATCGACGTGTTCATGGACGACGGCTACACCAAGGAAGAGTGGAAGATGTCGGCCGAGACGGGGAAGATCCTCGACCCGGCCATCAAGCTCACCGCCACCTGCGTGAGGGTGCCCGTGTTCGTCGGCCACTCGGAGGCCATCAATATCGAGTTCGAGAAGCCGCTCGACGACAAGCGCGCCCGCTCGATCCTGCGCGAATCGCCCGGGATCATGGTGGTCGACGAGCGCGAGGATGAGGGCTACGTGACCCCGGTCGAGTGCGTCGGCGACTACGCCACCTTCATCAGCCGCATCCGCAAGGACCCGACGGTGCCGCATGGGCTCAGCCTGTGGTGCGTGTCCGACAACCTCCGCAAGGGCGCCGCGCTCAACGCCGTCCAGATCGCCGAACTGCTCGGCCGCCGGCATCTGAAGAAGGCGTCGTAGGGGTCATCCCACCCGCGCGGAAAATGAGCTTTACCGCGGCCGCGAACCTTCACTAGGTTGGCGCGAAACCAACCACCGCAGGGGATCGCCATGGCCGCCACCTTCCGCCCACGCCGCAGCGTGCTCTACATGCCGGGCTCCAACGCCCGGGCGCAGGAGAAGGCCAAGACCATCCCGGCCGACGCCATCATCCTCGACCTGGAGGACGCGGTGGCGCCCGACGCCAAGGCGGCGGCGCGCGAGACGGTGTGCAACTCGGTGCGCGGCGGCGGCTATGGCGGCCGCGAGATGATCATCCGCATCAACAGCCTCGACACGCCCTGGGGCGTCGAGGACCTGCGGGCGGCGGTCGCGGTCCAGCCCGACGCCATCCTAGTGCCCAAGGTCGAGTCGGCCGAGATGGTCGACAAGGTCGAGAGCCTGATGGACGCCTCGGGCGCCCTCGCCACCACCGCCATCTGGTGCATGATCGAGACGCCGCGCGGCGTGCTGAGGGTCGAGGAGATCGCCTCGTCATCGAGCCGGCTCGGCGCGCTGGTCATGGGCACGTCCGACCTGGTGAAGGACGTGCACGCCCGCCACACGCCCATGCGCCTGCCCATGCTGACCAGCCTGTCGCTGTGCATCCTCGCCGCCCGCGCCGAGGGCCTCGCCATCCTCGACGGCGTCTATCTCGACCTGCAGGACAGTGCGGGCTTCATGGGCGCCTGCGTTCAGGGCCTCGAGTTCGGCTTCGACGGCAAGACGCTGATCCATCCGAGCCAGGTCGATCCCTGCAACGAGATCTATGCGCCCGACGAGGCCGAGGTCGACCTGTCGCGCCGCATCATCGAAGCGTTCGCCGCTGCCGAGAAGGAAGGCAAGGGCGTCGTGGTGGTCGACGGCAAGCTGGTCGAGAACCTGCACGTAGAGAACGCCAGGCGCCTCGTGGCGCTGGCCGAGGCCATCGAAAGGCTGCAGGCGGCCTGAGGTTCCGTGGGGCGGATGCAACGCCCCTCACCCTAACCCTCTCCCAGAGGGAGAGGGAACATTGATGAAGGCCGCCGCCCAAATCCCCTCTCCCCTTGGGAGAGGGTTAGGGTGAGGGGCGATGCCAGACAAAGGGCACCACAATGACCAAAACCGCGCGCGGCAATTTCTTCGAGGACTTCAGGCTGGGCCAGGAGCTGGTCCATGCCACGCCGCGGACGGTGACCGAGGGCGACGTGGCGCTCTACACGGCGCTCTACGGCTCGCGCTTTGCTGTGAACTGTTCGGATCCGTTCGCCATGGATCTGGGTCTCGCCGCCGCGCCGCTCGACGATTTCCTCACCTTCCACTTCGTGTTCGGCAAGACCGTGCCGGACATCTCGCTCAACGCCGTCGCCAATCTGGGCTATGCGGACGGGCGCTTCCTGCGGCCGGTCTATCCGGGCGACACGCTCACCGCGGTGTCGCAGGTGATCGGCCTGCGCGAGCTGTCGAACGGCAAGGCGGGCGTGGTCTATGTCCGCTCGACCGGCACCAACCAGGCAGACGAGGTGGTGCTCGACTATGTGCGCTGGGTGATGGTGAACAAGGGCGACGTCTCGGCGAAGGCGCCGAAGGAAGTCGTTCCGGACCTGCCCGCCGCTGTCGCCGCCCGCGACCTGGTGGTGCCCGAGGAACTGGATTTCTCGGCCTACGACACGGTGCTGTCAGGGGCGGCTCACCTGTGGGGCGACTACGAGGTGGGCGAGAAGGTCGACCATGTCGACGGCATCACCATGGAGGAGGCCGAGCACATGCTCGCCACCCGCCTCTATCAGAACACGGCGCGGGTGCACTTCAACCAGGTGATGCAGGCGGAAAGCCGGTTCGGCAAGCGGCTGATCTATGGCGGCCACATCATCTCGCTGGCCCGCGCCATCAGCTTCAACGGCCTGGGCAATGCCTGCTTCATCGCCGCCCTCAACGGCGGCCGCCATGTGGCCCCCAGCTTCGCGGGCGACACCATCTTCGCGTGGTCGGAAGTGCTCGACAAGGCCGAGATCCCGGGCCGCTCGGACGTCGGCGCCCTGCGCCTGCGCACCGTCGGCGTGAAGAACCAGCCCGCGACGGACTTCCCCGACAAGGGCGAGGACGGCAAGGACCATCCCGCCGTCGTGCTCGACCTGGATTACTGGGCACTGATGCCGCGCGGATAGCGTTCGCTTGCCGTGGGGAACGGTTAGATCCACCACCCGTACGCACGCTGCCGCAGCACGGCCATGCCGAAACGTTCGTCGCGTTCGGCGACGGGGATGCCGCCCAGCCATTCGTAGAAGCCCACCGAAGGATTGTCGGCCAGTACCCAGGTGACGAGGCTCTTGTGGCCGTCGGCCGACAGGCGGCGGGAGGACTCTCGAAACAGTTCCTGGCCGATGCCCTCGCCTTGCCAGTCGGGCAGGACGTAGAGCGTGTACATCTCGGCGTTGAACGGCACGGCGGCGTTGCGGTTGCGTCCGCTGGTGGCGAAGCCGACGATCCGCTTGCCCGCCTCGGCGACCAGCACCAGCCTGTCGGTGTCGCGCGCCAGGGTCTGGCGCCAGAGGGCGAGGCGGCGGGAATAGGTCTGGGCCGAGAGCACGCGGGGCGGCAGGATGCCCTCATAGGTCTCGCGCCACGACTCCACGTGAACCCGCGCGATGCCTTCGGCGTCGCCGCTGCCGCCTTGCCTGATGGACACGCCCGACTGGGTGATCACGGGGCCGCACCTCCACGAAACAACGATAGACCCAAACAGGAAAAACGCAAATGACTCGCAACAGGATAGGTAGAACGGCGCCCTGCATAGCCGTTATGCGCTGACCGGCATCGACGAAGGCTGTATAACCGCCAAGTAACCGGAGTCTGGCGTTGACCTGACTAGTCTCGCGACTAAGATGCGCGCCATTCCAACCGGGGTCCGAACCAAACGGGTCCGGACCAACCGGGCATCGTCTACGGGGAGCTGCACATGGCGCAGGTGAAACGCCCTCTCTCGCCACATCTCGATGTCTACCGCTGGACCGTCACCATGGCGGGCTCGATCCTGCACCGCGCCACCGGCGTGGCGCTGGGCGCCGGCGCGCTGTGGCTGGCATGGTGGCTGATCGCCGCCGCGACCGGCTACGAGGCGTTCGCCTGCGTGCAGGGCTTCAGTACATCGATCGTCGGCATGGTCCTGCTGTTCGGCGTCACCTGGGCGCTGATGTTCCACCTGTGCAACGGCATTCGTCACCTCGCCTGGGACCTGGGCCACGGCTTCGAGGTCAAGACCGCGACCACCACCGGCTGGATCGTCGTCTGCCTGTCGGTGGTGCTGACCATCGCCGCGTGGGCCCTCGGCCTGACCATGATGGGAGGCTACCGATGAGCCTGCGTTCCCCGATCGGCAAGGTCCGCGGCCTCGGCTCGGCCAAGGAAGGCACCCATCATTTCTGGGTCCAGCGCGTCTCCGCCGTTGCCCTGATCCCGCTCACCATCTGGCTGGTCGCCTCGCTCGTGTGCCTTACCGGCGCCGGCCGCGACGAGGTGCTGGACTGGCTGTCCAGGCCGTTCCCGGCGATCATGATGATCCTGCTGGCGATCGCCGGCTTCTACCACCTGAAGCTGGGCATCCAGGTCATCCTCGAGGACTACGTGCACGGCGAGGGCGCCAAGCTGGCGACCAGCCTGCTCAACACCTTCGTCTGCTTCGCCGGCGGCGCCGTCTCGGTGTTCGCCGTCCTCAAGATCGCGTTTGGAGGCTGATCCGTCATGAGCCAGGCTTATCCGCTCATCGACCATGCATATGATGTCGTCGTCGTCGGCGCCGGCGGCTCCGGTCTTCGCGCCACCATGGGCATGGCCGAACAGGGCCTGCGCACTGCGTGCATCACCAAGGTGTTCCCGACCCGCTCGCACACCGTGGCGGCGCAGGGCGGCATCGCCGCCTCGCTGGGCAACATGGGCGAGGACAACTGGCGCTGGCACATGTACGACACCGTGAAGGGGTCCGACTGGCTGGGCGACCAGGACGCCATCGAATACATGGTGCGCGAGGCGCCGGCCGCGGTGATCGAGCTGGAGCATTTCGGCGTGCCGTTCTCGCGCACCGAGGAAGGCAAGATCTACCAGCGCGCCTTCGGCGGCATGACCACCAATTTCGGCCAGGGTCCGGCGGCGCAGCGCACCTGCGCGGCGGCCGACCGCACCGGCCACGCGATGCTGCACACCCTCTACCAGCAGTCGCTGAAGCACGACGCCGAGTTCTTCATCGAGTATTTCGCGCTCGACCTGATCATGGACGAGGGCGTCTGCCGCGGGGTCATCGCCCTCGACATGGCGACCGGCGAGCTGCACCGCTTCCGCGCCCACATGGTGGTGCTGGCGACGGGCGGCTACGGCCGCGCCTATTTCTCGGCCACCTCGGCGCACACCTGCACCGGCGATGGCGGCGGCATGGCGCTGCGCGCGGGCCTGCCGCTGCAGGACATGGAGTTCGTCCAGTTCCACCCGACCGGCATCTACGGCTCGGGCTGCCTGATCACCGAGGGCGCCCGCGGCGAGGGCGGCTATCTGGTGAATGCCCAAGGCGAGCGCTTCATGGAGCGCTACGCGCCGTCCGCAAAGGACCTGGCATCCCGCGACGTGGTCAGCCGCTCCATGACCGTCGAGATCCGCGAGGGCCGCGGCGTCGGTCCGGGCAAGGACCACATATACCTGCACCTCGATCACCTCGATCCGGCGATCCTGCACGAGCGCCTGCCGGGCATCTCGGAATCGGCCCGCATCTTCGCCGGCGTCGACGTGACCAAGGAGCCGATCCCGGTGCTGCCGACCGTGCACTACAACATGGGCGGCCTGCAGACCAACTATCACGGCGAGGTCGTGACCCTGAAGAACGGCGAGCCGGACACGGTCGTCCCCGGCCTGATGGCCGTGGGCGAGGCTGCCTGCGTGTCGGTGCACGGCGCCAACCGTCTGGGCTCCAACTCGTTGATCGATCTGGTGGTGTTCGGCCGTGCCGCCGCGCACCGGGCCGCCGAGATCATCAAGCCGGGCTCCAAGCACAAGGACATGGGCAAGGATGCCGGCGGCAACGCCATCGCGCTGCTCGACCACTACCGCAACGCCAAGGGCGGCACGCCGACCGCGACGATCCGCGCCAACATGCAGCGCACCATGCAGAACAACTGCGCCGTTTTCCGCACCGGCGAGGTGCTTCTCGAAGGCAAGGAACTGATCAAGCAGGTGTGGGACCAGATGGCCGACATCCGCGTCACCGACCGCTCGCTGGTGTGGAACAGCGACCTGATCGAGACCATCGAACTCGACAACCTGATCCGCCAGGCCATGGTCACCATGTATTCGGCCGAGAACCGCAAGGAAAGCCGCGGCGCCCATGCCCGCGAGGACTTCCCGGACCGCGACGACGCCAACTGGATGAAGCACACCCTGTCGTGGCTCGATGACAACGGCAATGTCACCATCGACTACCGGCCGGTGCACACCTACACGCTCTCCGACGAGGTGAGCTACATCGAGCCCAAGGCTCGTGTCTATTAAGGCTTAGGACAAGGATTCACGGGGATGGTCGAATTCACCCTGCCGAAAAACTCCACGATCAAGAAGGGCGCCGGCAAGACGTACCGGGCGCCCGAGGGCGCCAAGCGCGTGCGAAAGTTCCAGGTCTACCGCTGGAATCCGGACGACGGCCAGAACCCGCGCATGGACACCTACGAGGTCGACCTGGACAGTTGCGGACCGATGGTCCTCGACGCGCTGATCAAGATCAAGAACGAGATGGACTCGACCCTGACCTTCCGGCGCTCGTGCCGCGAGGGAATCTGCGGGTCCTGCGCCATGAACATCAACGGCAAGAACGGCCTCGCCTGCACCACCGGCATGGACGAGGTGAAGGGCGACGTGAAGATCACGCCGCTGCCGCACATGGAAGTGGTCAAGGACCTGGTCCCCGACCTCACCAACTTCTATGCCCAGTACGCGTCGATCGAGCCGTGGATGAAGACCGAGAGCCCGGCACCCGACCGCGAGCGGCTGCAGACCGAGGACGACCGCCGCAAGCTGGACGGCCTCTATGAGTGCATCCTGTGCGCCTGCTGCTCGACCTCGTGTCCGTCCTACTGGTGGAACCAGGATCGTTACCTCGGCCCGGCCATCCTGCTGCAGGCCTATCGCTGGATCGCCGACAGCCGCGACGAGCACACCGGCGAACGCCTCGACAACCTCGAGGATCCGTTCCGGCTCTATCGCTGCCACACCATCATGAACTGCGCCCACGCCTGTCCCAAGGGACTGAATCCGGCCAAGGCCATCGCCGAGATCAAGAAGCTGATGGTCGAGCGGCGGGCCTGACCCTCGCCATCGACGGTTGCGCCGGCCGGAACGGGGCGATAGACAACAGGCGGCGGCTCCTTTCGGGCCGCCGCTTCGTTATCGGATCCTGATGAAGCCGCAAGTCCCCGCCAGCCTGAAGTTCGCCAGCCCGCTCGATGGCTACCGCACGCTCGTCGCGGACGGGACGCTGACCCACGATGCGGCGCAGGAACTGGCGGTCGAGAAACTGGAAATCCTGCATGCGCGGCTGAAGACCTACGAGCCCGGGCGCAACGGCGGCTGGCGCAGCCTGTTCATGCGCGAGAAGCAGGAGGCGCCGCAGGGTCTCTACATGTTTGGCGGTGTCGGCCGGGGCAAGTCCATGCTGATGGACCTTTTCTTCGCCTCGACGAATTTCGCGCCGAAGCGCCGGGTGCATTTCCACGCCTTCATGCTCGAGATTCACGAATCCGTCCACCGGTGGCGCAAGCTGTCGCCGTCCGATCGGCGCGCCGAAGGTTTCGAGGCCGACGACCCGATCCCGCCCGTGGCCGCCAAGGTTGCGCGCGAAGCAATGCTGCTATGCTTCGACGAGTTCCAGGTCACCGACGTGGCCGACGCCATGATCCTCGGCCGTCTGTTCCGCGCCCTGTTCGAGTTGGGGGTGGTGATCGTCGCCACATCGAACCGGGCGCCGGGGGAGCTCTACAAGAACGGGCTCAACCGCCAGCTCTTCCTGCCGTCAATCGAGATGCTGAAGACGGAACTGGATGTCCTGCACCTGGCTTCGCCCACCGATTACCGCATGAAGCGCATCCACGACATGCCGGTCTACCACGTGCCTCTGGGCGCCCAGTCGGAGCGGGAACTGGACGAAAGCTTCGAGGCGCTGACCGACGAGAAGCGCGGCGAGCCGGTGACGCTCGACGTCATGCAGGGCCGCACGCTCACCGTGCCGCAGGCGGCAAAGGGCGTGGCGCGTTTCAGTTTCAACGAGTTATGCGCCCGCCCGCTTGGCGCCGCCGACTACCTCGCCATTGCCGGCGCCTTCCATACCGTGGTGCTCTCGGGCATCCCGCGCATGGGGCCCGACAAGCGCAACGAGGCAAAACGGTTCGTCACCCTCATCGACACGCTCTACGACCGGCGCGTCAAGCTGGTCTGCTCTGCGGCGGCCCGTCCCGAGGAACTCTATGTCGCGGGCGACGGCGCTTTCGAATTCGAGCGCACGGTTTCGCGACTTCTCGAGATGCAGAGCCATGAATATTTCGAGACGAATTCATCCGTTGCCGCCAATTAGACAAACCGGTCTACACAATAGACAGTAAAGTCTAAATCTCACCCTTGCGGGCACCCTGAAATCGCGTTACACCCGGTCCCCGATCCGTTCCGCTTCAATACACACCGGAGACCTTCATGGCTCGCAAGAAGATTGCGCTGATCGGCGGTGGCCAGATCGGCGGCACGCTCGCCCACCTCATCGGCCTCAAGGAACTGGGCGACGTCGTCATCTTCGACATCGCCGAGGGCCTGCCACAGGGCAAGGCGCTCGATCTCGACCAGTCCAGCCCCATCGAAGGCTTCGACAGCCACCTGACCGGCACCCAGGACTATGCCGACATCAAGGGTGCCGACGTGGTGATCGTCACCGCCGGCGTGCCGCGCAAGCCGGGCATGAGCCGCGACGATCTGCTCGGCATCAACCTGAAGGTCATGCGCGCCGTCGGCGAGGGCATCAGGAAAAACTGTCCGAACGCCTTCGTGGTCTGCATCACCAACCCGCTCGACGCCATGGTCTGGGCGCTGCGCGAGTTCAGCGGCCTGCCGCACAATATGGTCGTCGGCATGGCCGGCGTGTTGGACTCGGCCCGCTTCAGCTACTTCCTCGCCGAGGAGTTCAAGGTCTCGGTCGAGGACATCACCACTTTCGTGCTCGGCGGCCACGGCGACACCATGGTGCCGCTGGTGCGCTATTCCACCGTCGCCGGCATTCCGGTGCCCGACCTGATCAAGATGGGCTGGTCCACGCAGGAGAAGATCGACCAGATCGTGCAGCGCACCCGTGACGGCGGCGCCGAGATTGTCGGCCTGCTGAAGACCGGCTCGGCGTTCTACGCCCCCGCGACCGCGGCGGTCGCCATGGCCGAAAGCTACCTGAAGGACAAGAAGCGCCTGCTGCCCTGCGCGGCGCACCTGACCGGCCAGTACGGCGTCGACGACCTCTATGTCGGCGTGCCGGTGATCATCGGCGACAAGGGCGTCGAGCGCATCGTCGAAATCTCGCTGCAAGGCGAGGAGAAGACCGGTTTCGACAAGTCCGTCGACTCGGTGAAGGGCCTCGTCGCGGCCTGCAAGCAAATCGACCCGGCCCTGGCCTGATCGCGGTTGTCACTCATTCGCGCGGTGTTATAAGCACCGCCGGCCCATGAACCGGGGCCGAGAGGAAACGCAGAGAGCAGCAGCATGAATATCCACGAATACCAGGCGAAAGCCCTCCTGAAGGAATTCGGCGTACCGGTTCTGGCCGGCGGCGTCGCCTACACCCCCGAGGAAGCCGAGGCCCGCGCCAAGGAACTGGGCGGCCCCGTGTGGGTCGTGAAGGCCCAGATCCACGCGGGCGGCCGCGGCAAGGGTGGCGGCGTCAAGGTGGTGAAATCCATCGACGCGGTGAAGGAAGCCGCCCAGAAGATGATCGGCATGCAGCTGATCACCCACCAGACCGGCCCCGAGGGCAAGGAAGTCAAGCGCGTCTACATCGAGGACGGCTGCGACATCCGCCGCGAGCTGTATCTGGCGTTCCTGGTCGACCGAGGCACCTCGCGCGTCGCCATCATGGCCTCGACCGAGGGCGGCATGGACATCGAGGAGGTGGCCCACAACACCCCCGAGAAGATCAAGACCATCTACATCGACCCGGTCACCGGCCTGATGCCCTTCCATACCCGCCAGATCGCCTTCGGCCTCGGCCTGCAGGGCAAGCAGATCGGCGAGGCGGGCAAGCTGCTGCAGCAGCTCTACAAGGCCTTCGTCGAACTCGACGCCTCGCTGCTCGAGATCAACCCGCTGGTCGTCACCGGCGCGGAGACGGTGATCCCGCTCGACGCCAAGATGAACTTCGACGACAACGCCCTGTTCCGGCACAAGAACGTGGCTGCCCTGCGCGATCCCGACGAAGAGGATCCGATGGAGCTGGAAGCGGCCAAGCACGAGCTGAACTACATCAAGCTCGACGGCAACATCGGCTGCATGGTGAACGGCGCCGGCCTCGCCATGGCCACCATGGACATCATCAAGCTCTACGGCGAAGCGCCCGCCAACTTCCTCGACGTGGGCGGCGGCGCCACCAAGGAGCGCGTGACCGAGGCGTTCAAGATCATCCTGTCCGATCCGAACGTCGAGGCCATCCTGGTCAACATCTTCGGCGGCATCATGCGCTGCGACATCATTGCCGAGGGCATCGTGTCGGCGGCCAAGGAAGTCAGCCTCGACGTGCCGCTGGTCGTGCGCCTTGCCGGCACCAACGTGGATCTGGGCAAGCAGATCCTGGCCGAATCGGGCCTCGCCATCACCTCGGCCGACGACCTGGCCGACGCGGCGGCCAAAGTGGCGAAAGCCGTGCGGGAGGAGCAGTAATCATGGCCATTCTGGTCGACAGCAACACCAAGGTCATCTGCCAGGGCTTCACCGGCTCGCAGGGTACCTTCCACTCCGAGCAGGCGATCGCCTACGGCACCAAGATGGTCGGCGGCGTCACCCCCGGCAAGGGCGGCACGCTCCACCTCGACCTGCCCGTGTTCGATACCGTCGCCGACGCGGTCGAGCAGACCGGCGCCGACGCCTCGGTGATCTACGTCCCGCCGCCCTTCGCGGCGGATGCCATCCTCGAGGCGATCGACGCCGACATCCGCCTTGCCGTGTGCATCACCGAGGGCATCCCGGTGCAGGACATGATCAGGGTCAAGCGCGCGCTGAAAAACAGCAACACGCGGCTGGTCGGCCCGAACTGTCCGGGCGTCATCACCCCCAACCAGTGCAAGATCGGCATCATGCCGGGCCACATCCACAAGCCGGGCTCGGTGGGCGTCGTCTCGCGCTCGGGCACGCTGACCTATGAGGCGGTGGCGCAGACCACGGCCGTCGGCCTCGGCCAGAGTTCGTGCGTCGGCATCGGCGGCGACCCGGTCAACGGCACCAACTTCATCGACGTGCTCGAGCTGTTCCTGCAGGACGACGCGACCCAGTCGATCATCATGATCGGCGAGATCGGCGGCTCGGCCGAGGAGGACGCGGCCGACTTCCTGAAGTCATCAAAGATCAAGAAACCGGTGGTAGGCTTCATTGCCGGCCGCACGGCGCCTCCGGGCCGCCGCATGGGCCACGCGGGCGCGATCATCTCGGGTGGCCGCGGCGGCGCCGAGGACAAGATCGAGGCCATGCGCTCGGCGGGAATCCGCGTGTCGGAATCCCCGGCGGCGCTGGGCACGACGCTGATGGACGTTCTGAAGGGCTGATCCGGAAGGGATCCGGCGGCCTGACTTTAGCAGAGGGGCGCTGGTGAAAAGCCGGCGCCGGCCAAGAGCATGGAACTGGATCCCGGACTGTCCGCCATCCTGAACGGTGCAAACGCCTCGTTCCTGGAAGGCCTGTACCAGCGCTACGAGCGCGACCCGAACGCGGTTCCTGCCGAGTGGCGGTCGTGGTTCGACGACCTGACGGGCGGCGCCGCGCGCGCCGCCGGCGCCAATGGCGGCCCGTCCTGGCAGCGCAAGGACTGGCCGCCGGCCGCCAATGGCGACCTGACCGCCGCGCTCGACCCGGGTATGCCGGCGCCGGTCGTGGCCAGGGCCAAGGGCGAGAAGGTCAGCCAGGAGCAGGTCCACGCGGCCGCCATCGATTCGATCCGCGCGCTGACGCTGATCCGCTCGTACCGGGTGCGCGGCCATCTCCACGCCAAGCTCGATCCGCTCGGTCTGGCGGTATCGCCCGATCACCCGGAGCTCGACCCGGAAACCTACGGCTTCACCGAGAAGGACCTGGACCGGCCGATCTATATCGACGCGCTCGGCGTCAAGACCGCCACCGTGCGCGAGATCGTCGAGATCCTCGAACGGGTCTATTGCGGCCCGATCGGCGTCGAATACATGCACATCGCCGAGCTCGAGGAGCGTGTCTGGATCCAGGAGCGGATCGAAGGTCACGACAAGTACGTGTCGTTCACAGAGATGGGCAAGCACGCCATCCTGCAGAAGGTGATCGAGGCCGAGACCTTCGAGCAGTTCCTCAACATCAAATATACCGGCACCAAGCGTTTCGGCCTCGATGGCGGCGAATCGACGATCCCCGCGCTCGAGGCAATCATCAAGAAGGCCGGCGCCGTGGGCGTGCAGGAGATCGCCATCGGCATGCCCCACCGCGGCCGCCTCAACGTGCTCGCCAACGTGATGTCGAAGCCGTTCCGCGCGATCTTCAACGAGTTCCGCGGCGGCTCGTCGACCCCCGACGAGGTCGAGGGCTCGGGCGACGTGAAATACCATCTGGGGAGCTCGTCGGACCGGGAGTTCGACGGCAACACCGTCCACCTGTCGCTGTCGGCGAACCCGTCCCATCTCGAGGCGGTCGATCCCGTGGTGATGGGCAAGGTCCGCGCCAAGCAGGACCAGCGCGGCGACAAGGACCGCAGCCAGGTCATGGGCCTGCTGCTGCACGGCGATGCGGCCTTCGCCGGCCAGGGCCTCGTGCCGGAATGTCTGGGCCTCAGCCAGTTGAAGGGCTACCGCGTCGGCGGCGTCATCCACTTCATCGTCAACAACCAGATCGGCTTCACCACCTCGCCGATGTATTCGCGCTCGTCGCCCTATCCGTCCGACATCGCCAAGGGCATCCAGGCGCCGATCTTCCATGTGAACGGCGACGATCCCGAGGCCGTGGTGCACGTGGCCAAGCTCGCCACCGAATTCCGCCAGCGGTTCAAGAAGGACGTGGTCATCGACATGTTCTGCTATCGCCGGTTCGGACATAACGAGACCGACGAGCCGATGTTTACCCAACCGCTGATGTACCAGCGGATCAAGGATCAGCCCACGGTCACCCAGATCTACGCGAAGAAGCTGGCCAGCGAGGGCGTGGTGAGCGAGGACGAGGCGAAACGCATGCGCGAGGAGTTCCGCGCCGTGCTCGACACCGAATTCGAGGTGGCGGAATCGTTCAAACCGAACAAGGCCGACTGGCTGGAAGGCCGGTGGGCCGGCCTGAAGCGCGCCCGCGGCACCGTCCGGCGCGGCCGCACCGCCGAGGACGAGGATGTGCTGCGGCACCTGATCAACGTGCTGACCACGGTCCCGGCCGGCTTCAACCTGCACAAGACGCTGCAGCGGCAGCTGGACCGCAAGCGCGAGACCCTCGAAAGCGGCACCGGCATCGACTGGGCGACCGCCGAGGCGCTGGCCTTCGGCTCGCTGCTCGACGAAGGCTTCGGTGTGCGCCTGTCGGGTCAGGACTCCGGCCGTGGCACCTTCTCGCAACGGCACGCCGTATTCACCGACCAGGAGAACGGCGAGCGCTATACGCCGCTCGACCATGTCCGCGAGGACGCGAAATTCGAGGTCATCGACTCCATGCTGTCCGAGGCGGCGGTGATGGGCTTCGAATACGGCTACACGCTGGCGGAGCCGAACACGCTGGTGTTGTGGGAGGCCCAGTTCGGCGACTTCGCCAACGGCGCCCAGGTAATCATCGACCAGTTTCTCGCCGCCGGCGAACTGAAGTGGCTACGCATGAGCGGTCTCGTCCTGCTGCTGCCGCACGGTTTCGAGGGGCAGGGTCCCGAGCATTCCTCGGCCCGGCTGGAGCGCTATCTGCAGATGTGCGCCGAGGACAACTGGCAGGTCGCCAACTGCACCACGCCGGCTAACTACTTCCACATCCTGCGCCGGCAGATGCACCGGGAGTTCCGCAAGCCGCTGGTGCTGATGACGCCCAAGAGCCTGCTGCGGCACAAGCACTGCGTATCGCACCTGTCGGACATGGCGCGCGGCACCTCGTTTCACCGCGTCATGTGGGACCATGCGCAGACCGAGAGCGAAGGCTACGGCAAGCTGAAGCCCGACGACCAGATCACCCGCGTCGTGATCTGCACCGGCAAGGTCTATTACGACCTGCTGGAGGAGCGCGAGGCGCGCAAGCTGTCCGACGTCTATCTGCTGCGCATCGAGCAGCTCTATCCGTTCCCGGGAGATTCGCTGCAGGAGGAACTGGAACGCTTCCCGCACGCCAAGGTCATCTGGTGCCAGGAGGAGCCCCAGAACATGGGCTCCTGGACATTCGTAGAGCCTTTCATCGAGAAGACGCTCGAGGACCTCGACCACTTCGTGAAGCGGCCCGTCTACGTGGGGAGAAAGGCGGCCGCGTCTCCCGCGACCGGCTTGCTGTCCCGTCACAAGGAGCAGCAGGCGCGCATCGTTCACGACGCTCTGATGGGTTAGGAAAGGATTGGCCGCATGACCGATATCGTCGTCCCCACGCTGGGTGAGTCGATCACCGAGGCGACCGTCGCCAAGTGGTACAAGAAGCCCGGCGACGCGGTCGAGCAGGACGAGCCGCTCGTCGAGCTCGAGACCGACAAGGTCGCCGTGGAGGTGAACGCCCCCTCCGCCGGCGTGCTCGGCGAGATCCAGGTCAACGAGGGAGACACCGTCCAGGTCGGCGCCGTGATCGGCTCAATCGGCGAGGGCAGCAGGGCCAAGCCGCCGCCCAAGGCCGAGGCGAAGCCCGAACCCAAAGCCGAACCCAAGTCGGAGGCCAAGCCCGCGCCGAAGGCGTCCGCGGCAAAGCCGGCGCCGGCGCCGTCCGTAGAGTCCGAACCGCCCACGGAAGAACACGATCCGGAGGAGATGGCCCGCGAGGCGATGATGGCCCCCTCCGCTGCACGCATGGTCGAGGAAGCGAGGCTCGACCCGTCGAAAATCGAAGGCACGGGCCGCGGCGGCCGCATCACCAAGGGCGACGTGCTGAAACATATGGAGGCGCCTGCCGCCAGCGCGCCGAAGCCGGCCGCCCGTCCTGCCGCGCCGCCCCGCGAACCGGGCGAGCGCGAGGAGCGGGTGCAGATGACCCGGCTGCGCAAGACCATTGCCGCGCGGCTCAAGGAGGCGCAGAACACCGCCGCCATGCTGACCACGTTCAACGAGGTCGACATGTCGGCGCTGATCGACATGCGCAACGAGTATCGCGACCTGTTCGAGAAGAAGCACGACGTGCGCCTGGGCTTCATGTCGTTCTTCGCGAAGGCCTGCGTCCATGCGCTTCGCGAGATTCCCTCGGTCAATGCCGAGGTCGACGGCGATGCCATCATCTACAAGGACCATTACGACATCGGCGTGGCGGTCTCGGCGCCCAACGGTCTGGTCGTGCCCGTGATCCGCGACGTCGACGCGCTCGGCCTCGCTGGGGTCGAGAAGGCGATCAACGAGGTGGCGGCGAAGGCGAGGGACGGCAAACTCGCGCTGGCAGACCTGCAGGGCGGCACCTTCACGATCTCCAATGGCGGCGTATTTGGATCCTTGATGTCCACGCCGATCCTCAACCCGCCCCAGTCCGGCATCCTCGGCATGCACAAGGTGCAGGACCGGCCGGTGGTGGTGGACGGCCAGATCGTGGCGCGGCCGATGATGTACCTTGCCCTGTCCTATGATCACCGTATTGTCGATGGGCGCGAGGCGGTCACCTTCCTGGTCCGCGTCAAGGAATGTCTCGAAGACCCGCACCGGATGCTGCTCGATCTGTAGCGCCGTAACGCGGGCAACTGCAAAACGAGGGAAATGATGAGCGAATATGATGTTGTGGTGATCGGCGGCGGCCCCGGCGGCTACGTCGCGGCGATCCGGGCGGCCCAGAACGGTCTGAAGACGGCCTGCATCGAAGGCCGCGGCACCCTGGGCGGCACCTGCCTCAACGTCGGCTGTATCCCGTCCAAGGCCCTGCTGCACGCGTCGGAGACGTTCGAGGCGGCCGGCCACAGCCACGCCAAGATCGGCGTCAAGGTCGGCTCGGTCGAACTCGATCTGCCGGCGATGATGGCCTACAAGGACGAGACCGTGAAGGGCCTGACCCGCGGCATCGAAGGCCTGTTCAAGAAGAACAAGGTCGACTATCTGAAGGGCTGGGGCAGCTTCAAGGACAAGAACACCATCGAGGTGAAGGCCGAGGACGGCTCGACCTCCACGGTCACGGCCAAGAACGTGATCATCGCCACCGGGTCCGAGCCGGCCTCGATCCCCGGCGTGACCATCGACGAGAAGCGCGTGGTGTCTTCCAACATGGCGATCGCCCTGCCCGAGGTGCCCAAGCACCTGGTGGTGATCGGCGGCGGCGTGATCGGTCTCGAACTCGGCTCGGTCTGGGGCCGCCTCGGCGCCAAGATCACGGTCGTCGAATTCCTCGACCGCATCGTCCCCGGCGTCGACGACGAGGTCGCCAAGGAATTCGACAAGATCCTGCGCAAACAGGGCTTCACCATCAAGACCGGCACCAAGGTCACCAAGGTCGAGGAGACCAACAAGGGCCTGAAGGTCACGACCGAGCCGGCCAAGGGCGGCGAGACCGAGGTGCTGGAGGCCGACTACGTGCTGGTCTCAGTGGGCCGCAAGGCCTACACCGGCGGCCTGGGCCTGGACAAGGCCGGTGTCGAGGCCACCGATCGCGGCCTGGTCAAGACCGACGACCACTGGCGCACCAACGTGAAGGGCATCTACGCCATCGGCGACGTCATCGCCGGCCCCATGCTCGCCCACAAGGCCGAGGAAGAGGGCGTGGCGGTCGCCGACACCATTGCCGGGAAGGTCGGCCATGTGAACTACGGCGCCATCCCCGGCGTGATCTACACCTCGCCGGAAGTGGCCTCGGTCGGCCAGACCGAGGAGGAGCTGAAGAAGGCCGGCACCGACTACAAGGTGGGCAAGTTCCCGTTCATGGCCAACGCCAAGGCGAAGGTGGGCCTGCACCCTGAAGGCTTCATCAAGATCCTGTCCGACGGCAAGACCGATCGGGTGCTGGGCGTGCACATCATCGGCGCCGACGCCGGCAACCTGATCGCCGAGGCCGTGCTGGCCATGGAGTTCGATGCCTCGGCCGAGGACATCGCGCTGACCTGCCATGCCCACCCGACCCTTTCGGAGACCATGAAGGAAGCCGCCCTGGCGGTCGCCGGCCGGGCCATCCACTTCTAGCGGCATTCCCACGGGTACGGTTCCTTAGCGGTTCGCCGGGACCGGCGGGACCGCCCGGCATCTTGCGTCACTGGCCCTACCCGGAATACCCTGATGCTGGGCGCATCCTGGGCGTTTCGGGGGAAACGGCGTGTCGCTTCGGGCATCATCGGTTCTGGCCGGTCGGGCGTCGCGCGGCGCCGGAGGTCCGCTTCGTTGATGGACGCGGTTCCACCCGATGTCGGCAAGCGCGCCTTGCGCCGGCCCTTCGCCGTTCCCCTGGTGATCTATCTGGTTTGTTCGCTGCTGGTTGCCGGCGTGGGTCTCCACCTCTATTCCAGCCAACGCGAGGCGGTTGCCGAACAGGCCCGGAACACACTCACCGTATTCGCCCGGTCGAGGGCGGTGGAAATCAGCCAGTGGCTGATCGAGCGCCAGGGCGACGCCAACGCGCTGGCCCAGCAGCTAGGCTCCCGGACGGCGCTGGAACGGTGGCGGGCCGCGGGACATCCTGACGACGACGACGGCCGCCGTCTTCACGACCATCTCCGGAGCCTGAATTTCTACCATAATTTCAGCGACATCGCCCTGACCGACGCCGAAGGCAGCATGCTGCTCAGCGCCAATGGAACCGATGAACCGCTCGGCGCGGAGGCGGCGACCGTGGCCCGCCGCGCCGCGGAGACCGGGCAGCAGCAGCTATCGCTGGGCGACGTGTCGCTGCGGCGGTCGGTGACGGGTCCGATCTACCTGGCCGTACCCGTGGCGGGCCGGCAGGAGGTCACGGTGGGCCTGCTGACGATCGATCCCGGGCTGAGCCTTCTGCCCCGGGTCCACAACTGGCCCGGCGTCACCTCGGTCTCGCAGGCCTACCTGATCGAGCGCCATGGAGACGACGTGCGCTTCGTCAGCCAGCCCCGGCTGTCCCGCGAGGTCCTTGGCGGCGCGCCGGTGCCCGGGGCCGACGCACTGATCGCCGCGGCCGCGGCTGAAGGCGGCGGCTTCGTCGACGGCGCCGACTACCGCGGCTTTTCCTCGCTGACGGGTGTGGCCGAGGTGCCGGGAACACCGTGGTACGTGGTCTCGAGCGTCGAGGCGGAGGGGGTCTATGCGGCGGTCCGGCAACTGGGCCTGACCTATGCGCTGCTGATCGTCACCCTGGTCGCGGGCGGCGGCCTGCTGCTGCTGATGGCGTGGCGCCGGAAGGAAATCGCCCACCTCAACTCCCGGCACGAGGCCGATTTGCAGCGCCTGGAGATCGCCGAGCGGTTCGAGTTTCTCAGCCGGCGCGCCAACGACATGATCCTGCTGGTCGACGCCAACGGCCGCATCGCCGAAGCCAACGACCGGGCGCTGGCAGGCTACGGCTTCAGCCTGCAGGAACTGGTCGGCAAGGACGTGGCCGCGCTTCACCCGCTGCACTCGCGCTCGGACCTTGCCGACCACGGCGTCCTGCCGGTGCGGCGCGAGGCGACCGAGGCGCGGTTCGAATCGGTGCAGCGCCGCAAGGACGGCGCACTGTTTCCGGTCGAGATCAGCATGGGCCGGGTCGAGATCGAGGGACGCGCCTGGCAGCAGCTCATCATCCGCGACATCGCCGAGCGCAAGGAGGCGGAGCGGGCCCTGCGCGAAACCGCCCAGCGCCTGCGGCAGATCTCGGAGACCATCGACGAAGTGTTCTGGGTCGTCGATCTCAATACCGGCCAGATGACCTATCTCAGCGACGCCTTCACCCGGCTGACCAACATCGACCCCGAGGCCATGAAGGCCGACCCCAACATCCTGCTGACCATCGTCCATCCCGACGACCGTCTCGAGGTGAACCGGGTCCGCAACGAGGGGATGGCGAAGCTCGAGCCCTACAGCCAGGAATATCGCATCCAGGCGCGCGACGGCACGCAGCGCTGGATCTGGGGCCGGGGCTTCCCCGTGTTCGACGAGGACGGGAGCTGCAATACCTATGTGGGCGTGGCCCAGGACATCACCGAACGCCGCGAGGCAGAGGCCAAGTTCGTGCAGGCCCAGAAGCTGGAGACCCTGGGTCATCTCGCCGGCGGCATCGCCCACGATTTCAACAATTTGCTGATGGCGATCCAGATCGGTGCCCAGTTCGCCAAGGAGGGCGGTTCGAAGGAGCATCTCGACATGGTGCTCGACGCCGCCGAGCGCGGCGCCGACCTGGTGCGGCGGCTGTCGTCGTTCTCGCGCCACCAGGAGCTGGAATCGCGCATCTGCGATCCCGGCAGGCTGGTGCGCCAGTCGTTGAAGCTGGTTCGCACGGCGTTGCCGGCATCCATCGACGTCGAAGTTCAGGTCGCGGACGACGTCTCGCCCGCCAATCTCGATGCCGCCCTGCTCGAGAGCGCCCTGCTCAACCTGGCGATCAATGCGCGCGACGCCATGCCGGAGGGCGGCAAGGTGAGGTTGTCGGCGCGCAATGTCCGGCGGGCCACGCCCGGCAATCCCGACGCCGAGACGACCCATGTGGAGATCGCCGTCGCCGACACCGGCACAGGGATGGACGAGGCGACACGGAGGCGCGCGCTGGAGCCGTTCTTCACCACCAAGGAGGTGGGCAAGGGCACCGGGCTGGGCCTTGCCATGGTGCACGGCTTCGTGACCCAGTCGCAGGGCTTCATGGAAATCGACAGCGAGGTGGGCTGCGGCACGGCCATCCGCATGTTCTTCCCGTCCGCCGAGGGGGCCAAGCTGGCCGCCGCGCGGCGTCGCGCCCGCTCGCTGAGCGAGGGACCAAGGCTCGGCGTGGTGCTGCTGGTCGATGACGAGAGCCATGTCCGCAAGGTCATGGAGCACCTGCTCGGCCGGCGCTGCGCCCGGCTGCTGGTCGCCGCCAGCGGCCCCGAGGCGCTGGCGCAGATCGAGGGGGCCGAGCGGCTCGACGTGCTGCTGTCGGACGTGGTGCTGCCCGGCGGCATCAGCGGCTTCGACCTGGCGGACCGGGCGATCGACACCCATCCCGAGTGCCGCGTTCTGCTGATGTCGGGCTACAGCGCCGAGGCGCGCCGCGCCCACACCTCGGGGCGCGAATACCGGGTGCTGCAGAAGCCGTTCCCGCCGCAGACGCTGATGGCGGAGCTCAAGCAACTTGTCGAGGCGGGTTAGCCCTCCACCACGTCGAACGGAAATTCCTCGTAGGCGTAGTCGATGGTCAGTTCCGCGCCCGCCTCGATGTCGCGGCAGGCATAGAGGCTGACGCATAGGCGCTCGCGGTCCAGCTCGAACCGGCAGTTGGGCGCGGGGCTGTGATTGCAGAACGATATTTCGCCGAACGCCACCGCGTACTGGGTGGTGTCGGCATCGGGCGTCCAGTCGAACACGTAGTGGCGCATCAGGCCCTCGTCGACGTGGGCGGTCTGCTCGGGCGGGATCAGAAGCACGCTGGCCGAGGTGACCAAGTCGCCCGCAGCGATCTCCGCGCCGGCGAACAGCCCGCGGCCGCCGAGGCGCGACGGGCCGACGTATAGCCCGTACGATCGTGCCAGGTGATGCATCATCCCGGTCTCCTATCCTGCGCGCGGATGCGCCGAATCATAGATCGAGAGCAGCCGCGCCGTGTCCACCTCGGTGTAGTGCTGGGTGGTCGACAGCGAGGCGTGGCCCAGCAATTCCTGGATGGTGCGCAAATCGCCTCCCGAGGCCAGCAGATGGGTGGCGAAGGAATGGCGCAAGGCATGGGGCGTCGCCGAATCGGGCAGGCCCAGCGCGCCGCGCAGCATGCGGATGCGGGCCTGGATGATGCCCGGGTTGAGCTGCTTGCCGCGCACGCCGATGAACAGCGGCCCTTCGGGATCGAGAGTGAACGGGCAGGCGGCGAGGTAGACGGCGATGGCGTCGCGCACCACCGGCAGCACCGGCACGAGCCTTTGCTTGCCGCCCTTGCCGCGGATCACCATGGACTGGCCCTGCGGCGCCTCGCGGCGCTTCAGGCCGAGCGCCTCGGAGATGCGCAGGCCGCAGCCATAGAGCAGGGTGATGACCGCGGTGTCCCGGTCGGCGACCCATGGCTCGTCGGCGAGCGAGCCCACCTCGTCCACCACCGCGAGCGCGCCGTCGATCGACAGCGGGCGCGGCACGGAATGGGGGATCTTCGGCGTCGAGACCGCCTGCACCGCGCCGTTGTTGAGGATGCCGGCGCGGCCGAGGAAGCGGTAGAAGCTGCGCACCGCCGACAGCGCCCGCGCCGACGAGCGCGACGACTGGCCGTTCCTGCGGCGGGTCGCCAGCCACGCACGGAAATCGGGTACACCGAGACCCTCGAGCGTCGCCTTGCCCACGCGCGCGCCGTGGTGGCCCTGCAGGAACAGGAAGAAATCCTGCAGGTCACGCAGATAGGACGTCAGGGTATTGCCGGCGAGGCGTCGTTCGCTGGCCAGGTGCCGCGCCCAGTCGCGCGCCAGCGGCGCAGCCGTGTCGTCGGCGGCGAGGGAGGCGAGAAGGCGTTCGACGATGGCTGCATCAGCGGCCATTGAACGGCTCCGCGTTCTTTCGTCGCGGTTCGGCCTGAACCGCTTTCGCGGTCCCCCTCACCCTAACCCTCTCCCCGGCGGGGCGAGGGGACTTGGCCGGAGCGGCGGCACCGAAAACCCTTCTCCCCGGCGGGGAGACGGTGGCGCGAAGCGCCGGATGAGGGGTGAGCCGCGAGAGCGGCTTGCCGCCCAGGCGGTCCGACTTGATCGGAGTACGCTCTAGCTCTCCGGGCGCGACCAACGGGTCGGCTCCGTCGCCTTGCCTTGGGGTAGCAGCTGCTGCAGCCGCAGCGAGAGAACGTCGCCCAGGTAGCGCACCAGCTGGGTGGCGTGGCCGGGCTCGAAGGTGGCGGGGTCCCGGTCTCCCATGGCCAGCAGGCCGGACAGGTGGGCGCCCAGCTCCAGCTTCACCATGGCCTGCGAGCGGATCAGGCTGGTCGCCGGGCCGAAGAATTCCTCGGATTCCTCTCGCGCCGGCCCCAGCGACACGGTCTGGCCGGGCGCGAACTGGCTTTCGATCAGCATGGCGGGCAGCAGCGGAACTGACTCGGCCTTGCGCTCCGGCCAGACGCTGCGGTGATCGAGACACAGCACGGTCACGTCCACATGCAGGTGATCGTGCAGCTCGCGGCTGATGAACCAGGCCAGTTCGTCGAAGCTGGCGGCGCGCACGAGACCCAGCGTCGCGTCGTGCACCTGGTGCTGGCTGGCCAGGTTCCCGCGCGACGTCTCGACCAGGGCGTCGCGGTCGGCGGTGCGCTGCGACAGGGCGCCGCGCAGCCGGTCGATCAGGTGTCGCTGGAAGTCGACCACGCCGGGATCGGCCTCGGGCGCGCCGGGCAGCAGCTCGGCCAGAACGTCCGGGTGCTTGTCGAGCCAGGCCAGAACCGATTCCCGGGAGAGCTTGCTCATGGCTCAGCCGATGCTCTGGCCGGTCTTGGCCCAGTCGGCTAGGAACGCCTGCAGTCCGTTGTCGGTGAGCGGATGCTTGATCAGCTGCCGCAAGGTCGCGGGCGGAATGGTGCAGACATCGGCGCCGATCAGCGCCGCGCGCAGCACATGGGTGGGATTGCGCACGCTCGCCACCAGGATCTCGGTGCCGAACGAATCGTAATTGTCGTAGATCTGGCGGATGTCCTGGATCAGCTGCATGCCGTCCTGGGAGATGTCGTCCAGCCGGCCGACGAAGGGCGAGATGAAGGTGGCGCCGGCTTTCGCGGCCATCAGCGCCTGCACCGCCGAGAAGCACAGGGTCACGTTGACCATGGTGCCGCCGGAGGTCAGGTGCCGGCAGGCCTTCAGCCCGTCGATGGTCAGCGGCACCTTCACGGTGATGTTGTCGGCGATTCGCGCCAGCTTCTCGCCCTCGGCGATCATGCCGGCGGCGTCGGTCGCGGTGACCTCGGCGCTCACCGGCCCCGGCACCGCCGCGCAGATGTCGCGCAGGATCTCGGTGAAGTCCCGGCCCGCCTTGGCGACGAGGGATGGGTTGGTGGTCACGCCGTCGAGCAGGCCGCTTTCCGCCAGATCGCGGATCTCCGCGATGTCGGCGGTGTCGACGAAAAACTTCATGAAGGTTATTCCTCGTTTCCGGTTGTTGGCCCGTCGGCTGATTCTACAGAGAGGCGCCCTACCCTGCAAAGGCCGCATGCCATGAAAATCGATCCGCCCGAGGGCGGAAGGTCGCGGGATACCGCGACGGTGCGGGTGCTGTTGCCGCTGGGCCTCGACCTAGCATACGACTACCGTCCTCCGCCAGAGGCCGTGCTGCGGCCGGGGGACTTGGTGGAGGTGCCGCTCGGCACGCGCCGACGCGTCGGCGTGGTGTGGGACGAGGATCCCGGCGCGCCGCCCGCCGACCCTGACAAGCTGCGGACCGTCCATGCCAGGCTGCCGCTGCCGCCGCTGCCCGACTCCACGCGCCGCTTCATCGACTGGGTGTCGCGCTACACCATGGCGCCGCTGGGTTCGGTGCTGCGCATGGCGATCGCCACGCCGGCCCTGTTCCAGCCGCCGCGCCCGGTGATCACTTATGCGCCGACCGGCGCGGAGCCTGAGCGCATGACCGGCGCCCGCCGGCGGGTCATGGATCTGCTTCGGGACGGGCCGCCGCGCACCGCCGCCGATATCGCCGAGGCGGCCGCGGTCAGCGGCGGGGTGGTCCGCGGCCTGGCGGAGCAGGGCGTGCTCGTCGCCGTCGAGAGCGATCCGGACGCCGGATATCTGGAGCCGCCCCCAGATCCGGAGACGCCGGGACCGGTCCTTTCGGAAGCCCAGGAGGCGGCCGCCGCGGCGCTCAGGGAGCGCATCGGCGGCGGCTATGCCGCGGTGCTGCTGGAAGGCGTCACCGGTTCGGGCAAGACCGAGGTCTATTTCGAGGCCATCGCCGAGGCGCTGCGGCGCGACCCCGGCGGACAGGTGCTGGTGCTGGTCCCGGAGATCGCGCTCACCAACCAGCTGCTCGACCGGTTCGAGACAAGGTTCGGCGCCAGCCCGGTCGCCTGGCACTCGGACCTGACCGGCAGGGCGCGCCGCGCCGCCTGGCTCGGCGTCGCCTCGGGCGCGGCGAAGGTGGTCGTCGGCGCCCGCTCGGCGCTGTTCCTGCCGTTCCGCTCGCTGGCGCTGGTGGTGGTCGACGAGGAGCACGACCCCGCCTACAAGCAGGAGGAGCAGGTCATCTACCACGCCCGCGACATGGCCGTGGTGCGTGCCTCGCTGATGAAGTGCCCGGTGGTGCTTGTCTCGGCGACGCCGTCGCTGGAGACCATGGTGAACTGCTGGACCGGCAAGTACGAGCGGGTCCACCTGCCGGTCCGCCACGGCGGCGCGACCCTGCCCGAGATCACCGCCATCGACATGCGCCGCGAGGACACCCGGCGCGGCCGCTGGATATCACCCCGGCTGGAGGCGGATTTACGCGCCAACATCGAGGCGGGCGAGCAGTCGCTGCTGTTCCTCAACCGGCGCGGCTACGCGCCCGCCGCCATCTGCAAGGCCTGCGGCAACCGGGTGATGCGCGACAACTGCTCGGCGCCGCTGGTGGTGCACCGGTTCGGCAACCGGCTGCAGTGCCACCACTGCGACTTCACCATGCCCATGCCGAAGGCGTGCGCGAAATGCGGCGCCGAGGGCATGATCGTCGCCTACGGGCCGGGCGTGGAGCGGCTGGCCGAGGAAGTGGAGGCGCTGTTTCCCGATGCGCGGGTCGCCATCATGGCCAGCGACACGGTGCGCACGGCGCGCGAGGCGCAGGCCTTCGTCGAGCGCATCGAAAGGCATCAGCTCGACATCGTCATCGGCACCCAGCTCGTCACCAAGGGGCATCACTTTCCCATGCTGACCCTGGTCGGCATCGTCGACGCGGATTTGGGCCTGTCGGGCGGCGACCTGCGCGCCGGCGAGCGCACCTACCAGCAGCTCTGGCAGGTGGCGGGACGGGCCGGGCGAGCCGAGCGGCCGGGAAGGGTGCTGGTGCAGACCTACATGCCCGAGCATCCGGTGATGCAGGCGCTGATCGGCGGCGACGGCCCCGGCTTCTACCGCAACGAGGCCGCCGAGCGCGAGGCGGCGGGCTGGCCGCCCTATGGCAGGCTTGCCGCGCTAATTCTTTCCGGGGTGAACGAGGCCGATGTCGCGGCCTATGCCCGCGCCCTGTCGGCGAGGGCCCCGCGCGGGGCGGATTTCACCGTGCTGGGGCCCGCGCCGGCGCCCTATGCGCGGCTGCGCGGGCGCTTCCGGCACCGCTTCCTGGTGAAGGCCCGCCGTACCGTCGACATCCAGCGTCTGATCCATGGCTGGCTGGCCCAAGTGCCTGAAAAGAGTAGCGTTCGGGTCGCCGTCGATATCGATCCGTACAGCTTTCTGTGAACGCTGGTCTGCCCCCCGAAAATGCCGCCCGGACTCGGTTGCAAGGTGGATACCGCTGTGTTAACACTCCGGCCGTCTCGCGGGTGCGGAAGCCCCGCGGGCACCCAAGAATTCGAGGAAATCCGCCACTTTCGCGGCATTCCGACCCGAAGAACGTCTCAACGAAGAGTCGCCACTTGGCAGCCAATAGTTCCATGACATCGGGTGTGGCGGGGCGATATGCCGCCGCGCTGTTCGACCTGGCCAGGGAGGCCGGTGCGCTGGACACGGTCCAGCAGGATCTGCAGGATCTCAAGCGTCTGCTCGGCGAGAGCGCCGACCTGGCCGAGCTGGTCCGCAGCCCGCTGTTTTCCCGCGACGAGCAGACCCGCGCCATCGGCGCCGTGCTCGAAAAGGCGGGCGCCAGCGACCTCACCAGGCGCTTCCTCGCCGTCGTCGCCCGCAACCGCCGCCTGTTCGCGCTGCGCGGCATGATCGGGGCCTATGCCGCCATGCTGGCCGACGAGCGCGGCGAGATGACCGCCCAGGTCACCTCGGCCTATCCGCTGACCGCCGGGCAGACGGAAGAGTTGCGCGACACACTGGCTGCCCATCTCTCTCGCAAGATCCAGCTCGAGACCTCGGTCGATCCCGGCCTGCTCGGCGGCCTCGTGGTCCGCGTCGGGTCGCGCATGATCGACAATTCGCTTCGCACGAAGCTCTCCAACATGCAGCTTGCCATGAAAGGGATTGGCTGATGGACATCCGCGCCGCAGAAATCTCCGAGATCCTCAAGGAACAGATCAACAATTTCGGCGCCGGCGCCGAGGTCTCCGAAGTCGGCCGCGTGCTGTCGGTGGGTGACGGCATTGCCCGCGTCTACGGCCTCGATAACGTGCAGGCCGGCGAGCTGGTGGAATTCCCCGGCGGCATCAAGGGCATGGCGCTGAACCTGGAAGTCGACAATGTCGGCGTCGTGATCTTCGGCACCGACCGCGACATCAAG